>NZ_KB894573.1:0-15459 GCF_000374525.1 Amorphus coralli DSM 19760
GGAGCCGGTGAGCGGTAGCGAACTCGGCGCGAGGGGGATTCTTTTTGATCGCAAAGCCGGACGGAAAACCGCAAGAGCACTTTTCCTGGCTTTGCTTGGTCAGGCGAACTCCACCTGCACCACGCCGGGGAGCTGCTTGAGGGCGCTCGCGACTGGGGGCGTGACCTGATAGCGGCCGGGCAGCCGAACCTCCACCTCCTGCTTGCCGCCGTCCACCAGCAGCACCAGCGAGACGTCGGCGTCGCCTTTCTTCGGAAGATGCCGGGCGAGGCTGTCGAGCGGAGCCGGATCGCGCAGGAACACCCGAAGCGACCGCTTCAGACGCAGCGCGGCCTCGTCGAGCGGTTCCACCGTCTGGATGCGGGCGGAGACGCCCTCCTCCCGTTCTTCCGCGTGGACCATCAGGATCACCGACTGGCCGGGCTCCAGCAGGTCGCGATACTGGGCGAGACCATCGGAGAAGATCACCGCCTCGTACTGGCCGGTCGGATCCGACATGCGGACGATGCCCATGCGGTTGCCGGAGCGGGTGCGCCGCTCCTGGCGCTGGGTGACGGTGCCGACGAGACGGCCGGCGGTGGCGCCGCGCTTCACCGATTCCACGAAGCTCGACCACATCTGGACCCGCATCCGCTCCAGCACCTGGCGGTAATCGTCCAGCGGATGGGCGGAGAGATAGAAGCCGATGGCCGCGTACTCGCGCTGCAGCGTCTCCGCCGGTGCCCAGGCGAGGATGTCGGGCAGTTCCACCGGCTGCGGCTCGCCGCCGAAGAAGTCGTTCTGGCCGGAGGCGATGCCCTCGGCGTTACGCTGGGCAATGCCCAGCACCCGGTCGAGCCCCTCCATCAGCCGCGCCCGGTTGCGCTCCAACTCGTCGAAGGCCCCCGCCGCCACGAGACATTCCAGGCCGCGCTTGTTGGCGATCTTCGGGTTGATGCGGTGGGCGAAGTCGGTGATGTCGCGGAAAGGCCGCTCGGTGCGCAGCGCCACGACGTGATCGACGACCGGCCGCCCTGCCCCCTTGATGGCGTTCAGCGCGTAGACGATGGCGCCATCCTTCACCGAGAACTTCGCCTCCGAGGAGTTCACCGACGGCGGCAGCACCGGGATTTCCAGCCGCATCGCCTCGCGGCGGAAGTCGGACAGCTTGTCGGTGTTGCCCATGTCGAGCGTCATGGTCGCCGCCAGGAACTCGACGGGGTAGTTCGCCTTGAGCCAGGCCGTCTGGTAGGCGACCAGCGCGTAGGCGGCGGCGTGTGACTTGTTGAAGCCGTAGTTGGCGAACTTGGCGACGAGGTCGAAGATCGTCGAGGCATCGGACTTCTTGACGCCCTGCGCCACCGCCCCGTCGACGAAGCGCTCGCGCTGGACGTCCATCTCCGCCTTGATCTTCTTGCCCATGGCGCGGCGCAGAAGGTCGGCGTCGCCGAGCGTGTAGCCGGACAGCACCTGAGCGATCTGCATCACCTGCTCCTGGTAGATGATGATGCCGAACGTCTCCTTCAGGATCGGCTCCAGAAGCGGGTGCAGATAGTCGGGCTCCTCCTCGCCGTGCTTGCGGCGGTTGTAGCTGGGGATGTTGTCCATCGGGCCAGGACGGTAGAGCGCCACGATGGCGATCAGGTCCTCGAAGCGGTCGGGCCGCATGCCGATCAGCGCCTTGCGCATGCCGGCGCTTTCCAGCTGGAACACGCCCACCGTCTCGCCGCGCGCCAGCATCTCGTAGGTGGGCGCGTCGTCGAGCGGCAGGGCTTCCAGGTCGATCTCGATGCCGCGCTGGGCGATGAGATCTACCGCCGTGTCGATGACCGTCAGCGTCTTCAGGCCGAGGAAGTCGAACTTCACCAGGCCGGCCTGTTCCACCCATTTCATGTTGAACTGGGTGACGGGCATGTCAGAGCGCGGGTCCCGGTACATGGGGACCAGCTCGTCGAGCCGGCGGTCGCCGATGACTATGCCGGCGGCATGGGTGGAGGCGTGGCGGTAGAGGCCTTCGAGCTTCATCGCCATCCGCAGCAGCGTGGCGATGACGGGTTCCTCGTCGCGCGCCTCCTGCAGGCGCGGCTCGCCGTCCACTGCCTCCTTCAGCGTGACCGGGTTGGCGGGGTTGGCCGGCACCAGCTTGCAGAGCTTGTCCACCTGGCCGTAGGGCAGCTCCAGCACCCGGCCGACATCGCGCAGCACGGCGCGCGCCTGGAGCGATCCGAAGGTGATGATCTGGCCGACCTGGTCGTGGCCGTACTTGGACTGGACGTAGGCGATGACCTCCTCGCGCCGATCCTGGCAGAAGTCGATGTCGAAGTCCGGCATCGAGACGCGTTCGGGATTGAGGAAGCGCTCGAAGAGCAGCCCGAAGCGCAGCGGATCGAGGTCGGTGATGGTCAGCGAATAGGCGACCAGCGAGCCCGCGCCGGAGCCGCGCCCCGGCCCCACCGGGATCTCCTGGGCCTTCCCCCACTGGATGAAGTCGGCAACGATGAGGAAGTAGCCGGGGAAGCGCATCCGCTCGATGATGTCGAGCTCGTAGGCGAGACGCTTCGTGTAGTCGTCCTCGCTCATGCCGGGCGCGGGGCCATGCGCGGCAAGTCGCGCGGCAAGGCCGGCCTCGGCCTTTTCCCGCAGCGCGCGCGCCTCGGCCGCCTCGGCCTCCGCGGCATCGACGCCGTCGCCGGTGGCAAAGCGCGGCAGGATCGGCTTGTGCTTCAGCGGCCGGTAATGACAGCGCTGCGCGATCTCGACGGTGGACGCCAGCGCCTCCGGCAGGTCGGAGAAGAGCTCCGTCATCTCCGCCCGGCTCTTGAAGTAGTGCTCGGGCGTCAGCTGGCGGCGGTCGTCCTCGTTGAGCCGGCGGCCTTCCGCGATGCAGATCAGCGCGTCGTGGGCCTCGAAGTCGTCGCGGGTCTTGAAGAAGACCTCGTTGGTGGCGACCAGCGGCACGCCGGCGTCGTAGGCGAAGTTGACGAACACCGGCTCGCAGGTCGCCTCGTCCGGCAGGTTGTGGCGCTGCAGTTCGCAGTAGAAGCGGTCGCCGAAGGTCTGCGCCAGCCAGTCGAAGCGGCGCCGCGCCAGGGCCTCGGAGCCGCGCAGGATCGCCTGGCCGACGGGCCCCTCGACACCGCCGGACAGACAGATCAGGCCGCCGCCGTGCTCGGCGAGCGCATCCGCCGGCACGTGCGGCCGGGTGCCTGGCACCGGCTCCAGGTGCGAGCGGCTGACCAGCTTCACGAGGTTGGCGTAGCCGTCGGCGGTCGCGGCGATGAGCACCAGCGTCGGCAGCGCCGAATCGGCCTGCCGGCGGCCGTTGTCCTCCTCCGCGAACGCCACCGCGAGCTGGCAGCCGACGATCGGCTGAACACCATCGCCGGACGCCTTCTCGGAGAATTCCAGCGCTCCGAAGAGGTTGCCTGAATCGGTGACCGCCAGAGCCGGCTGGGCGTCGGATTTCGCCAGCTTCACCAGGTCTTTCAGGTGGATCGCGCCTTCCAGCAACGAGAAGGCGGAGTGAACCCTCAGATGAATGAAGCCGGGGCCGGCGACTGGCGTGCTCATGGATCCTCGTGGCCTGGGATGGCCGGGCAGCAGGGGCGTACCCGGCACCGGCGTCCTCCAAGTGTGCCGCCGACGGGGGCATCCGTCGACAGCCTGGCCTCAAAGATCGGGGGATAGGATCGGTGATGGCGCGGGGATCGCGCAGTCATTGGCCCGGAGCGTTTGCCTTCGCACCCCGCTTGGGAACGATGTGCCGCGCTCGCCCGGCGGCGGGTGGGCCTCAGCCGAACTGCGAGAGTGCGTTGAGCCAGACCAGCATGGTGCCGCCGAAGAGGGTGATCGCGACGAGGGTGGTGAGGTCGTAGACGAAGCGAACCATGAGAGCCTCCTTCTTGGCGGGCCGGCCCTTGTGTGCGCCGCCCCGTTCCGCCTTTGTTCTGGCTCAACTATGTTCCGCTTCCGTTCTCATCGTCAACCGCCCGGGACAAGTCCCTGTCCGGCACCGTTAAAATTGTGTTTCCGAAATGTTCTCATCCACCGGAGGCGCGCGATACCGCGACTCACATCTCTTCGCAATGGCCGTTCACCAGCGTGACGCGGCGGTCCATGCGGGCGGCGAGGTCGTGGTTGTGGGTTGCCACGAGGGCGGCCAGTCCGGTCGAGCGGGCCAGCCGGACGAAGGCGGCGAAAACGTGCTCGGCCGTGGCCGGGTCGAGATTGCCGGTGGGCTCGTCGGCGAGCAGGACGGCGGGCCGGTTGGCCACCGCCCGGGCAATGGCAACCCGCTGGCGCTCTCCACCGGAGAGCTCGCCGGGACGGTGGCTGACGCGTGGCTCGACCCCGAGTTCGTCGAGGAGCGCACGCGCCGCGGCTTCGGCCTCGCGCTTGCCGACGCCGGCAAGCCGCATCGGCAGGGTCACGTTCTCCAGCGCGGTGAAGTCCGGCAGCAGGTGATGGAACTGGTAGATCATGCCGATGGACGAGCGGCGAAGCTCGGTGCGGGCGGCGTCGCCCAGCCCGGTGGTGTCCACCCCGGCGATGGCGACAGTGCCGGTATCGGCCTGCTCCAGAAGGGCTGCAATGTGCAGGAGCGTCGACTTGCCCGCCCCCGACGGCGCCACCAGGGCGACCAGTTCACCCGGGTTCAGCACGAGGTCGACGCCGCGCAGGACGTCCAGCCGACTCTCGCCCTCGCGGTAGCTGCGCTCGACGCCCTCAAGGGCCAGGGCCGGAACGGTGTCGGTCATCGTCACACTCACTCGCCGCGCAACGCGTCGACGGGGTCGACCGCGGCCGCCTTCCAGGCGGGATAGAGCGTCGCCAGGAACGACAGCACCAGCGCCATGACGACAACGGACGTCGTTTCGCCCGTGTCCATGTCAGCCGGGAGCTGACTGAGGAAATAGAGCTCCGGCGAGAACAGCTCGGTGCGGGTCACCCAGGAGATCGCCTGACGGATCTCCTCCACGTTCATGCAGACGAGCGTGCCAAGCCCGAGCCCCGCCAGGGTGCCGACGGTGCCGATGGAAAGGCCCGCCAGGATGAAGACCCGCAGCACGGTGCCGCGCGTGGCGCCCATGGTGCGCATGATGGCGATGTCGCGGGCCTTGTCCTTCACCAGCATGGTCAGGCCGGAGATGATGTTCAGCGCCGCAACGAGCACGATCAGGGTGAGGATGAGGAACATGACGTTCCGCTCCACCTCCAGCGCGGAGAAGAAGGTCGTGTTCCGCTGGCGCCAGTCGATCAGGTAGACCTGCCGTTCCGCCGCAACGGTGATGGGATCGCGCAGGGAATCGACGGCGTCCGGGTCGTCGACGAACACTTCGATCGCCGTCACCTGGCCTTCCATGTTGAAGAAGTACTGGGCTTCCACGAGCGGCATATAGATGATCGAGCTGTCATATTCCGACATGCCGATCTCAAAGATCGCCTCCACCGGATAGCTCTGGCTGCGCGGGGTGACGCCGAACGGGGTGACCGTGCCCTTCGGCGTAATGAGCTGGATGGAATCGCCCACCGTGACGCCGAGGCTGCTGGCCAGCCGGGAGCCGATCACCACTCCCCTGCCCTCGCCGTAAGCCGCGAGATCGCCAACGAGGATGTTGTCGGAGACGAGACCGAGCCGGTCGAGCTGCGGCTTGGCGATGCCGCGCACCAGCGCACCGGTGGCATTGGCCGGCCCGGAGACCAGCGCCTGCCCCTCCACGAACGGCATGGCGAGCCGCACCCCGTCGACCCCGTCGATGCGCTGAGCGACGGGCACGTAGTCGGTGAGATCGCTGCCGATCGGCTGCACCAGGAAGTGGCCGTTGACGCCGAGGATCTTGGTGAAGAGCTCGTTGCGGAACCCGTTCATCACCGCCATGACGATGATCAGCGTGGCGACGCCCAGCATGATGCCGAGGAAGGAGAAGCCGGCGATCACCGAAATGAAGGTGTCGCGCCTGCGCGAGCGCAGGTAGCGCCCGGCGATCACCCACTCCAGGGCGGAGAAGGCACCGACGCTGCCGCTGGTATCGGGATGGCCTGCCGCGGCGGTGTCAGCCACAGCAAGCCTCGACCAGCCGGTTCACCGCCGCGTCCAGCGACATGGTCTCGCGCTCGCCGGTGGCACGCCGCTTCAGCTCGACCTCGTCGTTGGCAAGGCCGCGCGGGCCGACGATGAGCTGCCACGGCAGACCGATCAGGTCCATCGCCGCGAACTTGGCGCCGGCACGCTGGTCGACATCGTCGTACAGCACGCTGGCCCCGGCGGCCTCCAGCCGCGCGTAGAGGCCTTCGCAGGCGACGTCGGTGGCCTGGTCGCCGGGCTTCAGATTGATGAGGCCCACGTCGAACGGGCTCAGCGCGTCGGGCCAGACGATGCCGGCATCGTCGTGGCTCGCCTCGATGATGGCACCGACGAGGCGGGAGACGCCCACGCCGTAGGAGCCCATGTGAACCGGCTTCTCCACCCCGTCCGGTCCGGCAACCTTGGCGCCCATGGCGTCGGAATATTTGGTGCCGAAATAGAAGATGTGGCCGATCTCGATGCCGCGCGCGGCGACCCGCCGGTCTTCCGGGATCGCGTCGAAGGCGGCCTCGTCGTGCATGTCGTCGGTGGCGGCATACTTGCCCGTCCACGCATCGACCACGGGGCTCAGGTCGGCGTCGAAATCCGTGTCCGCCGGTGGGATCGGCAGGTCGAGCAGGTCCTTGTCGCAGTAGACCGCGCTCTCGCCCGTGGACGCGAGAATGATGAACTCGTGGGAGAGATCTCCGCCGATCGGGCCGGTCTCGGCGCGCATCGGGATGGCCGTCAGGCCCATGCGCCGGAAGGTGCGCAGATAGGCCACGAACATGCGGTTGTAGGCCTTGCGCGCGCTCTCCTGATCGATGTCGAACGAGTAGGCATCCTTCATCAGGAACTCGCGCCCGCGCATGACGCCGAAGCGGGGCCGCACCTCGTCCCGGAACTTCCACTGGATGTGGTAGAGGTTCAGCGGCAGCTCACGGTAGCTGCGCACGTAGGAACGGAAAATGTCGGTGATCATCTCCTCGTTGGTCGGCCCGAACAGCATCTGCCGCTCGTGGCGATCCTGGATGCGCAGCATCTCCTGCCCGTAATCGTCGTAACGTCCCGATTCCATCCAGAGGTCGGCCGACTGGATCGTCGGCATCAGGACTTCCTGGGCGCCGGCGCGGTTCTGCTCCTCGCGCACGATCTGCTCGATCTTGCGCAGCACCGCGTAGCCGAACGGCAGCCAGGAGTAGATGCCCGCCGACTGCTGGCGAATCATGCCCGCCCGCAGCATCAGCCGGTGCGAGACGATCTCCGCCTCCTTGGGCGTTTCCTTCAGAATGGGCAGAAAATAGCGAGAGAGGCGCATGGAGAACGGGTCTTTCGTGGCAGGACCGGCAAGGAAGGGGCGGAGTGAACCGCTCCCGGGGACAAATGACAAGGGCTCAGTGCGCATGCCGGAACGGCACCCCGCGATCACGTCGCGGACGTGACGACATTGCAGCGCGGGTGCGTGGCGGATCGCCGCATTCCGGCCCGGCAAACCGGGCGAAAGCATGCATACGCAAAAAAGTTGGGCGGCTATTGCACAAAATGATGACAGCCCGAATTCCAGTTGTTATGGTGACGGAATAACGCATGGCATCGGCGAAAGCATCGATGCCGAAGGCTTCGCGGTCTGAGTCTTGGGAGGAAGACCCTCTGGCGCAGTACCACGCTGCTGCCGCGCACGGTCGACACTAGTCGGCTGAAGCGCTCGGAGGGACGGACGCGGAACTAAAGCAGCAAGGCGAAAGCCTTGCTCTTTTTTTGTCTGCAGTCCGGCGGCCTCATCTTTCGCTGCGTGCTCTTTTCGTCATCCGATGCTTCGCCTCATCGCCGCCGCAGTGCCCGTCTTTTCGGCAGATACAAAGTCGGCGCATGAAAATAGTTGCCGGCCGGCAAAGACTTGCGTGCGCCACGCCGCCCCCCGCCGCCCGAAGGTTCGCCCCCACGCCTCGGCGATCGAACGATCTGTCGAAAGCGATGAGGCGCAGCGAGCGAGGGGTGCGCCCCGGCGCCCGGCTCCGCTATAGGGGAGGCTCCGCTCCGAAGCGCCCCCCTTTCAGCCTGGTTTCTGCCGCGCCCATGAAACTTCCCGCTCCCCTCGTCCCGGCAACGCTGATCCGCCGCTACAAGCGTTTCCTCGCCGACGTCGCGCTGGCGGACGGCTCGGTGTTGACGGTCCATTGTCCCAATCCGGGCGCGATGACCGGCCTCGACGCGGAAGGCAGCGATGTGTGGCTGTCGGTTTCCGACAGCGCCAAGCGCAAGCTGCCGCACACGCTGGAACTGGTGCGCGCCGATGGCGGCCTGGTGGGCATCAACACCATCCATCCCAACCGCATCGTCGCCGAAGCGCTGGCCGAAGGCGCGATCCCGGAACTGGCCGGCTACGCCACGCTCCGGCGAGAGGTGCGCTATGGCGCGAAGAGCCGCGTCGACTTCCTGCTGGAAGGCGGGGAACGCGCGCCCTGCTACGTGGAGGTCAAGAACGTCCACCTGATGCGGACGGCCGGGCTGGCGGAGTTTCCCGACAGCGTCACGGCGCGCGGGGCGCGGCATCTCGACGACCTGGCAACCATGGTGGCGGCAGGACACCGGGCGGTGATGCTCTATGTCGTGCAGCGAAGCGACTGCGACCGGTTTGCCTTCGCCGCCGACATCGATCCGGCCTACGGCGCCGCCTTCGACAGAGCCCGAAGGGAAGGCGTCGAGGCGCTGATCTATCGCTGCACGCTCAGCGAAGACGAGATCCGGCTCGCCGACCGCATCCCGTTCGCCTGAGTCCGAACACACCCAATCCAGGCGCGCAAAACCGGACGAAATCGCGCAGGAATTGCAGACGCTGAAATTGGTGCCTCGACCTGCTATGTAAGCAGCAAGCAGACCAAACCCTCGAGCGCCCGATCGCCACGGAGCCCCGAATGATCGAATATGTGGATGCCGCCCAGGCACCGCTGAAGAACACCGGCCAGATCCGCCTCTACGATGCCGACGGCTTCGCCGGCATGCGCAAGGCAAGCCAGGTCACTGCCGAGTGCCTCGACCGGCTCAACGAGATCGTGAAACCGGGCGTGACGACCGACGAGATCGACGCGTTCGTCTATGCCTTCGGCATGGAGCGCGATGCGCTGCCGGCGACGCTCTATTATCGCGGCTACCGCAAGTCGACCTGCACCTCCATCAACCACGTCGTCTGCCACGGCATCCCCGGCTCCAAGCCGCTGCGCGAGGGCGACATCGTCAACATCGACGTCACCTACATCGTCGATGGCTGGTACGGCGATTCCAGCCGCATGTACGCCGTCGGCCAGGTGAAGCGGGCCGCCGAGCGCCTGATGGAGGTGACCTACAAAGCGTTGCTGCGCGGTCTCGAGGTCGTGAAGCCCGGTGCCACCACCGGCGACATCGGCGCCGCGATCCAGGCCTACGTGGAAAGCGAACGCTGTTCCGTGGTGCGCGATTTCTGCGGCCACGGTGTCGGCCAGCTCTTCCACGACGCGCCGAACATCCTTCACTACGGCCGTCCTGGCGAGGGCATCGCGCTGCAGCCCGGCATGATCTTCACCATCGAGCCGATGGTGAATCTCGGCCGGCCGCACGTGAAGATCCTGTCGGACGGATGGACCGCCGTGACCCGCGACCGGTCGCTGTCGGCCCAGTACGAGCACAGCGTCGGGGTCACCGAGACGGGCCGCGAGATCTTCACGCTCTCGCCCGGCGGGTACGACCCGGACCTGGCGGCGCGGACCTAGGGCGCGGCGAGGTCGCGATGCCGGACAAGGCCGAGGGATTTTCCGACGCCGGTCGCGGCCTCACCAGCGAAGGCCACCGCCAGCGCCTGCGCAACCGGTTCGTCCAGGCGGGCGCCGACGGCCTCGCCGACTACGAACTCCTAGAACTGCTGCTGTTCCGCTCCATCCCCCGGCGCGACACCAAGCCCATCGCCAAGCGGCTGGTCACGCGCTTCGGCTCATTCGCCGAGGTGCTGTCCGCCCCTGCCCCGCGGCTTCTCGAGGTAGAGGGCGTCGGGCCGGGCGTCGTGCAGGATCTGAAGCTTGTGCACGCGGCGGTGCAGCGCTTCGCCCGGGGCCAGGTGGCGAAGAAGCCGGTGCTGTCCTCCTGGAACGAAGTCATCGACTACTGCCGCGCCGCCATGGCCTTCGCCGACCGCGAACAGTTCAAGATCCTGTTCCTGGACAAGAAGAACGCGCTGATCGCCGACGAGGTGCAGCAGACCGGCACGGTGGACCACACGCCGGTCTATCCCCGCGAGATCGTCAAGCGGGCGCTCGAGCTGTCCGCCAGCGCGATCATCCTGGTCCACAACCACCCCTCAGGGGACCCGACGCCATCGCGGGCCGACATCCAGATGACGCGGCAGATCATCGACATCGCCGCGCCACTCGGCATCACCATCCACGACCACATCATCGTCGGCCGCCAGGGCCATGCCAGCTTCCGCGCACTGAAGCTGATGGACTGAGGCCGCACCGGCTGCCCAAAATTCAGGCAGACCAGCCGATCCGGGCGAATTGCCCACAAGATCGGCCATCGGGTTGCGTCACCGTCCGGCGTCCGATCTAATCGCCTGAGTGTTCGCGCGTCCGGAGATTGCATGGCCACCCCTTTCGACGAGATGACCATCGCCGGCCACGACTGCCGACCGGCCTACGACCTGGTCAAGGCATGGCTGGAAAACCACGACATGGAGACGCTGCGGCATCGCTCGCAGGAAGCCGAGCTCCTGTTCCGCCGCATCGGCATCACCTTTGCCGTCTACGGCCAGGCCGAGGCCGAGGAACGCATCATCCCGTTCGACGTGGTGCCCCGCGTTCTCACCATGGGCGAGTGGCAGCGGCTGTCTCAGGGCCTGACCCAGCGGGTCCGGGCGCTCAACGCCTTTCTCGCCGACATCTACGGTCCCGCCAACATCATCAAGGCGGGCATCGTTCCGGCGGACCTGATCTACCAGAATCCCTACTTCCGGCCCGAGATGATCGGCGTGAAGGTGCCGCGCTCCATCTACGTGCCGATTTCCGGCATCGACATCGTGCGGGTCGATGCGGAGACCTTCTACGTCCTGGAGGACAATGCGCGCACGCCGTCCGGCGTCTCCTACATGCTGGAGAACCGGGAGGTAATGATGCGCCTCTTCCCGGACCTGTTCTCCGAGCACCGCATCGCGCCGGTCGAGAACTATCCCGACGAGCTGCTCTTGACGCTCCAGTCGCTGGCCCCTGAATCGGCGCCGGGCGAGCCGACCGTCGTGCTGCTGACCCCCGGCCAGTACAACAGCGCCTACTACGAGCACACCTTCCTCGCCGATCGGCTGGGGGTGGAGCTGGTGGAGGGCCGCGACCTGTTCGTGCGCGATTCCATCGTCTACATGCGCACCACCCAGGGGCCGAAGCGGGTGGACGTGATCTATCGCCGGCTGGACGACGAGTTCCTCGACCCGCTGGTGTTCCGGCCTGATTCCGCGCTCGGCGTACCGGGCCTGATGGCCGCCTACCGGGCCGGAAACGTGACGCTCGCCAACGCGGTGGGGACCGGCGTCGCCGACGACAAGGCGATCTATACCTACATGCCGGAGATCGTCCGCTTCTACCTGGGCGAAGAGCCGATCCTGAAGAACGTGCCGACCTGGCGCTGCCGGGAGCCGGAGGCGCTGGCCTACGTGCTCGACCACCTCCCGGAACTGGTGGTGAAGGAAGTGTCGGGCTCCGGCGGCTACGGCATGCTGGTGGGCCCCGCCGCCGACAGCGAGACCATCGAGGCGTTCCGCGCCAAGCTGAAGGCCAAGCCGGAGGACTTCATCGCCCAGCCGACGCTGGCGCTGTCCACCTGCCCGACCTTCGTCGGCAACGGCGTGGCGCCGCGCCATGTCGATCTCAGGCCCTTCGTTCTCTCCGGCTCCGACCAGGTTCGCATCGTGCCCGGCGGCCTTACCCGGGTCGCGATGCGCGAAGGGTCCCTGGTGGTGAACTCCAGCCAGGGGGGCGGCACCAAGGACACCTGGGTGCTGGACGATCCGACCCCGGCAGACTCGCCACCCGGCACCCCGTCGAGCACCGCCGAGGTGACGACGATGGAGCACCAGGTCTCCGACCAGGCCAGGTCGCAGAGCCAAAGCCAGAGCCAGAGCTGACAGGATCGATCCGGCCCCATGCTTCTTGCCCGTACCGCAGACAATCTCTTCTGGCTGGCCCGCTACGTCGAGCGCGCCGAGAACACCGCCCGCATCCTGGATGCCGCCGCCCGGCTGTCCTCGCTCCCCGCGGGCTATGGCGGCAGCTCGAACGAATGGACGTCGGCCGTTGCCGCCACCGGCGGGCTCGACCGCTTCCGCGAGCTCTACGGCGATGACGAGAGCCACCAGGCGGTGATCGACTTCCTGGCCTTCTCGCCGGACAACCCCGCCAGCATCCGCACCTGCATCGAGGTGGCCCGCTCAAACGCCCGCGCCGTGCGCACCGCGCTGACCGCAGAAATGTGGGATTCGATCAACAGCGCCTGGCTGGAGCTGCGCCAGTTCCGTTCGGAAGGCATGACCCGGCCGCGCCTCAACGAACTCCTGAGCTTCGTGAAGGAGGCCTCGCTGCGCTTTGACGGCAGTGCCTACCGCACGATGCTACGCAACGACGCCTACTACTTCACCCGGTTGGGCAGCTTCCTGGAACGCGCCGACGCCACCGCGCGCATTCTCGACGTGAAGTACCACGTGCTCTTGCCGGAAGGTGAGCCGGTGGGCGGCAGCCTCGACTATTTCCAGTGGTCGTCGATCCTCCGCTCGGTCTCCGCCCTGACCGCCTATCACTGGGTCTACCGCCAGAACCTGCGGCCGTGGCTGGTGGCCGATCTCCTGATCCTGCGCCGGGAGATGCCGCGTTCGCTGGCGGGCTGCAGCGAAAACCTCACCCGGTTTCTGGACGAGATCGCCCGCGATTATGGCCAGCAGGGACCGAGCCAGCGGATCGCCCGGGCCACCTTCGCCCGCCTGCAGAATGCCGATGTCGATGCCGTCTTCGCCGAGGGGCTGCACGAGTTCCTGCTGTCGATCATCGCCGAAAACAACCGGCTCGGCGCGGCAATCGCCGACCAGTACCTGACCTGAGGCAGCGGCGATGCGGATCAAGATCAGTCACGAGACCCACTACCGCTACGACACGCCGGCAACGCTGGTGATCCAGATCCTTCGGCTGACGCCGCGTGGCCATGCGGGGCAGTTCGTCAGCGACTGGCGCATCGAGGTTTCCTCCGACGCCCGCCTGCAGAAGAGCGAGGATCCGTTCGGCAACATCGTTCACACCTTCACCGCCGAGGGGCCGGTCGAGGAGCTGACGGTGACCGCGGCCGGCGAGGTGGAGACCGAGGAAACGCACGGCGTCATCAACGGCGCGATCGACAGGCTGCCGCTGGGCATCTATCTGCGCGACACGCCGCTCACCGAGCCGACGCCCGACCTGTGCACGTTCGCGCGCGACACGATGGCCGCGAGCGACGGCACATCCCTCGATGCGCTTCACCGGCTCAATGCCGCCGTCCACCAGCACATCCGCTTCGACACCAGGGCAACCAGCGTGGCGACACCGGCAGCTACCGCCTTCGAGGAAGGTCACGGCGTCTGCCAGGACCTGGCGCATGTTTTCCTGACCGCCGCGCGCAGCGTCGACGTGCCCTGCCGCTATGTCGGCGGCTACCTGCTGCGATCCGACGGACAGAACGAGCAGGAAGCCGGTCATGCCTGGGTGGAGGCCTTCGTGCCGGACCTCGGCTGGGTCGGCTTCGACCCGGCGCACGGCATCGCCGCGACCGAGGCGCACGTGCGCGTGGCCACTGGGCTCGACTATCTGGGCGCCGCTCCGGTCCGCGGCACCCGCTACGGCGGCACCTCCGAGACGCTGGACGTGGCGGTTTCCGTGTCTTCGCGCAATCCGGCCGGCGGCGGCATCCAGTAAGATCTCACCAGCTAGCGCAATCGGCGCTTGATTGCGACGCCGGCCCGGCCAAACATGCCGGCGCGTCCGGTCCGGCATCCATCCACAGCGAGACCGCACCGGGGCGCGACGACAGCCCGTTGCGAATCGGGACGCAGTGCTAGTCTGCTGCGCCGGCGGGTGGATTTGGGGCTTGGGACATGACGTACTGTTGCGGAATTCTGGTGCGCGGCGGCCTGGTGATGATCGCCGACACGCGCACCAATGCCGGCCTCGACAACATCGCCACCTATCGCAAGCTACACATCTTCGAGAACCCGGGCGAGCGCGTCGTGGCGCTGGCCGCCGCAGGCAACCTGGCCGTCACCCAGGCCGTACTGAGCTATCTCAGCGAGGGAATCGAGGATCCGGAGACCGGAGCGGTGCAGACAATCATGGACATGCCGTCCATGTTCAAGACGGCTCAGTTCGTCGGCAACGCGGTGCGCCGGGTGCGCGACGTGGACGGCCCATCCCTCGAGCTGAGCGCGTCCGGCTTCGATGTCTCCATCCTGCTCGGCGGTCAGATCGGCGACGGCCGCCTGCGCCTGTTCATGGTCTATCGGGCGGGGAACTTCATCGAGACCACCGAGGACACACCCTACCTGCAGATCGGCGAGCACAAATATGGAAAGCCGATCCTGGACCGCGCGGTGACCTACGACACGGACCTGCTCGACGCGCTCAAGCTCGGCCTGATCTCGATGGATTCCACCATGCGCTCCAATCTCGGCGTCGGGCTTCCCATCGACATCCTGACCATGCGCCGCGACACGTTGCACGCTGACCGGAACCTGCGCATCGAGGCCGACGAGCCCTACTTCCACAATCTGCGCGAACAGTGGTCCACAGCACTGCGTCAGGCGCACCTGGCCATCGCGACGCCGCCCTATCCGCCGTCGGAAGGGCCCGCCGACATTGAAAGCTGAGGTCCGGGCGCGAGCTTCAGGCGCCCTTCCCGGCCCTGTTCGCGCCGCGCCGAGCCGCGAGGCGGCCGATCAGCACCGACACGCACGACACTGCCAGAAACGCGACGATCTGCAGCGGCCAACCGATCGCAACGAGCAAGGCCGCGATGCCAACGGCAAGCGCGGCCAGTCCGAACCACAGGAAATAAAGGCCGGGGATCAGCACCTCGACGGCGATCAGGCAGACGCCGAGGATGAGCCAGGAGGCCGGGCCGATGGTGGTGTACAGCGAGGCGATCATGGCCGAATCCTAGCGCCGTTCACCCTTTCAACGGAAGCAATCAACGGCTTTGACCACTGGTATTCACGAAATCCCAGACGGAAAACCGGTCCCCACTTTTACTGGGATTGCTTGGTCACTCCGCAATCCCGGACGGAAAACGGGTTCCCACTTTTCCTGGGATTGCTCTCCTCGTGAAGCCAGCGGACGACTGTCCGCCGGCCGCAGGCCGCCCACCCGGAGCCGGTGAGCGATAGC
>NZ_KB894573.1:15744-498185 GCF_000374525.1 Amorphus coralli DSM 19760
TCCCGGACGGAAAACCGGTTCCCACTTTTCCTGGGATTGCTTCAGAGCCAGCCCTGCAGTTCGCGCTCGATGACGGTCTGCAGCACCCGCATGCCTTCCGGGCTGTCGTTGAGGCACGGAATGGCGGCGAACTGCTCGCCGCCGGCCTCGTGGAAGAACTCGCCGTTCTGGATGGCGATCTCCTCCAGCGTCTCCAGACAGTCGGACACGAAGCCGGGCGTCATGATGGCGAGCCGTTTGACCCCACTCTGCGCAAGCTCCTTCACCGTCACGTCGGTATATGGCTGGAGCCAAGGCTCCTTGCCGAAGCGCGACTGGAAGGTGACCCTCAGCCGCTCCTCCGGCCACCCCAACCGCTCGCGCAGCAGCCGCGTCGTCTTGTGGCAGTGGCAATGGTAGGGGTCACCCTTGCGGAGATAGGATTCCGGCAGCCCGTGATAGGAGGTGAGGATCACCTCCGGCTCGAAGTCGAGGCCCTCCAGGTGGCGCGTCAGCGAGGCTGCGAGCGCCTCGATATAGACCGGATCATCGTGCCAGGGCGCGGCGGTGCGCAGGGCCGGCTGCCAGCGCATCCCGGCCAGCGCCTCGAAGGCCTTGTCGTTGACGGTCGCGGTCGTGGAGGCGGCATACTGGGGATAGAGCGGCACCACGAGGATCTTCTCGCAGCCCTGCTCCTTAAGCGCCTGCATGCGCTCCACGATGGACGGCTTGCCGTAGCGCATGGCCCAGTCGACGACGAGGCGCGGATCCTTGCCCTCCATCAGGCCTGACAGGGTGTCCGACTGGGACCGGGTGATGGTCTTGAGCGGCGACTCGTCGCGCTCCTTGTTCCAGATCGTCTCGTAGGCCTCGCCCGACTTCTGGGGGCGCGTCGACAGGATGATCAGATTCAGGATCGGCCACCAGATCGCCCGCGGAACCTCGATGACACGCCGGTCGGAGAGAAACTCCTTCAGATAGCGGCGCATGGACCAGTAGTCGGTGCCCTCCGGCGTGCCGAGATTGACGATCAGCACGCCGACCCGCCCGAAGCGCACGGGCGGATGATCTTTCGGGAGAACGGTGGCAACCGCGGGGCGGCGGAGTTGGGACAGGTCGTTCATGGGGCCTCAAGGTGCTGATGACCGGTCCGGGCGGGCCAGTTCCAGAAAGTTTCTAATGCATCGACGGCCCGCGTCCACCGTCGGCCACCGCGACGATCCTTCGCGCCCACTGGCGCAAGCGCGCTTGCGTCTCGCTTCCTGCCGCCGACGGTGGCACTGTGAGGCCGTTCGGTCCGCTGCGGCGGACGGCTTCACGGGGAATGGGATGGCAGGTCCGTTATCGCGCACGCTTGCAGGGCTGGCCGGCCTGGTGGCCGCCGGCATCCTGGCGCTTGCCCCGCTTCCCGCCGGTGCCGAAAGCGGCGCCTTCACGCTGGTCGTCGTCAACGACGTGGACCAGATGACCAGCGACACCGGCAAGGGCGGCCTCGATCGGATCGCCACCGTCGTGCGCGAGGAGCGCGCCCGCGGCGGCGACGTCGTCGTGGTGCACGCCGGCGACGCGCTGTCCCCGTCCATCCTGTCCAGCATGGACCGGGGCGCTCACATGGTCGACCTCCTGAACCAGGTGGGCATCGACATCTTCGTGCCGGGCAACCACGAGTTCGATTTCGGCCGCGACATCTTCCTGGAGCGCATGGCAGCGCTCGAGACCACCAAGCTCGCGGCCAACCTGCGCGACGCGCAGAACGAAAAGCTGGCGGGCTTCAACGACCGGATCATTCGCGAGATTGCCGGACTGAAAGTGGGTTTTCTCGGCATCGCCGGCGACCGGACGCCGGTCGTCTCCTCCCCCGGCGACCTACGCTTCGCACCCAGCATCCAGACGGCGTTCGACCAGGCGCGCCTGCTGCGCAACGAGGGGGCAGACTTCATCGTCGCCGTCGTGCACGACAACATCTCACGCGACCTGCTGCTGGCCCGATCCGGTGCATTCGACGTGGTCTTGTCGGGCGACGACCACGTGCTGACCGTGACCTATGACGGCCGCTCGGCCCTTCTGGAATCCCGCGAACAGGGCGAGCTTCTCGTGGTGATGGACGTGGATTTCTCCGTTGAGGAGAGCAACGGCCGACGCGATGTCGACTGGCACCCCGCCTTCCGGATCGTGGAGACGGCAACCGTCGCACCCGACCCAAACCTCTCCGCCTCCGTGTCCGCCTACCAGGCGTCGCTGGACGAGGGCCTCGACGATCCGATCTGCACCATCGCCGCCGAGCTCGACACCCGCCGCGCCAGTGTACGGATGCAGGAGGCGGCATTCGGCAACCTCATCGCCGATGCCATGCGCGAGGCGACCGGCGCCGACATCGCCATCACCAATGGCGGCAGCATCCGGGGCGACCGGGTCTACCCGGCAGGCACGCCGATGACGCTGCGCAACCTCCTGACCGAACTGCCGTTCGCCAACCGGACCGTGCTCGTCGAGATCACCGGAACCGATATCGTGCGCGCGCTGGAGAACGGCTTCTCGCTTTCCGACACCGGCGCCGGACGGTTTCCGCAGGTCTCGGGCATGATCGTCGAGGCCGATCGCTCCCGGCCGGCCGGATCGCGGATCGCCGCGGTCACGATAGCCGGCGAGCCGCTCGATCCCGGCAGGCGGTACCGGCTCGCAACCAACGACTTTCTCGCCCGGGGCGGAGACGGCTACTCCGCCCTGCGCAATGCCGACACCATCATCGACGCAAAGGACGGCGTTCTGGTGGTGAACGTGGTTGCCGCCCATCTCGGCCGTGCGGCCGCGTTCACGCCGAAGACCGACGGGCGGATCCGCCTGGACTGACGCCGCTACCAGATGTCGGAGCGGACGGCCCCGCCAAGCACCTCGTCCAGCCGCCGGCGGGTCGCCGCCGTTGTCGTCTTCGGCAGGTCGTCGATGGCAAAGAAGCCGCACTCCAGGATCTCGCCATTGGGAACCTGCGGCGGCGCCGGCTGGGTGGCGTCCCGGGCCACGAACAGGACCACGTGATCGCGTCGGTCGAGAGCCTCGTTGAAATAGACGCCGAAGAGGCTGGCCGGTGACCCGAGTTCCAGGTTGCCCTCCTCGCGCAATTCCCGCGCCATCGCCTCGTGCACCGTCTCGCCGGGGTCGACGCCACCACCCGGCAGATGGAAGCCCGGCAGGTAGGAGTGGCGCACGAGAAAGACCTCGTTGCCGGGCGTGAGAACCATGCCCTTCACCCCCAGCGACACGCCGAGCCTGACCCGATGACGCACGCGCAGAAGCCGCTTGCCGGCGAAGGAATGCAGGCGCTGGCGCAGGTTCGGAGTGTCAATCGAATCGATCATGCGACAACCCTACCGACACGCGGTTCCACGCGCACGGGCGCTGTCGGGTGCGCCGCGCCTGATCGACTTGCCGGGCGAAGCCCGCTAGCGTCGGGGCCGTCGCGAGCAGGCCCTGAAGCGCGTGTTCCGCCGACGATGACATCCATCGGGAGATCCCCATGAAAGCCCTGCCCCTGGCGCTCGCGCTGATCGTCCTGTCCGGCGTCCCGGCGTTGGCGGAGTCCGCTGGCACGACGGTAAAACCGATTCTGCGCACCAGCGAGACGGCGTCCGGGAACCCGATCGAGGTTCCCGCCCACCCGGAGGTGATCGTCAGCACCTACGAGATCGCGGCGCACCAGAGGCTTCCGCTCCACAAGCATCCCTTCGCCCGCTATGCCTACGTGCTCGACGGCAACCTCACGGTCGAGGTTCGCGACGGCGGCCGGACCGACTATGCGACCGGCGATTTCATCGTCGAGGTGATCGGGGAATGGCACACCGGGGTCACCGGAGACAGCCCGGTGAAACTTCTCGTCATCGATCAGGTTCCTACCGGGGAGACGAACACCGTGCTCTGGGAGAAGAAGCCAGCGGAATGACCGACAGCTCCTCGAAGACCTACACGCTCGGCCACCTGTCGGATCCGCACCTCGGCCCCCTGCCCCAGCCGAAGATGCGCGAGCTCGCCTCCAAGCGCATGATTGGTTACGTGAACTGGAAGCGCAACCGGGTGAAGGCGCATCTGGAGGCACCGCTGCTGCGGCTGATGGACGACCTGCTGTCGCACGAGCCGGACCACATCGCGGTGACCGGCGACCTGGTCAACCTGGCGCTGAAGGCGGAATTGCCGCCGGCCCGCCAGTGGCTCGCCACCCTCGGCAACCACGACGACGTGTCGGTGATTCCCGGCAATCACGACGCCTATGTGCCCGGCGCCCTCAAACGGGCCTGGAAGGCCTGGGCCGACTACATGACCGACGACGAGCGGCCGCTCTCCACCGCCGGTGACACCTTTCCCTACGTGCGCCGGCGCGGCCCGCTCGGCATCGTCGGCACCTCGAGCGCGGTGGCCACCGGGCCGTTCATGGCCACCGGCAGCTTCGGTCCGGTCCAGGCGCAACTGCTCAAGGACTGCCTGCAGGCGCTCGGCCATGAAGGGGCTTTCCGGGTGGTGCTGATCCACCATCCGCCGATCCGCAACGCCACGCCCTGGCACAAGCGCCTGGTGGGCGGCTCGCGCTTCCGCGCCGCCATCCGGGAGGCCGGCGCGGAGCTCGTCCTGCACGGCCACACCCACAAGCGGTCCATCAACTGGATCGGCGACGTACCGGTGATCGGCGTTCCGGCCGCCTCGAACGCGGCGCACCGCCACGGCTCGGCCTTCAACCTCTTCCGCATTTCCGGCGGCGCGCGCCGATGGGACTGCGAAATGATCGAACGCGGCCTGACCTCGCCGACGGAAGAGGTCCACGAGATCGACCGGCGTTTCCTCTATCGCAAGGGCGCCATCCAGGGCGCGCCGGCCAGCGGCGAGCCGGCGCCGGTCGACAAGACGGAACCGGCGGAAACGGAGACGGCCGAGCGATGAGCGAGACAGTGCTGCCGGACAGTGCCCGGCGCGTGGCCGACGCCGCTGAGGCGGCCGGCCTCGCCATCACGGTGCGCGAGATGCCGGCCTCGACGCGAACGGCGGAGGAAGCTGCGGCTTCCTGCGGCACCGGCGTCGGCCAGATCGTCAAGTCGCTGGTGTTTCGCGGCAAGGAAAGCGGACGGGCCTACCTGCTGCTCGTCTCCGGCGAGAACCGGGTGAACGAGAAGGCCGTGGGCCGCGAGATCGGGGAAAAGCTGGAACGGCCAGACGCCCGCTACGTGCGGGAGACGACCGGGTACGCCATCGGCGGGATCCCGCCGATCGGCCACGCCGCGCAACTGCCCGTGTTCATGGACGCAGCGCTCCTCGCTTATGACGAGGTCTGGGCTGCGGCGGGCACGCCGCAGGCCGTTTTCGCAGTCGATCCCAAGGCCCTGAGAACCGCGACGAACGCCACGGTCCTGTCGATGGCCGGATAGGATCGCGCCGGTTCATCAGACCCGGTAGTCCTGCACCTTTGTCGCGCGGAGGCCGGCGAGCCCGTGACGGTCGATCAGCGAATTCCAGGACAGGAATTCCTCCACCGTCAGCGTATAGCGCTCGCACGCCTCTTCAAGCGACAAGAGCCCGCCGCGCACGGCGGCGACGACTTCCGCCTTCCGGCGGATCACCCAGCGCTTGGTGTTCGGCGGCGGCAGATCAGCCAACGTCAAAGGCGTCCCGTCCGGTCCGATGACATACCGGTAACGCGGTGAAACATGTTCGGTCATTCGACTCTCGTACTCACACACAAACCTGACCCAACTGAGCGTCGATATGACCTGCAGCTCTTTAAAAATCAGCTAAGCCGTTGCTAAGGAAACGGTAACGATAACTAATACTTGCCGACGACCATGCAGGCGGGGGTCGAGCGGCGAGGAATGGCGGAGGCGCGATCCGGCGATCCGGGGCGCATGCGCGGCCCCGCTTTCAGGACGCGCCCCGATCCGGTATGACGGAACCCTGGCCGGCGGCGGCAATTCTTCCCGGGGGCTTTGTGCTGCCCGATTTGATGCTTAAGTGCGGTTGAACGCTTTGCATTTCGCCGTCGCAGCGGGAGCCGGATCCGGTCTCCGGGCCGCGGCAAGCGCACTGGATGATTGCGGTTTCGCCAGGTCGGCCCGAACGGGCGCCGCCTGGCACGATCAGATGAACCGGAGCCCGCCTCCCCTCCCCGGCCCCCCGGCATCGGCCGGCGGCCGCAGCCGCATCCGGCGGCGACAGGGGTGGAGGCAGGGCACGACAAAGACGGGTTCGTGACGATGACGAACAGCCTGGACTTGCCCGGACGCCCCGAAGATACGCGAATCGTGGTCGCGATGTCGGGCGGTGTCGATTCGTCCGTCGTGGCCGCGCTGCTGGCGCGCGAGGGGTACGATGTGGTCGGCGTGACGCTGCAGCTCTATGACCACGGCGCGGCCACGCATCGGAAGGGCGCCTGCTGCGCCGGCCAGGACATCCAGGACGCGCGGCGCGTGGCCGAGATGCTCGGCATTCCCCACTACGTCCTCAACTACGAGGACCGGTTCCGCGAGAGCGTCATCGAGCGCTTTGCCGATTCCTACCTGCACGGCGAGACGCCGGTGCCGTGCATCTCGTGCAACCAGACGGTCAAGTTTTCCGACCTTCTGGACACGGCGAAGACGCTGGACGCGGCGGCGCTCGCCACCGGCCACTATGTCGACAGCCGCGCCAACGGCGCTCACCGGGCGCTCTATCGCCCGAGCGATGCCGAGCGCGACCAGAGCTATTTCCTCTACGCCACCACCCAGGACCAGCTCGACTATCTGCGCTTTCCGCTCGGCCGGATGACCAAGCCGGAAACCCGGCGGCTGGCCGGCGAGCTCGGCCTGCCGGTGGCCGACAAGGCCGACAGCCAGGACATCTGCTTCGTGCCGTCGGGTCGCTATGCCGACGTGATCGAACGGCTGCGCCCGGGCGCAGTGGAACCCGGCGACATCGTGCACATCGACGGCCGAGTTCTGGGCCGCCACGAGGGCATCATCCGCTACACGGTCGGCCAGCGCCGCGGGCTCGGGCTTGCCGTGGGCGAGCCGCTCTACGTCGTCGGCCTGGACGCGGAAGGCCACCGCGTCATCGTCGGCCCGAAGAGCGCGCTGGAAGCGCGCCGGGTCGTGCTGCGCGACGTGAACTGGCTGGGCGACCAGTCGCTGGAGCGCGCGGTGGAGGACAATGTCGAGGTCTATGCCCGGGTCCGCTCCACCCGGCCGCCGGTCCCCGCCCAGCTGATGGAAGAGGACGGCCGCATCGTGGTGGAGCTCCTGTCACCGGAGACCGGCGTCGCACCGGGCCAGGCCTGCGTGTTCTACGCCGAGCCGGAAGGCGCCTGCCGGGTGCTGGGCGGCGGGGTCATCGACCGCGCCCCCACGGCGGGCAGCCGGATGGCCGCCGGCGACACCCTGGCCTTCGTCTCGTGACGGCGGGGAACCTCGTCGCGCCCACCCTGTTACCCAACAAGCCGTTCCACTTCAGGACCCGACCGCGATGACCGATCCCGACCGCAGCCCCGCCTACGCCCGCAGCGCCACCCCCGTCGCCGCCGGAGCGGGGACCAGCCGGGACATCGCCATCGACGGCGACATGGTCCGCTCCGCCTATGCGCGCTGGGCCCCGGTCTACACGCTTCTCGCCGCCCCCACCGCACTCGGCCGCAAGGATGCCGTCGCCAAAGTGAACTCCATCGGCGGCCATTTCCTGGAGGCCGGCGTCGGCACCGGCCTGGCGCTCCCCGACTACGCCCCCAACGTGACCATCACTGGCGTGGACCTGTCCCACGACATGCTGGTGCGGGCGAACGAGAAGATCGCCAAGGAGCGGCTCGCGAACGTCACCGGCGTCCACGAGATGGACCTGACGAACCTCGCCTTCGCCGATGGCGCCTTCGACGGCACGGTCTGCATGTTCACCATCACGGCAGTGCCGGACGCCGCGAAGGTGATGGACGAACTGGCGCGCGTCGTGCGGCCCGGCGGCCACGTGGTGATCTGCAGCCACTTCCGCGCGGAACGCTTTCCCTGGACGCTCAGCGACAGGATCCTGTCGCCCTTCGCCACGCGGCTGGGCTGGAACCCCTCGATGACGATCGACGGCGTGCTGGGCTGCGAGGCGCTCGAACTGGTGTCCCGCGAGGACACGCGCCCGTCCGGTCTGTTCGACCTCCTCACCTTCCGCAAGCGCTGAGGAACGGACCCGCCCGGGCGACGAGACCGCGGGCAGACCGTGCCCGGGCACGCAGCACCATCCGATGCGGTCGCGCGCCCGCACCGG
The DNA here is from genome assembly GCF_000374525.1 of Amorphus coralli DSM 19760. Lineage (GTDB taxonomy): Bacteria > Pseudomonadota > Alphaproteobacteria > Rhizobiales > Amorphaceae > Amorphus > Amorphus coralli. The sequence goes on from NZ_KB894573.1 coordinate 23,980, forward strand.
CCCCATGAGGGCGCCCGCGAGACAGGCCGGGCCCGAGCCGCCGTGCAGGGCACGGCCGGGCAGGCCCGGCTCCGCGGGGCGGGCGGAAAGGCCGTTGTGGCGGCCGGATCGCCGGTCGCTCCGGGCCCTCCACAATCCCCCGGTCCGGCGCCTTGACAATCCGGGTCCGGATCGCCTTATTAGCGCCTCGCGCGGCACCCGATTCAGTCGGGCGTCGCCGGCTCCACGCCGCCCCACCCGGTCGTTTGCGACCGCGATCGGCGGACGGCGTCGCGCCCCGAGCGGGCCCTGGGGCGGAGTAGCTCAGTTGGTTAGAGCAGCGGAATCATAATCCGCGTGTCGGGGGTTCAAGTCCCTCCTCCGCTACCAATTTTCCCTGACTACCAGCAAACCCGGCGCGCGGACGTGAAGACTGCGTGTCAACGTCCGCCCTGGATGACGACGGTCCGAAACGTCAGCGACATGCGCCGCGCCAGAGGACGCTTCACGCCGTCCACGACGTCCGTTTTTCGGGCTGCAATACCGTGTTTCCAGCCATATGGCGCCTCGCCGGAGAGGATAAGCAGGCTTCGCGGTTCGAGCAGATGGTCGAGCCGCTCGGACTGCTCCGCCTTTCGAAACTCCATCAGGCTGGCCGACCCGAGACTGAGGGAGGCGATCGTGTCGCCAAAACACGGTTCGCAGTCCACATGGGGCGCGATCCCCTGCCCAGGCAGATACTCGTTGACGATCACCTGATCTGGCATCGCGGCGAAAAAGCCATCAGCCACCAGCAGGCGCGCAATCGGCAGAAGCCAGTCCGGCAACGCACCCAAAAAACTGCCCTCTGCCACCCGCCGCTCACGATAGTCGTAGCGATAGCCGTAGTGCTGGACGCGCCGCTTCAGCTCGTCGATCCAGTCCGCGCGATCGAGCTGCGCCAGAAGGGCGGCTTCTTCGGCTACCCCGACATAATCCGGTCGATAGACGGCACCCGGCGGAAGCATGGCATCTCTGCTTTATTGCGGGGCGGGGTTCACCGTTTCCACGGCTTGCGGCTGATCTCGACCAGCCGGCGAATTTCAGCTCCCAGTTCCTCGTCTGACACCGATTCGGGAAGATCGGTGGGCTCTACACGTCGGAGACTGGTGAACCCGCCTCGCCCCTCATACTTCATCGGCCTCAGCCTTATGACGCCGTTCTTCAGCGTGAGGCCGACTTCACCGACCCCGCTATAGAGCGCTCCGTGGGTCTTCACTCCGGCGCGGGTCATGAACCGATCGAGAAGCTCGCGGTCCGGCAAGCTCTTCGAAAACGCGTCGACACGATCCCAGTCAGGGTGGTCTGGACCGATGAAGCGGCTTGCCAGAAGCGCCTCGCGTGCAGCAGCACCGAGTTCCGCGTCGTCCAGGTCCGGCGCATGGTCGGCATCTATTCCATCGGGGTCGAGCAGACAGGCTCGATAGACCGCCCAGGAGTGGATCCGATAAAATTTCTTGAAGGCAGTGACGCTGGCTTCTTTCCGCTGTTCAGGCGGCGGTGAATTGAATCGATTTCGATCTGTCATCGAACGAAGGTCACCTCCATCTCAATGCCGAGTTCGTCGGCATAGGCACGGGCCCGGGTGATTTCGTCGATCTGCGCCGAAGTCGATTCGAAAGGAACCGCCAGTTCAAGGCGACGACGCTCCCCGATCAGCGCGTCGCGGCGGGCAATGTCGCGTTCATCGAGGCCGACGAGTGCGTCCCTGACGACGAGAGCGGCAAGCTCCGCAGCCTCACCGGCGACCTCCGCGAGCTCGGCAAGTGCGTTCAGCAACGCCAGAGATCGTCCACAGACGAGACGAAATCGGAAACGAAATCCACCGCCGCGTCGAACGCGCCTTCGAGGATCGCTCGGTCGATCGCCCGGCCGTAGCTGCCGTCGATCGTCGGACGCCACTCCGGCTCGTCGACGAGCATCGGCTCTGCAAAGCAGCGACAGTTGTGGGCATCGCCCGGATGCCCGCGCTCTGGCGGATCGTCCCAGAAGAAGATCTTGTCGCCGGTCGCTGACACGCTGCCTGTAAATGATCTTGCACCGTTGCAGCAGACCTATTTCCGACGCAGCACATCCTGCCACTCGGGGTGGCGGTCGATCTGGGCCTTCGCGAACGGACAGAGCGGAATGATGCCGATCCCCTCGCTCCGGGCATCCTCGACCGCCCGACGGACCATCTGTTCGCCGACCTTTCGGCCACGCAAGGCCGTCGGAACGTCGGTGTGGTCGATGATCAGAAGGCCTTTGCCGACCCGGCTGTAGGTCATCTCGGCCTCGTGTCCGTCGACCAGCATCCGGTAGCGTCCCTTCGCGGGGCCATCCTCACGCTCGACGGTTCCTTCGGCCGCCGCCGGTGAAAGCGACGCCTGCCGGGCCGCTGGCGGGCGGACACTTCCCGGCTGCCCGGGTGCACACTCCAGAAGGTCACGGTCCCACCCGCCCAGATCCGCGGCGGCCTCGTAGGTGGAGAAGAGAAACGCCAGGAGCGCGGCATCCGGATCAGGAGCCGACTGCACGGCTTCGTAGGGCAGGACGAACTCCGACAGTCCCTCGTGCCAGAACGCGGCATCGGGCCGGACCGGGGCGGCGCGGTAGCCGTTCGGAGCCGGATAGGCGTAGGCGTAGAAGGCGGGATAGTCGATGCCGCCGCCGCCCGGCCAGAAGCCGGCCGAGGAGACTTCGTGGTCGTAGGCCTCCTGCGCCACCTCGTCCGGCAACGCCGGAACGCCGGCGGGATGGAGCGGGGCGCGCCGCCCGGAAAAGCGGGTAATCGCCATGTCGAAGCTGCCCCAGAACAGGTGGGCCGGGCTCGACTTGCCCAGAAACGAGGTCCGGAATGTCTTGAAAACGCGGTCGACCGCCATCAGCGCCTGATGGAACCGCCGAACCGCGTCTCCGTCATAGGGGCGGTCGCGGTGATCCTCGTCGAACGGGATGGGATCCGCGACTTCGTTCGGCCGTCGGTCGAAGGTCGGCGTGCCGCCGAGATCGGAAACCAGGCGCACGAAATCGGCGTGAAACTGCGCGACCGTCGTCGCCCCGAGGTCGAAGGCGGCCTGCCGGCCATCGCCGCTCGTCCCAATGACCCTGTGATCATGGACGTCGAACAGGATCTCGATACCCGGACCATCGGGGATCGGAGAAGAGATCAGCCCGCGCGGCGTCACATAGAAGGTCGCGTGCCAGGAATGGTTGAGCCACGGCGTGTGAGCCAGCCGATACTTGCCGGCAATCTGCAGATAGAGATGCAGCGCGGAGCACGTGTCCCGCCAGCCGAGATAGTCAAGGTGAGGCCAGTTGTTGCTCATTTGGCATCCTTCGGCCGGCCTGCACCCGGCGCATGTCGGTTTCGTCTTGTCTCGTCTCGGGGGACGGGGGCGCCTTCGGGGCCCTCCCCCGATCAGTCCGGCAGCGGGATATGCTCGTCGCGGTCATCGACCGGGAGATCGAAACGGCCCGTCCCCCAGTTCTGCGCCCGCCATTCTGCCTTCGCGGCCTCGATGCGTTCCTGCGACGAGGCGACGAAGTTCCACCAGATGTAACGAGGCCCCGGAAAGGTTGCGCCGCCGAGGATCATCAGCCGGGCGCCCCGGTCGCCCGCGCCGATGGTGATCTTGTCGCCGGGACGAAACACCATCATCCGGCCTGCGCCGAAGTCCTGACCGGCCACCGAAATCGAGCCTTCGACAATGTAGAGGCCCCGGTCTTCGTGATCGTCCGGCATGGGCAGGCGGCGCCCCGGCTCCAGCTGAACGTCGGCATAGAATGTCTCGGAGTACATCGCCGCCGGAGCGACCTTTCCGTAGGCGTTGCCGAGGATGAGCCGGACCGAAACGCCGTGATCCTCGATCACCGGCAGCGTCTCCTTGCCGTAATGCTCGAACGACGGCGCCGTGTCCTCGTGGCTGTCCGGCAGGGCGAGCCAGGTCTGGATGCCGAACAGGCTGTTGGGCCCGCTTCGCGCGGCCGCCGACGTGCGTTCCGAGTGGGTGACGCCGCGTCCGGCCACCATCCAGTTCAGCGCGCCGGGGGTGATGACCTGATCGGCTCCGGTGCTGTCGCGGTGATGGAAGTCGCCACGATAGAGGTAGGTGACGGTGCCGAGGCCGATATGCGGATGAGGCCGGACATCGACGCCTCGCCCGGTCAGCATCTCGGCCGGCCCTGCCTGGTCGAAAAAGATGAACGGCCCCACCATCTGTCGCTTCGGTGCCGGCAGGGCCCGCCGGACCTCGAAATCGCCAAGATCCCGGGTCCGGGGAACGATCAGGGTTTCAATCGCGTCGACGCCCACCGCGTCAGGGCAGCCCGGTTCGATTGCTGGATTCCAACTCATGATCGGTCGCTTTTCCTCGGCTTTGGTCTGGCCCCGCCGTCGCCGGCGCGCAGTGCGATGCCGGGCAGCGGTTTCAAACTGGCGCCTCGGCACGCATGCCACTAGCCGCGCTCGGCGATCAGCCGTGTCGCGTGGCGGGGAACGCGCTCCCCGCGCGTTCGCAGTCCCGGTCCGACCGATCGCACCTCACCGTTCCCATTCGGCCGCAGGTGCGGTGCGAATTCAGCGGCTCGCGCCCCAGACCTCCGGGTTCCGCTCGAAATGCTGGATCATCATCTCGGTCAGGACCCGAACCTTCCGCGAAGGATATTGGCCCGGCGGGCGGACGACGTAGACGCCTGCCGCTGGCGGCGGGTAGCGCGTCATGATCGGAACGAGGGCACCGGACATCAGATGGTCGTAGGTGAGGCAGTCGGGAAGCCAGCCGATGCCGAGCCCGGCAACCGCGGCCGCCGTCAGCGCGATGCCGTTGTCGGCCTTGAAGCGGCCCTGGGGCTGGACCCTGACCACGCTGTTACCGTCCATGAACTGCCAGGTTTCGGTGCCCTGCATGAGGGCTTCGTGCGCGACGACCTCGTCCGGCGTCTCCGGCTGGCCATGGGCTTTGATGTAGTCGGGGCTAGCGACGAGCTGTCCACAGCTCGGTCCGACACGTCTGGCGATCAGATTGGAATCCGGCATGAGGCCGACGCGGATCCCGCAATCGAAGCCTTCGGCGATCAGATCGACGAAGCGATCGCTGTAGGAGCTGTGGATCTGGAGCTCGGGGTGGCGGTGTGCCATGGACGCGAGCACCGGCGCGAAGTGCGTCGGCCCGATGGACAGCGGCATGGCGACGCGCAGACGGCCGCGGAGGTTTCCCGCCGGGTGGATGGTTTCCTTCGCCGTGTCGATTTCTGCGCCAACCCGCGCTGCATGCTCGCGAAACGTGACGCCCGCCTCCGTGAGAGCCGCCCCCCTCGTGGTCCGGGCCAGGAGCTGGACGCCCAGTTCGGCCTCGAGCCGGAAGAGTCGGCGGCTGACGATCGACTTGGAGATCCCGAGGCGGCGCGCGGCCGCCGAAACACCGCCGGCATCGGCAACGACAACGAACGTCTCAAGATCCTCGATATCCAAATCGGCGTTCCTCATTTGGCGACAGCGCGTGCTGGGCGCCGGCACTATCGCGCTGGTCAGCGGAACGGCAGAAAGCGACGAGGCAACGACGCCAACACCCTCTTCACCGAAATCCCAGCGCCACCCGAAGTGGCAGGAAGTGTGCAGAAATGACCTCTCGCAACGGCCTCGCTTCGCTTCTTCGTCCCGAGGATTCCGTCCTCGTCCTGATCGATCACCAACCATACCAGCTCGCCAACCTGAATAGCCACGACCCTCATCTAGCGGTCAACAACGCGACCGCTCTGGCGAAGGTCGCCAAAGTCTTCGGTGTTCCGACCATCTTGAGCAGCGTGGTCGCCGAGCGGGGAGGACGCATCTTTCCGCAGATCACCGACGTGTTTCCGGACCAGGAGGTGATCGACCGGACGTTCATCAATACCTGGGAAGACGAGAAGGTCGTCGATGCGGTCAAGGCCACCGGCCGCACGCAGCTGATATTCGCCGGCCTCTGGACCGAGATCTGCGTCGCCATGCCGGCGATCCAGGCGCTTGGAGAGGGCTGGGACGTGACGGTCGTGACCGATGCCTCCGGCGGCACGTCCATCGAGGCCCACGAGGTCGCGATACAGCGCATGATCGGCGCCGGCGCCAACATGATGACCTGGCTGGCCGTGGCCTCCGAATGGCAGCGCGACTGGGCCCGCACCGAGCACGCCGGCGAATTGACGGACATCCTGCTGCAGCACGCTGCCGGCAGCGGCGTCGCGTACCTCTGGGAGCAGCAGCTTCTCAACACGCCGGCACCCGGCGCGGCGGGCTGATCCAGGCGGAGTGACGCGGTCAGACCGATGGGGGCTCCGGTCGCCGGTCGAGCCGCGTCATTCCTTCACGGGCGTTCCCCCATGGACCATTCAGCCTACCTGACCTTCGTCCTCGTCAGCGCGGCCCAGGCGGCGACACCGGGTCCTTCCACCCTGTTTCTCGTCAACAACGCCGTGGCGGTCGGGCGCCGCCGTGCGCTCAGCGCGTTGAGCGGCGATCTCGTCGCGATTGCGCTGCTGGCAACACTTTCGGCGGCAGGGCTCAGCGCTCTGCTTGCCGCACGTCCGGCGACCTTCCTCGTCCTGCGCCTCGCAGGGGCCGCCTACGTCATCTGGCTCGGGTGGGACCATCTGCGAACCATCCCGCCCGAAGCGAAGGGGCACGCCGCCTCTAAACACCATGGGCGGAGTGGATTGGGGCTTTGGCTGCACTCGTTCGCAGTGGGCATCAGCAACCCGAAAGCCGTTCTCTTCTTTGCCGCCCTGTTTCCCCAGTTCATCCCCGCGGACAGTGACGCCTCTGTCCTTGCGCTACTCGTCCTGACCTTCGTCGCGGTGAAATTCCTGGTGCTCGGCGGCTATGCGCTCGGAGCGCGTCATGTCGGCCGGCTGTTGCGCAACCGAAAGAACGCAAGGCGTGGACGGGCGCTGACGGGCGTCATCTTCATAGTGTTCGGCGCGGCGATGATGGGGGCGGCGCTGAGCGAATATTTCGCCCCATGACGCCGACCGGCACAGGCTCGCCGAACCACTTCGAATAGGAAGACAACACCATGGCCGACGGTGGCTTGGGGCACACGATAGGCCCTGCAGTGGTTCTCATGGGGGCGGCGATTGTCGCCGTCCCGTTGTTTCGCAGGCTCGGCCTGGGTTCGGTCCTGGGCTATTTCGCGGCCGGTATCCTCGTGGGCCCATCGGTGCTCGGACTGTTCGGCGATGCCCAGTCCATTCTGCATTTCGCCGAACTTGGCGTGGTGATGTTCCTGTTCGTGATCGGGCTGGAGCTACGTCCCCAGAAACTCTGGTCGATGCGCGGCCAGATCTTCGGACTGGGCCTAGTCCAGGTGGCCGCCGCCACCGCCGCCCTCGCCCTGGCAGGTGCCCTGGTTTTCGGCTTTCCGCGCGAGGTCGCGTTCGTGGCAGGAGCCGGCTTCGTGCTTTCCTCAACGGCCGTCATCATGTCGGTGCTCCAGGACCGGGGTGAGGTCGCAAGCGTTGAAGGCCAGAAGTCGGTCGCGATTCTCCTCTTCGAGGATCTGATGATCGTGCCGCTTCTGGCTGTGGTCGTGCTTCTGTCGCCCCTCGCTCACGAACAGGCCGGGTGGACGGAAATCCTGGTGGCTGCTGCTGCGCTGGCAGCGCTGCTCGGCGTGGCGCGCTGGGGCTTGAATCCCTTCTTCGCACTGCTCGCACAGGCGCGAACCCGGGAAGTGTTGACCGCCGGCGCCCTCCTCGTCGTTCTCGGTGCCGCACTGCTCATGGATGCTGTCGGACTTTCGATGGCGATGGGTGCCTTCCTTGCCGGCGTGATGCTGTCGAGTTCGAGCTACAGGCATCAGATCGAGAGCGATATCGAGCCGTTTCGCGGCTTGCTCATGGGGCTCTTCTTCCTGGCCGTGGGCATGTCGCTCGACCTGTCCACGGTGGCGGCCGAATGGCGGCTTCTGCTGTCCATGCTCGCGGCTTTCATCGTTGCGAAGGGCACCGTGGTCTATGCGGTCGCACGCCTGTTCCACAGTTCCAATCATCAAGCGCTGCACCGGACCTCGATGTTTCTGCAGGGCGGTGAATTCGCCTTCGTGCTGTACACGGCGGCAATGTCGGGAGGCGTGATCGACGCGCGCGAAAACGCTCTGTTCGCCACCGTCGTGATCCTGTCCATGACCCTGACACCGGTGCTCATGATCGTCACAGACCGGATCCTGCGCGCCGAAGAGTCAATGGACGGCGTCGAGGCCGCCCGCGACCTGAAGGGACGCATTCTTCTCATCGGTTTCGGACGCTTCGGCCAGATTGCCGCCCAGCTCCTGCTTTCCAGGGGCATCGACCTGTCCGTCATCGACAACGATCCGAACCGGATCCGCGACGCAGGCCGGTGGGGATTCAAGGTTTTTTACGGCGACGGCGTCCGGCTGGACGTCTTGCGCCAGTCCGGCGCGGGGGAAGCCGATGCGATCATGATCTGCATCGACGACCAGAAGGCTGCGACCCGGATCGTGGAACTGGCGCAGCACGAATTCCCGCAGGCGAGGCTCCTGGTGCGAAGCTATGATCGGGGCCACGCCGTCGACCTGATCCGGGCAGGTGTCGACTATGAGATCCGCGAAACGGTCGAGTCCGCCTACCTGATGGGAGCCGCAGGCCTGCGGGCGTTGGGGTTCGCCGAGGTCGATGTCGAGGAGACGGCGGAAGACGTCCGCCGGCGCGATACCCTGCGTCTGTCTGAGCAGGTGCAGGGCGATCTCATGTCCGGCCGGGCGTGGATGCACACTCAGCCAGTGCCGGAGCCTCTCGGCACAGCTCCCGCACGGGACGGGTAGCAGAGCCGGATTGACTGTCGGCGCCCCGTCAAACTCTGCCCCGGCGGCTCTGCCCCCCCTGTAGGGCGTTCCGCACTTCGCGACACAGATGGCACCCGCGCGGCACTACCGGATCCCGCAGCGAGCTGGCACCTAAGTCCACAGACAAGGCGGCCACCGAGTGCCTGTCGTGTGTCTGTCGCGCAGCCTTTTGGAACCGCTCACGGAGCTCCTCAATGTCTCGCATCTCTGCCACAGGCCTCCTGCTCAGCCGCCGCGATGCGCTGATCTCGGCCTCTGCGATCGCCGCCAGCTTGGCCTTTCCATCGAGCACCCCGCATGCTGCGGGGCCAATCGCCCACCCTGTTCCTGAAGGAGAACACACCATGGGCTTTGTCACGACAGATGACGACGTGCAGATCTTCTACAAGGACTGGGGCCCCCGGGACGCCCAGCCCATCGTCTTCCATCACGGCTGGCCGCTCAGCTCCGACGACTGGGACGCGCAGATGCTATTCTTCCTTTCGAAGGGCTACCGCGTCATCGCCCACGACCGACGCGGGCACGGACGCTCCGAGCAGGTCGATGAAGGCCACGACATCGATCACTACGCGGCCGACGCCTTCGCCGTCGCCGAGGCGCTGGATCTGCGCAACGCGGTTCACATCGGCCATTCCACCGGCGGTGGCGAAGTCGCGCGCTACGTTGCGCGGCACGGCGAACCTGCCGGCAGGGTGGCGAAGGCCGTCCTCGTGGCCGCCATTCCGCCGCTGATGCTGAAGACCGCCGACAATCCTGAGGGCACGCCGATGGAGGTGTTCGACGGCTTTCGCACGGCGCTTGCCGGCAACCGTGCGCAGTTTTTCCGCGACGTCCCGTCGGGTCCCTTCTACGGGTTCAACCGCGAGGGCGCGGATGTCCACGAAGGCGTTATCCAGAACTGGTGGCGGCAGGGCATGATGGGCAGCGCTAAGGCGCACTATCACGGCATCAAGGCCTTCTCCGAGACCGACCAGACCGAGGACCTCAAGGCAATCACCGTGCCGACGCTGGTGCTGCACGGCGAGGACGATCAGGTCGTGCCGATCGACGCCTCCGCGCTGAAGGCGGTCAAGCTGCTGCCGAACGGCACGCTGAAAACCTATCCCGGGTTCTCGCACGGGATGCTGACGGTGAACGCCGATGTCTTGAACGCGGATATCCTGGCGTTCATTGCCGGCTGAGCGGCACGCCGGCCGGCCGTTCTGTTGCGGCCTGAAGCAAGCGGCCGACCGGCTGGCGGCCCTGATGGCGCTCCTGTTCGTCTTCCTGCGGCTGATCACCACCGATGTTCGACACCCATCCGTTTCTGGCGCCGGAGTTCACGCGGCTGGCCTTCATCGTTGTCATCATCCGGTCGGGAGCTTCTCTCCAACGACCAGGTCCGCGCCGCCTATCTCGGCCTTTAGTGGAGCGGAAACGGGCGGATCCGGGTCGAGTTCGGGCAGGCCTATCGGGCTATCGCACGAACTGCTCGACGTATTCGGCGCCCAGGCCGCAGCGTTCATAGTGGGCCCGGCACATGTCGAGCTTGGTGAACACGTCGTCGTGGCCAACGATCGCGCCGGCCTCGTCGACATAGAGCATCGCGCCGGAGATGTTGAAGAAGGTGATCATCTCTTCCTCACCCTCGACGACGAGGGTGTGAGTCTCGCCGGGCGGCTCGAACACGTAGTCGCCGGCGTTGGCGATCCAGTCGTGCTCCAAGTAACGCCAGCTGCCCCTGACCACGTAGCCGTGGACGGGGGCCGGATGGATGTGGCGACTGAGGACACCGGACTTGCGGACCCGCAGGAGATTGCACCACTGGCCCTGCACCGTGTTGAGAAGCAGCGGCCGGAACCAGACGTTCTCCTCTTGCGGCACCCAGACGCGCTCGTCCTCCGGTTCGCCCGTGACAACCAGTTCCGGCGGCGCCAGGGGATGGACAGAAGAAGACATGCTCATATCCGATGGCTCCGATAAAGACTGATGTCAGATGGCCGAGTAGCCGCCGTCCGCGGCAATCACGGCACCCGTAACGAACGCTGCCTGCGACGAGCACAGGAAGACCACGGCGCCCGTCACGTCCTCCGGCCGTCCCCAGCGGCGCATCGGCGTGCGCGCCTCGATGCGGGCACGGTGCCCGTCGTGGGTATGCAGCGCCTCGGTCAGCTCGGTTTCGATATAGCCCGGCGCGACGGCGTTGACGCGGATGCCTTCCTCCGCCCACGCCCCGGCCAGCGATTTCGTCAGGAGCAGCAGCCCGCCCTTGCTCGCCGCGTAGGCCGGAACGGTGGGGCTGCCGAAGAAGCTCAGCATCGAACAGACGTTGACGACACTCGACGCCTCCGCCTCCTGGAGCTGCGGCCTGGCCGCCATGCTCATGCGCATGGCGCCGTTCAGGTTGACGTCGACGATGCGGCAGAACACGTCGGGCTCGAACTCGCGCCCCTCGCGGGCGGTGATCCCGGCCGCGTTGACCAGGACCGACAGCGGGCCGAGCCCCTTGAGCACCGCCGCAACGCTCCCGTCGTCGGTCACGTCGAGATCGCGCCCCTCGACACCCTCCGGCAGGCCCGCACCGGTTCCGTCGAGCGCAGCCACCACGACGCGGTAACCCGCGTCGCGCAGCGCGACTGCGATCGCGCGGCCAATGGCCCCCGTGCCTCCCGTGACGAGGGCGACCGGCGCCGCGCTCATCGGACAGTCTCCCGTTCCGGTCTCACGCGATGCCCTCAGCCAGCGCCCTGCGCACGGCCTCGGCCTTCGGCATCGGCGCCACGGCGCCATGACCGAGGGTGGACAAGGCGGCTGCGGCATTGGCGTAGGTCGCCGCTGCGACCACGTCGTCGCCGGCAAGCAGGCGGGCGAGGAACGCCCCGTCGAACATGTCGCCCGCGGCGGTGGCATCGACGGCGCTGACCTTCAGGGAGGCAACGCGCTCGCGGCGGTCGGCGGTGGCGACCAGGGTCCCGTCCGCCCCCATGGTGAGAACCACGGTCGTCGGTCCGAGCGCCAGGTAGAAGTCCACGATGGCATCGGGATCCTCGAGCCCGGTGAGCTGGCGCGCGTCATCAAGGCCGGGAAGCGCGATGTCCGCCATTGCCATGGCGGCATGCGTGACGGCACGCGCCCGTTCGATGGGCCAGAGCTTCAGGCGCAGATTGGTGTCGTAGCTGATCCGGACACCCGCCTCGCGGGCGGCCCCGATCGCCGAGAAGACGGCGTCGCAGGCGCTGTCGCTGATCGCCTGGCTGATGCCGGAGACGTGCAGGATCTTCGCCTGGCGGATGGCGTCCAGCGGTAGAGTGCGGGGCGCCATCAGGCTCGCGGCGGACCCGGCCCGGCGGTAGCTGAACTCGTGCTCGCCGTTGGCATAGGTGATGAAATAGATCCCGGTGGGCGCCACGGGATCGACGGTCACGGCGCTCGCGTCGACGCCTTCATTGCGCCACAGGCGAAGGAACTCGCGCCCGAACGCGTCGTCGCCCACGGCCGTGACATAGCCGACGCTCGCACCCTGGCGGGCTGCCGCGATGGCGCAGTTGGACGTGTCACCGCCATAGCCCTGCAGATAGAAGGTCTTGCCGTCCCGCTCCTGGGAGGAAAACTCCAGGAGCGGTTCACCGAGACAGACGAGTTCGGGCATCGTGTCCTCCGATGGCTCAGATGCGGCCGTATTTCGCCAGACCCTTGCGAAGCGACTTCTCGGCCATGATCAGTTTGGCCTGTTCCGCCTCGCGGGCGTCGATCTCGTGGGCCATTTCCAGTACCGCCTCGGCGTGCTCGCGGGGAACCACGACGACGCCATCGACGTCCCCGACGATGATGTCCCCGGGATGGACCAGCACGCCGCCGATCTCCACCGGGATCTGTGACGCGATGGTCATGGCGCGGCCGAGCGTCGTTCCGGGCGACGACGAGCGGGCATAGACCGGGAAGTCGTAATCGCGTCGGATCTCCACGATGTCGCGGACTGCGCCGTCGAGGACGGCCGCCGCATGCGCGTTGGCGACCGCGCCTGCGGTCATCAAGCCACCCCAGACGGCGACGTCGGCATCGGCTCCGATGGAAATGCAGATGACGCTGCCGGCGTCCGCCTCGTCGATCAGGTCCAGGGCATGCTGCGGCGGTAGCACCTCGTCCGTGGGCACCTCGAGCACCGTGACGGCGGGACCAACGATCTTGTTCTCGTTGATGCGCGGGGCGATCTGGTGGTCCATGTAGCAGCGACGGCCGACGATCTTGTCGCAGGCGTCGGCGCAGGACGCGATGGCGGTCTGGTTGAAACCGGCGACCAGCTCTTCGAGAGTCATTGGTAGTCTCCTCGTTACAGAAAAAGCGTCAGGAACGGGCCGCCAGCCGAGATGCCCGCTCGACGATCGGGGCCTTGTCACCCGCTTCGATCTCGGCATCCCTCGCAAGCTGGCTGCCCAGACCGACGGCGAGCGCGCCGGCCTGGAAGTACGCGTCGACCTCGTCGATCTCGATGCCGCCGGTGGGAACCAGACCGACGAAGGGCAGTACGCTGCGGACGGCCTTGAGGTAGGCGTGGCCGCCCAGCTGACGGATCGGAAAGATCTTCACCGCGGTGGCGCCGGTCCGGTGTGCGGCAAGAACCTCCGTGGGGGTCGCGGCGCCTGCGATCACCGGGCAGCCCGCCGCAACGGCGGTCTCGATCACCTCGGGCACCACGCAGGGCGACACCAGGAAATCGGCACCCGCGTCGATGGCACGGCGGGCACCATCGGCGTCGAGCACCGTGCCCATGCCGACGAGCGCGTCCGGATCACCGGCCAGGTCGCGGACGATCGCGTCGTGACCGGGGACGCTGGTGGTGATCTCGAAGACGCTCATGCCGCCTTCGCGCAGCCAGTCGACAAGCACGCGGGCCGACCGCTCGATACCGGTGCGCACGACAGGAATGGCGGTGTGTTTCAGGCGTTCGAAGGTTTCGCTCATGTCAGCGGGCCGCCGGGAGTACGGGGTTGACGAGCGGCTCGCCGGTGAGGCCGCGCTTCACCTCTTCCGCGGCTTTCCTTTGGAGGTCCTGAACGGCCTCCTCGGAGAACCAGGCCGCGTGATCGCTCAGGACACAGTTCGGCGCTTGCCGCAGCGGGTTGTCCGCCGGCAGCGGTTCTTCGGCGAAGACGTCGAGGCCGGCGCCGAACAGGCGGCCGTTATGCAGCGCCTCGGCAAGGGCCGCCTCGTCGACGAGCCCTCCCCGCGCGGTGTTGATGAGGATCGCGGTCGGCTTCATCAGGGCGAGCCGGCGTGAATCAACGATGTTGCGGGTGGCCTCCGTCAGCGGCACGTGCAGCGAGATCACGTCGGCCTCGGCGCAGATGCGGTCGATATCGGCGGCCTCGGTACCGGCGGGCACGCTGTCGCGCGAATGGACGAGCACGCGCTCGAAACCAAGCGGCCGGGCCTTGTCGATGAAGCACTGGCCGATGCGGCCTGCGCCGATCAGGCCGAGAACCGTGCCGCGTGTGCGTTGAATGGGCTTTGCGGCCACGTCGCCCCAGCGGCCGGCGCGCACGACAGCATCGCGCTCGAAGAGCCGGCGCTTGACCGCCAGAAGCAGGGCCACGGCATGCTCGGAGACCTCCTCCACGCCGTAGTCGGGGACATTGGCGACCTTGATGCCGTTGGCGGCGGCGTAGGCCAGGTCGATGTTGTCGGTGCCGACGCCGTAGCGCACGATAACCTTGCAGCGCGGCAACCGCTGTAGCGTCGAGGCGGGAAGCGGCGTCTCGCGGACGAGCACCGCATCCGCCCCGTGCGCCACCTCGACGACGCGCTCGGCGTCGCCCTCGCACGGAGCCACCACCAGCTCGGCACCGAGGGGTGCCAGGATGGCGCGTTCCAGATCGTAGTGGTCGTAGCCGCCGTCGACGACGACGACCGTGGCTCCGTGCTCGGACATCAGTCGCTCCCTACTGGTTGCCGGCGGGCGCGGCCGCTTCGACCGCGGAGAACAGGCCATCGACCCACTCCTGGCCGACTTCGCCAGCGACCCACTCGGCCACCGGACCCTGCGCCTTCTCACGGAAGGCGGCCACCTGATCGGGGCTCAGCGGCGTCACCTGCATCCCGACGTCGGAGAGGATCGTCTGGGCATTGGCGTCCTGGGCCGCCGTCATGCCGCGATGGATCCACTTGGCGATCTCGATGCCTTCGAGAACGGCCTGCTGCTCCTTCGGATCGAGGCCCTCGAAGAAGTCGTTGTTCATCATGTAGGCGTGCAGGCTGTACACGTGGCCGTCGAGCGAGACGTAGTCCTGGTTCTCGTAGAGATCGGCCGCGAGGATGTTGGTGACGCCATTCTCCTGCCCGTCGACCACGCCCTGGGCGAGCGCACTCGGAAGCTCCGGCCATGCCACGACCGTGGCGCTGGCGCCCAGGCTCTCAACGAGACGCTGGAACACCGGGCTCGGCTGGACGCGGATCTTGAGGCCTTCCATGTCGGCCGGCGTCTCGATCGGCCGCTCGTTGTTGGTGAAATGGCGGATGCCGTTGTCGGCGTAGCCCATCAGGCGGATGCCGGTCTCTTCGAGCATGGCGTCCGCCACCTCGTCGCCGAACTCGCCGTCCAGCACGTCCCAGGCGACGTTCTGGTTGCCGAAGACGTACGGGATCTGGAACACTTGGAAGGGCGGGAAGGTGGAGCCGATCGGCCCGTCGTGGACCACGCCGAGCTGGATGGAGCCGAGCTGCAGCCCCTCCATGACCTCCTGGCCACCGCCGAGCTGGCTGGCCGGGTAGATCTCGACGGTGACTTCACCGTTGGTCGCCGCTTCCACGTGCGACTTGAAGGCCAGCGCGGCCGCGTGCTTCGGCTGGTCGAGCGAGGCCGGCTGGAAGTGGGCGTAGCGGATGGTCTCCGCGTTTGCGGCCCCGGCAAGGAAGGCGGCGGCGCCGACGAGCGCGGCGGTTTTCAGTCCCCTGGAAAACATAGGTCGTTCCTCCTAGCGTCCGGCTATTTTTCGGTTGGTTACCCTCGCCATCTGTCAGCCCCCGTAGCCGAACAACCGGGGAATGGAGAGGGTGATTGGTGGAATGAGAATGATGGCCATCAGCACCAGAATCTGGACCGCGAGCAGCGGCAGGATGGCGCGCGTCACGACCTCGATGCGGATGCGGCCAACGGTGCTGATGACGAACAGGACGGGTCCGACGGGCGGCGTCACCATCCCGATCGTGAGGTTGAGGATCAGCACCATGGCGAAGTGGAGCGGATCGACACCGGCCTTGAAGGCGATGGGCGCCAGGATTGGCGTCAGCACGATCACCGCCGGGATGGTGTCGATGAACAAACCGCAGAGGAAGATCAGAAGCGCGAGCAGCAGGAGCGTGCCGATCGTGCCGACGTCGAGGGCCGCGATGGCCGCGCCGAACTGCTGCGGCAGCTGAAACACGGTCAGGAGCCAGGCGAAGATCGACGCGGTGGCCACGATCATCAGCACGGCGGAGGTCAGAAGCGCCGAGCGGACCAGGATCTGGGGCAGCAGCCGGACGGTGAGCGTGCCCTGCAGGAAGCCCACGATCAGCGAGTACACCACCGCGACGGCGGCAGCCTCGGTGGGAGTGAACACTCCGCCCAGGATGCCGCCGAGGATGATCAACGGCACCAGCAATGCCGGCAGAGCCCTCAGCGCCGTGCGCACGACGGTTGCCGTGCCCGCGAAGGTCTGATCGCCGCCATAGTTGTTGCGACGGCTGATGACGAAGTTCGCGGCCGCGAGCGCCAGGCCCATCAGGCAGCCGGGAACGATGCCGGCCAGGAACATCTGGGCGATCGACACGCGCGATTCGGAAATGCCGTAGATCACCATGATGATGCTCGGCGGGATGATCGGCCCAATCGTCGCCGTCGCGGCACTCAGGGCCGCCGAGTAGGACGCGGGGTAACCGGCCTTGGTCATCATGCGCATGGCGATGGCGCTCGGCCCTGCGGCATCGGCGAGCGCGGATCCGCTGATGCCGGCGAAAAACACCGAGACCAGCACGTTGACGTGACCCATGCCGCCCCGGATGTGGCCGACCAGGGCGCGCGAGAAGGTCAGAAGCGCGGCCGTGATGCGCCCCGCCGTCATCAGGTCGGCGGCAAGAATGAAGAAGGGCACCGCCATCAGCGGGAACGAGTCGAGCCCGTTGAACATGCGCTGTGGCACGACGAGCAGCGGAAACGTTCCCTGCACCAAGAGCACCACGAGGCTGGCCACGCCCATCACGAACGCGATGGGAACGCCGAGAAGCAGCGCGCCGACGAAGACGCCGATCAGGAGCCCGCTCATGCGTCGCCCGCCGAGGGTCGGCCGGGGGACGGCGCGGAAGCCGACGGATCACTCCCCTGTCGCTCGGTCGGCTCGTCGGCCTCGAAATCCTCGAGCGCCAGCATGTTGCCGGAGAGGAAACTGCGCAGCGACAGCGCCAGGTGGATGAGCGCGAAAAAGGCGCCGAGCGGGACGGCGAGGTAGGGAAGGCCCCTCGGGATCTGCAACACCGGGGTGCGCAGTTTCCAGGAGAAGACGGAGAACTGCAGGCCGAGAACGACCAGCGCAAGGAGGAAGGCAACGATCACCAGGACGACGCCGAGCCGCATGGCGCGGGCGCCGGTCTCCGGGAGCATGAACTGTACCATCTCCACGGCAGCAAGCTGTCCGTAGCGCAGCGCCAGGCCCACGCCGAGGAAGGCGGCCCAGATCATTGCAAAGCGCGACAGCTCCTCGGCCCAGCCGAACGAGACGCCGAAGACGTACCGCCCCACGACGTTGCCGAAGACGAGTACCGTCATCGCCGACATCAGGAAGGCGAGAATGACTTTGTTCGCTGCCGTGAACCAGTGATCGAAGGCGTTGACCCCCGCCATGGCTCCTCCCGTGATATTATGGCATTATTAGATCTAAGATATCAGTTTGCGGTTTGGAGCGTCAAGGCGCATGAAGGGATCCATGGCAAAATCGAAGTCTCCGCGGTCGGGCGCGGCGGCAGGCCTCATCAGCCCCATCCAGGAAGGCCCGCAAGGCAGGACGAGCATGGAACCGATCAAGCGCAGTCCCCTTCTCGTCGACGAAGTCCTGGCGCGGATGCGTACCGCGATCGTTCAGGGCGACTGGGAGCTGGGCGAAAAGATCTCTGAAGCCCGGGTCGCCGCCTCGTTCGGCACCAGCAAGTCACCGGTGCGGGAGGCCCTCCTCCAGCTGAAGCGCGAGGGACTGGTCGAGATCCGGCCCCAGGCGGGAACCTACGTCTTCACTCTCCAGCCGGGCGAACTGGAGCACATCTGCGACATGCGCCTCATTCTCGAATCGGCCGCGCTGCAGCGGGTGTTCGAGCACGAGGCCCGCGATGTCCTCGGCAATGCGCTCTCCCGCCTCATGCAGGCCATGCAGACGGCCTGGTCACGGCAGGATGTCCGCG
Organism: Amorphus coralli DSM 19760; assembly: GCF_000374525.1. Taxonomy (GTDB): domain Bacteria; phylum Pseudomonadota; class Alphaproteobacteria; order Rhizobiales; family Amorphaceae; genus Amorphus; species Amorphus coralli. The sequence continues at coordinate 42,219 of NZ_KB894573.1, forward strand.
ACTATCTCGACCTCGACGGGGCGTTCCACCATGCGCTGTGCGCCAACAGCGGCAACCCCTACATCATGCAGAGCTACGGGCTGATCGAAGGCAAGGTCGCTGCGCTGCGCACGCGGCTCGGCACCGACCCGCATCACATGAAGAAGTCCTACGAGGAGCACGGGCGGATCGCCGACTTGGTGGCGGCCGGAGATCTGGGCGCCACGCTCAGGCTGCTCGGCAGCCATATCGCCCGCAAAGAGGGATCCTACTGGGAGTATCTCACCCAGACGTCGGAAGGTGGTCTCCGCAAGTCCGCCGGCGGCGCACCAGCCTAATAGGCGATGCGCGGCAGGTGCAGGGCGAGGTCCGGGATCAGCCAGACCGCGATCAGGCCAACGAGCTGCAGGATCACGAACGGCACGATGCCCCGGTAGATCTGCACCGTCTTCACGTCGGGCGGCGCCGCGCTCTTCACGTAGAAAAGCGCCATGCCCACCGGCGGCGTCAGGAACGAGGTCTGCAGGCAGATCGCGATCAAGATCGCCACCCACAGCGGATCGAAGCCGAGCCCGACCACCACCGGCACCGTCAGCGGCGCGATGATCAGCACGATCTCCATCCAGTCGAGCACGAAGCCGAGCAGGAAGACCACCAGGAGCACCATGCCGAGCACCGCTTCCGGCGGGAACGGCAGGCCGGTGATGGCGCCCTCGATCACCTCGTCGCCGCCATAGCCGCGCAGCACGACGGAGAAGCAGCTGGCACCGAAGATCAGCGCGAACAGGAAGGCGGTCGTCTTGCCGGTTCCATGGCAGACGTCCTTGAGCGTCTCCCAGGTGAGCCGACGGTCGGCCGCGGCGAGCAACGTCGCACCGAGCGCGCCGACACCGGAGGCTTCCGTCGGCGAGGCAATGCCGAGGAAGATGGAGCCGAGCACCGCCGCCATCAGGGCCATCGGCGGCACCAGCGCGCGGACGAGTTCGAGGATGGCACTCCCCTCCCCGTTCCTGTCCGGCTCTGGCGGCAGCTTCGGCGCCATGTCCGGGCGAAGCGCGCACAGGATGACGATGTAGAGCGAATAGAGCACCGACAGGATCACGCCCGGCACCACCGCCGCCATGAACAGGTCGCCGACCGAGAGACGGAGCTGGTCGCCCATCACGATCAGCATGATCGAGGGCGGGATCAGGATGCCGAGGCAGCCGGACGCGGCCACCGTACCGAGACTGAGCGGGATGTCGTAGCCGGCCTTGCGCAGCGCCGGCAGCGCCACCGTCGCCAGGAGCACCACAGAGGCACCGATGATGCCCGTGGAGGCGGCCAGCACCAGCCCGATGAGCACCACCGACAGGCCGAGGCCGCCGGGCACGGAACGCATCACCCGCGACATGGCGGCAAGCAGCCGGCCGGCGACGCCGGAGCGCTCCAGCATCAGCCCCATGAACACGAACATGGCGATCGGCACGAGGCTGTAGTTGGAGAGAGAGCCGAAGATGCGGTCGGAGGAGAAGCCGATGAAATTGGTGCCGGCCATGACCTTGATGCCGACCATGGGCAGAAGGTCGCCGAGGACGGCGAAAAGAATACCGGTGCCGCCCAGCACGAAGGCAACCGGGAAACCGGCGAACAGCCCGCCGGCGAAGACGGCGAACATCAGCGCGACGAAGACGACTTCCTGCGTCACCGGGGCCCCCGCTCGCCGGTCGCCACCGCCGCGCCGCGCAGCGTGAGGATGGAGCGACAGATCTGGGCGATGCCCTGCAGTCCGAGCAGGAAGAAGCCGGCGAACATCAGGAACTTGATCACGTAGCGGGCGGGCAGGCCACTGGGCATGGGCGAGCCCTCACCGATGGACAGGGAGTAGGTGAAGGTGCCCCAGGCGAACCAGCAGATGCCGACCACGAAGGGCATCAGCAGCAGGACGCCGCCGAAGAGCTCCACCAGTGCCTTGCGGCGGGGAGAGTAGCGCGCGTGCAGGACATCCACCCGCACGTGCGCGTCGTCACGATAGGCGAAGGCGAGGCAGCCGAGGATCACCACCGCGTTGATGTGCCACTGCAGCTCCTCCATCTCCACCAGCCCCAGCCCGAAGCCGTAGCGCAGGGCGACATTGGCGATGATCACCAGCATCAGGACCGGCAGGAGAAGCGAAGCGGCGTGCCCCACGGCACCGGAGATCCGGTCTATGGCCGTTGCGATGCCGTGGAGCGTCGTGTTCATCGTGCGGGCGGTCGTTCCCGGTTGCGTCAGTCGTTGCGGACGCTGGCCCAGTCGGCCGCGTTGTCACGATAGGCCTGCAGCGAGTCCCAGACACGCTTGAAGTTCTCGTCCTTGTCGGACTGCTCAGCCATCACTTCGGCGGTCTTCACGCGGAAGGCCTCAATCAGCTCCGGCGAGAACTCGCGGATCTCCACGCCATTCTCCTTGAAGGCCTGCACGGCCTCGGCGTTCTCCGCAAGCGTGGAGGTGACGCCCCAGAGCATGGTCTCGCGGCAGGTGAGCTCGATCAGCATGCGCTGGGAGTCGCTCATGGCGTCCCATTTCGTCTTGTTGATGATCAGCTCGTTGATGGCCGCCGGCTGGTGCCAGCCTGGCAGATAGTAGTTCTTGGCGACGCTGTCGAAGCCGATGATGGCGTCGATGGCCGGCATGGAGAACTCGGTGCCGTCGATCACGCCGCGCTCCAGGTTCGGGAAGATATCACCACCGGCGAGCAGCACGACGGACGCGCCCATCTTCTTCATGACCTCGCCGGCGAGACCCGCGAAGCGGAGCTTCAGGCCGTCGAGATCGGCCTCGGTCTCGATCGGCTCCTTGTACCAGCCGCCCGCTTCCGGCTCCATCAGGCCGCAGGGAACTGTCATCACGCCCTGCTCGGCGTAGATCTCGCGCCAGATGTCGAGGCCGCCGCCGTTGTAGATCCAGCCGAGATACTCAATGGCGTCCGGGCCGAACGGCACGCCGCCGAAGAGCTGCAGCGCCGGGAATTTGCCGGCCACGTAGAGCGGGCTGGTGTAGCCGGCGTCCAGGGTGCCGCGCTGCACGGCGTCGAAGATCTCCAGCGAGGGGACCAGCTTGCCGGCGCCGTAGAGATCGATCTCGACCTGGCCGCCGGACGCCGCGTTGATGGCATCGGCGAAATGCTGGGCGTCGCGCCCGCTGGCGGGCAGCGTGAGCGGCCAGGCGCTCTGCACGCTGAGCGATACGGAATCCTGGGCCTGAAGCGGCGCCCCCCAGGCAAACGCCGTCAGTGTCATCGCGGCCAGACCGGCCACGCGGATGCTACGGATCATGATTGTCCCCTGTCCTCTGGTTGGTGCGTGTTCCGGCCCTGTCTCCTCACAGCGCCGCCACGGCTCTCTCCACCACGGTACCCGCTATCTCATATCGTAATTTAGCTTTTGACAAGCTCATTTTGTCCGGTAATTTTTCAGAATCCGGGTGAGCATGGGGCTCCGCCGGACCGCGACCGGAGTTGTGTACGGTGCAGGTTTTGGAGAACCGGGTGGCCCTCGTCACTGGTGCGGCGGGCGGCATCGGCCGGGCCTGCGCGCTGGCGCTGGCGGCAGCCGGAGCCCGCGTTGCCGTTACCGATCTCGACCCCTTCGCGCTCAACGAGCTGGTCGCGGAGATCCGCACGACCGACGGCGACGCCATGGCGTGCCGGCTGGACGTGGCCGACGAGGCGTCGGTCGCCGCAGCCTTCGACCGTGTGATCGAGACGCTCGGGCCGGTGTCGATCCTGGTGACCTGCGCCGGCATCATGGCGGAAGGTCCGGCCGCTGCCCATGACATCACCGACATCAGCCTCGACGACTGGGAGCGCATCCAGGCGGTGAACGCGCGCGGCACATTCCTGTGCATCCGGGAGTATATGCGCCGGCACCGCAAAACGCCCGTTCAGAACGGACGCATCATCACTCTGGCCTCGGCGGCGGCGCAGCTTGGCGGCTATCGGGGCGACCCGTGCTACGTGGCATCGAAGGCCGCGATTCTCGGGCTCACAAAGATCGCAGCACGGCAGGCGGCCGGGTCCGGCGTCACCGTCAACTGCGTCGCAGCCGGCCCGGTGAAGACCGGCATGTTCGAGCGCGCGATGAATTCGGAAGCGGTTCCCGGCCTGGTGGAGAAGATCCCGCTCGGTCGCGTCGGCGAAGCGTCCGACGTGGCCGCCGCCGTCACCTACCTCGCCGGCGACGGAGGGGCGTGGGTCACCGGCTCGACCCTCGACGTCAACGGCGGCTACAGGATGCAGTGAGCGGACGATGTCACGGCTGACGGTTCATGATGAGATCGCCGGACTGGTCGTAGATGCCGATCATCACGTGCATCTGCAGGATCAGCGTGTCGAGGTCGTCGGGGGCCGGCGCGACCTGCTGGAACAGCCGCAGCAGCACCTTGCGCCGCTGCTCCAGGTAGGCGCCGATGATCTCGTCGCCCCGGACCGACACGGCGTAGGTCATGTTCTTGCGCGAGTTGCCCCGCTTCTCGATGAGCCCGAGCTGGCCGAGCTTCTTCAGCCCGTACTGGATGTTGGTCATGTCGTCGCGATGCAGCAGGCGACCGATCTCCACCAGCCCCTTGTCGGTGCCGTTCATGTGGACGGCGTGCAGGATCGAGGCCTCTGTGCTGCTCAGGCTCACGTCGGAGACGGACCCGAGACAGTCGCGCCGCCAGCGCGTGAAGGCGGCCCCGAGATGCCAGATCGCGTACTCGAACTCGGCGAACTTGGTCTCGTAGTCGACGCCGGAGGCGCCTCCTTCCCCGGTCTTCGGCTGGACACTCTTCTTGGCCGTCATTCCGGACAGAACCTTTCAACTCAATGCGCGAACGAGATCGGATGACAGCGGAACAAGTCGCAAGACCGCAAGAAAGTCAACGCGCTGGCAACGGCAGCGTGTACGAGCTGCTGCGCGCCCAGACGGCGCGGTTCGCCGACAACGATCTCTTCGTCCTGCCGGCCGACGTGCAGGCGCTGTGGGCCATCGAACGCGCGTCTTGGAGTTACGCCCAAACGCTCGCCGAGGTCGACGCACTCGCCGCGCGCTACCGCGCAGCCGGCTATGGACCCGGCCACCGCGTCGCCCTCCTCATGGAGAACCGGCCGATCCACTTCTTCCACTGGCTGGCGCTCAACGCCGTCGGCGCAGGCACGGTGCCGGTCAATCCCGACTACACCGCCGACGAGCTCCACTACCTGCTCTCCCACAGCGAGGCCGATCTGCTCGTTCACCTGCCGTCGCGCGCCGAGCAGGCCCAGGCCGGGGCCGAGGGGCTGCATGTCGCGCTCGTCGCCAGCGATGCGGCTGGGCTGCCGGCCGCCCCCTCTCCCGCCGGATCGCCGCCCGCGGACGCGACCGACGCGGAGTGCGCGCTGATCTACACCTCCGGCACCACCGGGCGGCCAAAGGGATGCCTGCTCTCCAACGGCTACTTCCACGGCTGGGCGGAGTGGTATTGCTCCCAGGGTGGGCTGATCGCTCTACGCGAAGGCCAGGAGCGGCTGATGACGCCGCTACCCACCTTCCACGTCAACGCCATGGGTAACTCCTTCATGGGGATGCTGGCTTCCGGCGGTGCCCAGATCATCATCGACCGGTTCCATCCGCGGTCGTGGTGGGCGATGGCCCGCGAAACCGGCGCGACCTGTTTCCACTATCTCGGCGTCATGCCGGCGATCCTGCTGGCCCTGCCGGAAAGCGAAAGCGACCGCGATCACGGCCTCCGCTTCGGCATGGGCGGTGGCGTCCACCCCGACCATCACGCGACCTTCGAGGCGCGCTTCGGTGTACCGCTCCTGGAAGGCTGGGCCATGTCGGAAACCGGCGGCGCCGGCATCCTCTGCGCCGCGGAGGAGCCGCGTCATGTGGGCGAACGCTGCATCGGCCGCTCCGACCGGCCCGGCCCGCCGGTGGAAATGCGCCTGGTCGACGATGACGGCACAGAAGTGGCGCCGGGCGAGCCGGGCGAACTGATCCTGCGCGCCCGGGGCGATGACCCGCGCCGCCGCTTCTTCTCCGGCTATCTGAAGAATGAGGCGGCGACCGAGGAGGTTTGGGACGGCGGCTGGCTGCATACCGGCGACATCATGCGCCGCGGCGACGACGGCGCGTTGTTCTTCGTCGACCGGAAGAAGAACATCATCCGTCGATCCGGCGAAAACATCGCCGCCGTCGAGGTGGAAGCGGCCATCGGCACGCATCCCGGCGTCGCGCAGGTGGCCGTTGTGGCGGCGCTGGATCCGCTGCGCGGGGAAGAGGTCCTGGCGGTGGTTGTGCCGCGCGAGGCCGACGACGGCGCCACCCTCGCCGACAGCATTTTCGCCCACTGCGCCGAACGCCTCGCCTACTACAAGCTTCCCGGCTACGTGGCGCTGCGAAAGGCGCTTCCCACCACGTCCACCCAGAAGGTGCGCAAAGCCGATCTCGGCGATCTGGTCGAGCGTCTGGCCGAGGATCCCGACTGCCACGACCTGCGCGAGCGCAAGCAGGCCATGCGGAAGGTGGCCCCATGAGCCGCCGCCTCGGCTATGACGGGGTGGTTCTCGCAAGCCCGGTCACCATCCCCTACGAGCGTTTCTCCACGCGCGGCGCCCACTGGTTTCTGGGCCGGGCCATGCGCGCGCTCGTGGAGACCTCTGGCCTCGACAAGGCGGCCATCGACGGGCTCTGCGCGACGAGCTTTTCTCTGGCGCCGGATACCGCCATCGGCGTGACCGAGCATCTCGGCCTGTCGCCGCGCTGGCTGGACTACGTGCCACTCGGCGGCGCCAGCGGCATGATCGCGCTGCGACGCGCCGCCCGCGCCGTGCAGACCGGCGACGCGGAGATCGTCGCGTGCGTGGCCGCCGACACCAACCAGACGGACTCCTTCCGGCGCTCCACCGCCGCCTTCAGCCAGTTCGCCCAGGACGCGGTCTACCCGTACGGATCGGGCGGGCCGAACGCCAGCTTCGCGCTGCTGACCGATCACTACATGCGGACATTCGGCGCCCGGCCGGAGGATTTCGGCAAGGTCTGTGTGGCCCAACGCCGCAACTCGCTCGACTTCCCCCACGCCCTGTTCCGCTCCGAGCTGACCCTCGAGCAATATCTGAACAGCCCGCTGATCGCCGATCCGATCCGCCTCTACGACTGCGTGATGCCGTGCGCTGGCGCAGAGGCTTTCCTCGTCATGCGCGAGGAAACCGCGCGCACGCAGGGGCTGCCTCACGTCTACCTGCTCGGTGCCATCGAGCGACACAACGCCTTTGCCGACGACCCGATCCAGGAGCGCGGTGGCTGGGCCGCCGACCGCGACGACCTGTTCGCCCAGGCCGGTATCGGTCCCGGCGAGATCGATTTCCTCCAGGCCTACGACGACTACCCGGTGATCATCTTCCTGCAGCTGGAGGACCTGGGTTTCTGCGGCAAGGGTGAGGCGCGCGCCTTCGTGCAGGACAACGACCTGACGAACGCGGGCTCCTTCCCCGTCAACACGTCCGGCGGCCAGCTTTCGGTCGGCCAGGCGGGCGCGGCGGGCGGATATCTCGGGCTCGTCGAGGCCATCCGGCAGCTCAGCGGTCAGGCGGTCGGCGGAGTGGTGCCCGATGCCCGCTACGGCCTCGTCAGCGGCTTCGGAATGATCAATTACGACCGCGGCCTGTCCACCGGCGCGGCAGTCCTGGCGGCATGAGCATGAGCGATCACGGCCCCTCCCCGAAGCGCCGCAATCCCGTCCTGCCGCCCCGGCGCCCGACGCTGCCGCCCGTGGCCCGCACGCGGCACGCCCTCGGCCTCAGCGCGGCCGCCGCCATCGGCGAGTTCGCCCTGCAGGAGTGCCGCGAGTGCGGTGCCGTCCAGTATCCGCCGCGCGAGGCGTGCCGCTCCTGCCTGTCCGACATGCTGACCTGGCGACCGGACAACGGTGCCGGAACGCTGCTCGCCAGCACTGTGGTGCGCCGCCCCTACGAACTCTATTTCCGCGAGCACGCGCCCTGGCCGACCGGCCTCGTCCGCCTCGACTGCGGCGTCAGCGTCGTCGCCTTTCTTCATCGCGCCTGCCCGGAAGCCGAGGGCCGGGTTCGGGTGCGCGCGTATCTGGACAGGGCGGGACGCGCCGTCCTCGTCGCCCTTCCCGAACAGGAGGTTCCCGACATGAGCGAAGATCCACTCCTGAAAGCCTTCGGCAACGCACCGAAGGGACGCAACGTTCTTGTGACGGACGGCCGTTCGGACCTTGGCCAGGCGATGGCGCTGGCCGCGCTGAAGGCCGGCGCGGAGACCGTCTGGGTCGGCGTCAGCGACCCGTGGAAGGCGCCCCCCGGCTTCAAGGCGCTCGAGGAGACGCCGGGCATCACCGTGCTGTCCCTCGACGTGACGGAGGGCCAGTCGGTGGAAACACTCGCCGGCCAGATCGGCGGCAAGGTCGACATCCTGATCAACACGGCAGAGTTCCACCGCACCCATTCCGCCCTCTCGCGCCGCGGCGTGGAAACGGCGCGCGCCGAGATGGACGTGAACTATTTCGGCCTTCTGCGGCTTGGCCAGGCGTTCGGGCCGGCGATGTGTTCGCGCGCCGCGGAAAAGCCGAAGAACGCGGTCGCCTGGGTGAACGTGCTGTCGGTCTTCGCGCTCGCCAACTATCCCCAGCAGGGTACCTTCTCCGCGTCCAAGGCAGCCGCCCTGTCGCTCGCCCAATGCCTGCGCGCCGAGTTCCGGTCTTCCGGCCTGCGCGTTCTCAACGTGTTTCCCGGCCCGGTCGACGAGGACTGGAACCAGCTGGAGCTGCCGCCGAAGCTCGCCCCCGCCAAGCTGGCGTCGGCCATCGTCCGGGCGCTGGAGGACGGTATCGAGGACCTTTATCCCGATCCGATCGCCCGGGACTGGCACGAACGCTGGCGGGCCGACCCGAAGGTGCTCGAAATGGAACTCACGGCATGAATGCGCCCGCCGACAGCACCCTCGCCGGCCTCGTTGCCGACCTCGCCTGCGGACGGGTCGAGGTGGTCGACCTGACCCACACCCTGTCACCGGACTTTCCGCAGATCGTGCTGCCGCCGGAGTTCGGCCAGTGCGCGCCGTTCCGCATCGAGGAGATCTCCCGCTACGACGAGCGCGGCGCCTCCTGGTACTGGAACAACTTCTCCTGCGGCGAGCACACGGGCACCCATTTCGATGCCCCGATCCACTGGGTGTCCGGCCGCAACCTGCCCAACAACACCACCGACACCGTCCCGGTGGAGAATTTCGTCGGGCCGGTCTGCGTCATCGACTGCGTAGCGGAGACCGAGGCGGACGACGATTTCCTGCTGACGGTCGACTTCGTGAAGCGCTGGGAGGCCGAGCACGGGACCATCCCACCGCGCGCCTGGGTGCTGATGCGCACCGACTGGTCGAAGCGCGGCGACCCGGCCGCCTTCCAGAACTATGACGAGGTGGGGCAGCATTCGCCGGGGCCGGATCCCGACTGCGTGCGCTTCCTGGTGGACGAGCGCGACATCACCGGCTTCGGAACCGAGACCATCGGCACCGACGCCGGCCAGGCCGCCCATCTCAAGCCGCCCTACCCGGCGCACTTCTACCTGCACGCCGCCAACCGCTACGGGCTGCAGTGTCTGAGGAACCTCGACCAGCTTCCGGCCACCGGCGCGGTGCTGATCTGCCCACCGCTGAAGATCCGCAAGGGCAGTGGCAGCCCGTTGCGGGTTCTAGCGCTGGTGCCCCGGCCCGAGGTCACGGACGCATAGTTCGAACGCACAGGCGCCTGAAACAGCCGAAAGATGCAAGGAAAGCTGCGGCGAGCGGGCTTTTCCCCTGACGAGCGGCTCGACGCGGGAGCCCGGCGGTTTCGGCGTTCGGAGGAACGGCTTGATCTGCCCGGCACCCAGCGCGGCCTACATGCTCTCGATGAGCAGCAGGTTGTTGCGCGCCGTGACGTTGTCGGGCTCGGCGGCCAGGGCGCGCCGCGTGTAGGCTTCCGCCTCCTTGGCCTCGCCGCGCAGGAAGTACGAAAACCCGCGGTTGTTCAGGTAGGTCGGCGTCGAGCCGATGATCGGTGCCAGCTCAGAATAGAGCCTGTCCGACTGGTCGAAGCGACGCAGCCCGTCATAGGCGGCGGCGAGACCCAGCCTGGCCGTGATGCTGTCCGGACGCAGGTCAACCGCCCGCTGATAGGCGACCTGGGCATTGCCCGAATTGCCGTCCGCCAGCGCGAGCTGACCGCGCTGCATGCTCTCCTCGAAGTCCGTGGCCGACGAAGCCGCAGGGATCGTGCGGGCCTGCAACTCGCCGTGGGCAAGGTCGGAGGCCTGACAGCCGGCGAGCCCCGCCACCACCGCCGCGACCGCCAGCGCGCGCGCTGCACGCAGCAAGTCGTCCGGATAGCCGGAGACGCGGGGGATGCCGGCACGGTTCGTCACGCGGGGTCCTAACGTTGGGACAAGGTGGTCAGGATGCGCACCACCAGCGGCGCGAGCAGCACCACCAACAGCACGGGAAAGATGAACAGGCCGGTGGGCAACACGATCTTCACCGGCAGCGCGTTGGCGCGCTCTTCCGCTGCCAGAAGCCGGTCCTTGCGCAGACCGTGCGAGAAGCTGCGCAGCGTCGCGACCACGTCGGAGCCCCAGGTCTGCGACTGGCGGAAGAGGGCCACAAGCGCCAGAAGTTCTTCCAGCTCCGTGCGCCGGGCAAACCGCTCCAGCGCCTCGTGCAGTGCCACCCCGGCCTCCACCTCCAGTACCAGCACCTCAAGATGCATGCCCAGCAGCGGATGGAAATCGGCGAACTCCCGGGCGATACGCCGGAAGGCGGCCGGAACGCTCTGGCCGGCATCGACGCAGACCACGATCATCTCGATGAGATCCGGCAGCATGCGACGATAGTCGCGCCTGTGGGTCCGGACCCGCTGGAGAAGGATCACGCGCGGCAGGAGGCCCGCGACGGCCGCGGCGAGGACAACGGCCACCAGCGTGGATGACGCGTCCGGCGCGCGTCCCGTCGCGAGCTGTGCCGCAAGCGCGATGCCGCCCGCCGCAACCGCGGCGACGACGCTGGCCAGCACGAAGGTTGGTCGTTGGGGGGTCCACGGCCAGTGCGCATCAAGCAGCAGGTGGGTCAGTGACCCGTCCGGGGCCTCCTGAAAGGCCAGCCGGAACGCGTCGACCTCGCGCCGACGCACGTCACCGGCGAGCTCGGGCGCCTCGCCGGGGTCGGGAGCGAGCCGGCGCGACAGCACGGAGCGTTCCCGCCGCAGCTGCCACACAAGAAAGACGGCTCCGGCAAGGAGCCCGAGAAGGGCAATGTCTACGAGCACTGTCCGCATCGCCGCCGCCTCAGGCCTCGAGATCGACGAGCCGGCGAACGGCGAGGTAGCCGCCCGTCATCATCAGCACGCAGAACACCAGAAGCCCCCAGAACAGGCGGGATTCCACCAGCGGCGTGAAGAAGTCCGGCGACAAGATCTGCATCAGCACGGCCACGATGACCGGAAGCAACAGCAGCGCCCGCGCGGTGAGCTTTCCCTCGGCGGTGAGGGCCCGGACCCGCTTACGAAACCAGATGCTCTCGCGAATGCTCTGGGCGAGCGTGCGCAGCGTCTCCACGATGTTGCCGCCCGCCTCCGCCTGGACGCTGACGGCCACCGCCAGATAGCGCACTTCTGCGCACGGCATGCGCTTGTAGAGACGTTCGATGGCATCGGCCAGCGGCAGACCCAGCTTCACTTGCCGCGAGAGCTCGCGGAACTCGCCCGCAGCAGGTTCGGCAAGTTCGGCCGCCGCCATTTCCAGGCCCGAACTCGGCGGATGCCCGGCGCGCAGCGCGCGCACGACGACACCGAGCGCCTCTGGCAACTGTTCGACGAACCGCGCCAGCCGCCTCTCCCGCGCCCGACGAAGGAGCCCGGAAACCAGCGCGATCGTGGCGAGCGGTGCGGCAGCCACCTGGACCGGGAGCGGGAATCCGAGGCGCCCGATGACCAGGGCCAGGAAGAGCCCGGCAAGGGCGGACAGGCCAACCAGCATCGGCAGGCGCATCGACAAACCGCTTTCCCGGTGGAGGGTTCGCAGGCCAGGCGGCGCCAGCGGCATCGGATCGGCCGGCTCTTCGGGATCGTCGCCACTCACCCCCTTCGCTGCGGCCTGTCCCGGCCCCGGCGCGAGCCCGCCGACCAGCCGACGCTGCAGCGTCGCACGCCGCAGACGCACAACCTGCAGTGCGTCCCACAGAAGCAGCAGCATGACCGCGGCGATGACGACGGTTGCGAGGCGCGCTAGGAGCGGCAGGTCGATGCTCATGCGCGCGGCGCCCCCCCGACATGCGTGGCGAGCGCCATGGCCTCGGCCCCGTGGACCCGAGCCGCAAAGCGCGGGCGAACGCCCACCCCGGTGAATCGGCCCAAGACGCGGCCTTCCTCGTCTGCCCCCTGCTCGCGGAAGCGGAAGAGCTCGACCAGGCGAATCTCGCCGTCGCACATCCCGTCGACCTCTGCGATTGCGGTGATTCGGCGGCTGCCGTCGTGGAAGCGCGCGATCTGCACGATCAGATGAACCGCGGAGGCGACCTGCGCACGGATGCTTGACGTCGACATCGGAATGCCGGCCATGCCGAGCATCTGCTCGATGCGGGCCAGCGTATCGCGCGGGCTGTTGGCATGAACCGTGGTCATCGAGCCCTCGTGACCCGTGTTCATCGCCTGCATCATGTCGAAGGCTTCCTCGCCGCGAACCTCGCCGACGATGATCCTGTCGGGCCGCATGCGCAGGGCGTTGCGCAGGAGGTCGCGCTGGCGCACCTCGCCCCGCCCCTCGACGTTGGGCGCGCGCGTCTCCAGCCGCACGACGTGGGGCTGCTGGAGTTGCAGTTCCGCCGCGTCCTCGATGGTGATCAGCCGTTCGTCGCTGCGGATTTCCGCCGACAGGGCGTTCAGGAGCGTCGTCTTGCCGGAGCCGGTACCGCCCGCGATCACGATGGAGACCCGGGACCGCACCGCAATCGCGAGGACGTCGGCCATGGCACGGCTCAACGCGCCGGCGTCGACGAGATCGTCGAGCGAGAGCTTGCGGCGGGAGAACTTGCGGATGGAGACCAGAGGCCCGTCGAGCGCCAGCGGCGGAATGGCGGCATTGAAGCGCGAACCATCGGGCAGCCGCGCGTCGGCCATCGGGTTCTGCTCGTCGATCCGACGCCCCACCCGGCCGACGATCTTGTGAATGATCTGCATCAGGTGGGCTTCGCTGTCGAAGCGGACGGTGCTGCGCTCCAGCCGACCATCTCGTTCCACGAAGATCGTGCGATGGCCGTTGATGAGAATGTCGGAAATCGTCTCGTCCTCGAGCAGCGGCTCCAGCGGACCGAACCCGGTTAGTTCGTCGGTCACAGACGTCACCAGCGCGTCGAGCTCGGACGCTGTCAGCGCGTGCCCGCCGAGACGCAGGAATTCCCGGACCAGCGGCTCCACCGCGCGGCGAAGGGCCAGCCGGTCGCCACCCTGCACGAGGCTCAATGGCAGCCGGTTGATGAGGAAATGATGCGCTTCGACGCGGAGCGCCCGCTCGTCACCCGGGGGTACTGCCGCCTGGCCGTGGTCGGCTCCGTTGCCTGGACCGGCATAGCGTCCGCCAATCGCTGGACCGCCCGGCTCCCGGTCCGCCTGAACGGAGGGCGCAGTCGTCTGGCGGGCAAGGGTGAAGCGGCTCGTCACCCGTCGAGCTCCCGAATGAGACGGGCGAGATCACCGACCGCGCCCCGCTGGCGCACGTCCTGCGGAAACAGGCCGAGATTGCCCGCCTCGTCGAAGGTATGGACGTCCTCGCGGATGGTCTCGAAGCGGATCTCGCCGAGAGCCTGGCCGATGGCCTCGCGGTCGAGGGAGGAGTCCCGCCAGCCCTTGCGCACTCGGTTGATGACGACGTGGATGCGGGCGGCGTCGATGCCCTGGTCCAGGAGGCTGTCGCGGCGCGCCCGGACCAGCCGCAGGCACGGCACGGACGGCCGCCCCACCAGGACGATGTCGTCGGCCGAGGCAAACAGGGTGTCGGCCCAGCGCTCAGGCCGCGCCGGCAGATCGAGGATCAGATGGGCATGGCGGGGTTCCAAGAGTTCCAGTGTGCGGTAGACGAGATGCGGCACCCGATGATCGGCCGCGCGTGCCGGATCGCCGAAGGAGAACAGGCGCACGCCCTGGTAGATCGGCAGGAGCTGCTCCAGATACTCGCTGTCCAGGCGATCGGCCGCCTCCAGCAGGTCGCCGAGCCCGCCGGTCGGAGGCAGATCCAGACTGAGCGCCGCCGCGCCGGTGTGCAGGTCGAGATCGACAAGGGCGACGTCGGTCTCCGTCAGGGCCGCCCGGTCGGCGTGCTCGGCGGCGATCGCCAGCGCCAGACTTGTCGCGCCGACACCGCCCGCCACGCCGTGCAGGACGGTGATGCGACACTGATGATCCGACGGTCCGGCCGCCAGGCGCTCGAGCGCCTCGGCCAGCGCCTGCGGGTTCACTGGCTTGTGGACCAGGTCCAGCGCGTTGACCCGCACCGCGAAGCGGGCGGCATGCGCGGAGCCCTCCCTTGCGATCACGATCACGGCCCCCGGCTGGCCGGACCGCGCCAGTCGCTTCAGAAGCCGGTCGCGCAACTCCGTCTCTTCGGGTCCATCGACGAGGACCAGATCCGGCACGAGCGCCCGAGCCTGTGCAACGAAGTCTTCGGCCTTCATGATGGCGGGATCGGGGTAGCCGGCGCCGGCAAGCGGCGCGCGCAAAGCGGCGATGCAATCTGCGTCGTCGCTGACGATGACGCAGCGCGCGGTGGTCGTTTCGGATGGCTGGGCCTGACGCTTGCCGAACATGTCAGGGCACCAGCGCACCATCGAGAGTCTGGTCCGTGAAGGCCTCGGCCGATTGCACCAGGTCCTCGGCCGTGCGCACCGACGCCACGTCAGCCCGACGGGTGCGGTCGACGGCGATGCGCCGGGCGAGACGCGCACCGTCGGTGGAGAAACGCACCTGGTCCGCGCGCGGGTGTCGCGGATCAACCGCCATGATCGCGATGTTGGCGTTCTGCGCATCGCCCGCCCATGACACCACCGCATCCTGATGGTCGAGATACGGGCTGCAGGCCGCGCAGGCGACGAGAAGCGGAAGCGCCAATGCGGCGACCGGCCAGCGCAAGCGGACCTCTGTCGCGGCCTTCTTGAGGCTGATCCACACGGTCAGTTCGCCGGAATGATGTGGCCCACCGGACCGGTGATGCCACGGCTGCGCGCCAGCTGCCGGATGGGTATGGACTGGGTTTCCAGCTCGCCCATCAGGAAGAATTCCGGATCGTTGGACGGCACCGACGAGGTCAGCGGGTCCTTCAGGGGCGTTCCGGGCGCCGCCGGCTGCACGATGGTCGGCGTCACGATGACCACCAGGTCGGTCTGACGCTTGGCGAAGGACTGGGAACGGAACAGCGTGCCGAGCACCGGCACCTGGCCGATCCACGGTATAGCGCGCTGATCCTTTTCCGAGATTTCCTGAAGCAGTCCGGAAATGGCGAAGCTCTGGCCGTCGCGCAGCTCCACCATCGTCTCCGTGCGGCGGGTGGAGAGACCGGGAACGCCGTCGACGGACACCGTCCGATCGATCTGGCTGACCTCCGGCGCGAGCTCCAGATTGATCAATCCGTCGCCGAGCACGATCGGGGTGAAGGTCAGCCGCACACCGAACTCGCGAAACTGGACGGTGACCTCGCCGTCGCTGCCCCGGACGGGGATCGGAAACTCGCCGCCAGCCAGGAAACTCGCTTCCGAGCCCGACATGGCAACCAGGTTCGGCTCGGCGAGCGCCCGTCCCAGCCCGTTCTGCTCCAGTGCACGGATATAAAGATCCACGTCCAGGCTGCCGGAAATGACCTGGGCAGCGAGCGTGGCGAAGGCCGCGTTTCCGGTGAGCGGAAACTGGAAGGAGCCCGCCCCGGTGCCCGCATCGGACACCCCGCCGAAGCCGACATCGCCAGTATAAAGGCCCCGGCCGGTGGTGTTGGGGTCGGTGATGGCCAGATTGACGCCCAGCTCGCGCCCCGCGTTGCGCGTCACCTCGACGAAGCGGACCTTCAACAGCACCTGCTGGCTGTCTTCCACCGACAGCGCGTTGATGAAATCGGCGCTGCCGACATATTGGCGCGCCAGATCGAGGACGCCGGCGAGCGTCTGGCCGTTGTCGACCCGCCCGCCGAGCCGCAGCCGGCCATTCACGGTGTTCACGTTCACCTTGGCCGAGGGGTAGTTGGCACGGATAGCCTGGGTCAGGTCCCGGACATCGATCCCCACCTCGACCTGCAGCACTCCGAGCGGAATCCGGTCGCCGTCATAGAGCGTCACGGTGGTGCGACCGGCCGCCTTGCCGACGAGGTAGAGGCTGCGGGTGGTCAGCGGCGCCACGTCCGCCACCGACGGATCGGCAACGCGAATGTCGCCGAGGACACCGGGCGCGTTGACGGTGGCCGCCTGGCCGGCCGGGATCCGGATCTGCCGGGCCGTTCCCCGGGGCAGATCCACCGTATAGCCGGACTGCGCCAAGGCCGGAACGGCGTCACCCGCCACACAAAGCAGGAGGGCCAGCGCAAGCCCCCGAACGGGTCCGAGAGCGCCCTGCAGGGTCCGGCTTCGGCGACCTTCAAACCTCACGCGATACCTCAACTCGATCTCTGGATGAGCCGGCCCGCCCGGCTGGAAAGCGACCGTCAGCGGCCCGACAGCGTGTGGCGTTCCGCGGTGGTGCCGCGATAGATGGTCAGGTGGGATGGGCCGACCGCACGCACCGGTTCCGGCGCCACCACGGGGTCGATCCCGAACAGGTCGTCGGCGGTGATGGGCGTGGTGAGCCCGACCTCGTCGCCATCCTCGTCGCGGCCACGTTCCAGGAGCGTGAGCTTGCCGAGATTCTGCGCCAGGGCGATGCGCTTGGCCGCATCGATGTCCACGTCGAGCGTGTAGGTGCGGCCGTCCGCACCCTCACGGGCCGCTGCGAGGACCGGAATCGCCGTGGCCAGTGGATAGACGGCGCTGGCCTGACCATCACCCGAGGAGGCCAGCAGGAACACGTCCACGACACTTCCGGCAATGACCTGACGGTCGCCGCCAGCGAGCGCCCCCGATGACACCGAGATCGCCCGGCGTCCCGGACGCAGCGAGAAGGCGACGGGCCGCGCCTGATCGTCGCCGCTGACATTTCTCAGGGTCAGGAGTGCGCCGGGCTCGATGTCCGCGAGCGCGTAATGCGGCGTGGCGGCGATCTCGATGGCGTCGGCGGCTAGGGCTGACTTCGGTGGGGCGGCGGAGGGGTCGTCCCATCGGGCCTTGCGGTAGTCGGCCGCGCCGATGACGGCGCCCGCGGCAATTGCCCCGTCGGCCAGAAGCACCACCGGCCGCTGCGGCGCCGGCTCGCTGGCGGTCGGGCCCGGCTGCCGCGCGAGCATCAGCACCGCGAACGCGCAGACCAGCACGACCAGCAGGATCAGACGGCGACGCGCGACCATGTCATGCACTCCGCACAAACGGGGTAAGGCCCAGCAGACCCAAGGCTCGCGCTCTCCGCGCGTCCTCCAGTCTCGCTGAACCCGGGTTCAGGCGTTCCGGCCTGGGCAGCAACGGCGACTTGCCAGGCGGTCTGACTTGCGAGGCAATGCCCGCATCGACTGTCAGGTCACCCACTTCCATTCACTGGTCCGATGAAAGGACGATGACGGCGAGCGCCAGAGCGCCGAACCGCGCCTTCCTTGATCCCCGCGAAGTCTCAGATAAGGAGAAGCCACTCTCAACAAGGCCAGAAGCCGGACCGCCGGCGCTTCGATGAGGCGAAGCGCCGGCGCCGGACCAATGATCGTGGCGCTCAGTTGCCGCCAGCGTACTCGTTTTCGTTCACGGCAGTGTCCAGCGACGTTCCGATCTTGCCGAAGCCGGTTTCGATCGAGTCGCCGAGCGTGGTCATGGCGGTGACCGAGCCGAGCGCGATCAGAGCGACGATGAGCGAGTACTCGACCAGACCGCCACCCTTCTTGTCGGAGGCGAAGCGCGCGAAGAGCTTGTTCATGATGTAACCCCTGAATCATCCTGGACAATGATGCTCCCCGGATGGACGCCGAGCCCTTTCGCTCACCCTCCCCCCCAGGGGCCAACAGAGCAGCCTTGAGACCCTGTTAACGACGGTTAATTGCGGGAGCAGCCTGACGCGTGTCCAGCCGTAAATACAACCATTCCGATTAAGCGACCCTTGCTCAATGAGCCTTGGAGCGGGCGGCGATGCCAAGCAATTCATCTTTCTTCCGAAAGCGTTTAGCCGGCTGTCGGCATGAAATTTTTGCAACACTTTTTAATTGAGTTCATGCTGCGTACATATTTTTCATGAAGCGCACCTTGAGCGCCCGGGCGCAGGCAGGACCGGCGACTGCATCTGATCGCCGGGCGCCCCTGCTTCTGGCGTCCGACCAGATCGTGTCCGGCCCCTGCCGACCGGATTCGTGAATTCATCACCTAATCCCTCGCCGCCACCAGCCGCGCCACGCACGCTGCCGCGCCCGGACCGGCATCGAGACAGGCGGTTTCGTCGTAGGCGGCCGCAGCGCCGGCCGACACGTCGATCCGGTGCAGACCGCCGACGGTGAGGATCACCAGAGGCAGGCCATTGCCCGCATCGACGCTGCGCGACAGACCGACCGAGACGGCTGTCGCCGGCGTGGCGCGCGCCTCGAAGCGTGCGCCGTCCCAGCTGCCGATATGGATCGTGGCTGTCGGGTAGTCGCCCGCGCCCGGCTCCCCGGCCAGGTTGGCGTCCAGAAGGGCCGAGGCCGCGCTGCGTGCCGCCGCCTCGTCGGGCAGTTCCCGGGCAGCCGCCAGCGCAGCCGCCTCCGCGGCGATGGTCATCCGGGTGCGGGTTGCATCGATCATCAGGAGATCGACGCCCGCCAGGCAGAACAGAAGGATCGGCAGCACCAGCGCCGCCATGACCAGCACCGCGCCATCCTGGTCGCGGGCGAGTGCCCGTATCGATCGTTCGAGCCCCCGCATCAGAGCCGATCCGACGGCTCGGCCCGCATCACCACCCGGGTGGTCAACGGCTCGCCGACGAGGCCGAGAATGCCGGTGACCGTGGCGTGCTGGAACGGGATCGACACGACGACCGCCACGTCGTCGGAGCCCAGCCCGGCCTCCTCCACGTCGACCGTGTAGGGGCCCGCACCGAAAAGGCGGCTGCGCGTCATGGCTTCTGCCTCCGCAGCATCCCCGGCATGCAGGGCGAGCAACCGGGTGCCGTCGCGCGCTCCGCTCAACATCGAGGCGTAGGTGGCGTGCAGCATGATCACGTCGATCGCCCCGAAGATCAGCAGCAGGAAGACCGGCAGGACGATGGCGAATTCCAGCAGCGCCCCACCACGCCTGTCGCGACGCAGGCGGCGGCCGAGCACACCGACACGCAGTACCACGGCTCTCGGACGACGGACGGAAGCCGGCATGGCCACTCCCCAGAGAT
This sequence comes from Amorphus coralli DSM 19760, assembly GCF_000374525.1. Taxonomy (GTDB): domain Bacteria; phylum Pseudomonadota; class Alphaproteobacteria; order Rhizobiales; family Amorphaceae; genus Amorphus; species Amorphus coralli. Next base: position 61,689 of record NZ_KB894573.1, read on the forward strand.
CGCTGTCTTATAAATGCAACCGCTCCCCCTTTAATCGCTCATGACGGGAACTGGATGACAGCGGCACAGCACCGAGGAGTGCGATCGTGGACCATGCGTTGACCGGCGACCTCATCGGCTGGGTCGCAGCCCTGGTCCTGGCCATCCAGTTGCTCGCCGTGGCCTGGAGCGACTTCCACACCTTCACCATCGGCAACCGGATCTGCATCGCGCTCGTTGCGACGGTTGCGGTGGCGGTGCTTCCCGGCCTTGCCGGCCATCCGGTGCTCGGCTTCGGGCCGGCGAACCTTCTCGTCGGCGCGGTGTTCTTCGCCGCCGCCTTCCCGCTCTGGCTGTGGGGGCGGATCGGGGGCGGCGACGTCAAGCTTCTGGCCGGCTGCGGCGCGATTGCCGGACCCGCCTGGTGGAGCGTGTTCCTGCTCCTCGCCTCGCTCCTGTCGCTGATCGCGATCGCCGCGCTGCTGGCGGTGCGGCACTGGCCGGTTGCGGCCGGCGCGCCCGCCGCGGACCAGTGCGACAGCCTCTGGCAGACCTATCGCGCCACCCGGCACCTGCCCATGGGCGTGCCGCTTGGCCTCGCCGCCCTCGCAATCCTCGGCCTGCGCCTGATGACGCAGGTCTAGCCGTCACCCATCGTCGTGTGGGGGCTTGAGCCGCGACAGGACTTCGGCCGTGTGCTGGCCGAGCAGCGGCGGCGCGGTCTCGAAAGCCAGCGGCGCTTCGGCGAACCGCATCGGCGAAACCACCGAGGGCACGCTTCCGGACAGCGGATGCGGCAGGTCCCGCAGCATCTCGCGATGGCGGACCTGAGGCTCCGCCAGCACCTGGGGAACGGTGTTGATCGGCGCGCACGGCACGTTGCGCTCGGTCAGTACCTGGCGCCAGTCGGCAAGGTCGCGCTCCTGAAGCCGGGCGCAGATGAGCGGATGCAGCGTGTCGAGATTCTCCACCCGCGCCTTGTTGGTGGCGTAGCGCGGATCGTCGGCCAGGTCCGGCATCCCCAGCGCATCGGAGAACCGGCCGAACTGCTCGTCGTTGCCCACAGCGATCACGATGTGGCCGTCGCGCACCGGGAAGATGTCCTGCGGCTGAATGTTCGGATGCTTGTTGCCGGCCCGCTTCGGCGCCACGCCGGAGACCAGATAGTTCATCGCCTGGTTGGCAAGCGTCGCCGCCGCCACGTCCAGCATGGCGATGTCGATCGTATCGCCGCGGCCGGTCTCCGAACGGCGCGCCAGCGCGGCAAGAATCGCCACCGTGGCGTACATGCCGGTCATGATGTCGACAATGGGAACGCCGACCTTCTGCGGGCCGGCGCCGGGCTCGCCGTCTGGAACGCCGGTCACGCTGAGGAGGCCGCCCATCGCCTGGATCATGAAATCATAGGCGACGTCCTTGGCCATTGGGCCATCCTGGCCGAAGCCGGTAATGGAGCAGTAGATCAGGCGCGGATTCAGGGCGCGCAAATCGTCCGGTCCGAGCCCGTAGCGCTTCAGCGAACCGGCCTTGAAATTCTCCAGCACCACGTCCGCCTGGCGGGCGAGCGCGCGCACTGTCTCCTGCCCTTCAGGGCTGGCGAGATCGATTTCGACCGACTTCTTGCCCCGGTTCACCGACAGGAAGTAGCCCGACTCGCCCGTCTCTTCCCCATCGCTGGCCTTCAGATAGGGCGGCCCCCAGCGGCGGGTGTCATCGCCGACGCCGGTGCGCTCGACCTTGATGACCTCCGCTCCGAGGTCAGCCAGCGTCTGGCTCGACCAGGGACCGGCCATGATGCGGCTCAGATCGAGTACTGTGATGTGGGAAAGCGGACCTGTCATGGAGGGCACCGGAAAAGAAATCTTCGGGGAATCGGCAGTGACGGTTCAGCGGCCCTTGAAGACCGGAGCGCGCTTTTCCAGCGTCGCGGCAGTCGCCTCGCGGGCATCCTCGGTGCGCATGAGGAGCGTGCTGAACTGCTGCTCGATCTGGTAGCCCTCGTCGACGGGCAGGAACTCGATCTGGTTGAGCGCCTGCTTGCCGTAGCGCAGGCCGAGCGGCGCTTTGGTGGCGATCCTCGCGGCAAGCGCCCGAGCAGCAGGCATGAGCTCATCCGGCTCCGTAACCTCCTGGACGAAGCCAAGGCGCCAGGCCTCCGCTGCGTCGACGGGATCGCCGGTGAAGAACATCCTGCGCAGCATGCCCTGAGGGAAATGACGGCCGAGATGCGCAGCGCCGCCACAGCGTCCGACGTTGATCTCCGGCATTGAGAAGCGCGCAGCACTGGAGGCAATGCGGATATCACAGACCGAGGCGAGCACCGCGCCCGCGCCCAGAGCCGGCCCGTTGACCGCGGCGATCGTCGGCAGCGCGCAGTCGCGGATGGACTTGAAGCAGCGGCGCACGGTGCGGGCCCGGGCCGGATCTTCCTCCACGGTCGCGGCGAGAAATTCCTTCAGATCGAGGCCGGCGCAGAAGGCCCGGGTGCCGCTGGCGGTAAACAGGACGCAGTTGATTCCGTCCCAGGTATCCGCCGCCTCGAAGGCTTCGGCGATCTCGCGGTAGTTGGCCAGCGTAATGGCGTTCACCGGCGGGCAGTCGATGGTGATCTCGGCGACGCCCTCCGCAAATGTTACGTCGATGCCCATGGGCGTTTCCCTCGTTTCGCGGCGCTCAAGCGGCCATCCTTGTTGAAACCGGTGACGTCGCGCGACGCGTGTCGCGGACGCTAGACGCACCCTGCAACCAACGGCTCCATTGTCCAGATTCCGGATCTGCAAAGGTCCTTGCGAAAATCTGCGTGCTCACCGGTTCGCGGCCGGCGCGCCGCAAGGTTTGCGCCGGATCGAATTTGCGGGTGCCGGCGCGCACCGACGGCGATAAGGTCGATGGTTCTCCCGGCCGACGGACGCGCGCCGGCACCCAAGGACGAGACACGCCGTAAACGCATGAACTGGCTGCACGCCGTCAAAGTCTTCCGAGAGGTCGCCCACCACGGCTCGCTGTCCGCCGCCAGCCGCCGGCTCGGCATGTCGCCGGCCACTGTTTCACGCCACATCTCAGCACTGGAGCACGAACTGAGGGCCACCCTCTTCCATCGCTCCAGCCGACAAATGAGCCTCACCGAGGCCGGCCGCATCTACAAGACGCTGATCGAGCCCATCGTCTCCCAGATCGAGGAGGCGAGCCTTGCCGTGGAAGGTCTTCAGTCGACCCCACGTGGAACGCTGCACGTCCACTCGCGCATGATGGTCGGCCAGCAATATGTCGTGCCGCTCTTGCCGAAATTTCTCGACCTCTACCCGGAAGTGGACGTCGATCTGACCATGTCGAACTTCGAGATCGACATCGTGGAGAAAGGCCTCGACCTGGACATCCGCATCGGCCGTCTGAGCGACAGCACGCTGCATGCGCGCAAGATCGCCACCAGCCGACGGGTGGTCGTCGCCTCCCCCAGCTTCCTGGAAAAGCACGGAGACCTGCTGCACGAGCCCGCGGATCTGGCCAATGTGAGCTGCCTCACATACCGGCTGCGGATGGGCTCCATCATTTGGCGCTTCCGGCGCGGCACGGAGGAGGTGGAAGTCCCTGTCTCCGGCCGGCTTCAGTCGGATAACGGCATGTCGCTGCTGTCCGCCGTGCTCGACGGAATCGGCGTGGCCCTGATGTCGGACTGGGCCGTACGGGACGCGATCGCCGACGGCCGGCTGGCGCCGCTTTTCGTCGACTACAGCGCCAGCCACAGCGACTACGAGAACGGCATCTACGCTGTCTTCGAAAAGCGCGAGTTCCTGCCGCAGAAGACGCGCGTCTTCATTGATTTCCTCTGCTCCGAGCTCGCTTACCTGAACCAGGGCTGAGGCCGAGACCGGCGGTCAGGTCGGCACGCGCCGACCGACCACCCTTCGCCCGAGCGGCTTGAGCGCCGGCAGCACCAGGATCACCGCCGTCAGGGCAATGAACGTCGCCGCGATCGGGCTGCCAATGAGCACCGTGAGATCGCCGCGACCGATGAGCAGGGCACGGCGCAGATTTTCCTCGATCATCGGGCCGAGCACGAAACCGAGCAGCAGCGGCGCGGCCGGAAACCCGCCGATCATCATGGCGAAGCCAAGAACGCCGAAGCCGATCATGAGGTAGATGTCGAAGATGTTGGAGCGCACCGTGTAGACGCCGATGCACATCAGGAACAGCATACCGACATACAGCGCCTTGTAGGGAATCTTCAGGATTGACACGAACACGCCGATCAGCGGCAGGTTCAGGAGCAGGAGCATCAGGTTGCCGATCCAGAAGCTCATGATCAGCCCCCAGAACATCTGAGGCTGCTCCAGCACGAGGCCTGGGCCCGGCGTGATCCCATGGATGATCAGCGCGCCCAGCAGCACCGCCATGATCGGATCGCCCGGGATGCCCAGGCTCAGTGTGGGCACGAAGGCCGCCTGGACCGAAGCGTTGTTGGCTGATTCCGGTGCTGCAATGCCCTCGACCGCACCGGTGCCGAAGATCTCGGGTGTGCGGCTGACACGCTTTTCGATGGCGTAGGACAGGAACGAGGCAATCGTCGGCCCTGCCCCCGGCAGCATGCCGATGAAACTGCCGATACCGGTGCCGCGCAGCATCGGCAGCACGCTGCGACCAACATCCTCGCGGGTGGGAAGAAGCGCGCGCAGCGAAACCGTGGTTACGCGCGGATGGTCGGTGCTGCCAAGCGCCAGGTTGTTGAGGATCTCGGCGATGCCGAACAGGCCCATGACCAGCGCGACCAGGCTGACGCCCTCCGCAAGTTCCATAAAGCCGAACTGGTAGCGCAACTGGCCGGAGTAGATGTCCATGCCCACGACGCCCAGGATCAGGCCGAACACGACCATTGCCAGCGCCTTGATGCGGGAGCCGGAGGACAGCGAGGACGCCACAACCAGGCCGAAGATCATGATGGCGAAATATTCCGCCGCCCCGAACCGATAGGCGAAGGACGCGATCAACGGCGCCAGCACCATCAGCAGCACAATGGCCAGCGACCCTCCGACAAAGGACGCAATGCTGGTCATCGCCAGCGCCACACCGGCCCGCCCCTGCTTGGCCATCGGGTACCCGTCGAGGCAGGTGATGGCATTGGTCGCTGTACCCGGAATGTTGAGCAGGATCGACGCCGTGGAACCGCCGTACTGGGCTCCGTAGAAGATCCCGGCCAACATGATGATGGCCGTCGTCGGATCCATGTAGAAGGTCAGCGGCAGCAGCAGCGAGATCGTCGACAGCGCGCCGATGCCAGGCAGGAGGCCAATGACCGTGCCGACGAAGACACCGATGAAGCAGAACAGGATGTTCGACGGCGCCAGCGCGACCTGCGAGCCGAGGGCGATGTTGTTCAGGAGATCCAACTGAGGAACCGCCTATAGCTTGAGGAAGGGCAGCGGCAGGCCTAGCGCCTCGACGAACAGGAGATAGCCGGCTCCGCACAGGACCACCACCAGCCCCGCAAGCAGGGCGGGCTGCGGCCGACCGGAGGCAAGTGAGGCCAAGAGGATCAGCGCGATGGTGCCGGGTGCAAGCCCGAAGAGCGGCGTCAGAACCGCCCAGGCGACCAGCCCACCGAAGACGCAGGCCACGGCCATCCAGCGGATGCGGCGGGGTCGGTCCGCCGCCACCGGCACGCGAACCAGAGCGGAAATGACGAGCAGCACGCCGAGAACGGCCAGGGCAACTCCCGCAGCGAAGGGGAACAGCCCCGGCCCGATGGTGCGCAATGACCCGAGCCCGTAGTCCAGCGCCTGCAGCGTCACCAGAAGCCCGACGAGGGCAACGATGACACCGCTGGCGAGGTCGGTTCTGTGAACGCTCACTGGATCGATCCGGACTGCGGGCGCCGGCGACGCTACTGGATGCTGATTCCGGCTTCGTCGATCACCTTACTCCAGAGAGCGCGGGCGTCGGAAACCGTCTCCTGAAGGTCTTCCGGCGAACCACCCTGGGCAATCACCGACATGGAGGTGAGCTTGTCCTTGATGGCCGGGTCGGCGAGCGCGTCATTGATCGCGCCATTGAGCCAGGCAACAGCCTCGTCAGGCATGCCGTCCGGGCCAATCACGTAGACCATGCCGGACGCGGCGAAGCCCGGCAGCGTCTCGCCGATGGTCGGCAGATCCGGCTGCGCATCGATGCGCTCCGGGGTTCCGACGGCGATCAGCTTCATGCTGCCGTCCTCCACCAGCGGCATCATCGCCGAATAGGAATCGATCGCCATCTGGACCCGGCCGGCGACCAGGTCGACGATGGCCGCGCCGGTACCCTGGTAGGGAACGTGCTGGATGTCGACGTCCGCCAGCGACTTGAAGGCCTCGCCCGCGAGATGGCTCGAGGAGCCGACGCCGGAGCTGGAGAAGCTGACCTCGTCGGGGTGCTCCTTCAGATAGTCAACGAGCTCCGGCACCGTGTTGGCCGGGATATCCGGGTGGACCACGAGCACGTTCGGCACCAGGCCGATATCGACGATGGGCTGAAAGTCGGCTTCCGCGTCGTAGGGGAGCGACTTGTAGAGATAGGGATTGAGGATCTGCACGCCCGGCGTGGCGGTCAGGATGGTGTAGCCGTCGGCGTTTGCTCCGGCGACGGTCTGCGCACCCACGGAGCCGCCCATGCCAGGACGGTTGTCGATCACGAACGTCGCACCGGTCTGCTCAGACACCTTGCCGGTCACCATGCGGGCGATGGAATCCGTTGCGCCACCGGCCGAGAACGGCACGACGACGGTGATCGGCTTGTCGGGATAGGACTGCGCGTTGGCTGCGCCCGGGAGCGCGGCCGCAGCGGCGATCCCCATGGCCGCGGCCACGACGTGGCGACGAGTGAACATGGCATTTCCTCCAGGATGGTTCTTGCTTGCGGACCCTAGGAAGTCGGCTCTTGCGCAAACAAGCTGCCTGTCCGGCAAGCACCTTTTCGGAATCTAAAAAGCGTGCACCGCGTCATTTGCTGACGAATAAAGGAGACGACAAGCACTCATGGACGCCGCACGCAGTCGTTTCCAGTGGCCAGCCTCGGACGACCGCCGCGATGTCAGCCACAGACGCTCGCAGTTTGCGCGCGACGGCGGGACGCCAGGACCGTTAAGAAGACGGCAGCCAGTGCACGAATGCAGAGACGATCCATCATGACCCAGCCGCATCCGCCGATCGAGCCTGCCGACTATGCCGCCATGACCGGCCGGGAAGTCGGGCTGTCGCGCTGGTTCACGCTCTCCCAGCGCGAGATCGACAAGTTCGCCGCGTGCACCGGCGACCGGCAGTTCATCCACACGGATCCCGATCGCGCGCGGAACACGCCGTTCGGCGGGACCATCGCGCACGGTTTCCTGACGCTCTCGATGCTGGCGGAAATGCTGCGCGACATTCCGGCCGTCGCGGGCGTGTCGATGAGCGTGAACTACGGTCTGAACCGGATGCGGTTTCTTTCGCCGGTCCCCGTCGACAGCCGTGTCCGGGGCCGGTTCGTCCTGCAGGATTACGACGAGATCGCACCCGGCCAGGTCCAGACGACCTATGCCGTCACCGTCGAGATCGAGGGCAGCGAGCGGCCGGCCCTCGTGGCGGAGTGGCTCGTGCGCCATCATCTGGGTGCTGCCGCCGCCTGAGGCAGCCGGCGGATGCGCGGCAGACCGACGGCCTTCTCAGGCCTGGTCGCGATTGTAGATGATCACGGAAAGGTAGGTAGCCGGCAGCTCGATCAGGGCTTCCGGCCCGTGGTGCGCAAAGGAATCGAAGAGAATGGCGTCGCCCGCACGCAACTCGTAGATCTGCTCGCCGTGGCGGTAGGCGACACAGCCGGACAGCATGTAGATGAACTCCGATCCGGCATGCTTGAAATGGGGATAGGGGATGGCGTCCTCGTGCAGCTCGATCAGGTAGGGCTCGACGATGACGTCGGCCCTCAGCCCATGGCCGAGCAGCCGATAGATGTGACCGACCTTGGTACCACGCCGGTCGATGATCACGCCCTGACCGTTCTGCACGTAGGAACAGTCGCGCCGCTCTTCCGATTCCGCGAGCAGGCTGGACATCTGGAGGCCGAGCGCACCGGCAATCGCCTGAAGCTTGGTCAGGGAAGGCGAGATCTGACCGTTCTCGAATTTCGACAGCATCCCGCTGGAGATGCCCGCGGCCTGCGCGAGGTCGCCTATGGAGAGGTCCTGCTGGCGTCGCAGGCGCCGCACATGCGCTCCGAGCACACGCTCCAGCGGCCTTTTCTCATTGGATGGGGCCAGCGACCCGGTCTTCAGGTCTTCAGCCAGTGCGGGATCGGATCGGGTCCAGTTGGCATCGTTTGACATGTTCGATTCCCGCTGTCTGCGATGACGGCCGCGTCGATCCCTGGGGTCACACTCCCGGTAACCCTTCTTCGGCCGACACCCCGTTCGCGCGCGGCATCTCGCCTCCCGGCAACGACGCCTTTTCCCGGTACATGTAGACCCAGTTGTGGCTAGCCGGGGGAACGGGAGCCGGCTGGCCCATGACCCGGCAACGCCCGGTCATGAATTCCAGAACGATCTCCGCCGCCCTGGGGGTCGCCGCCGGCTTGCCGATGAAGACATAGTTGTCGGGCTCCAGGCCCTCGCTGGTCAGGGCCTCCGCCGGAGGCCGGTCGGAGAGCCCGATCCGCCAGTCGGACCCGTCGCCACCGAACTCCTTGATGGCACTCAGAAGGTCGAACTTTATCTGCTGCACGCTGAACGCCATGGATCCACTCCAGATGAACCGAGACTAGTGAGTGACGACCCTGAACACGGCACGCTCGGACACCTCGCGGGTGCGGACCTGCCACTCCTGAACGAGCTTCATCGCCTTCGCCTTCTCGTCCGACGACATCTCGTTGACCACGCGTTCCAGGATGGTGAGCGCGGTCCCCACGCCGTGCTGGGCTGCCAGAGACAGCCAGACGAACGCCTCGACCCTGTCCTTCTCCACGCCGAGCCCGTTGCGGTAGCAGTAGCCGAGCCGCGCCTGGGCCGGGTAATGGCCGCCTTCCGCAGCCAGCCGGTAGTACCGGACGGCCTCATGCCAGTCCTGCTCCACCCGTTCTCCCGCCGAAAGAACCGTGGCGAGGTTGAACTGGGCGGCAGTGTCACCGGCATCGGCGGCGCGGCGAAGCCATGCGAGGCCGGCCTCCGGGTCCGCTTCCGCCGCGCGCCCCTCGACAAGCATCACTCCGAGATTGGTCTGCGCCTGCGTGTTTCCGAGCTCCGCCGCGCGTCTGTAGCAGGCCAGCGACTCCTCCTCCGAGCGCGGCAAGCCGTGCCCGTTGGCATGGCAGGTGGCGAGCCACATCCAGGCGGTCGCATCGCCCTCCTCCGCGGCCGACCTGAACACCGCCAGCGCATCGTCGTATTGACCGGCCTCATAAAGGGAGGCCGCATCGTCAAGCGTCACGGCTGCAGCGCCGTTGATCATGGCAGCGCTCATATCAGGTAGTTCCTCGTACCCTGGTAGATTGGCATCTCGCTGTTCTGGCGGGGCATGGAAGCCACCCGCTCGATCAGCATCTTCTGGCCCCACAATCCCGAAGCGTCGGTCTGAGGCAGCGACGTCGCGGCGGCCTGATCACCGGCAGCCGACGCTTGGCGGACATCGCGCTGAAGTGCCTCGGCCGCCTGGCCGCACCGCCGGACCTCGCCGATCCAGCCATCGATGCTGGCGGGCACTCCTCCGGCGGAGAAGACCTGGACCCTGTACAGCGTCTTCTCGATCGCCGTCTGCTGGACGATGACCAGACAGCTCTCCTCGCCTGCCGACAGCACAACGGCGTTCGGGAAGATCCAGTCGGCCCGAATGGCCCCGTCCGGTCCGGTACGGCGACTGCTCAGCATGCGGCTGGTGCTCGCCACGCTCTCGCCAGAGGCGAGCGCTTGAGCGGACAGCTTCCAGTTCGCATCGAACTCGAGCCACTGGCCGTGGACATGGGTGGCGTCCGGGGACGAAAGGGTCTCCGGCAACGCGATGCCGCCGAGGACCTCTTCGCGACAGTCCGGGTCGAGGTTGGCGAACACGACGGGGCCGACGGTGGCCACGGCAACGGGCAGGAGCCGTTCCGGGCGAAGGCCGAGATACTGATGCATCGTGGGCAGGTTGTCCCCTTCCGCGGCCATCGAGATCGCGCCGCGATCGCGGCTATAGCCACAGGAGGTGAACGAGCATTTCGTCTTCACGCCGACCTGACATTGGGCCGGCACCATACGGCAACCTCCGTGCTGCGCCTTGTTGAAGCGGCCGACGAGGCGTCCGGCCGCTTCACGCTGCACGTGAATGCCGTGATAGCCGACGGTGAACGGCAGGAGATCGCCTTCTTCCGGGACTTCGGACGTGGTGCCCAGCGCGATCCACGATCTCGTCCAGACTGCCTCGTCCTCCAGATAGGCAAACGTGTTCGAACGGTAGGCCACCGGCGGCAGCAGGGTCGCGCTTCCGAGCGCGCCGCGCGCTGCCTGGTAGAGGGTTGGATCGGCCAGGTCGAGGCCCTCGTCGAAATAGCCGAGGTCGGGACGACGGGACATGACGAAGCCTCCTTTGTTTGGTTGGTTTCGATGGTCCGCGGCGACAAGCCGCCGCGGACCGGTTTGGCGGGGCCGTGCTCAGTAATCGGCGCGGCCGCGATACTTGATCTCCTCGGCCGGCGGCGGCGGCAGCGGGCCATCGACCATGAACCGATCCAGCACGTTCTTGGTGAGCCGCGAGATGTTGTTGTCGCAGTTGTTCCAAGGCAGCGAGCCGCAATAGGCGATCGACGAGAACGAGAAGCAGGCGCCACCATTCGGCGTCTCGTGATAGGCGATGTCGCCGCGCACCCGGGGATGGGTGGTGCCGTCGAGACCCTGCTGGTTGAAGCCGAAGTCCTCCATCACGAGCAGGTAGGCCTCGGTATGGCGGCCGGCCGACGTGGCGACCGTCAGGGTGTGCGGCGGCGAGCCCAGCGTGGTGTCGACGATGTCGAGCTCGAGACCGGCAGCACCGCCGCCGACGAGGCCGAAGTTGCCGAGCGGCTCATCATAGTCGATGCCATCCATCGCCCAGGAGACCCGGGGGTTCTTCGCGTCCGGCGTGAACGAGAAGTAGCTGGAGATGTCGAAGCCTTCCGACGACATGCCCACCCCCGCGACCGAGTGCAGGTAGCGGCCGCGATAGCGCCACATCCCGCCGAGTTCGCCGGTGCCGGCGTGGTAGTACTCGCCGGGATCGGCACGCCAGGTGCGGATACCGGACTCGCAGCGCCGCATCTCGGTGACGACACCGCGGCCCTTGTCGTCATAGGCCGGGTGGAAGGAATGCACCCAGTACCAGGCGTCGGCGCCCATATACATGAGCCGGCCGCCGCGCTGGGTGTAGTTGTGCAGGGCATCGAGCTGGGTGCCCGAGTTATGCTCCGGATGCGAACCGGTGATGATGACGTTGTAATTCTCCAGCCGCGCCAGACCGTCATAGGTCAGGTCCTCGTCGGTGAAGACGTCATACTCGTACCCCATCGTCTCCAGCCAGTAGATCAGGTGGAGATCGGCCGGGTACTGCCACGGCGCCTGTGCCAGGAAGTGGTCGTATTTGGGTCGGATCGACAGGATCGGCCTGAGCCGCGACGAGAAGCAGATGCCGGTTCCGTCAGTGTGGGTGTCGTAGATCGAACCGCCATACTCCCGGTGCTCGGCCAGGAACATGTTCTGGTGCTGCATGATCGGCACGCGATAGACAAACAGCTCCGCGCCACCCGCGTTACAGGCAACGTGCTCGTTGGCGTAGGCCATGTAGCTTATGGTCGGGACCATAAAGGCGATCTTGGACTGTTCCTCGCCGATCCGGGGAACGACCCAGAACGGGATATAGTCCTCGTCCCCTTCCGGGGTCGTGAGCTTGGCCGCGAAGAAGCGGCTCTTGCAGTCGGCCGGGACCGTCCACTCGAAGTCGATTTCCCAGCGGGCATCGTCGACGTCGTCGTCGTGGAAGTGGATCGCCCCGTACTCCTTCGGAGCCTCCTTCCAGTCGAAGACTGTCCCGGACCAGTTGTGCCCGGTCATGCCGCGGGTGGGCAGGTTCACGAGCTGCGCATCGAACCGATAGGGACCGCAGTCCTTGGCCACGATGGTGTCGATGCCCTCGGAGAACTCCCACGCCGCCACGATGACTTCCGACAGCGCGCCGGTCGGGCCGGAGTTGCGCCGCTCGGTAAGCCCGGGCTGTGCGCCGAGCTTCATCGTCTCGATTTCCAGTCGCGACAGCGCGACCTTGCAGATCCGGGGCGTGTCGAGCTTACCGTTGTACTTGCCGGCAAATGTCACCCCGGCAGGCATTGATGACTGCGCGAGCGGGTCGTCCGTCATGCTTTCGGTGTAGGCGGCGAGTGCGACGGGAGCCGGAGTGTGGATGATGGCTTCGCTCACCGTCGTGGAGACCGGCTCGACGACGGGATCGAGCGCGTACTGGATCTGCGGCTCGTGATAGAGGATCAGTTCGCCGGTTTTTGCGTCGAACGTCGCGGCGACAAAGTGCCAGGCGTGATCGCGCAGCGGCGTCGGGCTGGCGAGCTTGGTGCCGTTGACGCGCACCTCAACGTGACCTTCCGGATTGATGAAAAGCCCGTAGCCCTTGTCATCGATCCACTTCGTCACGAGGCCCTGGGAGCCGTGCTTCCAGTATTTCGGATGGGTCTTCGGCGTGGTCGGCCAGATCCAGCATTGGATCGTGAAGCTCTCGACCTGCAACGGCTTGGCATCGAGCGCGTAGCCGTAGGAGCCGGAGTGGATGATCTGCTTCCGGCCGGGGAGCGTCTCGTCGAGGCTCCCGGCGACGGGCTTCTCGATGAAGCCGGGTCCGCGCGGATTGGTATCGCCGTTGATCATCTGGACGATCTCGGCCTTGTACTCGGACGGCCCGTCACAGTTCACGTAGAACTTGATCGTGTCGCCCGGGTGGACACCGAACCGGTCCGCATAGCCGGTCAATCGCATGGCAGACATGGGGGTTTTCCTTTGACGATAGGTTGAGCGAGGCCGTTCGCGCTCCCGACGAAGCGCGGCATGCCGTTCAGTCGTTTCGGTTTCGTCGGAGGCGGCCCGGGCGCCGGTCGATTAGCCCGCGACGCTCAGGCCGTCCCGTTTCCTACGAACGCAGGGCCGGAATCACGTCACCGGCCAGTTGTCGTCGCGCCGCTTCCAGCCCTCGGTGTAGTGCTCGGGGAAACCTGCGGTCTCCGGGAGTTCCTCGAGCCGAAGCAGGAAGATGTCGTGCTGGGCGTCCTGCTCGTTGGTGTAGACCTTGTCGCTGACGATCTCCGGCGGCACGCCACGGATGCCGGAGAGCTTGGCGATGCGCCACTCCTCCTCGACCTTCGTGCAGATGATGATGTACTTGCCGGCCACGGACTCGCCGCGCATGCGCTGCAGCACGCGCTTCAGGTGCGGGTGCTCGTGGACGCCACCGGTAACCACTGTCGTGTCGCCCGGCGTCTCGCACTTCAGGATCGAGAACCCGGCGACCCCCTTCATGGACTCCGTGCACTCCTTGTGCTCCCGGATCATGTCCTCGCGCTCTTTCGTACCCTTCTTCGGTATGGATTCCATCTGAACCTCCTCCGGTTACCCAGTTGCATTCCGCCCCGATTCCAGAGCGAATTCCGCTTCGATCGCGACAGCCGCAGTCCGGCCGTGCAGTCCGCTAGACCGTCATGTGCCGGTGGACCACGTCATCGGTCAGCTCGGAGATCGGCCCCTGCTCGACCACCCGCCCGTTATCCATCATGACGAAGAGATCCCCGAGTTTCCGGGCGACCTTGATGTGCTGCTCGGTCAGGATCATCGTGATCCCGAGATCCTTGTTCAGCATCCGCAGCGTTTCGCCGATCTCGGCGACGATGTTCGGTTGGATGCCTTCGGTGGGCTCGTCGAGCAGCAGGATCTGAGGCTCCACCGCCAGCGCGCGGGCGATGGCCAGCTGCTGCTGCTGGCCGCCCGACAGGAGCCCGGCGCGCCGGCCGAGATTCTCCCGCAGGTAGGGAAACAGCTCCAGGCAGCGCTCGGGGATATCGCCCCCGCCAGATTTGCGCGCGAACCCGCCCAGAAGGATGTTCTCGCGCACCGTGAACTTGCCGAGAATCTGGCGCCCTTGGGGAATGTAGCCGATGCCTTGCTTGGCCCGCTCATCCGTCCGCCGGTCGGTGAGATCTTCGCCGGCCAGCGAGATCGTACCGGTCATCCGGTCGACCAGCCCCATGATGGTGCGCACCAGGGTGGTCTTGCCGACACCGTTCCGGCCGAGAACGCACACGCAGGAGCCCTTCGGAACGTCGAGATCGACATCCTTCAGGATCGGCGTCTTGCCGTAGTAGGAGGTGACTTCGTTCAGCTTGAGCAGCATCACGCATGCTCCTCTTCGGCGCCCAGATAGACTTCGCGCACCCGTTCATCCTTCTCGATGTCGCTGATCGATCCCTGGGCCAGCAGCTGGCCCATGTGCATCACGGTGACGATGTCAGCGATCTGCCGGACGAAGCCCATATCGTGTTCGACGACGATGATGGTGTGGTTCTTCTTGAGCTCATTCAGCATTTCGATCGTCTTGCCGATCTCGTGCTCGGTCATCCCGGCGACCGGCTCGTCGAACAGCAGCAGCGACGGGTTCTGCATGAGGACCATGCCGATCTCCAGCCACTGCGTCTCCCCGTGGGAGAGCGTTCCCGCCATCACGGAGAGCCGGTCCTTGAGGCCGACTTCGACCGCCACCTGCTCCAGCCGTTCCGCACAGCCGGGCACGGTGAAATGGAACATGTTGCGGAAGACGCGGGTCTCGCGGCTGTAGGCGACCTCGAGATTCTGGTGCACCGTCAGCTCGCGGAAGACGGCCGGTACCTGGAACTTCCGGCCGATGCCCCGGCGGGCGATTTCGTGCTCGCTCAGCCCGGTGATGTCGTCGCCGCGGAAGATCACCGATCCCGAGGTGGGCTTTTGCCGCCCGCTGATGAGATCGATTGTCGTGGTCTTGCCGGCTCCGTTCGGTCCGACAAGACACTGCAGGGTGAGTTCGGTGACGTCCAGGCTGAAGCCGTTGATCACCTTGGCCGCGTCGAAGCTTTTGCGCAGATCGTGGATTTCCAGAACGCCGGCCATGATCAGGCCCCCTCCGTGCCAGCTTTGGAGACATCCACCGGAACATCGCCGCCGCGACGGCGGCCACCGGTGGACAGGGCCCCGAGCAGCGATTCCGTCAGTCCGGCGAAGCCACCGGGCAGGAAGCGGACGACCAGGATGAAGAAGAGGCCCAGGATGAGGACCCAGCTGTTCAGGAATTCGTCGCCCACGTAGCTCTGCGCGCCCTGCACCATGAAGGCGCCCATGATCGCCCAGATGAGCGAATTGCGACCGCCAATCGCCGCCCAGATCACCATGGAGATGGAGAAGCCGACATCGAACTGGGCCGGCGAGACATACTGGGTGAGGAACGCCCAGCAGCACCCGGCGAGCGCAGCGATCAGGCCGGACACGGCGTAGACCGCCGTCTCGTAGAAGGCGACGTGGTAGCCGAGGAAGCGCACCCGCTCGGAGTCGTTCTTGAGCGCCTGGACCACCAGGCCGAACCGGCTCTGGGTCAGCAACTTGGCGCACACGGTCGACACAAGAAGCAGAACGAACACCGTCCAGTACGACACGCTTGAATACGGATCGACGACCACGAAGCCCAGATCGAGCGCGCCGGGCGGCGAAATGCCGTTCACGCCGTTCGTGTAGGGCTGCAGATCGATGAACAGGGTGGCGAGGGCGCTCAGGATGGCGAGCGTCATGATCGCGAAGAACGGTCCGGCCACGCGGGCCTGGAACATCAACCCGCCGAAGATCACGTAGAACAGCGTCGGCACGAGCAGTGCGAGGAAGATGCCGGCGCTGGTGTTCCAGAACGGCTCCCAGAAGAACGGCAGCTCCTCCAGGGCGTTGTTCAACATGAACGGCGGGATCGGATTGATGTCCGGGTCCTGCGACTGCATCTGCATGGTCATCGCCATGCCATAGGCCCCGAGGCCGAAGGCAATGCCCTGACCGAGATTGAGGATGCCGCCGAAGCCCCAGCACAGGCTGATGGAGAGAGCCAGCATCCCGTAGACGCCGTAGGTGGCGAACTGGTTGAGGATGAAGGCGTCGTCCTGGACCAGCGGGATGATTGCCAGGGCGATGAAGAACACCGCGTAGACACCCCACTGAAGAGCCTTGTTGTGATAGATATTCTTTTCCATTGCCGCCATCGCTACGCGCTAAGGGATACTGGGTGACGCGCTCGGAACTGGCCGTTCATCGCCGCACGCCTCCTGCCGAGATCAGGCCCTGCGGCCGGAAGCGGAGGAAAATGACGATCAGGATGAAGACCAGGAAGCGGGCGAAGGTGTCGTTGAAGATGAAGGCGAAGATCGACTGCGCCTCGCCGGTCACTCCGCTGGCGATGATGGTGCCGAGCAGCGAGCCGCCGCCTGTCACGACCATGAGGAACGCTTCCACCACGTAGCCCATACCCATGGTCGGCAGCACGATGTTCAAGACACCGAACAGCGACCCGGCGATGCCGGCGAGCCCTGCCCCGAGGGCGAAGGTCATTGTGTAGACGCGACTGGAATTGATGCCGAACGACGCGGCCATCTCCTTGTTCTGCGTGACCGCTCGCACCTTGATGCCGAAATCGGTGCGGTAGAACAGCCACCAGACGGCGCCGATCAGCGCGATCGCCACAGCGAAGACGAAGACGCGGAATAGCGAGATGCTGACATCGCCGATGGCAATGTTCGTCGACATGAAGCTGGGCATCTGGATGTACTTCGGATCGCTACCGAAGATCAGACGCACGCCCTGCATCAGCACCAGGGAGACACCCCACGTCGCGAGAAGCGTGTCGAGGGGCCGGTTGTAAAGATACTGGATCAGCGATCGTTCGATGATCAGCCCGATGACCGCGACCACCAAGAACGACAGGGGAATACAGAGGAAGAAGGGAACACCGAGGTAGTTCTGCATCGTGAAGGAGGCGTAGGCGCCCAGCATGATGAACTCGCCGTGGGCCATGTTGATGACACCGGCCGTGCCGTAGATGATCGTCAGGCCGAGCGCAGCAACCAGGAAGATGCTGGCGATACTCAGGCCGAGGATCAGCGCGTTGATCGACGACGCAAACGTGATGTCGAGCACCTGCAGGCTCCCTCTCGCAATCCGGGGCAATCGATCGCTAAGCGGGGTCCGCGCGCGTCAGGCGCAGACCCCGCGGAACGCGTTCGTCAGATGACGTCCTGGCGGATCGTGCCGTCGGGCGTCTTGAGGCCTTCGGCGGTACAGGTGCCGATGTCCGGATAGATCGAGTAGGGATCCGGCTCGACGTGCTCCGGAGCTTCCTTGACGATCTTGAAGCTTCCGTCCGCCTGGCACTGGCCGATCTTCGGGACGAGCCAGGTGTTGAAGTTGTTCTCGTCGATCCAGACGAGACCTTCCGGCGAAACGTCTGCCTTGACCTCGATGCCGGCGCAGGCGTCGCGCACGACCTTGGAGGTGACCGCGTCGGGCTCGTTCTCCTTCAGCGCCTTCTCAACGGCGTACTTGAACACGTACGCGGAGGTGTAGGTCTCCTCCATGTTGTAGTGGGTGACGCCGTTCTTGCCGTACTTGCTGGAAAGGAAGCTATCCACGAACTTGTTGTTCGTCGGGTTGTCGAGCGCCATGAAGTACGGAGCGGAGAGGAAATGGCCCGCGCCGTTCTCCGCGCCCATCGCCTTGACTTCGATCTCGCCGGTGGTGAGCGATGCGATCGGCATCTTCTCGGCGCTGAAGCCAGACTGGCGGAACTGGCGGTGGAAGGCGATGTCGGATGCGCCCACCACGGTGGAGAAGATGAAGTCCGGGTTGGCGGACCGGATCTTGTTCAGAACCGGGCCAAACTCGGAAGATCCGAGCGGGACGTACTCTTCGCCGAGCAGCTCACCGCCGGCCTGCTCCAGCCAGATCTTGGCGTTCTTGTTCGACTCCTTCGGCCACACATAGTTGGAGCCGACGAAGAAGACCCGCGGGCCGAACTCGTTGACCATGTAGGGAATGAGGTCTTTCGAGTGCTGGTTCGCCAGCGGGCCCGTGCACACGGTGTTCTGGGTGCACTCGGCGCCCTCGTAGCAGGTCGGGTAAAACAGCAGGCTTTCCTGCTGCATGACGATCGGCAGGATCGCCTTGCGGCTGGCCGATGTGTAGCAACCGAAGATCGCGAGTACCTTGTCCCGCAGGATCAGCTCGCGGGCCTTCTCGGTGTAGACCTTGAAGTCCGACTTCGCGTCGATGATGATCGGCTCGATCGGGCTGCCGTCGATGCCGCCGTTGTCGTTGATCTCCTCGATTGCGTACTGCATCACCAGGGTGGAGTCTTCCTCCGGCACGGCGAGACCGCCGGTCAGAGAGAACAGAAGGCCGACCTTGATCGGTTCGCCTTTCTTGATCGACGCGCCCCAGGCCTCCCGGGAAGCGGGAATCCAGACGTGGGGCGCTGCGACGGCGCCAGCCGCTAGGGCTGAGTTCCTAAGAAATTTGCGTCGGCTGATGGCCATTTAAGACCCCCTCCAGGTTCAGCTGCACTACTGCTCGGTCAATCTTGGACGGCTCACGCTGCAATGCAGCATTAAGCCCGTTCTGCGCGGCCTAGTGCAGCTATGAGGGTAATCATTGTCAAGAAAGAAAAATTCCTGAGAGGCAACGAATGTTCCCGTTGGGCAAAATCGATGCACCAGAGGAAATTTCTCAAGGGTGGCTTGAGATACGAAATTGAACAACTTGGATGCCTTTTCTGAACGGGGAAAGCGCATTCGGCCTTTTAATTGTGCAATACTGGACCGCGGTGTGCTCGCCTGTGCGCCATACCCTTGATTGGAACGTTCGGGATCATCATGCAGTGCTGCAAAACAACCGCGGCGCTTGACTACATTTTTTGCAGCGCAGCAGACCCCACACCGAAGCGATCAGCTGCAGAGCGGCAGCCGACGACGGATGAACACTGCGCACTGCAGTAAATTACCGGACGGCCTCGCCATTGCGGCCACATTGGCCAGCGGACAGGCCTACCCCACGTCATTGCAGCCGACCGGAGCGAGATGTGTACAATCTATGATTAACGAGCGCCTAACGTCGATTATTGAAGGCTGTTCGCCGAACCAATAGGGTGATCCGGTTCGGTTGCAGAACCGACATCGGATCCCTTCCGGATCGAACTCCTTCCGGCGAGCAACGGGATGATCCCAATAGTCGGTCTGCTCAGGCGAGCGAGCCCGGCCGCGCCCCCACGCCGGAGACTGCCCCGCTTCCCGCGATCATGCGGGTGACTTCTATCCATGACTGCATGGTGCTAGGCCCGCGAAGATGTGGGGTCACAACACTGGAACGACCTGATCCACTGGCTGACCAAGGGAGCCCGGAAGGAAGAGATGGCCATGCGTACGAGACAGGCGAATGCCCTGGCGGCAACGGAAGACGACCTCGCGACCGGTTCAGAAGCCCCGTCGGCACCGGACCGGACCCTCGAACGCGCGCTGGGACAGCAAGTCCGATTCCTGCGCCACCAGAACGATCTCTCCATTTCAGACCTGTCGGCATCCGCGGGCATTTCCTCCGGGATGCTCTCCAAGATCGAGAACGGGCAGATCTCACCGTCCCTCGCGACGCTCAACGCCATCGCCGAGGCCCTGTCGGTACAGATATCGACCCTCTTTTCAGGATTCGAGGAACGCCGCGACTGCTCCTACGTGCACGCAGGCGATGGCGTCGCCATCGAGCGGCGAGGGACCAAGGTCGGGCACGCGTACCACCTGCTGGGCCATGGCGTGCGCGGCAATGTCGTGGTCGAGCCCTATCTCATCGAGCTTGACGAAAGCGCGCAGCCCTACACGGGCTTTCGTCACGGGGGGACCGAGTTCATCTACATGCTGTCCGGCAAGATCGTCTATCGCCATGGTGACCGGTCCTATCCGCTCAACACGGGGGATGCGCTGCTCTTCGATTCCGCCGCGCATCACGGCCCAGAGATCCTCAAGGAACTTCCTGCCGAGTTCCTGTCGATCATCGTCTATTCGCGCGACGACGCCTGACCGCCCTTCTCGGCAGACCCGCCGGGCCCGGCACGGTTTGTCCGCCCTATTTCCTGAAGAAGGCGGCGAAGGCGGCCTGAGCGGCCGGTCCCTGCCTGAGACGCTGAAAGGCCTCGCCCTCGCGGTCGAGGGTTTCGCTCACGGCGCGGGCGGACCCGGCGCGCATCAGGCGCTTGGTTTCCCGCACGGAGTCCGCCGGGAGCGCGGCCAGGCCAGCCGCCCGCTCCAGCGCCAGCCCGAGTGCCGCGCCATCATCGGTGACGGCGTTGACAATACCGGCCGCCTGGGCTTCCTCCGCCCCGAACGGCTCGCCGAAATAGAGGAGCTCGGCGGCGCGTTTGCTGCCTGCAAGCTGTGGCAACAGGTACGTCGAGGCCCCTTCCGGGCAGAGGCCGAGGGCCACGAACGGCATCCGGAACGTCGTGCTCCCGCCGGCATAGGCCAGGTCGCAGTGCAGGAGCAGCGTGACGCCGATGCCCACGGCGACGCCCTCCACCGCCGCGATCACCGGCCTGGAGAAGCCGGAGATGACATGCAGGAACTCCAGCGCGTCGCTGGCGCCGCCCGCATCGTCCAGGTCCTGGAAATCGGCGAGATCGTTGCCGGCGGTGAAGATGCCCTCGGCGCCGGTCAGCACCACCGCGCGGACGGCATCGTCGTTCTCGGCTGCGCGAAACGCCGCCGAGAGGGCGCGGTAGGTTGCGCGATCCAGCGCATTCTTGCGCAGGGGCCGCGCGATCGTCAGCTGGCGCACGCCCGTCTGCGGTTCGCTCACAACGAGGCTGTCGGTCATCCCCGTTCCTTCCCTTTCATGCGGCACCGGCCCTGATCGTTAGCCAGCAAAATCACTTGAGACCTGCGCAAGCCGCGCGCGGGCATCCCGGTATTCCGTCTCCAACCGGTTCACGACATCGGCCACCGGCGGCGCATCGACGATGGTGCCGACGCCCTGCCCCGACCCCCAGATGTCGCGCCACGCCTTGGTGCTCGACGAGCCGAAATCCATGCTGGCCTTGTCGGCATGGGGCAGATTGTCGGGGTCGAGGCCGGCAGCGACGATGCTGGGCTTCAGGTAGTTGCCGTGCACGCCGGTAAAGGTGGGCGAATAGAGGATGTCGGCGGCGGAAGAGGTGGTGATCATCTCCTTGTAGGCGGGTGCGGCATTGGCCTCCCGGGTGGCGATGAAGCGGGTGCCCATGTAGGCGAGGTCGGCACCCATGGCCTGGGCTGCGAGCACCGCATCGCCGGTCGTGATGGCGCCGGCGAGCACGATCGGCCCGTCATAGAAGCGGCGTACCTCGCCAAGCAGCGCGAACGGGCTCAGCGTCCCGGCGTGGCCGCCCGCCCCGGCGCAGACGAGGATCAGCCCGTCGACACCGGCCTCCAGCGCCTTCTCCGCATGGCGCACCGAAATCACGTCGTGAAAGACCAGGCCGCCATAGGAATGGGCCTGACGCACCACCTCCCCCGGAGGGCGAAGCGAGGTGATGATGAGCGGCACCTCGTGCGCGACGCAGGTCTCCATGTCCCGGGCCAGCCGGTCATTGGAGGCATGGACGATCTGGTTGACCGCGAACGGCGCGATGCGGCGGTCGGGCTCTGCGGCCCGGGCCGCGGCGAGCTCGGTGCGGATGCGGGTGAGCCAACCGTCGAGCGTGTCTGGGGCGCGCGCGTTCAGCGCCGGAAAGGCGCCGATGACGCCGGAGAGACATTCGGCGATGACCAGCTCTGGCCCGGACACGATGAACATCGGCGAAGCGATCACCGGAAGCCGGAGGCGGCCGGCGAACGCGGTCGGAAGACGGTCGGCGGCAGGTGACATGGAGCAGTTCTCTCCCGGGTATCTTGTGTTGATGGACGCGCGTGACGGCCGGTGGCCGATCCGTCAGCCGGCCTTGCGGAAATCGAGGAAACCCATGGTCCCGAGCGGGAACAGGGAGAGCGTGTTGTCCGTCGTCTCGACGATCTCGAAGCAGCGCGGATCCTCGTCCGGATCGTAGGAATGGGCGATCACATAAGGCCCCTCCCCCTTCGATCCCGCGCACGAGGAGGCAATCTCGATCACAGCCGTCTCGGTGGGAATGTTGTCGTAATATTCCTCAAAGAGCGAGCCGGCCAGAAGCAGCGCGTATGATGGATCCTCGGTGGAAATCCAGTACCCCTGCAGGCGAGCACGCACACCGGCGAACGGGTCGTTGCCCCCCGTCTCCATCTCGCGGATCGTGACTTCCGCCACGGGGCCGTGATAGGAGATCATGTCGCCCGCCCAGTACATCGGCGTGTTGATCGGCATGTCCATCAGCCGCTCGATGGTCGCCTGCGGGGTCGGACCGTTGGTCGACGCCCGGTAGCGATATCCTCCCGCATATAGGTCGCACTGGATGGCCGTGTCGGTGCCCTCGCAGCCGCCGAGAAAGCCGCTGATGGTGTAGGGCTCGCCATGGGTGCCGGGCGGATCGACCGACGGGGCAGCCGGCGCGGGCGCCGCCGGCTCCGGGGTCGCGGGCGAAGCGGGCTCAGGCGCGGCTTCGGCCGTCTTCGGCGCGGCCGACGGCGGGTTCAGAGTGAACTTGAACGATTTGACCCCCTCGGGAATCTTGATCTCGTTGAAGCCGTTGCGGTCGTAGCCGCGCTCGGCACAGTTCTCGTCGCCGACGATGGTGAAAGCCTTCGGCGAGGTGCAGAACATGAAGCGGCGCATGGACCAGCTGTAGGCCTTCGACGTGGCCCGCCAGTAGTAGACGGACCGCTTGAGGTCGCCGCCCACGACCGTCTTGCAGCCTTCAGGGGCGATGCCCCACCATCCCTCCGACGTCCAGGCGCCGTCGTCGCCCTTGTAGCCGACCGCGACACTCACCTTCGCGTCCGTCGTGTTGCAGAAGCGAAGGTCCGCTTCGGCCGGATCTGTCAGCCCGCCCACCAGAAGCAGGGCGACGACGGGAGAGACTGGGAGAAGGCGAGAAATCATGGCCGGATCCGGTCTGGACGCACACGGGGCGAAAGCCGGCCAAGGATGGCCCGATCGCAGCGGTGCGTCCACAGCGACCGCGCCGCCTCTCCCCCGGGACTTGCGGTTCGGCGACAGCCCGGCGAAAGCTGCTGCAACGACCCCATTCGGAGACGGCGCATGAGCGGCACTCTCGACATTCGACGCGACGGCCAGATCGCCCTCGTGACGCTTTCCAACCCGGCCAAGCGCAACGCCCTGTCCGCCACGATGCTGGACACGCTCAGGACGTTCGCGGCGGAGATCGCTTCGGACCGGGCTGTGCGGGCGGTCATCATTTGCGGCGAGGGCACGACCTTCTCCGCCGGCGCCGATATCGGTGGCTTCGACGCACCGGGCGGCGGGTCACGGGCGGAGAATTACGACCCGCTTCTGGAAGACACCCTGGCTGCACTGGAGGCGCTGCCGCAGCCGACCATCGCCGCCATCGCCGGACCGTGCATGGGAGCCGGGACCGCGCTGGCAGCGGCCTGCGATTTCCGGGTGGCGGAGGAAAGCGCCTTCTTCGCGATCCCCGCCGCCCGCCTGGGTCTCGGCTACGACCCGAAAGGCGTGGGGCGCATCGTGCGCACCTTCGGCGACCCGGCGGCGCGAGAACTCTTTCTGCTGGCCGAGCGCATTCCCGCGACGCGTGCCCATACCCTCGGCGCAGTGCACCGGCTCGCCAACGAGGGCGGCGTGATGGCGGTGGCGGAAGGCCTTGCGACCGTGGCGCTCACTCGCGCGCCACTGACGATTGCGGCGGCTAAGGCGGCGCTGGCCGAAACCGGCGGCGCCTACGAGCCATCCCCCAAAGTCCGCGCCCTTGCGGACGCAGCAGACGCAAGCGCCGACTACAGAGAGGGACGCGCCGCGTTCGCGGACAAGCGCTCGCCAGTCTTCACCGGGCGCTGAGCAGCGCCAGGCTCAGGCCGCTGCGACCGGAACGTTGTCGATCAGGCGCACGGTGCCGAGCCAGGCTGCGACCAAAAGCCGTGCCGGACGATCGGCCGTGGCGAGCGGGGCGAGGTCTTCCTCGGCCCGAAGCTCCAGATATTCCACCTCGCGAAAGCCGGCATCGACGATCGCCCCCCGGGTTTCGACCAGGACCCGGTCGAGGCCTTCGCCGGCCGTCAGCCGAGCGCTGGCGACGGTCAGGGCATGTGCGAGACGCGGCGCCACGGCCCGCTCTTCCTCAGACAGGCGCGCGTTGCGCGACGACATGGCGAGCCCGTCCGCCTCGCGCACCGTCGGACAGCCGATCACGCGGATCGGGATATCGAGGTCGCGGGCCATGCGGCGGACCACGTGGAGCTGCTGGAAATCCTTCTCACCGAACATGGCGTAGTCGGCGCCGGTCTGCAGGAAGAGCTTGGAGACGACGGTGGACACGCCGTCGAAATGGCCGGGTCTAAATGCGCCGCAGAGACCTTCGGTGACACCGGCGACCGACACGGCGGTCGCGAAGCCCTCCGGATACATCTCGTCGCCGTCGGGCGCGTAGAGAAGATGGCCGCCAGCCGCCTCCACCTTGACCGCGTCGTCCTGTTCCGTGCGCGGATAGGCCGCCAGATCGCCGGGATTGTTGAACTGTCGGGGATTCACGAAGAGGGTGACGATGACCCGTTGGGCGACATCGAGCCCGGCCTCGATGAGGCTGAGATGACCGGCGTGTAGCGCGCCCATGGTCGGGACAACGGCAACCCGGGCGCCCTCGCCCCGCCAGCCGGCGACGGTGTCCCGCAGATCCGCCACGGTGCGCACGATGGGAAGGGTCATGCCGCGCCTCCGGACACGGGCGATGCCGCTTCGTCCGAAAACACGTGCTCCGCCGCCGGGAATCGGCGTTCGCGCACGTCGTCGGCATAGGCGCCGATCGCCTCGCTCGCCGTCACCGCATGGTCGGCATAACGCTTGACGAATTTCGGCCGGAACTCGGCGAACGCGCCGAGCATGTCGTCGACAACCAGGATCTGGCCATCGCAGTCCACCGAGGCACCGATGCCGATCGTCGGGATCGGGATGGCCCGGGTGACCTCCCGGGCCAGGTCCGCCGGGATCTTTTCCAGAACCACCGAAAAGGCGCCGGCATCGGCCACCGCTCTCGCATCGTCCAGAACCCGCTCCGCTGCCTCTCCGCGCCCCTGGACCTTGTAGCCGCCGAAGGCGTGCACCGACTGCGGAGTGAGGCCGATATGCGCCATGACCGGGATGCCACGCGCCGTGAGGAAGGCGATCGTGTCGGCCATGGCGACACCGCCTTCCAGCTTGACCGCTGCGCAGTCGGTCTCCGCCATCAGTCTGGCGGCATTGCGGAAGGCCTGCTCCGGGCTTTCCTCGTAGGTACCGAACGGAAGGTCGACGACCAGCAGCGCGCGGGAAAGCCCGCGGCGCACCGCCCGGCCATGCAGGATCATCATGTCCAACGTGACACCGAGCGTGGACTCCAGACCATGCAGGACCATGCCGACGCTGTCGCCCACCAGAACCACGTCGCAATGGGGGTCGACCAGCCGGGCGACAGGCGTGGTGTAGGCCGTGAGACAGACCAGCGGCACTCCGCCCTTGCGCTCCGCCACCTGCGGAGGCGTGACCGCCCTCATCTTGCGTCCGACGCTCATACTCTCTCCCCGATCATGCATTGCCGCGGGTTGTGGACGGGAACGGTGTCGAAGTTCAACCGTCCCTCAATGCGGACAAGCGCGACCCGAGGATCCGGCGCAACTCGTGGAAGTCCTTTGCCGGCATGTCGGAGAAGACAGATTCCTCGATCTCGTCGGCGATCGCATCGCAGGAAACCAGGATCGTTTCGCCCTCCGGCGTCAGCGAGGCCGTGAGGATACGTCGGTTCTCGACACTCGGCTCACGATGCAGAAGGCCGCGCTTCTCCAGTCCGGTGACGATCTCGTTCATGGTCTGCGGCGTCACGAAGAAGCGCCGCGACAGCTCGGCCGACGAGATGCCGTCGCGCGAGCCGACGATCGACAGGACCGTGTACTGGATGCCGGTGAGGCTGAGCCCTCTGAGCGCCTGCTCGAGCCGCGAACGGATCGCCAGGTTCGCCTGGTTCAGGAGATACATGGTGCGCGGCCTGTGCGCGCTGCGCCCAGGCCGACCGGCGTCGCTTGACAATATCAGGGCCCCTTATTTAAGCATCACCTATTCTGTTTAGCCCATGGGCCCGCGAAAGGACAGGCAGTGGAGGGAGAGGCCACGTCTTCCGGATCGCGCCGAGGGTCGACGAGGGACACGCGCGCCACGGGCCAAGCGCTCCGCGCTGACGCGGTCCACCCCGACACCGCCACCACTTGCGTTCGCGCCGTGACTGTCTGCCGATGGCGCCAAGAAATCGTCTTCGCGACCAGGGAGGTCTCAGAATGAGTTACGCCGGCTATCCGGAACTCGGTCTCTTCATCGACAACACGCTTCTGCCGGGCACGGGATCGGGCGACCGCTTCGTCGTCAACCCGGCCACGGGCGAGCAGCTCGCCCGCCTGCCGATTGCGTCGCGGGACGATCTGGACCGGGCGCTTGCCAGCGCCGAGCGGGCCTTTCCCGGCTGGAAGGCGACCTCGGTCGTGGCGCGGTCGCAGATCCTGCGCAAGGCCGCCCAGATCATGCGCGAACGGCTGGACGATATCGCCCGCACGATGACCCTGGAGCAGGGCAAGGTGCTGGCCGAATCGCGCATGGAAACGGCGGCCGCGGCCGACATCCTCGACTGGTATGCCGAAGAGGGTCGGCGCGCCTACGGCCGGGTGATCCCGTCGCGCGCGGTGGGCACCCGCTTCCTGACGATCAAGCAGCCCGTGGGCCCGGTCGCCGCTTTCTCGCCGTGGAACTTCCCGGCGGTAATCCCCGCCCGCAAGGTGGGCGCCGCGCTGGCCGCCGGCTGCACCTGCGTGCTCAAGCCCGCCGAAGAGACGCCGGCCACGATGCTGCTCATGGCGCAGGCGCTGGCCGAGGCCGGCATGCCGGAAGGCGTCCTCAGCGTGGTCACCGGCAACCCGTCGGAGATCTCGAGCTACCTGATCGCCTCGCCGATCGTCCGCAAGGTGTCGTTCACCGGGTCCACCGCCGTCGGCCGCGAGATCGGCCGGCTCGCCGCGGACGGCATCAAGCGCACGACGCTGGAACTCGGCGGCCACGCGCCCGTGCTGGTGCTGGACGATGCCGACCCGGAAGCCGCGGCGGCGGCGAGCGCGGCGTCGAAGTTCCGCAATGCCGGCCAGGTCTGCATCTCCCCCACCCGCTTCTACGTCCACGACCGGATCTACGATGACTTCGTGGATGCCTTCGCCGGCAAGGCCCGGGCGCTGACCGTCGCCGACGGGACCACCGACGGCGCCCAGATGGGCCCCACGGCCAACCCGCGCCGGGTCACCGCGATGGAAGGCCTGACCGCGGATGCCGTCAGCGCTGGAGCGCGGCTGGCAGCGGGCGGAGAGCGCGGGGCCAACCAGGGCTTCTTCTGGCAGCCGACGGTGCTCGCCGACGTGCCGGACACCGCGCGCATCATGAACGAGGAGCCGTTCGGGCCGGTGGCCGTGATCCGCCGGGTCACCTCGACGGACGAGGCGATCGCCGAGGCAAACCGGCTGCCCTACGGGCTTGCGGCCTATGCCTTCACCCGCTCCAGCGCCAACTCCATCCGGCTCGGCGAGGAGGTGGAAACCGGCATGCTCGGCATCAACACCTTCATGATCAACATGCCGGAGACGCCCTTCGGCGGGGTCAAGGAAAGTGGCTATGGCAGCGAGGGCGGCAGCGAAGGGCTTGAGGCCTATCTCGACGTGAAGCTCATCGCGGAAAGCTGACAACAGCACGCGGCGGGGGAACGCGGCCATGGACATGGGCTTCAGCGAAGAACAGCGGATGCTGCGCGACAGCGTGCGCAAGCTCATGGACCGGCACGCCCCGCCGGAGATGGTGGCGCGCCACGACAGGGAGGGCAGCTATCCCTTCGCGCTCCACCGGGAATGGGCCGAGGCCGGCTTGTTCGCCCTGCCCTTCACCGAGGCCGACGGCGGCCTCGGTGGCTCGGTGATCGATCTCGCCATCGTCGGCGAGGAGATCGCCTACACCAGCGCCGACTTCTACATGGCCTATGCCGGCAGCGTCTTCTGCGGGCTGAACATCGCCCGGAAGGGCACGCCGGCTCAGAAGGAGCGCTTCCTGCCCACCGTCATCGCGGGCGACCTCAGGATGGCGATCTCCATCTCCGAGGCCGATGCGGGTTCCGATGTCGGCGCCATGCGCACCAGTGCCCAGCCCGATGGCGGCGACTGGATCGTCGAGGGAACCAAGCTCTGGTCCACCGGCGCCGGCGTGGAGAACACGCTCCTGAACGTCTACCTGAAGACCGATCCGACCGTTTCGCACCGCAAGGGCATGTCGCTCTTCCTCATCGACAACGACGCGCCCGGCGTGGAGATGAAGAAGCTCGACATGCTGGGCCGGACGGCGACCGGAACCTACGAGATCCGGTTCGACGGTGTGCGCGTGGCCGACGACCGCATCGTCGGCGGGGTCAACGGCGGCTGGGACTGCATCCTCTCCGGCCTGCAGGTGGAGCGCATCGTGTCGGCGGCCGGCAACTGTGGCGCCTCGCGGGCGGTGGTGGACCTGGCGGCCGCCTATGCGCGCGAGCGGACCCAGTTCGGAAAGCCGATCGGATCGAACCAGGCGATCGCCCACATGATCGCCGACATGAAGACCGAGGTGGAGGCCGCCCGGGCGCTGATGTGGCAGGCGGCGTGGAAGGTCTCGACCGGCGAGGACGCGCTGTCGGAGATCAGCATGGCGAAGCTGTTCTCCTCGGAGACCTACGTGAAGGTCGCCAACATGGGCATGCAGGTGATGGGGGCGTTCGGCTACTCCATGGAGTTCCCCATGCAGCGCCACTACCGCGACGCACGCTCCGCCACCATCGCGGCCGGTTCCTCGCAGATGCAGCGCAACCTGATCGCCGGCCTGATGGGCCTGAAGGTCGGCTGAGCGGGACGACGGGACCTAGGTCATGACCTAGATCCCGACGTAGCGCTCCACCGCCTCGGCATCGCGCGCAAGGTCGGCGCCCGTGCCGGTCCAGACCGTGCGGCCCTTCTCCAGGATGTGATGACGGTCGGCCAGGCGCTTCAGGATGCCGATATTCTTGTCGATCAGCAGGATCGACTGGCCCTCGCGCTTGAGCCGCGCCACGCACTGCCAGATCTCGGTTCGGATCACGGGGGCAAGGCCCTCGGTCGCCTCGTCCAGGATCAGGAGCTTCGGATTGGTCATCAGCGCGCGGCCGATGACCAGCATCTGCTGCTCGCCACCCGACAGCGTGCCCGCCGACTGGTTGGCGCGCTCCTTGAGGCGCGGGAACAGCGTGTAGACGCGCTCAAGCGTCCACGGGTCGGAGCGTTTCAGCCGGTTGGCGGCGGTGGCGACCAGGTTTTCACGCACGGTGAGCGTGGGGAAGACCTGGCGGCCTTCCGGCACCAGCCCCACCCCGAGGCGCGCAACCGCCTCCGGCACGGCGCCGGTGATGGCGCGGCCGGTGAAGCGGATGTCGCCGCCCATGACCCGGCAGGCGCCCATGATGGACCGTACGGTGGTCGTCTTGCCCATGCCGTTGCGGCCGAGCAGCGTCACCACCTCGCCCTCGCCGATCTGGAGGCCGACGTCGAACAGGACCTGGGTCGAGCCGTAGGCCGCCTGAAGGTTTTCCACGCTCAGCATACGAGGTCCTCCGCGCCGAGTTCGTCGCCCTCACCCAGATAGGCGGCCTTCACTTCCTCGCTGGCGCGGATCTCCTCCGGCGTGCCGGAGGCGATGACCCGGCCGTAGACGAGAACGGAGATGCGGTCGGCAAGCGCGAACACGGCATCCATGTCGTGCTCGACCAGGAGCATGCTGGCGTGGCTCTTGAGGCCGGCCAGGATCTCGATCATCTCCGCGCTCTCCACCGGGCCGAGGCCGGCCATCGGTTCGTCGAGGAGCAGCAGGCGCGGCTCGGAGGCGAGCGCCACGGCAAGCTCCAGCTGCTTGCGCTCGCCATGGGCGATGTTGGCGACCAGTGCATCGGCCCGGTCGGCAAGGCCCACCCGGGCGAGATGCGCGTGCGCGCGGGCCAAGAGCGCCGTGTCGGAACGCACCGGCTTCCAGAAGCGGAAGCTGTGCCCCTGCCGGATCTGCACGGCCAGCGCGACGTTCTCCAGCACCGTGTAGGTGGGCAGCAGGCAGGTGATCTGGAAGGAGCGCGCCAGCCCGAGATGAACGCGATCGGCGACGCTCACGCCGTCGATCGTCTTGCCGTCGAGGGCAATGGTGCCGGCATCGTGAGAGAGCTCGCCGCAGAGCTGCGCGATCAGCGTCGTCTTGCCGGCGCCGTTGGGGCCGATCAGCGCGTGGATCTCGCCGGGATAGACGTCGACGTCGACATGGTCGGTAGCGACGAGGCCGCCGAAGCTCTTGACCAGGCCGCGGACGGACAGGATTGGTTCGCTCATTCCCGCTTTCCTCCGAGCCGCTCGATCAGGCCCTGCACGCCGCCGTGGGTGAACAGCACGACGAAGAGCAAGATAATGCCGAGCGGGAACTGCCAGTTCGGCGTCCAAGAGGCGAGCACCGATTCCAGGAAGATGAACACCGCCGCCCCGATGAACGGGCCGAACAGCGTGCCCACGCCGCCGAGGATGACCATGATCATCAGCTCACCGGACTTGGTCCAGGCCAGCATGTCCGGGCTGGCGAAGCGCAGGAAGTTGGCCATCAGCGCGCCGGCGATGCCGGCTCCGATGCCGGAGATGATGAAGCCGACGAGCTTGTAGCGATAGGTGTCGAGGCCGATGGCCGCCATGCGCCGCTCGCTCTGCCGGATGCCAACCAGGGCAAAGCCGAAGCGCGAGCGCACGATGCGCCAGATGGCGAACAGGACCAGCGCCGCCATGCCCAGGCACAGATAATACATGGTCGTCCGGTCGCGAAGGTTCAGGCCGAAGAACTCGTTGGTGCGCCGGATGATCAGGCCGTCGTCGCCGCCGTAGGTCTCCAGCGAGACGAACAGGAAGAACACCATCTGCGCGAAGGCCAGCGTGATCATGATGAACTGCACGCCGCTGGTGCGCAGCGACAGCGCGCCGATGATCGCGGCGAAGATGCCGGAGACCAGGATCGCCACCGGTATCGTGACGAGGAGCTGGTTGGAGCCCGGGATGAAGCCGAGGAAGGCTTCGCCGGTGCCGTGGTGGTAGGCGAGGATGCCGACCACGTAGCCGCCGATGCCGAAGAAGGCGGCATGGCCGAACGAGATCATGCCGCCGTAGCCGAGCGCCAGGTTCAGGCTGGCCGCGGCGATGCCGTAGATGAGCGCGCGCGTCGCCAGCGAGGTGAAGGCGCGCCCGCCGGCATATTCGGCGAGATAGGGCAGTGCCAGCAGGAAGGCGGCCAGCAGCACCAGAAGGACGATCTTGACTGTCTTGTTCATAAGGCGATCCGGCCGCGCTCAGTGACTTGCCGCAAAGAGGCCCTTGGGCCGGATGAGAAGCACGATCGCCATGAGGAGATAGATTCCCATCGACGACAGGCCCGCTGCCAGGGTGTCCGCTTCCGGACCCACCATGATCTCGCGGAAGAAGCCGGGCAGGTAGGAGCGCAGCATCGTGTCCACCACGCCCACCAGCAGGCTGGCGAAGAAGGCGCCGCGGATCGAGCCCACCCCGCCGATGACGACGACCACGAAGGTGGTGATCAGGATCTGCTCGCCCATGCCCACCTGCACCGCCAGGATCGGCCCGGCCATGA
Source organism: Amorphus coralli DSM 19760 (assembly GCF_000374525.1). GTDB lineage: Bacteria > Pseudomonadota > Alphaproteobacteria > Rhizobiales > Amorphaceae > Amorphus > Amorphus coralli. The sequence continues at coordinate 93,565 of NZ_KB894573.1, forward strand.
AGCCGGCGAAGCCGGCCAGCAGCGCGCCGAGGCCGAAAACCAGCGTGTAGAGAAGGCCGATCGGCACGCCGAGCGCCCGCACCATCTCGCGGTTGGTGGAGCCTGCCCGCACCAGCATGCCCAGCCGCGTGTGGTTGATGAGCCCGTAGAGCCCGACGGCCACGGCGAGGCCGGAGACGATGATGGCAATCCGATAGACCGGATAGATCAGGCCGGGCAGCAGTTCGACGGAGCCGGACAGCAGCTCCGGCGTTGCAACGAAGAGCGGCTGCAGGCCGAAGACCATCGAGACCCCCTGGTTGAACAGCAAGATCAGCGCGAAGGTGGCCAGCACCTGGTCGAGATGGTCACGTTCGTACAGACGCCGGATGACGAAAAATTCGATGAGGACACCGGTGGCCGCCGCGGCCGCAATCGCCGCCGGAATGCCCAGAAAGTAGGACCCGGTTTCCAGAAACACCCAGCTCCCGACATAGGCGCCCACCATGTAGATGGAGCCGTGGGCCAGGTTGATGACGCCCATGATGCCGAAGATCAGCGTCAGGCCGGCCGCCATCAGGAACAGCATGACGCCGAGCTGGAGGCCATTGAGCAATTGCTCGAGAAACAACGTCATGGGCGGAGCGAAACCTCAAGGGTAGTCAGAGACGAAAGACGGAAAGGCCCGGCGGCGGCAATTGCCGCCGCCGGTCGAGAGCGAAGCCGCCCTCTTACATCTTGCACTGGTCGGAGTAGGCGTCGCCGTGGTCTTCCAAGATGACTTCCTTGGTCTTCAGCATCGGCTTGCCGTCCTCGCCGGCAACGACCTCGAGCGAGTACCAGTCCTGGATCGGGTGCTGGTTCGGACCGAACTCGAAATCGCCGCGGACAGAGTCGAAGTCCGCCTTGCGCATGGCCGCGCGAAAGGCGTCCATGTCGCTGATGTCGCCACCGGTGGCCTCCAGCGCGGAGGCGATCAGGAGCGCCGTGTCATAGCCCTGGCTGGCGTAGAACGTCACCGGCTGGTCGTAGGTAGCCTCCCACTTCTCCATGAAGGCCTTGTTCGCCTCGTTGTCGAAGTCCGGCACCCAGTGCGAGGAACCGTGCACGCCGATGGCGGCATCGCCGAGGGCATCGAGGATCACGCCGTCGATGGACGGCTCGGAGACGACCATCGGGATCTCGCCGAGAAGGCCGGCCTGCTGATACTGGCGCATGAAGGCGATGCCCATGCCGCCCGGCTCGAACTGGAACACCATGTCCGGATCGGCTTCGCGGATCTGGGCCATCTCGGCGGCGAAGTCGGTCTGGCCGAGCTGGGTGTAGATCTCGCCGACGATCTCGCCCTCGAACATGCGCTTGAAGCCGGTGATGGCGTCCTTGCCAGCCTGATAGTTCGGGGCGAGCACGAAGGCGCGCTTGTAGCCGAGGTTGTTGGCGTTCTGGCCGGCGCTCTCGTGCAGGCTGTCATTCTGCCAGGCGACAACGAAATAGTTCTCGTTGCAGCCCTCGCCGGCGAACACCGACGGCGCGGCATTCGGGCTGACATAAATGGCGTCGGCATCGAGGATGTCGGGCACCGTCGCGCCGGCGATGTTGGAGAACACGATGCCAGTGAAGAGCTTGATGTCCTCGTCGTAGAGCATCTTGTCGGCGATCTGCCGGCCGTTGGCCGGCTTGAAGCCGTCATCCTCGGCGACGATCTCCACGGGCACGCCGCCCAGCTTGCCGTCTTCGAGCGCGAGCTTGAAGCCGTCCAGGATCTGGCTGCCGAGATAGCCTGCCGGACCGGACAGGGTGGAGATGAACCCGATCTTCACGGGATCCTGGGCCAGGGCGGGCGCCGCCGCGAAGGCCGAAAGCGCCAGGGCGGCGCCAATGGTCTTGAGTTTCATGGAGTGTACCCCTCGTACGTTGTTGAACAGTCCTAGCACCAAGGTGGCCACGGACGCAGGATGCTTTTGCCCACTGTCCCCGACCATTCCCTTTCCTCCGCGTGCACCGGCGCCGGGCGGAGGTCCCCGCCATCTGCAAGAACGGGGCCCGTCTTCGACACTCGGTGCATGAAGCCGACGATCGCGGGGCTCCTCGTCTCCCGCGGTCCGCCCGCCCCGCAGTCCTAGAGCTTCACCCAGCCTTCCGGCGGCGCCTTGCCCGGATGAATCGCGCCGCATTTGGAGCACTTGCGCGCCTCCTCGTCGGCGTAGAATGCCTCATAGATGGGCGGCAGGTCGCGGACGATGCTCTTGAGCGAGACCTCGACCCGCTTCACCAGTCCCCCGCACTCGAAGCAGTACCACTCGAACGCGTCGAGCTGATCCTCGGCGCGCTTCGGCTCGATGACGAGGCCGACCGAGCCCTCCTGCGGACGCTGCGGCGAATGACGGACGTGCGGCGGCAGCATGAAGATCTCGCCCTGCCGGATCGGCACGTCGTAGAACTCGCCATCGTCCACCACCTTGAGGACCATGTCGCCCTCCAGCTGGTAGAAGAACTCCTCCACCGGATCGTCGTGATAGTCGGTCCGCTTGTTGGGACCGCCCACGACGGTGACCATCATATCGGCATCCTCCCAGACCTGCTGGTTTCCGACCGGCGGCTTTAGCAGATGGCGGTGCTCGTCGATCCACTTCTGGAAATTGAAGGCGGAAAGCCGTCCCGTTTTCATCCCGTCATCCTTTCAGCTTGTCCCCGGTCCCCGATGCTTCCGTCCGGCCCGGTCTTCAGGCCGCAGGTCTCGAACGCCTCGCGTATGGCGGTCTTCTCCGCCTCGGTGAGCGGCAGGCAGGGCGGACGAACCTCGCCTCCCACCTGACCGAGCAGTTCCTGCCAGTATTTCTGCTGGGCGTGCGGCTTCTCCGCCGGGCGCGTCTCGCGCAGTGCCCGGCGAACCGGCTCCAGGCTGGCGCTCACCGCGCGGGCCTTCTCGACCTCACCGGCCAGCGCCAGATCGGTGTATTCGCGCATGCGCAGATCGTGCTTGGTCTGGATGAGGTAAGGCGGCGAGGAGCAGAGATAGAGCTGCCAGCCAAGCTCGACGATGTTGTCGAGCCACTCCGTCTCGGAGGCCGTTGAGACGATAATCCGGTCGCTCGCCAACCGCGTCAGCTCGGCGTACATGGGCCGCGGCACGGAGTATTTGATGGCCACGACGTTCTCGATGTCGGCGAGCTTGTTGCAGACCTCCGGGCTCAGCAGATAGCCGCTGTCCTCGTGGCTCCAGAGCGCCATGCCGATGTCGATTTTGTCAGCGATGGTCCGGTAGTAGTTGAGGACCGTCTCGTCCTGCGCCGAGTAGAAGTGCAGCATCGGGGCGTGGACCACGATGTAGTCCGCGCCGCAGTCCTGAGCGTGCTTGGCGAGCTCGATCACCACGTCCATGTTCTGGTCGGAGCAGGACATGATGGTCTGAGCGCGACCGGCGCAGGCCTCCACGGCGAGGTCGAAGGTGCGCTTGCGCTCGTCCAGCGACATGGCGAAGAACTCGCCCTGCTTGCCGGAGATGAAGAAGCCGTCGATCTTCAGATCCTCGATCCAGTGATCGATGTTCTGACGGAAGCCGTCCTCGTCGATGGCGAGCGACTTGGTGAAAGGCGTCAGGGCAGCGGCCCAGATCCCCTTCATGTGCTCGAAGGCGTGGGCCTTGGCGTCTTTCTTCGTATAGTTCATCGGTCCTCCGCACCTGGTGCGTTGTTCGGTCCGTGCGCAATGGCACGCCAGACCCGTTCGCTCGTCAATGGCAATTGAAAATCGGCCGCGCCCATCGGTGCAAGCGCGTCGGCGACGGCGTTTACGACGGCCGCCGGAACGCCGATGCACCCCGCCTCCCCGACACCCTTCACGCCGAGCGCGTTGGAGGGTGAGAGCGTCTCGATCTTGGCGATCTCCACGGGCGGAATGTCGCCGGCGCGCGGCATGGCGTAGTCCATGAAGGAGCCGGTCAGGACCTGGCCCTCGGTGTCGTAGACGAGCCGCTCCAGGAGCGCCTCGCCGAGACCCTGGGCAAGGCCCCCAAGCAGCTGGCCTTCCGCCAAGAGCGGGTTAACCACCAGCCCGGCGTCGTCGATCCAGACGATGCGCTCCACCGTGGTCTCACCCGTATCGGCGTCGATGGCGACGCAGGCGAGGCAGGCGCCGCTGGCCCACGCCTCGCCTTCGGCGTTGTAGATCGTGGATGCGGTGAGCGCGGCGTCGCCCCGGCTGGAAGCGATGTGGCGGGCGAGCTCGGCCAGGCCGACAGAGGCGGCGTTGTCGCCGCCATAAACGCGCTGGGGGCGGACAAGAACACTCTCTGGCGGGCACTGCAGGAGCTCGGCGGCAGCCTCGACCAGGGTGGTTCGCAGGGCTTCGCAGGCCTTCCGCATGGCGCTGCCGCCAATGGCGGTGGAGCGGCTGGCGAGCGCGCCGAGACCGGCAGCGGCGTCGGCGGTGTCGCCCTGGCGGATCGCAACCCGGTCCGGCGTGGTGCCGAGCGCATCGGCGGCGATCTGCGCAAAGGCGGTCTCCCGCCCCTGCCCCTGGGCGCTGGACCCGGTTGTAGCGACAAAGCGGCCATCGCGGATGAGCGTCACCTCGGCGCTTTCCCAACCCTGGCCGCAGGGCTCGATGTAGAGGCAAAGCCCGAGGCCGACGATCTCTCCGGCGGCACGGCGGCGTGTCTGCTCGGCCCTCAGCTCCGCATAGACGGCGCGCTCGCGCAGCGTTTCCAGCAGGCGCGGGAAGTCGCCGCTGTCGACGATGGCTCCGCCGGAACGCGCCAGCGGCAGATCGGCGGGAGCGAACGCGTTCAGAAGGCGGATCTCGATGGGATCGATGCCGGTTGCGCGGGCTCCCTCGTCCATCAGACGGTCGAGCAGCATCGCGGCTTCCGGGCGTCCGGCGCCACGATAAATGCCGACGGCGGCCCGGTTGGTCATACGCGCCCTGGATTTCAGGTCGAGCACGGGAATGGCGTAGGGACCGGGCAGGATGCGCAGCGCGTTGCCGGCCGGCACCACGGCGCTGTAGGTCATCCAGCTGCCCTGCTGGAAAGCGAGGTCGGCGCGCAGCGCGAGCGCCCTGCCCGATGCATCGAAGGCCATCTCGCCGGTGGAGACCGCTCCGCGCCCGTGGGTGGCAAACAGCAGGTCGTCGTTGCGGGTAGCACACCACTTCACCGGCGCGGCAAGCGCGCGGGCGGCGAAGGCGACCATGGCGTCCTCGGGGAAGATGGAGGCCTTGCCGCCGAAGGCGCCGCCGACATCGGGAGCGATGACGCGCACGGCCTCCAGATCGAGGCCGAGAATGCGGGCCAGGTCCTCACGGACCCGGTAGGGCGTCTGGGTCGAACACCAGGCGGTAAGACGGCCCTCCTCCCAGGTCGCCAGCGTGGCACGCGGCTCCATCGGGCTCGGCGCCAGGAGGGAATGTTCGACGCGGATCGAGACCACGTGCGCCGCGGCGGCAAAGGCCGCGTCGGCGTCGCCTTCCGAGATAGAATAGACCACCGAGCAGGGGCCCTCGCCGTCGGCCAGCGGATCGAGCGGCTCGATGTCGAGTTCGATCAGTTCGGCGGCGTCGCGGGCGGCGGTCGGCGTGCGGGCCACCACGGCGGCGACCGGCTGGCCGAGCGACGTAACGGTCTCGGAGGCCAGCACCTCGAACGGCGTTTCCACGATGTCCGGCGCCAGCGGGTTGATGGCATTGCCGGGGAGCGGCCCCAGTTCGGCGGCGGTGAAGACGGCCACGACATTGTCCGCCGCATCGGCCGCCTCGCGCCCCACCGCCTCGATGCGGCCGTGGGCGTAGGGGCTGCGGGCGAAGGCCAGGTGGAGGCAACCCTCCGGCGTCAGGTCGTCGACATAGCGCCCCTGCCCGGTCACGAAGCGCGCGTCTTCCCGCCGCAGCATGCTGCGGCCGAGCCAGGGCGTTTCGGTTTCGGATGCGGGCGACAGACCCAAGCGCGTTCCCCCAACAGCGCAGATGCGCGCCATGACCAGTTTCAAGGCAAGGGGATCACCGATGGATCTATATGTGAATATCCGTTTGTGAGATAAATTAATCTCGAAATCGAATAAATAAGATCATGCGCGTCACGTTCCGACAGATCGAAGCCTTCCTCGCCGTTGCCGAAGCCGGCAACTTTTCGCGCGCTGCGACCCGTCTTCAGTCGGCGCAGCCGGCGCTGTCGCAGGCGGTGAAGGAGCTGGAGTCCGAGCTCGGCGTGCGGCTGCTCGACCGGACCACGCGCCGGGTCGAACTGACCGAGGCGGGCCGCGAGTTCCAGGCCTCCGCGGGCAAGATCGTGGAAGACCTGGGCCACGCGGTGGGCAACCTGCACGCGCTGGCCGAGCGCAAGCGCGGCCGCATCCGGATCGCGGCGCCGCCGCTGCTGGCCGCCTCCGTTCTGCCTGCGGCCATCGCGGAGCTTCAGGCCGAGGCCCCGGGCATCAGCGTCGACCTCATCGACACCAGCACCGACCAGATCGTGGAAAGCGTGCGCAGCGGCCGGGCGGAGTGCGGCCTGGGCACCTTTCCACCCGGCGGCGACCAGATCGAGCGCCTGTCGCTCGCCCGCGACGAGCTGATGCTCTTCTGCCACCGCGCGTCACCGTTCGCCGGGCGCAACTCCGTGGACTGGGAAGCCCTGGAAGGAGAGACGCTTATCACCCTGACGCGCGACAGCGGCATCCGGCTTCTGACCGAGGTGGGTTACGAGAGCGCTTGTATCGCCCTCGTCCCCGGCTACGAGGTGAGCCACATCACCACGGCCATGGCGTTGGTGGAGGCCGGGCTGGGCGTTGCGGTGCTGCCGACCTATGCGCTTGCCGCGGCCGGCAACGAGGCGCTGGCCGGGCGGCCTCTGGCCAACCCCACCATCGCCCGCGAAATCCAGCTGATCCACGCCAGCGGCCGCTCGGTCTCGCCGGCGGTCGCCGCGTTCACCCCGATCCTGCGCCGCTGCGTGCAGCGGCTGAAGCCGGGCGCGGGATGAAACCTATTCGGGAACTCGGCCCTCGATCAGATCGAGCAGCGCACGGCCCATCTCCGTCTGGTCGGACATGAGATCCAGCACCACGTCGAAATGATGCCGCTCGGGGATCTCCTTGAGCACCGAGGCGAAGCCCGCTTCGGTCCACGCCTGATGATAGGCAGACGACTGACGGCCGAAGCCGGCCGGTTCGCCGGAGGCGTAGGCGACCACGATCGGACAGCCGGACGCCGGCAGATTGACCGCCGGGCTGAGGGCCTGGATTTCCTCGTCGGACAGCGAGATCCACTCCGACACGAAGGACTTCGCGATGGGCGCCAGGTGAAAGAGGCCGCTCACCGGCATGGCGCCCTTCACAACGTCCTCTGGCACGCCGAACTCCGCCTGCCAGCCACCCGAGATAACGGCCCCGGTGAGATGGCCGCCCGCGGAGCTGCCGCCCACGAAGATCTGTTCCGGATCGAGACCGTAGCGCCGGCCCTCCCGGTGCACGAAGGCGATTGCGGCGCGGACCTCGCGCACGATTTCCGCGAGCGTCACTTCCGGTGCGAGCCGGTAGTCGACCGCGACTGTGGCGACGCCATGCCGGGCGAGCATCTCGGCCATGAAGGCGGATTCGTTCTTGGAAAGCGCTCGCCAGTAACCGCCGTGGATGAACACGAAGACGGGGCGCGGCTCCTCGCCACCGCCGAAGATGTCGATGGTCTGGCCGCTTTCGGCGTCATAGACGACGTCGAGCGCGGTGGCGATCTTGCGGGCGGAAACGGATCCCTCCCGGTAGCGGCCGATGGTTTCCTCGAAGACCTCCACCGAGACCGTAGCCCGGGCATTGTAGTCGTCGTTGATGGTCTCGACCGGCAATCCGGCCTCGTCCGACAGATCGCGCACGCTCGTCACTGAACAGTCCCCCGTTTGGACACCGGGCCGGCCGACGCGGCCGACTCGCGTCCGGACGATAGCGCCAAATGCCCGGCCGCGAAATTTCCGCCACCGAGGCGCCGGTCAGTTCCAGTCGCCGGTGGGACGTGGGGTGCGGGCAGAGGTGGTCCCGACCCAGGACGGCCGATCGATACCGCAGCGAAAATTGCGTGCCCCCGCATCGGCCAGACCACGCGCGATCAGGTTGGCAGACGGATTGGCGTTGGCATCGACGAAGCCCACCATGCAGCTCGGCTCGCCCGCCTCCGACACCGTGGAGACGACGAGCACCTGACGCTCGCCGCCGTTGCCGTCGTCCACGAACCAGCGGTGGATGGTGGCGAAGGGGCGTCCGCCATCAAGGCGCCACTCGATCGTCTCGTTGACCCGATTGAAGGCGCCGAAGCTCTCCCACTGCCCCGGCCTGGCCACCGCGCCGTAATCGAGCGACACACGGTCATCGCCTTCGTCCACGAGAACCGGGGCGTTTCCATATCCGCTGCAGATGAGCCTGACCCAGTTGCCCTCGTCGGCCGGTGCCTTCTCGACGATCCGGCAGCCGCCCTGCCAGTCCAGCTTCGAATAGGCGCTCTCGATGCCGGCCGCCCCGACGGGCAACGCGCCGGCCAGGACCAGGGCGCAGGCCATACCGGCCGCTCTCCAAACCTGCCGCAGTCCCATCGGATCTCTTCTCCCCCTCGGCGGCGAGTTCGCCAGCGCACTCACCGACAAAACCCTTGGCGCACGGTTCGCGCTACGCATGGCGGCAGCGCGGCAACCGGACCGATCTGGCGAGCATGCAAAGGCCGCTGCCATCTTACGCGGCGACCTTGGTCTCGCTCTGCACGCGCTCTTCGAGGTGCCGCCCAAGCCGATTGGAGAGCGCCATGATCGAGAGCGTCAGGTGCTTGTCCGGCAGGTTCGGAATCACGCCGCCATCGCAGACATAGAGATTGTCGAGGCCGTGGCAGCGCAGGTCTCGGTCGACCACACCCGCAGACGGATCGTCGGAGATCGCGGTGGTCCCGGCGTAGTGGATGCCGGTGCCGTTGTTGTCGATGCTCTCGTAGATCTTCGTGGCCGACGCCTTGCGCAGGATCTTGCGGCCCCACTTCAGCATCGATGCCATCTGCTCGCGGGCGGCCGGCGGCGTGGTGAAGTCGATGGTCACCTGGGGCACGCCGTCGCTATCCGTGGTCGAGCCGGGCCGGATGCGGTTTTCCGGCCGCGCCTCGCCGGCGCAGAACAGGCCGAGCGTCACGTAGCTGTGGAACATCATCCGCGCCATGCGGATCTTCACCGCCGGCGGGAAGCCCGCGAAGCCGGACAGGTAGTGCGGCACGTCAGGCAGGCCGTGGATGGCATGACCGATGAACGGGAAGTCGGATCCGTCCGGCAGCTTGCCCCGGGACATCAGGATCAGGAGGTCGCCGTAGCCGATGTCGTAGGTGCGCTTGTGACCCCAGAGCTTCAGGAGCGAGGTCGACAGCACCGATTTGGGATTGTCCTGCAGCCCCTGACCGACGCGGTCGGTTCGGTTGGCGAGGCCGGCGGGGTCCGCGTCGTCGGCGGAATTGAACAGGATGCGCGGGGTTTCGATGGCGCCCGCGGCGAGCACAACGAAACGGGCCTCGAGCCTGCGTCGCTCGCCGGTCTTCGTGTCGATATACTCGACCCCGGACACGGTTTCGGCCCCGGGCTCGCGGAGCACACGCGTCACCTTGGCGTTGGTCCGCAGCTCGTAGTTGTCGAGCCCGGCGATTTCCGGCAGCAGACGGGCGGAGAACTTGTAGACGGCCCCGACCGGGCAGCCGGACGTGCAGATGCCGGTGGAGATGCAGGAGTTGGCAAGCCCCGGCGTGGTGATGATCGCCTTGCGGTTGGGTATGGCGTGGGAGAAGGGCTCGCGCAGGCTCTTCACGGCATTCACGATCATCGTGTCGGCCGGTCGCAGCGGCTTGGGCGGAATGAACTCGCCGTCGGGAAGCTCGGCTATGCCTTCCTTCGTGCCACACACGGTGATCAGCCGCTCCACCTGCGAATAGTCGTCGGCCAGATGGTCGTAGCCGAACGGCCAGCCGGCGAAATCGGCCTCGCAGAAGCGCACGCTGACGCCGTTCCAGAGATTCTGCAGGCCGTTCAGCTTGAGGATCTGGAAGTGGCGGAAGCCGTCCGCCGGTCGCGGGGTGGCGCCGTGCGCCCCATCGGCGAACAGCGGATGGACGAACAGGCTGTCGTGGGGATCGGCGGGCCAGACGGTGGACGGCCCGATGCCGAAATCCAGCTTCGCGCCGGGCGGTGCGGTCTCCGAGAAATAGTCGTCGGGAAGCCGACCGCCCTGTTCCAGGGAAACGACCTTCAAGCCGGCCTTGGCCAGGCGATGGGCGATGATACCGCCGCCCGCGCCGGTGCCGACGATCGCGACATCGCAGTGGTCCGCCTCAATGGCCATTGTGCGAGCCCTCCTTCGGCCCCTCGCCGACCGACGCGAGAAAGGCCGGAGACGCGAAATAGACGTACTCGAGAAAGGACATCAGCGTTGCCCGCTGGGGGCCGAGGTCGCGCCGGCCCAGCGTGCGCGTCGCCTCGAAATTGCTGCGGATCGCAACGTCGGCCAGCGCCGCCCGGATCTGGTTGTTGGCCAGCGCGATGCGGGTGATCTCCCCTATCATGGGCGTGAGCGCGCGACGGTAGGGGCTGCGCGCCACGATTGCCGCAACCAACGCGGCTCCCACATCGTCGGTCAGTTTGACACTCATGGTCGACGATGGACCTCCTCAGGCCGTTGCGGCTGCGGGACGGGCACCGACGGTCCTGCCAAGCTCGCGGAACGGCTTGCCGGAGCGCAGATGCTCCTCAATGTCCTCCAGCTCGATGCCGCTGGTTTCCGGCACGTAGCGATAGGCGAACACCAGTCCCAGTGCGCAGATGATCGCGTAGATGGCGAAGACGCCGCCCAGGCCCAGGTGCGCCACCAGGATCGGGAAAGAGAAGACGACGACGAAGTTGAAGCCCCAGTTGGTCAGCGAGGCGATGCTCATGCCCCGACCGCGAACGTTAAGGGGGAACACTTCCGACATCATCACGTAGGGAAGCGGACCGAGGCTCACCGCGAAGGCGCCGATGTAGACGACCAGGCCCACGAAGGCGAGGACGTCCAGCGACTGGGCGCCGGTGGCCGCGCCAATCGCGATCATACCGAGCGAAAGCGCAGCGAGGCAGAAGCCGGTGAGCAGCAGCTTGCGGCGGCCGATCCGGTCGATGAGCAGCATGCCGACGACGGTCATCGCCACGTTGACGATGCCGATGCCGATGGTTGCAAGGAGCTGGGTCGAGGCCCCGCTGAAGCCCGCCTCCTGGAAGACGGTCGGCGCGTAGTAGATGACGGCGTTGATGCCAGACAACTGCTGCAGGAAGAACAGGCCGATGCCGACGATGAGCGCCGGCCGCGCCACCGGGCCGAAGAGCTCCGCCCAGCCGCGTTGGCCGCGGTCCTGTTCGGCGGTTTCCTCGATCTCGGAGAGCTCGCGCTCGATCTCCGGGTCGCTGGCCGGGACGCCCCTGAGGCTCGCCATGGCTTTGCGGGCCGCCTCCGGCTTTCCGGAGATCGCCAGGAAGCGCGGCGTGTCACGCAGCATCATCATGCCGGCAAACAGCGCCACGCCGGGGATGATGCCGATGGCGAACATGATCCGCCACGAGTCGTCGAAGGCGAAGCCGACCAGATAGGCGCCGAGAATGCCGACAGTGACGGACAGCTGGTAGATGGAGACGAGCATGCCGCGCTTGTCGGCCGGAGCGCTCTCGGAGATGTAGAGCGGCGCTACAAGTCCGGCGATACCGATGGCGAAGCCGAGCACGAGGCGGGCGAAGGTGAGCATCTCCGCGCCCAGCGCCGCCGATGCAAACGCCGCCCCGATGGCGAACAGAACCGCCGCGAAGAGCAGCATCGCGCGGCGCCCGAACCGCTCCACCGCGCGCCCCGCCGCCAGTGCGCCGAACAGCGCTCCGAACGGGACGGCAGCCGTCATCACCCCTTCCTGGGTGGAGGTGATGTCGAACTGTGCCCGCAGGAGGTGCAGTGCACCTGCGATTACGCCCTCGTCGAATCCGAACAGAAATCCGGCGATGCCTGCAACGGCAGCCACGAAATAGATCATCGGAGCGTCCCCTTCCCCACCTGTACGGAGCCTAGCGCAAAAGCGCGTCGGCCACCTTCCTGATCGCCGTGACGATGTCGCGCTCGTCCTTCTCCGTCAGGGTCGAGGCGATGGCGAGGATCGCCCCTCGATGGTGCAGGTCATCGCACGTCGGCAGTGCTCCGAACGCATAGGAATAGTCGGCGGCGAAGGCGTTGGACGGGTGGGTCCACGGGAAGCCGTCGCGCGCGTTGGAGCGCTTGTGCACCAGGCTCGGAATGTTGGAGTACCAGTGAAGACCCCACTCGCGCATGGTCAGGCAGGCAAGGCTGCCCTCCGGTCCCGAAATGCCCTCGGCACGAACGGCCGCGACGAACCGGTCGGCAAGCTCCGCATCCGGCAGGATCATCAAGAGGAACGGGCCCGTGTCACCCGAGGGATCCGGCACGACGCGGAACCGCAACTTCTGCACATCGCCCAGCGCCTCGCGGATGCGCCACTTGGACGAGCGCATGGCGCCGGTGATGGCCGGCAGCTTGCGCATCTGGGCCAGCGCCATCGCGCCGGCAAGCTCCGACATCCGGGCCCCGACGCCCCAGAGCTGGCAGGCCTCGTCAGAGGTATCGAGACGGCCGGCCGGGGTGCGCGCATAGCCCAGATCGTGCAGCGCCACGATGCGCCGGAACAGGGCATCGTCCTCGCAGACCATGAGGCCGCCGTCGCCGGAGGTCATGTTCTTGTTGAGCTGGAAGGAGAAGATGGCGATATCGCCGAAGCGTCCAACGGACGTGCCGCCGGTGCTGGCACCCGCCGCCTGGGCGCAGTCCTCGACCAGACGCAAGTCGTGCGCCTTGCAGATCGCCGCGATCTCCTCGATGCGGCCGGGCGCGCCGCTCATGTGGACACAGAGCACCGCACGCGTGTGCGGCCCGATCTTGCGCTCCAGGTCCGTCGGATCGATGCAGAAGGTCTCGTCGATGTCGACCAGACGCGGGATGGCGCCGGAGCGGACCACCGCCGAGACGCAGCTGACCCACAGATAACCGGGGACCATCACCTCGTCGCCGGGGCCGATATCGAGCGCCGACATGGCGATGGACAGGGCCGCGGTTCCGGAAGAGACGCCGAGGGCGTGCTTGTGGCCGAAGGTCTCGCACCATTCGCGCTCGAGCGTATCGACCATGTGCTGGGGATCGGGACCGTAGAAACGGAACGGGCTGCGGGCGCGCACAACGCGCCCCACGAGTTCCATCTCTTCTTCGCCGATATAGTGGGCGCCCGGCAATTCCCAGGGGAGAGGTTCGGTCCGAACCGGTTCCCCACCCTCTATTGCCAACCTATTCGCGCGCGTATGCTGCGCGGAATCAATGGATTCACCAAAACTCATCTTCTACCCCACCCTCGATCGAAGATCTTCTTTACGTGAATATTAAGAAATAGTATTGAACAATTGGACCGCGCCTTCTATGGAAAAGCGTAGCGAACCGTCGGGCTCAAGCGAAGCACCGATATTCACTTCTGTTGGAAAACGCTGGAAGACGCCCTCACCCGATGATCGGCCCCGCCATTCTTCTTTCCGCGGCGATGGTTGCGCTGTCCGGCCTACTCTTCGGATACAGCACCGCCGCAATCGCCGGCGCGCTTCAGCAGATCGAAGCTCTTCTTTCCCTCAGCATACTCGAAGAACAGGTTCTCGTCGCCTCCGTGCCGGCGGCCTGTTTCGTCGGCGCGATCGCGGCCGGTCCGGCAACCGCGCGCGCCGGTCGGCGATCGGTCCTTATCCTGGCCTTCACCCTCGCGGTGGTCGGCAACATCGTTGCCTTGACGGCGCCCGGCTTCGGGCTTCTCGTCGGCGCGCGCATGCTGGTCGGGCTTGCCGTCGGCCTGTCATCGATGATCGCGCCCATGTACGGCGCAGAGATCACGCCCGCCCGCTGGCGCGGCACGGTGGTCGCCTCATTCCAGCTAGCCGTGACGGCCGGTATCCTGCTGGCTTACGCGACGCCGCTGATCATCCCCGGCGAACAGTCCTGGTCGCTGATCCTCGGCCTGGGCATCGTACCGGCCGCGATCGGCGTCGCCACCGTGTTCCTGCTTCCCGAAAGCCCGCGCTGGCTGCTTGCTCGCGACCGGATGCCGGAAGCCAAGATCGCCGCCGCGCGGCTCGGCCTGCACGAGAGTCTGGCGGAGATGATGCCCGCGGTCCACGACGGCGCCCCCGCGGCCCTGTGGTCGACCATCCGCCGCGGCAGCACAATGGCCGTGCTGATCCTGTGCAGCGTGCTGTTCATCCTGCAGAATCTCAGCGGCATCGACGGGATCCTCTACTACGCGCCGCGCATCTTCGAGCAGCTCGGCTTTACCGCCGGCACCTCGGCGCTGGCGGCCACCTTCGGGCTCGGCGTGCTGAATTTCCTCGCCACGCTGGTCGCCCTGTGGCTGGTGGACCGGGCCGGCCGCCGACCGCTGATGATCGTTGGCAGTGCGGTCATGGTCGCGGGTCTGGGCTGCGTGGTGCTCTCGTCGATGCTTGCGATGCCCTATCTCGGCCTCGTGGGGCTCGGTATCTATATCGTCGCCTTCGCGCTGAGCCTCGGCCCTCTTCCCTACGTGCTGATGGCGGAACTGTTCCCCTCCACCATCCGCGAAGCCGGCATCGCGACGGCCTCGGCCACCAGCTGGCTGTTCAACATGCTGGTGGCCTTCACCTTCCTGTCGCTGGTGGAAGCCTTCGGCCTGTCGGCCGTGATCCTGCTCTTCCTGTCCATGTGCGCGCTGGCGCTGGTCATCGGCATCCTGTTCGTGCCGGAGACGCGGGGCCGGTCGCTGGAGGCGATCGAGGAGAACGTGCTGTCGGGGAAACGGATCCGGCGCGTTGGCGCGGAGTGAACGGTACCGGCGCGGCGTCCGGAGCCCTGCCCTAAACCGAAGCGGCGTGCGAGCCCGGCTTGTGCAGCGCCAGCCGATCGAAACGCAGTCCGAGGGCGGCAATGCCGTCGGGATCGATCTCGAAGAGTTCGGGGCTGGGGCCCGGCTCGCGCAGAAGGTCGAGGATGGCGCCGGCCGCACCGAGCCGGTCGCGGGAGGTCGCGTAGCCAAGCGCCGCAAGCTGGCCGTCGAGCGCTTCGGCGGTCGGCTCGAGATAGTCGATGACGTGCTCGGGGTCCGGCCCGCTGATCCGATCGCGAACCAGCACGATCCGGCCGGCGATGGAGCGGGTGTTGGGATCGTGCAGGGCAGATCCGGCCAGCATGCCGCCGACGATGTTGGCGGGCGGAGACGGAACCTGCAGGGCGAGGAGATAAAGGCGGCGGCTGTAATTGCATTCGAGCACCGCCTGGGCGGCGCGGCCATCGCCGACGACCACTCCGGTCATCGGCACGAGCTGGCCGAACAGCCATTCGCTGTAGCGCGCTTCCGGCTTGCCATCGCCGCCCGGCTCGATATCCATCCGGCCCAGGATGAGGCGGCCCGCTTCGCCGCGCGACCAGGCGAACGAGATCGCGAGGTAGCGCCCGCACAGGACATGGCTCGACTGCCAGACAAGCGGCACGAGGGACTCAGGATTGTCTTCCCCGTCCGCCGCCTGCGCGGTGCGGACCGCTCCCCCGAGCCTGAGGATCGCCGCGTCCGGAACCTGGTGGCGGGCCTGCACCTCGACGGCGAACTCGTCGAAGGTCGAGGCCGCGATGAACGATCCGGTGAAGCCGCTGCCGAGGACCACTGCCCAGTCCTCGTACACGCTTGCCAGGCGCGGCGTGGCCTTGCCCCGCACCCATTTGTACGCGTTCTGAACGGTGAAGGCGGTGTTCGGATTGACCGCAGCAAAGCGCGCGCAGAGTTCCTTGCTGGTCGGGCAGCCGAGCGCAATCGATGTCAGCTGGAGTTTGCGGGAAAGCTCCGTCCGCCCGTCGCTCGCTGAAATGGTTCCTGCTCCCGGATGGCCGCGCCCGATGACCGGCGGCGGACGCACCATCGTCCAATTCCCGGCCGATCCGCACCGTCCGCGAACCTGGCCATCCTGTGCCCCGCCCGTCTCATAGCACACTTGCCGAGAAGACCGAACCAGCCGGCTGCCCTGCACCCTTCGCGACCCCACCGTGCCGGGGCTGCGCTCAGCCGGCGAAGAAGGTCTCGTAGCTGTCGGGCTTGAAGCCGACCAGCAGACGCCCGTCGTCGTCGAGCACGGGCCGCTTGATCATGGACGGCTGGGTGGTCATCAGCGCGATCGCCTTGTCGCGATCGATGTCGGCCTTGCTGGCTTCAGGCAATTTGCGGAAGGTCTGTCCGGCCTTGTTGAGGAGCGGCTCCCAGCCCAGCTCGTCGGCCCACGCTTCCAGAAGCTCGCGCGGGGCGCCGCCGGTCTTGTAGTCGTGAAAGGCGTAGGCGATGCCGTGAGCGTCGAGCCAGTTCCGCGCCTTCTTCATCGTGTCGCAGTTCTTGATACCGTAGAGGGTGACCACCACCGCCGTCTCCGTAGCCGCCGCTCAGTCGCGGTCCGGCGCACCGAGCGGAAAAAAGGACCGATAGGGCCGTGCCGCATCCACGGCCCGGGCGAAGGATGGCCGTGCCAGCAGGCGCGACCGGTAGGCGCGCACGGCCGGGAATCGGTCGCCGATCTCGTGCGTCCAGTCGGCATAGAACAAAGATGGCGCCGCGGCGCAATCGGCCAGGGAGAACGCGTCGCCGCAGGCCCAGGTGCGCCCGGCCATGCGATCGTCGAGCCAGGCATAAGCCTGGTCCAGCAGCGCACGGGAGCGGTCCACGCCCTGCGGATCGCGCGCCTCGTCGGAACGCATGGCGTCGAAGACGATCATCTGCACCGGCGCCATCACGTAATTGTCGAAGACCCGATCCATGAAGCGGACGTCGAGTGCGGCGACCGGATCGCTCGGGATCAGCGGTGCGGGCCCGCCGAGAACCACGCCCAGATACTCGATGATGATGGACGACTCGGCCACCGTCCGGTCGCCGTCGACCAGCACGGGCATTCGCTTCAAAGGCCAGAGGCGTCCGAATTCGGCATCGGCTTCCTCGTCTCCAATGGCCAATTCCCTGAAGGTGAAATCCAGCCCGTGCTCGTGGAGCGCGGTGATCACCTTCTGGCAGTAGGACGAGAACGGATGGGCGTGAAGTGTCGGCATGGCTGAGCCTCCCGGATGCAGCGCGAAAGCCCGATAGGACGGGCCGGCGCAGCCGCGTCCCGCGACACCCCGCCCGGTCCCGTTCGGGCAAGGCCATCCTGCCATTCCAGTTTTATATTGCAACTGGTTTTATTCTAGGGTCGGCCTGGCGGGGCGCGATGCCGGGATCGACATCCCCCTACGGACACCGACGCGTTCGTGGAGCAGGCAACCACCCGGTAGCGCACTGTCCAAGGCGTCCGGCACCACCTACGCAAAAGGGGGCCTCGCGGCCCCCTTTATTCAGTCCGGCAGGTGGCGCCGGTCAGACGGTGAATTCGCCCTCATCCATGCCTTTCCAGTAGTGAATCCGCTCGGCATGAACCTTGATCAGCACGATGCCCGGCGTGTCGACGCCGTCGGGGAACCACTCGTCCAGCGACTTTGCCCAGTGCTTGGAGAAGGCTGCCTTGTCGCGGATCAGCGAGGCAGAGCCCTCGATGGAAATGAACATCCGGGAACCGCCGAGGACACCCTTCGATCCGACATAGGACAGTCCCACCTCGGATCCGCGCTCGATGTCCTCGACGGTGCGCGTCTTCTCGTAGGTGAAGAAATAGGTGTCGCCGTCGAACTCCACGTCGCGGTTGTTGCTCATGGGGCGGGCTGCGATGGCTCCGCCCTCGGTGCGCGTGGACAGCATCGCGAAATCGATTTCGCGCATCGCCTTCGACACATCGGCCAGGGTCATCTCACTCATGTTGGTCTCCTCAGCGCTCTTGCTGGTCCGGTCCCGCACCGCCTCGGGCGGCAGGGTTCGGCTATGGGAAGCGCTGAGGGCCGTCAGAGTTCCGGGAAGACATGACCTATTCGATACCATCCAGCCGGCCGACCCCGTTCACGATGGCCTGGAAGTGGGCGTGCCGCCCTACTCCCACTCGATGGTGCCGGGGGGCTTCGAGGTCACGTCGTAGACGACGCGGTTGATGCCCTTCACCTCGTTGATGATCCGGGTCGCGGCCCGGCCGAGAAAGTTCATGTCGTAGGGGTAGAAGTCCGCCGTCATGCCGTCGACGGAGGTGACGGCGCGCAGCGCGCAGACGAAGTCATAGGTGCGCCCGTCGCCCATCACGCCGACAGTCTGCACCGGCAGGAGCACGGCGAACGCCTGCCAGATGGCATCGTAGAGCCCCGCCTTGCGGATCTCGTCGAGATAGATCGCGTCGGCGTTCCTGAGGATCTCCAGCTTTTCGCGGGTGATGCCGCCCGGGCAGCGGATGGCAAGGCCCGGTCCGGGGAACGGATGCCGGCCGACGAAGCTGTCGGGCAGGCCCAACGTGCGGCCGAGCGCCCTCACCTCGTCCTTGAAGAGCTCGCGCAGCGGCTCCACCAGCTTCATGTTCATGCGTTCCGGCAGGCCGCCGACATTGTGGTGCGACTTGATGGTGACCGAGGGACCACCGGCGAAGGAGACGCTCTCGATCACGTCCGGATAAAGCGTGCCCTGGGCCAGGAAATCGGCGCCGCCCAGCTTCTTCGCCTCCGCCTCAAAGACATCGATGAAGAGCTTGCCGATGGTCTTGCGCTTCTGTTCGGGATCGCTGACCCCCTCCAACGCGCCGATGAACAGGTCGGAGGCGTCGGCATGCACCAGCGGGATGTTGTAGTGCTCGCGGAACATCGACACGACCTCGTCGGCCTCGCCCTTCCTCAGAAGGCCATGGTCGACGAAGATACAGGTGAGCTGGTCGCCGATCGCCTCGTGCAGCAGCACCGCGGCGACGGAGGAATCCACGCCGCCCGACAGGCCGCAAATGACCTTCGACGCGCCGACCTGCTCGCGGATCTTTTCCTTTGCCTCCTCACGGAAGGCGGCCATGGTCCAGTCGCCCGAGCAGCCGGCGATCTTCTTGACGAAATTCTCGATGAGCTTCGCGCCGTCTGGCGTGTGCACCACCTCGGGGTGGAACATCAGGCCATAGACCTTGCGCTCGGGGTTGGCGAGAACGGCATAGGGCGCACCGTCCGACTTCGCGTAGGCCTTGAAGCCGTCCGGCAGGCGGACGACGCGGTCCCCGTGGCTCATCCAGACCTGGTGCTGCTCGCCCTTGTCCCAGACACCGTCGAAGAGCGGGCAATCATCGACGACCTCGACGAGGGCGCGACCGAACTCGCGGTGATCGGACGGCTCCGCCTCGCCGCCCATCTGTACGCACATGGTCATCTGGCCGTAGCAGATGCCGAGGATCGGAAGGCCGGAATCGAAGACCTCCTGCGGGGCGCGCGGGCTGCCGATCTCCGCTGTCGATGCCGGGCCGCCGGAGAGGATGACCGCTGACGGGTTGGTGCGTTCGAAGGCCTCTTTCGCCGACTGAAACGGCGCAATCTCGCAGTAGACGCCGGCTTCGCGCACCCGGCGCGCGATGAGCTGGGTCACCTGGCTGCCGAAGTCGATGATGAGGATGAAGTCGTGGCGGTCAGCGGGACGTTCGGTCATGGGCGCATCCGGTCGAAGGGCGGTCAGGGAAGCATTGGATCAGGCATCGACGCGGCGCTCCAGCGCAGCGACGAAGAAGCCGTCGGTTTGCGTGGCGGCGGGCGACAGAAGCAGTCCGAACGGCACGTCGCGAGCGGGAACAGCGGTGAGCGCCTCGCCCTTCAGCCGTTCCGCCGGCACCGGCGCGAAGCCGGGCGCGCGATCGAGGAAGGCCTCGATCTGGCGGCTGTTTTCTGCATCGAAGAGCGAACAGGTGACGTAGACGAGACGGCCACCGGGGCGGACGTGGCGCGCGGCGGCGTCGAGCACTGCCCGCTGCTCCTCTTGCCGGGTAGCCAGCGCCTCGGCAGACAGGCGCCACTTGGCATCGGGGCGGCGCCGCCATACGCCGGAGCCGGTGCAGGGCGCATCCACCAGCACCCGGTCCATCCGGCCTTCCAGCCCGGACAGATCGGCGTCGGCGGCATGGACCTGGACGTTGCGGGTGCCGGCACGGCGCAGGCGTTCGAAGATCGGCTGCAGGCGCGAGCGGTCGCTGTCGAAGGCGTGGACCTGGCCGCGGTTGCCCATCTCGGCGGCCAGCGCCAGGGTCTTGCCGCCGGCGCCGGCGCAGAAATCGAGGATCTGCTCGCCCGGCTCGGATCCGGCGAGAAGCACGGCCAGCTGGCTGCCCTCGTCCTGAACCTCGAACCAGCCCTTCTGGTAGCCCGGCTCGCGAACCACGTTGGCCGGCCGCTCGAACTCCCGGCCCATGGCGATACGTGCACCAAGCGGCGAATAGGGCGTCGGAACCGCGTTGAAACGGGCAAGCGCGCGGACAACCTTCTCACGCGGAGCCTTCAAGACGTTGGCGCGCAGATCGATGGGCGCGCGCGCGGCAAGCGCCTCGGCCTCGCCGATCCAGTCGGCCCCGAAGGTTGCCTCCAGGTGCTGAGCGGCCCACTCCGGTACATCGGCACGCACCACATCGGGAGCACCGGAGAGATCCGAACCGGCAAGTGCCTGCCGGTCCGCGTCGGTCAGCGGGTCCGGTCCGAAATTGTCGGTGGCGAGCAGGTCGTCCAGCGCCTCCACCGTCCAGCCCCAACGGTGAACGACGACGGACAGGATGGTGGCACGGGGCGTATCGTCGCCCATCCGCCAAGCCGACGAGGCACGCCACCTGAGAGCGTCGAAAACCAGGTTGCCGATGGCCGCCCGGTCGCCGGATCCGGCAAAACGGTGCGCGTTGCCCCAATCCTTGAGGACCTCCGCAACCGGGCGATGCTGGGCATCCACCGTGGTCAGGACGTCGATGGCTGCCTGAATCCGTCCGCCAGCGCGCATTTCACCTCTGCAGGAATGTCGGGGCCGCCGGTTCTTCGCCGCCGGCCGCCGGTCTCGTTGGGTCGCCGATCAGGCGCCGGTCGGATAGTTCGGGCTCTGACGCACGATGGAGACGTCGTGGACGTGGCTTTCGCGCAGGCCGGCATTGGTGATCCGGACGAAGCGCGCACGCTCCTGCATCTCCGGGATCGTGTGTGCGCCGACATAGCCCATGGCCGAGCGCAGCCCGCCGGCGAGCTGATGCAGGACACTCGCGATCGTGCCCTTGTACGGCACCTGGCCCTCGATGCCTTCCGGCACGAGCTTCAGCGTGTCGCGGACCTCGGCCTGGAAGTAGCGGTCTGCCGAGCCAAGCGCCATGGCCCCAACGGACCCCATGCCACGATAGGCTTTGTAGGAACGCCCCTGGTGCAGGTAAACCTCGCCCGGGCTCTCGTCGGTGCCGGCGAGCAGCGAGCCCACCATGGCGCAGGACGCGCCGGCGGCGAGCGCCTTTGCCAGATCGCCGGAATATTTGATGCCGCCATCGGCGACGACCGGGATGTCCGCCTTGGCGGCGGCCTCGGCCGCGCCCATCACCGCGGTGAGCTGCGGCATGCCCACGCCCGCCACGACGCGGGTGGTGCAGATGGAGCCCGGCCCGATGCCGACCTTGACCGCATCCGCGCCGGCGTCGATGAGCGCCATGGTGGCCTCCGGCGTCGCCACGTTGCCGGCGAGCACCTGGACCTGGTTGGACATCTTCTTCACCCGGCGGACCGTGTCGAGCACGCGCTCGGAGTGGCCGTGGGCGGTGTCCACCACCAGCAGGTCGACGCCGGCGTCGATCAGACGCTCGGAGCGCTCCATCGCCGCGTCTTCAACCGAGGTAGCCGCTGCGGCGCGCAGGCGGCCCTGCTCGTCCTTGGAAGCGTGCGGGTGAAGCTGGGCCTTCTCGATGTCCTTCACCGTGATCAGGCCGATGCAGTTCTGGTTCTCGTCGACCACCACCAGCTTCTCGATCCGGTGCTGGTGGAGAAGCCGCTTGGCCTCGGCCTGGGAGACGCCGTCGCGGACCGTCACCAGGTTGTCGCGGGTCATCAGGGTGTAGACCGGGGTGTCCGGATCGGAAGCGAAGCGGACGTCGCGGTTGGTCAGAATGCCGACCAGCCGTCCGATGACCTGGCCGCCCATGCCGCCATTCTCGACCACCGGGATGCCGGAGATCTTGAAGTGCTCCATCAGCGTCAGAGCATCCTTCAGACGGGCGTCGGGGCCGATGACCACCGGATTGATGACCATGCCGGACTCAAACTTCTTCACCTGCCGGACGTGTTCGGCCTGCTCTTCCGGGGTCATGTTGCGATGGATGACGCCGATGCCGCCGGCCTGAGCCATGGCAATGGCTAGCCGCGCTTCCGTCACCGTATCCATGGCCGCCGAGAGGATCGGCAACGACAGGCTCATCGAGCGCGTGAGCCGGCTCGTGAGATTGGTGGAGTTGGGCATGACCTCCGAATGCCCCGGAAGCAGGAGCACGTCGTCGAAGGTGAGCGCATCGCGCCCGCTGTGGGTTTCGATAATCTGGGCCATCCGCCGCCTCGACGATCAGAGAGGAATAGGGCGCACGTCGAGCGGGCAACGTGCCCCGCCCGCGTGTCCATTTCACGCTTCTATGCGGTGGCGCATGGCTTTACCATGACGGATCGCGCCACGCAAAATGCCGTAGGCGCATATCTGCCCCTTGTCCCCCGCTCATGATTCCTGCACTAGACTGCGCTGGTTTGCTCGGCGCGCCGGCATCGCCGCGACGTTCTTCCCGCCTCGAAAAAAACCAGAAAAACAGCCGGCTGGATCCTGCCCCGTGGCTCGCGCGAACGTCACCGCCCTGATCGTCGCCTCCGCGCTGTTTATGGAGAACATCGATTCCACGGTGATCGCGACGTCGCTGCCCGCCGTTGCAGCGGATATCGGCACCGATCCGATTCGCCTTAAGCTGGCGCTGACCTCCTACCTCCTGAGCCTCGCGGTGTTCATCCCGGCCTCGGGCTGGGCGGCCGACCGGTTCGGCGCCAAGACCATCTTCCGCGCCGCCATCGTGGTCTTTATCATCGGCTCGATCTGCTGCAGCCTGGCATCGAACCTTCACGAGTTCGTTCTGGCGCGGGTGCTGCAGGGTGCCGGCGGCGCGATGATGACGCCCGTCGGCCGGCTGGTGGTGCTGCGGGCCGCACCGAAGGACCAGCTGCTCTCCGCGCTGGCGTGGCTTTCCATCCCGGCCCTGGTGGGGCCGATGCTCGGCCCGCCGCTGGGCGGCTTCATCACCACCTACTTCGACTGGCGCTGGATCTTCTGGATCAACGTGCCGGTGGGGCTGATCGGGATCGTACTGGTCACCCTGGTGATCGACAATGTGCGCATCGACGAGGTGGTGCCGCTGGACAAGAGCGGGTTCGTGCTCTCCGGCCTCGGCCTGTCGGCGCTGATCTTTGGCCTGTCGGTGATGGGTCAGCAGATGATGCCACTCCCCTTCTCCGGCGCGCTCGTGGCGGGCGGCGCGGTGTGCCTCGCCCTCTATGTCCGGCATGCCCGCCGCGTGGAGCACCCGCTTCTCGACCTCGACCTCTTGAAGGTGCCGACATTCCGCGCCAGCGTTTTCGGTGGATTCTTCTTCCGGGTCGGCGTCGGCTCGATCCCGTTCCTGCTGCCGCTGACGCTGCAACTCGGCCTCGGCATGAATCCGTTCGAGGCCGGTTCGCTGATCTTCGTCACCACCATCGGCGCTCTTGCGATGAAGTTCACCGCCCAGCCGATCGTGCGCCGCTTTGGCTTCCGTCGCGTGCTCATCGTGAACGGCCTGGTGAGCGCCGCGATCCTGGCCGGAATGGGCCTGTTCTCGCTCGGCCCGGCAGCCGCGGTGATCGTCACCGTTCTCTTGGTCGGCGGCTTCTTCCGCTCGCTGCAGTTCAGCTGCATCTCGGCGCTTGCCTACGCCGACATCCCGCAAGAGCGCATGAGCCGCGCCACGAGCTTTGCCAGCGTGGCGCAGCAGGTGGGGCTGTCCACCGGCGTGACGGTCTCGGCCTTCATCCTGGAATTTCAGCGCTTCGGGCGACCGGACGGCGCGGTTCTGCCGGGCGACTTCCTCACCGCGTTCGTGCTGGTGGCGGCGATCGCGGCGCTGTCGATCCTGGTCTTCGCGCGGCTGTCACCGGATGCCGGATCGCAGATGTCCGGGCGGCCGGCGACGGCGCGCTCCTGACGGCTCAGTCCTCTGCGTCGTCCGCGTCCGGCCCATCGGCGGGCGCCCCACGAAATCCGGTGGCCAGCACGTACTGCTCCGCCGATTCCGATCGGCTGGCCTTCGGCTTGATGTGGTACACCTTCTCGAAATTGCGGCGAAGCTCGGCAAGCAGGGCCGCCTCGGTGCCGCCCTGGAAGACCTTGGCCAGGAAGCTGCCTCCGGGCGCCAGAACCTCCCTGGCGAACTCGGCCGCGACCTCGCAAAGATGCATGATCTTGAGGTGATCGGTCTGCTTGTGGCCGGTTGTCGGAGCGGCCATGTCGGAGAGCACGCAATCAGCCTTGCGGCCACCAAGCGCCGCGATGAGCGCGTCCGGCGCGTCGTCGTCCAGGAAGTCCTTCTGCAGGAGCGTGACGCCCGGCAGATTGTCCATCTCCAGGTAGTCGATGCCCACGACGCTCGGCGCCTCGGGCTTCGAGGCGACCCGGTCGGCGGCGATCTGCGACCAGCTTCCCGGCGCGGCGCCGAGGTCGACCACCCGCATCCCCTTCTTCAGGAGCCCATAGCGGTCGTCGATCTCCAGGAGCTTGTAGGCCGCGCGCGAGCGGTAGCCTTCCGCCTGGGCGCGGCGCACGTAGGGGTCGTTCAGCTGGCGCTCCAGCCAGCGCACCGACGAGGCCCGCCGGCCGCGCGCCGTCTTCACGCGCTGCCTCAGTCCGCGGCTTCCGTCGCCGCCGGTCTTTCGGCTCATGCGGAGGATCCGGAGGGGGCGGAGCCGGCCGCGGGGCGTGCCGTCCTGTCCTGCGCCATCAGTTCCATCAGAATTCCTTCACGCAGACCCCGGTCGGCCACGCGCAGCCGCCGGCAGGGCCAGCGGCGACGAATCGCTTCCAGGATTGCGCAGCCGGCGAGCACGAGGTCGGCCCGGTCTGCGCCGATGCAGGGGTTGGCGACGCGTTCATGGAACGGCATCGCGAGGATCCGGCCGATCATCGCGTCGACGTCCTGCTCATGGAGCCAGGTCCCATCGACACGCCGCCGGTCGTAGCGCTCGAGACCGAGGTGAACCCCGGCAAGCGTGGTGACCGTACCCGAGGTGCCGAGCAGATGCACGCGCCCGCGTCCGACGACCTGGTCGAGAGCCCCACCGTGGTCGAGACGGGCGAGCAGGCACGACACGTCATCCACCATCGCCTCGAAGGTGCCGACATCGACTTCCACGCCGCCGTGGCGCTCCGCCAGCGAGACCACGCCGACCGGCAGCGACGTCCAGGCCCGGATGCAGCGGGTGATGGCGACACCCTTGAGCCGGTGCCGGCCGGACAGGTCGACCCAGACGATTTCCGAGGATCCCCCCCCGATGTCGAAGAGCACCACGCCCTCGGCGCCGCGGTCGATCAGCGTGGAGCACCCGGCGACGGCCAGCCGGGCCTCGGTCTCGCGGCTGACGATCTCCAGGTCGAGCCCGATCTCGCGGCGCACCCGCTCGACGAACGCCTTGCCATTCGCGGCCATCCGGCACGCCTCGGTGGCGATCAACCGGAACCGGTCCACGCGGGCATGGTCCAGCTTGCGGGCGCAGACCTCCAGCGCCTCCATGGCGCGGTCCATTGCGGGCGCGCCAAGCTGGCCACAGCCGGAAACCCCTTCGCCGAGCCGAATGATGCGGGAAAACGCATCGACCACCCGGTAGCCATGGCCGCGC
This sequence comes from Amorphus coralli DSM 19760, assembly GCF_000374525.1. Classification (GTDB taxonomy): domain Bacteria; phylum Pseudomonadota; class Alphaproteobacteria; order Rhizobiales; family Amorphaceae; genus Amorphus; species Amorphus coralli. The sequence goes on from NZ_KB894573.1 coordinate 119,445, forward strand.
GGCTCGGCCACGAGCAGCCGGCAGTTGTTGGTCCCGAGATCGAGAGCCGCGTAGCGGCGCGACGGCTGCGGATCGGTGCGATCGAACCGTTGAGACGGCTGTCGGGCCGCCTGAGAGCGGGCAGATCCGCCGCCGGCATGATGGCGCGCAGCGCCGCCGCCCTCGCAAGGACGCCGGCCGGAGACGATCGGGCCGAAGCCCGGTGCGGGCTTGCGACCAGCCTCGCCCCCCGCACCGGGGCGCTCCGTCTCACGCGCGGTTTCGGCAAGTCCATCCGGTGCCGACGCCCTTACTGCGGGCGAAGACGGACCGGCGTCGTCCATGCCATCCATGGTCCATCCGCTCCCGGCGGATCGGCGCGCCCTATCCCCTGCCCGAGACCGTCACCGGTGGTTCCGGTTCCGGCGGCTCGGTGCAGCCCGGCGCTGCCTTGTCCGCCCCTTGTTGGAACGAGTGTAGCAATCCACGGGCCAAGGACCAAATGCTGGATGCTGCATCCATGCGCAACCGGTGCGCTGGACCGACGCCCCCCGCCAGTCGCTCAGGCCTTGTCGTCCGGGGAGTGGCCGGTCAGGTGATCGATCAGGATGCCGAGGGCGCGGCCACCCTCGCTGGCCTCGCGGCGGATGACGCACAGGCGCCGGTCGGCCCAGGGCTCGGCCAGCGGCCGCCCCTCGATCTCCAGCGCAGCGAGGTAGCGGGTCACGCCGCTCTCGCGAATGAAGCCGATGCCGAGACCGACCTCCACGAGGCGGCGCAGCGAATCGTAGCGCGACACCTCGAAATGCTTGCGCACGGAGCGCTCGATGGTGGTGGCGGCGGCGGCCAGGAGCGATTCCGTCGAGGCACCGCCCATCATGGAGATCACGTCGTACTCGATGGCACGCTCGAAGCGGATGCCTTCGCCGGGCGCCACCCCGTCAAACAGGGGATGGCCTTTCCGGCCGATGACCCAGACCGGATCGCGGGCGTACGGCACCTTGATGAGGCCGGGCGGGAGATGGTGGTCGACGACGACGCCCACCCCGGCCGTACCATCGGCCACGGCGCGCGCGGCGTCGAAGTTCATGCCTTCGGAGAGCATGATGCGGATGCCGGGATAGGCTCGCTCGAAACCGGCGATGTCGTCGGCGAGCCGACCGCTGACGGCGGCGGCCACCGCGGCCAGCCGGATTTCGCCGCGCTCGCCCGTGGCATGGGCATCGAGGTCGTCGCCCAGGGACTGGGCAATTTCCAGCATGTGCTCTGCCCGCCGCAGCACGGTCTCTCCGGCAGAGGTCAGCCGGACGCCGCCCGCGCCGCGCTCAAGCAGCGTCTGGCCGACGAGAGCCTCGAGATCGGACAGGCGCTTGGAAACGGCGGAGGTTGCCACATCGAGCCTGCGCGCACCGGCCGCGATGCCGCCCGCATGGGCGACGGCCACGAAGCAGCGCAGGGTGGTCAGGTCAGGATCTCTCACGAGCAGCCCGGCGCGATCGTTGTCGAAGCGACAAGACTAGCCGCCCTTGGAGGCCGCTGTCGCGCGCTTGGCGCACTTTTCGGTGGAGATGCCGTGCAGGGAGCGGCGCGCAGCAGGCGGCGTCGCCCCCGGTCGTCACTATGCGGTCCGGTCGAACCCGCTCAGAAGTCGAGGTGGGTGCGCTTGCCCATGACGACGTCGACGGCGTCCTGGGGCAGCTCTTCGCGGTTCGACGCGGCGATGGACAGCCGGCGCGCAGCGCGGAAGATCTCGAAGAAGGACGCCTCGTGGCGGCGCGGCGCAGCCGCTTCGCGGGCGGGAATGACGGTGTCGGCGATGTCGGCAAAGAAAGCCATGTCTGATCTCGCAGTCTGGAGTCCGGGGAGGAATTCGATGACCCGAAGATGGACTTCTTTTTCGCATCGCACAACGAGATCGAGACGAAGCCCCCTTTCTGCATTCGCGATGGCTCATCCTCCGCTGCGGTGCATGACCCGCCGCGATGGCAAGGACAAAGGAGGGAAGACGGCTGCTGCCGAAAAAGGGATGAGCGAGGAGCGTTGAAAACCCGGCGACGGCCCCTTGCCTCGTCTGCCAAGAAGGCTTAATGGACACCCTCCGACGGGCAAGGGCGCGTAGCTCAGCGGGAGAGCGTTCCGTTCACACCGGAAAGGTCACAGGTTCAATCCCTGTCGCGCCCACCATCCTCCCCCGTCTCTCAGGTCCCGTCAGATCCAACCGTTCACGCCCACCGGGCCCGATCCTTGCCCGCCGCGGTGCCGATCCCGGGCGCCGGCCTGCGAGCGGTTACGCTTCTGTCTTCTGGCCTGGCGGCGGCTCGCTTACTCCAGCTTCGGTGATGATGGCATCCATCGGGATGTCGTGCGGCTGGGGAAAGATCGTCGCGATGCCCTGCCGGGCATAGCCGACGCCCAGCACGCGCGGTCTGGGATCGCGGGCGGCCAGCGTCCTGTCGAAGAAGCCTCCGCCATAGCCGAGCCGGAAGCAGCCGGGATCGAAGCCGACCACCGGCGCGATCACGATGTCCGGCTCGACCACCGCCTGGCCCTCCGCCGGGATCGGAATGTTCCACACCCCGCGTTCCAGGGGCTCTCCCGGGGACCACAGCCGGAATGTGAGGGGCTGGCCCTTGCCGGTTACGACGGGCAGCGCCGGGCGTCCGCCGCAGGAGACGACCCACTCCATGAGGGGCCGCAGGTCCGGTTCTCCGCGAAACGGCCAATAGGCGCTGACCACGCGCCCGGCCGGGTTTCCGATCAGATCCCTGGCCCGCCCGATGATGCGCTCGGCAAACGCCTGCCTCTCCGCGACGGGCATGGCCAGGCGCGCACCGATCAGGCGTTCGCGTTCCGCCTTGCGCCAGCGGGCGACGTCCGTGCGCTGCTGAGCATCGACCCCAATGCCGCCGAATGCCGGGTCGAGTTCATGCATCAGGCACGGCGGCGAGGCGAAACTCGCCCCCGGTGTCTCGTCGTCCGGAACGCCCATGCGATCGATCCTCCCGAACCAACCGTGGGCTTTCGGACTGAACGCCGCAAGTGGGTCCCGAACAGGCTGGTCAGCGCAGGTCGATTTCCAGGCGGACGCTGTCGCCGCGGTAGGTTCCCTCGCTGGCATAGACCAGAACGTCATCACTGGAGAGGACGGCACGCCGCATGATCGCCACCGGCGCGTTGACCGCGATTTCGAGAAGCGCGGCGGTGTCCACGTCTGCTGTTGAGATCGTCAGCACCTGACGGGCCGAGCCCAGGCTCTCTGCCGCCGCTTCCTGGAGAAGTTGCAGCAGCGGCTCCGTTTCGAACCGCTCGGCGGCAAGCTTCCGGTAGAGCCGCTCGTCGAGATAGGACGTCCCCAGAAGGTGCGGTTCGCCATCGCGCCGGTGCAATCGGCGGAAGCGGCGATAGCCGGGCGCGGCGGTGCCGCCATTGCGCAACACGTCCGGCAGAACGGGCACGGTGGTGGTGTCCAGGGTGACGATATCCGAGCCCTGATGGGCCTTGATGATCGAGCCCCAGTCCATCTCCAGCCGGTGGACGCGGCCGGCATGCGGCGCGCGCTTCACGAACGAGCCCTTCGCGCGGAGCCGTTCGACCAGCCCCTCCTCCTCCAGCGCGTCGAACGCCTGGCGGATGGTGCCGCGAGCCACGCCGAACTCCTCGGCAAGATCGTCAATGTTCGGGATGCGCCCTCCCACCGGCCAGTGCCCGGAGGCGATCCGGCTGCGGAACAGGTCGGCAAGCTGCAGGTAGATCGCGATACGGCTGCGCTTCAGATTGACGGGATGATCGGAGCCTGGAGCCCTGTCCTGTTCAGCCAATCGCCCTGTCCTTTCCCTCATGCCGCAGCCGCTTCGATCCCGGGTCCCGTGACCGACCGGACCGCAATGCACGCGATCCACGTGTCATATTGCGCGCCAGTCCCGCGCACGCAACGTACCGATGTCATTCGCGCCTCTTCTCTACATCTGGCTGGGAAGCCACAGGACGATTGCCGGAAGGAGGATCAGGATGGCCAGGCGGATCAGGTCGGTGACGACGAAGGGCAACACGCCTCTGAAGATGTCCGGCAACTCGATGTTTCTCACGACGCCCTTGATGACGAAGATGTTCATTCCGACCGGCGGAGTGATCAGCCCGAGTTCGACCGTCATCACGATGATGATGCCAAACCAGATCGGATCAAAGCCCAGAGCCAGGATCACCGGGTAAACGATGGGAACGGTGAGGATGACCATGGCCATCGTGTCCATCAGACACCCGAGGATGACGTACATCAGCAGGATCAGCACGAGCACGCCGTAGCGCCCGATGCCTAGGCCCGCGAGGAACTCGGTGATTGCCTGCGGTGTCTGGGTGATGGTCAGAAAATAGCCGAACAGGAGAGCGCCGATGAGGATCAGGAAGATCGAAGCGGTGGTCCGCACCGCGGCGATCGTCGCCTCCCAGAAGCCGGCCCTGTCGAGCTTGCGCCGCGCCACGGAAATGATCAGCGCCCCGGTTGCGCCCACTCCGGCCGCCTCCGTGGGTGTGAAGACACCGCCATAGAGCCCGCCGATCACGCAGAGGAACAAGAGCGCGATCGCCCAGACATTCTTCAACGCCGCGATCCGCTCCGCGCGGGAACTGGCGCCGCGGGCGGGCAGGAAGTCCGGCCGCCGCCAGTTGATGACGGAAATGGTCAGCAGGTACATGACCATGGCGAGGATGCCCGGCACGAGGCCGGCGATGAACAGTCGCCCGATATCCTGGTCGGTGAGGATGCCGTAGACGGCCAGAATGTTCGACGGCGGGATCAGGATGCCGAGCGTCCCACCGGCGGCGACGGCTCCGGCCGCGAAGCTGCGGGGATAACCGAAGCGCAGCATCTCCGGATAGGCGACGGACGAAAAGGTCGCCGCGGTGGCAACCGACGAGCCGGAAATGGCCGCGAAACCGCCCGAGGAGACGATGGTCGCCATCCCAAGCCCGCCACGCTTGTGCCCGAAGAAGCTGTCGGCAGCCTGGAAGAGCTCCCGGCTCATGCCGGAGTGGGACGAATAGTTGCCCATCAGGATGAACAGGGGAATGACCGCGAAGCCGGCTTCCGTTGCGGTGCGGATGGGCGACTGCGCAAGCAGAGCGAATGCCGGACCGAAACCGCTCAGGTAACCGAAGCCGCAGATGCCCACCGCGCCCATGGCGATACCAATCGGCACGCGCAGCAGCATGAGCGCGAACAGGGCGACGAAACCCGTGACGGCGACCAGTTCGTTGGCCATCGGAAATCAGTCTCCTGCGGGAAGGACGAGCCGGTCGCTCACTCTGCAGCCGGTGCGCGAACGACGTCGGCGATCTTGAGGACGGTCAGGCAGGTTGCGGCGAGAATTCCGGTCCAGGCGACGAGATGGTACGGCCAGATCGGAAAACCGAGATCGATCGTGGTCACGCCGGCGTCGCGCGTATCGGACACCTTTTCCAGCATCGCCCAACAGAAATAGGCGAGACAAACCGCCGCGAAGATCGTGGCGAAGACGTCCACGATGCGCTTGCCGCGAGCCGACAGCGGCGTCCAGAGAAGGTCGACAGTGATGTGCTCGTCGCGGTAGCTGGCGATCGCGATCCCCCAGAAGATCACGATTCCGAGCAGGTTCTCGGTCACGTCGTTGGCGTCGGGAAGACCCCACGCGAAGATGTAGCGCAGGATCACCGAAACGAAGACCAGAGCCGTGACAACGGCGAGAAAGGCCGCGGAGATCCGCTCAACCGTATCGATCGCCCTGCCGAGCATTGTCAGCTCCCCTGCCCTGTTTCGAGCGGCTGGACCTGCGGCCGCCCGGGACGAGCCCGGACAGCCGCACCGGCCTTCAGTAGGCCGCGCCGTTCTTCTTCAGAAGTGCCTTGTAGTCGGCAAGGGCAGCGTCCGGATCGGTAACGGACGTGCTCTTCTCCTTCACCGTCTCCGCCCACTGCTGGGTCAGGGGCGCTGCCGCATCCCGCCAGACGGAAAGCTGGTCGTCGGAAAGCTCCACCACCGTGTAGTCCGGGTCCGCCTTGAGCTCATCCAGCCCGGCGTTCTCGAAATCCGACCACGGAGACGCAACCTTCACCGCCCAGTCGGTGGTGCAGTGGCTGTCGACCGCCGCCTTCTGCTTCTCCGAAAGGCCCTCGTAGGTCGCCTTGTTCATCACCCACGCGTAAGCCGACGAATAGAAGGGGATGTTGAGGTAATGATCCGTGGCCTTGGTGATGCCGAACAGGTTGGCCGAGCCCGGCGTCAGCGGTGCGATGTCGATCGTTCCGCGCTCGATCAGGTCACGCATTTCCGGCGCGCGCGCCAAGACGTTCGCACCACCGAGCGAGCGCACGAAGCGGCCCGAGGTGCCGTTGACGGCACGCACCTTCTTGCCTTCCAGGTCGGACGGCGCCGTCAGCTCGCCCTTGGAGTGAATGCCGCCCGGCTCGATCACGAAGCCGAAGCAGTAGTGCACGTCGCCCATCTCACTCTGCGCGTGATCGCGGTACCAGGCGTCGAACGCTGCCGTGCCGCCCTTTGAGTTTGCCGTGGTGAAGGGAAGCTCGACGGCCACCGCGACGGGGAAGCGCCCCGGTTCGCCGCCGACATTGTACCAGCCGAAGGTGACGATGCCGTCCCGGGCCATGTCGTAATGATCGTTCGGCTTGCCCAGCTGGCGCGCCGGAAACATCACGGTCTCGATGGTGCCGTCCGACGCGGCTTCGAGCGATTCCGCCCATTCAACCAGTGCCCCGTGCAGCGGGTGCGTCGTGGGCAGCCAGTGCGAGAGCTTCATGTTGGCGGTGTCGGCGGCCGAAGCGCTCGTAGCGGCGAGCGCGATGGCCGAGGCGAATGCCAAGCTGCGATACATGGATGGTCCCTCCCCAGGGTCGGTGCAGTCTATCTTGTCTTGGACCCACCCCGATCCATCACGTGAAGCGGTACGCGGCGGGCGATCGGGAATCACGTCAGGCAACTCGTCGACGTTCAGCGGCACTCCCGCGAACCTCGTCAGACGCAACCACAGTCTTTAAAATCCATAAGTTTGATCTTATGTCAAATTCCTGGCGGACGCCATCGCATCAGGCCTCGAGGCGATGGCGCCAGTAGTCCCATGCCCGTTCCAGCACCAAAGGCCCGAGATTGGCAGCCGCGGCGCGCTCAACCTCTCCCTCGGTGAGAAAGGTGGGCGATCCGATGAGCGATGCCTGCCATTGCGCCCGTGCGTTGAGACAGAGATGGACGGACCGGAACACCATCTCCTTGAGGCTAGCTCCGGCCGCCACCCCGCCGTGATTGCGCAGCAGCACCGCCGGAGCCGTGCCGAGGGCAACGGCCAGCGAATCCGCCTGCTCCCGGTTGGCAACGAGGAGGCTGGTGTCGCCGAACGCCTCCTGCGCGCTCCAGAACGGGAGCTCGGCACCGGCCGTGGCGCCCACATGCGTGACGGCCCGAACCGGCACTCCGGATACGCAGAACGGCATGATGGCCTCTGCGTGGAAATGGCTGATGGCCTGGATGTCCGGTCTGACGCTGTAGATCGCGGCGTGAATCACGCGTTCGAGGAACAGGCGTCGCCCGTCGGGCTCGACGGGTTCCGCATCCATGCCGAAAGCGATGACATCGTCTCTCGTGACCATGCCCGGGCTGCGTGACCGAGACAGCAGGAACCGGTCCGGTTGATCGGGGTCCCGGACGCTGACGTGACCGAAGACGTCGAGAACGTCGTTGTGCGCCAGGATGTGGCTCGCCAGCACGAGTTCGTCCGCCAGTTCCACGCATCCCCCTTCGGACCATCCGAGCCAGAAGCAATAAAGGCCATAATATCAATCTTTTGCCAACAGCAAACCTGCAGACCCCGGGCGCCGTGGCGTCAATGACCGGGTCCGATCGCTGGCCCTTCCCGATTCCCCTCTCCTCAGCCTACGATAGGTGTCATGCCCCCTATTTGAGCGGAGTCGGCCCTTGAGTGACCTTGCCACCGATCGAAACGCACCCGGCGGTGACGCCACGCTGAGGGCCTGGGTGGAGCACTGGGCATTCGAGCGACCGGATCATCCCGCCCTGCTCTCTCCCGCCGGCACCGTCACCTACGCCGAGCTGCACACGCAGGTGCAAAGGCTGGCGAGCGGGCTGCGGAGCGCTGGAATTCCGCGCGGATCGCGCATTGCCGCGCAACTGCCGAACGCGCAGCAATTCGTCATCGCCTACATCGCGACCAGCTATGCCGGCTGCGTTTTCCAGACCATCCACATGCCCTACAGGGAAGCGGAAATCGTGCCGCTCCTGGCACACGGCAAAAGCGCAGCCTTCATCGGGCTCGCCGAGAGCAAGGACTTCGCGCCTACTGCCTTCGTCACGAGTGTCCGCGACAGCCTGCCCGACCTGAAGCAGGTGATCGCGGTGGGCGGACCTGTTCCGCAAGGTGCCGTGTCCTACGACGAGCTGGCAGCCAGCGAAGCACATGACGACCTGCCGGTTCCGCGCCCGGCCGACCCTTACGTGCTCCTCTACACGTCCGGAACGACCTCTGCCCCGAAAGGGGTCATGGTGGCCTACGAGAATTTCCTGCCAAACGCCGCCCGCAGCGCTCCGGAACTGGGTGTGGACGGCACGTCGATCATACTGTCGGCCGCGCCGTTCACCCACCTCTACGGCACCTTCTCCATCAACCTGGCCCTGTCCGTCGGCGCGACGATGGCGCTGCTGCCGGTCTACACGCCGCCAGCATTGGCCGAGGCACTCGCCTCCTACCGGCCCACGCACCTGTTCTCAGCGCCGGCCCACATGGTGGCGGCGGAAGCAAACGGCTTCCTCGCGCCGGATCTCCTCAACTCCCTGAAGCTCCTGCAGATTTCGGGCACCGCCTGCCCGCCGGCGCTGGCGCGTACGGTGCAGGAGCGGCTGCCGAACGGCGTCGTCGGCCAGCTCTGGGGCATGAGCGAATTACAGGCCGGGGCCTTCAGCCGGCTCAATGATCCGGAAGAGGCCCGTACGGAGTGGGCGGGTCGCGCAAATCCGGGAACCGAATTGCGCATCATGGACGGCGACGCACCCTGCCCGCCAGGAGACGAAGGCGAGCTGCAGGTGCGCGGACCCTCGCTCTTTTCCGGCTACCTCGACAATGCGGAGGCGAGTGCGGCGGCCTTCACCGCCGACGGCTTCTTTCGGACCGGCGACCTGGCGGTGATGAACGAGGCGGGCTTCATCCGCATCACCGGACGGTCCAAGGACGTGATCAACCGCGGCGGCGTGAAGTTCAATCCGGCCGACGTGGAGGAGCTTCTCGACCGCCATCCGGCGATCGCCCAGTGCGCCATCGTTCCGGTGCCCGACGACACGCTCGGTGAGCGCGCCTGCTGCGTCGCGGTCCTCGCGAAAGGGGCGGAGCCGCCAACCCTCGACGTTCTGCGCGCCTACCTGACGGAGGCCGGCGTCGCCAAGACCAAGTGGCCGGAGCGGCTGGAATTCGTCGACGAGATGCCGATGACGCCGACCCGCAAGATCAAGAAGGCCGAGCTTGCGCGGATGATCAGCGACCGCGACCCACGCTGATCGCTCCCGCAGCCGGCTACTTGTCGTCGCGCTTCTTGTCGTCGGCGATGCAGTTGATGTGGCCATCGGTGAGCCGGTAGGCCCAGCCGTGGACATGCAGATCCTGGCCGCGCTCCAGCGCGTCGCGGACGATCGGGCTCTGCAGCACGCGGGCGCACTGGCTCTCCACGGAGAGCTCGCACAGCCGGTCGAAGCGCTTGTCGTCGTCGGTGATGGCTTCCAGCTCATCCCGGTGACGGGAAGCGATGTCGCGGATCGGCTGCAGCCAGTGGTCGACGAGCCCGTGCGGCGAACGCTCCATGGCGGCGCGAATGCCGCCGCAGCCATAATGGCCGCAGACGATGATGTGGCGGACCTTCAGAACGTCGACGGCGAATTGCAGCACCGACTGGCAGTTGATGTCGGAGTGGTGGACCAGGTTGGCGATGTTACGGTGAACGAACACCTCGCCCGGAGGCAGGTCCGTGATGACGTTTGCCGGGACCCGGCTGTCGGCGCAGCCGATCCAGAGATAGTCCGGCGCTTGCTGCTCGACCAGGCGCTCGAAATAATGCGGGTCGCGCTCGATCTGCCTGTGCGCCCAGTCCTTGTTCTGCTTCAGGAGATCTTCGAGCACGTTCGTCTTCCCTTCCCGCTGGATGCCTGTCATGGCGCGGCCGACACCGCCAGCCGACGTCCGGCCGTAAGCTAGACAGAATCCTCTCCGCGACAAGGGCTGCCGGCAAAGCTTCCGCGAAAAATGCGCCGGCCGGATGGCTGCCGCTCAGGCCGCCGTGCCGGCAGCCACGTCTTCCGCCAGCTGCGCGCGGAGATGGAAGTGCTGCACCTTGCCGAGCGCATTCTTGGGAAGCGCCTCGATGAAACGGATCTCGCGTGGAACCTTGAAGCGGGCCAGATGCGCCCGGAGATAGGCGATCACCGCATCCTCGCGCAGGTCGGAACCGGGTCTCGGCACCACGAAGGCGACCGGCACCTCCTGCCACTGCGGATCCGGCCGGCCGATCACGGCGGCTTCCAGAATCTCCGAGTGCTCGTGCAGGACACGCTCGATCTCGGCCGGGTAGACGTTCTCGCCGCCGGAGATGATCATGTTCTTCTTGCGGTCGTGAACGTAGAAATAGCCCTCGGCGTCGCGGGTGCCGATGTCGCCGGTGTGGAACCAGCCGTTGCGCAACACGTCGGAGGTGGCGGCCTCGTCGCCCCAGTACTCGTAGAGCACCGTCGGCCCCTTCACGATGATCTCGCCGGCCGTCCCCGGCGCCACCTCGCGGCCGGCCTCGTCGACCACCCGCGCCTCGCAGGCCAGTCCCGGCAGACCGATGGTGCCTTTGCGCATGATGGCATCGACGCCGCCGATGCGGGTGTAGATGCAGATCGGTGCGGTCTCGGTCGACCCGTAGACCTGCAGCACCTTCACGCCGCGGCTCTGGAAGGCCTCGATCAGCGGCTGCGGCACGATGGTGGAGCCTGCACCCACCGCCCGCAGCGAGGAAATGTCGACGCCGCGGGCATCGGCCTCCTCCAGGATTGCCGCCATGGTGGCCGGCACGACGACGGTGAGCGACGGCTTCTCGCGGGCGATGGCGTCAACGGCCGCATCGACCTCGAACCGGTCGTGAAGCGTGACGGTGGCTCCTGCCTGCAGCGCCGGGGTCGTCTGAATGTTGAGGCCGCCGACGTGAAACATCGGCAGCGTCGTCAGCACGTGATCCTGGGACGTGAGGTCATGGAGATGGCAGGAATGGATGGCGTTCCAGACCAGCGCGTCCTGGCGCAGCACGGCACCCTTGGGCCGCCCCGTCGTTCCTGAGGTGTAGACGATCAGCAGCGGGCACGTGGTGTCGATATGCGGGTTGCGGCCATCGCCCTCGACACCCTCAAGCACGTCTTCGAACCGCGAGCCGCCGTCGGGTGTGAAGTCCAGCCCCACCGCCCGACACTCGGGCACGGTTTCGGGCATGGCTTCCAGGACACCGGAGAATGCTTCCTCGAGGAACAGCACCTTCGCCGAGGCATGATCCAGGATGTAGAGGTGCTCCGGCACCGCCAGCCGCCAGTTGATCGGCACCAGCACGGCTCCGAGCCGGGCGCAGGCATAGAGCAGCACCAGATAGTCCGGCCGGTTGAGCGACAGGATCGCCACCCGGTCGCCCCGGCCGATGCCGAAGCGCGTCTTGAGGACGAACGCCGTGCGGTGGATCCGGTCCGACAGGCCGGCATAGGTCAGCACCTCCCCCTTGAACCGGATCGCCGGCTTGTCGGGCGTGAAGGCGGCATTGCGGTCGATCAGATCGGAAAGATCCATGGGCGGCTGTCCCCGAGGCGGCTCAAACGCTGATCCGGCGCGGCGGCGTCGGATCACATCAACTCCGGTTTGTGTCCGGGCCTTTGTCTTTGCTGCGCAAAGCCGGACGGAAAACCGGTACCCACTTTCCCTGGCTTTGCTCTAGTCGTCGCTCTCGCCGTCTTCGTAGAGCGCGGCGCGGCCGAGCCGGTCGACGCACAGCTCCGCCGTCCACGGCAGCATGAGGGCGCCGCAGCGGCTGTCGCGATAGATGCGCTCCAGCGGCAGCGATTTCAGCATCGACTGGCCGCCGCAGGTGCGGATCGCCAGTCGGGCGATGTCGTTGGCGAACTCCATCACCGTGTACTGGGTGGCGTAGGCGCGCAGCACCTGGTCCTTGGAGGGGTGGGCGCGGGCCTCGGTCACCGCCTGGAACCAGAGCGACTTCAGCTGTTCCAGCTTGATGCGCATTTCCGCCACCGCGATCTGCTTGGTCGGATACATGCGCCGCTTCACCGGCGGCATGCCGGGCACCTCGCCGCGCAGATAGGCGACCGTGAAGTCGTAGGCGGCCTGGGCCTGGCCGACATAGGTCGGCGCAAGCGTCATGAACATGTGCGGCCAGTTCGATGCGGCCTGGAAGTAGAGGCCACGCGGCATCAGCGCGGCGTCTTCCGGCACGAACACGTCATCGAAGATGAGCGTGCGCGAGACGGTGCCGCGCATGCCCAGCGGATCCCAGTCGCCGACCACGCTGACGCCCTTCGCGTCCGCCGGAACGGCGAGATAGAGCGTGTTGCGCCGGCTCTTCTTGCCGTCGCCCTCGGTCTCCGTGCACAGGACGCCGTAGTAGTTGGCGTTGCCGGAGAGCGAGGCGAAGATCTTCTTGCCCCGCACGATCCAGCCGCCCTCCATCGGGATCGCCTCGGTGGAAAAGGCCACGCCGCCCGCGGCCGCCGCACCGCCCTCGGAGAAGGGCTGGGCATAGATGGCGCCCTCCTCGACGATGCGCTTGTAGTGACCCGCACGCCGGCGCTCGTGCTCGGCACGGTCTTCCTCGCTCATCTCCAGGTCGTCGGCGAGCGGGCCGGACCAGAGCGTCGAGCAGACGTGCATGTTCCAGGTCAGCGCGGTCGCGCCGCAGTAGCGGCCGATCTCTGCGGCTACCAGCGAATAGCTCTGATAGTCGGCCCCGCCACCGCCGAAGCGCTCGGGGATGCAGAGCGCCAGCAGGCCGGCCTCGTAGAGGTCCTTGTAGTTCTCGGTGGGGAAGCGGGCCTCACGGTCATAGTCGAAGGCGCGCGCCGCGAACTTCGCCTTGCCCAGCGCGCGCGCGGTCCGGCACCACTCTGCCTGCTGGTCGCTCAGGCGGAAGGCGGTCGGATCGAACATCGGCGCATCGAGGTCGACCGTATCCACGTCAATGGCGGGAACGTTCATGGGGGATCTCCTCTGGTCAGGCTCGAGCTGCGCCGTCTAGGCCGGCGAGAAAGCCGCGCATGGCCTCGGTGAAGGCGTCGGGTTGGTCGAGGTTGGCGAGATGGCCGGCACCCTGCATCTCCACGAACGTGGAGCCGGGGATCTTGTCCGCCATGCGGCTCATCACCTTGGACGGGGCGCTGGTGTCCTCGGTTCCGGCAATCAGCAGGGTCGGCACGGAAATGTTGGGCAGGTTCGCGCGCTGGTCGAAGTCGACGAGCGCGTAGACCATCTGGCGGAAGCTGTCCTCGGTCGTCGCAGCGAGGGCGTCGCGGCCGATCGCGAAGCCCGCCGGGTCCGGGTTCGGGCCAGTGAGGCCACGCATCATGCCGTCGGCGAGTTCGGCCATGGTGCGACCGGCATCGAGCGGCGCCAGCCGGCCCTCGATGAATGTCTTCTGGAAGTCGCCGTCGGGTCGGCCGAAAGCGGGGCTGGTCCCGGTCAGCACGATCGCCTTAGGCGCGACCAGGCCGGCGGCAAGCGCCTCCTGAACGATCATGCCGCCGAGCGACTGGCCGACGAGCACCGCGTCCTTCGCATCGACTGCGTCGAGAAAGTCGCCGAGCGCGACGGCAAGGGTGGGCAGCGTGGCCTCGGACAGCGGCTCGGACGAGCCGTAGCCGGGCACATCCCAGGACATCACCCGCCAGGCCGGTGCAAACGCCTCCAGCTGCGGGCCGAACACCTCGCCGCGGCCGCCGATGCCGTGAATGAACACGATCGCCGGGCTGGACGGGTCCCCGCCTTCGCAATAGCCGAAGCGGCCGTCGGACGTGGACTTGCGCTCGATTGTGGCGGACCCGCCTGACATGCGGCTGTGCCTCCCGAGGGTTGCCGGATCGGCTGAGGATAGCACAGTGAAATTACATGAAAAGGAATAGTTTTAAGCCCAAAGCATACTCCGACCCTGCGCGCAAACCGCGTGCATGAGATCGGCCGTCCGGACAGGCGCCGCTCGGTCTCAGTCGTAGGGGAGCCCCACATAGTTTTCCGCAAGCGCCGTCTGGGCGGCGCGGGAATGGACGAGATGGTCCAGTTCCGCCCGCTTGACGCGCACGTCGAAGGCCTCTTCATCGAACTTGTGAAGCAGAGTGGTCATCCACCAGGAGAAGCGCTCGGCCAGCCAGATCCGCCGCAGAGCCTTCTCCGCGTAGTGCTCGATGCCGGTCTCGTCGTCCGCCCGATAATAATCGATCAGGGCGTTGGAGAGGTAGAAGACGTCGGAGGCCGCGAGATTAAGCCCCTTGGCTCCGGTCGGCGGAACGATGTGTCCGGCATCTCCGACCAGGAACATCCGGCCATAACGCAGCGGCTCGGCCACGAAGCTTCTGAGCGGCGCGATCGACTTCTCGATGGACGGGCCGGTGACAAGGTCGGCGGCCACGTCGGACGGCAGCCGGCTCTTGAGCTCTTCCCAGAACCGGTCGTCGGACCAGTTGTCGACCTTCTCGTCGGCCGGCACCTGCACGTAGTAACGGCTGAGAACGCGCGAGCGCAGCGAACACAGCGCAAAACCGCGCGGGTGACCGGAATAGATCAACTCCTCCGACACCGGCGGCGTCTCCGACAGGATACCCAGCCAGCCGAACGGATAGACCTTCTCGAAGACCTTCAGCCGATCGGCGGGGATCGCCTTGCGGCTCGGACCATGAAAGCCGTCGCAACCGGCGATGAACTCGCAGTCCAGGCGGTGGGTCTCGCCATCCTTTTCATAGGTGACGTACGGGCTGTCACTGTCGACGTCGTGCAGCGCGACATTCTCGGCGTTGTGGATGATCGTGCCGCCCATGGCGTCGCGCGCCTTGTAGAGATCCCGCGTGACCTCTGTCTGGCCGTAGACCATCACCGTCTTGCCGCCGGTGAGTTCGGCGAAATCGATCCGGAGACGGTTGTCTTCGAAGGCGATCTCGCACCCGTCGTGGATCTCGCCTTCCGCGTCCATGCGGTCGCCGACACCGGCGGCACGCAGCATGTCGGCCAGTCCCTGCTCCAGTACACCCGCGCGAATGCGCGACAGGACATGATCGCGCGAATGGCGCTCGAGCACGACGGTCTCAACCCCGGCGAGATGCAGACGCTGGGAGAGAAGCAGGCCGGAGGGGCCGGCACCGATGATTGCCACCTGGGTCTTCACGCAATGTCTCCCTTCGTGCACAGCCATCCCCTCCAGCCCGACGGCAGAGGCGGGGAACCGAGCTCATCTGATTGTCGTGCAAACGGGTCCCGGCGCGGGATCCAACAACCTATACGCGCCCGGAGGCTGACCGGTTCACCGACCAGCCTCCGATCAGGACCTCAAACGTCGAAAAAGACGGTTTCCTTCGGGCCCTGGCAGTGAATGTCGAGCGTGTAGGTCGGCGTACCGCCACCGTCCTTGCGCTCGGCAATCATCGTCCGGCGTCGCGGCGGCGGGACCATTGCGAGGATCGGGTCTTCGTCGTTGGACGCTTCGTCGGCGAAATAGACTCGCGTGTTGAGCTGCAGGTTCATGCCGCGCGCGAACAGCGTCAGCGAGATATGCGGCGCCATCAGCTTGCCGTCGATATTCTCCACCCGGCCCGGCTTAACGGTCTCGAAGACATAGTAGCCGGACTTCAGGTCCGATGCCGCACGGCCGAAACCGCGGAAGTCGGACGCGATCTCGCTTGAGCGCGGATCGAGCGGATGGCGGTAGCGGCCCTTGCCGTCTGCCTGCCAGACCTCCACCACCGCATCAACGATGGGCGCGCCGCCACCGTCCCACAGGTTCAGCTCCAGCTTGATCGCCTCGCCCTCGGTCTGCGGGCCGGCCACCACATGCAGATTCTCCTGGGTGCGCGTCTGCAGTCCTGCGGCGGAAGGCACAAGGCCGATGTGGACGTAAGGGCCCGCCGTCTGCGACGGGGTTTCACGAAGCAGCGTCACGGGCATCTTACAGGCCCTCCGGGCGGTTCTCGAAAAAGATCTGGCGCGGACCGCGCAGCACGATGTCGAACCGGTAGGCGAGACAATCGTGCGGCGTGTTGGCGGTGGTGTCGAGCAGCGCGGTCATCGCGTCGACACCGGCCTTGTCGGGCACGGCATTGACGATCGGGCAGATCGGAATCAGCGGATCGCCTTCGAAATACATCTGGGTGATCAGCCGCGTGGCAAAGGCAGGACCAAACAGCGAGAAGTGGATGTGCGCCGGCCGCCAGCTGTTGCGATAGTTGCGCCACGGATAGGCGCCGGGACGGATCGTGCGGAAGTGGTAGTTGCCGTCCTCGTCGGTCACGCAGCGCCCGCAGCCGCCGAAATTCGGGTCCAGCGGAGCGAGATAGTCTTCCAGCTTGTGGCGATAACGCCCGCCGGCATTGGCCTGCCAGACTTCAACCAGCGTGTTGGGCAGCCCGCGGCCATTCTGATCAAGAACCCGGCCATGGACGATGATGCGCTCGCCGATCGGCTCGCCATCCACCTGACCGTTGACGATCATGTCGTCGTCGTGCGGCGCCAGGTCGTTATGTCCGAAGACCGGACCGGTCAGCTCGGACATGGTCTGCGGTATCGACAGCAGCGCCTGCTTCGGTGCGCGCGCGATGGTGGACTTGTAGCCGGGAAAATCGGCGGCCGGATGCAGGTGGCGCTCGCGCGGCTGATAGGCCCGTGCGTAGCGCTCCTGCGCGTTACGCCGGTCCGTCAGCGGTCCGGCCCAGCTCAGGTGGCTGTGCTCGTTCATGTGTCCTGTTCCTCCCTCGCTTGAGGACCCTCGCCCTCGGCGAGAATTTGCTTGGCGATGGCGATGCACGTGTTGGCCGCCGGCACACCGGCATAGATGGCGACGTGGAGAAGCAGCTCCTGCAAATCCTCCATCGTCGCACCGGTGCGGCGCATGGCCCGCACATGCATGGCGAACTCGTCGTGGTGGCCGAGCGCGGCAAGCAGCGTCACCGTCACGATCGAGCGTTCACGCTTCGTGAAACCGGGCCTGGTCCACACGGAGCCCCAGGCCATTTCGGTGATGAGGCGCTGGAAGTCGGCGTCGAAGTCGGTCTTCCGCTCCTCCGCCCGGTCGACATGCGCGTCGCCGAGAACGGACCGGCGCGTGGCCATGCCCTGATCGAAACGCTCTTTCACGCCCTTCGTTCTCCCACCTGTTCGCAGCCCGGGTCGACGAGGCCGCCCCGGGACAACGCCCGAAGCTTTTTTCGCGCTCACCGTGTCGTTCTGACCGGGAGCGCGCAAGCTCGTCTTTGACATTGGTCAAAGCTAAATATGGGCAAGTGAACATGTAAAATGACTTTTTACGCCCGATGGATAACCATGTGGGCATGATTCCAGGTCGCGTGAAGTTCCGACATCTCCAGTGTTTCCTTCAGACTGCGCGGCTCGGCGGCGTTGCCAAGGCCGCGCAGAGCCTGGGCGTGAGCCAGCCGGCCGTCTCCAAGTCGCTGGCGGAACTGGAAGAAATCCTTGGCGTGGAGCTCATGGAGCGCAGCCGGGCGGGCGTGTCGCTGACGCCGGTGGGCGAGATGTTCCTGCGCTATGCCGGGGCGAGCGTTGCGGCGTTGCGCCAGGGACTGGACGGCGTTGCGCGCTCCAAGATGGCGGAAGAGACGCTTCTGACCGTCGGCGTGCTGCCCTCCGTCGCCGGCCGGCTCGTGCCAACCGCCGTCGACCGGTTCCGTCGAGCGAATCCTGGCGTTACGCTGAAGATCGTTTCCGGCCCCAACCTGCATCTGCTCGACCAGTTGCGCCTGGGGGCGCTCGACCTGGTGCTCGGGCGCCTGGGGGCTCCGGCCTCGATGGCCGGGCTGAGCTTTCAGCACCTATATTCCGAAACGGTCAGCTTCGTCGTGCGTCCGGGTCATCCGCTGCACGCCGCACCGGACCTGGATCGGATCGTGGACTACCCGGTCCTGTTTCCAGACAATGAGGCGGCGATCCGGGGAATCGTCGAGCGCTATCTCATCGCCAACGGGATCGGCCATATTCCCGACCGAATCGAAACGGTCTCGAACGACTTCGGCCGCGCCTACACGCGGCGCTCCGATGCGGTCTGGATCATCTCGTCCGGAGTGGTCGCCATCGATGTCGCGGAGGGGATGCTCGAAGTCCTGCCCTTCGACGTCGCTGACACCACCGGGCCGGTCGGCGTCACCACACGCGCGGATACCGAGATCGCGCCCGCAACGCGGCTCCTGATCGATGCCATGCGCCATGCTTCGACCAGCGCACAGCCTTAAGAAGATACATCATTTATTAACCATAATTTATTGATATAAAAAATAAAATCTCCCTCACCTCAGGTCGCAGATCAAGCGGGCCAGCTTGATTGTGATCGCAAATGGTTTCATGCGGGTTGCGGCATCGAATGCCACCAGATCCGGACCTCCTCCGCCAGCCCGCTTGGCGCAAGCTTCGCCACCAGGACGCCATCGAGGATCATGCGGGGTAGCGGATCGCCGGGCCGGCGTTCCGGCAGCCCAGTGCCAGTCGACTGTGCCCAGATCCGGAACAGCTCCTCCGAGGCGACCTGATAACCGACCCTCCAGTGAGCAATCCCGCCGTCGTCGCTTTCGGCAAGCACCTCATAGCCGACCGAGATGTCTTCCTGGAGCTTGATCCGGTCCCAGTAACCCGCGCGGGCCTCCGGCGAGTCCTGAACCTGGAAAGGCGTGTTGTGATAGCGGCCGTCGGGGGTGAAGAGCGCGGCGAACCCATCCGAATCCTTCGCCTCCCAGACCTCCTTGTAGCGCGCCATGAACGCGTGAATGCTCATCGCATTCCCCTCCCCTCCGGTGTCCTGGACGAACTTGGGCCGTATGGGGCTCTCAGGCAAGGCGCAGCAGGGCCGCACCGCACCGCGCGTCGGGCCGCGCCGGTCGAGACACTAGTCGGCGCAATCCGCACCCGTCGCAACCGGCCCTGGATGAAAGACGGAGATGCGGTTCCGGCCGGCCGACTTGGCTTCGTACATCTCGGCCGAGATTCGCCGGACCAACTCCATCACAGGCTCGCCATCGCGCATCTCGGAAACGCCGATGGAAACGGACAGATCGACCGATCGGCTTTCGCAGACAAACGGCTCGGCAGTTACCGATGTCCGGATGCGCTCGGCGATGGCTGCTGCCTCCTCGATATCGACCTCCGGCAACAGAAGGACGAACTCGTCACCACCCCAGCGCACGAGGGTTTCGTAAGGATGCGCCGACCGGCGAAGGCGTTCGGCCGCATCATGGAGAAGGCCGTCGATCGCCACATGACCGTGTCGAACATTGAGATCCTTCAGACGGTCGATGTCGACAAACAGCGCCGAACAGGTCGAACCATCCTGGCGCTGCCGCACCACACTTCGGTCGATGATCCGATTGAAGCCTCGACGATTGTAGGCACCTGTCAGCGCATCGCGCTCGGCCAGATCCTCAAGCAGGCGGGTCGCGTGCAGGATCTCGACCAGGTCTGAGCGGAGGGCCCCCAGCGTCAGCTGATCATCCCCCTCGAGCAAGGTGGCGAGGCGGTCGGCAACTGCGGGCGCAGACGTGCCAGTTCTTTGCGGATCCACGCTCCGCATTCCTTCCCTTGTCCCGCGTTTCCGCTCCGCCCGACTGGAGCGCGCCACGAAACATACCTGGTCCGCAACGTCCGCCGGCTTGCCGGCTTCTGCAGCGCATCAGACGGGCTGATGCCGGCAAGAAGCTTTCGTCATGCAGACGGACGACACTGCCGCTTCGCCCCCGAGTGCGGTAGCGTCCGACGACGCTTTTACACAACGGCTACTGCAATGCACAGATATCAGGATCGCATATCGCAGGGGGAGCCATGCGCTACTCGTTGAGCTCGCTGATTGCGAACACGCTGAACGGCCACAAGTCGTGGCCCGTCGCGTGGCGCAAGGCAGAGCCGCGCCCCGCCTACGACGCGATCATCGTCGGAGGCGGCGGCCACGGACTGGCGACCGCCTACTATCTCGCCAAGGAACACGGCCTCACCAACGTGGCTGTCCTGGAGAAGGGCTGGCTCGCCAGCGGCAACATCGGGCGCAACACGACCATCATTCGCTCCAACTACATGCTGCCCGGCAACACCCACTTCTACGAGTGGTCGCTGAAGCTCTGGGAGACATTGTCGCGCGAGCTGAACTTCAATGCGATGGTCTCGCAGCGCGGCGTCATCAATCTCGCCCACACGCCTGCCCAACTGGATGCGTATGCGCGCCGCGGCAATGCCATGCGGCTCGCCGGTGTGGATGCCGAACTCCTCGACCGGGCCGAGCTGGCGCGGCGTGTACCCGGTCTCGACCTGTCGGACGGCGCCCGCTTCCCGGTCCTCGGCGGGATCTGTCAGCCGCGCGGCGGCACCGTACGCCACGACGCGGTGGCCTGGGGTTACGCCCGCGCCGCCGACCGGCTCGGCGTCGACATCATCGAGAATTGCGCGGTGACCGGCTTCACCTTCGACGGCGACCGCGTCTCCGGCGTGGAAACGACGCGCGGCGCGATTGCCGCAAAGAAAGTGGGCGTCGCCGTTGCCGGGTCGACCTCGGAGGTCATGCGGCTTGCCGGATTCGACCGGCTGCCCATCGAGAGCCACGTCCTGCAGGCCTTCGTGTCGGAAGGGCTCAAGCCGTTCCTCGACACGGTGGTCACCTTCGGCGCCGGCCACCTCTACATCTCCCAGTCCGACAAGGGCGGCCTGGTCTTCGGCGGCGACATCGACGGCTACAACTCGTACGCCCAGCGCGGCAACCTACCCGTCGTCGAGGACGTGGCGGCCACCGCCTGCGCCATGTTCCCGTCCCTCTCGCGGCTGCGGCTCTTACGCTCGTGGGGCGGTATCATGGACATGTCCATGGACGGCAGCCCGATCATCGACCGGACGCCGAAGCCGGGTCTCTATCTCAATGCGGGCTGGTGCTATGGCGGCTTCAAGGCCACGCCGGCGTCGGGATGGTGCTTCGCCCACACCATCGCAAAGGACGAGCCGCACCCGCTGAACGCCGCATTCTCCCTCGACCGCTTCCGCACCGGCGCGCTGCTCGACGAGCGCGGCGCCGGCGCCACGCCCCGGCTTCACTGAGGCGCCCCCATGCGTATCCCCTGCCCCGTCTGCGGACCGCGCTCCGTGTCCGAGTTCACCTACGAAGGCGATGCGACCGTGACGCGCCCGGCGCTGGATGCCGACGCCGACGCCTGGTTCGCCGCCGTCTACCAGCGCGCCAACCCGCGCGGGCCGCATTCCGAACTCTGGCACCACATGGGCGGCTGCCGGTCGATCATCCGGGTCGAGCGCGACACCGGCACCCATGCCATCACCGGGGCGTCCCTCGTTTCACCCCATGAGGCCTCCGAATGACCGGCTTCCGGCTCGACGAGGGCGGCGCGCTGATCGATCGCGCCCGGCCTCTCTCCTTCCGCTTCGATGGTCACAGCGAGATCGGTTTTGCCGGCGACACGCTCGCCTCCGCGCTGTTGGCTTCCGGACACCGGCTCTTCGGCCGATCCTTCAAGTATCACCGACCGCGCGGCCTTCTCGGCGCGGGACCGGAAGAGCCCAACGCTCTGATGACGCTCGGCGATAGCAGCGACCGGGAACCCAACATCCAGGCCACCATGGCGGAGGTCTATGAGGGTCTTTCCGCGGAAAGCCAGAACCGCTGGCCGTCGCTGAAGCACGACCTGATGGCCGGGCCGCTCGCCCTCATGGCTCCCGGCCTCAAGGCCGGCTTCTACTACAAGACCTTCATGGGGCCTGGCCGAAAGGCCTGGGATTTCTACGAGCCCATCATCCGCCGGGCTGCGGGGCTCGGCCGCGCCTCCCACGCGCCTGACGACAGCCGCTACGAGAAGACCAACGCCTTCTGCGACGTTCTCGTCGTGGGCGGCGGACCGGCCGGGCTCGCCGCGGCGCTCACGGCGGCACGGTCTGGCGCGCGGGTCCTGCTCGCCGACGAGACCGCCGCCTTCGGTGGTTCCCTGTTTGAAAGCCTGGCCAGCCTCGACGGGATGGCCGCGCAGGACTGGGCCGAGAACGCCGTCGCAGAACTGACCGCCTTGCCGACAGTCCGTCTCCTCCCCCGCACAACCGTCTACGGCTACTATGACGGCAACGTGCTGGGTGCCGTGGAGCGGGTTCAGGATCATCTCGCCGAGCGCGATCCCGACCTGCCCCGCCATCGCCACTGGACCGTCCACGCAGGGCGCGTGGTTCTCGCCACCGGCGCCATCGAGCGGCCGCTGGTGTTTGCCGGCAACGACCTGCCGGGGGTGATGCTGGCGTCCGCCGTGGAGCGCTATCTCACCCGCTACGCCGTCGCGGCCGGCCGCTCCGCCGTCGTCTTCGGCGCCAACAATGCGATCTACCGCTCGGCGGAACGCCTGAAGGCAGCGGGCGTGGATGTCCGCGCCGTGGTCGACGCGCGCCCCAACCCGCCGCAAGAGCCGGCTCACCACATCGCCAGCGCCGGTATCGCGCTGCATGCCGGCACCCTCGTGTCGGAAGCGACGGGCCGGCGCGGACTGAAAGCCGTGCGGCTCGCCCGCGCCGACGCCTCCGGCCAGCCGCGCGACGGCTGGACCGAGACGATCGAGACCGAACTTCTCGCCGTCTCCGGCGGCTGGACCCCGACGATCCACCTGGCGAGCCAGGCTGGCGGACCGCCGGTGTGGAGCGCCGACCGCGACGCCTTCCTTCCGGGCACCCCTCGCGAAGCCTGGACGGCCGCCGGCGCGGCGAATGGCACCGCCGACCTAGCCGCGCTGATGGCGGACGGTGCCCGCGCAGCCGGCGAGGCCGCTTCGAGCCTGGGCTTCGATAGCGGCGTCACCGTCGTTCCGACCATCGAGGACCCGGATGCGACGGCCACCCCCGTCCGTCCCCTGCGGGCGATCCGCACCCGGAAGGGACGGGGCAAGGCCTTCGTGGACTTCCAGAACGACGTGACCGCCTCCGATGTGCGGCTCGCCCACCAGGAGGGCTACCGGTCGGTGGAGCACCTGAAGCGCTACACGACCCTCGGCATGGCCACCGACCAGGGCAAGACCTCGAACGTCAACGCCCTGGCACTGATGGCCGAGGCGCAGGGAGCCGCGATCCCCGAGGTCGGAACGACCCGCTTCCGTCCGCCCTACACCCCCGTTTCGCTCGGCGCACTGGCTGGTCGCGAGGTCGGCGCGCACTTCCGGCCGGTGCGGCGCACGCCGATGCACGACTGGCACGTCGCCCAAGGCGCCGACATGATCGCCGCCGGCGCCTGGATGCGGCCCCGGGTCTACCGGCGCGACGGCGAGAGCGTTACCGACGCCTATATCCGCGAGGCGCGCACCGTGCGCGAGGCCGCCGGAATGGTCGACGTCTCGACGCTGGGCAAGATCACCGTGCAGGGCCCCGATGCGGGCGAGTTCCTGAACCGGGTCTATGTCAACGGCTTCGGCAAGCTCGCTGTCGGCAAGGCGCGCTACGGCGTGATGCTGCGCGAGGACGGCTTCGTCTACGACGACGGAACCACCTGGCGGCTGGCCGACGACGACTTCCTGATGACCACGACGACGGCCAACGCCGCCGGTGTGCTGGCGCGGCTGGAAAAGCACCTCGCCGTGGACTGGCCGGATCTGCGCGTCGCCGTGGCCTCTGCCACAGACCAGTGGGCCGGCCTGGCCCTCGCGGGACCGAAGAGCCGCGAGATCCTGCAACGGGTCATCGACGACCTGGACCTCTCCAACGAGGGCACCCCGTTCATGGCAGTGCGCCGGGCGCATGTCGGCTCGATGCCGGTGATCGTCGCCCGCCTCTCCTTTTCAGGCGAACTGGCTTACGAGGTCCACTGCGGCGCGCGGGATGGGCTGGCGGTCTGGGAAGCCATTCACGAGGCCGGCCAGACGTCGGGTCTTGTTGCCTACGGGACGGAGGCGCTCGGCACGCTCCGCATCGAGAAGGGCCATGTCTCCGGTCCGGAACTCGACGGTCGGACCACGCTCGCCGATCTCGGCATGGCGAAGATGGCCTCCACGAAGAAGCCGTTCGTCGGCCAGGCGCTGATGGACCGCGCCGCCATGACCGTCGCCGACCGGAAGCTGATGGTCGGTCTGAAGGTCCTCGACGACCGGCCGGTGCGCACCGGCGCCCACATCGTTTCGGACACCATGCCCGAGAGCGTGGCGAGCCTCGGCCATGTCACCTCGCCCACCTACTCGCCGGCGCTCGGCTGCCATATCGCGCTGGCGCTCGTGTCTGGCGGAGGAAAGGAGGGCGATCGACTGACGGTGGTGGACCCCATCCGCAGCGGCGAGCACATCCCGGTGGAAGTGGTGTCTCCGCATTTCTTCGATCCGGAAGGAGACCGGCTCCATGGCTGATCCGAGAGACCCGTTCGCGGGAGCGCTTGCAGACGGGCAGTCCGGCGGCCGGACCAATGGCGAGCCGATCCGGATTGCGCCCATCGTCGGTGTGGCAGCGGCACAGGTCCAGGCCTGGCCCGGCCGGAAGGCGGACCTGGCCCACTCGCTGGCGCCGCTCGGCTTGACGCTTCCCGACGGCCTTGCCTTCACCGAAACCGGCGGGCGGCTTTGCGGGCGTATCGCGCCGGGCCGCTACCTGATCTTCTCCCCGGACACCGTCGCCGATATTGCAACCGCCGTGCCGGGCAGCGTCGGTGCAGTGGCCGACCTCTCGCACGCTCGCGCCGGCGTGCGCATATCCGGCGGCTCCGTCGAGGCCCTCCTGGCAAAGGGTGCGGCGCTTCCGTTCGACCCGGCCGGTTTTCCCCCCGGCACCCTCGCGCAGACCTCTATCCACCACATGGGTGTACTGATCTTGCGCCGGTCGGAGACGGTCTTCGACCTCTACGTCCTGACGAGCTTCGCGCGCTCCTTCGCCGACTGGCTGACAGACGCCTGCCGGGAGTTCGGCTGGATCACCGCGCATCCCACGAGATTGGCGCCAACCGCGGACGTACCGGCCTGAGCCTGCGGACAAGACCGTTGATCGCCGCGCCGCAACCGGCGCAGGATGCGCGATCGACGTTCCCGCCTCCGGATGACACCCCGTGACCGATTTTCCCGCCGGCTTCGACCTGAAGGCCCTGCGTGTCTTCCACGCCGTCGTGGAAGCCGGCGGCATGACCCCGGCTGCGCAGCGCTTGGGCATGACCCAGTCCGGCGTATCCCAGACCATCGCCGCGCTGGAACAGGCCGTGGGGGCCAACCTGTTCGACCGCTCGCTCCGCCCGATAGCCCTGACAGGCGCAGGCACGGTGCTGATGGAGCGCAGCCGGACGCTGCTCGAGGAGGCTGGCGGCGCCCTGTCCGCGCTCCGCGACCTCGATCAACGGCCTCGTGACTGCGTCACCATCGCCATGGCGGAAAGCATGGCGGGAACCACCGGGCCCCTGCTGGTGCGCCGACTGGGGCCGCTGGCCGACCATTGGCGCATCTGGTCTGGCATTTCACCCGACCACCACGCCGCCCTTCTCTCGCGCGCCGTCGATCATGTCGTTTCCGCCGGCGACGAACTGGACGGGTTGGACGGACTGATCCGCCACGACCTCGTGAGCGAGCCTTTCGTGGTGGTCCTGCCGAAACGGGAGAGATTACCGGACGGAGCGTTTCCGGATCCCGGCCGGCTGCCGTTCATCCGCTACACGCTGCGCTCGACCATCGGACGACAGATCGAGCGGCAGGTAAGCCGGCTCGGGCTCGACCTTCCCAACCGCATGGAGTTCGACACGGCGACGGGACAGCTTGCCGCCGTGGCCGACGGGATGGGCTGGTGCCTCACGACACCGCTCTGCCTCATCCAGGAGGCCCACCGGCTGGAGCAGCTGCAGGTGTTGCCCATGCCGCGCGGCGCCTTCACCCGGACCATGGCCCTGTTCGGCCGCTCCGACGATCCGGGAGACCTGACCGAACGCATCGCCGGAGAGCTGAAATCAATCCTGAGCGAAACGATCCGGCCACGGCTTACCACCGCCATGCCGTTCGCGGGAGAGCAGTTCACGGTGGCGCGAGACTAGGTCACCGGTCCGGCGGGTGTGTCGTTCAGCGACGGGCCGAAGGGGCCTCTGTCGATGCAGACGGCCCAGACCGGTCGTCCCGAGGCGATGACTCCGCCGGCATGCGACGGGCGCGCTCCAGAAGCATCGCGATCTCGTTGCCCAGATCCCAGTCGGCACCCATCGCTTCCTCCATCGGTTCGTGACGCGCTGGCCTTGCAGACGTCCAATGCAGGAACAGTGCCGGATCCGCTTTAGTCCGGCTGTGACCCGGATCACGGTAAAGCGGAAAACCAGAGGGCGGCCTGCCGCCCGCCCCCTGGTCTGGTGTATCAGAAACCGACCGCGCAGCCGTCCTTGCGCGGGTCGGAACCCGCCACGTAGCCGCGGTCGAGCTTGCGGATAGCCTGCGCACCCCCAAACCCGAACGCTTCGCCTGGCGCATCGAAGGTGATTTCGTGGCCGAGCGCCTCGAGGCCATCCAGTGCCGCCTTGCCGATCTCCGGCTCGATCGCTACGCGCTTGGCGTCCAGCACGCGCCAGCGCGGCGCGTCGCAGGCCGTCTGCGGGTCCTGTCCGAACACCTCCATCCGCAGCGCCATCTGCACGTGGCCCTGGGCCTGGATCGGACCACCCATCACGCCGAAGCTCGTGAGCGGCGCGCCGTCGCGCATGAGGAAGCCCGGGATGATGGTGTGGAAGGGCTTCTTACCGGGGCCCACCTGGTTTGGATGTCCCTCGGCAAGGCTGAAGCCGGCGCCGCGGTTCTGCAGGCTGATGCCGGTGTCCGGCACGACCACGCCGGAGCCGAAACCGGAATAGTTCGACTGGATGAAGGAGACCATCATGCCGTCGGCGTCCGCCGCGGTGATGTAGACGGTGCCACCATCCTGGAACGGGCCGGGCTGGAACGCCTGGGCTTTCTTCGGATCGATGAGCTTTGCGCGGTCCGCAAGGTAGTTCCGGTCCAGAAGATCGGAGGACGACACGCGGTCCATGTGGCGCGGATCGGCCACGTAGGCGTGCAGGTCGGCGAGCGCCAGCTTCATTGCCTCGATCTGGCAGTGCAGCGACTGCGGGCTGTCCATCTCCGGCCCGAGATCCAGCGAATCGAGGATGCCCAGCGCCATCAGCGCCGCGATCCCCTGCCCGTTCGGCGGGATCTCGTGCATGGAGACGCCGAACGCGTCCATGTCGATGGTGCCCACCCATTCCGGCCGGTAGTCGGCCAGGTCGTCGGCCGTCATCGCTCCACCACAGGCGGCGGAATGGGCTGCGATCTTCTCGGCAAGTTCGCCACGGTAGAAGGTCTCGCCACCACTCGCCGCTATCATCTCGAGGGATCGGGCCAAAGCCTCCGAGCGGAACACCTCGCCCGGCGCCGGTGCACGGCCGCCCGGCATGAACATGTCCGCGAAGCCAGGCTGCGGTGCCAGTTCGCGGGCGCCCAGCTCCCAGAGCTTGCCGATGATCGGCGTGACCACGAACCCGTCCCGGGCATAGCGGATGGCCGGCTCGAACAGGTCGGCGAAATCCAGCCGACCGAACTCGCGCGACAGCTCCGCCCAGGCCGACACCGCACCCGGCACCGTCACCGCCTCCCAGCCGCGAAACGGGATCTTCGTCTGTCCCGCGAACCGGTCCGGCGTCCAGCCGGCCGGGGATGGGCCCGAAGCGTTGAGCCCGTGCAGCTGCTCGCCGTCCCACAGGATCGCGAACGCATCGCTGCCCAGGCCATTGCCGGTGGGCTCCACGACCGGCAGCGTGATCGCGGCCGCGAGCGCCGCATCGACGGCGTTGCCGCCCTTCGCCAGCATCGCAAGGCCCGCCTGGGCGGCAAGCGGCTGCGAGGTGGCGACCGCGTTTTCGGCAAAGACGGGCGAGCGCCGCGACGGGTAGAGCGGCGTGGGATCAAAGCGCATCAATGGTCTCCTCAATTCGGTCGGCCGCACTTTGATATGTGATGCACATCTGCGCCACCCTTACTTCAACTGCCCGCGATGCACCCGATTAACCGCAATTCACGTTGACAACACCTGACAGATGATTAGGTAAACGTGTGACCAAGCAGCCGCGGGTCCCACATCCCGACGTTTTCTTTGACCAAGCGGCAGAAAGTGGCATTACCCACCCACATGAGTTTTGAAACGCTCGGACTGAGCGAAAAAGTGCTGAGCGCCGTTACCGCCGCCGGCTACACCCAGCCGACGCCGATCCAGGCTGGCGCAATTCCTCCCGTGCTCGAGCGGCGCGACGTCCTCGGTCTGGCTCAGACCGGTACGGGCAAGACCGCGTCCTTCGTGCTGCCCATGTTGACGCTCCTGGAGAAGGGGCGCGCCCGGGCCCGCATGCCGCGCACGCTGATTCTGGAGCCGACGCGCGAGCTGGCCGCCCAAGTGGAGGAAAACTTCACCCGCTACGGGGTCAACCACAAGCTCAACCTCGCCCTGCTGATCGGTGGTGTCTCGTTCGAGGAGCAGAACCGCAAGCTGGCGCGCGGCGTCGACGTGCTGATCGCCACGCCGGGCCGGCTGCTCGACCATTCCGAGCGCGGCAAGCTGCTTCTGCAGGGCATCGAGATCCTCGTCATCGACGAGGCCGACCGGATGCTCGACATGGGCTTCATCCCGGACATCGAACGCATCTGCAAGCTTCTGCCGCCGTCGCGGCAGACGCTGTTCTTCTCGGCCACCATGCCGAAGGAGATCCAGCATCTGGTCGACAAGTTCCTGTCAAACCCGGCGCGCGTCGAGGTCGCTCCGCCCTCGTCGACAGCGGAGAATGTCGCGCAGGCGCTGGTCGCCTCCAGTGACGATCCGAAGGACAAGCGCGCGACCCTCCGCCGCCTCATCGAGGAGTCGGAGGAGCTGACCAACGCGATCATCTTCTGCAACCGCAAGCGCGACGTGGGCGTCGTGGCCCGCTCGCTCGAGCGCCACGGGCTCAACGCCGGCGCCCTCCATGGCGACATGGACCAGCGCTCGCGCATGCAGATGCTGGAAGGCTTCCGCAAGAACACGCTTACCTATCTGGTGGCGAGCGACGTGGCCGCGCGCGGCCTCGACATTCCGGCCGTGAGTCACGTCTTCAATTTCGATGTTCCGCACAGCCCCGAGGACTACGTCCATCGGATCGGGCGCACCGGTCGCGCCGGCCGCACCGGCACGACCAAGATGATCGTGACGCCGGCCGACAAGCGCGCCGTCGACAACATCGAGAAGCTCATCGGCAAGGAAATCCCCTGGGAAGGGGATGCGGTGAGCGAGGAGGATTCCGGTGCATCGCGCGGCGGACGGCGCCGATCCTCCGGTGGCCGCCGCGGCAAGGACACCGCGGAGACGACGGACAAGCCGGAGGAGGCCAAGCCGTCCTCCCGCCGTCGTAAGAGCTCCAAGCCGGCTCCGGCCGAGACCGAGGTCGAGGTTGCGACCGAGCAGCAGGGTCCCGTGACCCAGGCTCCGGTCTCCCAGGCCCCTGCCCCGGCTGCTCCGGCTCAGGCTGCCGCACCCGCCAAAGGGCGGAACTCTCAGCGTGGTGGCCGTGGCCGCTCGCGGGAGAAAGAACCTGTGTTCGGCGAGAGCGAATTCGTGCCGGCCTTCCTGCTGCGCCCGGTTCGCCCGAGCCCGGCCCCGGCGGCCGACAACATCGCCGACGACGACGGCGACGATGCAGAGACGGCTTCGGGCGACGCGCTCGTCGACTGAGGCCCACGATTCCTGCCGGAAACGGCGGGGATTAACCCCGGGTTAACCGAGTTTAAGCAAAACTCCCCCTGAGCCTTTGGCCGCCTTGTTGGTGGCCGGACGAGTGATGGGGAACCTGCGTTGACCAACGTCGCCACCGACACCTCGCTTTCGCTTGCCAGGGCCGCGATCCAGGAAGCGCACCGGCGCGGCTTCTCGGTCGATGCCGACAGCTTCCGCGTCTGGTTCGCCTATGTCAGCGAGGAAGACCCCCTCGTCACCGGCTATATCGAACGGCTCGACCGGCGCGGCGAGGACATCAGCCGCGACGACATCGACCGGCTCCTGATGCTGCTTCCCGCCGAACCGCCGATGGCGGTGGCGGACGGCCTTGCCGCCTCCGGCGCCACCGCCGCGACGCCCCCCCGTCCCGCACCGATTCCGAAAGCCGTTGCCGAGGCCGTCGCCTCCGTCAGCGCGCCCGCACCGCGCGAGACCGCTGCGCCGCGCGCACGTCCGGCTGCCGTTTCCGCCGACGCCCGCCCGTCCTTTCCGCGTCCGCAGCCTAGCGAGGGCGAACCGACAGTCGGGCGCTCCACCCCCTTCGACAAGCTCTCGCAGCTGCCGAACCGTCACGCCTTCTCCAAGGACGTGCGCCGCCGCTGGCTGCATCCGGACGCCAAGCGCGGACCCCAGACCCTCTTTCTGACCTCCTGCCGCCGCCCCGGCGATGGGAGTGCGGACGGTGACGAGCTGATGATCTCGCCCATGCAGGCGGTGATGCTGGTGGCGCTCACCCGGGTGTTCGAGAAGCTTGGTCCGGTCTATCGCTACGACGCCCAGACGATCGGGCTGATCCTGTCGGGAGTGAATTTGCGCCAGACCGTGTCCATTGCAGAGGCCGTGCGCCGCAGCCTGGAGACCCGCAAGGACCTGATCGAGATGCAGGGCAAGGCGAAGGTCGTGTTTGCATCGGCGGCCGTCTCGCTCATGGCCGACGAGGACCCGGCCAAGGCCGTCGCTCTGGCCGACCGGTGCCTGGCCACGGCTGCGAAGTCCGGTGAAAGCCGTGTCGTGTGCGAGACCGACCCCGACGTGCAGGCGATTCCCGATCCCCGGCGCTCCGACCGCCCCATCGAGGACCAGTACGCCCGCATCCGCGCCCTCCTCAAGGCGCGCTGAGCGCTCCCGCTCATTCAGTTTCCCTCGACCGCTACTTTCTTCCTCCGCTTCGGCTTCGCCGCCTTGGCAGCCGCAGCCCGGCGCGCGGCTTCCACCGCCAACTCCGCCCAGCTCCGGAACTCGTCGGGTTCGTCGAGTGCGCTCTCCGGGATCGTCCAGTAGGTGGTGATGACGCGCGGCCTGCCCTTGGCCAGATAGGTGAAGGGCCGCGATCCGGCAGCCTCGAAGGCGGGGATTGTTTCCGCATCGGCCTTCATGTGCAGCACGCCGTCGGCGACGAGCGCAATCATCTGGTCGCCGAAATGGATCCCCTGTCCGCCGAACATGCGGCGCACGCGCACCGGCCCGACAGGCGCGAAGAGGTCGTCGATATAGTCGGGATCGAGCATGGGCCAGCCGGTGAACACGAGCGAGACACGATCATGCCGCGCGGTGGCCGCCGACACCAGCAGCGCTACTGGGCGAGCGTGATGCCCATGTCCCAGAAATCCGCCTCGAGCCGGGTCGCCTGCCGGAAGATGCCGGCAAGCGCCGCCCAGCGCGCCTCCGTGAGGCGTTCCTGGGCAAGCCGGTCGAGGGTCGCGCGGGCATCCGCCGCTGCGGCCTGAAACGCCTCTCCCGAATATTCGGCCACCCATTCCCGGTAGGGATTGGCGGATCCGAGCGCACCCGGCACTTGGGAAAGAGCGGCCCCAATCTCCGCATAGCCGATCATGCAGGGGGCCAGCGCCGTATAAAGATCGAGCAAGTCGCCGCGCTGGCCCGTGTCGAGCACGAAGCGGGTGTAGGCGACCGTCGCGCGCGCTTCCTCGGCGGATTCCAGGTCGGCTCGGGTGAGGCCCCAACGCGCCGAGATGCGCACGTGAAGGTCCATTTCCGTCTCGACGATGGCGGAAAGGCCCGCCGTCGCCGCGCGCAGGTCCTCCAGCGACGTCGCCTTGTAGGCGGCAAGCGCATAGGCGCGGGCGAACTGGATCAGAAAGAGATAGTCCTGGACGAGGTAATGCTTGAACGCCGCCTCATCGAGGTCGCCGGACCCCAGTCCTTCCACAAACGGGTGGCCAACATAGGCCGCCCATTCATCGGCTGCCGCCTCCTTCAAGCGCTCGAATACGTCCATGCGATGTCATCCGTCTGTGCGGTGTTGAAAAGTTGGACGTTTGAACGCCCCTTTCCCACTATCGACCCGCGCAGTCTCTTTCTTCAAAACGGACGAGAGGATCGGAAATCAGACATGTGTGGTCAAGCAAAGACCGGGAAGACCGCTTTTTCCGTACGCCGTCTCGACGCGAGCGACGTGGACTTACTGATGGAGCTGACCGCTTTGTTCGCTGCAGAGTTCGAGGATGCGGCTTCCTACGCCTCAAGCCCGCCGCGAAAAGACTATCTTGCCGACCTGCTCCGCGACGCGGGCTTTATCGCCCTCGTCGCGACTTCTGAGAATCGGATCATCGGAGGGCTTGTCGCTTACACCCTGCGCAAGTTTGAGCAGGACCGCTCGGAGGTCTACGTCTACGATCTAGCAGTAGCTTTCCATCGCCGTCGGGAAGGCGTCGCGACCCACCTTATCCAGACCCTTAAGCCCGTAGCCCGCGAACTCGGTGCATGGGTGATATTCGTTCAGGCCGATTACGGTGACACGCCCGCAATCGCGCTTTACGAGAGCGTCGGCGTCCGGGAAGAAGTCCTACACTTTGACATCCCGGTCTCCTGATCGTCAGAGCCCGGCATGAGCGCCGAGCGCCCGAAGACTCAGGCGTTCTCGAGGCTCGACGGGCGGAGTTCCACGGATTCGCCGCAACCGCAGGCCGAGACCTGGTTCGGGTTCTCGAAGACGAAGCCGGCGCGGAACTTGTCGACCTGGAAATCCATGCGCGTGCCGAGCAGGAACAGGACGGCGGAGGGGTCGACGAACACGGTGACGCCCTTGTCCTCCACCCTGTCATCGGCCGGGTTCGGCTCCTCGACGGTGTCCATGGTGTATTCCATGCCGGCGCAGCCGCCTTTCTTCACGCCGATGCGCAGGCCGGCGAGCGGCTTGTCCGCGTTTTCCATGATCTCGCGGACGCGCTCGGCGGCCGCCTCGGTCAGGGTGATCACCTGCGGCTTCGGTCTCGCTGCGGTCATTGCCAATCCTCCAGCAAACCCAGTTCGCGTGTTCGGGGTCGGGACGTTTCTTTTCATCCGCACGCTTGAGCGGGAACCGGGTTCCCAGTCTTGCCGAGCGTGCTACCCAAAAAAATCCAGGGCCACCCGGGCCTCGTCGGACATGCGGCTCATGTCCCACGGCGGATCGAAGACCATGCGCACGCGCACATCGCCCACGCCCTCGACGGTGGACACGGCGTTCTCGACCCACCCCGGCATCTCGCCAGCCACCGGGCAGCCCGGCGCGGTGAGCGTCATGTCGATGTCGACCGTGCGGTCATCGTCGATGTCGATCCGGTAGATCAGGCCGAGCTCGTAGATATCGACCGGGATCTCCGGATCATAGACGGTCTTGAGGGCCGCAATGATGTCGTCGGTGATCCGGTCGAGTTCTTCCTGCGGGATGGCCGAACCCTGCCCTTCGCCGGACGAGGTGGCGTCCGGCGCCACATCCGGGGCGGATTCAAGCGTCGTCTCATCCATGCCGGCACTCCTCATACAAAGAATCTATGGGCCTTCTCGATGCCCTCCGCAAGGCGGTCGACCTCTTCGACCGTGTTGTAGAGGGCGAACGAGGCCCGGCAGGTGGCCGCCACGCCGAGGTCGGCGAGCAGCGGTTCCGCGCAGTGCGTCCCGGCGCGAACGGCGATTCCCTCCCGGTCGAGAATGGTGGCCACGTCGTGGGCGTGGGCCCCCTCCATGTCGAAGGAAAAGATCGCGCCCTTGTCGGGCGCATTGCCCATCAGCCGGATCATGTTGAGGCCCGAGAGCCGCTCGTGGGCGTAGTCCCGAAGGCGCTGCTCGTGCGCGGCGATCCGCTCGCGGCCGATGCCGGTCATGTAGCCGAGCGCTGCGCCCAGCCCGATGGCCTGCACGATGGGCGGCGTCCCCGCCTCGAACTTGTTCGGCAGATCGCCATAGGTGATCCGGTCACGGCCGACGGTGCCGATCATCTCGCCGCCGCCCATGTAGGGCGGCATCGCCTCGAGATAGGCCCGTTTGGCATACAGCACGCCGATGCCGGTCGGCCCGTAGAGCTTGTGGCCGGTCATCACGTAGAAGTCGCAGTCCAGATCCTGCACGTCGACCGGCATGTGCACGGCCGCCTGGCTGCCGTCCACCAGCACCGGGATGCCGCGTGCATGGGCAATCCGGACCACTTCCTTGATCGGAACCACGGTGCCGAGCACGTTCGACATGTGGGTGATGGCGACGATCTTGGTGCGATCGGTCAGCGCGCGCTCGAAAGCCTCGATATCGAAGGAGCCGTCGGGCCGGACGTCGACCCATTTGAGCACCGCGCCGCGATGCTCGCGGTGGAAGTGCCAGGGCACGATGTTGGAATGGTGCTCCATGATGGAAAGCACCACCTCGTCGCCCTCGCCCAGCACCATACCGCCGTAGCTCGACGCCACCAGGTTGATGGCCTCGGTCGTCGAGCGGGTAAAGATCACCTCCTCGCTCGACGGTGCGTTGAGAAAGGCCGTCACCGTCTCGCGGGCGCCCTCGTAGGCCTCTGTCGAGGCGTTGGCCAGCGTATGCAGCCCGCGATGAACGTTGGCATAGTCGTAAGCGTAGGCCTGCTGGATCCGCTCCAGCACGGCCGACGGCTTCTGCGCCGAGGCGGCGTTGTCGAGGTAGCAGAGCGGCTTGCCGTGGATCTCGCGATCCAGGATCGGGAAGTCGCGGCGGACCGCCTCTACGTCGTAGCCGTCGGCGGCCGTGTCGATCGCATCGGTCATGGCATCACCCAAGGTCGAGGGCGGAGCGCATCCGCCCGGACAGCGCGTCGGAGATCTCCTCGTCGCCGATCCCTTCCACCGCACCGATGAGGAAGGACTCGATCAGGAGCCGCTCCGCCTGCCGTCTCGGAATGCCGCGGGAACGGAGATAGAACAGCGCCTGCTCGTCGATCTGACCGGACGTCGCGCCGTGCGCGCACTGAACGTCGTCGGCGAAAATCTCCAGTTCCGGCTTGTTCACCGCCTCGCAACCCTCCGACAGGAGAAGCGCGTTGGACATCATCCGGGCATCGGTCTTCTGGGCGTGGGGCCAGACGTTGATGCGGCCCTGGACGACAGCCTGCGCCCTGTCGTCGACCACCGAGCGGAAGCGCTCCTGGCTGACGCCATTCGGCACCTTGTGGTCGATGACCAGGGTGTTGTCGGCATGCTGCTCGCCCTTGATGAAGGTCGCGGCATCAAACGATGCCTCGACGAACTCACCCTCCACCCGCGCGAAGATCTGCGAGCGCGCGAGCTTCGCGCCCAGCGTCATCGTGAGGTGCGCGAAGCGCGCCTCGGTGCCGATGGTCGTGGTCATCGTGCCGACATGGGTCGCCGCAAGCGGCTCCGCCTGGAGCTTGGCCCAGGTGACGGACGCGTTGGCGGCCACTTCCAGCTCGATGGCGGCATTGGTCGTGTGGGCCAGGTCAGATGTCGCCTCGTGGCGCTCCAGGAAGCGAACGGTCGCCCCCTCGCCCACGAACACCGCGTGACGCGGCATCGTCGTGACGGCGGCGTCGCCTGCCACGACGTGCAGGAGTTCGATGGCCCGAGCGACGGTTGCACCCGCTGTGACGGAGATGACGACTCCGTCATCGAAAAGCGCCGTGTTCAGCGCCAGCATCGGGTCATCGACACCTGCTGCCAGGGATCCGACCCTTGCCAGCGCCGGATCCGCGCTGCCGGCAAACATCTCGGAAAACCCGTGCACGGAGACCGCGCCATCGAGCCCGTCGAGGTCGGAGAGCTCCGGCACGAAGCGGCCATTGACGATGGCGATGCGCGCCGGGGCGAAGCCCTCGCCGGACAGCACCGGAGCGGCCGCGAGCGCCGCCTCGGCCGCCTCCCGGCTTGCCGGTTCGGCTGCGGCGGGCAGCGTGCGCAGCGTCGCGCGCAGGTCGGTGTACTTGTAGGCCTCGACGCGGCGGTGCGGGAGGCCCTGGCCGCGGAACCGGTCGAACGCCTCCGCCCGCATCTCGCCGATCGGCCCTTCGCCGGTGCGTCCGCTCTCGGTGGCGGCGAACCAGTCCGCCAGCGCGGCTTCCGCCGGCGTGCGGTTGATTTCGGGTGACTGTGCCATGTGCGCCGTCTCCCTTACGCGGCCTCGACGAAGTCGGCGTAGCCGCGCGCCTCGAGTTCGAGCGCCAGCTCCTTGCCGCCAGTCTTCACGATACGTCCGCCGGCCAGCACGTGGACCACGTCCGGGACAATATGCTCCAGGAGGCGCTGGTAGTGGGTGATGACCACGAAGGAGCGATCCGGCGAGCGCAGCGCGTTGACGCCATCGGCGACGATCTTCAGCGCGTCGATGTCGAGGCCGGAATCGGTCTCGTCGAGGACGGCCAGCTTCGGATCGAGAACCGCCATCTGCAGGATCTCGTTGCGCTTTTTCTCGCCGCCGGAGAAGCCGACATTCACCGGACGCCGCAGCATCTCCTGGCTGATGTTCAGCTTCTCGGCCGCGCCCTTGACCAGCTTCATGAACTCCGGCGTCGACATGGCGTCCTCGCCGCGCTCCTTGCGCTGGGCGTTCAGCGACGTCTTCAGGAAGGTCATGTTGGCCACGCCCGGCACCTCGATCGGATACTGGAAGGCCAGGAACACGCCGGCGGCGGCGCGCTCTTCCGGCTCCAGCTCCAGGAGATCGACCCCGTTGAACAGCACCTGACCCTCGGTGACCTCGTACTCGTCGCGGCCGGCCAGCACGTGCGACAGCGTCGACTTGCCGGAGCCGTTCGGGCCCATGATGGCGTGCACCTCGCCGGCGCCGACCTCCAGGTCGATCCCCTTGAGGATTTCGCGCTCGTCGATGCGGGCGTGCAGGTTCTTGATCTGAAGCATCTTGGTCATCGTTCTATCGTCCGTGTTCCTCTTCGGACCCGTCGCCCGCCTCCGAGACATCGTCTCGTGGCGGCGCCGGGCCGGTGTCGTCGTTACCGCCGCGCCAGGTCCAGTCTCCGTCGGTCCGGGCGCGGGCGAGACCCAGGAAGGCCAGGGTCCAGATGAGCAGGAAGCCGAGCCAGAGGGCGGTGGCGGCGATCGCCGGGCCGGTCGAGGCGACGGCAACGGCCGCGCCGTAGCCAAGCGTGGCAACCAGGGCGACGGCGGCGTAAACGACCGTGGCCGCCCATCCCTGCCAGGTCACCGGGACGGCGCCGTAGCCCCACCGTTTCGGCCTGAACCAATATTCCGGAGCCATGCCGCGCCGTCAGCCGACCGAGCCCTCCAGGCTCACCCCGATGAGTTTCTGCGCCTCGACGGCAAACTCCATCGGCAGCTGCTGGATGACGTCCTTCACGAAGCCGTTGACGATCAGCGCGACCGCCTCTTCCTCGCCGATCCCGCGGGACCGGCAGTAGAAGAGCTGGTCGTCGGAGATCTTCGAGGTGGTCGCCTCGTGCTCGAACTTCGCCGACGGCGTCTTCGCCTCGATGTAGGGCACCGTGTGGGCGCCGCACTGATCGCCGATCAGCAGCGAGTCGCACTGGGTGAAGTTGCGCGCATTTGCCGCCCGCCGGTTGGCCTGGACGAGGCCCCGGTAGGTATTCTCCGACTTGCCCGCCGCGATGCCCTTGGAAATGATCCGGCTCGACGTGTTGCGGCCGAGGTGGATCATCTTGGTGCCCGAGTCGATCTGCTGGTGACCGTTCGAGATCGCGATCGAGTAGAACTCGCCGCGCGAGTTGTCGCCGCGCAGGATGCAAGACGGGTATTTCCAGGTGATGGCGGAACCGGTCTCGACCTGGGTCCAGGAGATCTTCGAGTTCGCCCCGCGGCAGTCGCCGCGCTTGGTGACGAAGTTGTAGATGCCGCCCTTGCCGTCGACGTCGCCCGGGTACCAGTTCTGGACGGTGGAGTACTTGATCTCCGCATCGTCCATCGCGATCAGCTCGACCACCGCCGCGTGAAGCTGGTTCTCGTCACGCTGGGGCGCCGTGCATCCCTCCAGGTAGGACACGTAGGAGCCCTTGTCGGCGATGATAAGCGTGCGCTCGAACTGGCCGGTGTTCTGCTCGTTGATGCGGAAATAGGTCGACAGCTCCATCGGGCAGCGCACGCCCGGCGGCACGTAGACGAACGAGCCGTCGGTGAAGACGGCCGAGTTCAGCGTCGCATAGAAGTTGTCCGTGATCGGCACGACCGAGCCGAGATATTTCTGGACGAGCTCAGGGTGCTCGCGGATCGCCTCGGAGATGGAGCAGAAGATCACGCCGGCCTTGGCGAGTTCCTCCTTAAAGGTCGTCACCACCGAGACGGAATCGAACACCGCATCCACGGCCACCCGGCCGGACGGCGCGTTCAGGCTGTCCTCATCAAGGGTGCTGGCCTCGCCCTGCTTGCGCACACCGGCGAGTATCTCCTGCTCCTTGAGCGGGATACCGAGCTTCTCGTAGGTCCGCAGCAACTCCGGGTCGACCTCGTCCAGGCTCTTCGGACCGTCCGTCGATTTCGGCGCGGCGTAATAATAGAGATCCTGGAAGTCGATCTTCGGATAGTTCACCCGCGCCCAGGTCGGCTCCTCAAGCGTCTGCCAACGCTTGTAGGCCTCAAGACGCCACTGAAGCATCCAGTCCGGCTCGGCCTTCTTTTGGGAGATGAAGGCGATGATGCTTTCGTCGAGGCCCTTAGGCGCCTTGTCGGACTCGATGTCCGTGACGAAGCCGTACTTGTACTTGTCTATGTCGATCGACTGAACCTGGTCGATCGTTTCCTGCACTGCTGGCATCGGTCTCTCCATCCACGGCGGGTTCAAGGCCCGCTGGCTGTCGAAGACGATCAAAATGCGACGCCGGATCACCCGGTCGCCGCGCGAAACGGTGGCTGACGCTCTGCCACACGGAAAGAAGCCGCTCCACGTCTGCCTCGGACGTGGTCGGGCCCAGGCTTACCCGGATCGCACCCGCCGCGAGATCGAACGGGACGCCCATGGCATCGAGGACATGGGAGGCGCTCACCTTGCCCGACGAACACGCCGAGCCAGAGGACACGGCAACGCCGGCGAGATCGAGCGCAATCACGGCCGTCTCGGCGCTCACGCCCTCGAGAGCGAAGGCCGAGGTGTTGGGCAGCCGGGCGGCGGATGCGCCGAACACCGTCACACCCGGAGAAATAAGCATGAGGTCGCGCTCAAACCAGTCCCTCAGGCCCGAAATCCGAGACTGATCGGCAAGCTTTTCAACCGCTTCCCGCGCTGCGGCACCAAATCCGGCGATGGCAGGCGGGTTTTCCGTGCCGGCGCGCGCCCGCGCCTCCTGTCCCCCGCCGGTGATCAGCGGCGGAATGCGCAGCCCGGCGCGTCGGACGACGGCACCAACGCCGCGCGGACCGCCGATCTTGTGGCCGGACAGCGTGAGAACGTCGCAGCCCAAGGTCTCGATGGACATCGGCAGCCGGCCCGCAACCTGGACCGCATCCACGTGCAACACGCCACCGGCGGCATGAACGATCGCGGCGGCTTCGGCGACCGGCTGGATCACGCCGGTCTCGTTGTTGGCGGCCATGACGGACACCAGGGCCGGCCCCTCGACCTCTCCGAGCATCCGCTCCAGCGCGGCCAGGTCGACGACACCGTCGAAATCCACCGGGATCGTTTCCACGGCGCCCGGACCGAAGCGGCCGCCAGCCATGACGGACGGATGCTCCACTGCGGAAACGAGCAGCCGGGCGAAGCGGAGTGGCCGCCCGGCGATCTCCATGTCCGGCGAAAGCGCGGTCTGGTTGGCCTCGGTACCGCCGCTGGTAAAGGTCACGCCGGCACTGTCGGCGCCGCAGAGCGCCGCGATCGCTGAGCGGGCGGATTCGATCAGCGCCCGGGCGGCACGGCCTTCGGAGTGCACCGACGAGGGATTGCCGACGAGGTCGAGCGCATCCACGACGGCATCGCGCGCGGCAGCCGACAAAGGCGCGCCCGCGTTCCAGTCGAAGAAGACCCGGCTCTTCGCCGTCGTCGCCATCAGAACCCCGATCGAAATCCGGAAAAATCTTGCATTGGGCGGCCTGGCTGTGGATAAACCCGCCCACCTCGTCACCATCCGACACCAAGCGGTGCGCGGGCCCGGAGGTCCGCTATCGATTTCGAATGGTTCCAGATTATCTTAGTGTAGGAAGGTGACCCTTGCCGTCAAGATTTTCCTATCTTGAACCGACCGTCAGCGCCACCTCCCCCCGCAACCGCCTCCTAAAGGATTCGTTCCGATGCCCGAAGTGATCTTCGCCGGCCCGGCCGGCCGCATCGAGGGCCGCTTCCAGCCGGCCAAAAGCCGCAATGCGCCGATCGGGATCGTGCTGCATCCGCACCCGCAGTTCGGCGGGACGATGAACAACCAGATCGTCTACAACCTCTTCTACATGTTCCAGAAGCGCGGCTTCGCGGTCCTGCGCTTCAACTTCCGCGGTGTGGGCCGTAGCCAGGGCGCCTTCGACCACGGCTCGGGCGAGCTCTCCGACGCCGCCGCCGCGCTGGACTGGGTCCAGACGATCCATCCCGACGCGCGCTCCTGCTGGATCGCCGGCTTCTCGTTCGGCGCCTGGATCGGCATGCAGCTCCTGATGCGCCGCCCGGAGATCGAGGGGTTCATCTCCGTCGCGCCTCCGGCGAACCTGCACGACTTCTCGTTTCTGGCGCCCTGCCCGTCGTCCGGCCTGATCATCCATGGCGACGCCGACAAGGTGGTGCCGCAGAAAGACGTTCAGACGTTGGTCGACAAGCTGAAGACCCAGAAGGGCATCATCATCGACCAGGAGATCGTGCCGGGCGCGAACCACTTCTTCGAGGACCGGGTCGATGTGCTGATGGATCACTGCTCCGGCTATCTCG
This sequence comes from Amorphus coralli DSM 19760, assembly GCF_000374525.1. Classification (GTDB taxonomy): domain Bacteria; phylum Pseudomonadota; class Alphaproteobacteria; order Rhizobiales; family Amorphaceae; genus Amorphus; species Amorphus coralli. Next base: position 160,514 of record NZ_KB894573.1, read on the forward strand.
ACAAGCGTCTCGGCGAGACCTCCGACGCCGCCTGATCCGCCACGCGCGACCACCTTCACGGGCGGGCGATAATCCCGCCCGTGAAGGTGGTCAGGGACGGGCGACGATGCCGCCCGTGTGGGGCCGCCTGACGCCCGTGGTCATCGGGAACGTGATCGGCAGGCCGAGCATCGAGCGCACGGCAAGGTAGCCGAACGCCTGGGCTTCCAGGAAAGCCGCCGACCAGCCGAACACGTCGGCGCTCTTCGGAGTGAGCCCTGTCGACCTCTCCAGCGCTTCCATCATCACAGGGTTGCGGGCCCCGCCCCCGCCGATCGTCAGGCTTTTCGGATAGGCCGGCAGGATCTCCAGCCCCTTTACCACCGCACCCGCCGTCACCTCGACGAGAGTGGCTGCCGCATCTTCCGTCGAGAGGTGCGCCACCAGGGACAGGTCGAAGTGGCTTCGATCCAGCGATTTCGGCGCCGGCCGGGCGAAATAGGCATCGGACAGGTAGGCCTCCACCACCGCCCGATCGGCCGTCCCGGCCGCCGCCCGCGCCCCGCCCTCGTCCATCAGGACGCCGTGTCGCTCCTCCATCAGGTCATCCAGCATCGCGTTGCCGGGGCCGGTGTCGAAGGCGGTGGGGTCGCCGTTGGCGCCGATAAAGCTCACGTTGGCGACGCCGCCTATATTCAGGACGGCGGCGGGCAACTCCAAGCCCGCCTGCACCACCAGCGCCCGGTGGAACACCGGCACCAGCGGCGCGCCCTCACCGCCGGCCGCCACGTCGGCGGCGCGCAGGTCGTAGACAACCGGGATCGACAGATCGCGCGCCATCGCGCCGCCGTCGCCGAGCTGCATGGTCATGCCGCGGTCGGGCGCATGCATCACCGTCTGGCCGTGAAAGCCGACGACGTCCGGCGGAGTGTCCAGCGTGGCGGCAAAGGCCCGCACGGCCTCCGTCTGCTCCCGCGTCACCCAGGCTTCGGCCTCCGCCAAGGGCTCAGGCCGCGCCGTCCGGTCGTCGAGGTCGAGCGCCACGGCGTTGGCGCGCTTGAGCAGCCGGCGCAGGTCAACCGGATAGGGCGTGAACTGGGTCGGACCGAGGCTGACCGCGGCTTCGCCGTCGGTGACCACCAGCGCGGCATCGACGCCGTCCATCGACGTGCCGCTCATCAGCCCGATCGCGCGGTAGAGGCGGTTTTCGGCCTTTTCGTCGTTCAAAATCGACTCCGCATCTGGAATTTGACGGCAGGGCTGATAAACCGCGAGCCGAACAGCGAGGCTGACCGGCCCCGCCCGAGATACCACAGGATTCGCGTTCCATGCCCGGCTTCAAGTCAGAGTTCCTGCAGACGCTCTTCGAGCGCGGCTTCATCCACCAGATGTCAGATGAAAGCGGCCTCGACGAGCTTTTCGCCAAGGAAACTGTGACGGCCTATGTCGGCTATGACGCAACCGCGACCAGCCTGCACATCGGCAACCTGATCTCCGCGACCATGCTGCACTGGATGCAGGAGACTGGCCACCGGCCCATCGCGCTGATGGGCGGCGGCACCTCGATGGTTGGCGATCCCTCCTTCCGCGACGAGCAGCGCGGACTGCTCACGCCCGAGGCCATCAACGCCAACATCGCCAGCATCAAGCGGATCTTCTCGCGTATCCTGCGCTTTGGCGACGGCCCCAACGACGCGCTGATGGTCAACAACGCCGACTGGCTGCTCGGCCTGAACTATATCGAGTTCATCCGCGACGTGGGGCGCCACTTCTCCGTCAACCGGATGCTCTCCTTCGACAGCGTGAAGCTCAGGCTCGACCGGGAGCAGTCGCTCTCCTTCCTCGAATTCAACTACATGATCATGCAGGGCTACGATTTCGTCGAGCTGAACCGGCGCTACGGTTGCCGGCTGCAGATGGGCGGCTCCGACCAGTGGGGCAACATCATCAACGGCGTCGACCTGGGCCACCGGATGGGCACGCCACAGCTTTACGCCCTGACCACGCCGCTGCTCACCACCGCCTCCGGCGCCAAGATGGGCAAGACCGCCAACGGCGCGGTCTGGCTGAACGAGGACGTCTTCAGCCCCTACGATTTCTGGCAATACTGGCGCAACACCGAGGACGCCGACGTCGGGCGCTTCCTGAAGATCTTCACCCGGCTGCCGCTCGACGAGATCGCGCGCCTGGAAGCCCTCGGCGGGGCGGAGATCAACGAGGCCAAGAAGATCCTCGCTACCGAGGCAACCGCGATCGTGCATGGTCGCGAAGAGGCGGAAAAGGCCGCCGAGACCGCCCGCCAGACCTTCGAGGCCGGCACGCTGGCCGACGACCTGCCGACGGTGACGGTTCCGGCCGCTGAGATCGAGGTGGGCATCGGATTGCTGGAGGCCTTCCGCCGGGCCGGCCTCGCCGCCTCCAACGGTGAGGCGCGGAGGCATGTGAAGGGCGGCGGCGCCCGCGTGAACGACACGGTCGTGGACGATGAGCGCCGTATCCTGGGAAGCGCGGATCTGACGGGAGACGGCGTGATCAAGCTGTCGCTGGGCCGCAAGAAGCACGTGCTGCTGCGGGCCGAGTAGGCTCTCGGCCCGGATCGCCGCCGGAGAGGCTCAGTAGCGGTTGTTACGGGCGTCGCGCGGCGCCGGTGCCGGATAGGCCGGCGCGCCGTCGGCGTCCTCGGCCTCGAACAGGCGTCGGAAGATGCCGGGCGTGACGGCCGAGACCGGGTTGAAGGAGAAGGTCGGGCTCTTCATCGGTCCGTCTAGCCGGAAGGTCACGCCGAACAGGCCGCCGTCCTTGCCGCCGCCCAGGATCTCGCCGAGGATCGGCACCCGCCCGAACAGATTGTTGATGGCATAGGCCGGGATCACCGTCCCGGTGATGGTCATCCGGTCGCCCTTCAGATCGAGCACGCCTCCGGCGGTACCGCCGATCGCGGCCCCGCGCAGGACGGCGTCGGTGATCTGGATACGCCCCTTGTCCTCGGTGAAGGGGACGTTCAGTTCCTCAAATCCCGCCGTGGTCCGGGCATCGCGCGATGGCTGGAAAGCCAGCGGACGCGGATCGGAAGCGCTGCGGCCGGCGCTGCGCACTGTCCGGTCGATCAGGCTGGCCACCTGCGGGTCATCGGTTATCTCGAAGTTGCGGACGGTGACCTCGCCGATCGTGGGTTGTCGCCTGCGCAGGGTGGCGTCGAGCCGGCCCTGCCCCCCGGCCAGACGTTGGTAGAGACCGAGGAATCGGAGCAAGCGACCGGTGTCCGCCGCATCAACGGAGAGCGTGCGTGTCCCGTTGCCGCCGGGCGTCAGCCGCGCGACAATATCGCGCGACCGGCCACCATTGCTGGAACCGGTCAGGTCCAGCGCGGTGAGCTGGTCGCCGCTCATGCTCAGCGAACCCGTGAGGCCGGTCAGGCTGACGCCACCGTTGCCCTGCACGGTCGCGAGGTCCATGCGCAGGTTGAGGGGACCACCGAGACCGGAGCCTCCGGTCCCTCCTTCGTCCGCCTGGTTCTTGAAAGAAGACAGCAGGCCGCGCCCGTCCAGTGACGACCCCTTCACCACCACGTCGTAGCCCTTGCCGCTTCGCGTGACTGTCAGCTTCGCCTTGTCGGTGGGGCGCAATGCGAACCGGTCGAAAATCGCCGAAACCAGTTCGCCGTTCTCGATGCGCACCTTGCCGGTCACGTCCAGCCCGTCCGAGGTGACCTTGAGGTCGTTGACCTCGACGGTCTTCTCGTCCTCGACGAGGTCGAAGCTCGCCTTGGCCGGAACGCCGGCGCCCTTGGTCCAGCCAAAGCCCGGCACCGTGAGGCGCGCGTCCTTCAGGTTCGCCTCGACCCGGCGCTTGCCGTCGGTCGAATCCACGACGGTGATCTCGATCGGCCCGCCGAGAAGTGACCCGACGTCCCAGCCGCGCTTCTTCCGTTCCGCCTCGGTCAGAACGAAAGACACGTCGCCAGCCCTGCCCTCGTCCGCGCCGGAAAACACAGCCGTATAGTCGATGGTCGCCGTGACACCGTCCACCGTGGCCTTCCCCTTGAGCGTAGCCTCCGTCGGATCGGCGATGACGGAGAGCGTCGCGCCGCTGACGGTCATGCCGTTGATCGGCGCCTTGCTCGCGACGTCGCTCAACTGCGCATCGACCGACCATTTGAGCGCATCGGGCTCGATGGTCTGGCCCATGGGACCGACGGCCTCGATGGCGGCGGAAATGCTTCCGGAGAGATCGGCGGGCGTCACGCCGATCCGGCCCAGCGCATCGATGGGCTCCAGGTCGACCAGCGAGGCGATAGCGGCCGCAGCGCCTTCCAGCCGGGTGCGGATCGTGCCGATCGGCGGCTTCGCGGTGACGGAGGGGATGTCGACGTAGAAATCCTCCACCGCGATGCGCCCCCCTTCGGGCGGCACGAGGGCGGCCGAGGACGCATCAAGAGTCACGTGCCGGTCGACCACCGTGGCCGAGCCGGTGGCGTCGATCATGGCCGGCAAGTCGCCCGGCAGGACAAGCGAGCCGTCGCGATAGGTCACGGCGATGTCGATGTTCCGCTTCATGGAACTTTGGGTCGACGGATCGCCGTCCATGTCGCGCGGCAGCAACGCGAACAGCATCTCGCCGCTTTCGATCTGGCCGCTGCGCACGTTCTCGACCAGCCAGTTGCGGGCCTCGTAGCCGACGATGACCGGCCACATGCGCATCAGGGTGGCAGCCGACATCGGCGACAGGCTCAGGGCTGCGGCGAGGTTCGGGCCATGCGGTCCGAAATCGAACGATCCCGACCCCATCATCGCTCCCTGAACCGAGCGGGCAACGAACCGGTCGAAGGTCAGGTAGCTCCGCGACGGCACGATGGTACCGGAGACGTTCAGGACCGGGATATCGAGCGGCGGCCCATCGACGTCATCCGGCCCCATCCGGGCCGTGTCGGCGCTGAGCTCGTAGGTCCACGTGTCGCCGTCGTCGCGCGGCGGGGTGAAGGTCCCCTTGCCGACCAGCAGGGTCGCACCGGCAACGATCTCGAGCGGCTCGACTCTGACCACGTCGTCCTTCGCGTCCCAGGTCGCGGCGACGAGCAGCCGGTCGATTGTCCGCGGCGGATCCTTGGCGATCTTGAAGACGCCCTTGTCGACACCCAGCTGCAGCCGCGCCCGTTCCAGATCTCCCTCCGGGGAGAACCAGGCCACCAGTTCGGGAGCCAGCGAAAATCCCGACTCGATGATCGGCAGGGCGATGATGTCGGTGAGCCCGACACCATGCCCCCCGGCCACCAGGCGCGACCCGTCCGCGATGGTGGAGCGCTCGATCGTGTAGCGCCAGGCGCCGGAGTGGGCCTGGCCGCGCACGTCGATGGCCACGTCGCCGTCGGTCTCCGGCAGCGCCGTTCCGTCGATCCCGGAGAACACCCGGTCAGGCAGGCGCGGATCGGGATCGGGTATGCGAATTTCGCCGCCAGACAGCCGGAACTGCTTCAGCCCGTTCTGACGGGCAATGGCCGCAAGCCGCGCGAGCCGCTGTTCCACCTCCGGCAGGAAACCGAACGAAAGCGGGGGATCCGGCCTCTGCTGCACCTCGCCCGTCTGGTCGTCCGCGCTGCGGACCGGATAGTTGACGCTCAGCGCCGGATCGATGATCTCGATGGAGTGGACGCGCACTTCGCCCTTGAGCAGGGCGGCGGCGGAGATGTCGAATACGGACTTCGGCGCTTCCAGCGTGCCCGCCGGCCCCCGGATCGAAACCTCCCGGACCACGATTTCGAGCGCCGAACCGGGCGCCCAGCCGAGCGACACGCCACCGACGGCCACGCGACCGTCCTCACCCGCAAGGCTCGTGAGTATCGTCCGGACCGTCCGGTCCGCGATCGGAATCGTCAGCGGCGCCGAGTAGACACGGATCACCAGGAGCACGACGAGCAGCGCCAGACCGGCCGCCGCGAAGAACGCCAGCCGCGCAGCCTTCCGCGGGCGGGAGCGGCCGCCGCAGAAAAGATGGGGATGGAAGAGCCGCGTGGGCCCGCGTCCTGCTCTCATGCTCCTTCCGTCACACTCCCAAAGCGGTTTTCCGACACCGCGCTTGACCGCAGACGCGGCTCAGGCAAAACCGCTCTTCCGCATCCGGTGCGGGGCCGGCAGGCCCGCGCGCGCCCGGGCGTCGGCAACGAAACGCGTTACACGCACACGAGGGCCATTCGATGAGCACGCTGTCAGAAGGCGACCACGCGCCGGACTTCACCCTTCCAACCGACACGATGGGCGACGTTTCACTGAGCGCCCTGGTTGGCAAACCGGTCGTTCTCTACTTTTACCCGAAAGACGACACGTCCGGGTGCACCAAAGAGGCCCTCGCCTTCTCCGAACTGATGCCGCGATTCGAGGATGCCGGCATCCAGGTCCTCGGCGTTTCCCCGGATTCGGCCGAAAAACACGCCAAGTTCCGGAAGAAGCACGCACTTTCGGTTCCGCTGGCAGCGGACGAAGCCAAAGACGTATGTCAAAGCTATGGCGTCTGGGTGGAGAAATCGATGTACGGGCGCACCTACATGGGCGTCGAGCGCTCCACCTTCCTCATCGCGGCCGACGGCACGATCGCCCGCATCTGGCGCAAGGTGAAGGTGCCCGGCCATGCCGAGGCCGTTCTCGAGGCCGCCAAAGCGCTGTAGGCCGTCCGGCAACGAGGGGCAGGACATGGAGCTACCCGAACAGGGCGCCGGGCGCCCGGCCTCGCTCGCGGCCGCGGCGCGTACCATCGTCGCGACTGCCGACCTGGACGCCAAGATCGCCCTGTCGCGCCGGACCGCGGACCTCTGGTTCGCGCGACAGCTGTCGCTCAGACGGCCGACGCTGGACCCGCCTGCCCCGAAGCGGCCCGGTCGCCCCGACCGGCCGCAGTTGCTGGCCCCGCGCGACATGCCGCGACGCTCGGCCGACAGCCGGACGGGCCACATCGCACTCCTGCATGCCATCGCCCACATCGAGCTCAACGCCGTCGACCTCGCCTGGGACATCGTCGGCCGCTTCGCCGGCGAACGCGTGCCCCGCTCCTTCTTCGACGACTGGGTCACGGTCGGGCTGGAGGAGAGCATCCACTTCGGCCTGCTGCGCGACCGCCTGGCCGATTTCGGCGCGGCCTACGGTGACCTGCCGGCCCATGACGGGCTGTGGCAGGCCGCCGAGGAAACCAGGTGCGATCTTTCCGCCCGACTGGCCATCGTGCCGCTGGTGCTCGAAGCCCGCGGACTGGACGTGACCCCGTCAATGATCGAACGGGCCGAGACGCGCGGCGACGAAGCCGACGCCGCGGTCTTCCGGCGCATCTACGAGGACGAGAAGAAGCACGTCTACTTTGGGGCGAAGTGGTTCAAGTTCCTCTGCGACCGGGAGGGCCGTCCGTTCGAGCCGACCTTCCACGCGCTGGTCCGCAAGCACTTCCGGGGCGCGCTGAAGCCGCCCTTCAATGACCGCGCGCGCTCCGAGGCCGGCCTGACGCCCGGCTTTTACAGACCGCTGGAAACCATCCGCACCTGACCCGCCACGAAAAAGGGCGCCCCTTCCGGGACGCCCCATTCCAGAACCGCGAGGGCCGGATCGTCACTCGACGTCGGAGACCTCGGCGGGCGTGTCTCCGTAGGCACGCTGGGCCAGCGTGGCTTCCATGAAGCCGTCGAGGTCGCCGTCCAGCACGTCGGAGGGCGCGGTGCTCTCCACGCCCGTGCGCAGGTCCTTCACCAACTGATAGGGTTGCAGCACGTAGGAGCGGATCTGGTGGCCCCAGCCGATGTCCGACTTGGTCGCGGCCTCGGCCATCGCCTTTTCCTCCCGCTTCTTCAGCTCCGCCTCGTAGAGACGCGCCCGAAGCATGTCCCAGGCCTGGGACCGGTTCTGGTGCTGGGAGCGGCCCGCCTGGCAGGCCACGACGATGCCCGACGGCACATGGGTCAGGCGGACGGCGCTGTCGGTCGTGTTGACGTGCTGCCCACCGGCGCCGGACGCTCGGTAGGTGTCCACGCGCACGTCGGACTCGATGATCTCGATCTCGATGGAATCGTCGATCACCGGGTAGACCCAGATCGAGGCAAAGCTCGTGTGGCGGCGCGCCTGGCTGTCGAACGGCGAGATCCGCACCAGCCTATGCACGCCCGATTCCGTCTTCAGCCAGCCATAGGCGTTATGCCCTTTGACCAGGATCGTGGCGGACTTGATGCCGGCCTCTTCGCCATCGTTGACCTCGAGCGTCTCGACCTTGTAGCCGGCGCGCTCCGCCCAGCGCACGTACATGCGCAGGAGCATGTTGGCCCAGTCCTGGCTCTCGGTGCCGCCGGCACCGGCATGGACCTCGACATAGGCGTCGTTGGCATCGGCCTCGCCCGACAACATCGCCTCTACCTGGCGGCGGGCAAGCTCGGTCTTGAGCCCCTTGAGCTGATCCTCGGCGTCGGTGACCACGGTCTCGTCGCCTTCCTCCTCGCCCAGCTCGATGAGGCCCACCGCGTCGTCGAGCTCCTGCTCCAGACGACGCACGGCGGTGATCTGGTCTTCGAGCGACTGGCGCTCGCGCATCAACCCCTGCGCCACGGCAGGATCGTCCCAGAGGCTCGGGTCCTCGGCCTTCGCGTTCAGCTCATCGAGCCGCTTGAGTGCCTGTTCCCAGTCAAAGATACCTCCTCAGCAGGCCGAGCGCCTGCTTGATCTCTTCGACCGTGTTGGTCGTTTCCGTTCGCATGGTCTTGTTCCGGTTGGGTTCACGACGGCCGCACGGGCGGCGGGTTCATCGACATAAGGCGTTCGGGCGGCGCACACAATCGCCCACCCTCGCCGGACCGGGATCGTTGGCCGGCACGCGTGCGACGCCCCGGAGCGTGGACGGCGCAGGCCGCCCTCTCCAGTTCGTCGATTTTCCTGGGATCAGTAGAGGCCGCCGGTGCCCGACAGCACGGCCCGCTCGCTCTCCCGGGTGACGGACGAGCGCGACGACTTGCCGTTGTTCATGCCGATCACCGAGAAGGTGTCGCCCGGCGCGGTACCCGGCTTGAAGGCCTCGAGGATGACGCCGGATCCGCCGTTCGGGGCGGGCTGGCCGCTCTTCAGGTAGACCGGCACCAGCTTGATGCCTTCCGGGACACGGAACTCGACGCCCGGCTTGTCGGCCAGCGCCTCTTCCATGAAGTTGATGAAGATCGGCGCAGCGATCTGGCCGCCGGTGGCGCCGCGCCCCATCGGCCGCGGGTTGTCGTAGCCCACATAGACGCCAGCCACGAGATCCGGCGTGAAGCCGATGAACCAGGCATCGCGCTCGTCATTGGTGGTGCCGGTCTTGCCCGCGATGGGCTTGCCGAGCACCCGCACCCGCGTGGCCGTACCGCGCTGGACGACGCCCTCCATCATCGACGTGATCTGGTAGGCGGTCATCGGATCGAGCACGTACTCCGACTCGTCGATGATCGTCGGCTCCGGCTGGTTGTGCCATTCCTCGGCGACGCAGCCCTGACAGACGCGGTCGTCGTGGCGATAGATCGTCCGGCCGTAGCGGTCCTGAATGCGGTCGATGAGGGTCGGGGTCACCTTCTGGCCGCTGTTGGCGATGATCGAATAGGCGCCGACCATCCGCATGATGGTGGTCTCGCCGGCGCCCAGCGACATCGGCAGGTACGGCTTCAGCTGGTCGTAGATGCCGAAGCGCCGGGCGTACTCGACGATCAGCGGCATGCCCATGTCCTTGGCCAGCCGCACCGTCATCACGTTGCGCGAGCGCTCGATGCCGTAACGCAGTGTCGAGGGACCGGCGAACTTGCCGCCGTAGTTCTTCGGGCGCCAGACGGGCTGGCCGGGGCCCGGATCGATCTCGATCGGACCGTCGAGAACCACGCTCGCCGGGGTGTAGCCGTTGTCGAGCGCGGTTGCGTAGACGAACGGCTTGAAGGACGAGCCGGGCTGACGCCGGGCCTGGGTGGCGCGGTTGAACTCGCTCTCCGCGTAGCTGAAACCGCCGACCATGGCGAGCACGCGGCCGGTGTGCGGATCCATCGCGACGATGCCGCCGGACACCTCCGGCACCTGACGCAGCCGCCAGATGTCGTCGCCCTCTTCCGAGCCCTCGGCCTTCTGCACGTAGACGACGTCGCCGCGCTGGACCAGGTCGGTCATGTTGCGGGCGCTCGTATAGCGCGCATAATCCTGACCCGGCTCGGGACCCTGCTGGATCCGGCGCCACGCCACTTCCTTGAAGGGCAGACGCCCGCGCTCGCGATCCATGGACAGCGCGCCGGAGACGAGACGCGGCGGCTGCAAGCCGATCACTGCCTCGGTGTTGTCCACCGACAGAACGACGGCGAGACGCCATTCAGGCACGTCGGAATAGGCCTCGACCTCGCCGACCCGCTGGCCCCAGTCGGCGCCGTTGTCGAGGTCGACCGTGGTGACCGGGCCGCGCCAGCCGCTGCGCTTGACGTCGAAATCGATCAGTCCTTCCATCAGCGCGTTGCGCGCCATCACCTGATAGGCCGGATCGAGCGTGGTGCGGACCGACAGGCCGCCCTGATAGAGGCCCTTCTCGCCATACATCGAGGCGAGCTGCCGGCGCACTTCCTCGGCGAAATATTCCGACGCAACGAGGTGCGAGCCGGTCTCGCGGGGGGTCACCTTCAGCGGCTCGTTCTTCGCTTCCAGCGACTGGGCTTCGGTGATGAAGCCGTTCTCCAGCATGCGGTCCAGCACCCAGTTGCGGCGCTCGATGGCGCGCGCCGGGTCGCGGAAGGGATTGTAGTTGTTCGGCGCCTTCGGCAGCGCGGCCAGGTAGGCGACCTCGGCCAGGGTCAGCTCGTGAACCGACTTGTCGAAATAGACGAGTGCGGCCGCCGCGACGCCATAGGCGCCCATGCCGAGATAGATCTCGTTGAGATAGAGTTCGAGGATCCGGTCCTTGGTGTAGGCCTGCTCCATGCGCAGCGCCAGGATCGCTTCCTTGATCTTGCGCTCGATGGAGACCTCGTTGGTCAGCAGGAAGTTCTTCGCGACCTGCTGGGTGATCGTCGACGCGCCCACCGGACGACGGCCTGAGCCGCGGTTGCGGAAGTTGGTGGCGGCGGCCCGGAACACGCCGCCGACGTCCACACCGTTGTGGATGTAGAAGTTCTTGTCCTCGGCGGACAGGAAGGCTTCCTTGATGATGGACGGGATGGCCTGGATCGGCAGGAACAGCCGCCGTTCCGTGGCGTACTCGGCCACGAGGCTGCCGTCGGTCGCGTGGATACGCGTCATCACCGGCGGCTCGTAGTTGCGCAGCTGGGTATAGTCCGGCAGGTCCTCCGACATCTTGGAGATGTAGAAGCCGACGGCTCCGGCCGCGATCAGGCCGAGGACCGCGCCGATCCCCAACAGGTAGCCGAAGGTGTTCAGAATAAAGCGCATCGTGCCGTCTCAACTCCACCCGGTGCCGAACCGAAGCCGGTTGCCGCGCCTCCCCCGGACGCTGGCACCAGTCCGATAGCTGTGTCGGAGATCGGCATGCCTCATAAACCGATCCCGACCCTGCCAAATAGCCCGCCCCCGTCGGCGGAAAGGGTCAATTCATCGCGAGCGGCAGGGATAGCGTTCGCGGTCGCCCGCCTGCAAGCGATTATGACTGGGGTCCGTAAACCCCTCGTATATCGGACAATGCGCCCGAAAAGTGGTGGCATCGCGGCATTCAGCGCGTCACCTGCTCGCTTTTGCCCTGCGCGATCCGCGGCCCGAAGAAGCGCGTCACCGCCCCCGAGAGCGCGTCCGAGGCGCGATCGCGCCATTCCTCGTCGGTGAGAAGCTGCTCGTCGTGGGCGTTGGACAGATAGCCCAGCTCGATCAGCACGGAGGGAATGTCGTGCGCCTTCAGCACGCGGAAACGCGCCGACCGATGTGGATTTTTGTGCAGTTTGACCGCGGTGCCGAGTTCCTGGATGACGTCCTCGGCGAAGTGGTGGGAGAACACCTTCGTCTCCCTCCGCGCCAGGTCCACCAGAATGTCGGTCACCTCATCGGTGGCCTCGTCCGCCTCGATGCCGGCCAGTACGTCGGATCGGTTTTCCCGCGCGGCGATCGCCGCGGCCTGGGCGTCCGACGCCCGCTCCGAGAGCGTGTAGACCGTGGCGCCGCGCACATAGTTCTGGGGTGCCGAATCGGCGTGGATGGAAACGAACAGGTCGGCGCCGTAACCGCGGGCCACCTCGACGCGCTGGCGCAGCGAGAGGAAGGTGTCTCCCTCGCGGGTCATGCGCACCTCGACCGCGCCGGTCTTTTCCAGGTCCGCCTTGAGCTCGTTGGCGAAGGCCAGCACCACGTCCTTCTCGAACACGCCTCCCTTGCCGACCGCACCGGGGTCCACGCCGCCATGGCCCGGATCGAGAACCACGACGGGCCGGTCACCACCGACGGGCCCCGCGGTCTTGGCCAGTTCCGGCTCCGCACCGGCCCTCTTGCCGAGATTGGCCTTCACCGCCGCCTCGAAGGCTTCCTGGGAGGTCGCGACGAGGTCGAGGACGAGGCGGCCGGGCTGGTCGCCCACGGGCGGAAGGTAGAAGGAGTGTTCGACCGCCACCGGCCGATCGACATCAAGCACAATACGCGCCTGGCCCGGCGCGAACTGGCCGTAGCGCCAGGCCGACACCATTCCGGCGCCGTCCCGGCCGGCATCCGCCGGCAGATCGAAGGAGACATTGGCCAGATCGACGATGACGCGATTCGGATCGGACAGGACGAACGTCCCGAATTCGACCTCTCCGGCCACATCGATGACGAAGCGCGTGCGGTCCGCGTCGCCGCTCACCCGGGCGTCCGAAGCAAGGATTGCGGCGCCGGTCTCGTCGGCCGCCAAAACCGCCGGAGACGACACCGGAAACACGGCCAAAAGGCCCGCGATTGCTGCCGCGATCACGGTTGAGCGCATCCAGTCACACCTCTTGCTGCAGCCCCCAGGCCGACGCCTATATCCGATATCGCAGCCTGCGTTAACCGCCGCTTGATGGCCGGTGCCCAACTCGGGTGCACCGATCATTTGCTTGCCATCTGGCCGGTACGTCCGTAAATATCTGTACTGCGGATGATTTCCTGCGTCCGAGCCTCGCTTTCCCTCGCGGAAAGAGAGGCGCTGCCCTCCTTCCAGTCTTCGGGCAAGGTTCCTGTCGGGCAATTTCAACCCCGATCAGAATTGGAATGGCGGGCAAGCCGGGCTCGGGAGCGCTGCTTGCGCCGACGCCGTTTGCCATCGGGCCGTTCCGTTCAGTCGGGTGCCCATTTCAAGCCGTCGAAGCGCAGTCGCGTCCCTGCCGAAACCCTCGGCCATTCGCCCGCGCCGTCAGTGACGCCGCGGTCTATGGATAAAGTTCGTTTTGAGCGCGTGATCGATGCAGTCCCTGTCCACAAGCACTGAAAAGGCCCAGCCGGTCCGTCAGGACCGCGCCGCCCTGTGCTTCGGGCCACGCCGCCGCGCTCGCACACCCCTGTTCGTACTATCGACCAACATCGCCTCCGTCCGGCTTCTGGCGCGCGCAGGACCGCCGCCGTCGCCTGGATGCGCAGGCAAGGAGTTTGCGCCCTATGGCCAACAAAATGCTCGTCGACGCAGCCCACCCGGAAGAAACCCGGGTTGTCGTCGTCCGCGGTAACCGCGTCGAAGATTTCGATTTCGAAGCTGCCGCTCGCAAGCCGCTCCGCGGCAACATCTACCTGGCGAAGGTGACCCGCGTCGAACCGTCCCTGCAGGCCGCGTTCGTCGACTACGGCGGAAACCGTCACGGCTTCCTCGCCTTCAACGAAATCCATCCGGACTACTACCAGATCCCGCACGCTGACCGCGCCGCGCTTCTGGCCGAGGAGGCCGAAGAGGCGAAGGCCCAGAGCGGCTCCGACGACGCTGACAAGGCAGACAAGCCGAAGCGGTCGCGCCGGTCCAAGGCCAGCGACGACGCGGACGCCAGTGTCCAGTCGTCGGATTCCGAGGACGATGCCGACACCAGGGCGAAGGCATCGGACGGTGAAGACGGCGAGAACGGCGACGGCGGCGATGAGGACAGCGTGGAGTCCGTGGGCGCCGAAGACGCCATGGACGAGGTCATGGACCGGCGCAGCAGCCGTCCGGCCCGCAAGACCTACAAGATCCAGGAAGTCATCAAGCGGCGCCAGATCCTGCTCGTCCAGGTCGTCAAGGAAGAGCGGGGCAACAAGGGCGCCGCACTGACGACCTATCTGTCGCTGGCCGGCCGCTATTCGGTCCTGATGCCGAACACCGCCCGTGGCGGCGGCATCTCCCGCAAGATCACCAGCCCGCAGGACCGCAAGCGTCTCAAGGAGATTGCCGGCGAGCTCGAGGTGCCGGAAGGCATGGGCGTCATCCTGCGCACCGCAGGCGCCAGCCGCACCAAGGCGGAGATCCGCCGCGACTTCGAATATCTGCTGCGGCTGTGGGAGACCGTTCGCGACCTGACGCTGAAGTCGGTGGCGCCGACCCTCGTCTACGAGGAAGGCAGCCTGATCAAGCGCTCGATCCGCGATCTCTACAACAAGGACATCGACGAGATTCTCGTCTGCGGCGAGCCGGCCTACAAGGAGGCCAAGGACTTCATGCGCATGCTCATGCCGAGCCATGCGAAGAACGTAAAGCCCTATCGCGACATCACCCCGATCTTCACGCGCTTCGGCGTCGAGGCGCAACTCGACGCGATGTTCTCGCCGCAGGTGACGTTGCCGTCCGGCGGCTACATCGTGCTGAACCCGACCGAAGCGCTCGTCTCCATCGACGTGAACTCCGGCCGCGCCACCCGCGAGCACAATATCGAGGCCACCGCGCTCCAGACGAACCTGGAAGCGTCGGAGGAAATCGCGCGGCAGCTGCGCCTGCGCGACCTCGCCGGCCTCGTCGTCATCGACTTCATCGACATGGAGGAGAAGCGCAACAACCGGTCCGTGGAGCGCAAGCTCAAGGACTGCCTGAAGGTTGACCGCGCCCGCATCCAGGTCGGACGAATCTCGCACTTCGGCCTGATGGAGATGTCGCGCCAGCGCATCCGTCAGGGCGTGGTGGAAAGCTCCACGACGCTGTGCACCCACTGTCACGGCACCGGCATCGTGCGCTCCACCGATTCCGTTGCGCTCTACGTGCTTCGCTGCCTGGAGGACCACCTCCTGCGCTCCGCGAACCATCATCTCAACGTTCGCACGCCGGTCGAGGTCGCGCTTTACATCCTCAACCAGAAGCGGGCGCACCTGGCCGAGCTGGAGGTCCGCTTCGGGCTGACCATCTCCGTCACCGCGGACGACACGCTCGGCACCAAGCATCTGGAAATCGACAACCGCGAGCCGGTCGTCCGTCCGGAAGGCGAAGAGCCGCCGCAGGCCGTCATCGAGGTGCACGAGGAAGAGCCCGAGGAGCCGCAGGCCGAAACCGCGTCCGAGGACGGCGACAAGGAGCCGCGTCGCCGCCGCCGGCGCCGGCGGGGCCGCCGCGGCGGTCAGGACGTCGAGCAGGCCGGCGGCCGTGATGAGGCCCGCCAGCAGGATGCTTCCGCGGACTCCGACGAGACCTCGACCGACGAGGGCGACGGCGACACCGAGGCCGAGGTCGCCCAGTCCGGCGAGGACGACGAGAACCGGCCGCGTCGCCGCCGTGGCCGTCGCGGAGGTCGCCGTAACCGCCGCAATCGCGACGAGGCGGGCGAGGAGAATGGCGAGACCCGGGCCGATGGTGCTTCGGGCGACGACGCCGAACGGGCCGGATCCGATGACGCTGGTGAGGCGGCAGGCTCTGAGGTGGCCGAGACGGCGTCCGACGTGACCGAGACGGGGGACAAGCCGCATGAGCCTCCTCTCTCTTCCGAGCCGCCGCATGCCCCCGAGGCCGCGTCGGACGCCGACGGACCGGCCAAGACGGAAACCCCGGTTGTGGCTGAAGCCGCCCAGGAGCCCATCGCTGACGAGATGGCGGCGGCTGGAACCGACGAAGCCATCCTGACGGCCGCTAACGATGCCGGTGCGCCGGTGGATAGCGACGTGGAGACCGTTGTCGCGGCGGAAGAGATCGTCGAGGCCGAACCCGAGCCTGCTCAGAAGGACGAGCCGGTAGAGGCGGAGAAGGACGAGCGCGCTGCCCGTCTCCACAGCATCCACGGCACGCCGCAGACGTCCACGGAAGCAGCCGACCAGGGTGCGGCCGAAGCCGACGAGGAAGGCTCGAAGAGCCGCTCCAAGCGCGGCTGGTGGCAGCGGCGCAGCTTCTTCTGAGAAAGCTCGACCGGCCGGCTGCCGGGCGAACGAGAGTAACGAGAGGCCGGTGCGCGAGCGCCGGCCTTTTTCGTCAGCTGCGTCCGAGGTGGTGCGCCAGCCGCTCCATGCCTTCCACCATGGCCGCGTGCTGCCCCGCCAGCGAGAAGCGTACGAACCGGTGCCCCCCGACGGGATCGAAATCCGGTCCCGGCGTTACGGCGACGCCGGCCTCCTGCAGCAGCGCCCTGGAGAAGGCGACCGAATCGTCCGCGAATGGCGTGATGTCGGCGTAGAGGTAGAACGCCCCGTCGGCCGGCAGGATCGTCTCGAATCCGAGCTCCGGCAGCCGACTGCGCAAAAGTGCGCGATTCTGCGCATAGACTGCGCGCACCGCCTCCAGCTCTTCCCGCGCATCGAATGCCGCCAGCGCGGCGCGCTGCGACAGGTCGGGAACCGAGATGTAGAGGTTCTGCGCGAGCCGCTCGACCGGCCGCACCAGGCGGTCCGGCACGATCATCCAGCCGACGCGCCAGCCGGTCATGCAGTAATATTTGGAGAACGAGTTGACCACGATGGCGTCCGGCGACGTCTCCAGCGCCGAGGCGGCGCGGCGCCCCTCATAGACGAGCCCGTGATAGATTTCGTCGGAGATGAACCACATGCCGAGTTCCTCGGCCTTGCGGATCAACGCCTCGAGCGCGTCGGGCTCCATCATCGTGCCGGTCGGGTTCGCCGGGCTCGCCACCAGTACGCCGGCGATGGGACCATCCCGCGAGACCTGCTCCAGGTGCTCCGGCGTCAGCGCCCAGCGGGTTTCCGCGGTCGTCTCGATTTCCACCGGGATGAGGTCCAGGGCCTTGAGGATGTTGCGGTAAGCCGGGTAGCCCGGCGACGGCAGCGCGATGCGCTGGCCGGCGTCGAAGCCCGCGAGGAAGGCCAGCATGAAGCCGGCCGAGGACCCGGTCGTGACGATGACGTTTCCCGGCGACACCTCGACGCCGTATGTCTCCGCGTAGTGCCTTGCGATGCGCTCGCGGAGAGGGGCTCGTCCGAGCGCCTCGGTGTATCCGAGCGGGCCGGCAAGAGCTTCGCGCGCGGCATCCAGCACGGCCTTCGGAGCTGGAGCCCCCGGCTGACCGACCTCCATGTGGACGATCGACCGTCCTTCACCTTCGAGGCGTGTGGCCTCGGCCAGCACATCCATGGCGAGGAACGGATCGACCGCGCTGCGCTCCGAAGCCCCGGTCGGCCCGCGCCCCTTACCGTCCCGTTTCACCTCGGCGTCCAAATCGATCCTCCTGCGCTTCCGCGCCGCTCCCGCAAGAACTGCCGTACACAACCCCGCGAGCCGGGCCCGGGAAGCGGCTTGCCGCCGCGATCTCGCCCCAATTCGACTTTGGATTGAGCCGCCCTTGTTGCAGCGTGCTGGCCAGCTGGCCTACCAGAAAGCGGTTTGCTTCTGGTAGCCTTCCTGCGCGTCAGAAATCCAGACAATGAGCAACCGATTGTTGGTTTCCATGGCTGATCCCGTCCGTTTGCCTTCCGCTTCGTTGCGCCGCCACTCGCGGACCCGCGCGCTATTCTCCGGGGCACTGGCCATCGTGGCAGCCGCCCAGCTCGCGCTGGCCCCAATCTCGGCAGAAGCGCAAGGGCGCGGGATCTCGATCGTGCGCGACGCGGAGACCGAACAGCTGCTGCGCGATTATACCGCGCCGATCTTCCGGGCTGCCGGACTGTCCAACACCAACCCGGAAATCATCCTCAACAACGACGACTCCTTCAACGCGTTCGTCGCCACGCCCCGACGGATGTTCGTCAACACCGGCGTGATCGAGCGGTCGGAGACACCGAACGAAGTCATCGGCGTGCTGGCCCACGAGACCGGTCACATGGCCGGCGGTCACCTGATCCGCCTGCGCGACGCCATCGCCCGAGCTCAGGTCATGGCAGCGCTGTCGACGATTGCCGGCGTCGGCGCCATGGCAGCAGGCGCGGCGACGGGCAACTCGTCGGCCGGAGCCGGCGGTGCGGCGATCATCGGCGGCGGCATGAACGCGGCCCAGCGCTCGCTGTTCTCGTATCAGCGCAGCGAAGAGATCACCGCCGACCGGGCCGCCCTCACCTATCTGGAGCGCACGGGCCAGTCCGCGAAGGGGCTTCTGAAGTCGCTGAACGACATCGCCGACCAGCAGCTCTTCTCCACGCGCTACGCCGACCCGTATGCGCGGTCTCACCCGATTGCCCGCGATCGCATCGCGCAGCTGGAAGAGCGAGCTCAGAAGAGCCCGTACTGGAACGCCACGGATTCCGCCGCGCTGCAGCACCGCCACGACATGGTGAAGGCCAAGCTCAAGGGCTTTACCGAGCATCCCAACCGGGTGCTGCGCGCCTATCCCCGCTCCGACCGCAGCCAGCCGGCCCAATATGCCCGCGCCATCGTCGCCTACCGCACCGGAAAGCCGCGCGAGGCGCAACGCGAGATCGACGCGCTGATCCGTACCCAGCCCAACAACCCCTATTTCTGGGAGCTGAAAGGCCAGGCCTGGATTGAGTCCGGCAACCCCAAGCAGGCGATCGCCCCGTTGCGCAAGGCCGTATCCCTGGCACCGGCGCCCGGCCTGATCCGCATCATGCTCGGTCAGGCGCTGGTCGCCTCCAACGACCCGGCGCTGCTCGGCGAGGCCATCCAGCAGCTCGAACTCGGGCTCAAGGCGGAGCCGGACTCCGGCCTTGGCTATCGTCAGCTTGCCATCGCCTACGCCCGGCGCGGCGATATCGGGCTGGCCGACGTTGCCACGGCCCGCTCCATGATGATGCAGGGCCAGTTCGCCGAGGCGAAACGTTATGCCGCCCGGGCTCAAGCGAAATTGAAGCGCGGGACGCCCGGCTGGCTTCAGGCCGACGACATCCTCGCGTATAGCCCGCCCAGGATGGGGCGCTGAGGCGGCCCGACAAAACGACCCGATTCGCACAACCGGCGCCGAAGGCGCCTGAAGGAGATCAGCCCATGCGGCTTCGGACCGCCTGCCTCGCCCTCGCCCTGACCACGGCCAGCTTCGCCGTGCCGGCATCCGCCGCGGAATTTTCGGCCGACCAGAAGTCCGAGATTGAATCCATCGTCCGCGGCTATCTCCTGGAGAACCCGGAGATCCTGGAAGAGGCGTTCACCGCCCTTCAGGAGCGCCGCCGCCAGGCCGAGAGCGTCGCCCAGCAGGATGCGGTTTCCGACAACAAGGAGGCGCTGTTCAATTCGCCGCGTCAGGTGGTGCTCGGCAATCCCGAAGGCGAAGTCACCCTGGTCGAGTTCTTCGACTATAATTGCGGCTACTGCCGCCGCGCGGGCGAGGATCTCAACAAGCTGATCGAAGCCAATCCCGACCTGCGCGTCGTCCTGAAGGAATTCCCGGTGCTCGGACCGGAGTCGGTCGAAGCCGCGCAGGTCGGCATCGCTGTCAACGAGGTCGCACCGGATCGCTACGGCGAGTTCCACGATGCGCTGCTTGCGTCTGACGGCCGGGTCGATGCCCAGGCCGCCCTCGCGGTCGTCGAGCAGCTGGGGCTCGACCGCAGCGCCGTCGAAACCGCGATGGACGCCGACGTCGTCCAGGCGACCATCGAGGAAGTCTACACCCTGGCCAACGCCCTCGGCCTGACGGGCACCCCCTCCTACGTGGTGGGCGACACGGTGTTCGTGGGCGCGGTCGGCTACGACACGCTCCAGGGCCGTGTGACCGAACTCCAGTAAACGGGCCCGCAGCGCGGAAAAGCGCCGCCCCTTTCTCTCGGCGGCGCGCCGTCCTATAAGGGCAGCGCCTCGCAAGGGGCGCGGACGGTGGCGCGCGACCCCGAACCATCACCGTTTACCGAACGTTGATGGGGTCGGGCGCAGCATGGTGACGTGACGGGGAACCGTCGTGTCTCGCTGACCAGCAGCAGCCGTCGGAGAACGGCTCGGTTTCGAGCGGGCGAAGCGCACCCTCTCCCGCTGCAGCCGGAGCCGTGCCCACCAATGAAGAAGCTATTCCCGCAACGACAACCACCACCGGACATGTCCAGCTCAACATCCCCGATCGACCAGGACCTCATCCGCGCCCTTGCCGGGCTGCTCCACGAAACCGACCTGACCGAACTCGAGGTCGAGCAGGAGGGACTGCGCGTGCGCGTCTCGCGCGCCGTCGCGGCGACGGCGGTTGCGGCAGCACCGGCTGCGCCGGTCGAGCGCGCCGCTCTCGCCGAACCCGCTCCGGCCCGCGGCGGTCGTGACGCGTCTGCCGACGCCGTGAAGTCGCCGATGGTCGGCACAGCCTATCTCGCGCCCGAACCCGGCGCCCGCCCCTATGTCGAGGTCGGCGACACGGTTCAGGAAGGACAGACGATCCTGATCGTGGAAGCGATGAAGACGATGAACCAGATCCCGGCGCCCCGCAGCGGCAAGATCACCGCGATCTACGTCGAGGATGGTCAGCCGGTCGAGTTCGGCGAACCCCTCGTGGCAGTCGAGTAGGCGGCCGCGCGATGTTCTCCAAGGTCCTGATCGCCAACCGCGGTGAGATCGCGCTGCGCATCCAGCGCGCGTGCAAGGAACTCGGTATCAAGACCGTCGCGGTCCATTCGACCGCCGACGCCGATGCCATGCATGTGCGCCTTGCCGACGAAAGCGTCTGCATCGGCCCGCCGCCCGCCCGCGACAGCTATCTCCACATTCCCGCCCTCGTGTCCGCCTGCGAGATCACCGGGGCGGAGGCCATTCATCCCGGATACGGCTTCCTTTCGGAGAACGCGCGCTTCGCGGAAATTCTCGAGGCGCATGGCATCGCCTTCATCGGTCCCAAGGCGGAACACATCCGCATCATGGGAGACAAGATCGAGGCGAAGCGCACCGCCATGGAACTCGGCATCCCGGTGGTGCCCGGTTCGGAAGGCGGCGTCGACAACTACGCCGACGCCCGGCGCATCGCCGACGACATCGGCTACCCGGTCTTGGTCAAGGCGGCCGCCGGCGGCGGCGGACGTGGCATGAAGGTCGCGCGCAGCCCGCAGGAGCTGGAAAACGCCCTGGCCAACGCCCGGGCCGAGGCCCAGTCGGCTTTTGGCGATTCGTCCGTCTACCTCGAGAAATATCTCGGCACGCCCCGCCACATCGAGATCCAGGTGCTTGGCGACGGCAAGGGCAATGCGGTCTATCTGGGCGAACGCGACTGTTCGCTGCAGCGCCGCCACCAGAAGGTCTGGGAAGAGGCCCTTTCCCCCGCCCTCAACACCGAGCAGCGCGAGCAGATCGGCGAAACCGTCGCGGCGGCCATGCGCAAGCTGCAATATTCCGGCGCAGGTACCATCGAGTTTCTTTACGAGAACGGCGAGTTCTACTTTATCGAGATGAACACCCGGCTGCAGGTGGAGCATCCGGTGACGGAGATGATCACCGGCATCGACATCGTGCACGAGCAGATCCGCGTCGCGGCAGGCGCGTCGCTGTCCTTCTCTCAGGAAGATGTCACGTTCGAGGGCCACGCCATCGAGTGCCGCATCAACGCCGAGGACCCGCGCACCTTCATGCCGTCACCCGGTCGAATCTCGCACTTCCACACCCCCGGCGGGCTTGGCGTGCGGGTCGATTCCGGCGTCTACCAAGGCTACGTCATCCCGCCCTATTACGACAGCCTGATCGGCAAGCTGATCGTGCATGGGCGCAACCGCGTCGAATGCCTGATGCGCCTGCGCCGCTGCCTCGACGAGTTCGTCGTGGACGGGATCAACTCCACCATCCCGCTGTTCCGGGCGCTGGTCGACCATCCCGATATCGCCGACGGCCGCTATGACATCCACTGGCTGGAAGCCTATCTTGCCGAGACGAGCTGAAGGCGCCACCCTTGGGACTGACGGTTCGGGACCCGCCTGATCCGGGCGTGCCCCGAGACCGCAGCCAGGAGCCTTGCCGGTCATGGCCGAACCCCAGGACGTTCTCTTCGAGATCACGCCCCACGTGCTGCTCAAGGCCTATGCCTGCGGCATCTTCCCGATGGCGGAATCGGCAGACGATCCGGGATTGTTTTGGATCGAGCCCGAGCGGCGCGGCGTGCTGCCGCTCGATGGCTTTCACCTGCCGCGCCGGCTGCAGCGCACCGTCCGCCAGGACAAGTTCACGATCCGCATCGACACCGCACTGCCGCAAGTGATCGAGGGCTGCGCCACGCCCGGCGAGAACCGGCGCCGCACCTGGATCAACGCCCGCATCCACCGCCTTTACACGGAGCTCCACACGCTCGGTCATTGCCATTCGGTAGAGGCCTGGCAGGGCGACGCCCTGGTCGGCGGCCTTTACGGCGTGCGCCTCGGTGGCGTCTTCTTCGGCGAGAGCATGTTCACCGGCGCCCGGGACGCGTCCAAGGTCGCGCTGGTCCATCTGGTGGCACGGCTTCGCGCCGGCGGCTTCGTGCTCCTGGATGCCCAGTTCCTGACCGATCACTTGGCCCGGTTCGGCGCCCTGGAAATCAGCCGCCGCGTCTACCATACACAGCTGGAGGCCGCCCTGCCCGTGGACGCGGACTTCTTCGCCCTCCCCCGCCAAGCAAGCGGCGCGGAGGCGCTCGCCGCGCTCGGCCAGTCGATCTGAACCGCTGGCCGCGGGCCACTGAGCCGACATGCCTCCCTACACCTTGCTCATGGAATTGCCGCCATCGACCACGAAGGCGGAACCGGTGACGAACGAGGCACCATCAGAGAGGAGGAAACCGGCTGCATTGGCGATTTCTTCCGGCGACGCCATCCGCTTGAGCGCATGCAGCCCGCTAACAAAGGCCCGGGCATCCGGGTCGTTCGGCGCCATCTCCGTATCTGTCCCACCCGGGAGCAGGGCATTGGCTCTGATACCTCGATCGCCGTAATCAACCGCGATCGATCGGGCCAGTCCGATCAGACCCGCCTTAGCCGCCGCGTAGGCGCCCATTCCGGGCAGGCCGGTGGTGTGTCCCACAAAGGACGAGGTGAACACGATCGAGCCGCCCCCACGCGCCTGCAGCGCCGGCAGCTGGTGCCGGGCAAGGAGGAAGCCGCTCGTGAGATTGGTCCGCAGCACGCGCTCCCACGTTCCCACCAGAAGATCGCCGACTGGGGCCATCTCGCCCACCGTCCCGGCATTGTTGAAGGCGGCGTCGAGACCACCGAACGTGGAGACCGCAGCGTCGACCAAAGCGCGGGCGTGGTCTTCCTCACCAACGTCTCCTCGAACGGTCACGACGCTCGAGCCCAGGTCGCGGACCTCATCGGCAACGCGTTCGAGGCGATCCTTGCGGCGAGCTGACAGGACGAGGCGCGCACCTTGTCTCGCGAGTTGCCGCGCCGCGGCCGCTCCGATGCCACTGCTGGCGCCGGTGACGATGACAACCTTGCCTTGAAGAAACATGATTCCTGCCTCCGAGGTTTCGATGCGCGAAACCTGACGGAGACGGCCGACCACGGCGACCCGTTTTGCCACCGAAGCCGGGAGCAAGGCTCCTTATCGAGAAGCTTTAGTCCTCGATGACCGACGGGTCCGGGATCTCGTAGTTTTCCTGCACCGGACGGCGCGGCGGCAGCGGGAACCAACCGTCGGGCCGGGTGATCAGCCCCATGGAATCCTCCGCAAACTGCGAGGAATCGAAGCCGGGCGGCGCCGGCACGTCGGAGCGGACCACGCAGTCGGTGAGCCAGACGTCATAGACGGCATGGTCGACGGCGTTGAGACCTGGGCTGGAGGCGAACATCCAGCCCGTGAAGATGCGCTGGATCTTGTTGTCGAGCGTGATCTCGTCGATCTCGACGAAGCCGGTGGTCTTCGGCTCCTCGCTGGGCGGCTGCGTGTGGCAGGAGCGCGGGGTAACGCGGAGCGCGCCAAACTGGACCGTTTCGCCGACATAGACGTCGAAGGAGATGATCCGGCCGGTGATCTTGTCCAGGCCGGAGAAGCGGGCCACCGGGTTCTGGATCGGCTCGGCCATGGCAGCGGGTGCGGCCGTCGTCACCGCCAACGCCAGGGCGGCCGCGCTGACGATGCTCCGTACGCTCAACACCATGATGGAGGCTGACCTCTCGTCTTTCTTGCCGACGAACGCCCACGCGCCCGTCCCGCCGGATCGGGCATCTGCTTAGCACTTGACCGGCAGGCGGAAAAGGCCGCAGGCGACACGCCGCTCCGCGCCCCTCTCGACCCGTGGTCAGGCCGGCTTCGTCGCGGCGACGCGCAGCCGCACATAGTCGGCCGTCCAGTTTCCCGCCTCGTCGCACAGCGACGGCTCCAGCAGGGCGACCACCTTGTCGAGAACCGCCTCACGGTCGGCGCCGCAGGCGTCGAAGAAGGGAGCGCGGAACACTTCGAGCCAGGCCCGCATGCCCGCCGGCACCGGCGTCGGCCTCGGGAAGCGAAGCGTGCGCTCGACTGTGAAGCCGGCCCGCGACAGAACGTCGGCATAGGCGGCCTCGGTCGGGAAGTACCAGGGCTTGGCGAGTTCGGCCGGCAGCCTCCTGTCCTGCGCGGCAGCGAAAAGCGCCGTGACGATGGCCGCGCAATTGGCGAAGCCCCCGAATTCCGCGACGAACCGGCCGCCGGGTTTCAGCGCCCGGAAGACGCCCGCCGCCACAGCATCGGCGCCCGTCATCCAGTGCAGCGCGGCGTTGGAGAAAACCGCATCGAATTCCGGGCCGAACGCCAGGTGCTCGCCATCGACCCGATGCGCGTCTAGGCCACGGGCCTTCGCCGCCTCGACCATGTCGGCACTGGCATCGACCGCCACCACCGTGGCGCCGGCCGCGGCGATGTCCGCCGTCAACGCGCCGTCGCCACAGCCCAGGTCGAGAATACGTTCGCCTGCCTTCGGGGCAAGCCATTCGACCGCCCCGGCCCCGAGGGTTGCCACAAACCCCGCGTCCCGCACGTAGCGCTCCGCCGACCAGTCCTGCGCTTCCGGCATCGTTGTCCCCCTTACTCACCGATCAGGGCTGTCCTACAGGCCTCCCGCAGCACCCGCGGCGCCAATCGGCGCAGGGCGGGCATGCGGAGGGCCGCGGGGCGGCCCGCGTTAGAGCCGGCCCAGGGCCGCCTCGACCTTCACCCGGCGGCTTTCTGCCTCCTCGCGGCGCTCGCGCTGTTCCTCGACGACCTCTTCCGGAGCCCGCTCCACGAAGGACGGGTTGGAGAGCTTGCCGTCGATCTTCTTGATCTCGCCGGCGAGCCGGTCGAGCTCCTTCTTCAGACGAGCGCGCTCGGCGTCCAGATCGACCACGCCTGCGAGCGGCAGGCAGACCGCCACGTCGCCGAGGATGACCTGCGCTGACTGGGGCGGCGGCGCATCGGCCTCGGAAATCTGTTCCACCCGCGCCAGCCGCTTGATCGCCGCCTTGTGGGTGGCGATCCAACCACGCTCCTGCGCCCCGGCCCCGACGAGCACGATCGGAATCGGGGAGCCAGCCGGGACGTTGACCTCGGCCCGGACCGAGCGGATCTGGCTGATCAGGTCGACGAGCCAGTTGATTTCGCGCGCGGCCGCGTTGTCCGCCACGGCCCGCTGCGGCCACGCGGTGAGCGCCAGAAGCTTGCGACGCTGAATGCCGGCCTCCTCGGCCGTGCGCGCCCAGAGCTCCTCCGTCAGGAACGGCATGAACGGGTGCAGCAGCTTGACGATCTCGTCGAGGACCCAGGCCGTCACCGCCTGAAGCTCGCGCCTGGCCGGGCTGTCGTCGCCCTGCAGGACAGGCTTGGACAGCTCCAGATACCAGTCGCAGAAGGAATGCCAGGTGAAGGAATAGACGGCACCGGCCGCGTCGTTGAAGCGGTAGGTCTCGATGGCCTCGGTGACGGCGGCAGCGGTGCGGGCCGTCTCCACCACGATCCACTTGGACAGCGTCTCCTGGACACCATCGGGATCGAAGTCGGCCACCGGCTTGCAGCCGTTCATCTCGGCGAAGCGGGCGGCGTTCCACAGCTTGGTCGTGAAGTTGCGATATCCTTGGACACGCGCCGGCGAGAGCTTGATGTCACGGCCCTGGGCCGCCATCGCGGCGAGCGTGAAGCGCAGCGCATCGGCCCCGAACTGGTCGATCAGCTCGATGGGATCGATGACGTTGCCCTTCGACTTCGACATCTTGGCGCCCTTCTCGTCGCGGACGAGGGCGTGAATATAGACCGTGTGGAACGGCGCCTGTTCGGTGAACTGCAGCCCCATCATCATCATCCGGGCGACCCAGAAGAAG
The DNA here is from genome assembly GCF_000374525.1 of Amorphus coralli DSM 19760. Taxonomy (GTDB): domain Bacteria; phylum Pseudomonadota; class Alphaproteobacteria; order Rhizobiales; family Amorphaceae; genus Amorphus; species Amorphus coralli. The sequence continues at coordinate 186,940 of NZ_KB894573.1, forward strand.
ATGATGTCGAAACCGGTGACGAGCACACTGGTCGGATAGTAACGCGCGAGCTCAGGCGTCTTCTCCGGCCAGCCGAGCGTGGAAAAGGGCCACAGCGCCGAGGAGAACCAGGTGTCGAGGACGTCCTCGTCTCGGTAGAGCGCGACGCTATCCCCTGCCCCGGCCTCCCACGACGCCACGGCTTCCGCCTTGCCGGCCACCGAGGCCGGTCTACCGAACCGCTCAGACGCGGCCGCCAGCGCCTCGTCCTCGGTCTTGGCGACGAAGACGGCACCGTCCGGCCCGTACCACGCCGGGATCTGGTGGCCCCACCAGAGCTGGCGCGAGATGCACCACGGCTGAATGTTTTCCATCCACTCGAAGTACACGCGCTCCCAGTTGCCCGGAACGAAGGTCGTGTCGCCCTTGCGGACCGCCTCCATGGCAGGCTTCGCCAGCGTCGCGGCATCGACGTACCACTGGTCGGTCAGGAACGGCTCGATGACGACGCCGGAGCGGTCGCCGTGCGGCACCATGTGGACATGCGGCTCGATCTCGGCGAGCAGCTCGCGCGCTTCCATGAGGGCGACGATCGCGTCGCGCGCCTTGAAGCGCTCGATGCCGTGAAGCGCCATCACATCTGCGAAGTTGGCATCGTCGCCGACACCGGCGAGAAAAGCCTCGTTGCCGTCGAGAGAGAGGCGCGCCTCCTCGTCGAGGATGTTGATCATCGCGAGGTCGTGGCGACGTCCGACCTCGAAGTCGTTGAAATCGTGGGCCGGCGTGATCTTCACCGCACCGGAGCCCGTCTCCGGATCGGCGTAGTCGTCGCCGACGATCGGGATCCGGCGCCCGACCAGCGGCAGCACGACGTGCTTGCCGATGAGGCCCTGGTAGCGCGGATCGTCGGGATGCACCGCGACGGCGGTATCGCCCAGCATCGTTTCCGGACGGGTGGTGGCGACGACGATGTAGTCGCGCGTCTCGTACTCGGTGGGCTCGCCGGTCTCCTCGTCCCAGGCGATGGGGGCCTCGTAGGTCGCGCCACCCTCGATCGGGTAGCGGAAGTGCCAGAGGTTGCCCTTCACCTCGACCTGCTGCACCTCCAGGTCGGAGATCGCGGTCAGGAAGCGCGGGTCCCAGTTTACCAGCCGCTTGTCGCGGTAGATCAGCCCGTCGGCATGGAGCTTGACGAAGACCTCCAGCACCGCAGCCGAGAGGCCGTCGTCCATGGTGAAGCGCTCGCGGCTCCAGTCGCACGAGGCGCCGAGCCGGAACAGTTGGTTCTGGATGGTGCCGCCGGATTCCGCCTTCCACGACCAGACGCGCTCGACAAAGGCCTCGCGGCCCATGGAGCGGCGGTCCGGTTCCTGGCGCTCGGCGAGCTGCCGCTCCACCACCATCTGCGTGGCGATGCCGGCATGGTCGGTGCCCGGCTGCCACAGCACGTCGCGACCACGCATGCGCTCGAAGCGCACCAGAACGTCCTGCAGCGTGTTGTTCAGCGCGTGCCCCATGTGCAGCGAGCCGGTCACGTTCGGCGGCGGGATCACGATGGTGAAGGGCGCAGCCCCCTCTTTCGCCCCGGCGCCCGCCCGAAAGGCGCCGGCCTCTTCCCATTGATTGGCGATGCGCGGCTCAACGGCCGCGGCGTCATACGTCTTGTCGAGCATTGGGAACCAAATCCGGGGTTTGCGTGGCGTTCTCGCCGAACGTTCCGTTCGTAAAGCCCATAGCGGACCGTGCCGTCAACATGGGCAGCGTGCCGAAGGGCGCATCGGCTTCTTTGCCCGGCAAAGCGACGCCCCGACAGAAGAACCGCGCCTTGCGGCGCGGCTTGGAGTTGGTGGGAGGAAGATACGCGAAACCGTACGCACCACAGACCGGCGGGCGATGCACTGCGCACTATCCCGCCGCACGCTCGACCGCACCTGTCAGGCGCAGGGCTGGCCGACAGGCGTGACGCGAAAGGCGCGTCCCACCGGCAGGCCGTATCCGTCGTCATGTCTGCCCGGGCGAAAGCCTGCCCGGTCCGGCACGGCAACTAGCGTCGACGGGCGACGCGGTCGATCTCCTGCTGCACCATCCGTTCCACGATGGGCGGCAAATTCTGATCCAGCCAGTCCTGCAACATCGGGCGCAGACAATCCTGGACGACGTCTTCCAGGCTACGGCTTACCGGCTGCTCCACCCGGCGAGCGAGATCATCGAAGGCTGCTCCGACCGTCTCTTCGCTGCGTCCTGACATGAGCCGTCGGATCTCCTGAGCATCCGCCGCGACGAACGCCTGCGAGGCGAGGATCGTGGGGTCAGGATCGGCCGACTCGGGCGCTGCCCCCTCGGGACGGGAGAAAGGCTCGAAGCTGTGGGTGTCGACGGAATCGGCAGCCTGCTGCTCCTCCCACTCGGCAGGTGCGTTGTCCTGCAAATAGGCGAGCGGATCGTCGCCTTCGTCCTCGTCCGCGGTGAGCGCGGCGGAGAAGGCGTTCATTTCCGCCTCTCCCCAGGTGCCGGACTGCTCCTCGGAAGGAAAGGCTTCGCGGATGCTCTGCTCGATCAGGTCCGGCAGCGTCGCCGGGTCGAGCCCGCCGAAGTCATCCTCGAGGGCCGGTTCGGTCCCGAAGGCGTTTTCAAGACCGAATGCGGGATCCTGGATTGCCGTGCCCGGCTGTTCGTCATCTTCGGAGATGATGCGCCGGATGGATGCGAGAAGCTCTTCCATCGACGGGTCGTATTTCGGCTGCGCCGAAGCCATCGCTCTACTCCGAATCCCCTCGCAGCAGGACCGACGAAAGCCGGAGACCGCGAATCATCTGCCGTTAACCATGGTACCAGCAGCAGCGTGCGTGGCGAACTCGCACGGCGACTTTACCTGTGATGGAATAGGGGAAAACCCAGCGTTGCACGCGGCGCCAGAGGCGCCGCGGCTGTTACGCGGCCCTTGCCCGGCTGATCAGCGCCCGTCCGGGGTCCGCAGGCCGAACCACTTGTCCTTGACGGCCTGGTAGTGCTGCTTCGGCTGATAGCGCGCCACTTGCAGGCTGAGCTCATCGACGCCGAGCTGGCCGGTGGCGGACAGGAGCGCGTAGGCCGCAACGACCTTATTGCGCTCGGCCTCCACCAGCGTCACCTGGGCGCTGACGAGGTCGCGCTGGGAGTCCAGCACGTCCAGCGTGGTCCGCTGGCCGACCTTCTGTTCTTCGATCACGCCCTGCAGGGCGAGCTGCTGCGCGAACACACCCGTCCGGGCGGCCTGGATCGAAGCCACCGCGGCCTTGTAGTTCGCCCACGCAGAGACGATGGCCTGACGAACCTGGTCGCGGAGGATGTCCACCTGGATGCGCGCGTATCCGAGGTCTTCCTTCGCCTGGCGCACCTGGGCCGAAACGCGGCCGCCCTGATAGATCGGGATATCGACGTTCAGCGTCACCTGGGCGGAATCGGAATAGTCGGCCGTGCCGGTGTCGTAGGTCCGGCCGACCTGGCCGTTGAGCGACACTTCCGGCAGGAACTCGCCTTCGAGCGTCTTCACGTTGAAGAGCGCCACGTCGACATTGTGGATCGCCGACTGGATGGCCGGATGATTGTCCTGGCCGATGGCGAGCGAGCGATCGAGCGTCGGAGGCAGCTTGGGCGCAAGGTTGATGTTGTCGACCAGCTTGCGGGCCTCAAGCCCGGTCACCTGCCTGTAAGTCGCCTGGGCCGACGCCAGATTCGCCTCGGCGAAGTTCAGATCCGACTGCGCCTCGGCATAGCGCGCTTCGGACTGGCTGACGTCGGTACGGGTGCCCTCTCCGACCTCAAGCCGGTCGTTGGAAGCCTTCACCTGTTCGTTGAGGAACGAGACATCGCTCTTGCGCAGCGAAACGATGGAGGCGTTCTGGATCACGTCCTGGAACGCGGTGGCCGCGTCGAGCAGCACCGACTGCTCGGTGTTACGGAGCAGTTCGCGCTGGGCCCGGACTGCGGCCTCCGCCTGCGCCACGGAGTTCTTGGTCTGGAAGCCCAGGAACAGCGGTTGCGTGAAGGTCATCGCCATCGTCAGCGGGTTGTTGGTCCCGCTGGAGTTGAACTTCGTGCTCGTCACCGACGAATAGACGCCGTTGAGGGACGTGTACTGCGACGACGCCGACAGATTCGCGAACACCTGCGGGCGGATGCCCGACTTCGCGATCGGCACCCCTTCGTCGATCGAGCGGAGCTGGGCTCGCGCCTGATTGAGCGTCGGGTTGGTGGAATAGGCGGAGACCAGCGAGTCCTTCATGGTCTGGGCGGCCACCGGGGCCATTCCCAGGGTCAGAACAATCGCGGCGAGCGTCAGCGGGGCGACATGCCCGGCTGCTTTCGACGATCCAATACGCAACAAAGCCCCCTTTTCAGCGGCGACGAAGGCCCCGCTGGAAATGGTGTTTAACGGACCATTAAGAGGATGGTGTAGCGTCGATTTTTCCGAACGGAAATCCGCCAGCCGCACTTCCGGACCTTTCCCCGTGCGAATGCGGCAAATCGGCAACAGCCCCGAAATCTTGGAGATTTCGGGGAACCCTTTGATTCATATCAAAAAACGAACTCTGCCGGCTTCTCGAACCCGGGCAGAACGGCCGCGGCCGCGTTGAAGGTCGGCCAGCGTCCCACGGTATCGCCACTGCGGCGATAGACGGTCGCCATCGCGGCAAGGCCCCGCCCCTCGATCACCACGAGCCGGCCGCCGTCCTTGAGTTGGGCAGTGAGCGTGTCCACCGGGGTTTCGACCGCGCCATCGACGACGATCACGTCGTAGGGGGCCTCCGGCGCCCAGCCGGCCTCGAGCGGGCCGACGACCACGGCCGCGTTCTCCACGCCGACCCGGGTCAGCAGATCGCTGGCCTGATTGCCCAGATCCTCGTCCGATTCCAGGCCGACCACCGAGTCGGCCAGCCGGCCGACCACCGCGCACGGGTAGCCCGTGCCGGCACCGACGACGAGGACCACGTCGGTGCTCTCGATCTCCGCTTCCTGAAGCATCTTCGCGAAGATGGCGGGACGGGTCAGGAACCGGCCGCCATCGCCTGGCCGCGGCTCGATCAGAGCCACCGGCTCGTCGAGATAGGCAAGCGAGCGCCGGCTGGCAGGGAGGAAGACCTCACGGGGAATCTCGCCCATGGCGTCCTGGATCCGCCGATCGGTGACGTCGTAGGTCCGCAGCTGGTTTTCGACCATTCGGCTGCGCAAAGTGGCGAAGTCGACCATGAGCCTCGTCCCGGGTCTTGAAACTGTGCCTCTTGCCTTAGCGGCGCAGCCCCGCGGAGGCAAGCGCGCGACGCCCCGAACCGGGCGTGGCGCGTTGGCGCGTCACTGCGGCGCCCCGATGACCCAGCGCCGCTCCGTCAGGTCGAGGCCGCAGATTCCGTCGGCGATCCCCTTGCGCTCGGCATAGTCAGCGACGCGGTCCAGATAGTCCGGCTCGAAGGGCGCGGTCACGTTCCAGTTCTCCGGCCAGAAAGTCGCCATGCCGTTGATGGATGGAATGCGGAGGTAGGAGCCGATGATCATCGCATCGACACCATGCGCGTAGTAGCGGTTGACCGCGTCGTTGTCCGTCGGACCAATGCGCGGGTTGAAGACATAGAAGCTCCTGCACTCTGCAGGCGGCTTGCCGAGCGAATCCAGGAAGGCCTGCTCGGCGTGGCGGTCGGTGCGCAGCGCGCTTTCGCTGTGGCCCTGCTCGACGAGTATGACCAGGGCCACGATGGCGACCACGACGGAGGCCGCCCTGCCCCGCCGCGCGAAGAGATCGAAGGCGTAGGCCGTCACCAGGGCGACGACGGGCACGATAAACAGCAGGAACCGCACCGGCAGCCGAATGGCCGACGCACCCGGCACGCCAACGAAGACCGGCTGGAATGGCGCCATGGGACCGAACCGCAGCGCGAAGAGCGCCAGCACGACCGCTCCGATGCCGAGCGCGCAGGCCAACGTCGCCCGGCTCACGTCGGGCTCCGTCGCACGTCCCGCGGCCGCCTTGTGGCGGCGGTGGAACAGACGCAGCAGCCAGATCAGTGAAGCCAGGAACGCGACAAGCAGCACCGGCGACAGGCCATAAGGATCGGCCGGGTTGCCCCCGAGCGGGCGCATGATCCGGTCCATGACCCCACCCCACACCCAGTTGGAGCTGCCGACATTGAACAGCTCCGCCGGCAGCCGGGTCCCGGCTTTCATGGACGACACGGAGTGACCGCCATGGCCTGACTGACTGTAGAGCCAGAAAACGGCGATGGCCGCCAGCGCCAGACCGGCGACCAGGACGATCAGAGCCGGCGACGGACGTCGGATGGCCTTCCAGACGCGGTCACACAGGGCCCTGTCGAGAAGGATGGCAGCGACCAGCACAACCAGCATGAGGAGGACGAAGGCGAACAGCGAATAAAAGGACGTCATCGCCCAGAGATAGAAGAAGGCGACCACCGCCACGGAGAGAACGATGGCCCCGCCTCCGGAGGGCGACCGACCGCCCGAGCGGGTCAGCTTCAGGAAATGCGGCCAAACCAGCAGCAGGCCAACGGGCACGAAGGCCGTAAAGACCAGCTGGGCGTGCATGAGACGAATGGACAGGGAATTCGACCACAGTCCAACCAGCGCTGCGAACAGCGCCAGCAGCACGGACACCCCGAGCAGCCGCCGACCGACCAGGTAGGTCGCGACAAAACCGATCGCGCAGACGACGGCATTGGTGACTTCCAGGCTGACGAAGGGATCGAGGCCCGCCGCACGCGGCACAGAGTAAATCAGCCCCCCGGCCAGCAGCGCATCGCCGTAGCTCAGCGTGAACGCATTGGGGTAGAAGTAACGCGGCGAGAGCGGCGGATTCTGCCCCTGCAGCACCCCGTACCAGTGTTCAAGGACGGCGATGAAGATGCGGCCGTCGAAAATGTCGCCGCTGACCCGGGGCAATCCCTCCTGCAGGGCCGGGCCAAAAAGAACGGCGAGGCCGGCCGCGAGTGTGGCGAGGACGACGAGACCCTCGAACGGACGTAGGCGCGTGCGGGGTTCCTGGGTCACGTTCTGACGGATTCTCGGCTAAGGACGGTGGACGCGACCTATGTCGCGCGTGCGTTGTCGTCAATCAAGCCGATATCGCACACTTGCCGCATGGACCGGGTGCAACCAACTCCGGCCTTACCCGTTGTTCCGCCGTCGCGGCTTCGCCCCGAGGCCCGCTTGCCAGGATTGGCCCCTTCTTTCCATGCAGACCCTCCGTATCAGCCATCACACCCGCTACCGCTACGACAAGCCGGTGACGTTCGGCGAGCACCGCCTCATGCTCCGCCCGCGCGACGGCCACGACATGCGGCTGCTTGAGTCCAGCCTCGTCGTGAGCCCGTCGGCGGAGATACGTTGGGGTTTCGATACGTTCGGCAATTCCGTTGCGTTCCTGACCTTCACCGAGCCTTCCGACACGCTGGTGATCGAGAGCGAACTTCACCTGGAGCGCTACGGTCTGGACGAGGCGGTTCGCACCTTCGAGGAGCACAGCGCCGCTTTCCCCTTCTCCTATGACGCCGACGACCGGATCGACCTGGCGCCGCTGCTGATGATCCAGTGCCCGGAGGACCGGCCCGTCGTGTCCCGCTGGCTGGAAGAGGTAATGCCGGAGATCCCGGACGCGACCATGGCGGTCCTCGACCACCTGTCGAGCGCCATTCACGACAATTTCGAGTACCGGCGACGCGACGAGGAAGGCGTTCAGACGCCAGCCCAGACCATCTCGACCGCGAGCGGCACCTGCCGGGACTTCGCCTTCCTGTTCATGGAGGCCGCGCGCGACCTGGGTTTCGCCACGCGGTTCGTGACCGGCTACCTCTACGATCCCGCGGCCGACGGCGGGGACGGGCTGACGGGCGGCGGCGCCACTCATGCCTGGGCGGACGTGTTCATTCCCGGTGTCGGGTGGATGGAATTCGACCCGACCAACGAGATCGTCGCGGGCCACGAACTGGTCCGCGTCGCCTCGACCCGCTCGCCGCACCAGGCGCAGCCCGTGGGCGGCACGTTTGCGGGCGACGGCCAGTTCGCAGGCATGGAGGTCGAGGTGACCGTCACCAGGACGACGCAGGACCAGTAGGCGCGCGAGCGGTCATCAAATCGGCCATCAGGCCGCCGGGTTTCCGTGGCCGGCAGCCTTCAGACCGCCAGGTCAGCCTCTACGGGACCGAGGGCGAGCCCGTCGCCTCCGCGTCCCCCGCGCGAACGATGCGAAGCTCACGCAGCGCGTCGCCCATCACCTGCGCTGCCCCCCAGAGCGCCAGCGTCGCCATCACTGCGGCCACCCCGATGTCCGGCCACCCGGTCCCGGTGCCGAAAACACCGAGCGCCGCCAGCATCACCGCGACGTTGCCGATCACGTCGTTGCGGCTGCATACCCAGACAGAGCGCATGTTAGCGTCGCCCCTGCGGAAACCGGTGAGCAGGACCAGGCAGATCACGTTGAGGACCAGAGCCATCAGGCCGATGCTGCCCATAAGGTCAGCCGACGGCACCTCGCCACGCCAGGCGTACCAGCCGGTGCTGCCCACCACCCAGAGGCCGAAGATGCCCATGGATGCCCCCTTGGCGAGCGCCGCCAGGGCGCGCCAGCGCAGCGCCATTCCGAACACCATGAGGCTGATCGCGTAATTGCCGGCGTCGGCCAGGAAGTCGAGCGCGTCCGCCTGAAGAGAGGCGGACCCGGCCTGCAGGCCCGCAACGATCTCGACGAGAAAGCCCGCGACGTTGATCGCCAGCACCACCCACAGGATGCGGCGGTGTTTCGGGTCGGGTGCGCTCGGCGTGGCCGCACAGCAGGAGGCACTCATCACTCTGTCCTTTGCATCGTCCGCCGCCTACAATGAGGGTTGTAGTGACTACAGGGTCAACAGTGATGCCGGAGCGATATTCCATAGGCCAACTGGCCCGGTTGAGTGGCTGCAAGGCGGAGACGATTCGCTACTACGAGCGGATCCGGCTGATACCGCCGCCGCAGCGGGCCGCGTCCGGCTACCGCACCTATGGGGAGGATGACGTGCGGCGGCTGCGCTTCGTGAGGCACGGCCGTGAACTGGGCTTCCCCCTCGACGCCATCCGCGCGCTTCTCGACCTGTCCGACCACCCAAACCGCGACTGCGCGGCGGCGGATCGGCTCTGCTCCGCCCAGCTGGCCGACGTTAGAGACCGGATCCGGTCGCTACAGAGGCTGGAGGCCGAACTCTCCAGTATCCTCGACCAGTGCCGCGGCGGTCGCGTCGCCGACTGCCGGGTCCTTGAAGCCCTGTCGGACTAGTGCCGGTCCGCGGGGCCCGGATTGATCGAACTCGAGACGCCAGATCTCCACCGGCCTGATCAGGCGGCTCCCTGCTCCCGCAGGGACTGATACTGGGCGACGGCCACCCGTGACGCTGCGCGCTCCTCCCGGCTGGAGCGCTCAGGAAGATCCCCCTCATCAGCACCGGCAGCCAGGGCCTCCCAAGTCTCCCGCTTGGCCGCGACCAGCCCCGGCAGCCCGAACGTGGCCAGCATGTCCTGGAACGCCGCATGGGCCGCTGCGTCGAACGGCCAGGTACGGCCGTAGTGATCCTTCAGCGGGTGCGCGGGATGCAAATGACCGCAGGGCACCCAACCGTCCGGGATCGGATCGTTGGCGGCGTGGGTGCGGCCGGTTCTGAGGAGTTGCGGCAGAACGTGAGTGTGTGGACCTTCCGGGCTGCGCTCGTCGGGTCGGGGAACGCGCTGCCGGACCTCGGCTCGACCGAGTTTCGTGACGAAAACCCGGTTCGGCGACAGCTGCGGCATCTCCTGCATCAGCGTGTTGCCCGGCTCTGCAAGCGACCGGCCGCAGCCAGCGCGCAGGCGGGCGATCACAGCCGGGTCTGCGCTGCGCACGCAGATATCGGCCTGCAGCGTCCCCAGCCCCATGTCGAACAGGATCGCTTCCCGATCTCGTGGATCGACAGCGCTCTCGTCGGGACCAAGCTCGGTCAAGACCGTCCGCTGGTTCATGGCGCACTCCGCCTCCGGCAGGCACAGCGCAACGGCGTGATTCCAGCTGCCTGGGTTCTTCGCCGGCGTTTCGAAGGCCACCAGCCGCACGGTCGTGCCGGATTCGATGCGGATGGCACCCCGCCGCGTGGAGATGGAGGAAGCATCCGAAAAGTCGACAGCCTCATCCGCGTCGTAAAGAAACTCCGCGATGGCCCCGAAGGTGCCGAAGTTCCAGCCGGCCCTGGGGTCACGCAGCATCCCGCGCAGGAAAGCTTCCGGTTCAACGCGCGTATCGAGCTCACTCATCCTCATCCCTCTCCGTCGGCTTTTCGCAGGCGTGTCCACGGCACAACGAACCGCGCACCATCACGGCTGCCCAGTTCCACCGAGACGCCGTAGACGGCGGCAATCCTGTCCTCCGTCAGCACCTGTTCCGGCGTTGCGTCTGCCACCACGCGGCCGCGGTCGAGAAGCACCAGCCGGTCGCAGAAGCGCGCCGCCAGCGACAGGTCGTGCAGCACGACGACGACGCCCCCGCCCCGCCTGACGACCGCGGCCAGCAGCTCCATCACCTCGATCTGGTGATAGGGGTCCAGCGCCGCGATGGGTTCGTCGGCCAGCAGCATCTCCGCCTCGACCGCCAGCGCGCGGGCAAGCAGCACCCGGGTGCGCTCACCGCCCGACAGCGTGTCCACGGTCCGGCCCGCCAGCGCCTCGACGTTTGCGGCATGCATCGCGCGCTGGATCGCCTCTCGGTCGTGCTCCGGGTCGGAGGCGGCGAAGCGGCCGGCATGGGGGAGCCGGCCGATGGCGACCACCCGGTCCACCGTCAGCGGCCACTCGACCCCGCCGGACTGGGCGAGCATGGCAAGCCGGCGGGCCAGCGCGCGGCCATCCATCCGCGCGGCTGGCGCCCCGTCGTAGGCGAGTGTTCCGGCTTGGGGCGTGCGCAGCCGGGCCAGCACGGAGAGGAGCGTCGACTTGCCGGCCCCGTTCGGTCCGATCAGGCCGACGAGTTCGCCAGGCTCGGCTGCGACATCGACCCCCGAAAGGATCGACGTCGCACCGATGCGGACCGTGAGGCCCGTTCCCTCGATCCTCATCGCTCGACCCTCCGGTAGCGCCAGACAAGCGAGAACAGGAACGGCGCGCCGATGATGGCCGTCACGACGCCGAGTTGCAGCTCCGGCCGGGTCGGGATCAGCCGCACGGCAACATCTGCAGCAAGCGTCAGCGATGCTCCGCTCAGCCCGCTGGCGATCAGCAGCCGCCCTGGCCGATGGCCCACGAGGGGCCGGACCAGATGCGGCACGATCAGCCCGACGAAGCCGATGACGCCGGCGACCGCCGTCGCCGCCCCCACAGAGAGCGCCACACCGCCGACCACCATGGCGCGGACACGACGCAGGTCGAAACCCAGCGTGCGGGCGGTGGCCTCGCCCAGCGACAGGGCGTCCAGCGCCCGCGCCGTGGACAGGAGCATGACCCAGCCGACGACCATCGGACCCAGTGCAACCCAGACATGCGAGAAGCTGCGGTCGGCGAGCGACCCCATCAGCCAGAACATGATCTCCATCGCCGCGTAGGGGTTCGGCGCGAGATTCAGGGTCAGCGAGATCAGGGCGCCGGCGAGGCTGTTGATGGCTACGCCCGCGAGGATCAGCGTCGTCGTGCTCATGCCCCTGCCCGCAACGGCGAAAAGCAGCGCACCGACGAGAAGCGCCGCCAGGATGCCGCCGGCAGGCAGGATCAGGGGCGAAAGCGCCGCCAGGCCGGAATAGAACACGAGCACGGCCCCGAACGCCGCGCCGCCGGAAACCCCCACCACGCCCGGTTCCGCCAGCGGATTACGCAGGAAGCCCTGCATCACTGCGCCGGCGAGCCCGAGCGTGAACCCGACCAGCAGCCCCAGGATGGCGCGCGGCAGCCGAAGCTCGACGAAAACCAGCGCCTGCACCGTTTCCTCACCACGGAACGCGTCTCCTGTCGCCGCACCGAGATCCAGCGGCGCATAACCGACGGCCAGTGAGGCCGCGAAGAGCGCCGCCGTAAGCGTCGCCAGAAGCATCAGGAGGCCGCCATGGGAAACCATCCGCGCGCTCACGTCTCGCGCTCCCGCGCCTCTGCAGCGGCGCCTCTCAGGATCGACAGGGCCCTCGCAATTTCCGGGCCCGCGCACGTCCACAGCCGCGGCGACAGGCGGACGATGACCGGTTGGCTCGGCAGCCGACTCAGAATCGGGTGATGCAGCACCTCGTAGGCCCGCGCCGGCGCGCTTTCGGTAGCCGCGAGGATCAGAACATCGGGTGCAAGCGCGAGCAGCCGCTCCAGCGGAAGGTGCCGGTAGCTGCCGAGATCCTGCTCAGCCCCCAGATTCCTGAGGCCCGCCGCGTTGATGATGGTGTCCACCAGCGAGCCCGCGCCAACGGTGAAGCCGTTCGGCGCAAAAACCACTGCCGTCGGCCTCGCAACGTCGTCGATCGGGTCGCCTTCCGCGAACGCGGCCGCGATTTCATCGGCAAGCGCCTGGGCCCGGTCCGGCTCGCCGAGCGCCTCGCCGAGCCTGCGGATCTGCTCCTCCACCTGCGGCAGTGTCGCCGGGGCGTCGAGCTCCAGGAGCGTCTCGCCATTCCGGCGCAGGAAATCCACCGTGGTCCGGGTGGTGTAGCGACCGGCGACCACGAGGTCCGGATCGAAGCGCAGGACATCCTCCGCCCGCCCGTAGTTGACCGGATGATCCCGGGCCAGATCCGCCACGGTCGACTGCTTCGGATCGCGGGAAAGGAAGGTGACGGAGGCGATCTGCTCCGGCCGCGCGAGCCGGAGCAGCAGTTCGTCGGCGCAGAGATTGAGGGACACCACCCGCGACGGCGGCTCGGCGGAGGCCGTGCGTGGCGCCCCTGCGCCTGTCGCCAGTGCGGCAAGGACGGTCACGCCGTAGATCGCCGCCCGTGTCGGTGCCCGTCGGGTCATCAGAAGGTCAGCTTGACGCCGGCATAGGCGCTGATTCCCTCCGTGCCGTAGCCCCACACCTCATAATAGTCCTCGTTGAGAAGGTTGTTCACGCGCCCGTAGATCTGCGCGGTCTCCGTCACATCGTAGGACGCGGCAAGGTTGACCAGGGTGTAGGCATCGAGATCGATCACCGTCCTCTGGGTGTAGAATGCGTTGTAGACCCAGTCCTTTTGCGCACCGTTGTAGTCGATGCCGAGGTTGACGTTCGCCCGGTCGTCCAGGAAGCGGTAGTTGATGTCCACACTGGCGACGTTGCGCGGCCGGCGGATCAGCTCCGCCCCGGTGGAATCGCGGCCGTCGGTATAGGTGTAGGACGCCCGCACCGTCAGGGGATCAATGGGCGTCACCGACAGGCCCACCTCCACGCCGTCGACCTTGGAGGTGCCCGGCATGTTGACGGAGGTCTGGCCGGATCCGGTGATGAGATCCGTGATGCGCTGGTTGAAGTATGTGACGTCGGCCGTTGCCATGCCGCCGAAGAGCGTCTGGTCGACACCGACGTCCCAGCCTGTTGCTTCTTCCGGCTTCAGGTCCGGATTACCGCGGTAGGTGTTGGTGTAGCCGTAGAGCTCGAACGTGCTCGGATTTTTCACGCCGGTGCCGTAGGAGCCGCGCAGCTTTGTCCCGGTCTGCTCGATCCGGTAGGCCGCGGTGGCACGCACCGTTGTGGAGTCCTCGAAGATCTCGTTGAAGTCTTGGCGCACGCTGCCGGTGACCGTCAGCGCATCGAACAGGCCAAGCTGGTACTCGCCGACCAGCCCGGTGGTGTGAATGGACCGATCGAAGCTGGAATAGATGCTGTCGGAGGTGACCATGTCCTCCTCGTCTTGCACGGCGACCGTGAGCGTGTGCTCGGCGTCCGCGACGTTCGGCGTCTCGAAGAAGAAGGTCGATTGGTAGTCCAGCCGGCGCTTCTTGCCCTGGTAGATGCTCGTCACCACGGTCGGATCGAGATCGCGATACTTGGTCTTCTGGTCCGTGTAGGAGATGCCGGCCGTCTGTTCCCAGTGATGGTCGAACAGGCTGAGGCGGGCCTGAAGTCGGCTGTAAAGATCCTCGCCGACGGCGTCCTGGAGCGAGTCGATCGGCCCGGTATGGCCGTAGGCCGGAAGGTAGGCCTCGCTGTCGAGGTCGGTGCGGGTGCCCGTGTAGCGCACCACGCCGGAGACATCGATGTACTCATTCGGCGCCACGCTTCCCTTCGCGAATACCGTTCCGTTGCGATAGCTGTCCTTCTCGGTGTTGCCGAGGTTTTCGCTGGCAACCGAGACGCCATCGGTCTTGAAGCCCATGGCACTGGCGATGAAGTTGCCGTAGGCGTTGCCGCCGCTGACCGAGGCGCTGCCGTTGACGGTACCGAAGGAGCCGCCTTCCAGTCGCCCGCCGACCTGGGTACCGGGCTCGCCCGTCCGGGTAACGATGTTGATCACGCCGCCCACCGCATCGGAGCCGTAGAGGGCGCTCTGCGGTCCACGCAGGACCTCGATGCGTTCGATGTCGTCGGCCAGCAGGCTGGAGAAGTCGAATTCCGAGCCGAAGGCCGGGTCGTTCACCGGAATGCCATCGATGTAGACCTTGGTCTGGTTGCCTTCCGCACCGCGGATCCGCACCTGGGTGAGCTGCCCGGCGGGGCCCGTGCGGTAGACGGACACGCCCGGCACCTGCCGCAGCGCATCCGACACGAAGCGTGTCTCCTGCTCGCGCAGCTCCTCGCCGGTGATGACCGTGATCGCGCTACCGACCTTGTCGAGCGCGGTGGGCGCGAGATTGGCCGTGACCGAGATTTCCGGCAGGGCGATCACCGCCGCATCGCCGAGATCAGCGTCCTGGGCGAAGGCGGCGGTTGACAGCACCAGCGGCGAAACAGCGGCCGCAAGGACAGAGGCGCGGCGAAACAGGCTTCGCCGCCCGGCAGGGCAGTTGGGGAAAGACGACATGGAAAACCTCGTGCGGCACACGGCCGAATGGCACGTCACCGCGATCGAGGCCGTGCCGGGCGAGGAACCCGGCAACCGTACCCATCGAGACACCCCGCCCGATGCGACCGCGCGTGACCACGGATGACGGCAGGTCTCCTGACTCGCGGGTCCTCGTTCGTCCGCCGCCTTCCCAGAGCCAGGGGCTCCAGTGGCCTTCGCGCGGAGAACTCGCCGCTCACAGTTGCGGGGGCAGCCACGGAGTTGGCGCGTTCCGCCTCACCGTGTTCCCTATTGAGCCCTTGCGGGCACCGTCGGCCGGGAGCATCGTCTGCACCCCGCAGCGAGTCAAGCAAGCAGCGGACAATGCAGGCGGATACCCAAAAAAACGAGGACGGCCGCGCTTAGGCCTTGCGCGGGCTCCTGATCCGAAATACCTCTCGCATCCGCTTGGCGACGTGGCGGAGTGGTTACGCAGCGGACTGCAAATCCGATGTCAGCCAAGTGTTTTCAAGGGATTTTCTGAACTGTTCTCGTGACGTTCACGGTTTTGGGGCCTTTGATTTCAAAAGGCTTTTCGGATAGTTCAGAAAATTATCCGGCATCAGAAGTGCCGTTTCAGCCTCTCGATCCCTGACCTTGAACTCCGTGCAGAACGGCCCGAAGAAGCGGCTGTTCTGCCGCCGGTCGCGCAGATCGTAGTTGGCGCAGACCCGGTACTCGCCTGCCGGCATTTCGCAGTCCTTGCCGACGAACTCGTCAAAAGGCATCGAGATCGTGCCTCGGTTCGCCGGGCTATACGGGGCATAGTCGCTGCCGGAGCAGTGATAGGTGAAACGCTGACCCGGCTGCCGAGACGACACCGTCACAGCCCAGATCCCGTAGACGGGCCGATTGATGGTCCGGGTGTACTTGACCATCGGATCCTCGCCCTCCAGGTGGTCTGGCGCCGCAATCTCGACGTCGAACTAGGGCTGGGGCGTGGTGAGGTCGTCCATGATGCGCTGCGCCGGCCTCAAGAGAAGCATCAGCAGGAAACCCATGATGAAGGCCCGGCCGAGGAAGCCATCAGACACAACGAACTGTTTTTGGGGTCATCTCGCCCCCCCTGAATGCACGGGCAAATTCGATGAGGGTCTGCCGATCCCAATTTGCCGCGAAGCGCTTGAAGGTGAAGCCGGGAATCGAGAAGGAGTGAGCGCGCTCAGTCGAGCGGGACGTAGCGGGCGGAGACCCGGCCGGCGTGCGCACCTGATACCAACCACGGTCGGTGTGGAGGATCGTCAGCGGGATGCCTTGAGGGAGGCCACATCTATGATCTCGCCCATCGGCGACCGGCGGAAGTTCGACCGCGGCGCAGTCGTAGTGCCGTAAAGGGACATCAAGCCGGCCTCAGCGCGATCTCCACCATGGGGCTCTCCAACTCCACAGGTGCAAACCCCGCCTCCAGGCGGGCTTTGATGTCCGTTCTAGCGCGGTCTCCGATTTCGCGAGCGCCTCTCGCCGACAGCTCGAAGGACAGCCGGGTGTAGTCCCACTTGCCGCGCGGCCAGATGGTGAGGTTCCCCTCGACCTACGCGTGGGAGAGGACCGTCTCTAGCGTCGGCTCGATGTTGTAGGTGCGGCAGAGCTCGGCGGCGACTTCGATCATCGCGTCCCACTTCGCCTCCATGATCGGGTACTTGCCCGAATAGAATGGGCTTTCGTTGGCTCCGGCCATCCAAGCGAACGCGACACCAGCCGAGTCGGTATTGCAGGCGCGCGTGCGCGCCACCTAATTGCCGCGGATTGGCGCCGCGTTGTCCGCGATCAAGCGGTCGCCGGTGGTCGAGGTAGCCCCGCTGGACGCGGTTCTGGTAGGCGATCCAGTGCCGGCAGCCAGGGCGCCGGTAGATCCAGCGCTCGGCCTTCAGCCAGGCGAAGAAATCCTTCGGCCGCAGGCCCAGCGTCTTGGCCGCGTCGGTGATGCAGAGGGTGCCATCGGCCCGGCTCAGTGCTCGTAGGCCTCGACCTTCGGCAGCGCCGCCTGCAGGTCCGCCTCGAGGGCGATCATCTTGTCGGAGTAGTCGAGCAGGAGCGCCCGGAGCTGGGCCGGGTTGTCCAGGTCGACCGCCGGCCGGCTCTCCAGCTCCATCCAGCGATCGATGATGCGCGCCCGCAGGTCGTCCCTGTAGCCCGAGACCACAACCAGCGTGTCGCGTTTCGTGAGGTCGTAGACGTCCATCGGACGCCCGCCGCCCTCCGGCTGGACGCGCCGCGTAGTTTTACGGCTCTCCCGTAAAACTCCTGCAGCCATCAAACGGCGGATGGTTTCGACGACCTGGTTATGCCGCGTCTCGCAGAGCTCGGCGATCTCCCGGCTGCTCATGGTCAGCGGCTGCTGGGCAGGGATCAGCATAGTCCAGTCTCCTTCGCCCCGCGCAGTGCGCAGGGTCTCGTTCGCCCGGCGCGGTGCGCAGGGTCGTGTGACGCCCCGTTCGATGGGCCGGATGACCGCCTGTGGCGGCCGGTTCAACCGCTGATTGGTTATTTCCCGAGGCTGAGAGACCCTTCGGCCAAGCCGCCACAACCGGTGGTCGGTGACGGAAGGCGGATCAGCCAGCCTCGTATTCGTCCAGCGCCTGTCGCCCGCGCTCGGTCAGCGTCAGATGGCGCGTGTAGACGCCGCCGGAGGCGCAGATCAGCCGTCGCCGGTAGAACTGATTGAACTGCACCGCCCAGATCAGCCCCAGCAGCGGGATGTGCCGCCACCAGGGCCCCAGGTCGCGCATCAGGACGGCGTTGCGTGCGTTGAGCAGGCTGACGGGCCGGAAGCCGCCACGCTTGCGGCAGCGGCGCAGGGCGTCCGCCTGGGCTCGGGAGAGCCCTGCACGGCTCATTCCTCGGCCTTGCCCTCGACCGGCTGGGCTTCAGCCGGCTCGGCCGGTGCGTTCGGATCAGGCCCGTAGCCGAACCAACGGCCGGTGGCCTTCTGCTGGCGCTTCAGGTCGTCCAGCCACTTCCGGATCGCCCCCTGGTAGGAGACGTCGTGGAAGGGCGTGCCGTACATGATGTGGTGCCGGCCGTCCGGGCGCGGCTTGGACCAGAGACGCTTGAGGATGCCCCGGTTGGCCTTCACGTCAGGCACGTCCGCGATGCAGGCCGTTTTGAAGTAGTCGACCTCGAGCAGGGCCGACGGGATGAGGCTCTGGTAGTAGGCCGCAGCGTCCCGGCAGGTGATGACGCGCATCAGGAGCCGGTTGAGGCGCGGGTAGCGGTCGGACGGGCAGTTGAAGCCGAAGACCTCGAACACCTCGCCGTTCTGCCCGGTGATGACCCGGTTGAACATCATCCCGAAGACGCCCAGGACGTAGCCGTCGATCAGGACCACGAAGTACCATTCGGAGCGGGTGGTCCCCAGCTTGTGGGCCCAGAGATCGCGGTAGTAGAACGCCTGCCCCCGGGTGATGGGCTGGATCGCCGCCCGGCTGTCCTCGGTGATCTCGTAGTCCGGCGGCAGCATGGGTGCGCCCATCGGCGCGACCTCGGTGTCGCTGCGGTGTTGGACGACCATCTCCAGCTCGGGCGGCCGGTTGGCACAGACGAACTCGTCCCGCCCCCCGGCCTGATTGCCGAAGACGGACTTGCCCTCGAGCAGCGGGTGGATGCCCGATCCGTTGTCAGCGTAGCGGTAGAGCAGGCTCAGCGCCTCGGACCCCATCATGGTCTCGTAGAGGGTGTCGAGATGCGTCTTGACCTCGAAGTACGGCACCTTGGGATCCTTCCAGAGGATCGACGTGCCGACGGCCTGGAACATCTTTTCGTAGCCGCCGGACCAGAACGGCGGGTTGCAGTAGATGATGGCGCTGGGATCAGAGGCCGCCTCGGTGATGTGCTCCAGCATATCCCGGCCCTCGAAGCTGATGCCCTTGTTCTTCTCGGCCATCGCCCAGGCTTTCTCGGAAAGCTGCTGGATGTAGCGCTCCGGATCGCGCTCCAGTTCCTCCATCATCACGCGATGGAAGTGCTTTTCGCGGGTCCACTGCGAGAGCTTCATCGCGTAGAGGACGGCGCCGACAGCGTGCTCGGTGTCAAGCCAATCTTGAAGGTGTCCGAATTGTTCGCTTTCAAAGCGGACCTTGAGCTCCCGGATATCCCCCCCGAAGCCAGATGGCCGAGCATGCAGGAGAAGAGGTTGTGGGTTCCATTGGAGCCCGCCAAGATGCGGGTTCAAATAACCCTAGGACCTACCGAGTCCAGCGAGTGTAAACTATCGTGTCGGGGCAATATTCGGCGCAATACCCCTCCCAACTGCCCTGCATGTAAGCTTGTGGATGGTTCCCGAGGTCACTCGTCGGTATCGCCTACGCTCTCTAGGCTGGTTCATCAGCAAGTGCGGATCGATCACAGCCCACACTTCGCCCTAATACCAGAACAACAGACGCGATATCTCCAGAAGCCTCCTACTGAAGCGGAGCGCCCATGATTGAGGATGCGCGCCGATCCTCAAGAGACTGATTGAGTTTGGCCCTCAACATGGGCCTGCGACGTGCGCGGATGGGGAGTTCTCACGAAAAGTACAGCGTCTCTAGCCGGCGAGGCGACGCTCGATGAGCCGAGCGTAGATCGAGGCGCCGACGGGCAGGATGCCATCGTCGAGCACAAAGCCTGGATTGTGCAGCGGCATATCTCCTGCGTGGCCGACCCAGCAATAGGAGCCCGGCACGATCCGCAGCATGTCGGCGAAGTCTTCGCTGCCCATGAACGGCCGCGATCCGGTCTCCACGCCCTCCGTTCCGACCACGTCACCAACGGCCGCGGTTAGGGCGTCGGTCTCGTCGGGATGGTTTTCCAGTACCGTGAACACATCCCTCACGTCTGCCTCGATCCGGACATCGAAACTTTGGGCGAACCCCTCGCAGATGCCGACCAGCCGGGTCCGCATCAACGCGCCCATGTCGTCGTCGAAGAAGCGGATCGTGCCGCCGAGCACCGCCTCCTCCGGAATGACGTTGTAGGCGGTTCCGGCAACGATCTTGGTGATCGAAAGGACGGCGGCCTTCAGCGGGTCGACGTTGCGGCTGACGATGCTCTGCAGGCTCTGCGCCAGAGCCGTTGCAACGACGATGGGATCCTTCGCGTCCTGGGGGCGAGCGGCATGGCTGCCTCGGGCGTGGATCCGGATGTCGAAGAAAAACGCGCCGGCCATTGCCTTTCCCGGGAAGACGGAGACCTGGCCAGGCGCAAGGTTCGGTGCGTTATGGAGGCCATAGATCTCGTCGCACGGGAAGCGCTCGAAAAGACCCTCGGCGATCATCGCACGCGCGCCTCCGAGCCCCTCCTCGGCCGGCTGGAAGATGAAGATGGCGGTACCCGTGAAGTCTCGCGTCTCCGCCAGGTAGCGCGCCGCGCCCAACAGCATCGTGGTGTGGCCATCATGACCGCAGCCGTGAAACCGGCCGGGGTTCTGAGAGCGGAACGGCAGGTTGGTTTGCTCGTCCATGGGCAGGGCATCCATGTCGGCGCGCAAACCGACGCGGCGATCGCCGGGATGACGGCCCTGAAGAACTCCGACCACCCCGGTGCCACCGATGCCGGTGTGAGTCTTGATGCCCCAGGAGGCCAGCCTCTCGGCGACGATGGCTGCGGTGCGGGTCTCCTCAAAGCCGATTTCGGGATGGGCGTGCAGGTCGTGGCGAATGGCAACGAGTTCGTCGGTGAAGTCAGAGATCCGTGAAAGGACGGTCATGTCGCGCTTCCTGTTTTCGCTCCGAAACGGGGTGGCTCAGTCCGGGCCGGCGCCGTTCCGGGCGGGCTGCGCCCCCGCGCCGAGCAGGGCGATGGCGTCCGCGAACTCGGTCAGCTGTTCCAGGAGCCGCTGCCGGCCTTCTTCGCCCAGCGGCTCCAGGCGGCTGGCCTGGGCTGCGAAAACGACCGGGATGACCTTGTTGATGACATCCTCGCCGGCGGCCGTCAGCTGGATGCGAACAGTGCGCCGGTCCGAAGGCTCCGGCAGACGGGCGATGAGGTGCAGGTCCTCGAGCTTGTTGAGACGGCTGGTGAGGCCCGCCCCGCTCAGAAGGAGGTGGCCGGACAGCTCCTTCGGCGTGAGGCAGTAGGGAGCGCCGACCCGCCGCAGCGCGGTCAGGACGTCATAGGTGCCGCGCACCAGTCCGTAAGGAGCCAGAACATCGTCGATGAACCCCGTTGCCTGCAGGTGGATCTGGCCGATCAGCCCGTAAATGCGAACCGGCGTCGGGTCGATGTCGGGCCGTTCGGTCTGCCATTGGCGGAAGATCTCATCGACCTGCTCGCACGCAGCCCGGTTGTCGGCCGTGCGACGACGCGGCTTGCGTGCGGCTGCTGCATCCGCGCTGCGGCGCGGGCGGTCTCTGGGTGCCATCTCCGCTCCTTCTGCTTTCCAGCCCACGCCGCATTCGACCAGCCGACCTCTTCAAGGTGTCCAGCGGACAACCCGGCGTTCCACCAGTTCGATTGCGCCGAATAGCACGATGCTGATCAGGGTGAGCAGAATGATCGCCGCAAAGGCAAGAGGCGTCTGAGACTGGGAGGTGGACATGAGGATCAGATAGCCCAGCCCCTCCTGAGCCGCGACGAACTCTCCGATCACGGCACCGATGACGGCGAAGGTGATCGCGACCTTGCAGCCGGTGAACAGGTGCGGGAGGGCGGAGGGCATCCGAAGGCGACGGAAGATCGTCATCTCCGAGGCGCGCATGGATCGCATCAGATCGAGCATTCCCCTGGGCGCAGATTCCAGGCCGGTCACCATGTTGACCAGGATCGGGAAGAAGCAGACCAGCACGACAATGACGATCTTCGGCCACTCGTTGATGCCGAACCAAAGCGTGACCAGAGGAGCGATCGCCACCTTCGGCACCGACTGGAGCGCCAGCACGATCGGATAGATCACGCGCCGGGCCCGGGCGCTGAAGGCGATCGTCACGGCAAGCGGCAGCGACAAGGCGAGGGCGAGCGCGAATCCGAACACTGTCTCGCGCAGCGTGACCAGGCTGTTGAAGAAGAGCTCGGGCGCCCACAGCACGGCCGCGCTCCAGATCTCCGTCGGTGCCGGCAGGATCCAGGTCGGGACCTGAAAGACGCGCACGCCGAGCTCCCAGGCCGCCAGCACCAGGATGTAGATGATTGGGGTGGTCGCCCGATCGACCAGGGTGGACAGGGTGCGCGCCGTCATCGCCGACCCGGGCCAAAGAACATGGCTCTCACCGTCTGCATGATTTCATGGAAGCGTGGATGATTTTCCGTCTCGATTGTGCGGGGCCGGGGCAGGTCCACGGGAATGTCCGCGCGGATCACCCCGGGTCGTGCCGACATGACGACCACTCGGTCACCGAGAAGGACGGCTTCTTCGATATCGTGCGTGATGAGCAGGGCGGTGCGCGCCAGCTCCTGCCAGAGCCTGGAGAGCTCGAGGGAGAGCTCCTCCCGCGTCAGGGCATCGAGAGCGCCGAAGGGCTCGTCGAGCAGCAGGAGCTGGGGATCCGACAGCATGGCCCGGCAGAAGGCCGCCCGCTGCTTCATCCCGCCCGACAGCATCTGCGGCATGTGATGGGCGAAGTCGGCGAGGCCGGTGAGTTCCAGGAGCCGGAAGGCCCGCTCGCGCGCCTCGGCCCGGTCCATGCCGAACACGTCCGCGGGGAGCAGCACGTTGTCCAGGACGCTGGCCCAGGGAAACAGCACGTGGTCCTGGAAGACGATGCCGACATCTCGGGACGGTCCTTCAAGCGGCGCTCCGCTCCGCGTCATGGTCCCGGCGGACGGGCTCTCCAGCCCCGCAATCAATCGCAGCAGGGTGGACTTGCCACAGCCCGACGGGCCGACCACCGACACGAAACTGCCTCTCTCGATCGTGAAGTCGATCGGCCCGAGCGCGTGAACGGGCTCGCCGTCGCGACCGCTATAGGTCTTCGCGACACCTTGCAGCTCGATCATGGCCGGCGCACTTTCCGTGGCAGAACAGACATCGCCCCGGCCCATGGCCGGGGCGACAGGCGGGGCATGTCCCCGTGTGCAGCGAACCCGATGATCACTCGACGAAGCCCGGCGCGTAGACGTCCTTCGGGTCGACCTCGGTGTTGAGCTGGAAGTTCTCCGAGATGACCTCAACCGTGTTCTCCACGCGCACCGGGTCGATCTCGCCGAGCCTCATCCCTGGAACCTGAGCAAGTTCGGCGACGGCCTCCGTCTCGCCCTTGCCGACTTCCGGGGCGATCTGCTTCTGGTACTTGGCAAGGATCTCCGCAGCCTCTTCGGGATCGGCAAAAGCGTCCTCCATGCCCTTGATCGTGGCGCGGATGAAGGCCTTCACCATTCCCGGGTTGGTCTCGATGGTCTCGTCGCTGGCGATGATGCCGTTGCCGTAATAGTCGAGCACGTCCTTGTAGGCGAGGCGGCTCAGATCGTTCGGCGCAGCCGCCTTGGCAAGAAGCGGCTCGCCGACGATGAACTGGCCGATGGCGTCAGCACGGCCGGTGGCCAGCAGGGTGGGCAGCGAGGCGCTTTCCGCCGCCACCCATTCAACCTTGTCCGCGTCGATGCCGGCGGCCTTTGCGTAGGCCGGGAAGAGCACGCGAATGGAACTCGACGCGGTATCCGCGATGGTCTTGCCCTCGAGGTCCTTGGGTTCGGTGATGCCGCTGTCGGCGAGAGCGTACAGCGCCTGGGGCGGAGAAGCATAGACGATCGCAGCGAGCTTCACCGGAACGCCGTCGTTTCCGCGCGCGAGGACCAGCGAGCCGGTGTCGGCGAAGCCGATGTCGGCCGCCCCGGCGCCGACCTTCTTGATGGCGTCCACGGAGCCCTCGCCACGCAGGATGCTGACGTCGAGGCCTTCGTTCTCGTAGTAGCCTTTATCCAGCGCGACATAGTAGTAGGCGTGCCGGCCGTTGAAGCCGAAGTCGGTGATGAAGTTCACCTCTTCCGCCTGCACCGTGGAGTGGGCACCGCCGATCATCACGCGGCCAGTGCCGCATATCTCAGCATCTTCATCGTGTACCTCGACTGTTGTGGGCCGCTTCGGTCGCGGGTCGCATCCGGCATTGGATCCGGCTGGTCTGACCGGACGGGCGATTTCGAGGCGCACCCGGAGGCTTCGTCTTTCCCGAGCCCAGACACGCCGCTTTCATATCGTTCGATATCGAATGAAAAGAGCGTATGTGTGCGGTGCGAGCCGGTCAACGCGGCCAGGCGCCAAATGATGGGCAGGCCGGTTGGTTTTCCGCCTATTCGTGCAGCATACTGTTGCAATACAAGGCATCACGCACCCCTCTTGCCTGCTGGTTGCAGCCTGATTGGTGCTCACTTGACACTCTTCACCCGCCGCGAATACCGTTGTTTTATTCGCTATCGAACGATATGCATTCAAGCGCCCGCCCGGTCCACCGGACGGGAGACGGCGGTTGCGTGCCGCTGTGCACGCCTGTCGATTTCGGAAGGGCAAGGAATGGATCTCGGAACCAGAATCGCTGTCGTTGGCGCAGGGCTCGGCGGCCTGACACTCGCCGGCCTGCTCCAGGAACAGGGGTTCACCGTCACGCTCTACGAGCAGTCGGACGCCTTCTCGCGGATCGGAGCCGGGATCATCCTCAGCGCCAATCCGGTAAAGGTGCTGCAGCGTCTGGGACTGGAGGCGGGGCTCGTCGCCCGCGGCATCAAGCCCGATGCCTATGTCAGCCGGCAGTGGGACAGCGGCGAGACGCTGTACGAGATCCTGTTCGACGAGGCGTCGGAAGAGCGATACGGAGCCCCCTACCTCAACGTCCATCGCGCCGACCTGCACGATGTCCTGCAGCAGCCGCTGCAGCCCGGAACGCTGCGGTTCGCGCACCAGCTGGAAGGGATAGAGGACCGCGGCGAGACACTGCTACTTCGCTTCGCCAACGGCGCGACGGCGGAGGCCGACATCGTCATCGGCGCCGACGGGATTCGCTCGCGGGTCCGCGAAACGATTCTCGGCAGCGAGGAGCCGCGCTACACCGGCCGGATCGCCCCACGCGCGGTGTTTCCGAGCGCGCAGATGGACCGGCTGGCCATCCGCGACTGCACCAAGTGGTGGGGCCCCGATCGCCACATCCTGACCTATTACATGACCAAGCGCCGCGACGAGGTCTACGTCATGGGGGCCACGCCGGCTCCCGGCTGGGACGTCGAGCAGGGTGTGGTGGAGGGCAGCCGGGACGATTTCCTGGAGACTTTCGGCCACTTTCACGCCGATCTCGTCAGCGTGATCGAGAAGGCCTCCAACGTCACAATCTGGCCGATCTGCGATCGGCCGCGCAACGACCGATGGAGCGATCGCCGGATCGCACTGCTCGGCGACGCCTGCCACGCGATGCGGCCCTACATGGCCGCCGGAGGGGCAATGGCCATCGAGGACGCCGCCATCCTCACCCGCTGCATCGCCCGCTACGGCGATCCTAAAAGCGCGTTCGGAGCCTACGAGGCGACGCGGATTCAGCGGGTCGGGGAGGTGCAGCGCATCTCAATCGAGAACAGCTGGATGCACGGCCCGACCGACGTCGACTGGTTCTTCTGCTACGACCCCTGCACGGCCGAGCTGGCCGACCCCGCAACCGCCCGACCGGCCTGAAAGGTGAATCGCAATGGCCCTTCTGCCCCCTGATCCCATGACCGAGCGCGACCTCGTCGGCTACGGCGAGACGGTGCCGGACCCGGCCTGGCCGGGAAATGCGCGCATTGCGGTCAACTTCAATCTCAACGTGGAGGGTGGGGGCGAGGCTACGCTCGCCAACGGCGATCCCGTCTCGGAAGGTATGCTCAACGACATCGGCGTGGAGACGAAGCCCGGCAAGCGGGTGCCGCTGGTGGAATCCGTCTTCGAGTACGGGTCGCGGCGAGGTGTCTGGCGCGTCCTGGAGATCTTCCGGGAATTCGGGATCCGGATCAGCGTACTGGGTGTGGTGCGCGCGCTGGAACAGAATCCAGACCTCGCCCGCGCCTTCGTCAGAGACGGCCACGAGGTGGTCAGCCACGGCTATCGCTGGATCGACTATGTCGAGGTGCCGGAAGAGATCGAGCGCGAGCATATCCGGCTTGCGGTGGAGGGACTGACGACCCTCCTGGGAGAGCGGCCCCGCGGCTGGATGACGGGTCGGCCCGGCCCAAACACCCGGCGGCTGATCGCGGAGGAAGGTGGGTTTCTCTACGATCGCGATTCGCTGGCCGACGAGCTCCCCTACTGGCTGACTATAGCAGGCGGCCCGCACCTGGTGATTCCGTATTCCTACGAGACCAACGACAACCGGTTCAACGAGAACAGCGGGTTTTCGACGGCCGACGACTTCTTCACCTACATGCGCGATGCCTTCGACCTGCTCTATCGCGAAGGCGAGAGAGGGGCGCCGAAGCTTCTCTCGATCGGCCTGCATGACCGCCTGATCGGCCGGCCGGGGCGCGCCGTGGGCCTCATTCGCCTGCTGGAGCACATGCGCTCCTTCGAGGGCGTTTGGTTCTGCCGGGGAATCGATATCGCCGACCACTGGCGCACGACGTTTCCCGCCCCCTATCGGGCTGCGCCAGGTTGAGGACTGGCCTGCTGCCGATACCGTGGACAGCGGGACATGTTGTTTGACGGAACTGGAGGATTGAAATGCGGAGAAGGACGTTCAACCGAAGGACTTCCTCCTGCTCTCAGACGACTCGCGACCGGCAGAAAGAGGGCTTCGTAGGAGATCAATCATTGGGTTTATGACCTTCGCTGGAAGGCCCACTCGGCCTACCCGACGTCAAACGCGTAGTTGACGAATACATAACCATCGCCCTTTCGCGAAATTGTCCTGTTGGAATCGACTTGCAGCTCGGCGGAGAGCCGCTCGACTATCTCCTCATCGCTGAGGTTCGACACTTGCTCTTCGAGAAGGATTGCCGAGAAGCCGATGATCCCATCGTAGACCCAGCTCTCCAGCAGGACATCAAGCCCAGAAATTGTTCGGCGCTCCTTCCCCACAGAGCGCGTATCCTCATCCGATGGACAGTTCGCAAACGGGTCGATCATCCTGTTTTCTCCTGGACGCAGATGATTTCCTGTAGTCACGAGACCCAACAGAGAGCCTCGCCCGCAACGAAGCCCCTAGGTCGAAATACCCGTCTTGAACCCGTCCGACGCTCCTTTCACGAGGACTCGCCCGGGCAACGCAGCCTTCAGCTTGTCGAGATGGAGCCCCCAGACACTCCCGCCCTTCTGGTCAGCATCGAAACCGAAGATGACGAGGCGTGGCTCACAGTCGATCACGAGAGGGAGCTTCCCGCTTACCACCAGCGCCATCAGCTCATCGCGGACCGGCTTGCGAATGGATTTCCCGTCCATGTCCAGGAGATATGAAAAGGCCTTGCGGTAGGCGGCGCAGACATCGTCTCGGCGCGCGCTCAGCAGAGCTCCGTACCCATTGATCTGTGCGACGACTTTTGCCTCGACCTCCCCGCTCGCCCTGAGTTCCTGGTTGGAAAAGTGCTTCGCTTCGAAAAACGTCAGGCGAACCTCGTCTCCGGTCCGGCGAAGCGCGGCAAAGTCCATTCGAGGAGCCGTCGCCTTCCCATCAGCCGATCCACCAGCTCCGAAGGCAATTTCCACATCGACGATGTTGGGATTGCTCTTGATGATCCCATGGACGCCAATCTTTTCGAGACCCGCATAGGGCTCGGCGGCTCTTTTCAGCGATGCCACGTCCGACAGGTCCGAAAGGAACAGCTCGCCTGGATCCGTAATGTCAGGCCTACCAGCAACAATCTTTGTGTACTCCGGCCTATGCGAAGGCTTGAGCAAATACTTGTAGTGAACCGATCCGCACAGCTCGCCTTTCGGCAATGTCAGCCGCATAAGGCTACTGCCCTTGTAATAGGCGTTCAGGTAGCCGCCGCGAACGGCGATGAAGATATCCGGGTCATCGGCCAGATTGCGCCACCATCTGTTCTCGGCGGCGTATGCTGTATTCAAGGCGGCCACGAAGCCACCGGGCAACTCGCGATTGAACTCAGCCTTGGTCATGCTTCCCACCATTCTCCGTCCTCCTTGGTGTCGACGTTCTCAAACAGTTCGGGATATTGGTCTGTCGCAAAGCTGTGGATCGGGATCATCCGCTTCGGAGCCACGGCCTTTGCAAAGCGACGCAGATCGCTCACCGACGCGTGGCCGGACGTGTGGATCCGCGACATCGGCAGCCCGTTTTCCTTCATCCAGGCAAGGAACTGCCCGGCCGCATCGTCCTCCAGGTACCCCTCCCACATCGACCAGACGACACGCGCACCGCCTAGACATTCCGCCCGTGTCAGGTCGTCTGTCATCGATGGGCGAAAGAGCATCGCGGCCTCCGGTGCGATGGCCTTCAGCGCTTCGGGAAAGATGCGGTTCTCCCGGTAGGGGGAAATCAACTCGAACAGCTTGTTGCGCTTGACCCACAACCTCTGGCGAAACGGCAGGAACACGCGGACCCCGTCCCACCAGCCCTGCGGGATCCGGTCGTTGCCGGTCGCCCGCAAGATCTCCGCCGTGTAGAGGTCGATGATCAGCGTCCGCCCCGTCTTCTTGCAGGCTCGGAAGAGGGTCACGAGACGGTCGATGTTCTGGCCGGACGCATAGGTGAGGACCATGCCCGGTGTCTCGTGCATCAGCCCGACAAACTCGCTCTCGAGCTCAGCCTCTGTCGGAAAGCTCTCCCCGTCGGGGATACGACCGATGGAGGAGCCTTCCATGAGAAGAACGTCCACCTGCGCAGGCGGCCGGCGGAGCATCCGGTCGAACAGGGTCGACTTGCGCCCGTGCCCCCTGAAGTCACCGCTGTAGAAAAGCCGCTTGCCACCCGCCTCCACCAGAATTCCGTAAGCGTCGTAGGCCGAGTGATCGACCAGATAGGGCGTCAGGCGAAACGGGCCGAGTTCGAACGTCTCCCCATCCCGGAAGTGATGGAAGTTCCGGAATTCCGCGCCAGAAGGCGTGAATTGGGCTGCAGCCCTGAGGATGCGCTCGGCAGCTGCGCCGACATAGACAGGCACCTCGGGACGAATGAACTTTGCCAGGCCATAGTGGTCCTGATGGGAATGCGAGATGACGATGCCGAGCAGGCCATCGTCCGGTGTCCTGAAGCCGTTCACATCCGGCAGCAGGGCCTCTGCATTCTCTTCGCCGTCCAGCGGCAACCCCACATCGAGAACGATCCTCTTCTTCCCCTGCTCGATCTCGACGCACGTTCCTCCGATCTCCCTGGTGCCCCTGTGGATACGAACTCTCATTCCATCCCCCACGGCGCTCCGACATCCCGCGTGCTCCTGTAGTGCGGATCGCTCATGATGCGCACACGGTCACGCGGAAGCGCCCATGCCTCCAGGACGATCTCGACGAATTCCGTCCGCAGCAGCTTGCGGTCCGCCAGCAGGAGCCACGCATCGTCCGCTTCCCGGTAGTTCGCCCGCCCCCGCGGATAGGCCTCGTAGGGCACTCCCTTCAGCGACGGATCCGCGCGCTTCACGGCCCTCCAATGATCGACATGCCCGGTTTCAAGCGTGCGAAACCCGCCGACCAGCGGCACATGGTCTGCCGTCTCGGAAAGCTCCACGAAACGCGACCTCCCCTCACCCGCCGGAACGAACCAGAAGATGCCGAGGCGGGGCGCATTTCCCTTGGTCCTCTCCTTCATCGAAGCCCCCCGCTCTCTTGAGCAAGCCCCCCTGGTGACCAACGCGCGACCATTCCCAGGCCGCCTGTCGGACCCATGGGGGATGATGGAATGGTCGCTCAAAACCCGATCCGCCTTGCGATGCTGGGCTTGAGCGCGACTTCAGCCTCGATCATCCGGGCGAGATCGAGCGGATCGCTGACACCGAGCACTTCTGCCTTTCGCGCCACGACCGCGATGTCGCCGGGTGTGAGTTGCGAAAGCCGCCGAACGGATGGCGGGGCCTCTGCAGCGAAGAAGCGCCGGAAGGCTTCCTCTATCTGCTCCGGCGTCATCGGGCCGAACGTCACCTTGAAGAGGAATCGTCGCTGAACTGCCGGATCCAGCCGGTCGGCGAGGTTGGTCGTTGCGGCGAAGGGGGTCGGGTGCCGTTCCATCCAGGTCAGCATCTCGTTGACCTGGCCGACCTCCCAGTTGCGATGGGCCGTCCCACGATCGGCGAGAAGCGAATCCACCTCGTCGAAGATCAGGAATCGCTTCATTTCCGCTGCCTCCGCGAACGCCTCGGCGATGCGCTTCTCGGTCTCGCCCACGAACATGCCGAGAAGGTCGGACCCGCGCCTCTCCAGAATCTCAAGGCCGAGCCTGGACGCGAGATGGCGCGCGAAGGCGCTCTTGCCGGTGCCCGGTGGCCCGGACAGCAGGAAGGACAGGGCCCCGTGACCGGCGGCTGCAACCTGCCCTTCCAGGGTGGCAAGGTCGACATCCGCGTTGGAAAGGCATGCATCGAACGCGGCCGTAGCTCCGAGAGGTTCGGCTACTTGCCGGTGCCCCTGGGCGGTCAGAAGCGAGCGCGTCACGGCAATCGCGACCTCGCCTGCACTGCCATCCCCCCACGACACTAACGAAGCAGCGCGCACCCCGGTGCCGAGAAGCGCCGGCGTGGCGGGAAGCCTCGCGAGGCGATCCACGTGATCGCTCGAAAGCTCGACGTTGCGTGCGCTGCAGTGGCGCTCGACGATGCGCCGCCGTGTCGCCTGGTCCACTTCACGAAACCGGACGGCATAGAGCATGCGACGGAGCACCGCCTCTCCCAGCCGATCTGCATGGTTGGTAATCCAGATCATCGGCACCGGGCACGCTTCGACGATGCGGTTCATGAACACCTTGGAACCGGACCGGTTGGAAAACTCGCCATCGTCGACACCGGTGAACACGTCGTCGGCCTCGTCAACGACGAGGATGACCCGCCCGGCCCGTTGGGCGAGGGCTGAGGCGAACGCGAGGTGGGAGAGGCGATCGGCCCGCGAAGGTTCACCGCGCAGGTTCCGATCACCCTCTTCCGGGTTCAGCTCCCCGACGAAAACCACGTGCGCACCCACCTGCTCACCGATCAGCCGGGCGAACTCGGTCTTGCCGGTGCCGGGAGGTCCGTAGAAAAGAAAACCGGCCCCTTTCTCCTCCCGTTCGAGTGCACCGGCGACCAGCGCAATCGCGGTTCGAGCGGCATCGCCAAGATAGGAGAAATCGGTCAGCGCAAGGCTGGACGGATCTGACCGGCCAAGCAGGACAGACCGCAACCTGTCGGCATCGGTCGTTCTCTGGGACAGGAGATCGATGATCGTCGCGGACACCGCAACGTCTCCTCCCCCGCGATCCTCAAGCAGTCCGAGCTGATGAAGCGGGCTCCGCAGATCCGTCGCGCGGCGGGCCTGCCGAGGGGAGAGGCCGGCAAGGTGAGCCACGGTCGTCGCCGCAACCTCGTCTTCGACGCTGCGGTCCCCAACAACCGCATCGTAGAGTTCGCGGAACGCGGCCAGGTGGGTCAACCGGACCACTGCCCCGAGAAAGCTTGCATTCACCGGGTCGAGACGAAGCGTGTCCGCGATCCAGTCAAGGCGCTTCTGGAGAGCGGAACGGGCGGGCGCCTTCCCGTCGAGCTTGGGAACACTCCCGCTGGCAAAACGCAGAACCCTGCCCTGCAGGAGACCACGTTCGGCCTCGGCCTTATGCAGGAGGGCATCGATCGGAGAGATGCGGTAACCGAGCAACTCCCTGTTGTCCCGGTACCAGATAACAAGGTCGTCCAGGATCTCGCGCTTGGCGCGACCGGCGTCAGGTGTCAGGGCCGCCAGTGCATAGGTGCGGAGAACATGCTTCTCGTAGGCACCGAAGGGCTCGTCGAGAACGATCGGCATGGTTGCGGCCTGGCTGCGAAGCCGTCTTCTCGGAAGCATCATAGTCACCTCGACCTCGATAGGCTAGGAAGCCGCGCGTCCACGGAAAATTTCCGCAGACGGATCGCAGCCAGCGACGTCGAGCAACCTCGCTCGACCAGTTTTAGCGGGACCACACTCCGGTGGACGGGGGCCGCCCCGGCCGAAGGACCAGGGTCGGCCCGGCCGGCCTGGCGGCGGGGCTACCGCCGGAAACGGCGAAGACGCTTGGCCGTCGTAATCAGCGTGCCGTCGTTGGAAACGACGAGATAGGCATCGAGGCCCTTTTCCAGGCGGGCGTACGCCTTCGCTCCAATGGCACCGCGGACCCGCTGACGCGCGGCCCGGTCCATGAAGTACACATCCGCACCGGACGAGCGCTCGCGCCTGCCGTAGGCGAACAACACCTCGACCACCTCGCCGCGGATGCCGCGCTGGTTCATCCGGGCATTGGCGTGTGCGCTGACGAACAGTCCCTCCATGACGGTCACCTCTCCCTGCGTTCATCCGTTGCGTCGTCTGAGCCTAGAGATGACAGCAAGGGTCGACAAAAACGGTCGACCGTGTCGTGATGGGGCGTTTGCTGCCCGTCGAACCCGGGGAAGAACGAGCAATGGCGTATCAAAAGGCGCGTGATCTCCTGGACCTCGCAATCGCCCTTGCCGGCAGCCACTACGGGCTGACGGCGGCGGAAATCGAGGAGCATCTCGTCGAGCGTGGTTCATCGTCCGGACCATCGCCGAAGGCACTGGAACGCCAGCGCCAGAGGATGCTGGCCCAGATCGAAGCGCTCTTCGGCCCCGCCTTGCGGACGGAGACTGACGACGAGAACCGGCGGCGCTGGACGCTGAGGACCAACGACCTGGCAAAGATGCCGCTGGTCGAGCTCGCCGACCTGGTGGCCCTGGACCGTGCCGGCGAGCTCCTTGCCCAGCTTGGTGACCGGGACAGCGCCGGCCGCCTGGACCGACTACGGAACCAGCTACAGATGGCTCTCGACGCGCGCTGGCGGGCGCGGGTCGAGGTGGACTTGGAAGCGCTGCGGGAGGCCCAGGCGGTCTCCGAACAGCCGGGTCCCTATGTCGAGATTGATCCGGAAGTCGCGCGTGTCGTCAGCGAAGCCGTCCTGGCGGGAAACTGTCTCGGCTTTGACTATCGCGGCCCGGAGAAGACGACACCGCGCGAGGTCGAACCGGTCGGGGTGCTGGTCGGCCCACGTAGCTATCTCGTCGCGCGCATCCGCCAGACGTCCGCGTCCAACGGCCCCGGCCATTGGCGCATGGACCGCATCATCGCCCCATACATCATCGATGAACCGGCACGCCCGATGCCGAAGGGCTTCACCCTTTCGGGTCATGCCCGGCGCCTGTTCGGAACCTTCTGGAGCGAGGCGGAATACGAGGAGGTGGAATGGCGCTTCTCCCCGAGCGCAGCCCCTGCCGTCAGGACATGGCGCTTCCACCCGGACCAGACATTCCAGGACCACGAGGACGGATCCGTCACCGTGCGCTTCCGTGCTTCGGGCCACCTGGAGATGGCCTGGCACCTCTACCAGTGGGGCGACAGCGTCGAGGTCATCAAGCCGAAGGCCGTTGCCGACCTCGTTGCCGGCCACCAACGGCCGGACTTCCCCGCCTTGCCCTGAGGGGCCGACCGTATTTGTCGGCGAACGCAAGCAGGATCGGGATGGCAGGCACGTTTTCGGCGCAAGCGACGCAACTAAGGCTCCTAGGGTCCGCACCCTAGCTAAACTCAGCTGCCAAACTGTCCAAGAAGGCGGGACCACCTCACGTTAGAGTTGGGTGTGAAGGGGGCCAAAAGAGAGGGGCTAATGGCGGGAGATCCGGTGTCAGCTGCAATAGAGAGAGGCATAAGCACCATTGCCCTCGAGATCCCACGATGTGATGCCGAGCGGCACGGGGCTGAACTGTACGGTGCACCGGGGTTCTCGGTGTTCTCGCTGTTCGGTGACCGGGAGACAACGCTCTCCAGAGTTCTTGCGGACCTTCTCGATCCGAACGGCAGCCACGGGCAGGGCCTCGTTTTCGTCAACGCCCTGTTGGAGATGCTCAAGCTGGACAGGCTTAGCCGTCTAGACCGCTCGGTTGACGTCAGAACAGAAGCGCCCGTGCCAGTGAAGGGGCGGGACACGAACCGCCGCATCGACATTCTGATTGAGACCTCGGATCGGCTGATCGGCATCGAGAACAAGAAGTGGACGGGACAGAGCGAGAACCAGCTGGCTGACTATTGGGCCTACTTACAAGGGCGGGCCGGCTCGAGACTGCGCCCTGTGTTGATCTACATATCGAATGAGGATCCTGGCGACCGATCAATCATTAAGGTTCCGTATTATGATGAAGACGAGCAGAATCCATCGATTGACCGGCTGCTCCGGCTGGCTCGGAGAGACGTAAAGGCATCGCGTATCAGCGATTTCGTCGACGATTTTTGCAGCTGGATCGGTCGCACGTTTGCAGGTTCGGAGAGTAGCGGGATGGATGTCTACAAAGAGACAGTTCTCAGCGCAATACGGCAAAGCGGTAACCCTGAACAAAGAAAAGCCGTCGGCGCGGTACTGCTCTCAAAGCGGAATATTATTCGCGCTTATATTTGCAATATTGAAGAACACATTGTACAGCATATCAAGGCCGAAATACCTAATATTTCTGTGGTCGAGACACCCGATCGCAACAATACATGCCCATTATGTGAGTGTATTGAAAATAAATGGTGGTGGTGGGCTCTTCGGTGTCCCGATTGGCCAGCTCACTGTTTTCTCTACATTCAGTCTAATTCAGGTGGCCGGCGTAGTTTGATCTACGGCGTTGGCGCGTTGGATCCGGAGAGCAGTGACGGGAAGGATCCCAAGCACGAGCACTACCGTTCCGAGCGCATTGCTGAGCTTGACCAAGCCGTTTCTGCGTACAGCAGCGATGGTCGTCGTAGCCCGTGGAGCCGCTGGGACAAAAGCCTTCCAACAGCTGACTGGACGGCAGAAGCTATCGGTATCGCCCTCGTTCTAGGAGAGCGGTTTCCGGGAGAATACTTTGGAGTTGGCAAGTTAATTGAAGATTTTATCGGCCTAGCAAAGGCGATAAACGCAATCAAATCAAAATAGAGAAAATTTAGGGAATAGCGCGCCTCCTTTAGGCGGTCTATTTTCAGATTTAATACATCGCGCTTTGTTTTGAACCCCAAGCTTGGATCGCCGGCTTCTAGAGGTTTCCTGCTCTGATCACGGTGACGGGCTGGTTGCGCCACTGGGATTATGCAAATCGATCGGGACGTTGTACCCAATCGACCTGTGGGTTCTGACCTCGTTGTAGTCTTTGCGCCAATCCTCCAGCTTTTCGCGGGCATCGGCAAGGTCCATGAACCAATGGGCGTTCAAGCACTCCGCCCGGAGCTTGCTGTTGAACGCCTCGATGAAACCGTTGTCGGTGGGTTTGCCGGGCGCGATGTAGCGCCATTCGACGCGATGATCCTTCGACCAGGCGAGGATGGCGTTCGAGGTGAACTCCGTGCCGTGGTCGGAGACGATCATGCCCGGCTTGCCGCGCCGGCTGATCAGGTCCGTCAGCTCACGTGCCACCCCACGACCGGAGATCGACGTGTCGGGGATTGCCGCCAGGCAAAACGCGGGTCACGTGCGCGGTAGAGCCGGTAGATGCGGTTGATCCCCGACGGCTCGCCCTCCCGCCGCAGCAGGATGAACAGGCGCCGGTATCCGAAACGTCGCCGCTCGTTGGCGAGGTCGCGCAGCTTGCCGCGCAGCTTCGCCTTCACCCGGCGCTTGGGGTGCTTGTTACGCAATTGCAGGCCCAACTCGTTGTAAGTCCTGCGTGTCTTCTTGATGTTAACCTGCCAGCCCTCCCGTCGCAGCAGCACGTGTACGCGCCGGTAGCCGTAGCGGACGCGTGTCTCGCAAATCTCCCTGATCCTTTGTTCGAGGCCGGCCTGTCCGGTGCAGCGGGACTTCTAGTGGTAGCTCGAGGTGTCGAACCGCAGCGCCTGAGAGGCCCGGCGGATCGACACGCCCCAATCGACCAGCATCCCGTCGACCTGCTTGGCGCTTCCGGGCAGGCCTCAGAGCTTTCGGCGGATGATGTCCTGCAGCATCTCCCGATCGGGCGTAAGGTCGGCCACGATCTTCTTCAACCGCGCGTTCTCGTCTTCCAGGGACTTCAGCCGCCGCATCTTGTCGGGCAACAGCCCGCCGTATCGCTTCTTCCAGTTGAAGTAGGTCGCCTGGCTGAGGCCCGCCTTCCGGCAGACCTGGGCCACCGGCGTCCCCTCCTCGCCCTGTTTCAGGATGAACGCCTTCTGCGCCTCCGTGAACTTCGATGTCTTCATCGTTCTCAGCTCCTCTCCCAGCCGGGAAAGCCTAGCCGAAAACTCAAGCTTCAAACGGTCCAGTTCTCAGGGAGCAGAGCAAGTTCCGACTTCGCATTGCAGTCATTCGTCGGCGACGAGAGCCAAGAAAACCGTGCAGGGTCGAATTCTCCCAAATAGAGTGCTTCCACCAGCAATGTCGCGAATGAACGTTGTGGCTTCTGAATAGTTCAAATGAGCCATCTCGAGCGATCTCTCCAAAGCAGCCACCTGACCCTGCCAAAGTTCGACTGGACCGGCTTCGGGTGGTGATTGCCTGCGGTGCCCCAAGGCCAACTCTCTGTTTCTTATATTTGATTGAAAATGGGCGCTTGCTTGCAAGGCGAAGCCTACAAGTTCTTTTCGGATCCCATTAAGGAGCGACGCCTTGTGGTGCTCCACCTGCGATGTGATCGCTGACAACTGTCGAGATCGAATCACATTCACAACCTCATGCTTCTCGAGGGGCGCGAGTGGCGTTCTACCCTTGGCCAACGCATTGTTGGTGGACGTAGTTATCGGCTGTAGGCACAGGTCCACTTGATCAACCGTCAAATCCTGCCAGCCATCGGGTGCTTTCCAAGAACCAACTCGAGCAAACCTTGCTGGCGCCGCAATCCTGATCTTGCGCTGGAGGGCGTGAATCAGAGCCTGAAGCGCATAGCGGTCGGCGCTGAGCGCTCGCCTTTGCGCATCTGTCGGCGTGGATTCGAGGATTTCCTTTGCTCTGGGCGTCCAAAGTGGTGGAAGCAGTTCATCCGGAAATGGATCGATCTGCGCTGCGGAAATGATCACCAGTGGGCCAATCCCTCTTGCCGGGTGGCCTTCGGGCAGCCTGACGCTCGTCTGGACAACCGGCTTTGCTGTTCCGAAACCATTGAAACATGCGGCTGTGTAGCCGGCGACCAGACCATCGTGCAGCTCTGCGCCGTGATCGAAAAAGCGTAGCGGGCGTCCGGATCTTTCCCCATCGTCCGTGACGACGATCTTCCGAGGCGGAGAAGAGATGTCCGCTCGACGATAGATGAACGGGACATGTCCCGACATCCAGTTCTCCCGCGACGCACCAGGTAGAGCGAAAGGGCTATCGCCCGCGCGCCCTTTTTCGCCAACGCCATGATACCAGATCGTCTGGAACCTATAGTCGTCGACCTTGTCACGTCGATACCCGATGTCGAAATCACGGGAAGCAGTTATTGACTTCAGCCATGCACCGATTGCGCGCTCTTCTCGCCGTACTGGTGTATCCGTTGCGCGCGAGAGTTCAGAAAGCATCGCCGGCGCTGGACACGGCTTCTGAAGCCACTGATCGAATTCATCAGCTGCCCGCTGATGGGTGAAAGGGTTTGCTTCCTTGAAACGAGAAGGTAGCCCGGTGCCGTTTCCCGTAAGTGGAGCAAGCGAAAGGGCTGCCTTGCGCCCGATGGCAGCGCGTCCCAGCACTGTCTGAAGCTCAGCCAGTTCTGTGGGTGAAAGTGGTGGCAGCGGAGCGTCGAATACACCAAGTTCCGCGACTGTGTCGGCAATCGCGGCTTCCTGGGATCCTTCGATCAGGATGCGCCAGATATCGATGACACGTCTAGAGCCTTTTCGGTCGCCCGTGGGGCCAAGACGGTCCACCCGCCCGATCAGCTGATCGATATCATCGATTCCCCAAGGCAAAGAAAAAAAGATGATCCCTTGGGCCACGTGGTGAAGGTTCAGCCCTGCTTGCACCCAGTCGCCGACGAGCAGAAGCCGGCTCTCACCGGACAGCAACGGTGCAAGCGTTTCCTGGATTTCGCGAAGATTGGTGGTACCTTCGACATCCGTCGCTGCGGGGCGCCGCAGCACTGAGATGCCATCTGCGAGGAAAGGGAAATACCTTGGAAGCGCTGCGCTCAGCATGTCGATGGTTGGATTGTCTCCACAGACAATAATGAAGGCGCGATTCTCATCATGGCACCATTGCTCCGAAAGGATATCGAGCAATGCTTCGAGGCGGCTGTCACCGGGATCTTCGAGTGACTTGATGCGAGCGGCTTCTGCCAGCTGAGCGAGGGGGCCTCCCCGTGTCGCAAGTTCTGTCAGAACCGTCCGCGCCGCTCTCGCGCTGCGCTGCAGGGCACGTGCGGCTGTCCAGGCAGGTCCTTGGATGCCTTCGGCTGGATCTGCGTCCGCAAGCACCAAGGCAGCGATCTCATGCCGCATTCGCTCGAAAGTAAGTGGTTGCAGCCGAACCTCATGATTGCGTCTCTGCGGCAGATATTCGCCCCATTCGGAGCGACCGTTCCTTATTATGCGCCGTGCCGCTCCCGACTGCAGAAAGCCTTGGGTCCAGTCTTCAGGGCTATCCGATCCGCCAATAGCCGCAATTGCCGCTTCCTCGCGGTCTTGAAGAATGTCAGCAACGGTGCGGCCCTTCATCCGCGCAAGTGCGGCAGCTTCCGGCTCGATCATTCGCAAGATCGGTTCGCGCCAGGCAGGATCGCCGAGTCTCGGAGTGGCGGATAGGACAAGAACCTGCCGGAACTCGTCCGCTGCCTGCGAAATCGCTTGAATCGCGTCTCGCGGCATCGTTTGGGGCTCGTCAACGATCAATAGATCGAACACAACAGGATCCGCACTTAGTGTTCGCGTACCCTGTCCAGGACGTGTCACCAGATCGCGTGGACGCGCTAACGTGACTGGCGACAGACCGTCCTGAATACCTTCTCCGATCGAACCGGCGATAGCCGGCATCACGTGGCCTCGTATCCAGCACTCCTCCTGCCACTGCGCCAATAGATTGTCTGGCGCAATCACAAGCGTTCGGTGTGCGGAATGTTGCCAGCGCAGGGCATTCACGATCA
Source organism: Amorphus coralli DSM 19760 (assembly GCF_000374525.1). GTDB lineage: Bacteria > Pseudomonadota > Alphaproteobacteria > Rhizobiales > Amorphaceae > Amorphus > Amorphus coralli. The sequence continues at coordinate 225,912 of NZ_KB894573.1, forward strand.
TCAATGCCTGCACGGTCTTGCCGAGTCCCACCTCATCCGAAATCAAGTGACGAATGTGGGAGTCTCCAAGAACCCGGCGCACAGTTGCAATCTGGTGGGGCAATGGGTCAGCGGCGACCCCGAGGGCGCCGACCAGACCAATATCGAGAGCCGAAACCCTTCGCCGCAACGCCTGTACGCAATTCACAAACCGAAGGTAGTAGTCCATCAAACGGTAGTCCCGTTCGGCAGATCTCCGAGCGCGAATTTGCGTCGAAGCGCAACATAACGAACGGCTCTGCTGGTTCGGATGTCCGAAAGCCCCTTTGCCACGAACTCTCGCCAATCTTCTGTTTCCACCATTGCCTTCGGTGAAAGCCACAGCTGCAACATGGTTCGGATTTCAGAACGTCCGAGCCAACGAAGCCCGGGTCGTCTGGAGGCGTCAACATGGGTAGAGTCAAGAAGATCGACCAAGTCGTCCTCCGTAAGCTCGCTATAAGAGGGCTTGACAAGTGCCAACCACCTCGCCTCCGGCAGAATGAACGGGCGGAACATCGGAAACAGCGGGATTTCGCGCGAGCGTTCCAGCGCATCGCGCCATGAGTTTGCGGGACGGGCCATGTCCACTTCGTCGAAGGCTTCAATACCGTCCGCTTCCAATTTCTGTCGCAAGTCTTCATATGCCTCGATCACCGCAAGATCGAGTTCTCCCGCCAAATCTTCAGTCCACTGCAACAGCGCTTCCGAGATGTCCGGCACAGCTTCCCGAAGACGGACGGTCAGCCGCTCTCGCAGAAATTCCTTATCGTGAGCAGTCTCAATATTCGGCAAGTCCTCGCCTGAGACCAGGCCGAGGGCGTCGGCACAACGAAGAAGCGCGCCATGCGGGGAAAGTATCGAGTGATCGATACCTGCTTCCAACCTGCGCCATCTCGCTCCGCAAAGCTGCTCGATCAACGCGGCTTCAAGCTCCTCGACCACCGACCATCGTTGCCAGGTTCCAAGAAGGTCATTCGCTTCTGCAAGTTGCCACGCAACATTCGCGCGAGCCAATTCGATGATTCCAACGCCATCCTCGTTCGACGTCGGTTCCCGAAGTAATGCAGGAAGTGATACTCTCCTGCGATCTCCCAGGACAAGCCGAGTGGACTCCGATCCGGAAAGGATCAGGCCCGCCGTCAGCGCCTCGTGGTCGGCCGCATCCGGCAGTACCAGCCGGGTTCCCGGACTGCGGTCCCCTGCTGCCCCAAGAAGAGGCGCAACCACCGTCGCCGTGATCGAAGGGATCGCTCCAGCGTCTTCGCCGCCCCTTGTCCACTCGCCCGTCTCCCCGTCATAACGTATCTCGCGGCGAACCGGTGGAAGCAAAAACACCTTTTCCAGAAGCCCCTCGGCTTCGACATGCAGTCGCAAGCCGGTTTCGTTTGCTCGCTGCCCAGCCAACTTTGTCTGGATTTCATGCAGTACTGGAGAACGTCCCGTTAACCTCGCCGGAAGCCGGTCGATCACACCTTGAACCACGAGCGCCGGCTCGTTCGGGGAAACCACTCGAATGCGGATCGGAACAGCCTCAAGCGCAAGGGGAGCAGTCACTCTGATCTCAAGTCGGCCTGTCTCGAGATCGGAGACATTTACGTTGGCCGGCAACAATTTCACCATGGCCGGTTCAATGTCCGGCGGCTCTACTACTTCGAACTCCAGCCTGTCGAGTTCTCGACCTTCCGCCGGTTCGATCAGATGAAGACCAACAACCGGTCTGATTGCCTTCCAATCGGCGCCGCCGATACTCAGAAGATCACCTGAGGTCACCGCTCCATCGAGAAGGAATACAGCGTCTGCCACTCCCCGCTGCGATACCAGAACCGGAAAGTCATCAATGAACCTCGTCGAAGCCCCGGGCGCAGGCAGTCCAGCAACCCGCAGAGTTGAAACGCGGTCCGCTATCACAAACCCGCGGCGACGCAAGAACTCGATATCCGAGGGGTTGGATGTTTCGAGAGTCCGCGTTTCGACGTTATCGTCTTCACCTGCATGAATGAGCTGCAGGATCCTGGTGTCGGGCTGAAGCTTCTCGCCCGGAAAAACGGCGTGAGCTGCAAGGCCATTAGGCTCGACAGCGAAATACTCCGGTTCAAGCGGCTGCAAACGTTCCAAAGTGGTCTTTGCAATTCCCTCATCAAGATCGACAGCGTCGTCGCGGCGCAACGGAGACATCGGGAAAGGAGCAATATTCTTTAGAACGATTTCACCCCCGGCAAGGAATGCGCGAAGCGAGATCACATGAATCCCGTCAACCGCCCGTATGCGGTCGCCATGTATGCCCAAAGCGGCGATCACTTCATCTCGCAGCTGGGCCGGCAAAGTTGGTCCACGAATGCCCAGATGTTTTGGCTCGTCATCCCTCAGCGCAAGAACATAGCGGGATGCTGTAATCTGGGTTAGGCGTGCCGTTCTTCTTGCAACCGTCTTCCGTGCCTCGGTGATTGCTCGAAGCGCACGCCAATCCTTTCGGATATCCCGATCGACTCTCGCGAGAAGGCTCCCAGACAGCCAGCCTTCCGACGCAGGGGCAAGAAGCCTGCGCATGACCTCGAGGGCAACGTCCCTCTGAAGGAGCCAGTTCTCGAAGCGACGACTTGCATGCCCTGCCGCAAGCGCTCTCAGGTAGTCGAGCAGCCGGTCCGTATCGTCGGCTGAGACTCCTGCCCTGACGGCACGTCTGAGGGCGTCTGTGAGCTGGGGCTGAATCTCAAGAGGCACCAACGAGTTGCCGATAGGCCAAGAGATATGGGGGAAATGGCGCTCCCAAGGGCTGTCCCCGGGTCGCGCGAGGCGAAGCTTATTGTGCCCGAGTTCGAACAGCCGAGACAGACCGGAACGGAATGCAGGCCCCGTCTCTACTCCTAGTTCTTGAGAGAGTACCGGCCAGAAATCGGTTCCAGTGCCACGGTATCGGTACCCCACCTCCGTTGCGATCACCAGCAACGGAAGATAGTTCCAAGCCCACGCTGCTCCCGCGAGCTGCGGATCCTCCTCAATCTGTCGCGAAACCGCCTTTCTCAGCTCTTCCACCGCGGGATCGTCAAGCCCGTGCTCGATAGCAAATACCGGCAGTTGGCCTCGTGTCTGAGCAAGGTCGAGAAAGTGCTCGGCAAGTGCCTGATGTTGGTCGGTCAGCACATTCGCGCCATGCATCTTTCCATCCGAGTTTGTACAATATCGCTGAACACGATCACCGCAGCGATAGTCCGAAGTAACCATCGCAAGGTTGACTGCTAACTAATTGAACGTCAATCATAATTAGGAGCATAGAGAGAGGTGCCGTGTGACGTCTGAAACTACGTTTGCGCCCGGCCGGTACGTGCCAGACATACCGACCAACGGCAGCACAACGGCGATCGCGGATCTGGTCCGGCGCATCGTCCATGCGCGCCGTGGACTCAGCCGCGCCGAAGTTGTGAGTTGGGTATTGCAATTCCTCGATGATACGGACCGCGTTGACGCCACGGCACGGGTGGCCGGAGTGATCGACATGCTGTGCGAGTTGAAGGACATTGGCTACGGCACGATGCGCGACGAGCCAGTTCTGGTCAGCTTGCCGGAGCGTCGGGTTGCACTGCCGGACGGTACGATCGTAGCCCTCGGGGATCATGGTAACTCCGTCGGAACAGGTTCCGAGAAACTGTTTCCGGAAGTCACTGGAGGCGCGACCGAGAGTCTGGTCGAGGTTCTTGCGTCATTTGATGAACCCGTATCCCTGATTGGCCAACAGGCGATTGAGCCCATTGGGCAGTGGACTGGAGACGGAAAGATGCCTGCGGCCCTGCGCAGGGCACTTTCGCTCAGCGGAGCCTTCGATCCAGTCGAGCAGAAATGGTCGATAAGTGAAGAGAACGCCTCCTTCTTGAATGAGTGGTTCGGCCTCGTCCCCCTCGCTTCTTCGGATCTGGACGCTGTCCCCGATGAGACCCAGCTTCGCGTGGCGAAGGCTCCTGCTGGACTGAGAATGGTGGTCGAGGCTGGCCCCGGGTGCGGCAAGACCCATGTGGCCTGTGAGCGTGTCATCTCCCTAGTGGATGCAGAGGGTCTCGCCTCTTCGCGTATACTGCTACTCAGCTTTACACGCATCGCGGTGGCAGAGCTTCGCGACCGCATCGGTCGCCGCCTTGGTGAAGTACCGAATGCAGCCGCGCTGCAAGTCAGGACGTTCGACTCTTTCGCGGTGCGCCTGCTTGCAAATGCTGGTTTGGGTTCTTCAGGCGGCCATGATGCTGGCATTCGGGCTGCTACAAGACTTATGCGATCGGACAACCCACTCGTTGCAGATGCACTCGGTCAGCTGGAACACGTGATCATTGATGAAGCGCAGGATCTCGTCGGCGACCGCAAGGAGATGTGCGAAGCGCTTCTTGCGTTGCTAGATCCCGCCTGCGGCGTAACCGTATTCGGGGATTTTGCACAATCGATCTACGGCTACCAGCGCAGGGGCACTTCGAATGCCACATTGCTCGCAGAAGTCGCGACGCGTGCCGATTTCACTTGCAATCAACTTGTGCGCGACCACCGCACCCGGACGGAAGCCTTGAAGGGAATGTTCACCTCAGTTCGCGAGACATTGAGAGGCGATCCGGCGAGCTCACGGGAGGGCTACTTTCATGTTCGAGAGCAGATCAGGAGCGCTGCGGTTGAGAATGACATCAAGGGGTTTGAGTTTCATCCGTCTACAACAGGCGGCCTGATCCTGACACGAAGCCGCCGAGGCCTGTTCACTGCTGCCGAACGCATGCGCACCGCCGGCAGAAGCTTCCGGTTCCGTCTGCCCGACCGCCCACCCAGGATTGAGGCATGGATCGGCGCGCTTCTGGGGGGGCTTCCGGCCTCGACCCTTATGTCGCAGAATGACTATCGTTCCCTCCATGAGGCACTGAGCCCGGCGCCATGGCGGAACGTTGAGGAGTGCTGGGAGATCCTGCTCGACCTGGATGCTTCGGGTCGAGATATGATCTCTGTTGGCAACATCGCCGAAGGTCTTGAGGATCCACCCCTTGAGCTCCTCAGCGACCATGAGGGAAGCTCGGGACCCTTGCTCTCGACGATCCATGCGATCAAGGGGCGAGAAGCCGAAAGGGTCATGCTGCTCCTCATGCCGGCAACGTACAGCGACCATGTTGACTGGTCGGAGGAAGCCCGCACCTTGTACGTCGGTGCAACCCGCGCAAGCACGGAACTGAGGACAGGGTGGGTCAGCCCGAGAAAATTCTACAAGATCGGAGACCCGGAACGCTACTGGGCCGCGCATCCTGATCATAGGATGATCGAGATCGGACTTGAGGGAGATCTCGTCGACTGGGCCGAATTCGTGCGTTCGGGCCATATCGTCAATGAGGCCGAAGCAATCTCGTGCATTTGGCGTGCATCGATCGATGAGCCGAGGGTGGCGGCCTATCCTGATACGGATGGACGTCTCGTTCTGAGGATCGGAGATCATGACGGAGCGGCGATCGGGTGCCTGTCGCATGGCGTCATCGACTTGATCCAGGCGCTACGAAAGGTCGAGCGGGATTCCGGGCTTCCAGCCGTCGTCGCGGGAATTTCCGTCGTTGGAGCGACTACGGTTGTTGTGCCAGGGCGGTCCGGAGAGGCAGCGAGCCTTGCTCTCATGCCACTGATTGGCGGCTTTGGCAGCATTCCTCGCTGAGTGATAATTCTGGTGTCTGGAAAACGTAAATGATTGATGCGCGCGACACGCTACTGGAACGGATGAAGGTCGATCTCATCGGCCCGGACGAGCCGAATGAACTGATCTCGGATCGCCCGACTGATCGATACCTGACCGGAATCCTATTCCCGCCTCGCACGATGATTTCGCCGGAAGATGACGACGAAGCGAGCGATGCGGACGATGCGGATGCGGTGGGGACCGCGCTGGATGGGGTCAAGGCGGCTTCGGCATTCCGACCAAGTTCGGCTGGTCTTTCCTTTGCCGTCCGACCAAGCGGTTCGGCGCCCAGACTGCGGGTTCGGGTGGATGGGGCTCGTTACAGGCGTGAGAGCGCGGTCGAAGATAGCGCCGGTCTAGCCACGAAGCGGGTGCAGAGTTGGCGGCGATATCCTCAATTCGCAGAGAAGCGACTTGAACTCGCTGAACTGCGCGAGCAAGCGGCCCCTGTCGACAGCCTTGCCAGCAGCGGACTTGCCGGGGCTTCCTTGCACTGCCGGATCGCGCCTTGGGGTGATATCCTGCTCGTGACGATCGCAGTGACAAACGATGCGAGGCCGACTGAAGCAAAAAGTCGCGCAGCCAACGAGGAAGCAGCGCTTTTTCAATTCTCTTTGAGTGTAGAATGCGAAGCCGATTGCAAGTTCGTTCCAAAGCCGGACAGAACCGGATCGGCAAGCGACGAAAACGATGCCCGTGCATCTGCCTTGCTGTATCGCGACGTGCAGCAATTCGCGGTAGGTCACACCTGTTCCGCGATGTGGGACGAGCCCGTTGATGGGGCTGTACACCAGGTGAGGACAAGCTGGTTTCCGGAAGCCAGCGTCCATGTCGTCAGCGCGGAAGGCGATATCGAGTTTCAGCAGGACAAAGCTCGCTCACCGCTTGCGGCGTCGTGGCTTGCATCGGAAGACACCCCAAGTCTCATCGCAGGACTGAAGTCGTTCGTTGCAGCCTACGCGCAATGGATTTCCAGGATGGAAGGTGCGGCGCTCGACATGCCGCAGGAACATGTCAAGCAGGGACAACTGCATATGCAGCGCTGCCGAACCGCTGAACAGCGAATGCGATCTGGTATCGCGCTGCTGGAGTCGTCACCCGAGGCGCTGACCGCGTTCAGGCTCGCGAACACCGCTCTCGCGCTCCAGTATTCATGGCGCGTCAATCCGCAGCCTCCCGATCTGATCTGGCGGCCGTTTCAGCTCGGTTTCGCGCTCCTGTGTCTGGAGTCGATCGCAAACCCCGACTCCTCCAATCGCGAGACGATGGATCTTCTTTGGTTTCCGACCGGTGGCGGAAAGACCGAAGCCTATCTGCTTTTGACAGCTTTCACGATCTTCCTCCGTCGGCTCCGGGCAGCGGGGAAGCCGAGCGGCGCAGGCGTGACAACGTTCATGCGCTACACCCTCAGACTTCTGACCATCCAGCAGTTCGAGCGCGCAGCTGCTCTGATCTGTGCCTGCGAGATGGTCAGGCGCGGCAAGGTCAAGCTGCAAGAGGTCGATTTGCCTGCACACTTCGCAACGGATACGCCGATTTCCCTCGGACTTTGGGTAGGGGAAGGTGCCACACCAAACACGGTTTCGCAGGCGGAGCTGGTACTCGATACGGAAGCGGAAAGCTCGCCGGCTCAGTTGCGCAGTTGCCCATGCTGTCGTGAAGTCCTCGACTGGAAAATCTCGTCGGACAAGAGCCGTGTGGAGGTACGCTGCCTGACGAAGTCATGTGACGTGGGGCAGGAATTGGCATTGCTCCCTATCTGGACCGTAGACGAGGATGTCTATCGAGAGCGGCCGACATTGTTGATCGGCACAGTCGACAAGTACGCACAGATCACGAGAAACCAGAAAACTGGCTGCCTTTTCGGCATCGGAACGGCGGCGGATTCCCCGGAACTGGTGATCCAGGACGAGCTACACCTGATATCGGGTCCCTTGGGCAGCCTGGCGGGGCTCTACGAGACCGCGATCGATGAATTGTGTCGCTCAGGAACTGGCGTAAGGGCGAAGATCATCGGATCAACGGCAACGATCCGTAGAGCTGAAGATCAGATCAAGGCCCTGTTTGACCGCAGCTCCTTCCAGTTCCCCCCGCCTGGGCTGGATCACACCAATTCGGGTTTCGCGATCGAGAATCGTGAGGTGCCGGGCCGTCGCTATATAGGCATCTCGACCGTCGGTCGCTCGGCCAAATTCACTCAACAGGCTGTCGCTGCATCTCTGCTCCAGGGAGCTACCGACACGACGCTACCGCCAGACAGGCGCGACGGATACTGGACCCTCGTCAATTACTTCAATTCGCTGAGAGAGCTGGGTGGCAGCCTCGTTCTAATGCGCGACGACGTTGCGCGCAGTATCCGGGACTACGCTGCACGCAGACCGGGTGAGGCCGAGCGCGACGCAGGTATGCAGATCGAACTCACCAGCCGCGTCCGTTCTAGCGACATTCCGAAGCACCTCAAGGATCTGGAGCGTGCCTGGAGCGATCCCGACCACGTCGACATGGTTCTGGCGAGCAACATGATCTCGGTGGGGATGGACGTTTCCCGGCTTGGCCTGATGGTCGTCAATGGTCAACCAAAGACGATTGCCGAGTATATCCAAGCCACTAGCCGGGTTGGCAGAAGCCAGCAGGCGCCCGGGCTTGTGATCACCTTGTTCAATGCGGCCAAGTCCCGCGATCGCAGCAGATATGAGACCTTTGCCAGTTGGCATCGCAGTCTCTATCGGGATGTGGAAGCGACGAGCGTGACCCCCTTCGCCCCGCGTGCCCGCGACCGCGCACTTCACGCTCCGTATGTCGCGATGGTGCGCCATCTGGTTGATGGGATGGAGAATCCGGGCGCAATCGAACACCATCAAAGAGAAGCTGAAACACTCCTCGAAACCGTAATTGCCCGCATCGAGCGGATTGATGCGGTAGAGGCAGATGCTGCGCGCGCACAACTCAACTCATTCCTTGATGACTGGTTCGACCGACAGGGTTTGAAGGACTATTGGCAAGACTACGGAGAAGCACTTCTGACTTCGGCGGAAGCGGCAGCAGAGTGTGGCAACAAGGCACGCTTTGCGGGGCAGAAGCCAACTCCGAACTCGCTGCGTTCCGTTGAAGCTTCGGCATCGTATGTTCTTTTGGAAGGCGGATCCGACAGGGGGACAGCACAATGAAGCCGATCGGCAAAATTCGCCGGAGTCAGGTTCTGACAGGCAATGGCCCCGGTGCGATTATCGACTTCAGAGGCGAGAACGGCGCGCCTGTCTCCGTGGTGGCGGCTGGCCTTGAGGCGTGGGATCAACTGGCTATCAAGAAGGGGCTTCTGAACGATCAACGCATTCATCATGAGCCACTTCAGGCGAGGCTCCAGGTGAACGGGTTCAGGTTACCTCCTGTGGGCGACGAAAAAGTCGGAAGGGAAAAACGACCACGCCTCTTGCCCGCCTACAGGTTCCCGGATTGGCATGTCTGTCCGAAGTGCAACCTCCTGCAGCGTAGCCGCTTCTGGAGTTCCGAGATCGGTAAACCAGAGCTTTGGTGCCCTTCCTGCAGCTCCGGGCGAGGCAAGCGCATCAGGAAGGTATATGCAATGCCGGTCCGCTTCATCGTGACGTGCCCGGCGGGGCACCTTCAGGACTTTCCTTGGATGTCATGGCCGAAGCACGCCGAAGCCTGCTCTCGCAAGAAGGCACTTAAGCTCATCGGGGAAGGCGCTGGGTTGAAGGGGCTCAAGGTGCATTGCTCCGAGTGCAAGTCCGAACGCGACCTGGATGGTGCCTTGTCCCCCGGCGCGCTGGGCAAGATTTCATGCGACGGCAGGTCACCATGGCTCAGGAAGCAGCCAGAACCCTGCAACCATCAGCCAGTTGCTATTCAGCGTGGTGCATCGAACGCCTATTTCCCCGTAATTGAATCCGCGCTTGACGTGCCGCCATTCGGTGGTTCCTTCCGCGACATGCTGGAGGATTTCTGGCCGGACATCATTGCGCTGGACGATAGGACGCAGCTCCCCGACTTCGTCCGGAAGCGAATCCTTCCCGTGTGGCCTGAGCCTGACACGAAGCCGGAAGATCTGACCGCGCGGATACTGACGCTGCTGACAATGCTCGACAACAAGGCCGGTGACCTGCGTCCTAACGAGCACCTGATGCTTTGCTCGGGCGGCCCGGACGGAGAAGAGTTTCCGGAGTTCCAGATCTCGCCTCAGGCGGTCCCGAGCGATCTGAAGGGCGTTCTGGACCGTGTAGTCTCGGTCGAGAGGCTGCGCGAAGTCCGGGCTCTCAAGGCATTCAGCCGTCTCAGTCCGGTGGAGGCAGCCGACAACAGCGCTTTCGTGGCGCCGCTATCCGAGAAGAAGTTGAACTGGCTTCCGGCGATCGAGGTCCGCGGGGAAGGCATATTCATCAACTTCGACGAGACAGCCGTACGTTCATGGGAGAACGACCCGAACGTAGTCGAAAGGGCTGCAAAAGCGCATCAGGCCGCCGAACGTTCGTGGCAAGACCAAAACGGCAGCGATCGCCCCTTCCCCATGACGATCTCGGCGAGGTTGCTCCTGATACACACAACGGCCCACGCGCTCTCGGAGCGCCTGTCACTCGACAGCGGGTACTCGACCGCATCCATCCGAGAGAGGTTGTACGTCTCGCCAGGTCCCGGCGGGATGTGCGGATTTCTTCTATACACATCCGCACCGGACTCCGATGGAACACTGGGCGGGTTGTCGCGACAGGGGCGCACCAGCGAGATTGGCCCGATCCTGCTCGCCGCACTTCGGGATCTGGAGTGGTGCTCTTCGGACCCGCTATGCAGCAGCGGCATCCTCTCACTCTCAGAAGGATCTGGATCCTCGGCCTGTCACTGCTGCACCTTCCTTCCGGAAACCTCGTGCGAGCATTTCAACCGTCACCTTGACCGCGGTATGCTGGTAGGAACACCAGCGAACCCTGAACTCGGTTTCTTCCGCAAGCTTCTGGATGGAAGGTCCTGAAGATGGCTCGCATGTATCCAAGGGAACTGCCGCGCCACGTTCTTGAAAATCCGAAACTGTCGTCGGAGGTCCGCGTCTACGAACGCATGAGGGACAAACTTCCAGGGGATTACAACTGCTACTATTCGCGCTCCTGGCATGAAGCGGATCGCGACGGTGCCGAGTTCGACGGAGAAGCGGATTTCATCGTCGCGCATGCGGAACGCGGGTTGCTGTTTCTCGAGGTAAAGGGCGGGAGGGTGAGCTGCCGCGAAGCCGACGGACAGTGGCTCAGCGAGGACCGTGACGGGTTCAAGTTCCGGATCAAGAATCCTTTGTCGCAGGCACGCAGCAGCAAGCACCATTTCCTGAAGCGCCTCAAAGCAAGCCGGGCGCTGAACGGTCGTTTCGTCAGAGCACGTCATGGCGCTATCCTTCCTGGCAGTGCCCGACCTAGACGAGCGCTGGCACCAGATGCACCGCTCGAGATCATCGCGTTCGGGGACGACATGGAATCCCTTGATCGCTGGATCGTCCGTCGGATGACGGAAGGCGACGACCATCGTGAAAGCGCTTTGGGATTGGATGGCCTGAGGGCGCTGGAAGAACTACTTGCGAGCCATTTCGAACTCAGGGCTCACATCGGCATCAGCCTCGCCGACGATGCCAGAACCATCGAGCGGCTCACCGCCGAACAGTCGTGGATCCTCGACTCGCTCGCAGACAACAAGGAAATGGCAATTTCGGGCGGTGCGGGCAGTGGGAAAACCGTGCTGGCCGTTGAAAAGGCCACAAGATCGGCCGCTGACGGGCAACGTACGCTTTTGACATGCTACAACGCGCCGCTGGCCGCCCATCTTCGAACGATCTGTCAGGGAAATGAAGGCCTCGTGGTAGCCAGTTTCCATGCGCTTTGCCGAGCCCTCGCACAAAAGGCTGGCGTCGAACTGCCCTCTGACGGGGACCAATCGGTGTTCGACCACCTTCTTCCCGAGGTCCTTGTGGAGGCGGTTAGCAATTGCCCCGATCTCGGCTTCGATACTGTCATCATCGATGAGGGACAGGACTTTCGAGATTCCTGGTTGCACGCCCTGCGCCTCACCATCAACGACCCGGAGACCTCCGGATTCTATGTATTCTACGACGACAATCAGCGCCTGTTTTCTCCGGAAAAGGGGTTCATAGATGCTCTCCCGGCGTCGTCCATCGCACTGACAAGGAATCTTCGAAACACGCGACGGATTCATGCCCTGATGGCAAAATGGTATCAGGGCCGACGAAGCATCCCTGCAGGACCTGAGGGAGAGCCGGTTGGAACCATGGTATGTCGCAACGGAGAGATGGCCTTCGCGCGCCTGAACGAGCGAATTTCGCAAATGTTGAACTCCGGTCAAGTAGCGCCGGGGCAGATTGCGGTGCTCTCAGGGACAGGTGACGCCTTGACTGCTCTTGGCGAAAGGATCGCCGGCAAGCCAACCTGCCGTGCCGATGATGTGCGGCCTGACCAAATCGTCCTTGACACGGTCCGGCGCTTCAAGGGCCTGTCGCGTCCATGCATCTTCCTGATTGGCATCGAAGGTCTCACTGATCCCGAATTGATCTATGTCGCAACAAGCCGCGCAAATGTCCTGCTGGAACTCATCGGGACAGCGGAAGACATCGCGCGCCTCAAGCAGGAAGTTGCAGCCGCTGGACCGTAAAGTCGTCTCCACAAAGTGAAGGTTTATGAAAAGTCGAACAGGCTGTTCTGTGTCGGATGCGTATCCGCCGATGACATATCTGGATGTTGAGGATCGGTGCCGTTGCTCCCAGAATTAAGGCCGACGATGGCATTCAACACGATCTGTGCGATCTGGCGGGCCAGAAATGGTGGTACGGCGTTCCCGACCTGGACGTATTGCTGAGTCCGGTTTCCCATGAACAGGTAGTCGTCGGGAAATGTCTGAAGACGGGCAGCTTCGCGCACCGTGAGACTGCGGCACTGCAGAGGATCCGGATGGATGAAGTAGTGACCATCTTTCGAGATGTGACTCGTGACAGTGGTCGAAGCCTCATCGGCTAGCTGGACGCGGAACCGGTCATTGAACACCCCGCTGCGCCAGTTGCGATGATCCGGGCTCAGCGCGAGCGGAAAATCTGCGGCCTTCGGGCTGTAACCACGGACGGCCCCGAACACGGCTGCGAAAAGGTAGCGGCCGAGATCCGACGTCATGTGTCCCCGCGTCTCGTGCTGGGCAATTGCGCGAAGGTCCGTGCGCTCGAGCCAGTTCAGCAGTTCATCGTTCGAACCCCCGTAGCCCTCGGCAAGTCGTGTGTCTTTCCTACTGCGCGGGGCTTCTGTCGCCGTGCGCCTTGCTACTGAAGAGAATGCCTCGCGGAACGGTTCACTCTCCTTCTCGGGGCAAGTGCGCGCCAGCATTCTGGCAGCTTCGACAACCTCCTCCCGCCAGTCTGCAGCGCTATCCGCTCCTCGACTGAGGCCACTTCGCAAGCGCGGCATCGTGCCAATCGCGTCACTGACCGTTCGCCTCCGCTCGGGGGCGGCCATGCTGGCGCCCGCCGCCTTGCCAGCCAGATCGGACCTGATCCCGACGATGATTACCCGGTGACGCCTCTGCGGAACCCCGAATTCTTCGGCACGCACGACGAAGTCCGAAGGTCGCATCGCCTCCCGCAGGCTGACCTTCCCGCCGTCGACCCGAATGGCACGGAGTTCGTATTGATGGCCATGGCCACTCCCCAGGGAGGTAAGGTCCTCCATCAGCATCTCTAACACGAGCCGACTCTCGACCGTCGAGGACAACATGCCTTTGACGTTCTCCATCACGAAGGCTGCCGGCCGGAGCCTGTCGAGCACCCTGATGTACTCGCGGAACAGGTAATGCCGTTCATCCAACTCAGGCACATAGCCAACTTTGGCCTTCGACCGGGCCCGACCCACGAGGGAGTAGGCCTGGCACGGCGGGCCTCCGATCAGGATAGTGTCGTCGTACCCCGACTTCAGTTTCTCGATGGCGGCATCGATCACTGTTGCTGCGGCCTCAGTGCCGAGCTCGAGACTGCGGGCCTCCTCGACGGCCAATCGCCAAGCAGACGCATCGACTTCCGACCAGTCCGGTTCAGGAATTTCTCCCGCATGAAGATCGATGAAACGTTTTGGCAAGTTGCCATGACGCAACCGGTACTCGCGCAGAAATGCGCGCAAGGTGAGGGTCCGATGCGCAGATGCCTCCTTCTCGACAGAGATGCCGATCCGGAACGGCGCATGGCCATCCTCGACAAGGGATGCAAACCCCTCGCCAAGTCCGCCAGGGCCGGCGAACAGATCAACGATGCCAAAAGTCGAAGGCAAGACAGGCTCCTGACGAACTTCATTCAGGCGGTGTATACTAGGTTCAGGGACGGATACCAGGACGCATTTGACAGATATTGTGGATCAGCAGACCCGGTCCCGAATGATGGCAGGGATCAGGGGAAAGAACACCAAGCCCGAGCTTGCGCTCCGGCGGGCGTTGCACGCGCGCGGTTTCCGATTCCGGCTCCATTCGAAGGTGGTCCCCGGCCGACCGGACCTCGTTCTGCCGAGGTATCGCGCCGGCGTCTTCGTGCATGGCTGTTTCTGGCATCGTCACGAGGGGTGCCGCTACGCCACCACACCTTCGACCCGCCAGGAGTTCTGGCAGGGCAAGTTCGCCGCGAATGTAGCTCGGGACGCAGCGGTTCGCGGGTGGCTTCTGGAAGAGGGCTGGCGCGTTGCAACGGTGTGGGAGTGCGCGCTTCGGAAACCGGATCAGATAGTCGCGTCTGTAGACAGCCTGTCAGAATGGCTGCGATCCGAGGAAGATCAGATCGAAATCGGCGCCAGAGAGGTGCAGTCGCCATGAGATGTCCCATAACTTGGACGCGCACTCACCCGATCTTGGTGCCCCAAAAGGACGTGTGATCGGCGGCGAAGTAGCCGTCGGCGACGCGGAAATAGCCCTGCAGCTCGACGGTATCGCCCGCAGTCAGCGGCACCATGGCCTGCAGCCAGATCGCGATGGCGAGCGAGACATGGGTGGCCGAAGTTTCGCCGAGGGAGCCGCGGATTTCGGTCGTGCCGTTCAGTACGAGCCGCCCCCGCATGCGCGCCGTCGTGCTGGCGTTGACCTTGTAGAGCAGCGTTACGCCGAAGAGGTAGGTGCCATCGACCGGGGCCACGAACCGGTTGTTCGCGGCGTCGAAAGCGCCCTGATCGTTGTAGTCTTTGTTGTTCAGGCCGATCTTTGTCTAGGCCGTGTTGACAAAAGGGATTCCCGGGGCGTCTCCGGCGCGATTATGGGACGGCCCGCTCCTCTCGAAGCGATCGGGTAAGATCGATGCTGTCCCAGCTGTGGTGTAGCTGACGTCGGGCCTCGGGCTCTGATGCGGGCCGATTTGGCCAGTCGCGCTGCGCGGCAGGCAGGCTGACCATGTCATCGTCGCAGACTGGGGCGAACGTTTCCAGCGTCATGTAGCGGCCGCGCTGAACTGTCCGTTCCTCTGTCTGCTCCATCAGGATCGCCCCCACCAATCTCCGGATCGAGGCCTCATTGGGGAAGATCCCAACGACATCAGTCCGGCGCTTGATCTCGCCATTCAGACGTTTGATCGGATTCGTCGAGTGCAACTTCGCGCGGTGCTGGGCGGGGAAAGTCATGTAATCCAGCACGTCCTCCTCGGCGGTGTCCATGAGCGTGGCCAGCTTTGGCAGCTTGGTCCGCATCTGGTCCGCCACCAATCGCCACTGGGTCTTGGCCGCGGCTTAGTCCGGCTGCGCAAAGGCCGTGGCTATGAAGGCCAAGACGGCCCTACGGCTGCTCTTGCCGGCATGGGTCAGGGCATTGCGCTGGAAATGCACCCGGCAGCGTTGCCAGGTGGTGGACAGCACCCGCACCGTGGCCGCTTTGATGCCCTCATGCGTATCGCTGATCACCACCGCAGGTCCTGAAACCCACGCGAAAAGTATTCCGCACTATTTTTGATACACAATCTGCATCAGCGAATGTACCGCGACTATAGTTGCCTTACCTTGCCGCCGCACCAGAGAAGCTGCCATGCCTGCTGTGATGTCGCTGGAAGAAAGATGGACGGAACGTGATGGCGCTCCGGAGGTGAACCTCCACGGGATTCAAAAGACAACCAGAACCAGTATCGCTGCGGCCGATGCGCCGACTGCCGATCCTGCCTCCGCAAGCGGCCTGACTTCCTTGGCGATCTCCCCGAGTTTGGCTGAGGAGGCAGTCGCGCCGAAGCAGCTTTCCATATTCATCCGAGCAATAGAATGGCCCTACCGGCACGCCAACGGCCCCGTCACCGAGGAAGTGGCGCGCGATGCTGCCGAAGGGCGCCCGCCCCTCAGACGATCACGCTGCCGAGCTCAGGGAGTGTGCCCTGGCTCCGTGCGCGAGAGCCGTGACGGCACCGTCCATCCTCCTTCCAGTGCAGCCGGCCGGACCAGCCGAGAGCTCGTGGACGCCACCCTGGCTGCGGACCTTGAGATCCGCGCGCTGGTGAACCTCCACAAGGTCGAGGGCGCGTGATGAAGAACACGTCAAAACGCCTGAATGTCGAATGCCGCGGTTGCGGCTGGCGAGGCAAGTGCGCGCCCGGGAAACTCTTTCAGCGTCCTGAGTGCGGCTCGGCCGCCGCGTTCCAGCCGCCCCCCGGTGCAAGCGAGACTGCGAGGTAGCTATGAGCCGTGTTGGCGCTCGTTTCAGCCAGGTCGCCCTCAAGCGCGCGCTTCGCAGCGTGAGCGATGCTGGCATCCCCCTTGATCGTGCCGAGATCGACCCAGATGCCAAGATCGTTCTAGTCTTCGGGGGTCAGCAGCAGCAGACGGTGGAGGATCGTCGGTGGGAGGAAGGCACCCTGGACGCAGAGGACGCGCTGTAAACGTGCCCGTCAACAAACCGCCCTACGTGCAGGCGAAAACCCTCAAACACGGCATGTCCTTCTATTGGGTGCCGCCGAGCAAGTACAAAAAGTTCGCCGAGGCAGCCGGGGAGCCGTTCCCTTTCACGACCGTTGCTCTCGGCACCAACCTGTCACAGCACGAACTGGATGCAGCGGCCGAGCCGCACAACACCATCTTCGCGGCTTGGCTGTCCGACCGCACCGAACGCAACGCCGCCGCCGGCCCGCGCTACGGCACGCTCCGGTGGTTGCTGATGACGGTCTATCTCGAGCACAAGGTCTTCACGCGGAAGGTGTCCGAGCGCTCCCGGCCCGACTATGTCCGCTTATTCCGGCGCCTCTGCGAACTGCCGACGAAGAGCGGGAAGGGCAAGGTAGGTGAAATCCGCGTGGACACCATCACCGTCGCGGCCGCCCAGAGGCTCTATGATCGGCTGATCGACGAGTGGTCGGTGCCCCAGGCAAACAAGGCCATCCGCTATCTCACGCCGGTCTGGGAGCGGCTCCGGCAGTATTACCCTGAAATGTTGGGGCGCGAGAAACACTCAGCCCCCTGGCTCGGCGTGGCCAAGGAAAAGCATGTCAGGGTCGAGAAGACGGCGGTCGACCGCGACACCGTCTACCGCTTCGCCGAAGCGGCGATAGCCGAAGGACGGCCGGAGTGTGCTGCGGCAGCCGTGATCTGTTTCGAGTGGCTGCAGCGGCCGGAGAACGTCGTTGGGGGAAAGATCAGGTGGGGAGATTATCGCAATCGCGATTGGCCGAACGCTCTGAGGATTGAGCACCACAAGAATGGAGCGTTCGTCTGGCACCCGCTGGAGGCGGAAGACCCGGAGACGGGCGAGCAGGTGCTCTTCTATGCCGACGCAGAAGCGGTGCTGCAGCAGTTGCCAAGGCGCGGCGTGTCGATGATCCTCGGTCCACAGGGGCAGCAGTATCAAGGATCCAGGTTCGCACACATCGTGCGCGGCATTGCCGACAGAGCCGGCCTGCCGGAGTTCAGCCTCGATGCCTGCCGCCACGGCGGCCTGAACGAGCTGGAAGAGGCCGGCCTGACCGACGGCCAGGGCATGGCGCTCTCGGGCCACAAGACGAAGACCGCCTACCGCGGCTACATGAAGCGATCGCTGGAGAAGGCCCTCGCTCCGACCATGAAGCGGATGGCTCACCGAGACGCCGATTACGCCGCCGGAAAGGCGACCTCGGGACGGCCGCGGAGAGAACCGCCCGTGAACAGAGTTCAGAAAAAAGCGCGGATCTGAGTTCAGAAAATTCTGGATGATGCCGGATTGGGCTTGCGCAAGTGATTGGGCTTCAATACCTATCCCAGCCGAGTGGCGACGTGGCGGAGTGGTTACGCAGCGGACTGCAAATCCGTGTACGCCGGTTCGATTCCGGCCGTCGCCTCCAACCCCCCGACAATCCGATACCCGATGATGCCCGTTGCGGACGGTCAGCGGACGCGTTCGCGCGTTGCGCCGTCGGACGGCATCCGACATCGGTTCGATTGCACATGACGGTGTCAGGTTGTCCCGGTCGGAGACCTGACACCGGCGCAGGGTTCAGCCCCTCAGGCCCGGCTGGCGCGGACCTCGGGAACACGGGACCTAGAGCGCGCGGCGCTCGGCCTCGCCGGTCACGTCCTTCTTGGTCAGGCCCGGCAGGGTGAACACCTGGCCCGGATAGATCAGGTGCGGATCGCGGATCTGTCCGCCGTTGGCCTGGTAGATCGAGGTATAGTTGAAGCCGTCGCCGTAGAAATGGTGGGCCACGGTCCACAGATTGTCGCCACGCCGGATGAGAACCCGGACGCCCTCCTCGGTCTCGCCAACCACCTCGACTTCGGGGGCGGCGTCCGGCTCGGCGCTGGCTTCCGGTTGAGCACTGGCCACCGTTTTCTCCGGGGCCGGCCGATATCCGAACGGCACCTCAGCGCGCGCCGCGACCGATCCCTTCGCATCGGTGACCTGGTCGGCCCTGATGTTCGATTCGCCGCGCTCGAATGCCATTTCGGCCTCGAACTGCCAGCGCCCGTCATTGCCGGCGGTCGCCTCGCCAACGAACTCGCCACCGAGATAGACCCACACGTCCGTGCCGGGTTCGCTGGTACCGCTCACCCGAAAATGCCCCGTATCCGCTTCAGCGCTCTCGATGCTCACCGGCAGCATCGACGCGGGCGCCGCGCCTGCGTCCCGACCGGATGCATCGGCGGACGCGACAACCGCTTCGCTTTGCGTTCCGGTGCGGTCGGAGTCGGGCTGATCCGCTGCCTGCACCGTGCCCGAGGGCTCGCTCGCCGACTGCGCAGCATCGGCGTCATCGTCCGCAGACGGCACGGCGTCGGTTCCGCCGCTCGGCGCAGCGGCTTCGTCCACAGCCGGCTCTGTCAGCGTCTCCTCGCGCACCTTCAGCGTGCCGATCACCGTCTCCTCGGAGCCGGAGACCTCGCCACCGTCAGACGATACGGTATTGCCCGCCGGGGTACTGCCCTCGTCACCGGCGGGCCGGTCTTCGCTCGACTGCGTGGCATCGTCCGAGCCCGCGGTGTCTGCAGACGCGACCTGGCTCGCAGCCGGCTCAGGCTTCTGGATGATCGTGTCGGGCGCGTTGGGGCGGGTGACCGCGACAAGCGGCGTCGCGCTCTTGTCGTGCGGGATGGACACTGCAAGGCGTTCCACGGACGCCTTCTCCTGCTCGGCCTGTTCGTGGCTGGCGCGAACCGCGATGTCGTAGTTCCCCGGCTTGAGCGGCTCCTCCAGCACGATGACCCACTCGCCGTTGGCATTGGCCGTGGTCTGGCCGATCACGGTGCCATTGGCCTCCAGGACGATCGTCGCACCGGGGCTGGCGCGGCCGGCAATGACCGCCTCGCCCGACGGCTCCACACGCACGATGTCGTAGCTCGGCGTCTGAAGCTCGATGGTCGTGACGGTCTTCTCGACCGGCTCCGGTTCGCTCGCGGTCCGGGTGCCGGCTTCGTCCGATCCCGTGCTGTCGGCGCGCGCTGCAGCGGCCGTGCCGTTCTCCGACTGACCGTCAGTGGTCGCGGGCGTTTCGTCTCCAGCTGCAGGCGCATCCGTCGCGTCGTCGCCCGGCCCGGATGGGGCGAGGCCCGCCGTCTCCGTTTCGGTATCGGTCTCGCTCGCACTGGCAACATCCGTTCCAGCTTCGGGGGCGCCGTTGCCGGCCCCGGTCGGTGTGGCCGTCTGCGTGGCGGAGGGCGCCGGCGCCTCTGGCTGGAAGGCAACATAGAGGCCGATACCCAGCACGATCAGAAGAAACAGAATCGCGCCGCCGCTCGAACGTGAATTCATGGCTGTCTTGCTCCGGCGGCGCACGGAATGCGGTCCGCCACCGACTTTCATGTTGCGCGCCAGCACCGTCAAACACGAATCGGCGCAAGGTTCGTTGACAGGTTCGACCCGCACACGGTGCGGAACAAGCTCGGAACTGTCAGAGTTTCCCGCCTATTAGCGCCGAAACCCTGGGCGAACAACTGCACGGTCGGAAATCGCCCGCCCCGCGCAGTCGTTCTTGACGGTCTGCAACCCGCCTGCCACATCGACAGCCATGACAGAATTGAAGCGTGTTTGCGTCTATTGCGGCTCCGGCCATGGCAGGAATCCCGCCTACGAGGCCGCTGCGGCCGAGCTCGGGGGCGCACTCGCCGCCGCGGGGCTCGAGCTCGTCTACGGCGGTGGATCGATCGGTCTGATGGGCACGGTCGCCCACTCCGTCCTCAGCGCGGGCGGCCGCGTGACCGGGGTCATCCCGCAGTTCCTGAAGGACCGCGAGGTCATGCTCGCGGACGTCACCGAGTTGATCACAACGGCCGACATGCACGAGCGCAAGCGCATCATGTTCGAGCGCGCCGACGCGTTCGTGGCGCTTCCCGGCGGCATCGGCACGCTGGAAGAGGTCGTCGAGATGATGACCTGGTCGCAGCTCGGCCAGCACGAGAAACCGATCCTCCTCGCGAATATCGAGGGCTTCTGGGATCCGCTGACGGTGCTCCTCGATCACATGCGCGACGAGGCGTTCCTGCGCCCCGGCCTGGACGTCACCTTCGTGACCGCCGATCGGATCGCGGACGTGGTACCCCGCCTGCGCGAGGCGCTTGCCGCGCGCGACGAGCTGCAGGGCGACCGCGAGACCATCGAAAAGCTCTGACACGGATCCGCACGAAGCGGGAGCGGGCCGGCCGGAACCTGGTGACGGACGGCCCCCTTTCGCGCCCTACTCAGCCGCGACGCGCAGCTCCTCGCCCATCTTCATCAGCCGATAGGTGATGGAATCCGTCAGCGCCTGGAACGAGGCGTCGACGATGTTCGGCGACACACCGATCGTGAACCAGCGGGTGCCCCGGGAATCGCCGCTCTCGATCAGCACCCGGGTGATCGCCGCGGTCGAGCCGTTCAGTACACGGACCTTGAAGTCGATGAGTTCCAGGTCCGCGATCGCCTCCTGGTAGGGGCCGAGATCCTTGCGCAGCGCCAGGTCCAGCGCATTGATCGGACCGTTGCCTTCCGCCACCGACATCACCGTCTGGCCACCGACGTGGATCTTCACCACGGCCTCGGAGATCGTCACCAGTTCGCCGATGGCGTTGTGGCGGCGCTCCACCATGACGCGGAACGATTCCACGTCGAAGAACTCCGGCACGGAGCCGAGCGCGCGCAGTGCCAGCATCTCGAACGAGGCGTCCGCCGCCTCATAGGAGTAGCCCTGCGCCTCCCGCTCCTTGACCTGGGCGAGCAGCGTATCGAGGCGCGGATCGTCCGATGCGACGGTGATCCCGAGCCGCTCCAGCTCCGACAGGAGGTTGGACTTGCCCGCCTGGTCGGACACCAGAACCCGGCGGCGGTTGCCCACCTGCTCCGGCGGGATGTGCTCGTAGGTCTCCGGCTCCTTCAGGATTGCCGAAGCATGGATGCCAGCTTTCGTGGTGAAGGCGGCCGCCCCGACATAGGGCGCGTGGACGTCCGGCGAGCGGTTGAGCAGCTCGTCGAAACGCCGCGACAGGAGCGTAATGTCCGCCAGCGCGTCATCGCTCACGCCGATCTCGAACAGATCCCTGTAGGACGCCTTGAGCTTCAAGGTCGGGATCAGGGTTATCAGGTTCGCGTTGCCGCAGCGCTCGCCGATGCCGTTCAGCGTGCCCTGGATCTGGCGCACGCCGCCACGCACCGCGGCCAGCGAGTTGGCCACCGCGTGCCCGGTGTCGTTATGGGCGTGGATGCCGAGATGGCTGCCCGGAACCCGCTCGGCCACCGTGCGCACGACGCTCTCGATCGTCTCCGGCATGGTGCCGCCGTTGGTGTCGCACAGGATCACCCAGCGCGCGCCGGCCCGGTAGGCGGTTTCCACGCAGGCCACCGCGAACTCGGGATCGGCGGCATAGCCGTCGAAGAAGTGTTCGCAATCGACCAGCGCCTCCTTGCCGGCGGCAAGCGTCGCCCCGACGGACTCGGCGATGCCGTCGAGGTTCTCGTCCAGGCTGATGCCGAGCGCGACGCGCACGTGGTAGTCCCACGCCTTGGCCACGAAGCAGATGGAATCCGAAGCCGAGTTGATCAGCCCGGACAGGCCCGGGTCGTTGGAGACCGACCGCCCCGCGCGCTTCGTCATGCCGAAGGCGGTAAAGCGCGCGCGGGTCGTGCGCGGGCTGTTGAAGAAGGCCGTATCGGTGGGGTTCGCGCCGGGATAGCCGCCCTCGATATAATCGACGCCGAGCTCTTCCAGGATGTCTACCACCGCAATCTTCTCTTCCAGCGAGAAGTTCAGGCCGTGGGTCTGGGCCCCGTCCCTGAGCGTGGTGTCAAAGAGGGTGAGCGTCTCTTTCTCGGTCATCGCGCGACCTCCCAGGTCGTCTTCGGCTGGCCCGTCTCGGGGTCCTTGCCGTCCTTCAGAAGAATACCCCGTTCGGCGAGGCTGTCGCGAATGCGGTCGGCCTCGGCGAAGTCGCGCGCACCGCGGGCCGCGGCGCGCGCCTCGATCATCTCGGCGATCTCCGCTTCCGGGACCGGCGGGGCCTCTTGGGCCGCAGCCGCGAATCCAAGATCGAAGCCCAGCAACAGGAGCGAGGCCGACAGCGTCCGCGCCGCATCGCGATCCCGCCGACTGTCGTCGCCGATCGACTTGGCAATCTCGTGCAGGCGGGCGATCGCCTTCGGCGTGTTGAGATCGTCGGCGAGCGCCGCCACGACCTGCGCGTCCGGCGTCCCCTCCGAGACATCGTCGCCAATGCGCCGCTTCCAGCGCAGAAGGTTCGCTTCCGCCTCCTCCAGCGCGCGCACGGTCCAGTCGATCGGCTGGCGGTAGTCGGTACCCAGCATGGCGAGGCGGAGCACCTCGCCCGGCCACGTGCGGCCGCCGAACGCATCGGTGCTCAACAGATCGCGGATGGTGATGAAGTTGCCGAGCGATTTCGACATCTTCTCGCCCTCCACCTGGAGGAATCCGTTGTGCATCCACACCGACGCCATCCGGTCCGAATGGAAGCAGGCGCGCGACTGCGCGACCTCGTTCTCATGGTGCGGAAAGACCAGGTCGATGCCACCACCATGGATGTCGAACTGGTGGGGGTGCTCGCGGGCAGCCTCGCTCAGCCGGTCCTCCAGCGCCTCCCAGAGGAACCGGTCGGCCATCGCGGAGCACTCGATGTGCCAGCCGGGACGACCCATGCCCTCGATACCGCACGGGCTCGGCCAGCCGGGCTCGCCTTCCGACGACGGCTTCCAGAGCACGAAGTCGGCCGGATCCTTCTTGTAAGGCGCCACCTCGACGCGCGCGCCGGCGATCATCTCCTTCATCGGCCGCCCCGAAAGGCCGCCATAGTCGGCCAGCGACGGCACGTTGAAGAGCACATGCCCCTCGGCGACATAGGCGTGGCCGGCCTCGACCAGGCCCTCGATCATCGCCTTCATGTCGTCGATATGCTCGGTGGCACGCGGCTGATGCGTCGGCGGCAGGCACTGGAGCCCCGCGACGTCCTCGCAATAATCGGCCAGCGTCGTCTCGGTCAGCTCGCGGATGGAGATGCCGCGCTCGGCGGCGCGCGCGTTGATCTTGTCGTCCACGTCCGTGATGTTGCGGACATAGGTGACCGCGGCCTCGCCGTAGACCAGCCTCAGGAGCCGGAACAGGACGTCGAAGACGATCGCCGGGCGCGCATTTCCGATGTGGGCGCGATCGTAGACCGTCGGGCCGCACACATACATGCGCACATTCGCCGGATCGAGAGGCTGGAAGACCTCCTTCGTCCGGGTCAGCGTGTTGTAGAGCCGCAGCGTGATGTCACGCGCCATGCCCAGATCCCTCCGTCGCCGGCCGGGTCCGCGATCTCTTCCGATTGTCCATTTGGGCAGAAGAAGACGGCCACAGCCAGCAAGCGCTAGCTGTTAATAATGATCCCGCAGAGAATGGTCGCAGCGGTGCTCGTCTTCATGGGGATCGTGATCCTCCATCGCGGCGGCTTCGTCAAGTCTTGGTTTTGACGGCACGACGAGCGGTTCGCCCCGCGGCCCGCCGGATTGGCGGAACCGGATTCAGCTTCCCTTAAGACCTCTCCCCTAGGATTCCGGAAACGGAGCGGGCCCCGACCCGCACCGGCAACCGGACTGCGGACATTGATCCGCAGGCCGGGCCGGACAAGAAAACAGGAGTCGTCACGATGATCCGCATTGCCCTTCAGGCGGTCATTGGGTCCGCCGTTCTCGCCGTCATCGCCGTCGGTCCGGTCGTGCTGTTTGCCAGCACCGCCAGGCTCAGCGGCAACCCGGGCGTCATTTCCCAGCGCATGCCCTGCGGCATGACCGGTGCGGAGTGCGCGGAATCGCGCATGTTGGCCAGCCTTCACGGCATGCGGCAGTAGGCGATCCCCGCACCGCCATCGTCCCCTGACAGCTGATATCCAACGCCCGGCGCACGCCCGTTCGCCGGGCGCATTGTATTGCGAATACACCCCCACAGCCAAAGGGTTAACGAGACCGGTCATCATTCTGAACGCTGCCTAAACGGACCCCTCAGGCACGGTTCAGCCCGACTCCGCCAGGGTTGCGATCAACACGGCGCGCCAAGCCGCCGCGGCAATCGAAACCGGAGTAACCTCAATGACCCGCACCCTGATCCAGGCTGTTTCCGCTGGTGCCCTGATGGCTGCCGTGATGGTCGGCCCGATCGCGGCGTCCGCCGTGGCCTTTCACGGGACGCCCTCGTTCCTGTCCGACAAGGTGCTCTGCTACACCCGCGGCATTTCCTGCGGCCAGGGCCCGGTGATCATGCCGGCGCTGCTCGGGATGCGCTGAGGCTCGAGCCTGCGCCGACCCGCAGCCGATCGATGAAGCGCATTCGGTGGGAGCGCACCAAATCGCTTTCCCCGCAATCGCGGACGGAAAACCGCAAGAGCACTTTTCCCGGGATTGCTTACCGGTTCCAGCGGATCAGCTGGATATCCAGGTCGCGGATCTTCTTGCGCAGGGTGTTGCGGTTCACGCCCAGAAGTTCGGCCGCCTTGATCTGGTTGCCCCGCGTCGCCGCGAGCGCGGCGGAGATCAGCGGATACTCCACGTCGCGAATGATGCGGTGGTAGAGTCCGGGCGGCGGCAGCTGGTTGCCGAAGCTGCTGAAATAGGTGTTCAGATGCCGCTCCACCGACAGCGGCAGCGTTTCGTCCTCGCGCGGCTCCGGGGCCTCGTGATCGACGGGGGGCGCAGCCTCGGCCTGGTCCAGCTCGTGCTCCACCAGCGCGGTGGTGATCACCTCCTGCGGGTAGAGCGCGGCGAGCCGGCGGACCAGGTTCTCGAGTTCGCGCACGTTGCCCGGCCAGCGATAGGCCTGCAGACGCTCCAGCGCATCATTTTCCAGCCGCTTGGCCGCCAGGCCCTCCTTCTCCACCTCGACGAAGAAATGGCGCACCAGGTCGGGAATATCCTCGCGGCGCTCGCGCAGCGGCGGAATCCGGATCGGCACCACGTTCAGGCGGAAGAAGAGATCCTCGCGGAACAGCCCCTGGCGGATCAGCTGGCGCAGATCGCGGTGGGTGGCGGCAACGATGCGCACATTGGTCTTGATGGGCGTGCGGCCGCCGACGGTGGTGTACTCACCCTGCTGCAGCACCCGCAGGAGCCGCGTCTGCGCCTCCATCGGCATGTCGCCGATTTCGTCGAGGAACAGAGTGCCGCCCTCGGCCTGTTCGAAGCGGCCGGCCTGGCGGGTTGCGGCACCGGTAAAGGCACCCTTTTCGTGGCCGAACAGTTCCGCCTCGATGAGATCCTTCGGGATCGCCGCCATGTTGATGGCAACGAACGGGCCCTTGCGCCGCTTGCCGTAATCGTGGAGCGCGCGGGCCACGAGTTCCTTGCCGGTGCCGGACTCGCCGACGATCATCACCGACAGGTCGGTCTGCATCAGGCGCGCCAGCACACGGTAGATGTCCTGCATCGCCGGCGAGCGGCCGACCAGCGGGATTTTCTCGCCACTCTCGTCGGGCTGCGGGCTCTCCCGCGTTTCCTTCGGCTCCGACAGGGCCCGGCCGATGATGGAGGTCAGCTCCTTCAGATCGAAGGGCTTGGGCAGATATTCGTAAGCACCGCGCTCCGAGGCCTTGATGGCCGTCATGAACGTGTTCTGGGCGCTCATCACGACGATGGGCAGGTCCGGACGGATCCGTTTGATGCGGGGGATCAGGTCGAAGGCGTTCTCGTCGGGCATCACCACGTCGGTGATCACCAGATCGCCCTGGCCCTGGCTGACCCAGTTCCAGAGGGTTGCGGCGTTCGACGTGAGCCGGACATCGTAGCCCACCCGGGACAGCGCCTGGTTGAGGACCGTGCGGATCGCTGCGTCGTCGTCGGCGACGAGGATGGTTCCGTGCGACATTATTGCTCCGTGGCCAGGCCGGACTGCGGGCCTCTGACTTCGATGAAGGCCGGCATCAGGATCCGGAAGGTGGTGCCGCCGCTGCCGGTGTCGCATTCGATGACGCCACCGTGGTCGCCGATGATCTTGGCAACCAGCGCGAGACCCAGACCGGAGCCGTTCGTCTTGGTCGTGATGAAGGGATCGAACAGGTGCGGAAGGATGTCGTCCGGCACGCCCGGCCCGCTGTCGCGCACGCAGAATTCCAGCGGCAGGCTGACCCGATCGCTGGTCCCCGGAACCGACAGCCGGATGCCGGGGCGGAACGCCGTGGACAGCACGATCTCGCCGTCCGGATCCTCGCCGATGGCTTCCGTGGCGTTCTTCACGAGGTTGAGAAAGACCTGAATGAGCTGATCGCGGTTCGCATACACCGGCGGCAGCGACGGATCGTATTCCTCGTGGATCTTGATGGCGCGGGAAAATCCAGACTGCGCAAGGCGCTTAACATGCTCCAGCACCGCGTGGATGTTGACCGGCTCGCGCTCGATCGGGCGCTCGTCGCTGAACACCTCCATCCGGTCGACCAGCTTGACGATCCGGTCGGTCTCGTCGGTGATCAGGCGTGACAGCTGCCGGTCGTCCTCGCTGAGACCGGATTCCAGCAATTGGGCGGCGCCACGGATGCCCGACAGAGGATTCTTGATCTCGTGCGCCAGCATCGCCGCCAGACCGGTGACGGTTCGTGCAGCCCCCCGCGAGGTCAGCTGCCGATCCATCTTGTCGGCCATTGTGCGTTCCTGAAGCATCACCACGACTTCCTCGTCCTCTGCCGCCGGCGACGCGTAGATGTCGACCACCCGGTCGGCGCCGAGGCGCGGCGAGGACAGGTCGACGCGGTACTCGGCAACCGCCGCGCCACGGGTGCGCACCTGCATGAGAAGTGCCAACAGCGGGCTTCCGAACGGAACGAGGTCGGCCAGCTTCGTCCGCTTCAACACAGGCAGGCTGGCCTGGAAGAAGGCCTCGGCCGCGCTGTTGGCGGCCTGGATGTGATCGTCCTTGTCGAGGAGCACCACCGGATGCGGCAGCGCATCGAGCATGGCTTCGGACAAAAACGGCCGCGCCACGCTCATGCCGCTTGCTCCATCTCGATCTCCTCGAACCACAGTATCAGGAGGCGCAGGACGGCCTCTGGATCGCATTCTGTCAGGATCGCCCGGCGCAGCTGCGGCCGGTCCGTCGCACAGCCGGTTGCCACGCAATGATCGATCACGGCCGCGAGATGCTTGCGCGCGGTGCGCACGCCGACATCCGGGCCGTAGTGCTCGACGCAAGCCGCAAAGTGCGCGCAGGCGATGCGGCCGATCTCCCGGGCCGGCGGCGTCGGTGCCTCGTCCAGCCCTTCGTCCAGCGCCCGTGCGATGGCGCCGGGAAGCCAGGGCCGGCCGGTTGCCGCTCGGCCCACCATCACGGCGTCCGCACCGGACTGGGCCAGCATGGCGCGGGCATCCGCGGCGCTCGCACAATCGCCGTTGGCAACGACGGGGATCGACACGGCATCGACGATCGGGCGGATGGCACTCCAGTCGGCACGCCCTTTGTAGAACTGCTGGCGCGTGCGGCCATGGACCGTGACCAGCTTCACGCCCTCCGCCTCGGCCCGGCGGGCGAGCTCGGGTGCATTGATGGTCTCGTGATCCCAGCCAAGCCGCATCTTCACCGTCACGGGAACCGAGACGGCCGCCACCACCGCGCGGATCAGCGAGACCGCATGGTCGAGATCACGCATCAGCGCGGAGCCCGCGAGACCGCCAGTGACCTTCTTGGCCGGGCAGCCCATGTTGATGTCAATCAGATCGGCGCCGTTGGCCTCGACCATCCGCGCGGCCTCTGCAAGGAACGGCGCACGGCAGCCGGCGAGCTGAACCGCCCGCGGCGACATGTCGGCGCAGTCGGCTTTCACGGTGGCTTCGACGTCACCGATCAGGAGCCGGTCGCCCGCCACCATCTCGGAAAAGACAAGTCCCGCGCCCAATTCGTGGGCAAGCCGGCGGAACGGAAGATCGCTGATGCCCGACATCGGGGCGAGCAGCACCCTGTTGGGCACGGCGAGACGATCGATCCGCAGGGCCGGCTGGGAGGTTGGATCCGGCATGCCTACTCTCTACGCAAAACGCTGCGTTGCCTACAATGTAGCCATTTCCGTGACGACAGCAAGCAGCTCCACGCCTTGCCGCCGATGGCGCTCTGCAACTAAACGATTGACCGCAGGGTGCAAGCCAAGAGCGGATGGAAGGCGACAGGTGAACAACGACAAAGAAGGCGGTTTTCAGGTCGCCGTCCTCGTGGTGGCGGCCGGTCGGGGCGTGCGCGCCGCCGATCCAGCCTCCCCGCTGCCCAAGCAGTACCGGCTGCTGGCCGGCACGCCGATCCTGACGCGCACGCTGGATGCTGTGCTCCGCGATCCACGGGTGACCAGCGTTCGCTGCGTCATCCATCCCGACGATCTCGATCTCTACGAAGCCGCCGCCCCGGCCGACGACCGTCTGGGCGCGCCTGTCCCCGGCGGCGCGTCGCGCCAGGCGTCCGTGCGTCTCGGCCTCGAGGCCCTGGCCGGGACCGCGCCGGATGTGGTGCTCATCCATGACGGCGTGCGCCCCTTCGTCACGGCTGCCGTCATCGACCGCCTGCTCGCCGCGCTCGACACCAGCGACGGCGCCATCCCAGCCCTCCCCGTTACCGACACGGTCAAGCGCGTGGGGCCGGATGGCCTCGTCAGCGAAACGGTGCCCCGCAACGGTCTATGGGCGGTACAGACGCCCCAGGCGTTCCGCTTCGCCCCCCTGCTTCGGGCCCACCGCGCCGCGGCCGCCAGTGATCCGGATCGCTTCACCGACGACGCCAGCATTGCGGAATGGGCGGAGCTTCGCGTCGCGGCAGTGGAAGGAGACCCCATGAACCGGAAGATCACCACCGCTGCGGACATCGCGGACGCAGAGCGGGCGCTGCGCTCCGCGGCCCCGTCGGCGATGGAGACCCGTGTCGGCTCCGGCTACGATGTGCACCGGTTCGGACCGGGCAACGCCGTCATGATCGGGGGCATCGAAATCCCCCACGACCAGGCGCTGCTCGGTCACTCCGACGCCGACGTCGGCCTGCACGCCCTCACCGATGCCATTTTCGGTGCGTTGGCGGACGGCGACATCGGCTCGCATTTCCCGCCGACCGAGGCGCGCTGGAAGGGGGCGGCATCCGATGCGTTCCTGGCCTTCGCAGTGGACCGGGTCGCAGCGCGCGGCGGGCGCATCGTGCATCTGGACCTGACCATTGTCTGCGAGCGCCCCAAGATCGGCCCGCACCGCGACGCCATACGCAACCGCATTGCCGAGATCACCGGCCTTGCGCCCGACCGGGTCGCGGTGAAGGCCACCACCAGCGAGACGCTCGGCTTCACCGGCCGCCGCGAGGGCATCGCGGCGACCGCCACGGCGACCCTCTCCCTTCCCGCCGGCTCGGCCGGCTGAGACAGGAGGCTTCATGCTCCCCGATTTCCTGCTCGACCAGGCCACCGGCCTGCTGCAGCTCTGCCGCGATCGCGGCGTGATGATCGCCACCGCCGAGTCGTGCACCGGCGGGCTCGTCGCCGCGACGCTGACGCAGATCGCCGGATCCTCCGACGTGGTGGATCGCGGCTTCGTGACCTATTCCAACGCCGCCAAGCGCGAGCTTCTCGGCGTTCCGCTGGACATGATCGAGCAGGAAGGCGCGGTCAGCGAAGCGGTGGTGCGGGCCATGGCCAAGGGGGCGCTGGCCCGTTCCAAGGCCGACGTGACCGTTTCGATTTCCGGAGTGGCCGGACCGGGCGGCGGAACCGCCGAGAAACCGGTCGGCCTCGTCCATTTCGCCGCCGCGCGGACGGGCCGTCCGACGCTGCATCGCGCCTGCCGATTCGGCGAGGTCGGCCGTGCCGAAGTGCGCTGGAAAAGCGTTGCGGAGGCGATGGCGCTGATCGAGACCATTCTCGCCGAATAGGCGACAGCCCATTGCGCGGCCTCACGAAAGGCACAATTTAACGGGTGCCGATTGTCACGACCTGCCGGGAAAAGTATGGTCGGGATCAAGAAACGAAGCGGGTGGGACGGACGCTCAGGCTACGCGCCGGACCCGCTCCCGTATCGGCTGGAATTCGTACCGCTTCCGCTGTGTGCGGTGGATCGAGAACGGATCGTAAGGGGCCAGACGGGCCGGCCAAAAGGCGAATGACACCAAAGTCTTCCATGAGACGCTCTGTTCCTGCCGATCGTCCGTACGGGCGTCCGGCGCGCTGGATCCCGGGCATGCGGTTCGCCAATGGCCGCTTTGCCCCGCGTGACCGGTTCTCTCCCACCCTCGGACAGCTCGGCCCGCTTGAGGTCCGCCTGGCGCGTTCCGCTGCAGAGGTGCGCAAGGCGCAGAACATCCGCTACCAGGTGTTCTACGAGGAGATGGGCGCGATACCGGACATCAACGTCCTTGCAACGCGCCGGGACATGGATGCCTACGACCCCTTCTGCGATCACATGCTGGTTCTCGACCACGAGGCCCCGCAGAAGGCGTTCCGCCGACGCAAGCCGCGCGTGGTCGGCACCTACCGGCTGCTGCGCCAGGACATCGCCGACCTGAACGGCGGGTTCTACACGTCGGACGAGTTCGACATCCAACCGGTCATCGACCGGCATCCGGGCCTGCGCTTTCTCGAACTCGGTCGCTCCTGTGTGCTGAAGCCCTACCGCAACAAGCGCACCGTGGAGCTCTTGTGGCACGGCGTCTGGTCGTACGTGCTCATGCACAACATCGACGTCATGGTCGGCTGCGCCAGCCTGGAAGGCACCGATCCGGAGCGCATGGCCACCGCCCTCTCCTTCCTGCACCACAACTGCCAGGCGCCGGAGGAGTGGCAGGTGAAGGCGCTTCCCGAGCGCTACACGGACATGAACCGGATGCCGAAGGAAGCGGTGGATTCCCGCGCGGCCCTGCATGCCCTGCCACCGCTCATCAAGGGCTACCTGCGGCTCGGCGCCTTCGTTGGTGACGGCGCGGTGGTGGACCACCAGTTCAACACCACGGACGTGCTGATGGTGCTGCCGGTGTCCAGCATTTCCAGCCGCTACATCAACTATTACGGCGCCGACGCCAGCCGCCACGCGAGCTAGAGCAAATCGCAGGAAAAGTGCCCTTGCGGTTTTCCGGTCGCGATTTGCGGCTAAAGGATACCCCTCGCGCCGAATTCGCTTCGCTCACCGGCTCCGGATGGGCGGCCTGACCGGCCGGCCCGCGGTCGCGGGCTGATCAACCAAATCCCAGGAAAAGTGGGAACCGGTTTTCCGGCCGCGATTGGCGGCTAAAGGATACCTCTCACGCCGAGTTCGCTTCGCTCACCGGCTCCGGGTGGGCGGCAAACCGCTTCTCAAAGTGAGAGCCGCTCGCGACCGAGTTCGTAGAGCATCACGCCGGTGGATACGGCGAGATTGAGCGAGTCCGCCCGGCCGGCCATGGGGATCTTGGCGAGCTGGTCGCACGCGGCGGACAGCTCGTCGGTCAGGCCGCGCTGCTCCGTTCCCATGAGGAGCAGGATTGGCTGGTCCGTCTTCACTGTCCGATAGTCCACGGCACCCGCGAGATGCGCTCCGATCACCTGCCCGGGAAACGCCGGCCGCCAGTCGAGGAACGCTGCCCGGGTCACCCGGACCACCGGCACGTGGAAGATCGACCCCATCGTGGCCCGCACGGCCTCCAGCCCGAACGGGTCGGTGGTGTCGCCGATCAGGACGATGCCCGCGCCGGCCACCGAATCGACGGTGCGGACGATCGTGCCGAGATTGCCGGGATCCCGGATGTCTTCCAGCCCGACCCAGACTGGCCCGGGATTGGCCGCCACGGCATCCAGGCCCGCGAAACGCTGCCGGAAGACGCCGATCACCGCCTGAGGGTTCTCCCGCCGCGTCAGCCGCGCCATCACCGACTGGTTCGCCTTGACGATCAGCGCCCCCCGCGCCCGCGCCGTCGCCGCCACCTGGGCGGCCATCGGCTGGGTCTCGAAATCGGCGTTGAGCACGACCGTGCGCACCGGCCAGTCGGCCTCCAGCGCGTCGGCGACCAGCTTCAGCCCTTCCGCCAGGAACAGGCCCGTTTCGGCGCGATGCTTGCGCTGGGTGAGCGCGCGGATCTCCTTGACCACCGGGTTGGCGGCGCTGGTGACGTCCTTGATGGCGCCGGCGCGCGGCCTCCCCGTGCTCATCGCGACCACCTCGAAAAAAGCGACGTCGGCAGCAGGCGACCGCCGCCCTCCTGCAGAATGGCCAGGTCCCCGCTTTCGATCTCGCCGCCGAGCCCGTCGAAGGTCTGCGCCATCAGGCCGTGTGCGGCCAGTGCGGATGCCCGGATTGCGTAAGCGGTCAGCACCACGAAGCCGGCCTGGTCGGACACGATCTTGCGCAGATCGTCAAGCAGCGGCGGCAGGCTCTCGAACACCTGCCAGGTTTCCCCCTTGGGGCCACGGCCGAACTTCGGCGGGTCCAGCAGGACACCGTCGTACACGTTGCCGCGCCGAGCCTCGCGCGCCACGAACTTCGCCGCGTCTTCGCAGATCCAGCGGATCGGCCGGTCCTCCAGACCCGAGAGCGCCTGGTTGTCCCGCGCCCAGCCGATCGCCTTCTTGGAGGCATCCACATGGGTCACGGCGGCGCCGGCGGCAGCCAGCACCAGCGAGGCCACGCCGGTGTAGCCGAACAGGTTCAGGACCTTGAAGTCGGACCGGCCCGATGCCTTCACCCGCTCTGCCATCCAGTCCCAGTGGGCGCGCTGTTCGGGAAAGACGCCGAGGTGGCGGAAATTGGTCAGGCGCCCGTGAAAGGTCGCCGCGTCGTACCGCATCTTCCAGGTTTCCGGCACGGCGCGCGTCGTGCGCCAGCGCCCCGGACCCTCGTCGTCCTGGGCACCGGTGAAGACGGCGTCGGCCGCCTCCCAGACCGATGCGTCGAGGCGCTTCGCCCACATCGCCTGCGGCTCCGGGCGGACCACCGTGAATCGGCCGTAGCGCTCCAGCTTCTCGCCGCCTCCGGAATCGAGAAGCGCATAGTCGGCCCAGCCCTCGCTCACGAGAACCGAGAGGCCGGCCGGGACGGCGGACGGAGACGCGCTGGCGGCGCGGGCGTTGGGATCGGACGAGGCTGGGATCGCGGACATCGGCTCCTCATAGCACCCGCGGGCGGCTTGCGCACCGGGTCTCGGCATCATCCACGGCCGCCGGAAATCGCGGCCTCGAGCCGGTTGCCCCTTCGCGGGGGAAGTTGCAAGGTTGCGCCGTTCCGCCACGGGACCGGCGCCCGCCGGATGCCGACGGGCCGCCGCTGTCCGGGCGGCAAGCGAGGAGAGAACAATCCATGGAAATGAAGGGGGAATATGTGATCCCCGCCAGCCGTGAAACGGTCTGGGAGGCCCTCAACGATCCCGAGGTCCTCAAGGAGTGCATCACCGGGTGCAAGTCGCTGGACAAGGAGTCCGACACCGAGATGTCGGCCGTCGTCCAGGCCAAGGTCGGACCGGTCAAGGCCACCTTCAAGGGCAATGTCACGCTCAGCAACCTCAACCCGCCGTCGAGCTACACCATTTCCGGCGAGGGCAAGGGCGGTATCGCGGGGTTTGCGAAAGGGGGGGCCGACGTCTCCCTGGAAGAGGTGGAGGGCGGCACCCGCCTGAGCTACGAGGTCACCGCCCAGATCGGCGGCAAGCTCGCCCAGCTCGGCTCGCGCCTGGTCGATTCGACGGCCAAGAAATATGCCGACGACTTCTTCTCCTGCCTGTCGAAAAAGCTCGGCGGGGGAGAACCGGAGGGCGGCACCGAGGCTTCCTCCTCCTGATCCGGGCAGGCGCCGCAGTTCGCGCGGCGGCGCCGGCCCCATATGCCACCAGCAGGCCCCGCACGGGGTCCAGAATAGGAGACCGCGCCATGGAGATGTCTGGGGAATACCGGATTCCCGCCAGCCGCGAGGCGGTGTGGGAGGCCCTCAACGATCCCGAGATCCTGAAGGCCTGCATCCCGGGCTGCAAGTCGCTCGACAAGGCGTCGGACACGGAAATGTCGGCGGTCGTCCAGGCCAAGGTCGGCCCGGTCAAGGCCACGTTCAACGGTCACGTCACCCTGCAGAACCTGAACCCGCCAACCAGCTACACCATCGCCGGCGAAGGCAAGGGCGGCGTGGCCGGCTTCGCCAAGGGCTCCGCCGACGTGAACCTCGCCGAGCACGAGGGCGAAACGCTCCTGACCTACAGGGCGACCGCCCAGATCGGCGGCAAACTAGCACAGCTCGGCTCGCGCCTGGTGGATTCCACCGCCAAGAAATACGCCGATGAGTTCTTCTCCTGCCTATCGCAGAAGGTCGGCTCGGCGCCGCCGGCGGGCGGGTCCGAAGCCGCGTCCGACCGAAAGCCTGCCGCCGCGGCGGCTGCCCCCGCCGCCTCCCCCGCGCCGGCGGCCGCACGGGCCGAACCGGCGCCATCCGCCATCAAGCCCATTCCCGCGCCGACCGCAGAGCATCACCGTTCGACCCTCGGCGAGATCGAGCACGAGGTGGAGGAGGCCTATCACGAGGCCGAGGAGCGGCTTGAGGTCGAGGCTGGCAAGGGCACCCTTGGCGGTCCCTGGATGTGGGGACTGATTGCCTTTGCAGTCGTCATCGTCCTGCTGCTAATTTTTAATTGATGGAGTTTCAAAGACTGCCACAGTGTCGATCAAGGATCGGACGCGCGATCCGAGAAACGACAGCCGCGATATAAGGGAGGGCTGGATGACCAAAGTTTCCATGACCGTCAACGGACGGGCGGTTTCGGGCGATGTGGAGGACCGGACTCTCCTCGTGTCGTTCCTGCGCGAAACCCTCGGACTGACGGGCACGCATGTCGGCTGCGACACCACCCAGTGCGGCGCCTGCGTCGTGCACATGGACGGCAAGCCGGTGAAGGCATGCACGGTGCTTACCGGTCAGGCCGAAGGCGCCGAGATCACCACCATCGAAGGCCTCGCCAAGGGCGACGAGCTGCATCCGATGCAGGCGGCGTTCCGCGAGCACCACGGCCTGCAGTGCGGCTTCTGCACCCCGGGCATGATCATGATGGGCGTCGACATCGTCCGCCGCCACGGCGCCTCGCTCGACGAGAAGACCATCCGCCACGAGCTGGAAGGCAACATCTGCCGCTGCACCGGCTACCACAACATCGTGAAGGCCATCCAGGCGGTGGCAGAGGGGTCGGAGGTGGCCGAAGCGGCCGAGTAATCCACGCAGCAATAAAGCCGAAAAACGGCACATACGATCGGGAGGACGAGACTATGGGTGCGGAAGGATTCGGCGCACGCGTGCTGCGCAAGGAAGACAAGCGGTTCATTACCGGACGAGGACGCTATACCGACGACATCGAACTGAAGGACATGACGCATGGCGTCTTCGTGCGCTCGCCGCACGCCCATGCGAAGGTCCGTTCGATCGACACCTCCGCCGCGGAGAAGATGCCCGGCGTGGTGGGCGTGCTCACCGGCCACGATCTCGCCGCCGATAAGATCGGCGGCCTCATCTGCGGCTGGATGATCCACTCGCGCGACGGCTCACCCATGAAGATGGGGGCCCATCCGGCGCTGGCCGCCGACACGGTGCGCTACGTGGGCGACGCGGTCGCCATCGTGGTCGCCGAGACGCGCGACCAGGCGCGTGACGCGGCGGAAGCCGTCGAGGTCGATTACGAGGAACTGCCGGCCGTCACCGACCCGGCGAAGGCGACCGCTGCGGGCGCTCCGCAGATCCACCCGGAGGCCGAGGGCAACCTCATCTACGACTGGACCATCGGCGACGAGGCGGCCACCGAAGGCCAGTTCGCGAACGCCGCCCACGTCACGAAGATCGACCTCGTCAACAATCGTCTCGTGCCGAATGCCATGGAGCCTCGCGCCGCGATCGGCTCCTACGACCAGGCCGAGGAGCACTTCACGCTCTACAACACCACCCAGAACCCGCACGTCGCCCGGCTCGTGCTGTCCGCCTTCGTCGGCATGGCGCCCGAGCACAAGCTGCGCGTGGTGGCCCCGGACGTCGGCGGCGGCTTCGGCTCCAAGATCTTCATCTATCCGGAAGAGACCGCCTGCCTGTGGGCGTCGCGCAAGGTCGGCGGCCGGCCGGTCAAATGGGTGGCAGATCGCACCGAGGCGTTCCTGACCGACGCCCACGGCCGCGATCACGTCACGCACGCCGAGGTCGCCTTCGACGCTGACAACCGCGTCCTCGGCCTGCGCGTGAAGACCATCGCCAATCTCGGCGCCTACATGTCGACCTTCTCGTCGTCGGTGCCGACCTACCTTTACGCGACGCTGCTCTCCGGCCAGTACGCCATCCCGCAGATCTTCGCGGAGGTGCAGGCCGTCTACACCAACACCAGCCCCGTCGACGCCTATCGCGGCGCCGGGCGGCCCGAGGCGACCTTCGTCGTCGAACGGCTGATGGAGACGGCCGCGCGCGAGCTCGGCGTCGATCCGGCGGAGTTGCGCCGCAAGAACTTCGTGCGGGCCTTCCCGCACCAGACACCGGTGATCATGGCCTATGACGCCGGCGACTACGACGCGAGCCTCGACGCTGCGCTCAAGGCGGCCGACTATGCCGGCTTCCCGGCACGCCGGGCCGAGGCGGAGAGCCGTGGCAAGAAGCGGGGCATCGGCCTGTCCTGCTACATTGAGGCCTGCGGCATTGCCCCGTCCCAGGCGGTGGGCTCGCTCGGCGCCGGTGTCGGCCTGTGGGAATCGGCCGAGGTCCGGGTGAACCCGGTGGGCACCATCGAGGTCCTGACCGGTACCCACAGCCACGGCCAGAGCCACGAGACGACCTTCGCCCAGATCATCAACGAGCGCTTCGGCGTGCCGACCGACACCGTCTCCATCGTCCACGGCGATACCGACAAGGTGCAGTTCGGCATGGGCACCTACGGGTCGCGGTCCGCAGCCGTCGGCCTGTCGGCGGTGTTCAAGGCGCTCGACAAGGTGGAAGCCAAGGCGAAGAAGCTGGCGGCGCACCTGATGGAAGCCGCGGAGGGCGACATTGTCCTGGAGGACGGCTCCTTCAAGGTGGCCGGCACCGACCGCGCGCTCGCCTTCCACGAAGTGGCGCTGGCCGCCTACACCGCGCACAACCTGCCGGAAGGCATGGAGCCGGGCCTGAAGGAGACCTCCTTCTACGACCCGACCAACTTCACCTTCCCCGCCGGTTCCTATGTCTGCGAGGTCGAGATCGATCCGGACACGGGCGTGACGGAGATCGTGCAGTTCGTCGCCGCCGACGATTTCGGCCGGATCATCAATCCGATGATCGTGGAAGGCCAGGTCCACGGCGGGCTCGCCCAGGGCATCGGTCAGGCGCTTCTGGAAGGCTGCGTCTACGACCACGAGTCGGGCCAGCTCGTGACCGCCTCGTTCATGGACTACTGCATGCCCCGGGCCGACGACCTGCCGTCGTTCAACGTCATGACGACGGAGACCGTCTGCCCCGGCAATCCCCTCGGCGTGAAGGGCTGCGGAGAGGCCGGTGCCATCGGCTCGCCGCCCGCCCTCATCAACGCCCTCACCGATGCCATCGGCCGCAACGACCTCGCCATGCCCGCCACCCCGCAGCGGGTGTGGGCGGCGCTGAGGTCCTCGTCGGCCGCGGCCGCCTGAGATCCGAGCAAGGAAACGACGCCATGTACGCCACGACCTACCACAAGGCCTCTTCGCTGGACGACGCGGTCGCCAAGCTTGGCGGAGCGGAAGACGGCAAGTTCCTGTCCGGCGGCCAGACCCTGCTCGCCACGATGAAGCAGCGCCTCGCCGCCCCGACCGACCTGGTCGACCTGACGAAGATCCCCGAGCTCAAGGGGATCACCCTGGACGGCGACACCGTCACCGTGGGCGCCGCGAGCACCCACTATGAGGTGCATTCCTCCGATGCGGTGAAGTCGGCGATCCCGGCGCTTGCCGCCCTCGCCGGCCTGATCGGCGATCCCGCGGTGCGCAACATGGGCACCATGGGCGGCTCGGTCGCCAACAACGACCCGGCGGCGGACTATCCCGCCGCCCTCGTCGGCCTCAATGCCACGGTCCACACCAACAAGCGGGCCCTGTCGGCGGACGATTTCTTCACCGGCATGTTCGAGACGGCGCTGGAGGAGGACGAGGTCATCGTGAAGATCTCCTTCCCGGCGCCGGAGAAGGCCGGCTACGAGAAGTTCCGCAACCCGGCCTCCCGTTACGCCATGTGCGGCGTGATGGCGGTGAAGCTGAAGGACGGATCGGTCCGCGTGGCAGTCACCGGTGCCGGGTCTGACGGCGTCTTCCGGGTGCCGGAGATGGAGCAGGCGCTCGCGGCCAACTGGTCGCCGGACGCGGTCGCCTCGATCACCGTCTCGCCGGACGACATGATCGGCGATCTGCACGGCTCGCCTGAGTACCGGGCGCACCTGGTAACGGTCATGGCCAAGCGCGCGGTGGCCGCTGCCGGGTGAAGCCGACCCATCGAACGAGAAAGGCCCGGCCGATTGTGCCGGGCCTTTTTTTTTGTGTCAGCGGCCGGCGTGGCTGCGTCGGAAACCGGGCGCCCGCCCCTCAGAGATCCTCCACCGTCACCACGGTGAAAGTGTGCATCTCGCCCTCGTCGTCGCGGATGGAGACATACTCGCCCGGCACGAACGGATGCGCGGCAAAGCGGTAGCCGCCCTCGTCGTCCTCGTCGCCGTCGATGTCGTAGCGGAAGGCCCAGCGCCCGCCCGGCCCGTGCACGAGATGACCGATGTCCCACTCCTCGTCGCCCCAGAACCGGCGCACGCGGCACTTGTCGCGCTCGGCCCGCCAGACTTCGGCGTCGATATGCCCGTCCTCGTCGAGCGGCGCGACGAACTCGTAGCCGTGCTGGCTGGAGCCATGCGGAAAGTCCTTGGTCCGCGCGAGATTGAGGCGGATCTTCTTCAGCGCGTTGTCGCCCATGCGTTTTCTCCTGGCGCGGCTGCCACGGGCCTGTGGCGCCCCTGTCTCTTCATGTCGGTTTCCGCGGCCGGACCTTCAATCGACACGTTGGCCCGGAACTCGGCTCACTCATTCCGAAACGACCCTGTGCACCCGTTGTTCGCCTTGACGCGTGTCAATCGATCGGGCGACGTCGCGGTGTTTTCTGAGCATGCCGGACCAGCGAGGTGCAGGAAATGCCCGACGACCCGTCCACCGATGCCGAAACGGATCTGCAGGCCCGCGTCCTCGCCTTCCTGGAGGATGCCGCCACCCATGGCGGCCACCGGCCGCAGCGCCTGGAAACGCACGCCGCCATTGTCATCCTTGCCGGCGAAGACGCCTTCAAGATCAAGCGGGCCGTGCGCTACCCCTATCTCGACTTCTCGACGCTGGAGAAGCGCCGCGCGGCCTGCGAGCGTGAGATGGAGGTCAATCGGGCCTATGCCGGCCAGATCTATCACGGCGTCGTGGCCATCACGCGCGATGCGGAAGGCAGGCTGGCCATCGACGGCGACGGCGTGCCGGTAGAGTGGGCCGTCCACATGCAGCGCTTCGACGAGACGGCGACGCTCGACCGCACGATCCTGAATGGTCCGCTTCCCCCGGACGTGCTGGACGCACTCGGCGACCGGCTGGCCGAGGCCCACGGCGAAGCGGCCCGTCGCGAGGCCGAGCCCTGGATCGCCGACCTGGAGACCTATCTCGACGACAATGCCGCGTCCTTCGCGCGGGCGCCGGACCTCTTCCCCGAGGACGAAGCGCGGACGCTCGATCGACGCGCCCGGGAAGCGCTGGCCCGCATCCGGCCGCTGCTAGCGGCGCGTGGCGCGGAGGGGCGGATCCGTCACCTTCACGGCGATGCCCATCTGGGCAACGTCGCCATGACCGACGGCGCACCGCTGTTCTTCGACGCCATCGAGTTCGACGACCGCATCGCCACCGGCGACGTTCTCTACGACCTTGCCTTCCTGGTGATGGACATCTGGCGCCACGGCCACCGCGCGGAGGCCTCCCGCGTCTTCAACCGCTACCTCACCGTCCACGGCGACCGCAGCGACCTGGCCGCGCTCGCCGCCTTCCCCTTCTTCCTGATGATGCGCGCCGCCATTCGGGCGAAGGTCACGGCCGCCCGCATGGGTTTCCTGGAGGGTGAAGAGCGCCGTGCAGCCGCGGACGACGCCGTCGACGCCTTCCGGACCGCCTGTGACTTCCTGGCACCGGAAGAGCCGCGTCTCGTGGCGGTGGGCGGGTTTTCGGGAACCGGCAAGACGACCCTGTCGCGTCGCCTCGCCCCATCTATCGGCCGGCCGCCGGGCGCCGTCCACCTGCGCACCGACATCATCCGCAAGCGCCATGCGGGCGTGGCCCTGACCGAGCGCCTGCCGAAGGAAACCTACACCCGGACATCGTCCGACGCGGTCTACGACGACATGCTCGCGCAGGCCCGCATCGCGCTTGGAGCCGGTCAGGGCGTCCTGGTGGACGCCGTATTCGCCGCGGAGGGAGAGCGTCGGGCTGCGGAACGGGTCGCTGCGGACGCCGAGGCGGCCTTCTCCGGCCTGTGGCTCCAGGCGCCGATCCCGGCGCTTGAGGAGCGGGTCACGGCCCGCCGCGGCGACGCCTCCGACGCCGATGCCGCCGTGGTCCGCGCCCAGAACGGCTACGATATCGGCGATCTCTCCTGGGCGACCATCGAAACGTCGGGCGAGAAGGACGACACGCTCGGCGCCGCGCTGGCCGCCAGCGCTCCGGTGCGCGGTCGCGAGCCCACCGGCTGATCGCAGCGCCGCCCCAGGCCGCTCAGCCGCGTGGCAGCTTGAACCGTACGAACAGCGCTCCGACGAGCGCGGCGACCCCCAGGGCGGCGGCAAACACGGTCATCCCGTTCGCTTGCCCGTAGGCGTCGACGAGTACGCCCGTCGCCACGGCCGACAGTCCGCCTACCAGGTAACCGCCGAAGGAGAACAGGGCCATTGCCTCCGCCCGGTTGCCGGAGGGAACATGCAGACCGATAAGCGTGAAACCACCGAGCTGCGCCAGGCCCTGCGCGGCTCCGGCCAGCGGCGCGGCGGCGATAAGGAGGATTTCGCTCGACAGGTCCACTGCCAGCGCCGTCGACACGGTCGCGGCAAGCGTCGTAGCCGCGCCAAGCAGCAGCAGCCGCCGCACGGCGAGGCCACGCACGGCGAACTGCACCCCACTCGCTGCGATGAACATCAGGCACGCGCTGCCTCCCGCCACCAGCGGGCTCGTGACCCCGAGAAGCTTCGAAAGCACCGATGGTCCGAGCGACAGCACGAACGAGGTCGCAGCCATGGAAGGGGCGAAGACGGCGATGCCGGCGGCGAGGTTGAGCCCGTTGCCGGCTGGGATACGTGGCATCCCGAAGCGCCGGGGTTGGCCTTCCCCGAGCGGCGGAAACCGAAGCAGCGCCACCACCACGAACGCCGACAGAATTGAGGCGAACACCACCGAGAAGACCGGTCGAATCGGCTGCGCAAGCAGTTCGGAAAACCCGCCGGCCAGCAGCGGGCCGATCGCTGCGCCCAGCACCGGCGCCACGGAGGCAAGCAGGGAGGCGCGCCGGCGCCGCTCCGGTCCGCCGAGATCGACGATGGCCGCCGCCCCCACCGAGATGGTCGTGCCGCCGGCGACCCCGCCGAGGAAGCGGGCGACCAGCAGCATGGCCACGCTGTCGGCCAGCGCGAACAGGGCAGCGGCGACGAGGCCGCAGGCGATGCCGGGAAGCAGCACCGGCTTGCGGCCATAGCGGTCGGACAGCTGGCCGGCAACCAGCAGAGCGCCGAGCATTCCGCCGATATAGACGGCGAAGATGACCGTGATGGTGCTTGCGGAGAAACCGATCTCGTCCTGCCAGCGGACATAGAGCGGCTGGGTGGCGTTGGAGAGCGCGAACACCGCCGTCACCGCCCATGCGGCGGCCCACATCCGGTAGGCGGGAAAGTCCTGGCTGGAAGGAGACAAGGCGCCACTCGGCTTGGGATTGGGGTGGCACTCTACGCCCCCGGACCGGTCGACTGCAAAGTGCATCGATCGCGTGCGGGCGTCCGTGCGGCGGCGATGCGCTTCTGTCTTTCGCGCGTGCGTGCTATGCGCGAGGAAACGCCCGGATGCGCGGCCCTTTGGGAGGACCATGCCTGTGAAGGAAATACTCGGCGAACTGGAAGCCCGGCGCGCGGTCGCCCGTCTCGGCGGCGGCGAGAAGCGGATCCACGCCCAGCACGAGCGCGGCAAGCTGACGGCCCG
The DNA here is from genome assembly GCF_000374525.1 of Amorphus coralli DSM 19760. GTDB lineage: Bacteria > Pseudomonadota > Alphaproteobacteria > Rhizobiales > Amorphaceae > Amorphus > Amorphus coralli. The sequence goes on from NZ_KB894573.1 coordinate 268,689, forward strand.
CGAGCGGCTGGAGATCCTCCTCGACGAAGGGTCGTTCGAGGAGTTCGACATGTTCGTCGAACACCGCTGCACCGACTTTGGGATGGAAGACACCAAGTATCCCGGCGACGGCGTCGTCACCGGCTGGGGCACCATCAACGGCCGCACCGTCTACGTCTTCGCCAAGGACTTCACCGTCTTCGGTGGATCGCTGTCTGAGACCCACGCCCAGAAGATCTGCAAGATCCAGGACATGGCCGTGCGCAACCGCGTGCCGGTGATCGGCCTGTTCGATGCCGGCGGCGCCCGCATCCAGGAAGGCGTCGCCGCCCTCGGCGGCTACGGCGAGGTCTTCCAGCGCAACGTGCTGGCCTCCGGCGTGATCCCGCAGATCTCCGTCATCATGGGCCCCTGCGCCGGCGGCGACGTCTATTCGCCGGCGATGACCGACTTCATCTTCATGGTCCGCGACACGAGCTACATGTTCGTCACCGGCCCGGACGTGGTGAAGACCGTCACCAACGAGACCGTCACGGCTGAAGAGCTCGGCGGCGCCTCCATCCACACGACCAAGTCGTCGATCGCCGATGGCGCCTACGACAACGACGTCGATACGCTGCTGCAGGTGCGCCGCCTGGTGGACATGCTGCCGGCGTCGAACGTCGCCGAGATTCCCGAAATCGAGTGCTACGACGATCCCGAGCGCACCGAAGCCTCGCTCGACCGGCTGATCCCGGACAATCCCAACAAGCCCTACGACATGCGGGAAATGATCCTGAAGGTCGTCGACGAGGGCGACTTCTTCGAGCTGCAGGAAAGCTTCGCGAAAAACATCCTCACCGGCTTCGGCCGCATGGAGGGTCGCACCGTCGGCATCGTCGCAAACCAGCCGATGGTGCTGGCCGGCGTGCTCGATATAGACGCCAGCCGCAAGGCCGCGCGCTTCGTGCGCTTCTGCGATGCCTTCTCCATCCCCATCGTGACCTTCGTCGACGTGCCTGGCTTCCTGCCGGGGACGGCTCAGGAATATGGCGGGCTCATCAAGCACGGCGCCAAGCTGCTGTTCGCCTACGCCGAGGCGACGGTACCGAAGATCACCTGCATCACCCGCAAGGCCTATGGCGGCGCCTACGACGTCATGGCGTCGAAGCACCTGCGCGGTGACGTGAACTACGCCTGGCCCACCGCCGAGATCGCCGTAATGGGGCCCAAGGGTGCCGCGGAGATCCTCTACCGGTCCGAGCTCTCCGACCCGGAAAAGATCGCCGGACGCATCGCGGAATACGAAACGCAGTTCGCCAACCCGTTCGTGGCCGCCGAGCGCGGCTATATCGACGAGGTGATCATGCCGCAGTCGACCCGCCGCCGGATCTCTCGTGCCCTCCGTCTCCTGCGCAACAAGACGCTGGAGAACCCCTGGAAGAAGCACGACAACATCCCGCTGTAGGGGCGGGATGTTTGCTGCGCTCACGCTGGCCCCGGCTCAGCCCTTCAGCAACTTCGGATCTACTCGTCCGCCCGACGCGACGAACGACGGGTTGAGGAAGTCCGTCTCCTCCACCCGCCCCCGCTTGCCGTAGGCCAGCGCATCGCCGTCCAGCGTCACCACCGAGCCGCCGGCCGCACGCAGCACGGCGTCACCGGCCGCGGTGTCCCATTCCATCGTTGGGCTTAGGCGCGGGTAGAGATCGGCCTTGCCCGCCGCGATCCGGCAGAATTTCAGCGACGACCCGGCCGAGACGATATCGGCCGCCCCGGCCCGCTCGATGAAGGCGTCGGTCTCGGCGGACCGGTGCGAGCGGCTGGCCAGCACGGTCGGCCCCTCCGGCGGCGTTTCCCGGACGCCGATGGCAAAGGACTCGCCCAGGCCACCGCTCTCGATCCGTGCGGCGAAGGCGCCGTCGAGCATCGTGCCGTAGAAGAGTTCGCCCGACACCGGCACCGAGACGATGCCCCAGTAGGGTGCATGATCCGCGATCAGCGCGATGTTCACGGTGAACTCGCCGTTGCCGTTGATGAACTCCCGCGTGCCGTCGAGCGGGTCCACCAGAAAGAAGGTCCCACCGGTCTCCGGCACCCGGCCGGCCGCGACCTCCTCCTCAGCGATCACCGGGATGTCCGGCGCAAGCCGGGCGAGATGTGCCAGGATGATCGCCTCGGCTGCCCGGTCAGCCTCCGTCACCGGCGAGCCGCCCTCCTTCCTCTCCACCGGGGTCCCCTGCGCATAGAGCCGCAGGATGGCCTCCCCAGCCTCGATGGCGGCAGGCAGGAATTCGGTCACGGAGGGCCGTGTCATGGGGCTGTCGGGTCCTTTTCGCGGGGACTGTTGGGAAACGGCTCAGGCGCCGTCGACAAGCGCGATCCACTCGTCCTCGTCGAGGACCTCGAGCTTCAGGTCCTGCGCCTTCTTCAGCTTGGAGCCGGCGCCCGACCCGGCAACGACGATGTCGGTCTTGGACGACACCGAGCCCGACACCTTGGCACCCAGGGCTTCCGCCCGGGCCTTGGCCTCGTCCCGGGTCATCTTCTCCAGCGTGCCCGTGAACACGATCGTCTTGCCGGCCACGGGGCTGTCGATGGCGCGGACCTCGGCCTTTTCCGGCGTCACCTGCTCCAGGAGAGCGGCGACGGCCTCCAAGTTGTGCTCCTCCGCGAAGAACTGCGCCAGCGCTTCCGCCACCGTCTCGCCGATCCCGTCATGGGCGACGAGCTCGTCGTGGGCCGCCTGGTCGCCGCTGGCGAGCGCCGTCATCGCGGTCTCGAAAGCCTCCCAGGTGCCGTAGGCTTCCGCCAGAAGCTTGGCGGTGATGTCGCCGGCATGGCGGATACCCAGCGCGAAGATGAAGCGGCGCAGCGCGATCGTGCGGCGCGTATCGATCGCCTCGAACAGCTTCTTGACCGATGTCGGGCCCCACCCTTCCCGGTCCTTCAGCTTCTTCAGGTTCTGCTTGTCGCGCGCCTCGAGCGTAAAGATGTCGGCCGGCGTCCGGATCAGGCCGTCCTCGTGAAAGGCCTCCACCTGCTTGGCGCCCAGCCCCTCGATGTCGAAGGCAGCGCGGGAGACGAAGTGCTTCAACCGCTCAACCGCCTGCGCCGGACAGATCAGGCCGCCGGTGCAGCGGCGCACCACATCTTCCTTGCCGGTGCGGGGGTTGATCTCCCGGGCCGCATGGCTGCCGCACACCGGGCACGTGGTGGGGAACACGTAGCGCTCGGCCCCCTCCGGCCGGTGCTCCTCCAGCACCCTCACCACCTGCGGGATCACGTCGCCGGCGCGCTGCACGACGACGGTGTCGCCGACGCGCACGTCCTTGCGGGCGATCTCGTCCTCATTGTGCAGCGTGGCGTTGGAGACCACGACGCCGCCCACCGTCACTGGCTCCAGCTTGGCCACGGGGGTCAGCGCGCCGGTCCGGCCCACCTGGATCTCGATGGCGTTCAGCACCGTCGTTGCCTGCTCGGCGGGAAACTTGTGCGCGATCGCCCAGCGCGGCGACCGCGACACGAAGCCGAGCCGGCGCTGGTAGTCGAGCCGGTCGACCTTGTAGACGACGCCGTCGATGTCGTAGCCGAGGCCGGACCGGCCCTCCTCGATCTCGTGGTAGACGGCGATCATGTCCGAAGCCGTGGAACAGCGCCGCATCAGCGGGTTCGTGGAAAAGCCCCAGCTCTGAAACAGCTCCACCATGTCGTACTGGGTGTCGCGCGGCAGCTCCGGGATCTCGCCCCAGGCATAGGCGAAGAACCTGAGCGGCCGGCTGGCCGTCACCTTCGGGTCGAGTTGGCGCAGCGAGCCCGCCGCCGCGTTGCGCGGGTTGGCGAAGACCCGGCCGTGCTCGGCCTGCATGTGCTCGTTGAGGGCGCGGAAGTCGGCATGGGTCATGTAGACCTCGCCGCGCACCTCCACCACGTCCGGCGCGCCCTTGGGCAGCGTCTGCGGAATGTCATCGATGGTCTTCGCGTTCGCGGTCACCGCCTCGCCAACGGTGCCGTCGCCGCGGGTCGCCGCCACCACCAGGCGGCCCTTCTCGTATCGCAAGTTGAGCGACAGGCCATCGATCTTGGGCTCGGCCGTGAAGATCAGCTCCCCATCCTCGCCGAGGCGCAGGAAGCGGCGGATTCGGGCAACGAAATCGTCCACTTCCTCATCGGAAAAGGCGTTGTCCAGCGACAGCATCGCCACCGCGTGGCGGGCCTCGGCGAAGGCTTCGCTGGGAGCGGCCCCCACCGTCTGTGTCGGGCTGTCAGGAGTGACGAGGTCGGGAAACGCCGCCTCGAGCGCCTGCAAACGCTGGCGCAGCGCATCATACTCCGCGTCGGACACGCTCGGCGCGTCCTCCCGGTAGTAGCGTGTGTCGTGCTCGCGGATCTCGGTGGCGAGCCGTGCGTGCTCCTCGGCTGCCTCGACCGCGGTCAGCCTGTCGATGCTGGTTTCCGATCCGCCCTCGTCGGCGGTCTTGTCTGCGGATTTCGCCACCGTCGGCTCCAACTCCCGATCAAGCTTTTGCGATCTCTCTCGCACACTTTCAGGTCTGCCGCGACTGTTCCCGGATCGCGAACGGGCTGTTTCCCCGGCGCCGCTTTTCCCGCGCTGCGAAACGCCCATCTTGGCGGCACTTCGCAATCGCAACAGGAGCTTCGCCTCACATGCTGATCCGCACCGCCCTTCTCGCCTCCGCCCTCGCCTTCACCCCGGCCGTCGCGCTGGCCGACTGGCAGCTCGACCCGTCCCACACCGCCGTCGTCTTCGAGGTCGAGCACTTCGGCTACTCCGACGTGACCGGCGTCTTCCCGACGGTCGAGGCGACCATCGAGGCTTTCGATCCGGACAACCTCGAGGCCGCCAAGTTCAACGTGGTCCTCGACGCCACCGCGATCACCACCTTCTGGGACGCGCGCGACCAGCACATCAAGGGGTCCGACTTCCTCGACGTCGAGGCCTACCCGGAGATCACCTTCTCCTCCACGTCCGTGAAGGACAACGGTGACGGCACCGCCGAGATCACCGGCGACCTGACGATCAAGGACGTGACCAAGCCGGTCACCTTCCAGGCCGAGGTCAACCAGATCGGCGAGAGCCCCATCGCCAAGGGCACCCAGGTTGCCGGCTTCACGCTGACCGGCGAGATCGACCGCACCGAGTTCGGCGTCGACGCCTACGCGCCGGCCATCGGAGCGGTCCTCCCGGTGACCATCAACGTCGAGCTCAACAACAAGAGCTGACGACGCCATCGTCCGGACCCGCGCGGTCCGGACATCCCCCGGGGGCCCGGCCGACGGGCCCCCGCCGGCCGGCCGGCACCACCCCCGGCCAATTGTGCCGCCCCGCCATCATCCGGTGACCCGCCATGCAGACCACCAACACCACGTCCAGCTGGGGCTGGCCGGCCCGGCTCCTTCACTGGTCGATCGCCGCGATCATCCTGTTCCAACTCGGCCTCGGCCTCTACATGACGGACTTCGTGTCCGACGTGAGCGAGCAGTTCAGCCTGTTCCAGTTGCACAAGAGCTGGGGCTTCGTCGTGTTCTGCCTCGCCGTCGCGCGGGTGGCCTGGCGGCTGCTCAATCGCCGCTCACCCGCCTTGCCGGCCGCCATGCCGCGCTGGCAGAAGGCCGCATCACACGCCAGCCACGGCCTGCTCTATCTCCTAATCCTGATCATGCCGCTGTCGGGGTGGGTCATGTCGGCGGCCTCGCCCACCCAGGATTTCCTCGGCATCGAGAACCGCGTCTTCGACCTCTTCGCCATGCCCGATCCGTGGGTGCCCGGCGTCGCCGCGATCGCCGATGCGGCCGAAGTCGTCCATGCCTGGAGCGCGTGGGTGATGCTGGCGGTGCTGGCGGTTCATGTCGCCGCGGCCCTCAAGCATCATCTCGTCGACCGCGACGACATCCTCGCTCGCATGAGCTGGGGCCGATAGGCCGCTTGGCCCGGACTCCGGCAACGCGGGTCCCGGGTCTCGACGCGATCAGGATGCAGCCATCAGCTTTTCCGCCGCCGCACGGGCCTCGTCGGTGATCGTGGCGCCGGCGAGCATCCGGGCGATTTCCTCGCGCCGGTGGTCGCCCTCGATCAGCCGCACGCGCGTGGCGACCTGGTCGCTCTTCAGCGGTTCCTTGGCGATCAGCATGTGGTCGGCCGCCCGCGCCGCCACCTGGGGCGCATGGGTGACGGTCAAAACCTGGACCGTGCCGGCCAGACGGGCGAGCCGCATGCCGATGGCCTCCGACACCGCGCCCCCGACGCCCGAATCGATCTCGTCGAAGACCAGCGTCGGTGCCGAGCCGCGTCCGGCCAGCGACACCTTGAGCGCCAGCAGGAAGCGCGAGAGCTCGCCGCCCGAGGCCACCTTCATCATCGGCCCCGGTCGCGTGCCCGGGTTGGTGCGCACCCAGAACTCCACCTGGTCGATGCCGTCGGCGCCGCCGCCCTCCTCGACCCGCTCGGTGCGCACTTCGAAGGTGGCACGCTCCAGCTTCAGCGACGGCAGCTCATCGCCAACCGCCGCCTCCAGCGTCCGGGCCGTCTGCTGCCGGGCGTCCGACAGGCGCTCGGCGGCTGCGCGGTAGGCGGCCGTCGTCTCCGTCACCGCCGCGGTAAGGGCCACCAGACGCTCCTCGCCGGCATCGAGGTCGGCAAGGTCGGCCACCATCCGGTCGCGCAGCGCCGGCAGCTCGTCGACCTGAACCTGATATTTCCGGGAGGCCGCGCGCAGGGCGAACAGGCGCTCCTCGGTGGCTTCGAGAACGCGCGGGTCGAAATCGGTGCGGGCGATCGCATCCCCCAGCGAGGCGCGGGCCTCCTCCAGGTGGTCGAGCGCCTTGCCGAGCGAATCGGCAGGCGCCTGGAGAATATCGGGGGCCGTTTCCGCCTTTCGCGCCAGGCGGCGCATCAGGCTGGACAGGGCGGGGATCGGCGAAGCCTGGCCATCCAGTTCGGAATAGGCGTCGGTGAGATCGCCGGCGATCTTCTCCACCTGCATCATCTGGTGGCGGCGCTCGGCAAGCGTCTCCTCCTCGCCGGGCTCGGGCTCAAGGGCCACCAGCTCGGTCACGGCGGAGCGCAGGAAATCGGCCTCCCGCCGCGCCGCCTCGATGCGGGCCTCGGCGTCGGCCAGCGCCTTCTCCGCCTCGCGCCGTGCGCGCCAGGCCTCGCGCACCATCTGCACATCGCCGGCAAGCCCGCCGAAGGCATCGACAAGGTCGCGGTGAACGGCCGGGTCGATCAGCGCCCGATCGGCATGCTGGCCGTGGATCTCGACCAGCTGCGCGCCGATCTCCTTCAGCAGGGAGACGCTCACCGGCTGGTCGTTGACGAAGGCCTTGGAGCGGCCATCGGAGGATTGGAGGCGGCGCAAAATGAGATCGCCATCGGTATCGATGCCGTTCTCTTCCAGGCGCGTGAGGACGGGATGGACCGGCCCCACGTCGAACACGGCCGTGACCTGGCCCTGACTGCAGCCGTGCCGCACCAGCGCTGCATCGCCGCGCGCCCCGAGCGCCAGCGACAGCGAATCGAGCAGGATCGACTTGCCGGCGCCGGTCTCGCCCGTGAGCACGGTCAGCCCCTCGGAGAGGTCGAGGTCCAGCCGGTCGATGAGGACGATGTCCCGGATCGATAGACGTGTCAGCATGTCGGTGCACCGGCCGCTTTGCAGCCAGGGATGGAAACGGGATCCGGCAGCCACCGCGCCGGTTTCCCGGCGCGGCCGCGCGCCTGCCTAAAGCAGATTGAAGCCCTCGAAGGAGCGGCTGATCCAGCTCCGCTTGTTCTCGCTCGGCTCATACCCACCCGTCTTCAGGAGAGAATAGGCATCCTTGTACCACCGCGAATCGGGGAAGTTGTGACCCAGCACCGCGGCAGCCGTCTGCGCTTCCGGAATGATGCCGATAGCATAATAGGCTTCGGTCAGCCGGAATAGCGCCTCCTCGATGTGGCGCGTCTGCTGGTACTGCTCCACCACCACGCGGAATCGGTTGATGGCGGCGAGATAGTCGTCGCGCTCCAGATAGTAGCGGCCGACCTCCATCTCCTTGCCGGCGAGCTGGTCGCGGGTGACCTGGATCTTGTGGCGCGCGTCGTCGGCATACTCTGAGTCCGGATAGTTGCGGACCAGCTCATCCATGGCGGCGAGCGCCTTCTGGGTCATCTCCTGATCCCGCGTGATGTCGGGGATCTGCCGGAAATAGGAGTTGCCGATGATGTATTGGGCGTACGGCGCGTCCTCGTGGCCCGGATAGAGCGCCAGGTAGCGCTGGGCGGCGTTGATCGCCTCCTCGTAGCGGCCGCGCTGATAGTTGGCGTAGGCCAGCATCACGAGCGACTTTCGGGCCCATTCCGAATAGGGATGCAGCCGGTCAACCTCCTGGAGCTTGACCATGCCTTCCTTGTAGTCGCCGTCGTTCAGGAGAACGAGGGCTTCGTTGTAGAGCTGGTCGGCCGGAACGTCCTGGAACGCCAGCTTGTCGGCATCGTTGGACGAGCACGCGGCCAGCATCGCCAGGGACACCAGGGCAAAGACGCTTCGCTTCATCGGCAGACCACTCGCTCCGTCGCCAGATCCAGTCAGGGCCCCGACCGATTCGGGGCATTGCCGCGAGACCATACCGAACCTCTACCGGCGGATCATCCCCACCAGCGCCTCGCGGAGGCGGGGCGCGCAGGACGGGATCAGCCGGCGGATGGGCGGGTCACCCGCGCGGAAAATGACCGCTCAGGTGCTGGCCTCCGAATTGAGCAGAACTGTGACGCACGCGACGTTTCCCCGCGCCTCGACGACGCAAGCGCCGGGGCGGAGGTGCCGGTCGCGTCGAGCTACCGCCCTGCAGGAAAAAGAAGCGACTGGTTGAACCGGCTTCCGGATCCACCCGCGGCCGGATCTCAGACCGCGAGTTCGCGGACTTGGGCCGGCAGCTCCGGCGCGGCCACGGCCGGCGCAGGCACGATCTCGTAGTTGGCGCTGTCGGCGAAGAGCGCCTTCACCATCTCGTAGTTGAGACGATGACCGCCCTTGGAGGAGCGGTAGAGACCCAGGATCGCGTGGCCAGCCAGCGCAAGATCGCCGACGGCGTCCAGCGCCTTGTGGCGCACGAATTCGTCGGCCCAGCGAGTACCCTCGGGGTTCAGAATCCGGTCACCGTCGATGGCCACGGCGTTGTCCAGCGAGGACCCGCGAGCGTAGCCCATCGCCCAGAGCGCCTCGACCTCGTGCAGGAAGCCGAAGGTGCGTGCGCGGGCCAGCTCCTTGCGGAACACGCCCGGGGTGAGGTTGAAGGCCATCGCCTGCTTGCCGATCAGGGTCCCGGCGAAGTCGATCTCGATCTCGAAGCGCGGCATGTCGTGCGGCAGCAGCTCGGCCACGGCGCCCTTGCTCTCGACGCGAACCGGCTTCAGCACGCGGAGCATGCGGCGGCGCGTGGCCAGCGGATACAGGCCAGCGATCTCGAGCTCTTCGACGAAGTCCGCGGCGCTGCCGTCCATGATGGGAAGCTCGGGGCCGTCGATCTCGACAAGGGCGTTGTCGATGCCCAGCCCGCGAAAGGCCGCCATCAGATGCTCGATGGTGCCGATGGTGCGCCCGTCGGAGCCGGCCAGCATGGTGCAGAGCTCGGTGGCGGCCACAGACTGCCACACCGCCGGAACGGCAGGACCGGCGGTGCCGTCGATGCGCCGGAAGCGGATGCCCGTGTCGGCATCAGCCGGCACAATGGTGATCGTGACCGGAGCGCCGGAATGGACGCCCGTGCCCGTGAGCTCCACTTCGCGTGCGAGAGTGGTCTGCCGGGACGTGTCGAGATGCACCATAGGATCGCCTTACTGCCCAATACTAAGCGGGCCTTGGGGTGGGCCGGACCAGGCGACGGGAATCGGACGGGCCGGCGAAATTGAACGGCCAGAACCTAGCGATGCTGCCCTGCAGAACGGAATCAAGCTCTGTTACGGAATGTAACGTGGTGGACAAAGGGTAACTGCAGGCTGCCGCGGCGTAGTTCGGTGCCACCTGCATGACCCGTTCCCTCCCCCACGCACCCCGCGCAAAGCGCCGAAAACCGGGAAGAATTGACATAACTAGTTTTTTGGTTATGAATGACTTCTATGAACACGATCGAATCCGTCGCCCGCTCGCTCGCCGCCCTGGGACATGAAACCCGGCTGGAGGTCTTTCGCCTGCTCGTTCGCGCGGGCCGGAACGGTCTGAATGTCGGCGAGATCGGCCGCCATCTGGAAATGCCCGCTTCGACGCTTGCCCATCATCTCGGAACGCTCGTGGACGCGGGCCTGGTGATCCAGGAGCGGCAGGGCCGGCAGATCGTGAACCGGGTCGATTATACCGCCATGACCGGAACGGTCTCTTTCCTGACCGCTGAGTGCTGTTCCGGCGTCAAACTGATTGATGCAGACGCCGCCTGACCCGGCGGCCTATTTTTTGGCTCGAAGAAACCACTAATCTAGGTGTATCGTCATGTCTGATACGTCGCTGGTTCAACGCTCTCTCGCCGCCGATGTCGCCCGCCGGCTCACCCGGCTCGACCGCGTCTGGCTGGTAACAGCCGCGATCCTCGCCGCCCTCGCCATTCTCGCACCGTCGCAGGCAACGGCCAGCGCGGGTTTCACGCTGAAGAACCTCGTCGAGATCGCGCCTTACCTGCTGGTGTCCGTCGCCTTTGCCGCCACCGCCACGGCGACCGGGGCGGACGGGCTGATTGCCCGCGCTTTCGCCGGCTCTCCCCTTGTCATGATCCTCATGGGCGCGCTTGCCGGCGCGCTCTCGCCGTTCTGCTCCTGCGGCGTGATCCCGCTGATCGCGGCCCTCCTGGCGATGGGCGTGCCCCTGTCGGCCGTGATGGCGTTCTGGCTCGCCTCGCCGGTAATGGACCCGTCCATGTTCCTGCTGACGAGCGGCGTTCTGGGACTGGAATTCGCCACCGCCAAGACGCTGGCGGCCATCGGGCTCGGCCTGTTTGGCGGGTTCGCGGTGCACGCGCTGGCACGCGGCGGCCGGCTCGACAATCCGTTGCGCGACGGTGTCGGCAACGGCGGATGCGGCGGCTCCAGGGTCCGCGCGCGCAAGCCCGTCGTCTGGCGCTTCTGGACAGACAGCCAGCGCCGCATCAGTTTCCGTCGCGAAGGCGTCAAGAGCGGCCTGTTCCTTGCGAAGTGGCTGACGCTCGCCTTCCTTCTGGAGAGCCTCATGCTGGCCTGGATCCCAGCCGAGCTGATCGCCCGAACCCTGGGCGGCGACGGCGTCGTTCCCATCGCCACGGCGACACTGGTCGGCGTTCCGGCCTATTTGAACGGCTATGCCGCCCTGCCGTTCGTGTCCGGCCTTATCGGTCAGGGCATGGCGCCCGGTGCGGGCCTGGCTTTTCTGGTCGCCGGCGGCGTCACGTCGTTGCCAGCGGCCCTGGCCGTCTGGGCGCTGGTCCGGCCGCCCGTCTTCGTTCTTTACCTGGCGCTGGCGCTCTCCGGATCGTTTGCCGCCGGCATCCTGTTCCAGTTCTGGAGTCTTGTGTGACCGATCTACCGAACATCGATCCCGGGAGCCTTCTCCCGATCGACCCGGCGCTCTACGCCAGCCCGGACGATCCGGGCCACCGTCCCCGGATCCTGCTGCTCTACGGTTCCCTGCGCGAGCACTCCTACTCGCGTTTCGCCGCCGAGGAGGCCGGCCGTCTGCTCTCCTGGTTCGGCGCAGAGGTCCGTTTCTTCGATCCGCATGACCTCCCTTTCCCCGACGGCGCCGACGCCAACCACTCGAAGGTGGCCGAGCTGCGGGATTTGGCCATGTGGTCGGAAGGCATGGTCTGGTCGAGCCCTGAACGTCACGGCGCCATGTCCGGGCTGATGAAGGCGCAGATCGACTGGCTGCCGCTGTCACTCGGCGGCGTCCGGCCGACCCAGGGCAAGACGCTGGCCGTCATGCAGGTCTGCGGCGGCTCACAGAGCTTCAACGCCGTCAACCAGATGCGCATTCTGGGGCGCTGGATGCGCATGATCACGATCCCCAACCAGTCCTCCGTCGCCAAGGCCTGGCAGGAGTTCGACGACGATGGCCGCATGCGGGCCTCGCCCTTCTACAACCGCATCGTCGACGTGATGGAGGAGCTGATGAAATTCACCCTCATGACCCGGGGCCGCTCCGCAGCCCTCACCGACCGCTATTCCGAACGGGTGGAGAGCGCCGAAGCCGCATCGAAGCGGGTCAACCAGGCGAGCATCTGACCGGGGCGCGAGACCGGTGGCAGACATCCGGCTCGCTCCTCCGTCCGGAAAATGCAAAGGGCCGCCGATGCGAACATCGGCGGCCCTTCGTGTTTCGGTCCCTGATCCGGACCTGGCGGGATCAGGTCGCCTGGCGCCGCAGGAAGGCCGGGATTTCCAGCTGATCGTCCTCGCTGTAGCCACGCGAGGCGGGCCGGGTACGGGCCTCCGGCTCCTGACCGGCGGTGCGGGGGCGGCGGTAGCTGTCACCCTGCGGCCGGGTCTGCGGAGCGCGGCGGGCGAACTCGGTGCCGTCGGCGCGGCGCTGCTGCTGCGGTTCGCGAACCTCCTCGCGGACAACCGGGCGGGCCGGCTGCTGCGGGGCAGCCTGCTGGACCGGCTCCTCGCGGGGGCGCTGGGCCCGCGGCATCGGCTGATCGTCGAGGCCGAAGTCCTCGTCCTCGTCCTCCTCGCGACGGCCGAGGCCGTTCGCGAGGCGGCGCAGCAGGCCCATCGGGCGCCGGTTGTCGGCGTCACCGGGCTCCTCGCGGCGGCGCACCTCGCGCGGGGCATTGACTGGCGGCAGGTCGTCGGCTTCCGGCATCCGCGGCATGCGGGCCGGAGCGGCGGAGGCCTTCTCCGCACGCGGCGCGACCGGCTCCGCCGGCAGCTCCTCGTCGAGCAGATCTGCCTCGTCGAGCGGCTCCGCGTCGAAGGCATCCTCGGCCGCGAAGGCCTCGTCCTCGACGAAGGCGTCCTCGTCTTCGGCCATGAACTCCGTCTCGGCGGCGCGCACGTCGGACCAGCCGGCCGGCTCGGCATCGGCGTTCAGGTCGGTGGCCACCGCGGCGAGAGCGGTCTCGGGGACCGACGTCGTCTTGGCGCGGGCGCCCTGGGCGGCGCGGGCGCCGCCACCGCCACCGGCGGGCTGGCGCAGGCGGTCGGACAGGGCGACGACACGGTCGCCGTCCTCGTCGTGATCGCCGGTCTGCTCGAAGGGCTTGTCGATCCCGGTCGCGACCACCGAGACCCGCATCATGCCTTCCATGCTCTCGTCGAAGGTGGCGCCGAAGATGATGTTGGCGTCCGGATCGACTTCCTCGCGGATGCGGGTCGTCGCCTCGTCGACCTCGAAGAGGGTCAGGTCGTAGCCACCGACGACGGAGACCAGGAGGCCGCGGGCGCCCTTCATGGAAGTCTCGTCGAGCAGCGGGTTGGAGATCGCGGCCTCGGCCGCCTGCATGGCGCGGCCCTCGCCGGACGCCTCGCCGGTGCCCATCATCGCCTTGCCCATGCCGCGCATGATCGAGCGGACGTCGGCGAAGTCGAGATTGATGAGGCCTTCCTTCACCATCAGGTCGGTGATGCAGGCAACGCCGGAATAGAGCACCTGGTCGGCCATCGCGAAGGCGTCGGCGAAGGTGGTGCGCTCGTTGGCGATGCGGAAGAGGTTCTGGTTCGGGATCACGATGAGCGTGTCGACGTGGTGCGACAGCTCCTCGATGCCCTGGTCGGCGAGCTTCATCCGCCGGTGGCCCTCGAACTGGAAAGGCTTGGTCACCACGCCGACCGTCAGGATGCCCTGGTCGCGGGCGGCGCGGGCGATCACCGGAGCGGCGCCGGTGCCCGTGCCACCGCCCATGCCGGCGGTGATGAAGGCCATGTGGGCGCCGGACAGATGGTCGGCGATCTCGTCGATCACCTCCTCCGCGGCGGCGCGGCCGACGTCCGGCTGGGAGCCGGCGCCGAGGCCCTCGGTGACGGCGATGCCCATCTGGATGATGCGCTCCGCCTTGGAGAGAGCCAGGGACTGCGCGTCGGTGTTGGCGACGAGGAAGTCGCACCCTTCGAGCCCGGCCTGGATCATGTTGTTGACGGCATTGCAGCCCGCGCCGCCGACGCCGAACACCTGGATGCGCGGCTTGAGTTCGGTCAGGTCGGGAGTCTTAAGGTTAATCGACGGCATCACACCCTCACTGTTCTTTTCCGCTCCGCCGCTCTCGCGGTCCGTGGTCGACCAGTCCCACTCGGTGCCGAAATCTGGCTCGTCTTGGTTGCCCATGTTCAGAAGCTCTCCCTCAGCCAGCGTCCGACCCGGGCGAAGTATCCGTCGGTGCCAGTCATGGCGAACGACGGGCGCTCTGAGCCGGAGGTGTCGAGGACGGCGACTTGCGGGAAGATCAGAAGACCGACGACCGAGGCGAAGGATGGTCCCTTCGCTGCCTGCGGCAAGCCGGCGATACCGAGCGGCCGGCCAAGCCGGACGCTGCGGCCGAACACCGACCTCGCGACGTCGAGGAGCCCGGTCAGTTGACTGCCGCCGCCCGTAAGAACGATTCGCCGACCGACCCGGCTCGAACATCCGGACGCGACCAGCCGGTCGCGCACGAGTTCGAGGATTTCCTCCGCGCGCGGCCGGATGATCCGGTTCAGCGCAGCGCGAGGAATCTGAAGCGGCGCACCGCCGTCTTCTTCGCCCACGGGATGAATCGTGAGCATGTCGTGATCGTCGCTGGACACCGACACGCAGGTTCCGTGCAGCGTCTTCAGGCGTTCGGCGTCGTCCAGGCGGATCGACAGCCCGTTGGCGATATCCAGGGTAACGTGGTGGCCGCCGATGGCGATCGCGTCCACGTGCAGCAGGCGCCCTTCCCCGAACACCGCAATGGAGGAGGTGCCGCCGCCGATGTCCACCACTGCCGCGCCGAGTTCCGCCTCGTCGTCGACGAGGGTGGACAGCCCGCTGGCGTAGGGGGTCGCCACCATGGTCTCCACGTCGAGATGGCAGCGGTTGACGGTCAGGCCGAGATTGCGCTGCGGCGCCTCGTCGGAGGTCACCACGTGGACGTCGACACCGAGCTGGCGGCCGACCATGCCGCGCGGATCGCGAATGCCGCGCTGACCGTCCAGCGTGTATCCAATCGGCAGGGCATGCACGACGGAGCGTCCTTGTCTCACCGAGTGCGTGCTTCCGGCGGCCAGAACCTTGCGAATATCGTTGTCGCTCACCGACTCGCTGTCGAGATCGACTTTGGCGGTGAAGGTTTCACTGCCCAGGCGCCCGCACGTTTGGGTAAGGATAAGTGATTCGACCGTAACTCCGGCCATTCTTTCTGCCGCGTCCACGGCAAGGCGCACCGCATGCTCCGCCGCGTCGAGGTCCACCACCACGCCGGACTTGATGCCCCGGGCGCGCTGGTAGCCGTACCCGACCACCTCGATGGAGTGCGACCGGCCGGGCATCACCTCCTC
This sequence comes from Amorphus coralli DSM 19760, assembly GCF_000374525.1. Taxonomy (GTDB): domain Bacteria; phylum Pseudomonadota; class Alphaproteobacteria; order Rhizobiales; family Amorphaceae; genus Amorphus; species Amorphus coralli. The sequence continues at coordinate 284,122 of NZ_KB894573.1, forward strand.
GGGCGGCCGCGGCTTCAGGCGCGCGATCAGGCAGGCGACCTTGGTCGAGCCGACGTCGAGCACGGTGACGATGGAGGGGCGCCGGTTTGACAGACGCGGGCCGTCGTGGCCGCCCCTTGGGAGGAACAGGGTCATATCCGCGCCTCCCCGCGCCGCTTCCACGACGCACTGCCTTTGGCATCGGTCGCCAGCGCCTGCTCGCTCGGCCGGACGACGATCCGGTCGTCCAGGCGCACGTCGATGGAGGCGATGTCACGATCGAAGAGCTGTTCGCGGCGATCCATGTCCACCAGCCGGGCCAGCGCCTCGCGGGCGCCGTGCTCGGGCAGCCGGATCTGCACGCCGTTGGTCAGGAGCACGTCCCAGCGCCGGCCGCCGACGAAGACGGCGGCGCGGGTGCGCCCCTCTAGCTCCGGGAAACCGGACAGCAGCGTCAGCATCGTGCCGACATGCTTGTTGGCGTCCGTGCCGACCAGGAGCGGCAGCGACACGAAACGGGCATCGAACCCGTCGGAAAGGATGTTGCCGTCGGCATCGATGACCGCGACGTCCGCGCCGTGCTGCCAGAGCGCCGCGGCGGAGCGCTCGCGGATCTGCACGTGGACGGCACCGGGATAGGTCTTGCGGACGCTCGCCTGCTCGATCCACGGAAGCGCGACAAGGCGCTCGCGCGCCTCGCCGGCATCGACGGAGAGCAGCGACGAATCAGGCCCGATCCCCAGGGCCGCCAGGATGGCGCTCTCGGAGGTCTCGCGCTGGCCGTCGAGGTGAACCTGGGCGACTTCGAAACCGATCGCGTTGCCGGCGGCGTCCAGAACCGTGTCCGTGTGGCCACCGTAGGAGACGCCGGCCGCGACGGTTACGGCCAGCACCGTGAGCGCACCGAGCGAGCCGGCGCCGAGCACGCGGCTGCGCTTCGCGTCGAAGCGCGCGCCCTGGCGTCGTCCTTTCCGGCCTGTCCGTGCGATCATCGACGGCAACTTGCGTCCTCCACCAACCAGCTCACCAACCGCTCGAAATCGTAGCCCGCGTGGGCCGCCATCTCGGGCGCAAGAGACGTTTGCGTCATGCCGGGCTGGGTGTTCACTTCGAGACAGATCAGCGTCTCTGTCGCGTCGTCGAACCGGAAGTCGGCCCGCGAGATGCCGCGGCACCCAAGCGCCCGGTGCGCTTCGAGGGCCAATCTTTGAACTTGTTGGTAAATATTTGGTTTAAGATCCGCCGGAAGGATGTGTTTCGACCCGCCTGGCAGGTACTTGGCGTCGTAATCGTAGAAGGCGTCGCCCTTGGTCACGATGTCGATCACGCCGAGCGCCTCGTCGCCCATCACGGCGCAGGTCAACTCCCGCCCCGAGATGTAGCGCTCCACCATCACCGCCTCGCCGAACGCCCAGTCGGTCCGGTACAGCTCCTGCGGCGGATGGGTGGCGTCCGCGCGCACGATGATCACGCCGAAGCTGGAGCCTTCCGCCACCGGCTTGACCACGTAAGGAGGCTTCATGACGTGGCCCGTCGCCGCCTCGCCCCGTGCGACGACTGCATGGTCGGTCACCGGGATGCCGGCCGCCTCCATGACCGCCTTCGCCTTGACCTTGTTCATGGCCAGCGCCGAGGCAAGCACGCCGGAGTGGGTGTAGGGGATCTCCAGAATCTCGAGGATGCCCTGGATGCAGCCGTCCTCGCCAAAGGGTCCGTGCAGTGCGTTGAAGGCCACGTCGGGCCTGAGCTCTGCGAGTTGCTGCGCCACGTCGCGCTGGACGTCGACGCGGGTGACACGGTAGCCGGCGCGCTCCAGCGCGTCGGCGCACGCCTTTCCGGACGACAGGCTGACCGGGCGCTCGGCGGACCAGCCGCCCATCAGCACCGCTACATGGGTCTCGGACATGCTCACGCCTCCTCGAACGCGGTGAACTCGGGAACGGTCACGCCCTCGGAGAACCGGCCGATGCGCTTGATTTCCCACTCCAGGCGGACGCCGGACGTTTCCAGCACCCGGGCGCGCACGGTCTCGCCGAGCCGCTCCAGGTCGGTGGCGGTGGCCTCGCCGGTGTTGAGCAGGAAATTGCAGTGAAGCTCCGACACCTGTGCGCCGCCAATCCGGAGGCCGCGGCATCCGGCGGCGTCGACGAGCTGCCAGGCCTTGCCGCCTTCCGGGTTCTTGAAGGTCGAACCACCGGTGCGGCTCTTGACCGGCTGTGTCGCCTCGCGGCTCTCCGTAATCTGCGCCATCTGGGCGAGAACGGTTTCGCGGTCGCCCGGTTCGCCCTGGTAGAGCGCTTCGGTGAAGATCAGGTCGGGCGACACCGACGAGTGACGATAGGCGTAGCCGAAATCGGCATTCGACAGGACGTGAACGGCGCCCGAGCGGTCGACCGCCCGCGCCTCGACCAGCCGGTCCTTGGTCTCCCCGCCATAGGCGCCGGCGTTCATGCGCAGCGCACCGCCGACTGCGCCGGGAATGCCGCGATAGAAGGCGAGACCCTGCAGGCTTGCGTCCGCCGCCGCCTTGGCAAGCCGCACGTCCGGGACGGCCGTCCCCGTGCGCACCCGGTCACCCTCGACGCTCACCTTGCCGAACCCGCGCGCCGACAGACGGACGACGACACCCTCGACGCCACCGTCGCGAACCAGCAGGTTCGAACCGAGCCCGATGGGCATGACGGGGATGTCCCCCGGCAACGCCGCCAGGAAGGTCGCGAGATCGGCCTCGTCGGCCGGCTGGAACAGAAGGTCCGCCGGCCCGCCGACGCGAAACCACGCGATGTCGGCGAGCGGCCGGTCCGGCTCGAGGACCCCGCGGATCTCCGAGCGCGTCGGTCCAAGCGCCTCGAGGATGTCATGTCCGCTCATGCATCCCCCGAAGACGGGAGCGCTTCGAGCTGCTGCGGCAGGGCATTCGCCCACTGGCTGATGGACCCTGCCCCCAGGCAGACCACGAAGTCGCCCGGCTTGGCGTGAGATGCCACAATCTTCGCCAGCGCGTCGGGCCCTTCCAGCGCCACCACGTTGCGATGGCCGCGGGTCCGCAGGCCGGCGATCAGCGCGTCCCGGTCGGCGCCCGGAATGGGGCTCTCTCCGGCCGTGTAGACGTCGGCGATGATCACCACGTCGGCGTCGTTGAAGCAGGAACAGAACTCGTCGAACAGCGAGTGCAGCCGCGAATAGCGGTGCGGCTGCATGACGGCGATGACCTTGTTCTTGGTGGAGGCCCGCGCCGCCTTGAGCACCGCGGAAATCTCCACCGGGTGGTGGCCGTAGTCGTCGAAGATGTCGACGTCGTTCCAGGTACCGGTGTGGGTGAAGCGCCGCTTTACGCCGCCGAATGCCTGCAGGCCGGCCCGGATGGCCTCGCCGCCGATGCCCAGCCGGTCGGCGATGGCGATGGCGGCGGTCGCGTTGGAGACGTTGTGCAGGCCCGGCATGGGCAGCACGAGATCCGCGATTGTCTCCTCCCGGCCCGTCACCCGGTCGTAGAGATGCACGTCGAAGCGGCTGGTGCCGCGCTCCGACTTCACGTCGGCGAAGCGCACGTCGGCCTGGGGATTGGCGCCGTAGGTGATGATGCGGCGATCCTCGATGCGGCCGATCAGCGACTGCACCTCGGGATGGTCCAGGCACATCACCGCGAAGCCATAGAAGGGCACGTTCTCGACGAACTGCAGGAAGGCCTCGCGCTCGCGCTCGAAGGTTCCGTAGTGGTCGAGATGTTCCGGGTCGATGTTGGTGACCAGCGCGATGTCGGCCGGCAGCTTGACGAAGGTCCCGTCGGACTCGTCCGCCTCCACCACCATCCATTCGCCGTCGCCGAGGCGGGCGTTGGTGCCGTAGGAGTTGATGATGCCGCCATTGATGACGGTCGGATCGAGGCCGCCGGCTTCCAGCAGCGTTGCAACGAGCGAGGTAGTGGTCGTCTTGCCGTGGGTGCCGCCCACCGCGATCGACTGCTTGAGACGCATCAGCTCGGCGAGCATTTCCGCCCGCCGCACCACCGGCAAGAGCCGCGCCCGGGCCGCCATCAGCTCGGGATTGTCGCGCTTCACCGCCGACGACACGACCACCACGGTGGCGTTGCCGAGGTGCTTGGCGTCATGGCCGATCTCGATGCGGATGCCGCGCTCGCGCAGCCGCTTCACGTTGGCGTTCTCGGCGATGTCGGTGCCCTGCACCGTGTAGCCGAGATTGTCGAGCACCTCGGCAATGCCGCTCATGCCGATGCCACCGATGCCGACGAAGTGGACCGGTCCGATGTCGGTTGGCAGCTTCATTCCGCGTGTCCTTTTTTGTATCCGCCGGCCGGGCCGAGCCCCGCGACGGTTTCGACGTAGTCGGCGAGCCGCGCGGCCGCATCGGGCTGCGCCATGGCCTTCGCCGCGGCGGAGGCGCCGGCAAGCCGAGCCGGGTCCGCCATCAGGGGTTCAAGGTCGCTGGCGAGCCGCTCCGGCGTGAGCTCCGCCTGCTCCGCCATCCAGCCACCACCGGCCTCCGAAAACGCCGTGGCGTTGGCCTTCTGGTCCTGGTCGAGCGCATGCGGCAGCGGCACGAGGATCGCCGGCCGGCCGATGGTGCCGAGTTCGGCGACGGTGGACGCGCCGGAGCGCCCGATGACCAGGTGCGCCGCCGCGATGCGCCCTGGAAGATCGGAGAAAAAAGGCGCGAGTTCGGCATCGACACCGGCTTCGCCATAAGCGGCGCGGACCGCGTCGAGATCTTCCGGTCGGCATTGCTGAACGATGCGCAGCCTCTGGCGCTGCGCGGCGGGCAGCGCCGACACCGCCGGCGGCAGGATCTCGGAAAAAACGCGCGCACCCTGGCTTCCGCCGAAGACGAGCAGGTTGAACGGCCCATCGGCGGTCGGCGTCTCGTAGGGCGTGCGCGCCGCGTCCAGCACCGTCGGCCGCACCGGCATTCCGCTGTGGAAAGGCGGCTCCGAACCCGCCGCCAGGCCACGCGCGTTCGGGAAGGCGACCGCCACGTGCGCGAATCGCGACAGGAGACGGTTCGCCCGGCCCAGCACCGCGTTCGCCTCGTGCACGATGGCCGGACGCCCCAGCACGCGGGCCGCGATCACCGGCGGCAGGGTCGGGTAGCCACCGAAGCCGACGACGGCCGCCGGCTTCGCCCGGCGGATGATGCCCACCGATTGCATGAACCCGCCGCCGAGGCGCGTCATGGCCCGCGCCATCGCCGCCGGCGACATGCGGCTGGTGGCGGAGGCGGACGACACGACATGCATTTCGCGCGCCGGGAAGGTGGCGCGGAACGGCTCGGCGCGCTCGTCGGTGACGAGTTCGACGGCAAGATCGCGGCGCGCCAGCTCGTGCGCCACCGCCTCGGCGGGAAACAGGTGCCCGCCGGTACCGCCGGCTGCCAGGAGGATGGTTGCGCGCATGGCTCTAGCCGTCTCGTCTTGCCTACGCCGGACGCGGCGTGGCGTAGCTCGCCTCGGGAGCGAACGGGCCGATGTGAACGGTCTGCGGGCGGCGGCGGGTCAGCGCCAGCACGAAGCCCATGCCCAGCGCCACCGCGATCAGCGACGAGCCGCCATAGGAGATGAACGGCAGCGTCATGCCCTTGGCCGGCATCAGGTGGAGGTTCACCCCCATGTTGATCATGCTCTGGACGCCGAACAGGACGATCAGCCCGCAGACGGACAGCCGGGTGAAGGCATCGTGCATGCGCAGCGCGTGCGACAGCCCGCGCAGCACCACGAAGCCGAACAGCGTCACCATCAGGATGCAGATCACCACGCCGAACTCTTCCGCCGTGACGGCGAAGACGAAGTCGGTGTGGGAGTCCGGCAGGATGCGCTTCACGGTCCCCTCGCCCGGCCCCTGGCCGAACCAGCCGCCGCGCACGAAGGATTCGATCGCCGTGTCGACCTGGAAGGTGTCGCCGGAGGCGGGATCCAGGAACCGGTTGATGCGGGCAGCCACGTGCGGAAGGTTCATGTAGGCGAGCACCAGCCCGCCGGCGCCCATGAAGCCCAGCGACACCACCCATTTCCATGGCATCCCGGCCAGGAAGAACAGCGCGCACCAGACGATGGCGATGAGCATGGTCTGGCCGAAGTCCGGCTGCGCCACCAGCGGTGCGACCACCATGGCGAGCAGCAGCACTGCGAACAGCTTGCCGGGCAGCTCCGGCCGCTTGCCGCCCTCGGCGAACAGGAAGGCCGTCAGGATCACGAAGGCGGGCTTCAGGAACTCAGCCGGCTGCAGCGAGAAGCCGAAGATGGAGATCCAGCGCCGGGCGCCCTTGGCCTCGTCGCCGATGAACAGCGTCGCGATGGTGGCGATCAGCATCACCGCGAACAGGATCAGCGCCAACCGCCGCACCTTGCGCACCGGCAGGAAGGAGACCGCGATCATCACCGCCAGCGCGGGGATGGCGAAGAAGGCCTGCCGGATGACGAAATGGTAGCTCGCCAGGCCGAGCCTTTCGGCGACCGGCGGGCTTGCCGCGAAGGACAGAAGCACGCCGCCCGCCATCAGCGACACCAGCGCGACCAGCATCAGCCGGTCGACCGTCCACCACCATTCGGCAATCGTGCTGCGATCGGCGCGTGAAACCATCAGGCGACCCTCCGTTCGATGCCGGGAAGAGCAAGTACCCGCGCCTTGAACGCAGCGCCTCGGACTTCAAAGTTCGCGTACTGGTCGAACGACGCGCAGGCCGGCGACAAGAGCACCACTGGCTCCGCCGCATCGTCCGCCGCCGCATCCGCAGCGGCCTGGGCGACCGCCGTCTCCATGTCGCCGCACAGGACCGCGTCGGCGTGCCCCTTCAGCGTCGCTGCGAATTCCTCCGCCGCCTCGCCGATCAGGTAGGCGCGGGCCACCCGCGGGAAGAGGCCGGCCAGGCTCTCGATGCCGCCCGTCTTCGCCCGGCCGCCGGCGATCCAGTAGATCCGTTCGAAGCTCGACAGCGCGCGCTCGGTGGAGTCCGCGTTGGTCGCCTTGGAATCGTTGACGAACAGCACCCGTCCGCACCGGCCCACCTGCTCCAGCCGGTGGGCAAGCCCCGGGAAGCTCGCCAGCCCCGCGGCCGCTTCGCGCGGGTCATGCCCCAGCGCCGCCAGCGCCGCGAGCGCGGCGGCCGCGTTCTCCGCGTTGTGGCGTCCGCGCAGGCTGCCGATGTCGGCGAGATCCGCGATGGTCTCCTGCGCGCCGTCGCGCGCCAGCACGATCCGGGTACCCTCGGCGAACACGCCGGTCGCCAAGGGTCCGACGGTGGAGACGCGCAGCGTGGGAAGGCCCCGTGCCTCCCGGCGTTCCGCCATCGCCAGCGAGAACGCGTCGTCGACGCCGATCACCGCCGTGCCGGCCCGCGCCACCACCCGCTCCTTGATGGAGGCGTAGTGCTCGATGGTCCCGTGCCGGTCGAGATGATCCTCGGAAACGTTCAGGTGCACGCCAACGGTGGGCGCGAGCCCCGGCGCAAGGTCGACCTGATAGGAGGACACCTCCACCACGGCCACGTCGCTCGTGGACGGCTCCGGCAGTTCCAGCACCGGGATGCCGATGTTGCCGCCGACATGGGCGGGCGTGCCCAGGGCGTTGAGAAGATGGCCGGTCAGCGCGGTGGTCGTCGACTTGCCGTTGGTGCCGGTGATGGCGACGAGCGGCGCCCCGGGCGCGCGGGCGGCCCGCTCGCGCTCGTAGAGCTCCACGTCGCCGATGACGGGCACGCCGGCGGCCTGCGCCTTGATCACGCTCCAGTGCGGTCGCGGGTGGGTCAGCGGCACGCCCGGCGCCAGCACCAGCGCGGCGAAGTCCTCGAAGGGCAGCACCTTCAGGTCGCCGGTGGTGATGCCCGCGGCGGCCGCCTTCGCCACCGTCTCCGGATTGTCGTCGAATGCCGTGACCGACGCGCCGCCGGCCGCCAGCGCGCGCGCCGTTGCCAGGCCCGATCCGCCGAGCCCGAACAGCGCCACCTTGCGCCCGGACAGCGTGGAAACCGGGATCATCGGCCGCCTCCCGCGGTCGCGAGGCGCCGGTCGCCGGTCATCGCCCTGGGGTTGGAACGGGTCACGCAGCCGTCTCCTCAGCGCAGCTTCAGGGTGGACAGGCCGATCAGGGCGAGTACCACGGCGATGATCCAGAAGCGGATCACGACCTGCGGCTCCGTCCAGCCGAGCTGTTCGAAATGGTGGTGGATCGGCGCCATCTTGAAGACGCGCTTGCCGGTGAGCTTGTAGGAGGCGACCTGGATGATGACCGACACCGCCTCCAGCACGAACAGGCCGCCGATGATGGCCAGCACGATCTCGTGCTTGGTGGCCACCGCGATGGAGCCCAGCATGCCGCCGAGCGCCAGCGAGCCGGTGTCGCCCATGAAGATCGCCGCCGGAGGCGCGTTGAACCAGAGGAAGCCGATGCCCGCGCCGATCACCGCGCCGCACAGCACGGAAAGTTCGCCCGCGCCCGCCACGAAATGGATCTGCAGGTAGTCGGCGAAGACGGCGTTGCCGCACAGATAGGCGATGACGCCGAACGACCCCGCGGCGATCATCACCGGCACGATGGCCAGCCCGTCGAGGCCATCGGTGAGGTTCACCGCATTGCCCGCCCCCACGATCACCAGCATGGCGAACGGGATGAAGAACAGGCCCAGGTTGATGACGAAGTCCTTGATGAAGGGCAGCGCCAGCGCCGTGGCGAGCCGGCCTTCGCCCATATAGGCCACGATCCCGGCGGCCGCTCCGGCGATGACCGCTTCGAGCAGCAGCCGGATCCGGCCCGAAAAGCCGCGATGCGTCGCCTTGGTCACCTTCAGGTAGTCGTCGTAGAAGCCGATCAGCCCGAAGGACAGCGTGACCAGCAGCACCATCCAGACGTAGGGGTTTGAGAGGTCCGCCCACAGAAGCGTCGCCGCCAGCAGCCCGAACAGGATCATCAGGCCGCCCATGGTGGGCGTGCCCTTCTTGGTCATCAGATGGCTGGCCGGCCCGTCGGCGCGGATCGGCTGACCCCCGCCCTGGCGCACGCGCAGGCTCGCGATGATGCGCGGCCCGAACAGGAACACGAGGAACAGCGCCGTCAGCAGCGCGCCGCCGGTCCTGAACGTGATGTAGCGGAAGACGTTGAGGCCTGGAATCTGCCCGGAAAGATCGCCCAGTAGGTAGAGCATACGGTCCCTCAGCCCTGCGTGTTGTGTGAAAGGGGCGCGTAGTGCTCAAGCAGCGCCGATACGACTTCGGTCATCCGGCTCGCCTTGGAGCCCTTGACCAGAACCACATCCCCGGCCGAAACCGCGTCCGCGACGAACGGCGCCAGGTCGGCGGCCGTGCCCGCATAGGCGCCGCGCAGCGCCGTCGGCAGGGCGTCGAAGAGGACCCGCATCAGCGGTCCGGAACAGAAGACGCGGTCGATGCCCGCCGCCTCGATCGGGCCGGCCAGGTCGCGGTGGAAGGCCGGCGCGTTCTCGCCCAGTTCGAACATGTCGCCTAGGACGGCGATGCGGCGTCCGCCCGCGCCCGTGGGCGTCAGCGCCAGCGTATCGAAGGCCGCGCGCATGGAGGACGGGTTGGCGTTGAAGGCGTCGTCGATCAGCCGGATCGTGCCGCCATTGGCGGCGAGCACCGTCTGCTTGCCGCGCCCTGTCCCGGCTTCCAGCTCGGCCAGCGCCGCGGCGCCCGCCTGCACGTCGGCCCCCAGCAGGTCGACCGCGGCCAGCACGGCAAGCGAATTCATCGCGGAATGCCGGCCCGGCGCCCCGACAACGTAGCGCACCCGGCGGCCGAATACGTCGGCGACGACGGTGGAGCGCTCCGGTCCGGCATCCATTTCAAGAAGGCGGACGTCGGCGTCGGACGCCGTCCCGAAGGAGACGATGCGCTCCACGCCGCATTTGGTCGCGTCCTCGCGCAGCACCGACGTCACGGCATCGTCGGCATTGACGACGGCGACACCACCCGGCTCCAGCCCCTGGAAGATCTCCGCCTTGGCATGGGCGATGGCCTCCACCGAGCCGAAGAACTCGATGTGCACCGGCCCGACGGTGGTCACCACCGCCACGTGCGGCCGCACCATGCCGGTGAGCGGCACGATCTCGCCGGCATGGTTCATGCCGATTTCGAAGACGCCGTACGCGCTGTCTGCCGGCAGTCGGGAGAGGGTCAGCGGAACCCCCCAGTGGTTGTTGTGGGATGCCGAGGATGCATGAGTCGGCCCCGAAGCCGAAAGCGCCTTGCGCAGTGCCTCCTTGGTTCCGGTTTTCCCGACGCTGCCGGTAACGGCGACGATTCCGGCCTGCGATCGTGCCCGTGCGGCGCGTCCCAGGTCGCCGAGCGCCTCCAGAACGTCGCCGACGGCGACCAGCGTCTGGCCCTCGCCGGGGGCGCGTCCGTCGGACACGACGGACGTCGCTGCGCCGGCTTCGAACGCGCCGTCGACGAAGGCATGGCCGTCGAAGCGGTCGCCCAGAATGGCGAAATACGCATCGCCGGGATTGAGCGTGCGCGTATCGATCGAGATGCCGGTGACCGGGCGATCCTCGCCCAGGAGGTCGCCTCCGGCAGCGGTCGCGATCGCGCCGGCCGTCCACAGCGAAGTCCCCTCCGGACGCGACCCGGCTCCCGTCGCGGGCAGCGAAGCACCCGACAGCGCGGCCCGGATCTCCTCGTGATCGGAGAAGGGATGGGTGACGCCGCCCACGATCTGGCCGGTCTCGTGACCCTTGCCCGCGACGACCAGCACGTCACCCGTGGCGAGTTCGCCGATGGCGGTGCGGATCGCTTCGCGGCGGTCGCCGATTTCCCGCGCGCCGGGCGCGGCGGCCAGGATCTCGGAGCGGATCGCGGCAGGATCCTCGGACCGCGGGTTGTCGTCGGTGACGATGGCCACGTCGGCGAGCCGGTCGGCCACGGCGCCCATGAGCGGCCGCTTGCCGGTGTCGCGATCGCCACCCGCACCGAAGACGACGAAAAGACGGCCGTCCGCGATCTCGCGCAGCGTCTGCAGCACGGTGTCGAGCGCGTCCGGCTTGTGGGCATAGTCGACGAAGATCGAGGTGCCGTTGTCGGTCCGCGCCACCAGCTCGAGCCGGCCGGGCGCGCCTTCCAGACCGGAAAGCGCATCCAGCGCCACGTCGACCGGCACGCCAACGGCGATGGCAAGGCCGGCTGCCAGCAACGCATTCTCCACCTGGAAACCGCCGAGAAGCGGCAGGTCGACCTCGTATGAGCCGCCGCCGGCCTCGACCGTCAGGCGTTGGCCGGCCGCTTCCGTCGTCACGTCCATCAGCCGCAGGTTCGCGCCCGCGCGGCCGACGGTGAAGGTGGTGAGCCCACGCGCCTTGGCGGCACGGGTCACGGCCTCGGCGCCCGGTGACAGCGGATCGAGCACCACGATGCCGTCATCCGGCAGCAACGTCTCGAACAGCCGCAGCTTGGCCGCCAGGTAGGCTTCCACCGTCGGATGATAGTCCAGATGGTCTCGGCCGATGTTGGTGAAGGCGGCCGCCTTGATCGCCACGCCGTCGAGGCGGCGCTGATCGATGCCGTGACTGGACGCCTCGAAGGCCAGGTGGGTGATCCCCTCCCCCGCGAGTTGGGCGAGGTCCTCGTGCAGCGCCACCGGATCGGGCGTCGTCAGCCCGCCATAGTGCGTGCCGGCATCAGTCACGATCCCCAGCGTTCCGACGCTGGCCGCCTTGTGGCCGGCCCGGGCGAAGATCTGGCGGGCGAACGCGGCGACGGAGGTCTTGCCGGCCGTGCCGGTGACGGCGACCGTGATGTCGGGTTGGGATCCGGCAAGCCGCGCGGCCATCAGGGCGAGCCGCCGGCGCGGGTCGGCATCGCGCACCACTGGAACCGACAGCGAAGCCGGCAGCTCGGCGTCCTGTGCGGCAAGGACCGCCACGGCTCCGGCCGCCACGGCGTCCGGAACGAAGCGGACACCATCCACCTTGCTGCCCGGCAGTGCGGCGAAGAGCATGCCCGGACCGGCCTTGCGGCTGTCGGCCGTCAGACCCGAAATCGCGACACCGCCGGCGGTGCCGAGATCGAGGTCCGGGGCCAGGTCCTGCAGCCGCATCTGTCTTTCCCTTGAACATGACGGTGCCGCGCGCTGCCATGCCGCGCCCCGCCGGAACTACGAATCACTTTGAACCGGAAATATTGCCGGCTCGTTTACCATGTTCGCCGAAGCGAAAATGCAGCCCCGCGGAGCGCGGCCCCATCCATCCTGAACGTGTGTCCTGCGGGCGACGCCTGCCCGCTCAGCGGTTGTCGTAGGAGACGACCAGCGTTTCCGCGTCGGGGTCCTCGAACTTCGGCTGCACGCCCAGCATCGGAGCCACGCGGCGCACGATGTTCGCCACCGTCGGAGCCGCGTTCCAGCCGGCCGTCGCGTAATATTTGCCCTCTTCCGGCTGCGGCTCGTCGATGACGACCAGCACCACATACTGGGGATCGTCCATCGGGAACGAGGCAAGGAAGCTGTTGAGGCGCTTGCTGCCGACGTAGCGGCCGTTGACGACCTTCTCGGCCGTGCCGGTCTTGCCGCCGACGCGGTAACCCTCGACCTGTGCCTTGCGGCCCGAGCCCTCCTTGCCGTTCTTCAGGAACAGCTCGCGCATCTCCATGCTGGTGCGCGGGGAGATAACGCTTTTCGCCGTTGCCAGCGCTTCGGAGCGGGTGCGCGGGAAGAAGGTCGGCTGGATGAGATTGCCGCCATTCATCAGGGCGGCGGTAGCCACCACCGCGTTCATCGGGCTCACCGACACGCCGTGGCCGAAGGAGATCGTCATGGCCGCCAGGTCCGACCAGCGCGGCGGCAGGATGGGGCTGGCCACCTCCGGCAGCTCGGTCTTGATGGGTTCCAGCAGACCGACGCGCTTCAGGAACTCCTTCTGCGCATCCACGCCGACGCTCAGCGCCATGTGCGCGGTGCCAATGTTGGAGGAGTGCACGAAGATTTCCGGCACCGTCAGAACCCGGTTGGTGCCGTGGAAGTCGTTGATCGTGTAGCCGCCGACCCGGATCGGACGCCGCGCGTCGAAGCTGTCGGTCATCTTCACCTTGCCGCTGTCGAGCGCCATGGCCGTGGTGAAGGTCTTGAACACCGAGCCCAGCTCGAACACGCCGCCGGTCGCCCGGTTCATCCGGTCCTTGTCGAGCGCCTGGCCGGGCTGGTTCGGGTCGTAGTCCGGCAGCGACGACATGGCCAGCACCTCGCCGGTGTGGACGTCGAGGATGACGCCGATCCCGGCGATCGCCTGGTAGCGCTCCAGCGACCGCATCAGCTCGTCGCGCACGGCGTGCTGGACACGGATGTCGAGCGAGAGGCGGACCGGTGCGAGATCCTCACCCGTGCGGGCGAGACCGGCCTGGTGAAGCGCGGCGAGCCCGTTGTCGTCGATGTATTTCTCCAGCCCCGCGATGCCGACATTGTCGACATCCACCAGGCCGAGCACATGACCGGCCAGGGCGCCGCCGGGATAGAAGCGGCGATTTTCGGTCAGGAAGTCGATGCCGGGAACGCCGAGCACGTGGATGCGGTCGCGCTGCTCCTCGGTGATCTCGCGCTTCAGCCAGACGAAGCCTGCGTCGGAGGCGAGCCGGCGACGGGTCGTGGCGGTGGCGAGCTCCGGCATCACGGTGCCCAGCGACTCGATCGCCTCGTCCACGTCGAGAAGCCGGCGCGGTTCGGCGTACAGCGACGCCGTGGACAGGTCGGTGGCGAGGATCTCGCCGTTTCGGTCGACGATGTCGGGGCGCGCTGCGGCAACCGCCTCCTGCGCCGTCTGGTAGGCGACGTTCGGACGCTCTTCCGCCAGGCCCAGCGTCACCAGCCGTCCGGCGATCACCGCATAGGCGATAACGAAGGCTGACATGGCGAGCACGATGCGGCCGCGGCCGCGCTCCTCGCGCATGGCACCCGCATTGAGGGCACGCCGGGTCTTGTCGGCCTTGTCTCTGCGACCGGTCATTGCATGGCCTCCTTGCGTCCCTGGTCCGATCCCGCGTCCGCCGATCCGTCGAACGGATCGACCGGAGGCATCGGGGGACGGCGCGGAATATCCTGGATCGAGCCGATCTGTCGGGCCTCGATGGGCTGCAGATCGAGCAGGTCCTGGTGCTGGTCGACGAGCTGCTGCAGCCGGCCGGGATCGTCGGCCACGCTCCAGGCGGCGCGCAGTTCGCTGATGCGCGCCTTCTCCGCCACGATCTCGGACTTGAGACGGCCCGCGCGCTCGGCTGCGCGCTCGGCGTCCTTCTTGATGGCGAAGACCGCGGAGGCGGTGAACAGCACGCCGATGGCGAGAATGGTGATCAGCAGCCGGTATGCGGTCATGCGCCCCACCCTTCCAGTTCGGGCACGAGGGGAACCCCAAGCACCCTTGGGTCGACCGGGCGCGCCGGCGCAGCGGTTCGGATCGCGGCGCGCAGACGGGCGGAACGGGCGCGCGGATTGCGCCGCGTCTCGGCCTCGCCGGGCAGGTCCGGCTTGCGCGACACCAGGCTGAACGTCGGCTCCGGAATATCGGTCTCCGGCATGTGGCGGGAACCCCCGGGCCGCACCCGTGTGCGGTCCGCGAGGAAGCGCTTCACGATGCGGTCCTCCAGGCTGTGGAAGGCGACGACCACCAGCCGTCCCGCCTCGCCGAGGATCCGCTCCGCCGCGCCCAACGCGTCGGCCAGCTCGTCGAGCTCGCGGTTGATGTAGATGCGCAGCGCCTGGAAGGTCCGCGTTGCCGGATGGATCTGGTCGCGGGCGGACGGAACCACCCGCGCGATCAGGTCGGCCAGCTGGTCCGTGGTCTCGAACGGCGCCTTGGCCCGGTCCTGCACGATGGCGCGGGCCACGGCGCGGGCGCGTTTTTCCTCGCCGAGGCGCGCGATGATCTGTGCCAGCGCGCGCTCCGGCGCGGTGTTCACGAGATCGGCCGCCGTCGGGCCGTCGAGCCCCATCCGCATGTCCAGCGGACCGGCGTTCCGGAAGGAGAAGCCGCGCTCCGCCGTGTCGAGCTGGACGGAGGACACGCCCACGTCGAGCACCACGCCGTTGACCGATGACAGGCCGCGCTCGCTCGCATGCTCGTCGAGCGCGCCGAAGCGGCCCGGCGCGACGATGAGCCGGTCGCCCCATCGAGCGGCCATGGCCTCGGCCCGGACGATGGCGTCGGGGTCGCGGTCGATGGCGATGACGGTGGCGCCCGCCTCCAGCAGTGCGGTGGTGTAGCCGCCGGCGCCGAACGTGCCGTCGATGATGACGTCGCCGGGCGCCGGCGCGAGCCGCTCCACGACCTCGTCGCGCATCACGGGAAGATGGATCGAGCGGTCTTGCGGGGTGGTATCGGGGGCCATCACGCGCGCCCCTCGCGCGCCGGCGTGTCGCTGAGCATGCCCAGCGCCCGCCGCATGGCTTCGGCGCGGTGCTCGGCGAACCGGCCGGGCTCCCAGATCTGGAACTTGTAGCCAAGGCCGGCGAAGACGACCTGGTCGGTGATGCCGGCATGGGCCTTGATCGTATCCGACAACGTCACCCGACCTTCTCCGTCCACCTTCAGGATTTCACTGATGCCGAACAGCGCCGTCGACACGAGGTCGTGCTCCGGCGAGAGCGGCTGAATGCCGTCGAGACGGCTCTGGATCTCGTTCAACAGCCCGTTCCCGCCGGCATCGACGGCCGACTGGGAGAGCGAGGGAAAGCAGTACAGCCCGTCGAACCCGTCGCGGGTCAGCACGGCGCGAAAGGCTGCCGGGATCGACACCCTGCCCTTGGAGTCCAGCCTGTTCGTGTAGTGGGACACGAACCCGTGCATCGGCCCTCTCGCATTCCGTCTCGCGGGCCTTCGACCGGGCCATGTTCGCCCCTAGCGATTTTCCGATGCCGGCACGGCCCCGGCCGCCCCGATCACCCATCGCAGCAGACCAAAACCCCACCCGCGGAGGACGCCGTCGCTCGCCCCATCGACCGGGTGGATTTGGGGTAGCATGGAGTCATATGGGCGTCAATGGATTCACATGGATTCAAGCCCCACTCGGCGCTTGTGATTCGACCGGCGCAACCCCGTATTTCCGGAGCACGCTCGCGGTTGCGGGGCGTTCCGGAACCGGGCCATCCCCTTGATTGGAAAGGATTTTTATCGGGGACGCGAACCTGGCCTCGGACGCGGGCCGGACGCAAAGGCCCGCCGGCTCGTCCGGTCAGGATGACCGATGAGGCGTTAAGGAAGGGTCCACGCCGGATCGCCGGCGGAGGCGCCCGGATGGGGGCGCAGCCCAGGCGTGCCCAGGCCGGGACACGCGACGAGGCGGAATTGGATTGAGTGCGCCAGCCGGCCTGTAAGCCGGGTTCTGTAAGGCGTCCGGAGCGATCCGGACACGTGACGGCCATTCCTCTGGGACGCCCGTTGCCGGGCGCCTCACGCGACCTACCCGAACGGCTGGTCTGGAAACAGACTGGACGGCCTGACGGCCGGCCGCACCGTTCCTATTCGGTCTTGCTCCCGGTGGGGTTTACCATGCCGGTCCTGTTGCCAGTCCCGCGGTGGGCTCTTACCCCACCCTTTCACCCTTGCCGGCGCGGCGGCCGGCGGTTTGCTTTCTGTGGCACTTTCCCTGGGGTGTGACCCCCGCCGGGCGTTACCCGGCACCGTGTTTCCATGGAGCCCGGACTTTCCTCCCCGGCAGTCTTTCGACTGGTGCCGGAGCGGCCGTCCGGCCGGCTGGCGAACTCCAATAGGGCGTCGGGGCGCCGAAAATCAAGAAGCCGCCGCACCGGACCCGGCACGACGGCTTGCTTGACCCCGGAATTCGACCGGATGGGCGCCCGATCGCGCCGGCGTGGGATGCGGGCGGAAAACCGGTCCCCACTTTTCCTCACCCGGTCTCAGGACGCGGGATGCGGGCGGAAAACCGGCCTCCACTTTTCCTCATCCGGTCTCAGGACGCGGGATGCGGGCGGAAAACCGGCCTCCACTTTTCCTCATCCCGCTTAGTGCGACCCACTCTTGCGGCACAGGGCGCACACATCGACGATGCGCAGCCGGTCGTGCCGGTCGGCCGCCAGGAAGCCCTTGCGCTTCATGTCGGAGATGATGCGGCTCACCGTCTCGATGGTGAGGCCGAGATAGTCGGCGATCTCCTGCCGGGTCATGGTGATGCGCACCACGGCTTCGTCGTCATCGCCATCGGGGCGTCCGGCGCAGGCCTCGCCCAGCCCCCGGCCGGGAACCAGGTACATCAGGAAGCTCGCCACCCGCTCGAAGGCCGACTTCCGGCCGAGCAGCACCGAGTGGTCGCGCAGCCCGGCGATCTGGCGCAGCAGGCAGCCGTTGATATGGGCCTGGAACACCGCCGAGCCTTCGACGTCGCGCCGCTCGATGGCCTTCAGCACCGACGGCACCAGCGTCTCCGCGGCGCTGTCCTGGTCCTCTCCGGCCGGAAGTCCGAACAGATCGCCGGGGCCGAGCAGCCCGACCACCTGCCGGCGCCCGTCGGGCAGCAGCTTGAACAGCATCACCGCGCCGTCCACCACCTGGTAGATCCGGTCGGCGGGATCGCCCTCGTAGTAGATGACCGAATGCTGGGTCACCCGCATGGTTTTGGTGCGCGGCGCCGACAGGAGCGCCTCCCAGCTCTGCGGATCGCGCACCGTATCGCACGGGATGGACGGGCGATTGTCGACCAGAGTGTGAACCGTGTTCATGTCGCTCTCCCAGGACCCCTTGGGACCGGTCGAGCAAGGCAGCGCCGCCTCCCGGTCCGCGCCGGTCCGCGTCCTTCGCAACCGGCTACAGGACCCACGCTAGCGACATCGGCACGGGCCCGAAATTCGTCGGGATACGTACGACAAACCCCGTACGGGAAACCCCGGAGGGGCAGCACGCCGCACCCGGGTCCTTCCATCCGTCGCGCACCGCCCGCCGGCCGGCGTCCCGGGTTACCCTGTCGGGTCGGGACCGCCGCCGTCGCCGGTGCGTGCGTCTACCAGCAGGGCCAGCGCCGCCTCGTCGAGCGGCTTGCGCAACACCAGCGGCGCCGGTTCGTTGCGGAAGGCCCGGGCAAGATAGCGGTCCGACTGGCCGGAGATGGCCACGATCCTGGGCGCGCTCTCCAGCCGCCTGAGCCAGCGGATCACCTCCACGCCGCCGATCCCCGGCAACGCCACGTCCACCACCACAAGATCGCCGGCAGCCGGCGGCGGCGCCTCGAAGAAGCTTTCCGCAGATCGGTGCAGGACAGCCCGGTCCCCGGTCATTTCGAGCACCAGCCTCAGGGCGTCCAGAATACCGGTGTCATCTTCGAGAATGTGAATGGCCACGGATCGATTTCCAAAGCGGCGAACCACCCGAGAGTAGGTCGCCCCCCACGGCGTGCGACATGACGCAGGTCAAGCCGCGAGCGCCCCCCGCCCCGCGGGCCGCTGGACGGCGGCGCACCGGTTGCCCGTGCAGTTTTTCCGCCAACAACCACAGATACGGGTGGATCGCGCGCAGGTTCGGAGGTCGCTTGCCACGATCAGTTTTCCGGCAAGCCCCGCGGGCCTCTCGATTTTGCCAATTTCCGTCAAATCACCGATAATGGCGCAGACATGAAAGAGCGGAACCAGAAGGGCGCGATTACAAAATGAAAGCCGACGATTCCATTCTCGATCGCCTGTATTCGATGGATGGCGGACCGGAAACCTGTCGTGACATCTACTCGGACTGGGCAAAGGACTACGATCAGGACACGATCGAGGGCATGGGCTATGTGGGCCCGGCACTGGTCGCGGAAACGTTGTTCGAGCGCGTCGCGCTGGGCTCGAAGGTGCTGGATGCCGGCTGCGGCACGGGCCTCGCCGGGGCCGAGCTCGCCTCACGCGGGTTCACGCTGATCGACGGCATCGACGTTTCGCCGGACATGCTGAAGGTGGCGCGCGGCAAGAATGTCTATCGCAGGCTCGCCGAAGCCGACATGACCGCCCCGCTCACCCTGCAGGACGACGCCTATGACGCCGCCGTGTGCGTCGGCGTCTTCACCAACGGACACGTGGGGCCTGACGCCATCGACGAGCTTGCCCGCGTGGTCCGTCCCGGCGGGACCATCGTGGCCACGGTTCACGAGAATGTCTGGAGCCGCGACGGCTACCCCGACCATCTCGACGCCATGCAGAAGTCCGGCTCGGTAGAGGTGCTGTCCACCGCGGTCGCGCCCTACCACCTGAAGGAAGACTACAGCTGCCGGCTCTGTGTCCTGAAGGCGGCCTGAGGCGCCTTCGGCCGGATCAGGCGCCGGCCCGCATCAGCACGATGCGCACCAGGTCGGCGGCGTTCCGCGCCCCGAGCTTTTCCATGATGCGGGCCCGGTGGACCTCGATGGTCCGCGGGCTGATGCCGAGCTTGCGCCCGGCCTCCTTGTTGGAGGCGCCCGCCGTGATTTCCGACAGCACCTGGCGCTCGCGCGGCGTCAGGTTGTCCGCCCCGGGGAAGTCGGTCGACAGGCCGGATCCGGCCTCCTCCCGCTCCTGCCGCGAGGCAAGCGCCTCGCGCACCCGCCCGATGACCTTGTCGACGTCGAACGGCTTCTCGAAGAAGTCGAAGGCCCCGTCCTTGATGGCGCGCACCGCCATCGGGATATCGCCCTGGCCGGAAATGATGAAGATCGGCTCCGGGTAGGTGGCGGCGTTCAGGATCGACAGGATGTCGAGACCGGACCGGCCGGGCATGTGGACGTCAAGAATGCTGCAGGCCGGCTCTTCCTGGGCCCGCCGGATGAACTCGCCGCCATTGTCGAACATCTCGACCCGGAAGCCCTCGAGACGAAACAGCGCCCCCAGCGCATCGCGCACGGACGCGTCGTCGTCGACGATGTAAATGAGCGGGGCCGCGGCCTCGTGCTGCGTCATGGGGTCTCCGGCCTGTTGTCGTCTGTCGCGTCATCATCGCCCGTACCGACCGGCAGATCGAGCCGGAAACAGGCGCCTCGCCCCCCGCCCCCGGGATCGACGGAGAGGTCGCCACCATGGTTCTGGGCGATGGAGCGGGAAATCGCCAGCCCGAGGCCGAGGCCGCTTCGCTTGTTGGATGAAAACGCCTTGAACAGGTCCGGCACGGCCTCGGCGGGAATACCCGGCCCGGTATCGGCAACCGACAGCCGAACCCGGTCCTCGTACAGGCCCGCCGAGATCTCGATCCGCTGTTCCTCGCGGTCGACCAGCACCTCGGCGGCATTGCGAATGAGGTTGACCAGGATCTGCTCGATCTGGATCGGGTCGACCTCGATTTCCGGCACATCGGCGTCGATCGACCGGACCACTTCGATCCTTCGGCCCTTGCTGCCGACCAGCGCCAGCTCCAGCGATTCGTCCAGCAGCCCGGATACCGTGCAGCGTTTCCGTTTCGGCTCGCGCTTTTCGATGAAGCCCCGCATGCGCTGGATGATCGACGCGGCGCGTTCGGCCTCCCGCATAGCCTTGCCGACAACCTCCAGAACCATCTCGTCGGGTTCCGCACTGATGCTCTTGAAGCGCCGGGATGCCGCCTGGAGGTAGAGAATCGCCGCGGTCAGCGGCTGGTTCAGCTCGTGCGCGATGGCCGAACCCATCTCGTCCATGGCGCTGACCCGGGCCATGTGCAGCAGCTCGGTCTGGAGTTCGGCGACGCGCTGCTCGTACTCGGCGCGCGGGCGCGCGTCGCGCAGGATGCCGATGAACTGTCGTCCGTCCGGCGTCTGCGCCTCGCCCACCGAGAGGTCGAGCGGAAAGACCGCCCCGTCCTTGTGCTGCCCCTCCACCTCTCGGCCGATGCCGATGATCCGGGCAACGCCGGTGTGCCGGTAGCTGGAGAGATAGTCGTCGTGAGCATCGGCGTAGCGCCGCGGCATGATCGCCTTGACGTTCCGTCCGATCATCTCCTCGGCTGTGTAGCCGAACAACCTTTCGCAGGCCCGGTTGTAGACCAGGATGCGGCCCAACTCGTCGATGACGATGATGCCGTCGACCGCCGTATCGAGCACGCTCAGCAGCCGCGCCTGCGAGACGTCCGGCGCCTGCGTGGAAGCCCGCTCGGCTGCGGTGCGCGTCTCGGCTGTGTGGTCCACCCGTCGCTCTTTAGCTGGAACAGTTCGCTGTTGCGATCGACCATAAGGGCAATGGGCGAAAGCGGTAAAGCCGGGCCCGGAGGATGCCGGCCGGCCGCTTCGCGATGCCGCATCCCTCGGGGGAGCGGGGCCGAGCCGTCAGAGGGGCGCGGCAACCGAAATGTTGTCCCGCAGCTTTGCCTGCAGCCGCCGCCAGCGGACGACCAGCCAGATCGCCGCCACCACGTTGCCCAGCACGAACAGCGCCGCGATCAGCAGCACCGCCACGGGCCGGCTCGGCTCCGTCAGCGCGATCACCAGTCCGAACAGCACGAAGCCGAGATAGAGATCCGCGAGCGCGACGATTCCCCACGGGTCGGAAATGATCGCTCCGAAGCTTGCCAGGAACGGCGCTTCATAGGCGGCCCAGCCGATGAGGATGAACAGGGCGACGGCACAGACGATGAGAAGCGCGCGCATGAAGATCTCCACGAAAGAAAGGCGACGGGCGGGCCCGGCGCCTGGTCAGGTGCCCAGATAGTGCAGCGTCAGGGTCCGCGGCCGGCCACTGGCCCGATGCTCGATGAGGTAAAGCCCTTGCCACGTTCCCAGATCCATCCGGCCGTCGATCACCGGAACGGCAAGGCTCGCGCCGGTCACCATTGTCTTGATGTGCGCCGGCATGTCGTCCGGTCCCTCCGAACCGTGCCGGTAGCCGGCATGCGCCGGGGCGATCCGGTCGAGAGCGTCGAGAAGATCGGCCAGGACGTCCGGGTCGGCGTTCTCCTGGATGGTCAGCGAAGCGGAGGTGTGCCGGAGGAAGACGGTGATGAGGCCCTCGCCCGCCCCGATCTCGCGCAGCCAGCCGTCGACCTGCGCGGTCACGTCGTGCACATGGCGTGGCCTGGTGGAGACAGTCAGCCGGGTCAGCGCCTGTCCGAGGCCGGTTTCGAGCGCGTCTGCCATTTTCCGATTGCTCCGCATGGTCTATCTCCGGTTGGCGGACGCCCAAGGACCGCCTGAAAGGAATTCCAGCCGATGCCGGCCCTCCAGACCCAAGTCTCGTTCGTCAACGCCTGGGAATGCGATGAGAACGACCACCTGAACGTCCAGTTCTATTTCGGGCGCTTCACGGAGGCCGACCAGCACGTCCGCGCCATGCTGGCACTGGATCCCGCCTTCCGGCGCTCCGCCCGGCTGGTTCGCTACCACGCCGAGCTGCGCGAGGACGACCTTGTCGAGATCGAGAGCGGCTTCGCACTCGGCGATGACGGCGATGTCGCACTGGTCCATGCCCTGAAGCGCATGACCGACGGCAAGGTCTGCGCCACGGCCTGCGACAGTTTTGGCGACCATGCACGTGAACTCTACGCCTTCGCCCGCCGTTCGGATGCCATCACCGACGTGGACGCCAGACTCTACCGGCCGCGCGGTGTGACCGGCGGGCCGGCACCTGCCGCCAGTCGCACCGAGCTCGTGGCGGCCGGTGCCTTCGTCACGGCGCGGGCCGTCGTCCGGCCGGAAAACTGCGACCATGAGGGCCTCGCCCTCGACCGCACCCACATCGGTCATTTCTCCGACGGGGCGTCGATCTTCTGGGAGAAGATCGGCCTGACCAAGGCGTTCATCAATCGGCAGGGATGGGGTCGGGTCGCGGTTGAGATGCGGCTTGCCCTGCACGATGCGTTCGTCGCCGGCGACCTTGTCGAGCAGTTCACCGTCCTGCTCGCCAGAAGCGAGCGCACCATCACCTTCCGTCACTACCAGTTCGAGGCCCGTTCCGGCCGGCTTGTCGCCATCGGCGACTGTGTCGGCATGGCAATGGATCTTGCCACGCGCAAGGCGGTCCGCTTTCCCGAGGGA
Organism: Amorphus coralli DSM 19760; assembly: GCF_000374525.1. Taxonomy (GTDB): domain Bacteria; phylum Pseudomonadota; class Alphaproteobacteria; order Rhizobiales; family Amorphaceae; genus Amorphus; species Amorphus coralli. The sequence continues at coordinate 306,995 of NZ_KB894573.1, forward strand.
CAGATCTCCGTCGCTCCGCAGCTTTCGGAAACCGCCGAATGACCGCCCGCGCGCCGCGCCCGGCGTCGTTCCTGAAAGCCGCGGCTCTCGCCGCCCTGCTTGCGCTGGCCGCGTGCCAGTCGGCGCCGGAGCCCGCTCCGGAGCCGGTCGAACCGCCGCCGCCGACCGTTCAGGCCGCGCCGCTCGAAGTTCTCCTGGGCACCGCCGAGGTGCGCGGCCATTCGGTCTATGTGGCCGACATGGCCAGCGGCAAATCCCTCTACGAGGAGAACGCCGAGGCCCTGCGCTTCCCGGCCTCGCTCACCAAGATGATGACCCTCTACCTGCTGTTCGAGGCGGTGGAGACCGGCAGCCTGTCCCTCAACGACGATCTGCCGGTGTCGACGACCGCGGCCTCCATGCCGCCGTCCAAGATCGGCCTGAAGGCGGGCTCCACCATCAAGGTCCGCGACGCCGCCCAGGCGATGGCCATCAAGTCGGCCAACGACGTGGCCGTCGTCGTTGCCGAGGCGCTCGCCGGGTCGGAGACCGAGTTCGCCGCCCAGATGACCGCCCGCGCCCGCGGCCTCGGCATGCAACGCACCCGCTTCGTCAATGCCTCCGGGCTGCCCGACACGCGGCAGGTCACCACGGCGCTGGACATGGCCATTCTCGGCCGCGCCCTGCAGACCCGCTACCCGCGCTTCGCCCCCTACTTCCGCGCCAAGGAGTTCCGCTACAACGGCCGCACCTACAAGGCGACCAACAAGCTTCTCGGCAAGGTGCGTGGCGTCGACGGTATCAAGACCGGCTACGTCCGGATGTCGGGCTACAACCTCGTTGCGTCCGCCCGGCGCGGCGGCCGGCGTCTCATCGTCGTGGTGATCGGCGGGCGGACGGGCCGCGACCGCGATCGCGAAGTCACCGAGCTGATCGAACGCTATATGTGAGCCCGGCCGGGCGCCGCTACCGGGCGGAGCCGCCATCCGGCTCCATGTCGCGCTGGAACTCGCGCAGCACGCCGAACAGACGGCGCATGGCGTCCTCGGTGAAGTCGAGGGCCCGATCGAGTTCCTCGTCCTCGGCCGCGAACCGTTCGGCCTCCGCCGCGCGGCCGGCCCCCTCGGCCAGGTCGGTCCGTGCCGCCGCTCCTGCCTCCACGGGCGCGTCGGCCAGGCCCGCGATCTCCGCAAGCCGCGTCTCCAGCGCCGCCACGCGGGCTTCCAGCGCGGCCTTCTCCGTTTCCAGCGCCTCGATCTCGGCCTCGTAGGCCCCGCGATCCTCGGCAATGAGTTCGCAGGTCCACGCCTCCCCACGCTCCCGGCACAGCGAAACGACACCGCTCTCCCGGTCGAGACGCAGATAACCGGCCCGCACTTCCTGAAGGACGTAGCGGCCCTCACCATCGGATGGCGGCGCCGACTGGGCCAGGACCGGGGCGGTGCAGAGAGCGGGCAGGACGACGAGAAGCCAGGCACGCGCGAACATGGCGGGATCTCCGAGACATGATCGAGCCGGACAGCGGGAGCGGCCGGCGCTCACCCTGACACCATACAGGACGTCGTGGCGCGAGCGTGGCATGCTCTCGGCCGAGACCGACGGGTACGGGAGGACGACCATGCGCGCCATGATCCTCACGCGGCCGGGCGAGCCGCTGGTGATGACGGAGCTGCCGACCCCCGAGCCGGGGCCCGGCCGGCTCAGCGGCGCCGCCGTCCTGACCCCGTGAGCCCGGTCAGGAGGAGCGCTGCACCGCCGCCGTGGCCAGGCCGGCGGCCACCAGCACCGAGCCGCCGATCTTCTGGGCAAGCCCCAGCGTGGCGGGACGCCGGAAGCGCTCCCGGACAGCCGAGGCGGCCAGCGCATAGGCGAGCGCGTTGACGATCGCCAGCACAACGAACGTCCCGCCCAGCAGGATAAGCTGCGGCGCCACCGCCGCTGTCGGCGACACGAATTGCGGCAGGAAGGCGATGAAGAAGACGATGCCCTTGGGGTTCAGCGCCGTCACCAGCCAGGCGTGGAACAGGATGCGCCGGCCCTCCTTCTCCGGCGGCGCGGCCACCTCCAGCGCGGCCGCCCCGGCCCGCCACATCTTGATGCCGAGATAGACGAGATAGGCCGCGCCGATCCATTTCAGCACCATGAACAGGCTTGCGGAGGCCGCGAGAATCGCTCCAAGCCCTAGGAGGGAGACGGTCGCGGCCGTCGCATCGCCCAGCGCCACCCCCACCACCGACGGCAGCAGGGCCGCCCGGCCGCGCGAGACCGCGTAGGAGATGACCAGGAGGATCGTGGGGCCGGGAATGGCGAGCACCACGAGGGTCGCCACGACGTAGGCGGCATAGATGTCGGCAGTCATGGCATGACGGTCTTTCGTGCAATCGGAACCCAAACCCGGATCAAGCCCCGGGCGTTGGCCTCTCGCAAGACCTTTTTTCGCCGCACAGGAGGCCTGACCGCCATCGACCGTTCAAGGCCCCATTTGCGATACACGGTCTGGACGGCGGTCTCCGTCCTGGCACTGGTGACGTGCGCGCGCGCCGCCGAGCCGGCCCCGACCCCCGCGCCGAAACCGGGCAGCGCCATCGACGGCGCAATCCGGCCGCCCATCGCAGAAGTGCCGCTTCCCGAACGCTCGCCGGAGAACTCGCCCGCTCCGCCCGCGCGGCCCGTCGCCCCTGAACCCGCGCCGTCCGCCGACGCCGTGCCGGCGCCACCCGAACCCGCACCCGAGCCTCCCGCCTCCGCCGCCGAGGCACTGCCGGAGCCCGCCCCCGCCCCTCCTGTCGCCGAGCCCGCGCCTGCGCTGGCCGACACCGGCCCCATCGGCGACCCGGCCCCGAAGCGGTCCATTGCCAATCTGCCGCTGCCCCGGCCGGCCTACGACCCGCCGCCCCGGCCGCCTCTCGATGACCAGGCCGTTGCCAGGCGCGAACCGGCCGGTCCGCCGCCCGCCAACCCGCTCATGGCCGAACGCGGCTGCCTGTTCCCGCCCGCCGTTCACGCTGACTTCGAGATCAGCCCGCCAGTCGCCGCCGAGGATGGCTGCTTCATCGTCAATCCCGTGCGCCTTCTGAGCGTCGGGGCCGATCCGGCCATCGCCTTCGTCGAGCCGCCACTGGTGTCCTGCGCCTTTGCCAACGCGCTCGCCGGCTTCCTCGTCGAAGACGCCCAGCCGCTAGCGCTCGACCTGCTGGAAAGTCCCATCGCCGAGGTCGGGCCGGGCACGTCCTATGCCTGCCGGGGCCGCAACAACGACCCGGACGCCAAGCTATCCGAGCACGCCTTCGGCAATGCCTTCGACTTGCAGGCTGTGAAGCTCGTCAGCGGACGCTTCCTGACCGTGGTGGGAGGCTGGAACACCGCCGGGACCGAGCGGGAGTTCTGGCACACGCTGCAACGCGAGGCCTGCGAGCGGTTCAGGACCGTCCTCGGACCGAACGCCGATGCCCTGCATGCCGACCATTTCCACCTCGACATGGCCCAGCGCCGCAACGATTACACGCTGTGCCAATGAAAAACGGCGGGCTTTCGCCCGCCGTCCTCGCGTCGTTCTCGGGGCAGATCGGTCCGCCTAGTCGTCGAGGCGCACCGCCACGAAGCGCAGCTCGCCATTGCCATTCGACAGAAGCAGCAGCGCGGTCTTGCGGCCGTCTTCCTCCAGCGCGTCGACCTTTTCCTGGACGTCGGCCGGAGAGCTCACCGGCTCCTGCGCCACCTCGACGATGACGTCGCCGGCCTGCACCCGCTTCTCCGCCGCCGGTCCGTTCGGATCGACCTCGCTGACGACGACGCCATTCACGTCCTCGGCCAGATCGAACTCCTCGCGGAGCGCGTCGGTCATCGCCGACAGCGTCATGCCGAGGAGCGTGGTCTGCTCGACCTCGGTCGCGTCATCGCCGGAAGTCTCCTCGTCGCCGCCTGTGGCCAGGACCGTCTTCTCGGCTTCCTCAAGGCGGCCGAGCGTCACCGGAATGGTCACCGTCTCACCGTCGCGCAGAAGCTCAACCGGCACGTCGACGCCGATATCGGTGTCGGCCACCATCCGCGGCAGGTCGCGCATGGACGGCACCTTCTCGCCGTTGAAGGAGAGGATCACGTCGCCGGCCTCAATGCCGGCATCCTCGGCCGGGCCGCCCTCGGTCACGCCGGCAACCAGCGCGCCATAGGAGCCGTTCATGCCCAGGCTGTCGGCGATGTCGTCGGTCACCGTCTGGATGCGGACGCCGAGCCAGCCACGGCGGGTCTCGCCATACTCCTTCAGCTGGTTGATGACGTGCACGGCGATCTCGGATGGGATCGAGAAGCCGATGCCGATGGAGCCGCCGGACGGCGAGATGATCGCCGTGTTCACGCCAACGACCTCGCCGCTCATGTTGAACAGCGGACCGCCGGAGTTGCCGCGGTTGATGGCCGCGTCGGTCTGGATGTAGTCGTCATAGGGACCGGAGTTGATGTCGCGGTCGCGCGCCGAGACGACGCCCACCGTCAGCGTGCCGCCGAGCCCGAACGGGTTGCCGATGGCCATCACCCAGTCGCCGATGCGCATATCGTCGGACGTGCCGAACTCCAGCGCCTTCAGCGGCTCTTCCGGCTCCACCTTGAGGAGCGCCAGATCGGTCTTCGGATCGACGCCCAGCACTTCCGCCTTCAGGCTGCGGTCGTCGTTGAAGTTAACCAGGATCTCGTCGGCATCCTCGATGACGTGGTTGTTGGTCACCACGAGGCCGTCCTCGGAGATCACGAAACCGGAGCCAAGCGACTGCACGCGCCGCGGCCGGTCGTCCTCGTCCTGCTGCTTGTCGAAGAACTCGTTGAAGAACTCCTCGAAGGGCGAGCCTTCGGGAATCCGCGGCGTCGGCGCCGACCGGCGGCCGCTCACCTCCTGCGAGGTGGAGATGTTCACCACCGAATCGAACAGCGGCTCGGCGATGTCGGCAACCGACTGCGGCCCCTGGGCGACAGCCGGCGCGGCGGCCATGACCGCACCCGCGACGAGGGCCGCCGCGGTGCCCCTGGATAGTGTCTGCCATACGCTCCGCAAGGGCTGCACGTTCGCCGTCATCATGTCTCCTCCAACGAGGTTCGCACGGCGCCGTGGCGCCCGTGTCTGCATCTGTCGGCCCGGGGGGCCTGCATGGCGCCCGGACCGTGTCCTGTCTGCCGCCGGTTTTCGGTCCGGCTGACCGGCCGCGTGGCGGCCGCCTCCTTCACCCGCAATCTGGACGCCAGCATGGCGGCGGGCTCAGCCGCGAGCCATCCACACGACAAGCACGCCGACGGCGAGCACCGCCACCCCGGCGATGCGCAGCACCTGGTCCGGCGTCTCGATGGCCTGGCTCATCATCCGCTTCAGCGGTCCGGGGAACGCTGCGTACAGCGTTCCCTCGATGGCGAGCACGAGTCCGATCGCGACGAGAAGGTCCGTCATTGCGCCGGCTGCGAAGCCGGCGCCGACGTGTTGCCGCTGGGAGCGGTGGACCCGGAGGACGAGCCGGAGCCCGTGGACGGAACGGCCACGCCCGTGGGACCGGTTTCGCCATTGTCGTTGGCGGCGGCGCCCGAGGCGTTGTCGTTGGCGGCCCCTGAACCGGACGCGTCACCCGACGCGGCCTTCTCGGCCGCCTCGGTTTCCTGACGGGCCCGCTCCTCGACGGCCTGGACCTCTTCCTCGACCTGCGCGTCAAGCGAGGAGGAGTCCACGGCGGAGCTGCTTTCCAACGGGGCTCCCGGCCCCGGCTGCGCCGCCCCGCCCTCGCTGGCCGAAGGCCGCACGACGGGGGTACCGAGACTCGGCAGGCTCTGCGCCTGCTGCGGATCCGGCAGGACGCGCGGATCCTCGCCACCGGTCGGGCTGTTGAAGTAGCGGAAGAACTCCGAGTTGGGCGAGATCACCAGACGGGTGTCGTTGGAGTTCATGCTCTTCTCGTAGGCCTCCATCGACCGGAAGAAGGCGAAGAAGCCCGGGTCGCGGTTGTAGGCATCGGCGAAGATGGAGCTTCGCTGGGCGTCGCCCTGACCACGGACCTGCTCGGCTTCCTTGTTCGCTTCCGCGACGATGACCGTCGCCTGGCGATCGGCGTTCGCCCGGATGCGCTGGGCGGCTTCCTCACCCTCGGCCCGGATCTCCGTCGCTTCCTGCTGACGCTCGGTCTGCATGCGGCGGAAGATCGCCTGGCTGTTGGCCTCCGGCAGGTCGGCGCGGCGGATGCGGACATCCACGACCTTGATGCCGAGCGCGTCGGCACGGCTCTGCACCTCGGTGCGGATCCGCTCCATCAGCTGCGGCCGGTCGTCCCGGACGATCTCGGTGAAGGAGGCGTCGGCCAGAACGGCGCGCAGCGCCGACTGCATGAAGGTCGACAGGCGGCTGGCGCCTTCCGCGATGTTGTTCACCGACTGGTAGAACAGCACCGGGTTGTCGATCCGGTAGCGGGCGAACGCGTCCACCACGAGACGCTTCTGGTCCTCGGCGATGATTTCCTGGGCCGGAACGTCGAGGTCGAGGATCCGCCTGTCGAGGAACAGGACGTTCTGCACGAACGGGATCTTGAAGTAGAGACCCGGCTCGGTCACCGCCCGGCGGACCTGACCGAACTGCAGGATGAGCGCCTGCTGGGTCGGGTTCAGCACGAACAGCGACGTGTTGATGAGGATGATGGCGCCGACGAAGACGGCGATGAGAGCAACGAGACCTGCGCGCATTACTGGCCTCCGCCGCTGCGGGTGGCGGAGTTGCCGGCCCGGTTGGTCTGCAACTGGTCGAGCGGCAGGTATGGCACCACGCCGGTTCCGCCGGCCTCGTCACCGATGATGACCTTGTCGGTCCGGCCAAGCACCCGCTCCAGCGTCTCCAGATACATACGTTGACGCGTCACGTCCGGCGCCAGGGCGTACTCGGTGTAGATCGCGGAGAAGCGGTCGGCCTGACCCTGAGCCTCGGCGACCACGCGGTCCTTGTAGGCGTTGGCCTGCTGGACGACCTGGGCCGCCTCGCCTCGCGCTTCCGGCACGACGCGGTTGGCGTAGGAGTTCGCCTCGTTCTGCAGGCGCTCCTGGTCGGCGCGCGCCGCCTGGACGTCGCGGAAGGCGTCGATGACCTGCTGCGGCGGGTCCACCTTCTGCAGCTGCACCTGCGCGATCTCGATGCCGGACTCGTAATTATCCAGGGTCTGTTGCATCAGCTCCTGCACTTGGATTTCGATCTGCTGGCGCTCCTGGGTGAGGATCGGCTGGATGTTCTTGGTGCCGACCACCTCGCGCATGGCGCTCTCGGCGACCGCCTTCACGGTGCCTTCGGGGTTCTGGATGTTGAACAGGTAATCCTCGGCGTTGGAGATCCGCCACTGCACCCGGAAGTCCACATCGACGATGTTCTCGTCGCCGGTGAGCATCAGGCTCTCCTCCGGAACGTCGCGGCCCGGGCTGGACACCGAGCCGACATCGCGGATGCCGACGTTCAGCTCGCGGATGCGTAGGACGTCCGGCGTGTAGACGGTGCCGATCGGATAGGGCCAGTTGTAGTTCAGGCCCGGCTGGGTCATGCCCCCATAGTGGCCGAGCACCAGCTCGACGCCGACCTCACCCGGGTTGACGCGGTAGAAGCCCGTGGCCAGCCAGATGGCGCCGACAGCCGCCACGGCGACCAGCGCGCCCTTCATGCCGACGCCGCGGCCGCCGCCGCCACGCCCGCCGCTGCCGCCGGGGAACACGCGCTTGATGCGATCCTGGCTACGCCGCAGGAGCTCTTCCAGATCCGGCGACTGTCCGCCACCGCCACCGCCGCCGGGCTTCTGCCCGCCGCCCCAGGGGCCATTGCTGCCACCGCCGCCGCCGCCCCAAGGACCGCCGCCGCCGCCTCCCCACGGGCCGCCGCTCTTGCCGCCGCCACCGCTCTGATTGCTCCAGGGCATTCGTTCTCCTTGTATCGCTCCGCATTCGCGACCGGCATCCGGGTCTTACCGGCCGGCGGGAACGGATCGGTCTTGTTCCGTCGCCTTTACCGGGGTGGCAGGCTCACGGTCGACCATAGCATTCCGTGGTCGGTTTATAGGAAACAGCCGGTCTGCTTTCAACGAAAGCCGCCACCCACCGCACACTTGAACGGGATATAGGCAGGCAGCCGCCCGGTTGCGACCGGGGTGACAGGACAAAGCGTCACAAGGACGCGACAATTCGCGCCGCCCGCTCCGCGGCCGCCAGCCCCGTCAGGCGCGCGCCGTGCGCGGTGGAGAAGGCGTCGGGCGACGTCGCCTCGCCTGCCAGCAGTACCCGCTCGCCGATCGGTTCGCCCAGCCGCGCCCTCAGGTCCGCCTTGCCCGGCAGCGCACACGAGTAGGCGCCGCGGATCAGCGGATCGGAGCCCCAGTGCGTCGTGTGAACGCGGTGCACCCGGTCACGGATCTCCGACCCGAAGGCGTCGGCGAGCGCGGCCAGCGCGAAGTCCGTCATCGCCGCCGCGCCGGCCTGCTCCAGCCCGCGCGCCACGCTGCCGCCCAGCTGGCCGATCATCAGCGGCCGGGCGTCGGCATCCTCGTAGACGGTGAAGTTGATGGCCGGCCGGTCCGGATCGTCCGGATCCATCGTGTCGATGTAGGCCGTGCTGTCGAGACCGGGCAGCGGACAGTCGAAGGAAATAGCCACCTTCTCCGCGTGACCGGTGGGGCACGCGGCGATCGCTTCGGCAGCATCCACCGGCAGCTCCGGCGTAAAACGGATGCCGCCTTCGGCCAGCACGTTGGTGGAAACGGTCACGATCGCGGCCTTCGCATGGACGGTGCCGGCGCTCGTCTCCGCCCGCACGCCCCTGCCCGACCAGTCGATGTGCGTCACCGCCACCCCGGTCCTGACCGGCACGTCGCGTCCGGCCCGGGCCACCAGCGCCCCGTAGCCGTCAAGAACCGGCCAGTTCTCGCCGGTATCGGCATAACGGCAGAGATCGAGGGTGGAAATCTGCGGTGCATCGAGGGCGGAAAGGAGCCGCATCCAGTGCAGCGCCAACGGCGCCCACTCTGTCGGCGGATCGATGACATCGGCCGCCGCCACGTCGAGGCCGCGCTCCCCGGCCGCTTCGGCCGCGCGGAAGGCACCCTGCACCGCCTCCCAGGCCGCCGCGCGGGTCTCATCGTCGGCCAGCCTGTCCTTCAGATAGAGATGGGCCGCGCGCCGGCTGGACCGCATCAGGTAGCGATGGTCCAGTGCATCGGCGATGGGCCGGAACGGGTTCCGCGATGCCGAGTGCATCCAGTGACAGCCGAGATCGAACGGCACCCCGAAGACCGACGTGTCGGTGAAGGCGCGCCCGCCGACCCGCTCGGCCGCCTCCACCACGATGGCCTCCACCCCGGTCTCGCGAAGCCGTTCGCCGGCGGCAAGGCCCGCGGCACCGGCGCCCACCACGACAATGTCGGTGTCGGTCATGACCGGTTCTCTCCCGCGTTCGCCCTGCGCCGGTAGGTCACGAAGCTCATGGCGTGGTCGTCGCGCGCGCCGGCCGGCAGCTCGCTGCGGTCCCTGGCCTCCCATGCGGCCGGATCGATGGCCGGAAACACCGCGTCGCCCTCGATCCGGGCGTGGACGTGGGTGATCTCCAGCCGGTCGGCGAGCGGCAGCGCCTCGGCGTAGATCTGGCCGCCGCCCACCACCATGATCTCCGCCACGTCGTGCTGGCGGGCATCCGCTGCGGCCCGCTCGAGGGCGGCGGCGAGGTTCGGCGCGGTCTCGATCCCGTCGGCGGTGAAGCCGGCATCCCGCGTCACGACGATGGTGCGCCGGCCGGGCAGCGCCTTGCCGATGGACTGGAACGTCTTGCGCCCCATGACCATCGGCTTGCCCATGGTCAGCGCCTTGAACCTCTTGAAGTCGCTGGAAAGGTGCCAGGGCATGGCATTGTCGCGACCGATCACGCCGGTTTCCGATACCGCCGCGACCAGCACGATTGCGGACCTGCCCTCCGACCCGCTCACGGCGCCAGCCGGCCCGCCGCGGCAAGCCCGTCGCCGGAGAGCCGGTAGATGCTCCACTCCGATAACGGCCTCGCCCCGAGGCTCTCGTAGAAGGCGATGGACGGCGCGTTCCAGTTCAGCACCGACCATTCCATTCGGCCGAGGCCCTCCTTCACGCAGCGCGCCGCAAGCCCGGTCAAGAGCGCCTTGCCGATGCCGTGGCCCCGCTTGTCGGGATCGACGAACAGATCCTCCAGCCAGATGCCGTGCCGGCCGACGAAGGTGGAGAATGTGTAGAACCAGAGCGCGAAGCCCACCGGCTCGCCGTCGAGGAGCGCGATGTCGCAGAAGGCGCGCGGCGCCGGCGAAAACAGCGCGGCGGCCAGATCCTCCTCGCTGGTGCGCACGTCGTCGAGCATGCGCTCGTATTCGGCGAGATCGCGGATCAGGCGCAGGATGGTGGCGGTATCGTCCGGTTCCGCCGGGCGGATGGTCAGGGCCAAGAGGGCCTCCCGATTGTCGAGCCGCTCCCGGCCGCCCCCGCCGCTCCGCCCGGGTGCGGAGCGAAATGCCGGGTCAGTGCGCGACCGTCTTGGAGAAGGTGTTGATGATGACGACGCCGCCGATGATGAACGCCATGCCGATCATCGCCGGAACGTCGAGCATTTCCTTGTAGATCACCGCGCCGGCGATGGCGACCAGCACGATGCCCAGGCCCGCCCAGATGGCGTAGACGATGCCGATGGGCATCATCCGGATGGTGAGCGTCAGGAAATAGAACGAGCAGAGATAGCAGGCGAACATCGCCACGGTCAGCCCGATGCGGCTGAACCCGTCGGTCGCCTTCAGCATGCTCGTCGCGATCACCTCGAACAGGATCGCGAGGCTGAGCGTCACATAGTGCACGGGATGGCCTCCCCTTGCGCGACCGCCGGCGCGGCTGACCGGTCCGGGCGGACGGTCAGACCGCCACCGCGGCGCGGATGTGCGGATGCGGATCGTAGTCGTCCACGCGGATGTGCTCGTAGCGGAACGCGAACAGATCGTCGACCGACGGGTCGAGATGCAATGTCGGCAGCGCCCGCGGCGCCCGGCTCAGCTGCAGCTCGGCTTGCTCGATATGGTTCTCGTAGAGATGGGCGTCGCCGAAGGTGTGGATGAAATCCCCTGCGTCCAGCCCCGTCACCTGCGCCACCATGTGGGTCAGGAGCGCGTAGGAGGCGATGTTGAACGGCACGCCGAGGAAGATGTCGGCGGAGCGCTGGTAGAGCTGGCAGGAGAGCCGCCCGTCGGCCACGTAGAACTGGAACAGGCAGTGGCACGGCGGCAGCGCCATCTCGGGAATGTCGGACGGGTTCCAGGCCGACACCACGAGGCGGCGCGAATTCGGGTTGGTACGGATCTGCTCCACGAGCTCGGCGATCTGGTCGATGGTGCCGCCGTCCGGCGTGGCCCAGGAGCGCCACTGCCGCCCGTAGACGGGACCCAGCTCACCGGTGTCCGGATCGGCCCACTCGTCCCAGATGGACACGCCGTGGGCGTTGAGGTCACGGGCGTTGGTGCTGCCGGCCAGGAACCAGAGAAGCTCGTGGACGACGGACTTCAAATGCACCTTCTTCGTGGTGACGAGCGGAAAGCCCTCGGCCAGGTCGAAGCGCATCTGGTGCCCGAACACCGAGCGCGTCCCGGTGCCGGTCCGGTCGCCCTTGCGCGTGCCCTCGGAGAGCACCCGCTCCATGAGCTCGTGATACTGGCGCATCCGCCGCCTCCGAATCGTGCCGTTTGCGTGTGGTCCATCATTCCCACAGCCGGTGCCCCGCGCCAATCGCGCCGGCCGCCCTGCGGGCCCCGATGTGGACAATTTCAGTTTGGCGATGATGCGGCAGCGGCACCGAAGGGGCTTTCGGAGCGGCCCGGAGGTGCCTATATTCGATCTGCCAGCGACGGTTGGCTACGGCGATAAACGGCCAGTGTAATAAACCCATGGGACCCGGGGGCAGTACCCGGCGCCTCCACCAGAGCCCACGACAGGCGGTCGTGGGTTGCGGCGGGGGCGAAACAGGATCGACCAGGGCGTAAAGACTGGGCTTTCGCTCGGCATGGTACCACCGATATCGGGCCAAACATTATAGTTGCCAACGACAACTATGCTGAGGCTCGTCTCGCTGCGTAATGCAGTGCGATACCTCTTTTAAGTCCTTGCCGGTAGCACGGTAAGGCGGGGTCCCGGGGGCACCTGGCAACAGAAGCCCCCACTTTGATTCCTGGCCTTGTGTGGTATGGGCATGGGCGCCCGGGCCCACGGGGGCCACCACTGCGAGAGCGAGGATTTTCCCACATGGCCGACGACCTGATCCGCTACGACGTCCTGGTTCAGGAGTCCCTGCGCGGTGTCGTCAGGAAAGTCCTCAAGGAGGTCGCCGAGAGCGGCCTGCCCGGCGATCATCATTTCTACATCGCCTTCGACACCGGCGCCCCGGGCGTGCGCATCTCGTCGCGCCTGCGCGAGCAGTATCCGGAAGAGATGACGGTGGTCATGCAGCACCAGTTCTGGGAGCTGTCGGTGACGGAGCACGCCTTCGAGGTGGGGTTGTCGTTCGGCGGCGTGCCCGAGCGGCTGCTGGTTCCGTTCTCCTCCATCAAGGGCTTCTTCGATCCCTCGGTCCAGTTCGGGCTTCAGTTCGAGCCGCACGAGACCGACGAGGCAAAGGAAGGCTCCAGCGCGGACATCGCCGCCACGCCCGCTCCTGCCGCCATGCAGGACGATGCGCCGGGCGGCGCTCCCGATCACGTGGCGGAAGAGGCCGCCGACGTCGACGAGCGCCCCGACGGGGCCGAGGTCGTCTCCCTCGACGCCTTCCGCAAGAAGACCTGACGGCCGACGCTCCGGCCCAACGCGAGCCCTGCGCGATGATCACCCTCTACTGGTGCCCCCAGACCCGCTCGCAGCGGATTGCCTGGCTGCTGGAAGAGACGGGCCTCGACTACGAGCGCTGCAAGGTGGACGTGCGCGTGCCGGAAACGCTTCCGGCGGAGTTTCGCGCCGCCAGCCCGATGGGCAAGGTGCCTGCACTCCGCGACGGTGACACCACGGTGTGGGATTCCGCCGCCATCTGCGCCTACATCGCCGACCACTATCCCGAGACCGGCCTTGCCCCGAAGCCCGCGCATCCCGATCGCGCGCGCTTCCTGCAATGGCTGATCTTCACGCCCAGCGTCATCGAGCCCGCCGTGTCCGAACGGGTATGGGGCTGGACCCCGTCGCCCGAGCGCAATGCATGGGGCGATTTCGACAAGATGATCGCCGCCTTCGAGACGGGCCTCGGCGACCGTCCGTGGATCATGGGCAACGCCTTCTCGGCCGCCGACATCATGCTCGGATCCTCGGCCGTGTTCCTGCGCCAGTTCGCCATCCTGCCCGACAGCGCGGTGCTGAACGCCTATGCCGACCGCTGCGAGGCGCGCCCCGCCTTCCGCCGCGCCCTCGCCTTCGAAGAGGCCGGCTGAGCCAGCCCTTTCCGCCGGGCTCCTTTCCCCTATCATTGTTGGGGACAGAGGGAGGCTGGCGCATGACGTCCCATCGCTTCTTTTCCGGCCTATCGGCCCCGTTGCAGCACCTGCTGCGCCTCGGGTTCCTCGCAGTCGCGCTTGCCGCTTCCGCGGTGCTGGCCGTCCCCGCCGCGGCCCAGTCCTTCGCCCCCTCCATGTGCCAGGCCGTGGCCCAATCGCTTCCCGGGGCCCGCTTCGCCGCGCTGATGCCGCAGGTCCCTGCCCGCCCGCTGCCGGTCCTGCCCAGCGCGACCGACACCGGCAGGTCCGTGACCATCACGTTCGTCGGTCATGCCACCTTCCGCATCGAGACGCCCGGCGGCGTGATCATCGTGACCGACTATTCCGGCCCCGCCGGCTCCGGCCCGGTCCCCACCGTCGCCACCATGAACCACGCCCATTCGTCGCATTGGACGAATACGCCCGATCCTCGCATCGAACACGTGCTGCCCGGCTGGAACCCCGATGGCGGCCCGGCCGATCACCATCTGCTGGTCGGCGACGTCCTCATCCGCAACGTTTCCACCGACATCCGCTCGTGGGAGCGCGGGCTCGAACTCGACGGAAATTCGATCTTCATCTTCGAGGTGGCGGATCTGTGCATCGGCCACCTCGGTCACCTGCACCAGGTGCTGGAGGACGATCACATCGCCCTTATCGGCCGGCTCGACGTGGTGATGGTGGCCGTCGACGGAACCTACACGATGAGCCAGGAATCCGTCGTTCAGGTCGTGCAGCGGCTGCGCGCCCGCATCGTTCTGCCCATGCACTATTTCTCGGCGTGGCGGCTGAACGAGTTCCTGGACGATGTGCGCCCGGACCTCGCCATCGATATCCGCTCGGATCCGACGATGACGGTGTCCCTCGCCACCCTCCCGCGCGAGCCGACCGTGGTGGTGCTGCCAGGCTATTGAACCCGCGATCCGGCAAGGTTCCGGATCGCCTGGCTCAGCCGTAGCTGGACCATTTTTCCAGGTCGACGTTGGTGATCATCCCGATTGGCCGGCCGTTCGGCGTTCCCGTGTCCGTGACGAACACGTCTCGGCAGGGATAGCCGCGCGCCGTCACCTCATCCATGGCCTTCTTCACGTCGGCCAAGGTCGCATCCGGCCCGACGAAGCCGACGGAATTTCTGAACCTGGGCGAGACCTCGCCGTCCTCGAGGAACTCGGCCAGCGTGGCCGCCGAAGCCGCTGCATCGGCACTGGTCGGCCGCACTCCATGCCTGAGCGCAAAGTCTTTCACCACGGAGTCGTGCACGATCCCGTAGAGCCGGTCCCGGCTGCTGCTGAAGACCGGCAGCCGGCCGATCTTCTCCGATGCGAGAAAATCCAGCACGCCCGTCTTGAAGTTCACCCCCTGCCAGCCGGCGTCGTCCGCCGCGATCCCCCTGACCGAGGAGACCGGCATCATGGCCCTCTGCACCGGAATCTGGCGAAGCCGCGCATCGCGGGTTTCCGCGAAGGTCAGCCGCGCCTGATTGGACGCGGTCTGGAAGCTGTCGTTAGTGAAGTAGAAGGCGAGCACGGTGCCAACCCATGTCCCGATCATCGGAAGCAGCGCGAACACGAACTTCTCGATCAGGTCGGTTGCCGTAGCGAGGTCTTTGGCGCCGAAATAGGCTGTTCGCGCGGCGTAGCCGATGACCAGCGCCAGCATCAGGAGTATCGCGCCAGACGACAGGATAACGGCGCGGGCAATCTTTCCCCTCACCGCCGCATTGAGATCCGTGCCGGCGCCGGGCGCGGCTGCAGCTGTGGCTGATCCGGCCGCGCCGACGGCACCATGGGGTTCCGACATCTCATGCTCCTCTACCCGCTACGGCTGAACTCGGAACTGAAACACTTTATACGAGTATTCCTTAATAATCGCAATCATTGCGAGCCGCCCCGCGCATTGCGCCATCGGCCCCTACCGGCTAGATCAACCGGCACAGATCATCGTGCTTTCCGGGAGATCCGCCGACATGACCGCCACCCGCACGGAGACCGATTCCTTCGGTCCGCTCGAAGTCCCCGCCGACAAGTACTGGGGTGCCCAGACCCAGCGCTCCCTCGGCAACTTCAAGATCTCCGGCGAACGCATGTCGCCGCCGGTCATCCGTGCGCTGGGCATCATCAAGAAGGCCGCGGCCCAGGCGAACAAGGAGCAGGACAACATTGATCCGAAGCTCGCCGACGCCATCATCGAGGCGGCCGGCGAGGTGATCGACGGCAAGCTCGACGACAACTTCCCGCTCGTCGTCTGGCAGACCGGCTCCGGCACCCAGTCGAACATGAACGCCAACGAGGTGATCTCGAACCGCGCCATCGAGATCCTCGGCGGCAAGCTCGCCTCCAAGGACCCGGTTCACCCCAACGACCACGTGAACCGCGGCCAGTCGTCCAACGATACCTTCCCCACCGCCATGCACATCGCCGCGGCGGAAGAGTTCAACAAGACGCTGGTTCCGGCGCTGGAGCACCTGCACAAGGCGCTGAAGGCCAAGTCGGACGAGTTCAAGGACATCATCAAGATCGGCCGCACCCACACCCAGGACGCGACGCCGCTGACGCTGGGCCAGGAATTCTCCGGCTACGCCGCCCAGGTCGAGCTCGGCATCCGGCGTGTGAAGGAAGGCCTTGACGGCCTTTATGATCTTGCGCAGGGCGGCACCGCCGTCGGCACCGGCCTCAACACCAAGAAGGGCTTCGCGGAGACATTCGCCGCCAACGTCGCGACCATCACCGGCCTGCCCTTCCGCACCGCGCCGAACAAGTTCGAGGCGCTCGCCGCGCACGATGCCTACGTCTTCGCCCACGGCGCGCTGAACACCGTCGCCGCATCGCTGTTCAAGATCGCCAACGACATCCGGCTCCTGGGCTCCGGCCCGCGCTCCGGTCTCGGCGAGCTGATCCTGCCGGAGAACGAGCCCGGCTCGTCGATCATGCCGGGCAAGGTCAATCCGACCCAGTGCGAAGCGATGACGATGGCCTGCTGCCAGGTGTTCGGCAACCAGACCACCATCACGGTCGCCGGCAGCCAGGGCCATTTCGAGCTCAACGTCTACAAGCCGGTCATGGCCAACGCGATGATGCAGTCGATCCGGCTGATCGCCGACGCCTCGATCTCCTTCACCGATCACTGCGTCGTCGACATCAAGGCCGACGAGACGCGCATCAACGACCTGATGCAGCGCTCGCTGATGCTGGTCACCGCGCTCGCCCCGACCATCGGCTACGACAACGCCACCAAGGTCGCCAAGACCGCGCACAAGAACGGCACGACGCTGCGCGAGGAAGCGGTCAAGCTCGGCTTCGTCACCGAGCAGCAGTTCGACGAGGTGGTCCGGCCGGAGAAGATGATCGGCCCGAACTAGAGCGAAGCCAGGAAAAGTGGGTACCGGTTTTCCGACCGGCTTCGCGGAGTAAGAAAGCGAAGCCAGGAAAAGTGGGCGCCGGTTTTCCGTCCGGCTTCGCGAAGTGAAAATGCGAAGCCGGCAAGGGTGGGAACCGGTCTCCCCGAGAGAGGAAGCCGGTCAGGCCATCCCCCCATGGCACCAACCGCGAGCGAGGTCCGGAATGGCCGAGATCGTCAATCTGCGCCGGACCCGCAAGGCCAGGAAACGCTCCGAGGACCAGGAGCGCGCGGCGGAAAACCGCGCGCTGCACGGGCTGACCAGGGCGGAAAAGGCCGCCGAGAAGAGCCGGCGTGACGCCGCCGGGCGCCATGTCGACGGCCACCGCCGCGAAACCGACGACGAGAGCTGACGAAAAGCGACGGCATGCCCCTGGAAAAGCGCTCCCTCACCCTCGAGCAGCACCAGACGAGCGTCGCGCTCGAGCCTGAATTCTGGGCGGAGCTGGAGGCCTGGGCGGCCGACGATGCCGCCTCGCTCACCTCCGTCATCGAGGGCATCGACCGCGACCGCGACGCCGTGGACAGCCTGGCGTCCAGCATTCGCGTCGCCGTCCTGCTCAGGCTGCAGGCAAAGGCCGACTGAGCCACCGCCAGCCGCCTCAGGCCGCCGCTGCCCTTTCAGACCCCCTCAGACGATGATCACGAAACGGCCGGCCCGGCATGCGCGGCGGCGCACCCCTCAGCGCACATCGTCGGCGCGGATGGAGAACGGCACGCTCGGCGTCGTGTCCGCCGGGGCCTGTGCGGTCTCCGCGTCCTCGTCCGCCGGCGCCTCGGAGCGCTGGTCACCCGGCGCGCGCAGGTCGATGGGACCGCGGCCGGAACTGCCGGGCGGCGGTCCGATCTCGATGGCCGGCCCGAGCGGCTCCGGCAGGAGCAGGCGCGGCCCGCCCTGAATTATGGAGCCGATCGGATCCTCCGGGCCGTCGATGGGCGGCAGCGGCCGCGCGGGCGGTCCGTCCGGCTTCGGCTCGGGCGCGGCAGGCGCCGCCAGGGCCGCTTCCGCGGCGGCACGCGCCTCTTCCTCGGCGCGGATCCGGGCCTCCTCCTCGGCCTTCAGCCGCGCCTCTTCCTCCGCCTGCCGGCGTGCTTCCTCTTCCTGGCGCAAACGCTCTTCTTCCGCCCGGCGCTCGGCCTCCAGCCGGCGCAGCAGTTCCTCCTCGCGCCGGCGCCGCTCCTGCAGCTCCTTCTCCAGCGCCTCCAGCCGGCGGCGTTCCGCCTCCGTTGCGCGCAGCGTCAGGTAACTCTGGAAGGCGGCCGCATCGACGCGGGCCTCGGGCGCCGACAGCGGCCCCTCGAACGCCACGGAGGCATCGGCCGTCACGTCCGGCACCAGGTCGGGATCCGGCGGCGCCACGCTCAGCCCGATGGCGCCCGCCGCGGTCCACTCGGCGAGGTCCAGCGTGCCGGAGCCGGACACGGCGACGCCGTCGGCCTCCACTTCCGTTTCGGCGATGCGCACCGTGCCAGCGGCGATGGCCAGCGTGCCGGAAATGCGGTCGAAGGCCAGCGGTCCCGTGGCCAGCTCCGCGGCAAGCGCCTCCTCCACCGCCGCCAGCTGCAGGTCGGCGCCCGCATCGACCGTCGCGATCACCGTCTCGAAGGCCTCCCGGTCGAGATGGCGCAGCTCTCCGTCGCGAAGGGCGAACGTGCCGTTGCCGGAAAGCGCCGCCACCATCGCCGAGATCGAGCGGCCGATGGCCTCCGCCTCCACCGCCAGGTCCAGCGTGCCGGTCGCAGCCGGCTCCCCGTCCACGTCCCACGACAGCGTCGCGAAATCGGCGTCGGTGAGCCCCAGCCTTGCGGCCAGCGTCGCCTGCCCGTCGGTCCGCGTCAGGTCGACCGTGCCCGAGACGGCGCCGCCGGCATACCGCCCCGTCAGGTCGCTCAGCCGCAGCCGGTCGGGACCGAGTTCCAGCCCGAACGCCGCCGCCTCGATCGCCCGCTCGCCGGCCCACAGCGTGTCGGTGGTCACGTCGAGGCCAACCCGCACCCCGGACAGCGCCGCCGGTCCGAACGCTCCGTCCGGCCACACCGTGTCGCCTTGCGGCACCCAGGCGTCGGAGCCCAGAACCAGCTCGCTCAGGAGCCGGCCGTCGACCTCGTCGGCCCGCAGCGTGCCCGACACCTGCGCAGGTTCTTCTGCAAAGGACACCGTCCCCTCGCCGGTGGCCCGCACCCCGGCCACCGTACCGGTCAGGTTCGACACCGTCAGGGCCTTGCCGTCCCCCTCCAGCCGGGCGCGCAGGTCGATCGGCGTGCCGCCGACCAGCAGCGGCAGCGGCCGCCCCGTCGTGAAGGCCAGCTCGGAGATGTCGTCGCTCGCCACCGCCACGGAGGCATCGACGCGCGCCTCGCCGTCGGCCGGCAGCGCCAGCGTGCCGTCCACCGTCACGTCGACCCCCACCAGCGACGCGTTCAGCGCGGTGGAAAGCCCGGTACGCGGCGTCCCGTCCACGGTGAGGTCGATGCGGCTTTCCGCCGCCGCGCCGATGGGCAGCGTCTGCACGCCAAGCTGTGACAGGAGCACGTCGCCGGCCGGATTGGCGAGCGTCGCCCGCGCCGTCAGCGTGCCGTTGCGCCACGCCGCGCGGCTGCCGGACAGGTCCGCCTCGACCGCAAGGTTGGTGCCGCCGGCGGTGCCGTCGAGCGACAGGTCCAGACTTGTGTCATTGCGGATTTCCTGGCCGGAAATCTCGAAGCTGAGGTCGGCGGGCGCCAACGCCGGACCGGCCGAGGCCAGCCGCCGCGCCAGGACCGAGGCCGGCGCGATCTCGTCCGCGAGAGCCGCGAGGCCGCCCAGCTCGCTGGCCGTAACGGTGCCCGACAGCGCCCCGCTCGGCCGGTCGCCGGCCAGCGCGAAAGTGCCCGATGCCTCGACCGCCGCCCCCGCCAAATCCGCCACCGCGAAGCGCTCCAGCGTCGCCGCCCCGTCGATGAGCGTGGCCTCCACCGCCAGCCCCTGGCCTTCCGCCTCCGCGTAGCGTGCCGTCTCCGCCGTCAGGAACAGCGTCAGGTCCGTGCCGATCTCCGCCAGCGCGGTGGGGTCGGGACTGTCCACCGACAGGGCCCGCGCCAGCGCCAGCATCGGCTTGGCATCCAGGCTTTCCGCCCTGAGGTCGAGGTCGAGCGCGCCGCGGACATCCACCCCTTGCGGCCGGTAGCGCAGCGAACCGAGCAGCGTGGTCCCCGCCGCGTCGAGGCGGAGCGCCGGCATGGCGACCTCTTCCGCCGAGATGCGGAGGCTGCCGTCGAGCGCCAGCTCCGAGCGCACCGGCACAGCCCCGCCGCTCGCCCCGCGCCACCAGCGGGCGAAGCCACCCGGCTCGGCGGACGACACGCTGATCTCGCCGACATAGGACGGCCCCTCCGCAACCCGCAGCTGGCCCGCCGTCGCGGCGTCCGTGTCGCCGGGGAACCCGGCCCGCGCCGACACGATCCGCCAGCCGTCCTCCGTTGGCCGCGCCTCGGCGGAAATGTTGCGGATCACCGCTCCGCCCGCCACGACCGAGGCGAGCCGCGCCGTCACCACGCCGTTGGTCGACACCCTGGGAACGGCTTCCAGCGCGTCCACCAGCGGCGCCAGTCGCGCCGCGGGGCGGCTGTCGTCAGAGCCCCGCCCCATCGCCTGCAGAACCCCGTCGAGGTCCATCTGCCGCGAGGCCACGTCGAGCCGGAAGCCGTCCTCCGACGAGAGCGGCAGGTCGAGCCCGGCGGCCAGCACCACCGGCTGCTCGATGGGCCCGTAGCGGATCTCGCCCTCGCGCACCGTCAGGCCGTCGGCCGTCAGGTCCAGTTCGCCGGTGACGCTCCACGGGATCGGCGCCTCGTCCGCCTCCGCGTCCTCAACCGGGCGCGGCGCGATGGTCAGCGCGCCAATGAAGTGCTCGGGCGTCTCGGCGGTATCCAGCGAGCCGTCGATGGAGAAATCGATGGCCCGGTCCTGCGGGCTGATGCGGGCCTTGATCGGGAAGGTCCCGGCGCTGGTGTAGACGCCGGTTGCGAAGCGGAAGCCGTAGGGCGTGCCGTCGAAACGCCCTTCTCCCGTCGCCTCGAAGGGCCCGTAGACCGACCGACCGGAGCCTTCCAGGGCGATCCGGTCGATCAGCGAGGCCTCGCCGGTGCGCATGTCGTCGACGAGGATCTGGCCGTCGATCACCTCGATCCGGTCGAACTGGATCTTGGCGGGGTCGACCCAGTCGAGCGGCCCTTCGGCCAGGCTCACGACGGGCCCGTGCAGCATGCCGGCCGGATCGATCGTGGCGCGCACGTGCGGACCGACGAAGGTGAGCGCCACCACGTCGATCTCGCGCTTCAGGAGGGGCGACAGGTCCACCTCGAGCTCGACCTGGTCGGCGGTGAAGATCGGCGCCTCTTCCGGCCCCACGCGCACCGTATCCAGCGCGATGCGCGGCGACGGCAGGAAGCGGACGTCCGCTTCGCCGAGAATGCGCACGTCCTCGCCGAGGAGCTGTTCCGCCTGGGCCTCTATCATGTCGCGATAGACGGTCCAGTCGATGAAAAACGGCCCCACGAGGGCGGCGGTGAGCGCAAGGATCACCGCGACGCCGAGGCTGATGAAGAACGCGTTCAGCGCCCGCCTCCGTCCTGTCCGCCCCCGTTCGCCCCGGCCCTCAGCGGCTTAGGCCTTCCGGCAGAATCTTGCCCGGGTTCATGATGTCCTGCGGATCGATCGCACGCTTGATGGTGCGCATGACATCCACCGCGTCGCCGAGCTCCGCCCTCAGATACTTCGCCTTGCCGTGGCCCACGCCATGCTCACCCGTGCACGTGCCGTCCATCGCGATGGCCCGTTCCACCAGCCGTGCCATGAAGCCGCTGGCCGCTTCAACCTCCGCGCCGTCGTTCATGTCGATCAGCAGCGAAACGTGGAAGTTGCCGTCGCCCACGTGACCGACGATGGGCGCCGTCAGCCCCGAAGCGTCGAGATCGCGCCGGCTCTCGGTGATGCACTCGGCCAGCCGCGAGATCGGTACGCAGACATCGGTCGCCACGGCCTTGGCACCGGGCCGCATCGCAACGCAGGCCCAGTAGGCGTCGTGGCGGGCCTGCCACAGCCGGGTCCGCTCCTCCTGCTCGCGCGCCCACTGGAAGTCGCCGCCGCCGAATTCCGCGGCGATCTCGCCGAACATCTCCGCCTGTTCCCTCACGCCCGACTCCGAGCCGTGGAACTCCAGAAGCAGCGTCGGCCGCTCCTCCAGCGACAGGTTGGAATAGGCGTTGGAGGCCTTCACCTGCAGCGTGTCCAGAAGCTCGATGCGCGCCACCGGGATACCGCACTGGATGGTCGCGATCACCGCGTTGCAGGCGCCCTCGAGCGTCTCGAACGGACAGATGCCGCCGGAGATCGCTTCGGGAATGCCATTCAGCCGCAGCGTCAGCTCGGTAATGATGCCCAGCGTGCCTTCCGCCCCGATCAGGAGCCGGGTGAGGTCGTAGCCGGCGGAGCTCTTCTTGGCGCGGGTGCCGGTGCGCACGATCCGCCCGTCCGGCATCACCGCCTCCAGCGACAGCACCACGTCCTTCATGGTGCCGTAGCGCACCGCGTTGGTGCCGGAAGCCCGGGTGGAGGCCATGCCGCCGAGGCTGGCGTCCGCGCCGGGGTCGATGGGAAAGAACAGCCCCTGGTCGCGCAGATATTCGTTCAGCTTCTTGCGGGTCACGCCCGGCTGGACGACGCAATCCAGATCCTCGGCGTGAACCGCCAGCACCTGGTCCATGCGCGACACGTCGATGCAGATGCCGCCGTGAAGCGCGTTCACCTGGCCCTCCAGCGAGGTGCCGGTGCCGAACGGGATGACCGGTACGGCCTCTTCAGCGCAGGCCTTCACGATCTCCGAGACTTCCTCGGTGCTTTCCGCGAAGACGACGGCGTCCGGCGGGAAGTTCGCGACCCACGTCGTGGTGTTGCCGTGCTGCTCGCGAATGGAGGCGCCAACCTGGCAGCGGTCTGCGAAGCGTTCGCCAAGGCGCGCCACCACGCGGGCGATGCCCGCCTCGTTGCGCTCCATCATGCGGACCGGTTCCGCGCCCATTACTCTACCTCCTGAAAACACCGTGAACGGGTGCCACTCGACATCGGCCGCACTTTCGTCACCCTAGCAAAAAGGCGATGATCCCCAAAGCGGTGGCGTCCAGCTTCCGTCCCCTCCGGACAACCACAGGAATTCCGATGGCACTCCCCGAGCTCCAGGCTCCGTTCACGTCTCCCGAGATGGCCGTGGAGGAAGGCTGGATCGACTACAACGGACACATGAACGTCGCCTATTACATCGTCCTGTTCGACCGTGGGCTCGACCTGGCCTTCGATGCGATCGGGATCGGCGAAGACTACAGGGCGCGGGAGCAGAAGTCCTTCTTCACCGTGGAAAGCCACATCTCCTATCTGCGCGAGCTGACGCTCGGCGACCTGTCCGTGACCACCACCGTTCTCGTCGAACACGACGACAAGCGCCTCCGCACCTTCCAGGAGATGCATCACGCCTCCGAAGGCTTCCTGGCCGCGACGATGGAGACGCTGCTGCTCCATATCGACATGGAAGCCCGCAAGGCGATTCCCTGGGGCGAGGATGTCGACGCGCGCATCCGCACGGCCTTCGATCTGCACCGCGACCTGCCCCGGTCCGAGCGCATCGGCCGCTCCATCGCCATCAAGCGCAAGGCCTGAGCTCGCGCGCTGCGTACGGGCGGCAACGCTGCCGCGCGCTGCGGTCGGTGCTATCCTCGTTGGCGGAGGCGCGCCCGAGCGATTCGCAGTCGCCCGCAGGAGCAGGGCGTGCCGGCCGCAGCGCGTCGACGCGCGCGATTGTGCTGAGACCGATCAGCCTGGAACCGGACGGCTCCATCCCGTCCCGGACTGGTCCAAGAACCCGGCTCGACGATGAGCGATCCGACCCGAGGCGACGACCCGCAACGGGAGCCTTACGACCCTCCCGTCACCCTTATCTGGAGCGGGATCCGGTCCAACCTCGTCACGTTTGCGGCCGGCCGCCAGCCGCTGATCTGGCTGCTTGCCCTTCTCGTGGGCGCGGTCGTGGCCGTCGCCGCCATCCTCTTCCGCCTGCTGATCGGCCTGGTGCAGCTTCCGTGGCTCGGCACCGCCACGGAGAATGTCGTCACCGCCGCGGCTGATGTGTCGCCCTGGGTGATCCTGCTGGTTCCGGCCGGTGGCGGGCTCGTGGTCGGCCTGCTTCTGAAGTACGTGCAGCCCCTGCAGCGCACCTACGCCGTCGCCGACGTCATCGAGGCGAGTTCCAAGGTCGGCCGCAGCTTCCCCTTCTGGCCGGGCATTTCCTCGGCGCTCCTGACCGCATTCTCGCTGGGCGTCGGCGCCAGCGCCGGCCGCGAAGGGCCGGTGGTGCATCTCGGCGCGACGCTGGGCACCGACATCTCCCGCGTCTTCCGGCTGCCGGACGCCAGCAAGCGTATCCTGCTTGGCTGCGGCGTCGCCAGCGCCATTGCCGCCTCCTTCAACGCCCCCATCGCCGGCGTGCTGTTCGCCCACGAGGTGGTGCTGCGCCATTACGCGCTCACCGCCTTCGTGCCCATCGTCATCGCCTCGGTCATCGGCGCGCTGCTGTCGCGGCTCTGGTTCGGCGATTTCGCGGCCTTCATCATCCCCTCCCACCAGATCACCTCCTACTGGGAGCTTCCGGCCTTCGCCCTGCTCGGTCTGACCTGCGCGGCGGTGGCGATTCTCTTCCACCTGGCCCTCCTCTGGTCGGAGTGGATCGCCCGGCACTCCCGGCTGCCGATCTGGATCATGCCGGCCCTCGGCGGGCTGGTGGTCGGTGCGATCGCCATCTTCTATCCGGAGGTCCTCGGCGTCGGCTACGAGACCACCGACGCCGCACTGAAGAACCACCTCACCATCCAGACCATGCTGATCCTGCTGGTGGTGAAATCGGCGGCCACGGCCATCTCGCTCGCCTCGCGGTTCGGCGGCGGCATCTTCTCGCCGTCGCTCTATCTGGGGGCGATGGCCGGCGGCGCGTTCGGGCTGATTGCCGCCGAGGTGTTTCCGGAGATGGCCTCCAGCGAGGGCCTTTACTCGCTGCTGGGCATGGGCGGCGTGGCGGCCGCCATGCTGGGCGCGCCGATCTCGACCACCATGATCGTGTTCGAGCTCACCGGCGGCTACGGCCTGTCCATCGCATTGCTCCTGACCGTCGCCATTTCCAACGGCGTGTCGCTGGCGATCCTCGGCCGGTCCTATTTCGAGGCGCAGCTCCTGATGCGCGGCGTGAAGCCGCCGGGCCGCGACCGCGACAGGGACGACAGCGGCTGACGCCCGGCGCGTACTTTTTTCCAAGACGCGGCCATCCGGAACCGCCACACTCGCCGTCATGGACCCGATGACCCAACCACAAGCGCTTGCCGCAACGCCGCCCAGCGCCCGGGAACGCGTGGAGTTCTGGCGCGCGCCGCGCTTCGACGCGCTGGAGTGCCTGTCGGCGACCTTCCGCACCCATGCCTATGCGCCGCACTCCCACGAAACATTCGTGATCGGCATCATCGAGACCGGATGCGAGACCTTCCGGGTGCGCGGGGTCCGCCACTACGCCGTCGCCGGCGACATCTGCTTCGTCAATCCGGACGAGGTCCACGACGGCGAACCGGAAGGCGATGGCTACAGCTACCGGATGACCTATCCCTCCATCGGACTGATCCGCGAGATCGCCGAGGATCTGGGCGGCGCACCGCTCAGCGGCACGCCGGGCTTCACCGAGACCTGCGTCCGCGATCGCGACCTCGCGCGGCGGTTCGCCATCGCCCATCGCCGGCTGGGTAACCACCCCGACAGCCTTGCCCAGGACGAGGGCCTGGTCTCCGTCTACGCCGACGCGGTCGCCCGCTATGCCCGCGTCGCGCCACGCCGGGTGGGCCGCGAGCCGCCCGCCATCCGCCGCACCATCGATTATCTCGACGCGCACTACGGCGACGACATCGGCCTCGACGAGCTCACCCGTCTTGCCGGCCTGTCGCGGACGGCGCTCATCCGCGCCTTTCGCCGGGAGACCGGCCTGACGCCGCATGCCTGGCTCACCGACCGCCGGGTCCGGGCGGCCCGGGCCCGGCTGGCCGGCGGCGCCGCGCCCTCCGACGTCGCCATGGCCTGCGGCTTCTACGACCAGAGCCACCTCAACCGCGCCTTCAAGGCGCGCATCGGCGTCACACCCGGCGCCTTCCGTCGCCAGTAGCGCCTCACCCTCCCCGTTCACCTGCTTCCGGCCGTGGCGTGCAGGCGCTCCCGGCCGGCATCTTCCGGCAGAAGCACCACCATGCCCACACCCTCTCCCACGCCCCGGCGCCGCTCCGACTGGAGCGAGGGCGCCCTTGCCATTCTCCCCGTCGCCGGCGCGGCGCTACCGTTCGGCGTCCTGTGGGGCGCGCTGGCAGCGCAGAAGGGCCTGTCGCCGCTGGAAGCCCTGCTCATGTCGGCGACGGTGCTCGCCGGAGCCTCGCAGTTCGTCGCCATCGATCTCTGGGCCCACCCGATCCCGATCGCCACGGTGGTGGTGGCCACCTTCCTGGTGAACACCCGCCACATCCTGATGGGCACCTCGATCCTGCCGAAGATGGAGGCCATCCCCCGGCGCTGGAAACCGGTGGCGCTGTTCTTCCTGGTCGACGAGGTCTGGGCGCTGGCGGAGAAGCGCGCCCGGGAGGGGCCGCTGACGGCCGGCTGCTATGGCGGCATGGCCGCGATGATCTCGGTGGCCTGGCTCGCCTGGACGACAGCCGGGGCGATCCTCGGCACGGGCGTCGGCGACCCGACCCGCTATGGTTTCGACTTCGCCTTCACCGCCCTGTTCATCGGGCTCCTGATGAGCTTCCGGGCGGCGCCGGGCTTCACGCTTACCGTCGCGGCCGCCGCTGCAGGCTCCACCGTGGTCCACCTGGTCGCGCCCGGCCCGCTGGCCATCGCCGCCGGCGCCGTGGCCGGCATCCTCGCCGCCGCCCTGAGACCGGCCCGACGGGAGGACGCGGCATGAGCGTCGATCCCCTGACCCTTCTCACCATCGTCCTGATGGGGCTTGCGACCTACTCGACGCGGGTCGCCGGGCTGTTCCTGGTCAGCCGGGTGCCGGCCGCCGGCCGGGTGCGCAACGCCCTGGAGGCGGTTCCGGCCGCCGTACTGACGGCGCTGGTGGCCCCTGCCGTGCTCACCGGCGGCATCGCCGAGCTTGCCGCCGGAGCCGTCGCCGGCCTCGCGGCTCTGCGCCTGCCGCTTCTCGCCGTGGTGATCCTGGGGGCGGCAACGGCCGGGCTGCTGCGCGCTGCCGGCCTCTGAGCGGCCGCGCAGGTCCGCGCACAAATGCGCAGGACTGCGCAACACTGCGCAGACGCCTTGCCGCGCATCCCGGTTGCGCGATTCGGCCCGCCGACCGCCGCAGACCTAGCCAGCGATCGGCCGGGTCGCGGCGATCAGCCAGGCCCGATCCGCCTCCGGCAAGTCGCCCACAAGCGCGCCCTGGACGCGGAGATGGTAGGTGTCCAGCCAGGCGATCTCGGCGGCGGTCAGGAGCGCCGGCACGATCAGCCGCCGGTCGATGGGCGCCAGCGTCAGCGTCTCGAAACCGAGCATCGGCCGATCCCCGCCCGGAATGGCCTCCGGCGGCGTCACCAGCACGAGATTCTCGATCCGGATGCCATAGTGATCCGGCCGGTAGAAGCCCGGTTCGTTGGAGACGATCATGCCCGGCTCCAGCTCGGCATGGCCCAGCTTGGAGATCCGCTGCGGCCCCTCGTGGACCGAGAGGTAGGCGCCGACGCCGTGGCCGGTGCCATGGTCGAAGTCGCAGCCAGCCTTCCACAGGGCGATGCGGGCCAGCACGTCGAGCTGGGCGCCGGAGGTTCCTTTCGGAAAGCGCGCCGTCGCGATGGCGATGTGGCCCTTCAGCACCTGGGTGAAGCGCACCTTCATCTCGTCGGTGGGTTCGCCCACCGGCACGGTGCGGGTCACGTCCGTGGTGCCGTCCTCGTACTGTCCGCCGGAATCGATGAGGAAGAGTTCGCCGGGCTGCGCGCGGCGGTCGGTGCGGTTGGTCACGCGGTAGTGGACGATGGCGCCGTGCTCGCCAGCGCCGGAAATGGTGTCGAAGGAGATCTCCTTCAGCGCGCCGGTCTCGGCCCGCAGCCGCTCCAGCGCGCTCACCGCCTCGATCTCGCCGAAGCCGCCGTCCGCGGCGCGCTCGTCCAGCCAGCGCAGGAAGCGCGTCAGGGCAACCCCGTCGCGCAGGTGCGCCGCCCGGCTGCCGCCGATCTCGGCGGCCGTCTTCACCGCCTTCATGGCAAGAACGGGATCCCTGCCCTCCTTGAGCGAGCCGCCGGCCGCCTCGATGGCACGCAGATGCGCCTCGGGCGTGACGTCCATGTCCACCAGAACGGACCGTCCGTCTTCGCCCAGGCTTCTCAGCGCAGCCGGCAGATCGGACGATTCTGCGATGTCCCCGATCTCGTCCAGGCCGGCGCGCACCGCATTGGACAGCTTGCGGGAATCAACAAACAGCGTCGGGCGCCCGTCCTTCGCAACCAGCGCCGTGGCCAGCACCACCGGGATGTGAGGAATGTCGCCGCCGCGGATATTGAACAGCCAGGCGATGGAATCGGTCGCGGTCAGCAACACCGCGTCCGCACCCTTGCCTCCCACCACATCCTGGACCGCCGCGATCTTGTCGGTCGCCGGGCGACCCGACAGCGCGTCCGGGTAGAGGGCTGCCGGCGCGCACGGCGGTTCCGGCCGGTCCGCCCAGATCGCGTCGATCGGATTGGTGTCGAGCGCCACCAGCTCGGCCCCGGCCTTCTCGCACGCGGCCTCGAAGCGACGCACCTCGGCCCGGGTGTGCAGCGCCGGATCGAACCCGAGCTTCGCGCCTTTCGCGAGCCGTTTCTCCAGCCACTGGGAGGGCCGGGTCTCGGCGATCGCAACCGGAGCGATCACGTCGACGTCGACTTGCCGGCGCGCCTGGGTCGTGTAGCGCCCGTCGACGAAGATCGCAGCCTCGTCGGCAAGCACCACGGCAATGCCCGCGGATCCGGTGAAGCCGGTCAGCCAGGCCAGCCGCTCGGCATAGGCAGGGACGTACTCGCCCTGGTACTCGTCGGTGCGTGGAATCAGAAACCCGTCCACGCCCACTTCCGCAAGCGCGCCGCGCAGAAGGCGCACGCGCTCCGGCCCGACACTCGGGTCCGCACCGTCTTCAAAGCTCTGAAACATCACACCCGATCCCGTCCACGATTTGCCGTCTTCTATGAAGCGACAAGGCCTGCGCGCCAAGGGCCGACGTGGCTGCACGTGTCACACCGCCGGCCCGTCGCGTCCGGTCGCCGCGCGACCGCGGTTCCCGCCCCCGCATCGCGGAAAAACGATTGTGCGATGCAGTATCGACAGGGCTGGCATGCAGCTGCCCACCTTGCGCATCGCCCGGCCAGCGGTCATGTTGCACCGCAGAAACTGGGAGCAACGCCCCGGAATTGAGCGTCACCACGGAAAGGATCTTTACCATGGCAATGACCACAACTTCCGGCGATTTTCGGCTGACTGGAACCGAGCGCGAGAGCTCGGTCTTCGCCCGGCTGATGAACCGGATTGTCGAAGCCCGTCAGCGGCAGGCGCAGCGCGCCATCAACGCCTACCTGCTGAGCCTCGACGACACCTCGCTCGACCGTCTCGGCTACGAGCGCGAAGAACTTCAGAAGGACGGCGCCGTCGGCTACCCGTTCCTCTGATCCGGATCGCCGGATCGATCACGATGACAGATTAGACGGTCCTTTCTTCCTCCCTAGGACCTGACGAGCGGGCGGTCGGCACAAGTCGACCGCCCGTTTCGTATCAGCTGGGCGCACCGTCGTGCGGCGCGGAGAAGACCAGCGTCACCCAGGCGCCCATCCGATAGTGACGCACCAGCCGGAAGCCCCGGGCCCGATAGGTCGCGCGGATCCGCCGTTCATCGGCAAGTCGCAGCCCCGACAGGACCAGCCATCCCCCCGGCGCAATCTGGCGCCGCATGTCCTGGGCCAGCGCCAAGAGCGGCCGCGCCAGGATGTTTGCGACGATCATGCCGGGCCGGAATGTCCGCAGCGTCGGATGATCGAACCCGGTGGCGGTGATGGTGCGCACCTGCGCCCCGACTCCAAAGCCTCTGAGGTTGTCCCGCGCCACATCGACCGCGATCGGGTCGATGTCGGTGGCGATGACCGAGCGCACGCCGAGCCGGACCAGCGCCGCAGCGAGGACGCCCGTTCCGGTTCCCAGATCCAGCGCGGTCTGCGGCAGGCGATTCGCCCGCCCGAGGTCCTCGATGGCCCGCAGGCAGCCCACCGTGGTCTCGTGGTGCCCCGTCCCGAAGGCCTGCCCGGCATCGATCTCGAGACGCCAGCGCGACGGCGCCAGTTTCGGTCCGTCGTGGCTGCCATGCACGATGAAGCGACCGGCACGGACGGGCTTCAGGCCCTCCAGGCTTTTCGCCACCCAGTCTTCTTCGCCCAGCCATTCGGCCGTCAGGGCATCCGCCAGGTCCGGATCGGCGATCCGGGCGCGGATGTCGGCCAGGGCGGTTGCGACGTCTTCCATGCCGAAGACCAGCGCCTCGACCGCCCACGGACCCTCGTCCTCGACCTCGTACTGGGTCACGACCGCGCTCTCGTCGTCGAGCGCAGCCTCGAGGGCGGCAGCGGCCGGAGTGGCGTTTTCGGCCGCGACCACGCCCCAGACCTTCAGCACCCGGCCCTCGCTCTCTCCTTCACTCATCGTCGCCGACCTCGCTGTCCTGACGCTCGCTGATGGCGGCACCGGCCCGGCGCGAACGCGCCTGCGCCTTGCGGCGCTTGAGGTTGGCGCGCAGTTCCTCCGCCAGGCGGCGGCTTCGCTCGTCTTCGGCCTGCTTGCGCTGTCCGCCGGGTTCGGTGGTCTCGTCGCTCACGCGTTTCGTCTCCAGATGCGCCGGCCACGGGGCTTGAAGGCCGGCGGAACACCAGACTGTGTGGGATTGCTGAACGGATTGCCCGTTTGCCTTGCGCACCGCGCGCCGCTGTGGCACAACGCGCCTCGCCTGCTTCGCCCGGCATGGCGGCGGATCGCTCCGCCGTCAAGTCCGGCGCCGGTTGCAGGCAGCCATCAGCTCCGACAGCAGACGGACGCAGGCCGCCTCCGGGGCGGACCATCGCACCGGCTGTGAACCGGTCGGCCGCAGTAGCTCAGTGGTAGAGCGCACCCTTGGTAAGGGTGAGGTCGGGAGTTCAATCCTCCCCTGCGGCACCATCCTAAGCCCTTGAAAGTTACGAACTCGCAGCCCGGCCTTCTGTCGTCGCCGGCGACGTGGCCTTCAGGCTGGCAACAGCTTGCGCATGATGGGACGGGTTTCCGACCTCCGCGCCACCTCCACGAATCCCGCCTCCCGAAATGTGCCCATGAAGCCTGTCCAGGCATAGACGGACGGGTATTTCGGCCTGTTCGCATCGACCGGATACCCCTCGACGATCGTGGCTCCGCGGTCGCGCGCCCAGTCCGTGGCGGCATTCAGAAGCCGGACTGAGAGCCCCTCGCGCCGGACCCGCTTGTCGACGAGGAAGCAGGAAACGCTCCAGACATCCTTGTCGTCGACCGGCTTGAGAACCCGGGACGACGCCAGGCGCGGAAACGCGGATCGGCGGTCGATCTGGATCCACCCCACGGCCTCGTCACCCCTTAGCGCAACCAGCCCGGGAACACCCTGGTCCTCGCAGAGCCGCTTCATGGCCGCGCGATTGCCGGCGCCCTTCCCGGCCTCCATTTCGCTGGCCGTGCGTCGCCACAGCATGCACCAGCAGCCGCCGCAGCCACCCTTCTCGCCCATCACGGCCTCGAAGTCGGCCCAGGAGGCCTGACGGATCTCAACGCTCATGTGGCCGTTCTCCCGGTTCCTGCGACACGTGGCGATTCGCACAGCGATGGGGAAGGATCGCACGGGTGGGTGGGCGTCTGCTGCCTGCGGCTTTTCGCACCATAACGGATGCTGGCGATCAGCCTGGCGCGGGCATGGTCTCGACGGTGTTGCGGCCGGCGGATTTCGCCGCAAGCCGGCGCTGCGCATTGCCCGGACAGAGCGACATCAGGCCCGGCCGGCGACAGGCCGCGGGCCAAGTCGAATAGCTGTATCGCGCACTCGAGATTTACCAAGCCTAAGGACATAATAGCGGCTATAGCGGCATCTTCTGCAATCGGACGCTGTAGCTTGGACAAGACAGACGATATCCGACCACCGGAGACGCCCCACCGTGCCGGCGCGATGTCCGGCGCGGCAGCCGAGCCGGCCAGCCCGGGAGGTCGCGGAGGCAGGAGCCGACTGAGACCGGCCTACGTGGCGACGCTGGCGATCGGCGTGATGCTGGCCATCTGGCTGTCGACGGTGGACATAATCGAGTGGCTCTACGTCTACAGCCGCCAGCATGCAGGCCTGCATCTCGACGAACTCTTCTCCGTGCTGCTCGTCGGTGGCGTTGTCGCAGTGGTCATTCTTGTCCTGCGAGACCGCGACCTGCGCCGCGAGGTTCATTGCCGGGAGGTTGCGGAGCGGACCGCGGAGCGGCTGGTTCGCTACGACGACATCACCGGCCTTCCCAACCGCCGGCTCCTGTTCGAAGAACTGAACCGGCGGATCGTCGGCGCCCGTATGCACGGCAGCTGCTTCGCGCTCTTCTTTCTTGATCTCGACCGGTTCAAGGCGGTCAACGAGAGCTACGGCCACGGCACCGGAGACGATCTCCTGCGGGCTGTGGCCGAACGCCTGGTGCTGACCCTGCGGCCGCAGGATTTCGTGGCGCGACTCGGCGGCGACGAATTCGCCGTTGTCATCAACGCGTCGACGGAAAAGCACGTCGAACACCATGTCGCCCGCCGAATCCTGTTCAGCCTCGCCCGCCCCTTCACCGTCCACGGCGTCCGGCACGAGATGAGCGCGAGCATCGGCATCACGCGCTTCCCCGACGACGCCGACGGCCCGGAAAGCCTCATGCGCTGCGCCGACACGGCCATGTACCGGGCAAAGTCCTCGGGCCGGAACACCTTCACCACCTACGACAAGGCAATGGAGGAGATCAGCGGCCAGCTGCGGGAGTCGCTCGACAAGGGGCTGTTCCACCCCTTCTACCAGCCGGTCATCGACCTGAAGACGGGGCGCGTGGTCGGGCTGGAGGCGCTGGCGCGCTGGGATCACCCGACCAAGGGCATTCTCGGACCGGACGCCTTTATCGCGGTCGCGGAGGATTCCGGCCTGATCGAGGAACTCTTCCGGCAGATGCTCCAGCAACTCTCCGAGCACGGCAAGGCGTGGGATCCCGGGCTGCGCATCGCGGTCAACATCTCGCCCTACCAGTTCCGGGACCCGAAGCTGAGCAGCCGGATCCTGCAGCAGATCGCGGCGGCCGGCTTCTCCTCCCAGCGCCTCGACGTGGAGCTGACCGAAAGCGCGCTGGTGATCGACGTGGAGACCACCCGCCAGGTCATTTCGGAGCTGAAGGCCCAGGGCGTGCGGGTGTCGCTCGACGATTTCGGCACGGGTTACTCGAGCCTGCGCTATCTGCGCGAGCTTCCCTTCGACAGCATCAAGATCGACCGCTCCTTCGTGCAGCGCATCGACAGCGATTCCGGCAGCCGGAAGATTATCGAATCGATTATCGATCTCAGCCACGCCCTCGGCTACGAGACCGTGGCGGAAGGCGTGGAAACGCGGGAGCAGGCGACCTGGCTGACCGAGGCCGGATGCGACCTTGCCCAGGGCTACCTGTTCTCCAGGCCGCTCCCCCGGGACGAGATCGACACCTTCCTGCTCGCCACCAATGCCGAGCCGGAAGGCTAGTCAGCAGGTTTCGTCGTCGCTGTCGGTGAGGCGGCGCAGAAGCCGCTTGAGCGTCGCCACCTCGACCGCATCCACGGAGCCGAGCTGCTCGAGTTCGAACCGCTCCGCGTGCCGGAACAGGGTTTTGAGCCGCTCCGCACCCGCCTCTGTCAGGCTGAGGCCGCTGTCCGCGGTGCCGGTCAGCATCCCCTGGCCGTGCAGCACCGCGATCGCCTCGTCGGTGGTCTGGTCGCCGAGATAGGATCCGCGGCTGACCAGCTCGGCCGTCGATCCCGGCCGGAAGGAAAGATAGGCAAGCACCCGCATTTCCGGACCGCTCGTTCCTTCCTCCTCCAGATGGACGGAAAAGCCGGAGAACAGGTTCGAATAGGCCCGGTAGAGAAGCGGAATCAGGAAATCGTCGTAGGGATGCGGCACGCCGTCGACCCGCGCGAAGCCGGTGGGCTCCTCCGCCCAGGGGTGCTCGGCAGTGATGCCGTAGCGGCCGCGGGCAAACACCAGCCCGGGGCGCTCGTAGCGGGCGAAGCGCTCCACCCGCCCCACCATGATGATGTGATCGCCGCCATCGTGCTCGGCATGGCGGGCGCACTCAAACACGCCGGCAACGCCCTCCAGCACCGGCGCGCCGCCCGCCCCAGGGCTCCACGCCACATCTGCGAACTTGTCCGAGCCCGGCCGCGCGAACCGGTTGGAGTGGTCGAGCTGCTGTTCTGAGAGGATGTTGATGGCGAAGTGCGTCGCCTCGAGGAAAACCGGCAGGCTCTTGGCTTCCCGAACGATCGACCACAGCACCAGCGGCGGATCCAGGGACACCGACGAAAACGAGTTCGCCGTCATCCCGACGACCTCGCCGGTCACCGGATGAGCGGCGGTCACGACGGTGACGCCGGTCGCGAACTGGCCGAGCGTCCGCCGGAGAGCGCGCCCGTCCAGGGCGCCTGCCTCGCCCGTTTCGATGGGAGTGTCCGTCTCGAGATGTGTCACGTCTGTCGATATCCCAGATCCCGTTGCCCCTGACAACCGCGGCAAGGGAGGATGCATCATGCATGCCGACGCAAGCGAAAAATGGCCGGCCGGAATGCAACCCGCCGCCACGCCATCCACGCAGGATGCAGGATTTCCACCTAAGATCACCCCACTGTGATGAACTGGAATCGATCAAAAATCGATAATCCAATTCTCCGCCACAATCCTGAGACACGGTGCAGTGCGAAATGCCTCGAACGACAGGCGAATCGCGCAGTCTTCGTCTCGTTTTCCGCCGCGCCCCAAGGGTGTTGCACCGGCAAAACGCCGCCCGTTTCGGTAGAGGATTTTGAACCGCCCGTCTTGCGTCCAAGGTTGCATTGCGTAAAAACGAATGCCATGCGTCAATCGGTAGATCCGACAGGAGGATAGATCATTGCGTTGACCGCTGACCGGTTTCGGCTTCGCGCCTGAACCGCGTGGCAACTCCCCGGCGGCCAGGCGTCCGACGCCTTCGCTCAGCCGGATCGGATGAGTGGAAACGATCGTTTTGGTGGGACTGCGACCGTTTCCGCACATGTCCGAACTCCAGACACGACCAACAACGTCTGGTGCCCTGCCGACCCGGTCGAGCCGCACGCGGTGCTCCGGGCGTATGGATCATTGCAACCGGCCGTTGGATGAAAACGGCCCGTGAGGCAACGCCTGCCAACACGATGCGGGCCTCGCGAAAGGTCCACCGACTACCTCCAGTCGGTAGATTGACCTCACAACAGGAAAGATTGAAATGCAGAACCAGCGTTCCGCCAACTCCGTCGACTACCACGTGGGCACCCGCCTGAGGCTTCGCCGCCTCGAGTTGGGGATGAGCCAGGAGCGTCTGGCCGAGAAGCTTGGTATCACCTTCCAGCAGATCCAGAAGTACGAGCGCGGCACCAACCGCATCGGCGCCAGCCGCCTGCATGACATCTCCCTCGCCCTGCAGGTGCCGATCAGCTACTTCTTCGAAGGCGCCGACGGCATCAAGCCGGGCCCGGTTTCCGGCGTCGAATCGCCGCTGTCGGAAGCGCTGAACGATTCCGCCACCGTGCGTCTGCTGCGTGCCTTCTCGCTGATCGAGGATGCCAGCGTCCGCCAGAAGGCGGTCACGGTCATCGAGGCAATCGCGTCCGCTTCCGGATCCGAAGCTGTCGCGGAAAAGGCCACAAGCTGATCCGCGTGGCCCGCCGGCGCCGACGCCGCCAGGGCCGATGAGCGAGAGCGCTCTGGGCGAAGTCGGAGGTCCTTCGCCCGGATGCCTCACCGAGTCCCGACCCGACTTTACAGCCCGAGCGCCGCCCGGGCCTCCGCCATCCAGCCAAGCCCCGCCTCTGTCCGCGCAGCCGGGTGATATTCGGCGGAGACGGCGTCGTCGTAGCCAAGCGACCTGAGCAGCCGGAAGGCTGCGGCGAGATCGATCTCGCCGGTTCCGGGCTCGTTGCGTCCGGGGTGATCGGCAAACTGGACATGGCCGATACGCCCGCCCGCCCGGTACAGGGCGGCCACCATGTCCGGCTCCGTTCGAGCCACATGGTAGATGTCGAACTGAAGGCTCACCGAGGGGTGGTCGATGGCGTCGATCAGGTCCAGCGCGTCTTCCAGATTGTCGATGAAATAGCCTGGCACGTCGATGGGATTGACCATCTCGACCATCACCCGACGTCCATCCGGCGCCACGGCATCGGCCAATGACCGCACATTCTCCACGAGAACGCGCCACGTGACGTCCCTCGGCTGCCCGGCCGGCGGCCGGCCGGTGAGCACGTTCACCTTCCGGCAGTCGAGAATGGCAGCGTAGCGGCGCGCGTCCTCCATGCCGGCGCGGAACGCATCCACCCGGCTGGCGTCGGTGGACAGGCCGACATCGCCGGAATCCGGGTCACCGGCCGGCGCGTTGATGAGGTGAACCGGACACCCTCGCGCCGCCTGCGCGATCAGTACCGGGTCGCTGTCATAGGGAAACTGTATCTCGACGCCGTCGAAGCCTGAGGCTGCAGCCGCCGGAATGCGCTCCAGCAACGGCCGCTCGGTGAACAGCAGCGAGACATTCGCGATAAGCTGCACGGACCCGTCCCTCCCCAAAAGACCGCGTTGTCGCCGGCAACGGTGCACGCCTGCGGATACGAGACTGCAGCGAGACCGTCGCCCGCGCACCTCGCTTGACCCGCCGCAGCCGCGCGGGCAAGAGCGGATACTAATCTCCGTCGCTCGATCGGACCATGACATGACGCGCCCCGACATTCGCATCAGACCGGCAACCGACACCGACGGGGCGGACATGGCGCGGGTGATCGCCACGATCTTCGCCGACTATCCGAACTGCCATTTCATTCCGGCCGAGTTTCCGGAACTGGCCGCGCCTGCGTCCCACTATGCCGCGCGCCACGGCCGGCTGTGGATCGCGGAGACCGCTGGCCGGCCTGTCGGCTCGTTTGCCGTCACCCGCACCACCGATCCCACCGTCTTCGAGCTGTTCAAGGTCTATCTGCTGCCGGACTGCCGGGGCAGCGGCACGGCGCAGGCCATGCTGGCCGAGGCCATCGATCTGGCAACGGCCGCCGGCGGACGACGCCTGCGGCTGTGGACCGACACGCGTTTCTTCGAAGGACACCGCTTCTACGAGCGCAACGGCTTTGTCCGCGTGCCCGGCAGCCGCGCCGTGCCGGACGGATCCGATACCTGGGAATATGCCTACACGCGCGCGCTCGCCGCGTCGGACCAATGAGAAACGAGACGGGCCTTGCCCCGGTCGCCCTCGTGGCCCTCGCCGTCGCGCTCCTGTCGGCCATGGATGCGGGCATGAAGGCGCAAACCGCCCTGATCCCGGTTCTGCAGGCGGTGTGGTTGCGCTACGCGGTGGCCACCATCCTGCTCGTGCCGGTTTTCCTCGCCCGGCCGCAACGCCTGTCGCGGGCCACCCTCACCGCCAATGCGCTGCGCGGCGTCGTGGTGGCGGCGACCGCACTGTGTTTCTTCTACGCCATCTCGGTGCTGCCGCTGGCGCTGGTGGTGTCCATCGCCTTCATCGCGCCGTTCCTGATCGCCCTCCTGGGGCGCATCCTCTTGGGCGAGACGATCCATCCGCGCATCGGCATTGGCATCGCCTTCGGTTTCGTCGGCGTTCTCGTCATCTTCGGGGGTGAACTTCGGGTCGGGGTCTCGGCCGACCAGTTCCTCGGCTTCGCGGCGGCGATCGCGGGCGCGTTCGGCTATGCCCTGGTGGCCGTGCTGATCCGCAAGCAGGCGGCCACCGACCGGGCGCAGACCATGGTGCTGCTGCAGACGGCGACGGCCGGGCTGATCCTGACCCCGCTGGCCATCGGCGTCTGGCAGCCGCTCGGTGCGACCTCGCTGTCGCTGGGCGGCCTGGTCGGGCTGCTCGGCGCGGCAGGCCAGTTGGCCATCGCCGCGGGGTTTGCCCGCGCGCCGGCCGCCCGGCTCGGCATTCTGGAATATACGAGCTTCGTCTGGGCGGCTCTGTTCGGCTTCCTGTTCTTCGCCGAAGTCCCGCGTGCGGAGACCTTCGCCGGTGCTGCGATCATCGTCGCCGCATGCCTCGTGGCCCTGCGGTCGGAGGGGCCGGAGCCGACCGGCCGGGCAACCGCGCGGGCCCCCTACCGGACCGACCCGCGCGATCAGGACTGAGTCCGGTCTACGCCGCCAGCTTGGCCGCGATCCTGGCTACGTGGCCGCCCTGGAAACGCGCGCCGTCGAGCTCGTTGTCGCTTGGCTGCCGCGAGCCATCCGCGCCCGCAAGCGTCGATGCGCCGTAGGGCGAGCCACCGGTGATCTCGTCCATCTTGACCAGTCCGGGGAAAGCATAGGGCAGTCCGACGATGACCATGCCGTGGTGCAGGAGCATCGTCTGGGTCGAGGTGATGGTGGTTTCCTGACCGCCATGCTGGGTGCCGGTCGAGGTGAACACCGACCCGACCTTTCCGACCAGGGCGCCGCTCATCCAGTGGCCACCGGTCTGATCCCAGAAGTTCTTCATTTGGGCCGACATGACGCCGAACCGGGTCGGGATGCCGAGGATGATCGCGTCGTAGTCGGCCAGTTCTTCGACAGTGGCCACCGGCGCGTCCTGGTCCATCTTGTAGCCGGACGAGCGGGCGACCTCGTCGGGCACCAGCTCGGGAACTCGCTTGATGTCGACCTCGGCGCCTTCGCCGCGCGCGCCCTCTGCCACCGCTTTGGCCATCGTCTCGATATGGCCGTAGCTGGAATAGTAGAGCACCAGAACCCTTGCCATGATCATTCTCCTCGACCGGCTGGGAAAGACTTTCGTCACACGCCGCAGATAGAGGTGCCGAGGGCCGCCTGTGAGACGCCTTGCGGTGAACGGTGCGTTGCGAATTCGCGAACCTGGCCCACATGAAGGGAATGACGGCACCCCAAAAGGCCGTCCGTCCCTTGACACGCCTCCCGCCCCCGCCTACCTCACTCGCGATCGCTAGCACTCGCTTTCAGTGAGTGCCAGCGAGCCGGCGGCCCGCCCCTACGTGGCCGGCGGCCTGCCCGATCGCATCGAGCGGATGTCCGTCCGCCTATCGAGTTCAAGAGGGAAGCAAGCGATGAATTTCCGTCCCCTGCACGACCGCGTGGTCGTCCGCCGCATCGAATCCGACACCAAGACCGCCGGCGGGATCATCATCCCCGACACCGCCCAGGAAAAGCCGCAGCAGGGCGAAGTCGTCGCCGTCGGCCCGGGCGCCCGTGACTCCAAGGGCGAGATCGTCGCTCTCGACGTCAAGGCCGGCGACACCGTGCTGTTCGGCAAGTGGTCCGGCACCGAGGTGAAGATCGACGGCGAGGATCTCCTGATCATGAAGGAGTCCGACATCATGGGCGTGCTCGCGTAAGCCGCGACCCCATCCCGACGTCCCCAGACACACCCGTTTGAGAAAAAGGAAGAGATCATGGCCGCGAAAGAAGTGAAGTTCTCGCTCGACGCTCGCGACAAGATGCTGAAGGGCGTGGACACGCTCGCCAACGCCGTGAAGGTGACCCTCGGTCCGAAGGGCCGCAACGTGGTCATCGAAAAGTCGTTCGGCGCGCCGCGCATCACCAAGGACGGCGTTTCGGTCGCCAAGGAAATCGAGCTTGAGGACAAGTTCGAGAACATGGGCGCCCAGATGGTCCGCGAGGTCGCCTCGAAGACCAACGATCTCGCTGGCGACGGCACGACCACGGCGACCGTTCTCGCCCAGTCCATCGTCCGCGAAGGCGCCAAGGCGGTTGCCGCCGGCATGAACCCGATGGACCTGAAGCGTGGCGTCGATCTCGCCGTCGCCGAAGCCATCAAGGACCTTGAGTCCCGTTCGCGCTCCATCGACACCTCCAACGAGGTCGCCCAGGTCGGCACCATCTCCGCCAACGGCGAGAAGGAAATCGGCGAGATGATCGCCTCGGCCATGCAGCGCGTCGGCAACGAGGGTGTCATCACCGTCGAGGAAGCCAAGTCGCTCGAGACCGAGCTTGAGGTCGTCGAGGGCATGCAGTTCGACCGCGGCTACATCTCCCCGTACTTCGTGACGAACTCGGAGAAGATGATTGCCGACCTCGAGGATCCCTACATCCTCATCTTCGAGAAGAAGCTCTCCAACCTGCAGGCCATGCTGCCGGTCCTCGAGGCCGTCGTGCAGTCCGGCAAGCCGCTCGTGATCATCGCCGAGGACGTCGAGGGCGAGGCTCTCGCCACCCTGGTGGTCAACAAGCTGCGTGGCGGCCTGAAGGTCGCGGCCGTCAAGGCGCCGGGCTTCGGTGATCGCCGCAAGGCCATGCTGCAGGACATCGCGATCCTGACCGGCGGCACGGTCGTGTCCGAGGACGTGGGCATCAAGCTCGAGAACGTCACGGTCGAGATGCTTGGCCGCGCCAAGAAGGTCTCGATCAACAAGGACGAGACCACGATCGTCGACGGCGTCGGCGAGAAGTCCGACATCGAGGCCCGCGTCAACCAGATCAAGGCCCAGATCGAGGAGACCTCCTCCGACTACGACCGCGAGAAGCTCCAGGAGCGCCTGGCCAAGCTCGCGGGCGGCGTCGCGGTGATCCGCGTCGGCGGTGCGACCGAGGTCGAGGTGAAGGAGAAGAAGGACCGCGTCGATGACGCCCTCAACGCGACCCGCGCGGCCGTCGAGGAAGGCATCGTCCCGGGCGGCGGCGTCGCGCTGCTGCGCTGCAAGGCGGCCGTCCAGAAGCTGTCCTCCGACGTCGCCGACGTCCAGGCCGGCATCTCCATCGTCTTCCGCGCCCTGGAAGCCCCGATCCGTCAGATCGCCGAGAACGCCGGTGCCGAAGGCTCCATCGTGGTCGGCAAGATCCTCGAGGACTCCAATCCGGACATCGGCTTCGATGCCCAGAACGAGGAGTTCGTGAACATGATCGAGAAGGGCATCATCGACCCGACCAAGGTCGTGCGCACCGCCCTTCAGGACGCCGCGTCGATCGCCTCGCTGCTCATCACCACCGAGGCGATGGTTGCCGAGCTGCCGAAGAAGGACGGCGGCGCCCCGGCCATGCCGGGTGGCGACATGGGCGGCATGGGCGGCATGGGCTTCTAAGCTCCCACCGCTTACGGCAACGCCGGGGATCGGAACCGATCTCCGGCCTGCCACAGACTTCGGAAAGGGCCGGCGCCGCGCGTCGGCCCTTTTTCGTGGCACGGCGGATTGTCGCGGCCGTCGCCCTTGACCCCACCCGCCCCGGAACCTCACCTGTGGACAGCAACCGAACGGCGCGACAGAAGGACCCCAGGCAGATGAACCGGCCAGGAATGCAGGCTTCCAACCCGCGCGCCGCAGCGTGATCGACCGCGTCGACATTGCCGTCGCCGGATCGGGTGTCGGCGGGCTGATGGCCGCCGCGCTGCTGGCCCGGCGCGGCTTCTCCGTGACCGTTGTTGAGCGCTCCGACACGTTCGGCGGCGCGGCAGCCGCCCATTCCCGTGCCGAACTGCCGCTGGGTCGCCCTGCCCCTGGCGCCACAGGTTCGGCAGGCGGCGAGCCGGTCGCCCGCTACCTGGCAGAGGCCGGCATCCTGCAGTCACTGCGCACGCTGGCCCCCGACGCCGTCTACGAGGTGCGCGGAGGCCCGGTGGGAACGCCGTTCCGGCTGCCGGTCGGGTTCGACGCAGCACGGGCCGCCATCGCCGACCGGTTTCCCGAGGCGGCGCGCGGCACCGGGCGCGTGCTTGACGACATGGCCCGCATCGCCCGGGCCACCGAGACCGCTGCGAAGCCTAGAGGCCGCCTCGGCTCGCTCGCCCACGCACCCGGCATGGCGCGCTCCCTGTGGCCGCTGGTCTCCGGATGGGACCGGACGCTGGCCGATGTGCTGGAGCGCTCGCTGGCTGGTCAGGAGGGCGCCAAACTTGCCCTGGCGGCCAATCTCCCCCGCTTCGACGACCGAGCCCACGAACTCTGGTGGCCGGCCTTCGCCACGGTGCAGGCCGGACGCCTCGCCGGAACGATCGTCCAGATCGCCGGGGGGCCCCGCGTGCTCGTCGACTGCCTGGTGGAAACCATTCGGGCGAACGGCGGCACCGTTATCGGCGGCCGTGCGGTCCGGGAAATCCTGCTGACGGACGACGGTGCCGTGCGCGGCCTGTCGCATGCGGCGAGCGACGGCGGCCCGTCGGACGAGATCGCCGCGCCGGTCGTGCTCGCCAACGCCGCTCCAACGGTGGTTGCGGGTCTGCTTCCCAACGATGCGCGCCCGGGCTTCGTCGACGCCTTCCGCGGCCGGGCCTTGTCCATCTCCCTCTTCGCCGCGCATTTCGGCCTGTCACGCAGCCCCTCCGAGCTGGGCGTGACGGCCGCCTCTTCCATTCTCGTTCCGGACTGGATCGAGCGCCTCTCCAGCAACGCCGACTGCGCCGCCCTGCTTGCCGACAGGCCGGGCTCGTCGGTGCCGCTCCTGGAGGTCTTCAACGCCTCGTCCGTCGGGGCGGGCAACGGTGCCGGCACGCCGCACGTGGTCACCGTCACCGGCTTCGACCGGGTGGCGAACTGGCAGGACCTGTCACCGTCGGAATCGGAGGATCGCAGCGCGGCGTGGATCCAGGCGATCGAGGCCGAGCTGAACTGGCAGTATCCGGGCTTTGCCGAGGCGATCAGCTCGCGGATGTTCGCCACCGCTGCAACCCACGCCCGCGCCCTGAACGCACCCGGCGGGGCGCTCTACGGCTTCGCGCCGATGCCACCGGGAACGCCCGTGTGGAAGGGTTATCCCCGCTCCGCCGATACGCCCGTTCCCGGCCTGCTGCTCGCCTCCGCCTATGCCGGTGCCGGAGGGGTAGCCGGCGCGCTCGCGGCCGGCGGCATGGCGGCCGACCGGATTACCCGGACCGGTGGCAAGCCGGCGCGGTAGAGACGGTGCGGGCGGTGTCGAGCGCCGTCAGGCCGCGTTCGCGGCCGCGGCCATCCGCTCGTCGCGGCGCCGGCGCACTTCCTTGCGCTTCATCGACAGCGAGGCGGCGATCACGCCGATTGTCACGATCCCGATCAGGATGGTGCAGACGGCGTTGATCTCCGGCGAGACGCCGAGGCGCACGGCCGAGTAGATCTTGATGGGCA
This sequence comes from Amorphus coralli DSM 19760, assembly GCF_000374525.1. Classification (GTDB taxonomy): domain Bacteria; phylum Pseudomonadota; class Alphaproteobacteria; order Rhizobiales; family Amorphaceae; genus Amorphus; species Amorphus coralli. The sequence continues at coordinate 350,309 of NZ_KB894573.1, forward strand.
GCGTCGTGGCGCCCGGACCGGTGGTGAAGGAGGCGATCACCAGATCGTCCAGCGACAGGGTGAAGGCCAGCATCCAGCCGGCCGCGACCGCGGGCGCGATGATCGGCAGCGTCACCGCGAAGAAGGCCTTCATCGGCGGCGCGCCCAGGTCCATGGCCGCCTCCTCCAGCGACTTGTCGAAGGAGATCAGCCGCGACTGCACCACCACCGCCACAAAGCACATCGAAAAGGTGATGTGCGCCATGGTGATGGTCCAGAAGCCGCGCGAGAAGCCGACGGCCACGAACAGCAGCAGCAGCGACAGGCCGGTGATGACGTCGGGCATGACCAGCGGTGCGTAGACCATGCCGGAAAACAGCGAGCGCCCGTAGAACAGGCCGCCGCGCACCAGCGCCAGCGCGGCCATGGTGCCCAGGATCGTTGCGATGGTCGCCGACAGAAGCGCCACGCGGATGGTGACCCACGCCGCCGCCAGGAGCTGATCGTTGCTCATCAGCTCCACGTACCAGCGCGTCGACCAGCCTTCCCAGACGGCGACGTTGCGGCCGGCGTTGAACGAGTAGATCACCAGGAGCACGATCGGGAGGTAGAGGAAGGCGAAGCCCACCACCATGGAGACGATGTTGAACCAGCTCGGACCGCGGTTCATTTCTCGCTCTCCTGCAGCCGCGCCTGCTGGTTCTGGAAGTAGACGATCGGGATTACCAGGATCAGGAGCAGCACCACGGCGATGGCCGACGAAATCGGCCAGTCGCGGTTGTTGAAGAACTCCGTCCAGAGCGTCCGGCCGATCATCAGGGTCTGCGAGCCGCCGAGCAGGTCGGGGATGACGAACTCGCCGACGGCCGGGATGAACACCAGGAAGCAGCCGGCGATGACGCCGGGAATCGCGAGCGGCACGGTGATCTGCCAGAACGCCTTCCACGGCGGGCAGCCGAGGTCGGCGGCGGCTTCCAGCAGCGTTTCGTCCAGCTTCTCCAGCGTCGCGTATAGCGGCAGCACCATGAACGGCAGGTAGGAGTAGACGATGCCGATATAGACCGCGGTGTTGGTCGACAGGATCACCAGCGGATTGGCCGGGTCGATCACGCCCAGCCAGATCAGGAACTGGTTGAGCAGCCCTTCCCGGCTGAGGATGCCCATCCACGCGTAGACGCGGATCAGGAAGCTCGTCCAGAACGGCAGGATCACCAGCATCACCAGGAGCGGGCGCCATTCGCGCGGCGACCGCGCCATGCCGTAGGCGAGCGGAAAGCCGATCAGCAGCGTCAGCACCGTGGAGATGGCCGCGATCTTCAGGCTGGACAGATAGGAGAGATAATAGAGCGCGTCGCTTGCCAGGAAGCCGTAGTTCTGGAGTGTAAACTCCTTGACCTTGGCCAGGTTGCCGGACACCCCGTCAGCCCAGTCGAAGACCGGCGTGTAGGGCGGCATCGCGATGGTTATGTCGGAGAAGGAAATCTTCAGAACGATGACGAAGGGCAGCAGGAAGAGGATCAGCAGCCAGAGATAGGGAACCCCGATCAGCCCCAGCCGACCGAGCCGCGAGCTGAGACGGCTGCGCGCGCGCAGGTCCGTTTCGCGACCGCCCGGCATGGGCTCGCCCGTCAGTTCGCTGATCCGGATCGCTTCCTCGTTCGCCATCCCACTCCCGTCCCCGTGGCGGATCCCGCCGCTCTCCCGGTTCGCCTAGCTGGTCAGCACCACGCCGGCATTCCTGTCCCAGGTCAGCCACACCCGGTCGTCCCAGGAGATCGGCCTCTCCACGAGCCGTGTGGTGTTGGCGGTGGTCGCCCGCATGATCGTGCCGTTGTCGAGCTTCACGTGGTAGATCGACACGTCGCCGAGATAGGCGATGTCCCAGATCTCGCCGCTGACCGTGTTGACCGCAATGTCGGCCGGCTGGTCCAGCGACACCCTGAGCTTTTCCGGTCGGATGGCGTACCAGGCGTTCTGCGCATCGCTCTCCACCGGCTGATCGGTCTCCACGACGAGGCCGTCCTCGGGCACGACGAGCCGGCTGATGCCGTTCGCGCCCTTCTCCAGCCTGCCCTCCAGGATGTTGATGTCACCGATGAAGTCGGCCACGTAGCGCGAGGCCGGCTGCTCGTAGATCTCGGCCGGCGTGGCCACCTGGCGGATGACGCCCTGGTCCATGACCGCGATCCGGTCGGCCACTGTCATGGCCTCCTCCTGGTCGTGGGTGACGATCAGGAAGGTCATCCCGAGGTCGACCTGCAGGTCGGTCAGCTCGAACTGGGTCGCCTCGCGCAGCTTCTTGTCGAGCGCGCCGAGCGGTTCGTCCAGCAGCAGGACGCGCGGTTTCTTGGCGAGTGAGCGGGCGAGCGCCACGCGCTGGCGCTGGCCGCCGGAGAGCTGGTGCGGCTTGCGCTTAGCAAAGTCCTGCAAGCGCACGAGCGTGAGCATCTCCGCCACCCGGTCGGCGATCTCGCTCTTCGCCATGCCGTCCTGCTTGAGGCCGAAGGCGACGTTCTTCTCCACGCTCATGTGCGGAAAGAGCGCGTAGCTCTGGAACATCATGTTCACCGGCCGGCGGTAGGGCGGTACCCCTTTGAGGCTCGCCCCGTCGAGCAGCACGTCGCCCTCGGTGGGCTCCTCGAAGCCGGCCAGCATGCGCATGAGGGTGGTCTTGCCGCAGCCCGACGGGCCCAGCAGGGCATGGAACTCGCGCTCGTAGATCGGCAGGTCGATCCCGTCGACCGCGGTGAAGTCGCCGTAACGCTTGGTCACCCCACGGAAATGGATGAGCGGCTTTGCCTCCGGGTCATCCCACGGTGCGAAGGAGCGCCTGATCGGACCGAGAGCCTGCTTCGCCATGCTGGGGGCCACCTGCCTGATGTGTCGGAGAGACCAGAGACCGGTCCGCCGCAAGGGTCGATCGTCGCGGGTCTGGAGGGAAGGCGCACCGTCGCGCGACGACACCCGGCCTGCCAGCGGAAGCGGCGGCTCGCAGTTGCGGCCGCCGCCTCGTCAGATCAGATGCCGGATTTCACCGACGTCCAGGTGCGGGTGAGGTTGCGCTGGTCGCGCGGATTGTAGACCTCCACCGTGTAGAGCCGCTCGAGCACGTCCTCCGGCGGGTAGATCTGCGGGTCGTCGAGGATCTCGGCTTCGATGAACTCCTGCGACGCCTCGTTGCCGTTGGCGTAGTAGACGTAGTTCGTCGCCTTCGCGATCTCCTCCGGCTTCATCATGAAGTTGATGAAGGCCATGGCGTTCTCTGGATGCGGCGCGTCCTTCGGGATCGCCATCTGGTCGAACCACATCAGGGCGCCTTCCTTCGGGATCGAGTACTCGACGCTGACACCGTTGTCGGCCTCGGCGGCGCGGTCACGAGCCTGGAACACGTCGCCGGACCAGCCGATCGCCACGCAGATGTCGCCGTTGGCAAGCGCGTTGATATATTCCGACGAGTGGAACTTCTGCACGTAGGGGCGGATCTTCGCGAGCATCTCCGAGGCCTTCTCGAAGGACTCCCGGTCGCGGGCATTCGGATCGAGGCCGATATAGTTGAGCGCGGCCGGAATGATCTCCTCGGGCGCGTCGAGCATGTGGATGCCGCAATCCTGCAGCTTCTCCGCATTGGCCGGGTCGAACACCAGTGCCCAGGAGTCCACCGGGGCATCCTCGCCGAGGCGCTCCTTCACCTTGTCGACATTGTAGCCGAGGCCGGTGGTACCCCACATGTAGTTGATCGAGTAGGTGTTGTCCGGATCGTAGATCGCGGTCCGCTCGGCGATCACCGGCCACATGTTCTTGATGTTCGGCAGCTCGGACTTGTCCAGCTCGCTGAACACGCCGGCCTGGATCTGCCGCGCCAGGAAGGATGCCGTCGGCACCACGACGTCGTAGCCCGTGGAGCCCGCGAGCAGCTTGGTCTCCAGGATCTCGTTGGAATCGAAGACGTCGTAATTGACCTTGATGCCGGTCTCGGCCTCGAAGTCCTTGAGGATCGACTCGTCGATATAGTCGGACCAGTTGTAGACGTTGACGACCTTGTCCTGGGCCGCTGCCGGCCCGGCCACGATCAGAGCCGCCGCGACGAGACCGCCTGCGAGAGCATCACGCATCGAGCACTCCTCCCTGTTTACGAAACCCCAACCGGGCGAGCCCGGCCCTGCCTAGCAGCAACGGTACGGAACCCGCAGGTTGGCCTCAACCGTTTTTGCACACGGTCCTGCCCATAGTCGCGTCGGGCGACAGCCGGATCTCGGGCATCCTGCGCAGGGGACAGGCAGCCATAGCTCCGCCTACAGGTAGGTCGAGCGCTCCAGCGGCGAGATCTCGGACCGGAAGGCGGCGATTTCCGCGTCCTTGATCGCCGCGAACATCGACCGATACTCCACCCCGAACGTCCGCCGGATGAAGTCGGACTTGCGGAACAGGCCGACGGCCTCCTCCATCTGGTCGGGCAGTTCCGGCGCGGGCGCCTCGTAGGCGTTGCGGTCGGTGGGCGGCGGCGGCGTGCGTCCGCCCTCGATGCCGTCGAGCATGCCGGCCAGGATCGCCGCCAGCACGAGATAGGGGTTGGCGTCGGCCCCGGCGATGCGATGCTCGACCCGCAGCGCGGCGGTCTCGCCGGCCGGAATGCGGACCGCGACGGACCGGTTGTTGTGGCCCCAGGCGGCGCGGGTCGGGGCGTAGGAGCCCGGCAGCAGGCGACGGTAGCCGTTCCAGGTGGGCACGAAGACGAGCATGGCCGGCGCCATGGTATCGAGCAGGCCCGCCACCGCTGCTTCCAGCAGCGTCTGGCCGCGCGCGGGATCGGCGAAGACGTTGCGCCCCTCCCCGTCAACCAGGCTGATGTGCAGGTGCATGCCGTTGCCGGCCCACGGCATGAACGGCTTGGCCATGAAGGTCGCCCGCAGCCCGTGGCGACGCGCCGTCTCCTGGATGAGCCGCTTCAGCATTAGGGCGTCGTCGGCGGCCGCCAGCCCGTCCACCCGATGCTTCAGGTTGACCTCGAACTGGCCGGGCGCAGCCTCCGAGATGATGGTGTCGATCGGGATCGACTGGGCCTTCGCCGCGGCACGCACGTCGGCGAAGAAGCCGGCATGGGCGGAGAGATCGGAAAGCGCGTACATGTTTTGCCGGTCCGGCCCGTCCCCCAGCGACAGGACCGGCCGGTAGGCCTCGGCCGCCGTCTGTCCGTCCGCAGCGGTCAGCAGGTAGAATTCCAGCTCGAACGCCACACACGGCCTGAGACCGGCCGCATGGGTGCGGGCCACCGTGCGCTCCAGGGCCTGGCGCGGATCGCCATGGAAGGGTTCGCCGCCCTCCGTCGCCATGGTGAGCATCACCTGCCCCGTCGGCACGTCCGCCCACGGCACCGGCCTGAGCGATCCCGGTACGGCCCGGCAGAAGCCGTCGCGGTCGCCGGTGTCCACATGCAGCCCGGTCTCCATCACCTCGCGGCCCCAGACATCGAGACCGAACATGGAGAACGGAAACGCCACGCCCGAGGTGAAGGCCTTTTCGATGGAGCCGGCCGGCGCCCACTTGCCGCGCATGACGGCATTGGTGTCGGTGATCAGGAACTCGACCGCTTCCGTGTCGGGATGCTCGGCCAGATAGCGCTCGACCTCGTGGAGAGGGGAGCCGGTGCAGTCCGCCGATGTCTGGAAAGTCATGCGCGAGGGGTCTCGAGGGCGCCGCTTCGGACCCCGCCCGCGGGCGGAGGCGACAGCGATGGGGTTTCGGAAGCCGGAGCGAAGGCCGGAAGTGGCGGCGCTCCGGGAAACCGGACGCCGCAACGCCGGACGCGTTCGGCCGGACGACCTCGCGAATGGGTTCGCGCAAGGCCGACTTAACCACCGAGACGCCCGTCCGCAGGTTGACCTAGGCAGTTTCCGGTCTGGCCTCTATGATGTCAATTACTGGCAAACGGGCCTGTCTCCGGCCATCCCCGGCCGAGTTCATGCCCCTGTGCGGCGCGCGTGCGGGGGGATCCAGGTCGCAACCAATTGAGGATGTCGATCGGCGTGAAAGCGCCGGTGGCACACGTGTGAATATGAGTGCCGAAGAACGCCCCGCCAGCGAAACCCAGAGCGCCCGTGGCGTCGCTTCCCACGAGGAGGCCGTGCGCTGGCTGAAGGAACGCCGCATTCAGGATGTCGAATGCATCGTGCCGGACCAGGCCGGCGTCGCGCGCGGCAAGCTGATGCCGACGGAAAAGTTCGCCGCCGGGCCATCGATCACCATGCCCACGTCGATCTTCACCCAGACGATCAGCGGCGACTACCCGGAAGACGACGAGAACTTCAAGCACGACCCCAGCGATTCCGACCTCATCTTCGAGCCGGACTATTCAACCCTCGCGGTCGTGCCATGGGCCAGCGACCCCGCTGCCCAGCTCATCCATGACGCGCGCCATCGCGACGGCCGCCCGGTGGACCACGCCCCGCGCCAGGTGCTGCGCCGCATCGTGGATCTGTACCGGCACAAGGGGCTGAAGCCCGTCGTCGCGCCGGAGATCGAGTTCTACCTGGTCAAGCCGAACACCGATCCGGACTATCCGCTGGAGCCGCCGATCGGCCGCTCCGGGCGCCCGGAGATCGGCCGGCAGTCCTTTTCGATCGCGGCGGTGAACGAGTTCGAGGACGTCTTCGACGACATCTACGCCTATGGCGAGGCGCAGGGGCTGGAGATCGACACGCTGATCCATGAGGAAGGCGCGGCGCAGATGGAGATCAACCTTCTCCACGGCGATCCGATCGACCTCGCCGACCAGGTGTTCCTGTTCAAGCGGACGATCCGCGAGGCGGCGCTTCGTCACAACATGTACGCCACCTTCATGGCCAAGCCGATGTCGAACGAGCCCGGCTCGGCCATGCATGTCCATCATTCGGTGGTGGACATCGAGACGGGGCAGAACATCTTCTCCACGGCCGACGGCACGCCGAGCCGCGAGTTCTTCTCCTTCATCGCCGGCCAGCAGAAATATCTGCCGAACGTGATGGCGATCCTGGCGCCCTACGTGAACTCCTATCGGCGGCTGGAGCGGTGGACCACGGCGCCGATCAACGTCTATTGGGGCTACGACAACCGCACCGTCGGCCTGCGTGTGCCGCACTCGCCCCCGGCCGCGCGCCGGGTGGAGAACCGGGTGCCATCCTCCGACGCGAACCCCTATCTCGCCCTGGCGGCGTCGCTCGCCTGCGGCTATCTCGGCATGACCGAGGAGCTGACCCCCGACGAGCCCATCGACGGCTCGGCCCGGGAACTGCCTTACGGCCTGCCGCGAGGCCTGCTGGAAGCGGTGGCGCTGTTTGAGGAAAGCGAAGAGCTGATGGAGATCTTCGGCAAGGGCTTCGTCCACACCTACCGGGCCATCAAGCAGGCCGAATACGAGACCTTCATGCGCGTGATTTCGCCCTGGGAACGGGAGTATCTTCTTCTCAATGTCTGACGCGTCGCTGTCGAACGATCCCCACTCAACGCCCGAGCTGCGGCGCCGCGACGCCACGCATCACATCCACCCCTTCTCCGACACTGGAGCCCTCAACAAGGAAGGCTCCCGCGTCATCGTGCAGGGCGAGGGCTGCTGGATCACCGATTCAGAGGGCAACCGGCTTCTCGACGGCATGTCGGGCCTGTGGTGCGTGCAGATCGGCCACGGCCGGCCGGAGATCGCCGATGCCGTGCATCGGCAGATGTCGAAGCTGAGCTACTACAACACCTTCTTCAAGACGACCCACGAGCCCGCCATCGAACTGGCCGAACGGCTGGCGCGGCTGGCGCCGGCGGGTCTGAACCATATCTTCTTCACCGGCTCCGGTTCGGAATCGAACGACACCGTGATCCGCATGGTCCGCACCTATTGGGACCTGATGGGCAAGCCGGAGAAGAAGACCATCATCGCTCGGCAAAACGCCTACCACGGCTCGACCGTCGGCAGCGCAAGCCTCGGCGGCATGAGCGGCATGCATGCCCAGGGCGGCATGCCGATCCCCGGCATCGTCCACATTCCCCAACCCTACTGGTTCGGCGAGGGCGGCGACCAGGATCCGGACGCGTTCGGCCGCTGGGCGGCGCAGGAGCTCGCCCGGGCCATCGAGGAGCAGGGCCCGGAGACGATCGCCGCCTTCATCGCAGAACCGATCCAGGGCGCCGGCGGTGTGATCATTCCGCCGGACAGCTACTGGCCGGAAATCAAGAAGGTCCTCGCTGCCCACGACATCCTGTTCGTGGCCGACGAGGTCATCACCGGCTTCGGCCGCCTCGGCACCTGGTTCGGATCGGACTATTTCGGGCTCGAACCGGACCTGATGTCCATCGCCAAGGGGCTTTCCTCCGGCTACCTGCCCATCGGCGGCGTGATGGTCTCCGACCGGATCGCCGACGCCTTCATCGAGAAGGGCGGCGAGTTCACCCACGGCTTCACCTATTCCGGCCATCCGGCCTGCTGCGCCGCGGCGCTGGAAAACCTCCGCATCATCGAGGAGGAAGGCATCGTCGAGCGCGCCGCCGAGATCGCCCCATACCTGCAGGAGGGCTGGCTGTCGCTGGGCGACCATCCGCTGGTGGGCGAGGCCCGCATGGTCGGGTTGGTGGGGGCGCTGGAGCTCGTGCCGGCGAAGCCGGACCGCAGCATCCGTTTCGACAACACCGGCGCCGTCGGCACGCTCTGCCGCGACCATTCGCTGAAGAACGGTCTGATCATGCGGGCGACGCGCGATTCCATGATCATCGCGCCGCCGCTGGTGATCAGCCGCGGCGAGATCGACATGCTGGTGGAGCGGGCCCGCAAGACCCTCGACGACACCGCCGAGGACCTGCGTCGGGACGGACGCCTCAAGCCATGACCGACGGGGACGCAGCGACGCCGCCGGACGGCGCGGTGCCGCCCCGCCCGGACACGCTCTACGCCGCGACCGTCCCCCAGCGGTTCCACCCTCCGCTCGCCGGCGACGCGACCGCCGACGTCTGCGTGGTCGGCGGCGGCTTCACCGGCCTCTCCACCGCCCTGCACCTGGCCGAGGCGGGCCGCTCCGTCATCCTTTTGGAGGCGAACAGGCTCGGCTGGGGGGCATCGGGACGCAACGGCGGCCAGGTCCATTCCGGCCAGCGCCGCGACCAGCTCTGGCTGGAGGAAACCGTCGGCAAGGACGACGCCCGCAAGCTGTGGGATCTGTCGGAAGCCGCCAAGGATCTCGTCCGCGCCCGCATCGCCCGCCACGACATCGCCTGCGACTGGATCGACGGGCTGATCGGCGCCGCCCACACCGAGGCTGCGCTGGACGACGAGCGCGCGATGGTCGAGCACATGGCGTCGGTCTACGGCGTCGACAGCCTGACCCTTCTCGACCGCGAAGAGACCGCCCGGGCCGTCGGCTCGACGCGCTTCGTCGGCGGCTACAGGGACGCGAGCGCCGGCCATCTCAACCCGCTCGCCCTCGCCGCCGGTCTCGGCAGCGCCGCGGTTGCCGTCGGCGCGCAGATCCACGAGGGGTCCGAGGTGAGCGCCATCGAGGCCGGCCGCAACGGCCGGCGGATCGTCCGGACCACCTGTGGATGGGTCGACGCGGAAACCGTCGTGCTCGCCGGCAACGGCTATCTCCACGACATCGCCCCTTCGGTGGAAGCCCGCGTGCTGCCGATCAACAACTATGTCGTCGCCACCGAGCCGCTCGGCGAGGAGCGCATGGCCCGTCTCATTCCGGGTCGGGAATGCATTGCCGACACGCGCTTCGTGGTGCGTTACTGGCGCCCGACGGCTGACGGCCGGCTAGTCTTCGGCGGCGGCGAGAGCTACACCCGCGCCCTGCGCAGCGACGTGGCCGGCCTCGTGCGACCCTATCTCGCGGAGATCTATCCCGACCTGGCCGACGTTCCCTTCGACTACGCCTGGGGCGGCACGTTGGCCGTCACCCGCCACCGGATGCCCTTCGTGCGCCGGGTCGAGCCCGGCCTCTACGCCGGCTGCGGCTATTCCGGGCAGGGTGTGGCGACGGCCACCTTCGCCGGTAAGGTTCTCGCCGACGCCATCGGCGGCGACACGGGCACGCTCGACGTCTTCTCGCGGCTGCCGGTGCCCTCCTTCCCGGGCGGCACGCTCTTGCGCACGCCGCTGCTGGTGCTGGCGATGACCTGGTTCGCCCTGAGAGACCGGCTCTAGGTCTTGTGCTAAGTCCTTTCCAGGGTGAGCTGGGAGGGAAACGATGTTCAGGGATCAGCCAAAGGCACTTTACGTGCTGTCGCTCACCGAGTTGTGGGAGCGGTTCGGCTACTACACGCTGACCACCGTCTTTACGCTCTACCTGATCGACGTCCTGAAGATGCAGGACGCTCAGGCCTATCTCCTCTTCGGCGCCTTCACCGCCTTCGCCTACCTGATGCCGGTCATCGGCGGCGTCATTGCCGACCGCGTCTTCGGCCACGGCCGCGCCATCGTCGTGGGCGCCGCCATGATGTCGGCCGGCTACCTGATCCTCGCCCTCTCCTCCACAGCCACGATGTATCTGGCGCTCGGCATACTCGTGGTGGGCAACGGGCTGTTCAAGGCGAACGTGTCCGCCCTCCTCGGCCACTTTTTCGAGGACAACGATCCGCGTCGCGCCTCCGGCTTCACCCTCTTCTACATGGGCATCAACATCGGCTCGCTGGCCGCGACGCTGGTGGCCGGCATCCTGGCCACCCAGTTCGGCTACTGGGTGGCGTTCGCCGCCGCCGGCTGCGGCAAAGCGCTGGCCCTCGCCACCTTCCTCTACGGGCGCAAATATCTGGAGGACAACCACCACCCTCCGGCGCACGCGATGCGCAGCCTGCGCCTCAACGGGCTGGTCCTGCTGGCGCTCGCTGGCATGGTGCTCCTGTCCATCTACCTGATCTCGCGCCCCAGCGAAGCCGGCATCTTCCTCGCCATCGTCGAGACAATCGCGGTGATCATCTACGTCGTGCTGGTGTTCCGCGAGCCCGCGCAGCTGCGCCGCCGCCTGATCGCCCACCTGGTGCTCGTCGGGTTCGCCGTTGCGTTCTGGGCGGTCTACCAGCAGGACGTCACGTCGGTGATCGTGTTCACCCAGCGCGACCTGGATCTCACCGTCTTCGGCTGGCAGTCGCCGCCGGAAGAGTTCGCCTCGCTCAACCCGTTCTTCATCCTGGCGCTGTCGCCCCTCCTGGCCTTCCTCTGGCCGGCGATCGAACGCCGCGGCATCAACTTCGACGACGTGATGAAGTTCGCCTTCGGGCTCGCCTTCCTCGGCGCCGCCTACTGGATCCTGACGCTGGGCATCTTCGAGACGCCGGACGGCGCCAAGACGGCGGCCTACTGGGTGGTGCTGTTCTTCCTGATGCTGTCCCTCGGCGAGCTGCTGCTCTCGCCGGTCGGCCTGGCGCTCACCACCGAACTGGCGCCTCGCCATCTCGCCGGCTTCGCCATGGGCATCTGGCTGATGGCGACCTCAGGCGCCAACTACATCGCCGGCCTGCTGGGCGGGCTCGCCTCGGTGCCGGACGGCGCCTCGCCTGCGACGGAGGTCGGAATCTACTCCCACGCCTTCTTTGTCTACGGCGCGATCTGCATCGCGGCGGCCGCGCTGCTGCTGGTGATGCTGCCGTTCATCCGGCGTGCCATCGGGTTCGCCAGGTAGGCTCGCAGGATCAGGCGTCGGAGGGTACAAGCGCCTTCGGTGCCGGCAGACCGCGGGCCAGCTTGGTAACGGCGGAGGACGCGGCCACCTTGCGGTCGTTCACGAAGGCCTCGTGGTTCTTCTCGATGTCCGGCAGGCGGTAGAGATAGTTCACCATCATGCCGTGCGCGGTGCGCAGCGCCTTCGGCGACAGATCGCCGGCGAAGTTCACCCGCTCGAGCCGCGCGCCGTTGCCGAGATGGAAGCGGGCCACCGGATCGGCCAGGCGGCCGCGCCGGTCCCGCGCGCGGGTCAGGTACCAGGCCGCCACCTGCGGGAGGACCCGGGACAGCTCGTCGCGTGCCGCGGCATCCTGCCACCAGCCGTCCTCGTCGAGCCGGTCCAGCACCGGGCGTGTCTCCGCCGGCAGGACGGAGGAGACCTCCGCGCTCCGCTCGCGCTCCAGCCAGCCGGCGAAGCCCGGCACCGGCGACAGCGTCACGAACGTCTTGAGATCGCGGAACTCGCGTTGCAGATCCTCCACCACCTGCTTGATCAGGAAGTTGCCGAAGGAGATGCCCTGCAGGCCCTTCTGGCAGTTCGAGATCGAGTAGAACACCGCTGTCGTCGCCGCCCCCGGCTCGATCGGCGTGCGGTCGCGGTCGAGAATCGGCTGGATGGCCGACGGGATGTCGCCGGTCAGCGCCACCTCCACGAAGATCAGCGGGTCGTCGCCCAGCCGTGGATGGAAGAAGGCGTAGAGGCGACGGTCCGGCAGGTCGATGCGCCGCCTGAGGTCATCCCAGTCATGGATGGCGTGGACCGCCTCGTACTTGATGATCTTCTCCAGGACCGCCGCCGAGGTCTGCCAGTCGATACGGCGCAGGAGCAAAAAGCCGCGGTTGAACCACGACTGGAAAAGCGTCTTCAGGTCATCGTCGAGCGTCCAGAATTCCGGGTGGTTGGGCAGCCGCTCCAGAAGATCCAGGCGCATGGCGACGAGGTCGGCCGTGCCGCCGGGCGCGAAGTTCAGCCGCCGGAACAGCTCCAGCCGGCGTGGCTCGGCGGAGCGCAGGATCGCCTTGGCGTTGACCTCGCTCGGATCCTCCAGGAACCGCGCGGCCGCACCGCCGAGATCGGACCGGTCGGCACTGTAGGTCTCCACCAGAAGCCGGAAGAAGGACGTCCGGCCTGCATAGTCGAGCGCCCGGTAGCCATCGAGCAGTTCGCGCGCCCGCGCCACGCCCGATGCCTCGCCGGGAACGGACAGGAGCAGGTCCGCCAGCTCGCCCAGCGCCCGGCCGCTGGGGCGGCGCGGTCTGCGCCAGTCGACCAGGGCCCGCCCCCGGTCACCGATGATTTGCAGGAGATCGTTCAAGACGGATGCCTCTGCCATGATCCTGAATCTGGGGCTGCCATGCCGGTCGTACAATGACCGCGGTCCGATACCGCCGCTCATGCTCCGGCCGGCGCCCCCCGCGCTCCTCTCCCGCCCCGCGAGAAAGGACGAAGGGCCGTTGAACCGTCTCGTGAAGGCGCGTTAGGACACCTGTCGAGATCGGTTCGACGCGCCCGCCCGTCCCGTGGGGCGACGCGGCGCACCCTCCAGCCCACCATTAGTCCGGCCAGGTGACGGCCCCGTGTCCGGCCCTGCCGCCAAAGGAAGTTTTCATGGTCGCACCCTCGAATGACCGGCACGTGTCGATCACCGGCACCGAACGGATCTACGACGGCTTCGTGCGCTTTGACCTGGTCGGCCTCCGGGTCGAGCGGGCCGGCCGCGAGCCGCTCGAGTACACCCGGGTGGTTCATGATCACGGCCACGCGGTCGGCGTCCTGCCGGTGGACGAAACCCGCCGGATGGCGGTGGTCGCGCGTCAGCTTCGGGTCCCCGTCCTGATGACCGACGATCCCGACCCGTTCCTGATCGAGGCCTGTGCCGGACTCATCGACCCGGAGGACCCCGACGAGGAAACAGCCTGCCGGCGCGAGTGCGAGGAGGAGCTCGGCATTCGCGTGCGCGACATGAAGAGCATCGGCCGCGTCTATCTTTGCCCGGGCACTGTGACGGAGGCGATCACCCTCTTCCTTGGAACCTACACCGAGACGGACCGCATCTCCTCCGGCGGTGGCATCGACGAGGACGAGGACATCGACGTGATGGAAGTCCCGCTGGCAGAACTCGACCGCTGGCGCACGGACGGCACCATCCGCGACGCCAAGCTCCTGATGCTCCTCCAGGCGCTGAAGCTCTCCCGGCCCGATCTCTTCACGGATTGAGGGCCCTCGCCGCCCCTTAGCCAGCCCTGCAAAGGCGAATTCTTCCAGTTCCGGATTGGTTGCGCGCGCTGGCCGCGGCAACCGAAATCCTTTTCTGCCCGCGCGACGGCATTTGGAATTCCATGTCCCGCAATTGCAGCGGGCGCAGCGTATCTCTGACGGAGTTGTCACAGCTGCACCCTGTCCTCGGGCAGGTCAGCGCCGTCCGGGAGCCGCGCGAACCATGCTCGCCGCATCCGATCCGACCTCCGACCGCAAGCTCGCGGTCTTTCCGGCCTTTCACCAGGTCGCCGGCCGCCGCGTGCTGATCGCCGGCGGTGGCGACGAGGCCGCCGCCAAGATCCGGCTTCTGTCGGAGACCAGCGCCGCGCTCGTGGTGGTCGCGGCCGAGCTGTCGCCCGCCGCGAAGGCCGCGATCGCCAAGGCTGGCGCCACGTGGATCGCCCGCCCCTTCGAGCCCGCCGATGTCGAAGGCGCCGCCCTCGCCTTCGCCGCTTCCGGCGAGGAAGCCGACGACCGCGCTGTGGTCGAGGCCGCCCGCGCCGCCGGCGTGCCGGCGAACGCCGTCGACCGTCCCGAGATCTGCGACTTCTATGTCGGCGCGCTGGTCAACCGCGCGCCCGTCGCCGTCGCCATCACTTCCACCGGCACCGGCCCGGTGCTCGCCCGTCATATCCGCGCGAAGATCGAGGCCATGCTGCCGGCCGAGACCGGCGCGCTCGCCCGCATCGCCGAAAGCCTGCGCGGCCGGATTGCTTCCGTCTTCTCCGACGGCGTCGAGCGCCGCCGCTACTGGGAGCGCTTCTTTTCCGGGCGCGTCTCCGATGCCCTGCGCCACGATGGCGAGGCCGCGGCGCGGCGCGTTGCCGACCGGCTGATCGGCCGCGCCGATGCCGGCGACGGTTACGTGACCCTGGTGGGAGCTGGCCCCGGCGCGGAGGACCTGCTGACGCTGCGCGCCCAGCGGGTGCTGCAGGAAGCCGACGTCATCGTTCACGACCAGCTTGTCCCCGACGCCGTGGTCGCCATGGGCCGGCGCGACGCCGAGCGCATCTCCGTCGGCAAGGCCAAGGGTGCCCACTCCGTCACCCAGGGCGAGATCAATTCCCTGCTCGTCGCCCGCGCTGCCCGCGGCGAGCGCGTGGTCCGCCTGAAGAGCGGCGACCCGATGATCTTCGGCCGTGCCGGCGAGGAGATCGCCGCGCTGGAGGCGGCAAACGTCGCCTACGAGATCGTCCCGGGCGTCACCGCGGCGCTCGCCGCCGCCTCGTCGGCGAAGATCCCGCTGACGCTGCGCGGCGTGTCGTCCAGCGTCGTCTTCGCCACGGGCCACGACCAGCACGGCTCGGTCCTTCCCGACTGGGCCAATCTCGCGCTGTCCGGCTCCACCGTCGCCGTCTACATGGGCCGCACGGTCGCCGGCCGGATCGCCACCCAGCTGATGGCCGCCGGCCTGGCTGGCGCCACCCCCGTCGCCGTGGTGGAGAACGCCGCGCGCACCGACGAGCGCTTGCTGACCGGCCGGCTGGATTCGCTCCCCCGGCTCGCCCGCCGCACCGAGATCGACGGCCCGGTGCTGATCGTCATCGGCGAGGCCGTCGCCCATGCCGGTTCTGCCGGGGCGGAAAGTCTCGATCCCGTTCCCGCACTCACGGCCGCCTGAGGATGAAAGCGATGAAGATCATCACCGCCAACCGCCTGGACGATGGGATCGTCGTCTTCCTCGGCCGCAGCCACCGCTGGGCCGAGCACATCGACGAGGTGACGCCCTTCGACGACGATGCGGCCGTGGAGGAGGCGCTGGTGCTCGCCGCCCAGGCCGTCGCCGACCGCAGGATCGTCGAGCCCTACGCCATCGACGTGCGCGCCGAGGCGCACGGACTGGTTCCGGTCCGCCTGCGCGAGGTCATCCGCGCCAAGGGCCCGACCGTTCGCCTCGATCTCGGCAAGCAGGCCGAGCGCGCCTCCCCGATCGACACCGCCGCCTGAGCCATCGCGCCAGACGAGGACAGACCCCCATGTATCGCTACGACGAATTCGACCACGCCTTCGTGCGCGCCCGCACCGAACAGTTCCGCGACCAGGTCCGCCGGCGCCTGTCCGGCGAGCTCAGCGAGGACGAGTTCAAGCCGCTCCGGCTGATGAACGGCGTCTACCTGCAGCTTCACGCCTACATGCTCCGCGTCGCCGTTCCCTACGGCACGCTGTCGGGAACCCAGATGCGCATGCTGGCCCGGATCGCGCGCGAGTATGATCGCGGCTACGGCCACTTCACCACGCGCCAGAACATCCAGTTCAACTGGCCGAAGCTCGCCGACATCCCGGCGATCCTCGACCTTCTGGCCGAAGTGGAGATGCACGCCATCCAGACGTCCGGCAACTGCATCCGCAACGTCACCGCCGACCATTTCGCCGGTGCTGCCGCCGACGAGCACGCCGACCCGCGCCCCTACGCGGAGATCATCCGCCAGTGGTCGTCGATCCACCCGGAATTCACCTTCCTGCCGCGCAAGTTCAAGGTCGCCGTGTCCGGTGCCGAGCGCGACCGGGCGGCGATCCGCGTGCACGACATCGGCCTGCAGATCCGCCGCGACGAGGCCGGCAATCTTGGCTTCGAGGTCTGGGTCGGTGGCGGCCAGGGCCGCACCCCGATGATCGCCAAGAAGGTTCGCGACTTCGTCGCCGAGGAGGACCTGCTCGCCTATCTCGAGGCGATCCTGAGGACCTACAATCGCTACGGCCGGCGCGACAACAAGTACAAGGCGCGCATCAAGATCCTCGTCCACGAGACGGGCATCGACGAGCTGAAGCGCGACATCGAGGCGGAGTTCGAGGAGATCCGTGGCGGCGCGCTGACGCTGCCGCAGGATTCCGTCGACGCCATCGAGGCCTATTTCGCCCCGCCGGCCTTCGAGGTCGAGGCGGTCGGCGAGACGCCGGCCTCCAACGATCCGCTGTTCGCGGCCTGGACCGAGACCAACGTCCACGCCCACAAGCAGCCGGGCTATGCTTCCGTCACCATCTCGCTGAAGCCCATCGGCGGCATTCCGGGGGATGCGACGGCGGAGCAAATGGAAGCGGTGGCCGAGATCGCCGAGCGCTTCTCGTTCGGCGAGATCCGTGTCTCCCACGAGCAGAACCTCGTTCTGCCGCACGTGGCGCAGCGCGATCTCCCGGCCGTCCATGCGGCGCTGATCGAGGCGGAGCTGGCGGAGGCCAACGCCGGCCTTGTCACCGACATCATCGCCTGCCCGGGCCTCGACTACTGCGCGCTCGCCAACGCCCGCTCGATCCCGGTGTCGCAGCGACTGTCGGAGCGCTTCGGCGACGCCGCCCGCCAGCGCGAGATCGGCCCGCTCTCGATCAAGATCTCGGGCTGCATCAACGCCTGCGGCCATCACCACGTCGGCCACATCGGCATCCTGGGCGTCGACCGGAAGGGCGAGGAACTCTACCAGATCACGCTCGGCGGAGCGCCGGGCGAGGATGCTGCCATCGGCGCCATCGTCGGCCGCGGCTTCTCCGAGGATGCGGTGATCGACGCGGTGGAAACCGTCGTCGACACCTATCTGGCCCTGCGCACCGGTCCGCAGGAGCCGTTCCTCGCGGCCTATCGCCGGCTCGGCGACCAGCCCTTCAAGGAGGCCCTCTATGGTCCTCAGCGAACCGCGGCCTGATCTCTCCGCCCTAACCTCGGCGGAGATCTCCGCGCTCTTCCCGACGATCGAGCGGGAGGTGCGGGTGCAGCGCTCGCTCGCCACGATCGCGTCGGTGCTGGTGGACGGCGTCGCCGGGAAGGCCGCCGTCGTCTCCTCCTTCGGGGCGGAATCGGCCGTGCTCCTGGCGCTTGCCGCCGAGGTCGACCCGACCGTGCCGGTGGTCTTCCTGGAGACGGGCAAGCACTTCCCCGAAACGCTGCGCTACCGCGACCGGCTGGTCGAGACGCTGGGACTGACGGGCGTTATCTCTGTGGAGCCCGACGCCGCCGATCTCGCCGAAGCCGATCCGGACGGCGTCCTGTGGGCGAGCGACACCGACCGCTGCTGCGATGTCCGCAAGGTGCGGCCACTGGAGCGCGCGCTGGCGCCCTTCGATGCCTGGCTCACCGGCCGCAAGCGCTTCCAGGCCTCGACCCGGCAGACCATCGAGCCCATCGAGTGGGACGGCCGCCACGTCAAGATCAACCCGCTCGCCGAGTGGGACCGCGACGACATCGCCGCCTTCATGGCCGCCCGCGACCTGCCGGCCCACTCGCTGGTCGCCCAGGGCTTCCCGTCCATCGGTTGCATGCCCTGCACCGACCGTGTGGCAGACGGCGAGGATCCCCGCTCCGGCCGCTGGCGCGGCCAGGGCAAGACCGAATGCGGCATCCATTTCTCGCGCGATCGCGCGGCCTGAGTTCGAACGGAGACACCCCATGTCCGACGTTTTCCGCAACGGCGCCTTCGTCGAGGATCCCTGGGTCCGCATCGACGACGAGGCCCCCATCCCCGACGACGGCTTCGTGCTGGTGCCGCTCGCGCGCTGGCTCGCCGAGCGCGACAACCTCATTGCCCGCAACCACCCGCTCGGCATCGTCGTGTCGGTCGGCGAGAAGATCGAGAACGTGGCCGGCGATCTCGACCGGTTCCAGGTCGTGGCGGTGGACTTTCCCGCCTATACCGACGGGCGCGGCTACTCCACGGCGCGGCTGGCGCGCGACCGCTACGGCTACACCGGCGAGCTGCGCGCCGTCGGCAACGTGCTGGCCGACCAGGTGCCGCTGATGGCACGCTGCGGCTTCGACACGTTCGCCGTCACCAAGCCCGCCGCCCGGGCCGTGCTGGAAGACGGCGGCGTGCCCGACGTGCCGGTCTACTACCAGCCGGTGACGCGGCCGGAATCCCCCGTCACCACCATCCGCCCGTGGATGCGACGCTCCCCTCCGGGGCTCGCCTGAGGCCCCCTGCCTGCTCACGCTGGTCCCGTCCGACGGATCGCACCAACCAGCGGGTAACCGTGCGCCGCCTGAGCAAAGCCAGGAAAAGTGCCGTTGCGGTTTTCCTGGACCCGCGAAGCCAGCGCGCAACCGCGCGCCGGCCGGTCAGGCCGCCCCCGCGGAGACGTCGCGCGAAGCGCGACTGTCGTGAGCGCCAGGAATATCTCTTTCAACGCAATCGCGGACGGAAAACCGCAAGGGCACTTTTCCTGCAATTGCTTCTAGTTCGGCGTGATCGCCACCTTCAGCACCCCATCGCGCTGGTGCGAGAAGAGGTCGTAGGCCTCGACGATATTGTCCAGCGTGTAGCGATGGGTGACCAGCGGCTTGAGGTCAACGCGGCCCGACGCGACCACCTCCATCAGCCGGCGCATGCGCTCCTTGCCGCCGGGGCAGAGCGAGGTAACGATCTTGTTGTCCCCGAGGCCCGCGCTAAAGGCATCCAGCGGGATGGTCAGGTCGCCGGAATAGACGCCCAGGCTGGACAGCGTGCCGCCGGGCTTCAGCACCCGCAGGCAGTTCTCGAAGGTCTCCTGCAGGCCGAGCGCCTCGATGGCCACGTCGACGCCGCGCCCGTCGGTGATCTTCATCACCTCGGCCACCGGATCGGTTGAGCGGAAATCGATCGTGTGGTCGGCGCCCATCTTCCGCGCGATCTCCAGTCGCTCCGGTACCGAATCCACCGCGATGATGGTGGTTGCGCCGCACAGCTTCGCGCCCGCCGTCGCGCACAGGCCGATGGGTCCCTGGGCGAACACCACGACCGTGTCGCCGATCTTGATCTTCCCCGCTTCCGCACCGGAGAAGCCCGTCGACATGATGTCCGGGCACATCA
Organism: Amorphus coralli DSM 19760; assembly: GCF_000374525.1. Taxonomy (GTDB): domain Bacteria; phylum Pseudomonadota; class Alphaproteobacteria; order Rhizobiales; family Amorphaceae; genus Amorphus; species Amorphus coralli. The sequence continues at coordinate 369,993 of NZ_KB894573.1, forward strand.
GCACCTGCTCGTCGGTCAGCCCGTCGGGCACCGGCGACAGGTTCGCCATCGCGTCCGGGACCAGCACGTACTCCGCCTGGGTGCCGTCGATGGTGTTGCCGAAGCGCCAGCCACCCATCGGCTTCAGGCCGTGCTTGTGGTGCTGGCCGTCCTGGGAGCAGAGCCCGTCCAGGCAGGCGTTGGAATAGCCCGACGGGCAGATCGCGCCGGCGATCACCCGCTGGCCCTCCTCGTAGCCCAGCACGTTGGAGCCGAGCTTCTCGATCACGCCCACCGGCTCGTGGCCGATGGTCAGTCCCTTCGCCACCGGATACTCGCCCTTGAGGATGTGGACGTCGGTGCCGCAGATCGTCGTGGTGGTGATGCGGATCAGGGCGTCGTTCGGACCGATATCGGGAACCGGCTTGTCGTCGAGCTCGATGCGTCCCGGCTCGATGAAAATGGCAGCTTTCATCATGGTCGGCATGGTGGTCGTCCCCTCGCGGATGGAATGTGCGAAACCCGTGCCCGCACTCTCTCCCAACGCGCATCGGCTGCATTGATTCAGCACAAGCGCGAACGGCTCTGGAGATGGCTCACTTGACGAATGTAAGCAGATCGCTTACATTCCCATTCAGGTCAGGTGGGCATGATCCGATCGATCCGGCACAAGGGCCTCCGGCAGTTTGCCAGGACCGGAGACGCCTCGAAGCTGAGCGTGCCGAACGCCGGTCGCGTCCGGCGGGTGCTGGCGCGTCTCGATGCATCGGTTACCCCCGCTGACATGAACCTGCCCGGCTTCCATTTTCACAGCCTGTCCGGCGTGGAGCGCTATTCGGTCCGTATCACCGGAAACCGGCGCCTGACGTTCGGCTGGGACGGGGAGGATGCAGTGGACGTCGACCTGGAGGACTATCATTGATGGAACGGATGCCGCTGCTCTCGGGTCTGCAGCCTACCCACCCTGGCGAACTCCTGCGTGAGGACGTGCTGCCGGCTCTCGGTCGCTCGAAGAGCGACATCGCCCGGCTACTGCGAATTTCGCGGCAACATCTCTATGACCTCCTGGAGGAGCGCAAGCCGATCACTCCACAGATGGCGTTGCGGATCGGCAAGTTGACCGGCACGACCGCAGTCTCGTGGCTCAGGATGCAGTCCGCTTACGACTTGGCGCTGGCCGAAGAGGCGACTGCGGCGGAGCTGGAGCAGATCCCGACACTCGCCGCTTCCGGCTGACTCCCCTGCCTTGTTCCGCGCGGGTCTTTCGTCTACTCCACCGGCACCGTCCGTCGCGCGCTGCCTTGCGCCGCGGGCCGTTTCGCGTTCGACGATCATCCGAGTTTTCAGGACCGAGTTTCCAGGGCGATGAGCCGAGAGACCAAAGACAATCTGCCGAAAGCGCGGCTGCCGCGCGGCTTCGCCGACCGCACCCCCGCCGAGATCAAGGCGGCGGAGCGGATCATGGGCGTCATCCGCACGGTCTACGAGCGCTACGGCTTCGAGCCGGTGGAAACCCCGTTCATCGAGTTCGCCGACGCGCTCGGCAAGTTCCTCCCCGACCAGGACCGGCCGAACGAGGGCGTCTTCGCCTTCCAGGACGACGACGAGGAGTGGCTTTCGCTGCGCTACGACCTCACGGCGCCGCTGGCCCGCCACGTGGCGGAGAACTACGAGCGCGTGGTGAAGCCCTACCGCACCTACCGGGCGGGCTGGGTATTCCGCAACGAGAAGCCCGGGCCGGGCCGGTTCCGCCAGTTCATGCAGTTCGACGCCGACACGGTGGGCTCGGCCTCCGTCGCGGCGGACGCGGAGATCTGCATGATGGCGGCCGACACGATGGAGGCCATCGGCATCCCGCGCGGCGACTACGTCATCCGCGTCAACAACCGCAAGGTCCTCGACGGCGTGATGGGCGGCATCGGCATTGGGGGACCGGAGTACGCGGAGACGCGGCTCAAGGTACTTCGAGCCATCGACAAACTCGACAAATTCGATTGGGAAGACGTAAAGCTACTTCTCGGGCCAGGTCGAAAAGATCCGAGTGGCGACTTCACTGAGGGCGCTCAGCTCGACGAAAAGCAGATCAACAGCCTTGAGCTGTTCATCAGAGGGCGAGCGAATTCCTTTCAAGTGGAGTTCGAACCGCCCGAGATTTCTCCTGCAATAGACGACCACCTCGTCGAAACTAATGCAGATGGCGTCAAAAGATTTCGACATTCATCTCGGAATCTGGACCTCCTCCTCGAAACATTCTCAGACAACGAGCTTATGTGCGAGGGCCTCAGCGAGTTGAGAGAGATCGTCAGGATATGTGAAGGCTCAGGCTACGGAACGAGGCGGATCATCGCTGACACATCCGTCGTCCGCGGCCTGGAATACTACACCGGCCCGGTCTTCGAGGCGGAGCTGACCTTCGAGATCACCGACGACGACGGCCGCCCTGTGCGCTTCGGCTCGGTCGGCGGCGGCGGCCGCTATGACGGCCTCGTCGGCCGCTTCCGCGGCGAAGACATGCCGGCCACCGGCTTCTCCGTCGGTGTTTCCCGCCTGGTGGCCGCCCTGGCCGCCCGCGAAGGTCCGCAGGAAAAGCCGCTCGGCCCCGTCGTGGTGCTCGCCATGGACCGCGATCCGGCCGCCATGGCCGGCTACCAGCGCTTCGCCAAGGAGCTCCGTGCGGGCCTGGCCAATGCCGGCCTGCCGCTCGGCGCCGAGGTCTATCTCGGTTCCTCCGGCATGAAGGCGCAGATGAAGTATGCCGACCGGCGCAACGCGCCCTGCGTCGTCATCCAGGGGTCATCCGAACGTGAGACGGGCACGGTCCAGATCAAGGACCTGATCGAGGGTGCCCGCATCGCCAAGGGCGTCACCGACAACAAGACCTGGCGCGAGGAGCGCTTCGCCCAGACCAGCGTGGCCGAGGCCGATCTGGTCGCGACGGTCGTCGAGGTGGTGTCGCGTTACCTGGCGCCCTCGGAGAACTGAGAACCGCCATGGCCCCCGACCGGCTCCGCGCCCTGCGCACCCTGATTGCCGACGCCTCCGACGAGATGGTGGATCCGCCGATCCTGCAGCCGGCGGAGGTCTTCCTCGATCTCGCCGGCGAGGACATCCGCCGCCGCCTGTTCGTCACCTCCACCGCGGCCGGTCGCGAGCTCTGCCTGCGCCCGGACTTCACCATCCCGGTCTGCCTCGCCCACTGCGAGGACCGGCGCCCGGCCCCGGTCACCTACGGCTATATCGGCCCGGTCTTCCGTCAGCGCCGCACGGGTGCCGCGGAATTCCTTCAGGCCGGTGTCGAGTGGATCGGCCACGACGACCGCGAAGTCACCGACGCCCACTCGCTGTCGCTCGCAATGCGCGCCGCCGCCACGCTCGGGCTCGCCGCTCCGCAGATCCGGGTCGGCGACGCGACCCTGTTCGCCGCGCTGGTGGATGCGCTGCCACTGTCCGATGCCTGGCGCCGCCGCCTCGTCGCCTGGTTCGGCGAGCCGGAGCGGCTCGGCCAGGCGCTGGCCAAGCTCGCCGGCGGCCAGGAACTCACTACCGGCAAGGGTCCGGCCGGCCTCTCGCGGGCGCTGGGCAGCGTCGAGCCCGACGAGGCCCGCCGCATCGTTTCCGACATGCTGGGTGTTGCCGGCCTGTCCGTGGTTGGTGGCCGCACGGCGGACGAGATCGCCGACCGGCTGCGCGACAGCGCCACGCTGTCGGCCGGCGACGGCGAAGCCCAGGCCGCCGCGCGCGTTCTCGAGCGCTACCTGGAAATCCGGGCACCGCTGGCCGACGCAGGCAGGGCACTCGCCGATTTCGCCGCTGCCGAGAGCGTCGACATCACCTCCGCCCTCACCGCCTTCGAGCGCCGCGTGGCGCTGTTCGGCGAGGCCGGCGTGCCTGTTGCCGACACCAGTTTCGCCGCCGATTTCGGCCGCCGCCTGGACTATTATACCGGCCTCGTCTTCGAGCTCTACGATCCCGCCCAGCCGGACGGCGCCCAGACCATCGGTGGCGGCCGCTACGACAAGCTCCTGTCGCTCCTCGGCGCCCCCGAGCCGGTGCCGGCCGTCGGCTTCTCGGTCTGGCTCGACCGGTTCGGCATCGAACCCGGCATCGGAGGAGACTGGTCATGAGCGATCTGATCATCGCGATCCCCTCCAAGGGGCGGCTGGAAGAAAATGTCAGCCAGTTCTTCGACAGGGCCGGCCTGCAGATCCGACGCGCGAGCGGTTCGCGGCGCTATCGGGCGGGCGTGTCCGGTGTGGATGGCGTGGAGATCGCCTTCCTGTCCGCTTCCGAGATTGCCCGCGAACTTGTTGCCGGCAACGTCCACTTCGGCGTCACCGGCCTCGACCTTGTGCACGAGACCCTGGCTGACGCCACCGAGCGCGCCGAGGCCATCCACCTGGTCACGCCGCTCGGCTTCGGCCACGCCGATGTGGTTGTCGCCGTGCCCTCGGTCTGGATCGATGTGGAAACCGTCGACGATCTGGCCGAGGTGGCGGAAGACTTCCGTGCCCGCCGGGGCCAGCGCCTGCGCGTCGCCACCAAGTACGTGAACCTGGCGCGGCGCCATTTCGCCGACGCCGGCATCGTCGACTACCGGATCGTGGAAAGCCTGGGCGCCACCGAAGGCACCCCGGCCGCGGGCTCGGCCGAGATCATCGTCGACATCACCACCACAGGCTCCACGCTGTCGGCCAATGCGCTGAAAGTGATCGAGGGCGGCGTGATCCTCGCCTCCGAGGCGCACCTCGTGGCGGCCCGCAGCGCCGACTGGACGCCGGCAGCCAGAACCGCGGCCACCACCGTGCTCGACCGCATCGGCGCCGAGTTGCGCGCTCGCGCCGTTCGCGAGATCCGGGCCGTGGTGGACGATGCGGGACAGCGTGCGGCCCAGGCCGCTAACCTGTTCGGCACCGCTGCGCCGTTCGGCACGACCGCCGTGCCGCTCACGCTTCACTGTCCCGCAAAGGATGCCTATCGCTGCGCCCAGTGGCTGAAGGAGCAGGGCGCCGAAACGGTGACGATCGCCCGGCTCGATGACGTCTTCGAGCCGTCGAACCCGCTGCTCGCCGCCTTCCAGGCGGCCATGGCCGACCGCTTCGCCGGCTGATCCGCGCCGCAAACGCAAAGAGGCCGTCTGCCGGGGGGGACAACAGACGGCCTCGGTTGCTTGTTGCGACCGGCGGTGAGGGAAGAGGAACGCTTTGCCGGGCGCTGTCCTGCAACTGTGAGATCTACGCCAGCCCCCTCTTGCCGGATCACGCCCGGCGATCACGGGAGCGTGAGCGGCGCCCTCTCCGCTTAGACCGGGCATCGGGCGGCCCACCAGAGGGCCGCGACGGGGGTCAGACGGGCCGCACGAACGCGGCGCGCTCCGCCTCGACCTGCTCCCGGATCACGCAGCCCTCGATGTGGTCGTTCACCAGCCCCACCGACTGCATGAAGGCGTAGAGCGTGGTCGGCCCGACGAAGCTCCACCCCCGCCGGCGCAGCTCCTTGGCCATGGCGCGCGACTGGTCGGTTTCCGTGAGGGTGCGCAGGCTGTCCCAGTCGGCCCGTGCCGGCCGCTCGGAGGGGTCCGGCTCGAAGCGCCAGACGAACGATGCCAGGGTCCCCTCGGTCTCGATGAGATCGCAGGCGCGCTGCGCGTTGTTGATGGCCGATTCGATCTTGCGCCGGTGCCGGACGATGCCCGGGTTCTCCAGCAGACGCTCCACGTCGGCTTCGGTGAAACGGGCCACGGCCTCGATGTCGAAGCCGGAGAAGGCGGCGCGGAAGTTCTCCCGCTTGCGCAGGATGGTCAGCCAGGACAGACCAGACTGGAAGCCCTCCAGCACGATCTTCTCGAAGAGCCGCCAGTCGTTGGCGACCGGCCGTCCCCACTCCTGGTCGTGGTAGGCCTGATAGTCCGGCAGGTTTCCCTGCCAGAAGCAGCGGGCGCAGCCATCCTCGCCCGTGATCAGCCCGTCCCTGCCGTCCTCGGCCATTGGTCCTCCGACTCGTTTGTCCAACCGCGCCCATCCTAGACCGGCGCCGCCCGCGGCCGATAGCGGCGTACATGTCTGGCGCAACCCTTCCCGACTAGTCAGGTTCCCGCACGGCGGCCACCCGATTGCGAGCGCCGCGCACTTGCGCTCCGCGATCGGGATTTGCGATGCTTTGGCCGCCTTCACGGGGATCCGGCAATCGGGCCATGTTCAAGCGACGGCTCGCGCTGGCGAGCACACTTCTGGCGGTGGTGATGGGTGCCGTCTTCTGGTCCGCGGACACGTCCGCGTCGACCTCGGGCGCGCTCGCGCCCGACCGGCTCCGCGACGGCTTCTTCAAGGTCGTGTTCGGGCTGGAATACGGGCGCCATCACGGCGATTCCCAACGCGTGAAGAAGTTCGCCGAAACGGTCCGCTTCCACGTCATCAATCTCGCCCGGGAAGATCACACCGCCAACGTTCATTCCTTCGTCGCCAGCCTGCCCACACGCGTCGGCGGCCTGCGCGCCATGCTGGTGCGCGAACGGGAAAAGGCGAACTTCGTGATCTTCCTCGTCGACCGCGACGAGTTCGCCACCGTGGTCTCCCGGGAACTCCGGGCCGACGCGGTGGCCATGGGCGCGCGTTGCCTGGTGGGCGTGCGCACCCGCCAGGGCCGCATCGTGTCGTCCACCGCGGTGATCGTCGCCGACGACCCCTACCTCTTCAAGCGCTGCATGGTGGAGGAGATCCTGCAGGGGCTGGGGCCGATGAACGACGACGACTCCCTGAGCGAGAGCGTCTTCAACGATACCTCGCGCCACACCAGCTTCACCGAATTCGACCGGCAGCTGATGCGCATCCTCTATCATCCGGCCATCCGTCCCGGCATGACCGGGGCGCAGGTGCACGAGGTCCTGCCGCGGGTCTTCCTCGATCTCGGCTATTATCGCTGAGGGTCCGATCGAGCCCAGGAAAGGTGTCGCGTTTCCGGATGGCGAACCGGTTCCCGCTTCGCCCGGAAACGCTTCAGTGCCCGAAAATGGTCAGCCAGAAGCCCATCATGAACAGCGAAGCCGCCGTCGACAGCGTGATGGTGGTGGCTGACAGGGCGTGCCCTGTCCCCACCCTGGTCGCGATCAGGTAGGCATTGACGCCCGTCGGGCAGGTGGCGCCGATGGTCGCCACCGCCACGTAGAGCGGCGGCATGTGGGCGACGTAGCGCGCGATCAGGTAGACGGTGATCGGCAGCACCAGCACCTTCAGACCGGTCAGCCAGAGCGCCGGCATGATGGAGCCGCTGACGCCGTAGCGCTTCAGCGCCATGCCGAGCGCCAGCAGCGCGCAGGGAATGGCGATATCGGCGATCCGGTCGATGAGCACGCGCGGCACGCCGTCGAACGGCAGTCCCGTCGCATTGTAGGCGACACCGCCGAGCGTGCCGATGATGATCGGGTTCTTGGCCAGCGCGATCACCACGCGCCGGGCCACGATCAGGATGTTGAGCCCCTCCTTGGACAACCCGTCTTGGTGCGCGGCGATCTCCGTGTGGATCGCGCTCACCGTCATCATCACCGCCAGGTGGATGGTGACCAGCACCAGGATGATGACCAGCCCTTCCTCGCCGAAGGCCTGGTTGACCACCGGGATGCCGAGCAGGACGAGGTTGGAGTAGCTCGCCGAAATGCCGGCCACCACACCGGCCCGGGCATCGCGCTTGAAGCCGCGGCGCACGATCAGCGTCGCCAGCGTCCAGACCAGCGCCACCCCGGCGAAGTAGGTCAGCCAGAACGGCCAGGGCGAGACCTCCGGCCAGCCCGCCGTCGAGAGCGTGCGGAACAGGAGCAGCGGCAGGCTGATGGTAAAGACGAACTCGCCCAGCGCATCGCCGATCTGATCGCCGATGAGCCCGACCGCCACGGCGAAATAGCCGATGCCGATGAGACCGAAGACGGGAAGGATGACGCCGAGCAGCGCTTGCGTGGACATGCTCGTTTTCTGGTATCGCACAAGAAGGTGGCTCGGAAGCCCCGCCGGCGGGACCCTCCCCCGCCGCTACGGCATGGGTCGGCTCAGCCGGTGTCGGAAACGCCGATGGCGAACAGGCCGGGGCCGTGAAGCTTGAGCCAGCGTCGGGCCTCCGGCGTGCGGGGCGCCAGCTCTTCCGTCAGCCGCCAGAACCGGTCGGAATGGTTGTGCTCGACCAGGTGCGCCACCTCGTGCGCGGCGACATAGTCGAGCACGAAAGCCGGCGCCAGGATGAGCCGCCAGGAGTAGGAGAGCGCCCCGGTCCGGGTGCACGACCCCCACTGGGAACGGGTATCGCGCACCCGCACGCTGGTGATCTTCCGGCCGACCGTCGCGGCATGGCGAACCGAGGCCTCCTCGAGGTCCTCGCGCGCCATGCGCTTCAGGCCGTCGCTCACGCGCCGTGCCAGGTGGCGCTCCTGCCCGGCCACGCAGAACAGGCGTTCGCCCTCGACCACGTCCAGCCAGACGGTGCCGCGCCGCCCGGGATAGTGGCGGATCCGATGGTCCTCGCCGCGCAGCGGAAACACCGCCCCGTCGGCAAAGGCCACCGCGGGCGCCTGGCGGGCCAACTTGTCTGCGAGCCAGCCGGTGTGGCCGCGCACGAAGCCGTCGATCACCGCGTCCGCCATGGCGACGGGCGCCGTTACGATGGGGGCGCCGCCGGTGGGAATGCGCAGGGTGGCGCGGCGCGCGCGCCGGGATCGCCGGACGGCGACGGTGATCGCGCGTCCGTCCAGGTCCAGCGCGATGGCGGTGAGCGGCGGCGTCGGCAAGGCGGTGGTCCGATGGCTGCGAGGTCGAATCGTGGTGGCTGAGATCTCTACCATGGCGCACCGGGCGCACCGCGCAACCGGACAAAAAAACGGGCCGCGTCGCGGCCCGTCGAAGGGGAGGTCAGGACCCGAAGGTCGGGATCGCAAGGGGCATGCGCCCCTTGCCGTCAGGCCCGATGCGGCTCGGGCGTCGTGTCCGTCTGCGGCGCGGAATCCGCCCCGTTGTGACGGGCGGCCATGAACCGGTCGAACTCCTCCTGGTCCCGCGCGCGGCGCAGGTTGTGCAGGAAGTCGTCGAACTCGGCACGCATGGCGTCGATCTTGCGGCGCTCTTCCTCGAGACGGGCAAGCTCGCGCTCGCGATACTCGTCGAAAGCGACGTTTCCGGTCCGGCTCGTGCCGGCAAAGGCGGTGTCCTTCATCTTGCGCATGGAGCATCCCCGAAAATGGCCGCGCGCGTCGTCCGCGACACGGTGAAAGTGGTCGCCCCACAGGATGTAGGCGAGCATGGCCAGACCGAGCGGCCAGAACACGATGAACCCGAGAATCATCAGGAAGGTCGTGAGCGGCGTCCAAGCCGGGCGAAGGGCAAGAGTGTTTGTCATCGTCCGTTCCATCCAATCCAACGATGACTTTGAGGTGGGGAGCCCCCCGGACAGCTTCAAGAAAAATCGGACAACCGCTTCTTCCGAAAGCTTGTTTCGCCCCACTGTTGGAGGGCGGCCGAAGACGACCGCGCGCGCGGAAGCTTGCGCGCACTTGCCGCACGTGTGCCATCCCGGCGAACACCCTTCCGGGCGGCCGGCGCCTACTGTGAAACGGCGCTGCCGCCGATCGTCTCCAGCCGGAACGCGGCGGCCATCAGGGCCTTGGTGTAGTCCGTCTGCGGATCGTCGAAGATCCGTTCCGCCGGGCCTGCTTCCACCACCTTGCCCTCGCGCATGACGATCACGTCGTTGGCGAGCGCCCGCACCACCTTCAGGTCGTGCGAGATGAACAGATAAGCCAGGTCACGGCGCTGCTGCAGGTCGCGCAGCAGGTCCACCACCTGCGCCTGCACGCTCATGTCGAGGGCCGAGGTCGGCTCGTCGAGCATCAGGAACTTCGGCTCCAGCACCAGGGCGCGGGCGATGGCGATGCGCTGGCGCTGGCCACCGGAGAACTCGTGCGGATAACGGTGCCGCGTGCCGGAGTCGAGCCCCACCTCGTCCAGCACCGCCGCGACGCGCTCCTCGCGCTCTGTCGCGGAAAGCTCCGGGAAGTGGATCTTCAGCCCCTCGCCGATGATATCGCCCACCGACATGCGCGGGCTGAGCGAGCCGTAGGGGTCCTGGAAGACAATCTGCATGTCGCGCCTCAACGGCCGCATGGACTTCCAGGAATAGGCATCGATTTCGGAGCCGAGGAACACGATCCTCCCCCGCGAGGAGATCAGGCGCAGCAGCGCGAAGCCCAGCGTCGTCTTGCCGGAGCCTGACTCGCCCACCACGCCGAGCGTCTGGCCGGCGCGCACCTCAACGTCAACCCCGTCCACTGCCTTCACGTGACCGACGGTACGCCGCAGGAGGCCGCGCTTGATCGGGAACCAGACCTTAAGGTCCTTCGCCTCCACGACCCGCTCTGCGGTGCGGTCGGTCTTCGTCGGCGCGCCCTTCGGTTCCGCCTCCATCAGGTGCCGGGTGTAGGGGTGCTGCGGCCGGTCGAGGACGTCCGTTACCGGCCCCTCCTCCACCAGCTCGCCTTTGGTCATCACGCAGACCCGATCGGCGATGCGCCGCACCGTGTTCAGGTCGTGGGTGATGAACAGCATGGCCATGCCGAGCCGGTTCTGGAGATCCTTCAGAAGTTCCAGGATCTGCGCCGCCACCGTCACGTCCAGCGCCGTCGTCGGCTCGTCGGCGATCAGCAGCTCCGGCTCGTTGGCCAGTGCCATGGCGATCATGACGCGCTGGCGCTGGCCGCCGGACAGCTGGTGCGGGTAGGACTTGATCCGCGTCTGCGGGTCGGGAATGCCGACGGCGTCGAGCAGCTCCAGCGTCCGCTTCGCGCTGGCCGTTTCCGACATGCCCTTGTGAACCCTCAGCACCTCGCTCACCTGCCGCCCCACCTGGTGCAGCGGGTTCAGCGACGTCATCGGCTCCTGAAAGACCATGGCGATGTCGTTGCCGCGCAGGCCGCGCATCTCCCGGTCGGACGCGGTCAGCAGGTCGCGTCCGTGGAACAGGATGCGCCCGCTCGGGTGAAACGCCGCCGGATAGGGCAGAAGCCGCACGGTGGACAGCGCCGTGATCGACTTGCCGGAGCCGGATTCGCCGACGATGGCCAGCGTCTCGCCCTTCCGCACCGACATGGAGACGTGCTTCAGCGCCTCCACGGGCGGTCCGTCCTCCTGCTGGAAGGAGACCGACAGATCCTCGATTTGGAGCAGCTCTTCGGCGGGTCCGGTCATCGCGGCCTCATACGAACGTCTTGCGCGGATCGAAGGCGTCGCGCACCGCCTCGCCGATGAAGATCAGCAGCGAGAGCATGATGGAGATCACCAGGAAGCCGGTGATGCCGAGCCAGGGGGCCTGCAAATTGTTCTTGCCCTGGGCCAGCAGTTCGCCCAGCGACGGCGAGCCCGGCGGCAGGCCAAAGCCGAGAAAGTCCAGCGACGTCAGCGTGGTGATCGAGCCGTTCAGGATGAACGGCATGAAGGTCAGCGTCGCCACCATCGCGTTCGGCAACAGGTGGCGCCACATAATCGTCCGGTTGCCGACGCCCAGCGCCTTGGCTGCGGTCACGTATTCGAAATTGCGCGCGCGCAGGAACTCCGCCCGCACGACGCCAACCAGCGCCACCCAGGAAAACAGCAGCAAGATGCCCAACAGCACCCAGAAGCTCGGCGCGAGCACCGCGGAGATGATGAGCAGCAGGTAAAGCGCCGGGATCGAGGTCCAAACCTCGATGACGCGCTGGAAGATCAGGTCGGTCCAGCCGCCGAAATAGCCCTGCACCGCGCCGGCGCCGACGCCCACCACCGACGACAGGACGGTCAGGACCAGACCGAACAGGACGGAAATGCGGAAGCCGTAGATCAGCCGCGCCATCACGTCGCGGCCCTGATCGTCGGTGCCGAGCCAGTTCCAGTTCCACACCGTGCAGTTGGGATCGGCGGTGCCGTCGACATAGCCCTGGCAGCGCTCGGCCTGGTCCAGCATCCAGGTCGGCGGTGACGGTGCGGGCACCGGCAGCTCGTTGTTGACGGTGTTGTAGGAGTAGCGGATCGGCGGCCAGACCATCCAGCCGTTGGCCTCGATCTCCTCCTGGATGAAGGGGTCGCGGTAGTCGGTGACGGCCAGGAAGCCGCCGAACTTCTCCTCCGGGTAATCCACGAACACAGGCGACAGGATCTCGCCCTTGTAGGAGACGATCAGCGGCCGGTCATTGGCGAGAAACTCGGCGAACAGCGTCAGCACGAACAGGACCAGGAAGATCCACAGCGACCAGAAGCCCCGCCGGTGGCCCCGGAAGTTGCGCCAGCGCCGCTTGTTCAGCGGCGACAGGGTGATCACGCCCCGCCCGGTCGCAGGCGCGTCCGCCACCGGCGAGAACTCGTCGTGGGAAGGTTCGAGACGGGCTTCCACCTCAGACCTCCCGGCTTTCGAAGTCGATCCGGGGGTCGACCCACATATAGGTCAGGTCGGTGATCAGGTTCACCACCAGCCCCACCAGCGAGAAGATGTAGAGGGTCGCGAACACCACCGCGTAGTCGCGGTTGATGATGGATTCGAAGCCCAGAAGCCCCAGCCCGTCGAGCGAGAAGATTGTCTCGATCAGCAGCGAGCCGGTGAAGAAGGCGGAGATGAACGCCCCCGGGAAGCCCGCGATGATGATCAGCATGGCGTTGCGGAAGACGTGGCCGTAGAGCACCTGCCGCTCCGTCAGCCCCTTCATCCGCGCCGTCATCACGTACTGCTTGCGGATCTCCTCCAGGAACGAGTTCTTGGTGAGCAGGGTCGTGGTGGCGAAGGCCGACAGCGACATGGCGATGATCGGCAGGGTCAGATGCCAGAAATAGTCGGGAATGACGACGGTAACGCAGCGATGGGCGTCGAAGGCGGCGTTCCAGGGCGCGCACGTCGCCCCCCTCACCCCTTCCGACAACAGCCCTCTCAGCGGGAACAGGTCGAGGAAGGATCCGCCGGCGAACAGCACGATCAGCAGCACGGCGAACAGGAAGCCCGGGATCGCGTAACCGATGATGACGACGGCGGATGTCCACACATCGAAGCGCGAGCCGTCGCGCATGGCCTTGGAAATGCCGAGCGGAATGGAAATGCCGTAGGAAATCAGCGTCATCCACAGGCCGAGCGAGACGGAGACCGGCAGCTTCTCGCCGATCAGCTCGAGCACGCCGATGTCGCGGAAATAGCTCTGGCCGAAATCGAACCGCAGATAATTCCACAACATCAGCGCAAAGCGCTCGACCGGCGGCTTGTCGAAGCCGAACTGCGCCTCCAGGTCGCGGATGAATTCCGGGTCGAGGCCCTGGGCGCCGCGATATTTCGAACTGATGTCGCCGGAGCCGGCGCTCGACGACCCCGGTTCGGAGCCGCCGGCGAAGTCGCCGCCCCCGCCGGAAATGCGGGCGGTCGCCGATACGTCCATGCCGGAGAGCTGGGCGATCACCCGCTCCACCGGCCCGCCTGGGGCGAACTGAACGACCAGGAAGGAAATCAGCATGATCCCGAACAGGGTCGGCAGGATCAGCAGCAGGCGTCGAAGAATGTAGGAGGCCATCGAGGCGGGATCCTAACCGTTCGCGTCTGAAGTGGCGACCTCGGTCGACCACCAGGTCGCGACCACCGGAAAGCCGTAGTGTGGAGGCTTGTCCGGGAAGCCGAACACGTCCCAGCGCGCCGTGCGATGGGTGGCGCTGTACCAGTTCGGCACCCAGTAGAAGCCGAGCCGGAGCACCCGGTCGAGAGCCCGGGCCGCGGCCGTCATCTCCTCCCGGGTCGGCGCGTTGACCAGTTTGTCCAGCAACGTGTCGACGGCTGGATCGGCAATGCCCGACAGGTTGCGGGACCCGTCGGAGCGGGCAGACTCCGAGCTCCAGAATTCCCGGATTCCCTCGCCCGGTGTCGCCGAGAAGGCAAAGCGCTGGCCGGTCATGTCGAAGTCGAAGGTGTTGAGCCTGGACTGGTACTGCGCCGGATCGACCAGGCGGAAGGTCATCTCGATACCGAGGCGCTCCAGGTTGCGCGCATAGGGCTGCACGATCCGCTCGAAGGTCGGCGCGAAGCTCAGGACCTCGATGGTGAACGGCGCGCCGTCGGCATCGACCAGGTTGCGCCCCTTGCGCGTCCAGCCCGCCGCCAGCAGGAGATCGTTCGCCTCCCGCAGAAGCCGGCGGTCGGACCCGGACCCGTCGGACACCGGCGGCGTCCACGCCTCGCCGAACACCGCCTCGGGCACCTGGCCGCGCAGAGGGTCCAGCAGCGCCAGCTCGTCCGGTCCCGGCGTGCCCTCCGCCATCATGGCGGAGTTCTCGAAGAACGAGGCCGTCCGCTTGTAGAGGCCGTAGAACAGGTTCTGGTTGGTCCACTGGAAATCGAAGGCCAGCCCGAGAGCTCGCCGGGTGCGCGGGTCGGCGAACTTCGCGCGCCGCGTGTTGATGAACCAGCCCTGGGCGCCGGAGGGGCGGTTGTCGGGAAACTCTTCCCGGATCACCTTGCCGCTCTCGACGGCCGGGAAGGTGTAGCCGGTGGCCCAATTCTTGGCGACGGCCTCCTCGTAATAGGTCAGCGTGCCGTTGGTCAGCGCCTGGAACGCGATCTGACGGTCGCGGAAGAACTCCTCGCGAACGGTGTCGAAATTGGCCTGCCCGCGCGCCACCGGAAGGTCCTTCGCCCACCAGTCCGCAACCCTGTCGAACTCGACGAACCGGCCGCTCTCGAACGATCCGACCCGGTACGGGCCCGACGACAGCGGCGGCGTCAGGGTCGAGCGTTCGAACTCGTGGATCTCGTAGTAGGCCTTCGACAGGATCGGCATGGTGGCCACCGTCGGCGGCATCCGGTTGCTCGCCTCGGGCTTCAGCACAACCACGACCGTCTGCGGATCCTCCACCCTGATCGCCTCGACCCAGGAGAGCACCTGGCGCAGCGTCGGATGGCCCTGCGTTCGCAGTGTTTCCAGCGAGAAGGCCACGTCCTCGGCGGTCAGTGGCGAACCGTCGTGGAACCGCGCCTCCGGCCGCAGGTGGAAGGCGAAGGTCTTCTCGTCGTCGGAGACCGACACACTCTCTGCCACCAGCCCGTAGACCGCGTCCGGCTCCTCCAGCTGACGCACCATCAACGTGTCGAAACACATGTCCATCATCGGCGGCGCGTCGCCGGCCAGGATGAACGTGTTGAAGGTGTTGAAGGTCACCGGGTTCTGGTTGAAGCCCCACTGGGAGGCCACCAGCCGGATGGTCCCGCCCTTCGGCGCATCCGGATTGACGTAGGGGAAGTGGCTGAAGTCGGCCGGCAACTGCAGGTCGCCGAACACCGAGAGGCCGTGCCGCCGTCCACTTGGCGTGGCGGTGGACTGGGCCCGTGCCGACGTCGGCCGCAGCCAGGGCGCCAGCGCGATGCCGGCGGCGCCGCCGGCGCCGATCTTCAGCGCCTGGCGCCGGTCGAGATGGAGCGAGCGCCGTCGGCTCACTTCTTCTCCCTCGCGATCTTCGCCGCCTTCTCCTCGTCGTACCACCACGCCATCGGGAAGGCGGTGGTGAACTTCGGCAGGTCGGCGTGGTCGAACCGGTCCCAGTAGACGATCCGGTCGTCCGGCGCGCGGAATTGCGGCACCACATACTCGTTGTGCAAGAGCACCCGGTCGAGCGCCCGGGTGGCGGCGACCAGCGTGTCGCGGTCGTCGGCGAACACGATGCGCTGGATCAGCGCGTCCACCGCCGGGTTCTTGATGCCGACATAGTTCTGCGAGCCTTCGCGATCGGCGGCCTGCGAGCCCCAGAACTCGTTCTGCTCGTTGCCCGGCGACAGGCTCTGGCCCCAGACGAAGATCGCCATGTCGAAGTCACGCGCCCGCACCCGCCGGATGTACTGGGAGGAATCGACCGTGCGCAGCGACACATGGATGCCGAGCTTCTCCAGGTCGGTCTTGTAGGCCAGCGCACCGCGTTCCGCCCCCGGCGACGAGAGCAGGATTTCCACCGAGAAGGGCTCGCCCGTCGTCGCGTTGATCAGCTTGCCGCCGCGGATCTCGTAGCCGGCCTCCTTCAGGAGACGCGACGCCTCGCGCAGGTTGGAGCGCAGCGCCTGCGGCGAACCGCCGACCGGCAGGTTGTACGGCTCGGTGAAGACGGTCTGCGGCATGCCTTCGCCGTCGACCTCCTCCTCCACGCTCTTCAGGATCTCGAGCTCCTCGCCCTCCGGCAGGCCGGTGGCGGCAAGCTCGGTCCCGGCGAAATAGGAGCCGATACGCTCGTTCAGGCCGTAGGAAAGGCGCTCGTTGGAGGACTCGAAATCGTAGGCAAGGTTGAAGGCGCGGCGCACGCGCGGATCCTGGAACTTGTCCCGGCGCAGGTTGAAGGCGTAGCCCTGCATCCGGCCGGAGCCGACATCGGGGAACTCCAGCTTCTTGACCCATCCCTTGTCTATGGCCGGGAAGTCGTACTGGGTCGCCCAGCGGTTCGCCGAGAGCTCCTGATACCAGTCATATTCGTCGGCCTTGAAGGCCTGCCGCGCGACGTCCTCGTCGCGATAATACTCGTAGCGGATCTCGTCGAAATTGTTGGTGCCGACATTCACCGGCAGATCGGCGCCCCAGTAGTCCTCCACGCGCTCGTAGACGATCGAGCGGCCGGGGTCGACGGACTTGATCCGGTAGGCGCCGGAGCCGAGCGGCGGCGTCACGGTGGCGGCGGTGATGTCGCGCCCTTCCGCAGTCCAGTAGTGCTTGGGCAGCACGATAAGCTGGCCCACGATCTTCGGCAGCTCGCGGTTGCCGGCCTGGTCGAAGGTGAAGGTCACCTCGCGCTCGCCGGTCACCTGCGCGTCCGTCACGTGGCGATAGTAGAAGGCCTGGCCGGGATTGTTCTCCGTCAGCGCCTGGAACGACCAGACCACGTCCTCCGGCGTCACCGGCTCGCCATCGTGCCAGCGCGCGCCCTCGCGCAGCCGGAACTTCACCCAGGAATGATCGTCCGGCCACTGCATGGCTTCCGCCAGCAGCCCGTAGTCGGCCGAGATGTCCAGCTCGTCGTAGGCCGGCGTCATCAGCGTATCGTAAAGGAAGCCGAGCCCGAGCGCCGGAGAGCCTCTGCGCGGCACGAAGTTCAGATTGTCGAAGGAGCCGACGCTGTGCAGCCGCACGGTGCCACCCTTGGGGGCATCCGGGTTCACGTAGTCGAAATGCTCGAAGTCGTCCGCGT
Source organism: Amorphus coralli DSM 19760 (assembly GCF_000374525.1). Taxonomy (GTDB): domain Bacteria; phylum Pseudomonadota; class Alphaproteobacteria; order Rhizobiales; family Amorphaceae; genus Amorphus; species Amorphus coralli. The sequence continues at coordinate 387,161 of NZ_KB894573.1, forward strand.
ATTTCGGCTCGCCGGTCAGCGCGGCCGCGGACCGCCACTTCGGGTCCTCGGCGACCGCAGGCACGACAGCGAGCGACGCCAGGAGGGCGGCCAGGCCGAACGAGAAGGAACGCATCATGAAAAGCGGCATCCGGTCATTGTGAATCTATCCCATTTTAGGGAGGCAAGCCCGTCGGCGACACCGCCGAGGGCCACAATGACCAAAATTTAATGCCGGAAGCGTGGCGGGCCGCGCGTTTGCGTCAGGGCCCTGCCGGAAATTGCGACGCCGAGGCGGCGTCCCCGGCGGTCTTCGGACCGCCGGGCCGTCAGGAGGCGGCTATCAGAGCGGCGCGGGGGTATCGGCCATGGAGCGCAGATACGCGACGACCGCGGCCCGGTCTTCTTCCTTGCGGATGCCGGCGAAGGCCATCTTGGTACCCTTCACGACCTTGGTCGGAGCCTCGAGATATTCGTCGAGGTTGGCGTAGGTCCAGGTCTTGTCGGCGCCCCACTCCTTCATGGCCTTGGAGTAGTTGTAGTCGGCGACATGCAGGACCGGCGCGTTCACGACGTTCCAGAGGTTCGGGCCGACCTTGTTGGCGCCGCCCTTCTCGAACGTGTGGCAGGCCACGCACGCCCGCGCGGCCCGCTTGCCGTCGTCCGGGTTGGCCGCGGCAACCAGCTTGACGAACCCGTCGGCGCCGCCCTGCACGGCGGCGTCCTTCTGGGGATCGCTCTCGGCCGGAGCGGCGGAGCCTTCCTTCTGCTCGGGCGCGGCGTTGCCGGAGCCCTCGGCCGGAGCGGCGTCGCCGGACGGGGCCGCATCACCCGCAGGAGCAGCGTCACCCGCCGGAGCGCCCTCGGCGGCCGGGGCACTGTCGCCCGACTGGCCGGACGCAGCGTCACCGCCAGAGGCTGCGTCGCCCGAAGCGTCGCCGCTGGCAGCACCACCCGCGGCATCGCCACCCTCGGCGGCCGCACCATCACCCGCGCCGGCCGGCGCGGCATCGGTGGCCGTGCCGGTATCGGCTTCGGCCGTCTTCTGCACTTCCGGCAGCGGCTCGGGGTTGTCGGCCAGCGACCGCAGGTAGACGATGACGTCGGCGCGCTTCTCGTCGTTCTTGATACCGGCATAGCTCATGGCCGTGCCCGGCACTTCCTTGCGCGGGTTCTCCAGGAACGCGTCGAGATTGGCGTAGGTCCAGGTCTTGTCGGCGCCCCACTCCTTCATGCCGGAGGAGTAGTTGAAGTCGGCGTGGCCGAGCACGGCGGCGCCCACGATGCCGTAGAGGTTCGGGCCGACCTTGTTCGGACCGCCCTTCTCGAAGCTGTGGCAGGCCTGGCAGGCCCGCACGCCGTTCTCGCCGGCAGACACGTCGGCGTTGGCGAGCAAGACCGGAAGCGGCGTCGCGGCCGGCGCCGGCTCGCTTTCGCCGGTGCTCGTCGCCTCGGGAATCGCGATCGCGTAACCGGGCTCCTCGGGCGGATGCGTCTCGAAGATCGCATCCGACACAACCGCGACGGCCATCACGAAAAGGCACGTCCCGAGTACGGCGCCTGCGACCTTGTTAAGTTCGAACGAATCCATCCTTGTCCTCATCCTCGTCGCGGAGGCCCAGGTTCCGGCCGGCCTCGCGGTACGGAAATCGCGGTGGACACTACCCGCTATAATAATTCTATGTCCACTCGTATAAAGCGCCGCGCACAAGACACAATCGGTTCGGTGCCGCGCGCTATTGCCGCGCCCCTCGGCGCCCGGCAGGGTGCCTCCCGAACCGCGGAGGACCGATGCCAGACGACATCCTTGTCATAATTCCAGCCCGACGCAGCGCCACCCGGCTGCCCGACAAGCCGCTGGCCGTCATCGGCGACGCGCCGATGATCGTGCAGGTCTGGCGGCGCGCCCGGGAGGCCGAAATCGGCCGTGTCGTCGTCGCCTGCGATGATGCCGACATTGCCCGCGCGGTCGAAGCGGCCGGGGGCGAGGCGGTAATGACCGCGGCTAACCATCCGTCCGGCTCCGATCGCATCAACGAGGCATTGCAGACCCTGGATCCCGCCGGCGCCGTGCAGGTGGTCGTCAACGTTCAGGGCGACCTGCCGACCATCGAGCCTGCGACGATCCGCGCATCCCTTGAACCGCTCGCCGATCCCCAGGTCGATATCGCCACGCTCGCCGCCGTGATCGAGATCGAGGAGGAGCGGACGAACCCCAACGTGGTGAAGGTGGTCGGCAGCCCGCTGTCGGAGCGCCGCCTGCGCGCGCTCTATTTCACCCGCGCGACGGCACCCTACGGCGATGGGCCGCTGCACCACCATATCGGCCTCTACGCCTTCCGCCGCGCTGCCCTCACGCGTTTCGTCTCGCTGCCGCCCTCCGCTTTGGAGCGCCGCGAGAAACTCGAGCAGCTTCGCGCCCTGGAGGCAGGCATGCGCATCGATGTCGCGGTGGTTGACGCCGTGCCGCTGGGGGTGGATACCCCCGCGGATCTCGACAGGGCCCGCGCGATCCTGTCCTGATCCCCGATTCCGGCGCGCCAGACGATTGAGCCGATGACCGATCCCAACCGCCCCCGTGTCGTCTTCCAGGGCGAGCCGGGCGCGAATTCCCACATCGCGACCAACACCGTGTTCCCCGAGGCCGAGGCGGTCCCCTGCCCCACCTTCGAGGACTGCTTCGCCGCGCTGTCCTCCGGCGCGGCCGATCTCGGCATGATCCCGATCGAGAATTCGCAGAACGGGCGGGTGGCCGACATCCATCACCTGCTGCCGACGGCCAACCTGTTCATCATCGGCGAGTATTTCCAGCCGATCCATCACCAGCTTCTGGCCCTCCCCGGCACCAGGCTTTCCGATCTCAAGACCGTGCAGAGCCACGTCCAGGCACTCGGACAGTGCCGCCACATGCTGCATCGGCACGGGCTGCTGCCGGTGGTCGCGGCCGACACCGCCGGCTCCGCGCGACAGGTGTCCGAACGCGGCGACCCGACGGTCGGCGCCATCGCCTCGACGCTGGCCGCCGAGATCTACGGGCTCGACATCCTCATGAAGGACGTCGAAGACGCCTCCCACAACACCACCCGCTTCGTCATCCTGTCGCCGGAAGACACGCGCGCCGCCCCGGGCAACGGCCCGGTGGTGACGTCCTTCCTCTACCGGGTGCGCAACGTGCCGGCTGCGCTCTACAAGGCGCTCGGCGGCTTCGCCACCAACGGCGTCAACATGACCAAGCTGGAGTCCTACCAGCTCGAGGGCGAGTTCTTCGCCAGCCAGTTCTACGCCGAGGTCGACGGCCACCCGGACGATCCGAACCTGGCACTGGCGCTTGAGGAGCTGGAGTTCTTCTCCACCGAGATCCGCATTCTTGGCGTCTACCCGGCGGCCGAATTCCGCGCCAACATCCGCGAGCCGGAGGAAAACCGGATCCTGCGGCCGAAGCGCTAGAGCAATCCCAGGAAAAGTGGGTACCGGTTTTCCGTCCGGGATTGCGGAGAAACGAATCTTGATCGCTCACGCGCGCTCACTTCGTTCGTAGCTCACGCGGGCGCGCCCTGACCGGGCGGCGCGCGGTCGCGCGCTGATCAACCAATCCCAGGAAAAGTGGGTACCGGTTTTCCGTCCGGAAGCGCGCAGAACTAATCAGCGCTTCCAGGCCTAAGCGGTGCCGCTGCCCTCAGACGACGCCGCCGTCCGCGTAGGCCTTGATGAGATGATGGGCGATGGCCATCGCCGGCGGCACCAGGAAGCCGTCGGGATGGGTCTTCGCCAGCATCGCCGACAGCTCGGCGCGCTCGAACCAGCGCACGTCCTCCAGCTCCTCCACCTCCCGGACCAGATCGAAGCTCGTCGCCTCGGCAAAGCAGCCGATCATCAGGCTGGAGGGAAACGGCCAGGGCTGGCTGGCATGGTAGGTCACCGCGCCGGTGCGGATACCGGCCTCCTCGTAAAGCTCGCGGCGCACGGCGTCCTCCAGCGTCTCGCCGGGTTCCACGAACCCCGCCAGGCAGGAGTAGACGCCGGGAGCGAAGCGGTACTGGCGCCCCAGCACGCAGCGGTCGCCGTCCACCGCCAGCATGATCACCACCGGATCGGTGCGCGGAAAATGCTGGGTGCCGCAGGCCGGGCAGTCGCGCCGGTAGCCGCCGTGCGAGGGCATGCTCTTCTGCCCGCAATTGGCACAGAAGCCGTGCCGGTCATGCCAGGAAATCAGGCTCCTCGCCTGGGCGATGGCGCCGAGATCGTGCGGCGCCAGAGTGCCGTCCACAGCCAGCGATCGCAGGTCGCGCGTCCAGGCGGCCGCACCATCCGACAAGCCCGGGATGCGGGCGGCAAGCCGGGGGACGCCGTCGTCGAAGCCGAGCACGATAGCCTGGTCGAGTGCGGCCCCCAGGTATTCGGCCGCTGCCCGGTCGTGAAGGGCCACGGGCGCCGCTTCCGGTCCGCTCAGGACCGCCCCATCATCGGTGAAGAGATAAAAACCGGCCCCGGGCCGTGCGGCGACCTCTGCCGCGGACAGGCCGGTCCGTGCTTCCGCGATCCGGTCGAGCCGGTTACCGGCGAACCCCGTCCGGGAGGAGGCGTCGACCACGGGGAACTGCGGAAACGATCTGGAACTCATTGCCAACCCATCAATGCCGCCCCCGCGCACAGTCTGGACCCCATAAAAACACGATTCGCCGCCCCCGGGCCGTCACGCGTCCGCAAAGGCCCGTTGCAGGCGTGCCGTGAAATTGGCCCGCTCGGCCGCGTCCCGGGCTTGGGCCGGCACTTTTCCCCAGATCGGTCCAGGCCAGGCCGGATCTTCCGGATAGCGCGCGATGACGTGGATGTGGAGCTGGGCGACCGCGTTTCCGAGCGCCGCGACGTTCAGCTTGTGGGCGTCGGTCAGGTACTTCAGCACCCGCGAAGCCATCGCGATCTCCTCAATCAGGATCGCCCGGTCGTCCGGCGCCAGGTCGATGATCTCCACGCATTCCGCGCGGCGCGGCACCAGAACGAGCCACGGATAGGTGGCGTCGTCGCTCAGGCGGACCGAGCACAGCGGCAATTCCACCACCGGCGTCGTGTCGGCGTGAAGCTGGGGATCGAGGGCGAATCCTTCGGACACGGCGGGGGTCTCCACGGCGTTCTTTGCGGCTGGACGGACGGTCGGAACGGACCTCTCCGGTGGGCGAATGAAAATTGCACGCCTCCCCCACCTTGCCAAAGGGGGGGCGACCTTTGATATAGAGAAGTCGGGAGGTTGGCGGTGGACGGGTCACTCGCCAACCGGGTCAGGTCCGGAAGGAAGCAGCCCTAACGAGCCAGGCACGGGTCGCCGTGCCAGCCTCCCACCTCCGTTCTTATCGAGAGGCACCGGCGCCGGGTCATGGACGACACATCCCCCCGCGACGCCTCGGCTGCGCCCTATCGCGTCCTTGCCCGCAAGTACCGTCCGCGGACCTTCAAGGACCTGGTTGGCCAGGATCCGATGGTGCGCACCCTCAGGAATGCGTTCGAGACCGGCCGGATCCCGCAGGCGTGGATGCTGACCGGCGTTCGCGGCGTCGGCAAGACCTCGACCGCCCGCATCCTGGCGCGCGCCCTCAACTACGAGACGGACACCGCCGACCAGCCGACCATCGACATGCCGGTCGAGGGCGAGCACTGCGCCGCCATCATGGAAGGTCGGCACGTCGACGTCATCGAGATGGACGCCGCCTCCCACACCTCCATCAACGACATTCGCGAGATCACCGACGCGGCGCGCTACAAGCCGGTCAGCGCCCGCTACAAGGTCTACGTGATCGACGAGGTGCACATGCTGTCGACGGCGGCCTTCAACGGCCTGCTGAAGACACTTGAGGAACCGCCGGAACACGTGAAGTTCGTGTTCGCGACCACCGAGATCCGCAAGGTGCCGGTCACGGTCCTGTCGCGCTGCCAGCGCTTCGACCTGCGCCGCGTCGACGCGGACCTGCTGGTCGCCCATCTTGCCGGCATCGCCGAGGCGGAAGCCGTCACCGTCGAGGACGAGGCCTTCCGGCTCATCGCCCGCGCGGCGGAAGGCTCGGTCCGCGACGCGCTGTCGCTGATGGACCAGGCCATCGCCCACGGCGCCGGCGCCGTCACGGCCGATTCGGTCAAGGACATGCTCGGCCTCGTCGACCGATCGCGCGTCGTCGGCCTGTTCGACATGGTCATGCGCGGCGACGTGGCCGCCGCCATCGCCGAACTCGACGACCAATATGCCGCCGGTGCCGACCCGGCCACCGTGCTGGCCGACCTCGCCGCCTTCGTCCACCTCGTCACCCGCTTCCGGCTCGTCCCCGACGTCGCCGCCGACGCCACCGTGACGGAGGAGGAGCGCGTGCGCGGCGCCGCCTTCGCAGAAAAACTCTCCGTCCCGGTGCTGTCGCGCGCCTGGCAGATCCTGCTCAAGGGTCTTCCGGAGGTGCAGACCGCCGGCAAGCCGCTCGCGGCGGCCGAGATGGTGCTGGTTCGCCTCGCCCATTCCGCCGATCTGCCGACCCCGGACGCCCTGATGAAGGCGCTGGCCTCCGGCGCCGACCTGGGCCCCGTGGCAGCCCCGCCGTCGCCTCCCTCATCGTCCGGCAACGGTGGCGGCCAGGGTCCCGCGAGCCATCTGCGGGCAGCCGCCGGCGGTGGATCGGCGCCGGAACCCATGCGCCAGCCTGCTCCCGCCAGCCGGCCGGAAACCGCCGCCGACACCGCCCCCGCCGTCACCTTGACCTCGCTGGCCGACGTGGCAGCGCTCGCCGAGCGCATGCGTGCACCCAAGCTCAAGTTCGCGGTGGAGCGCGAGATGCGACCCGTGCGCTTCGAGCCCGGCCGTATCGAAGTGGCGATGATGCCGAACGCGCCGATCACGCTGGCCGGAGAGCTAGGCACCCGGCTCACCGATTGGACCGGCAGTCGCTGGCTTGTCGTCGTCTCCTCCGAGGAGGGTGGCGACACCATTCACGAGGTCCAAACGCGCAGCGTGGAGGAGCGGCTGGCCAATGCCGCCGCCGACCCGATCGTCGCCGCTGTCCTCAACCAGTTCCCGGGCGCCGAGATCGTCGACGTCCGGATCGCGGAAACCGAAGAGCCGTCGGTCGAGGCCCCGCTGCCCGACGACGAGCCCGACGAGGAGTAGTCTCATGGACTTCATGAAGATGATGAAGCAGGCGAAAGAGCTTCAGTCGAAGATGGGCGACCTACAGGAGCAGATGGGCGCCGTCGAGGCCGAGGGTACGTCCGGCGGTGGGCTTGTGACGGTGCGCGTCAACGGCAAGCAGGAGCTCCTGAGCGTCAAGATCGATCCCTCGCTGCTCAAGCCCGAAGAGGCCGAGATCGTCGAGGACCTGGTCGTCGCCGCTCACACCGACGCCAAGGCGAAGGTCGACGTGGCCGTGCAACAGAAGACCCAGGAGATCATGTCCGGTCTCGGCCTGCCCCCCGGAATGATGCCTCCCGGCATGTAAGGGCCGGCGCGTTCCGCTCCAATGCCCGTCACCACCGGTCCCGAGATCGAGCGGCTGATCCAGCTGCTTGCCAAGCTTCCCGGCCTCGGCCCGCGCTCTGCGCGCCGGGCGGCGCTGGCGCTCGTCAAGAAGCGGGACGCGCTGCTGATCCCGCTCGCCGGTGCGCTGGCCGAAGTGGCGGAGGAAGTGAAGATCTGCTCCGTCTGCGGCAACATCGACACGGCCGACCCGTGCTCGGTCTGCACCGATCCGCGCCGCGACCGCTCGCTGATCGTGGTCGTGGAGGACGTGGCCGATCTCTGGGCACTTGAGCGCGCCGCCGTCGTCTCCGCCCAGTATCACGTGCTCGGTGGCACCCTGTCGGCGCTGGACGGCATCGGCCCGGACGCGCTCCACATCCCGAGGCTCATCGAGCGGGCCCACGCGGAGGAAGTGCGCGAGATAATCCTGGCGGTGAACGCCACGGTAGAGGGCCAGACCACCGCCCACTACCTGATGGAGCAGCTCGACGGTCTCGGCGTCACCGTCACCCGGCTCGCCTCGGGCGTGCCCATCGGCGGCGAGCTCGACTATCTCGACGAAGGCACGCTGTCCGCCGCCATGCGGCAAAGGCGGCCATTCTAGGGTTTTTGACCCCTCACGCCGAGTTCGCTTCGCTCACCGGCTCCGGGTGGGCGGCCTCCGGCCGGCGGACGGTCGTCCGCTGGTGGAGTGGTCCGGCGGGGCCTGAGTTGGTTCACGCCGCAAGCAGCCCAATCCTCCGCTCCCCTCCCTGCGCCGGGAGGGGGTGAGCGGAGATTGGGGCTTGCTCAAATTAGACCAACCCCTGCCTAACCGGATCACACGAACCAGCGCCCGACAGGGCGCCGCGCGGTCAGCCCGCCCCGTCGGAGGCGCGAGCGAAGCGAGCTGCCGCGAGACAAAAAGACCCGAGACTAAATCTCGAATCCTTCCTGGCGCACCAGGTCGACCAGGTTCACCTCCGGCCGTGCGCCGATGTGCTGGATGACCTCGCCGGCGGCAAGCCCGCCGATCGCGGCGCAGTCCGGCAGCGCCATGCCGCGGGCGAGCCCGAACAGGAAGCCGCCGGCATACAGATCGCCCGCGCCGGTCAGGTCGACGACCTTGTCCACCGGCGCCGCCTTCACGTGATGAGTTTCCTCGCGGGTGATCGTCAGCGAACCTTCCGCGCCCATGGTCACGGCGGCGAGCGTCGCGTCCTTGCGCAGTTCCGCCACGGCGGTGTCGAAGTCGGCCGTCTCGTAGAGTGCGCGCAGCTCGTGCTCGTTGGCGAACACGATGTCGACGGTGCCGGACTTGATCAGCTCCAGGAACTCGGCGCGGAAGCGGTCGACGCAGAAGGTGTCGGACAGCGTCAGCGCCACCTTGCGGCCGTTCTGGTGGGCGATCTCGGCGGCCTTGCGGAAGGCGTCCTTGGCCTGCGGCGGATCCCAGAGATAACCTTCCAGGAAGGTGATCTCGGCATCGGCGACCAGCGCCGGATCGACGTCGTCGGGGGTCAGGCTCTGGCAGGCGCCGAGGAAGGTGCTCATGGTGCGCTCGCCGTCCGGCGTCACCAGCACGAGGCAGCTCGCCGTCGGCGCCCCACCGGAGAGCGGCTTGGTGTCGAAGGCGACGCCCACGCCGCGCATGTCGTGGCGGTAGGCCTCGCCGAACTCGTCGTCGGCCACCTTGCCCACATAGGCCGCCTTGCCGGTCAGCGAGGCGATGCCGGCGATGGTGTTGCCGCCGGAGCCCCCGGAGATGCGGACCACCTGGCCGAGATCGCCGTAGAGGCGCGCGATCTCGTCGCCGTCGACGAGCCGCATGGAGCCCTTGGCAAGATTCTCGCGGACAATGAAGTCGTCGTCGACATGGGCGAGAATGTCGAAGATCGCATTCCCGATTCCGAGTACGTCGTAGCGCGGCGCGGCCATATCTGGTCGGTCCTCCTTGTGGTCGTCTCTAGGGGCGAAATCGTCCGGCCTGCGGACGCAGGCGGCGTGACCGGTCGAGGCGGTCTCGGGGGTGAGGCGAAGCCGGTCCGGCTCGCATCCGCTCGAGTGGCCCGACGGACGACGGCGAGCGATTTCGGACCCGTGAAGTGCCGCGAACCTTACAGAGATCGCGCCGAATTTCCACCCCGCCCCCGTTTCCGGCGAAGCCAGGGGGGCGCTTGAGCACGGGCCGCCGAGCGCCTATGTCGCTGGTCGACCCTTCCTCCCGGAGACGGCCCATTCCATGCTTGCGAGCGCCTCCCACGCCTTTTCGGAGATCTTTTCGCGCCCCTTCCGGCCGATCCTGCTCAAGACGCTGGGCATAACCGCCGCCATCCTGATCATGGCGTGGATCGGCGTCGAGGCAGCGCTCACCCACTATGTCGACCTAAAGTACGACTGGCTGGAAACGGTCATTTCGGTGGTTACCGGCCTCGGCATGATCATCGGCCTGGCCTTTCTCGCGGCGCCGGTCTCCGCCGCCGTTGCGGGCCTCTTCCAGGACGAGATCGCCGGAAAGGTGGAGCGTCTCGACTATCCCGCCGACCCGCCGGGCCGGGACATCCCGTTCGTGCGCGGCCTCTGGCACACGGTGAAGTTCACCGGCATCGTCATCCTCGGCAACCTTCTGGCGCTGCTGCTCCTGCTCGTCCCGGTGGTCAACATTGCCGCCTTCTTCGTCGTCAACGGCTACCTGCTCGGGCGGGAATATTTCGAGGCTGCGGCCATGCGGTTTCATTCCGAGGCCGAAACCAAGCGGCTGCGTCAGGACAACGCAGTCACGGTGTTCGCCGCCGGGCTGGTGATCTCCGCGGTGCTGGCGGTGCCGTTGCTCAATCTCGTTACGCCGATCTTCGCGACGTCGTTCATGGTGCACCTGCACAAGAGAATCGCCGCACGGGGGTGATTCCCGCGCCCCGGTCCCTGCTCGCGATGCCCCGTACCCGGCGCGGGCCAGGGCAATTCGGCCTTTTCTTCCCCGTGGAAGCGGCGCACAAAGCCCGTCGGCGGAAACCTCCCCCGGTGGCTTTGACGGGGGGCGGACCGCAGGCTAGAACGATGACAGAAACCGCCCGGCGGCCCATCCGGAGAACGCGTAATGTCGCAGGTCGACGCCAAGGCAAACCGACCCCTTTCGCCCCATCTGACCATCTACCGGCCGATCATCACCATGGTGATGTCGATCGTGCACCGCATCACCGGCTGCGCGCTCTTCTTCGGCACCCTCCTCGTGATGTGGTGGCTCGTCGCCGCGGCGAGCGGCCCCGATGCCTTCGCCACCGCGAACGGCTTCTTCGGCTCCTGGATCGGCATCATCATCCTGTTCGGCTACACGTGGGCACTGATGCATCACATGCTCGGCGGCCTGCGCCACTTCGTGTGGGACAGCATCCACGGCTTCGACGAGAAGCCCCGCGAGATGCTCGCCTGGGCCACCCTCATCGGCTCCGTTTCGCTGACGATCCTTCTGTGGATCGTCGGCCTGATCGTGATCTAGGAAACGACCATGGCTGACATGACCACCCCGCTGAAGCGCGTCCGCGGCCTCGGGTCGGCACGGTCGGGCACCGACCATTTCTGGCAGCAGCGCCTCACCGCGCTCGCCAACGTGCCGCTGATCATTTTCTTCGTGATCCTGGTGATCTCGCTTGCCGGTGAATCGTATGAAGTCGTGCACGATCGCCTGGCATCGCCCTGGGTCGCCATCTTCCTGATCCTGACGATCATCTCGATCACCCATCACATGCGGCTCGGCATGCAGATTGTCATCGAGGACTACGTTCACGGCGAACCGCAGCGCATCCTGCTCCTGGTCGCCAACATCTTCTTCGCGCTGATCGTCGCCTCGGCCTCGATCTTCGCGGTTCTGAAAATCAGCTTCGGAGGCTAAGCCCATGGCTGGCAGCAACGGCACCGGTTCCAACGGTGCGGGCTCCAACGGTGCAGGCAACGGAAGCGGCCCGGCCCTGATCGGCGAGGCCTATCCGGTCGTTGACCACACGTTCGACGTGGTCGTGGTGGGCGCCGGCGGCGCCGGACTTCGCGCGGTCACCGGCTGCGCCGAGGCCGGTCTCAAGACCGCCTGCATCACCAAGGTCTTCCCCACCCGGTCGCACACGGTCGCTGCCCAGGGCGGCGTCGCCGCCTCGCTCGGCAACATGGGCGAGGACGACTGGCGCTGGCACATGTACGACACCGTCAAGGGCTCCGACTGGCTCGGCGACCAGGACGCGATCGAGTATCTCGTGCGCAATGCGCCGGCCGCCGTCTACGAGCTGGAACACTGGGGCGTGCCTTTCTCGCGCACCGAGGACGGCAAGATCTACCAGCGCCCCTTCGGCGGCATGACCACGCACTTCGGCAAGGGCACCGCCCAGCGCACCTGCGCCGCCGCCGACCGCACCGGTCACGCCATGCTGCACACGCTGTACGGCCAGTCGCTGCGCCATTCGGCCGAGTATTTCATCGAGTATTTCGCCCTCGACCTCATCATGGAGGACGGCGCCTGCCGCGGCGTCATGGCGTGGTGTCTCGACGACGGCTCGATCCACCGCTTCCGGGCGCACAAGGTCATTCTGGCCACCGGCGGCTATGGCCGCGCCTACTTCTCCTGCACCTCCGCCCACACCTGCACGGGCGACGGCAACGCCATGGTGCTGCGCGCCGGCCTGCCGCTGCAGGACATGGAGTTCGTGCAGTTCCACCCGACCGGCATCTACGGCGCCGGCTGCCTCATCACCGAGGGTTCGCGCGGCGAAGGTGGCTACCTGACCAACTCCGAGGGCGAGCGCTTCATGGAGCGCTACGCGCCGAGCGCCAAGGACCTGGCGTCGCGTGACGTTGTCTCGCGCTCCATGACCATGGAGATCCGCGAAGGCCGTGGCGTCGGCAAGGAAAGCGACCACATCTTCCTGCACCTCGACCACCTGGATCCGGCGATCCTGCACGAGCGGCTTCCGGGCATTTCCGAGTCGGCCCGCATCTTTGCCGGCGTCGATGTCACCAAGGAGCCGATCCCGGTGATCCCGACCGTCCACTACAACATGGGCGGCATCCCGACGAACTTCCACGGCGAGGTCCTGACCAAGGTCAACGGCGATCCCGACGCGGTCGTGCCGGGCCTGATGGCCATCGGCGAGGCGGCCTGCGTGTCGGTGCACGGCGCCAACCGGCTCGGCTCGAACTCGCTCATCGACCTGGTCGTGTTCGGCCGCGCCACGGCGCACCGCTGCGCCGAGACGGTGCAGCCGGGCCAGTCCCATGCCGACCTTCCGAAGGGTGCCGGCGAGGCCGCCCTCGCCCGCCTCGACCACATGCGCTACGCCTCCGGCGGTACGCCGACGGCCGAGCTGCGCGACCGGATGCAGCGGACGATGCAGTCCAACTGCGCCGTGTTCCGAACCGGCGAGGTGCTGGAGGAGGGCCACGAGCTCATCCACCAGGTCTGGGCCGGCAGCGACGACGTTCGGGTCAGCGACCGCTCCATGGTCTGGAACACCGACCTCATGGAGACGCTGGAATACGACAACCTGATCTCCCAGGCGGTCGTGACCATGGACTCCGCCGTGAACCGCAAGGAATCGCGCGGCGCGCATGCCCGCGAGGACTTCCCGGATCGCGACGACGAGGAGTGGATGAAGCACACGCTGGCCTTCGTCGATCTCGACAAGCGCGAAGTGGCCATCGACTACCGTCCGGTCCACACCTACACGCTGTCGAACGACATCAGCTACATCGAGCCGGCCAAGCGGGTCTACTGAGGACCCGCGCACGGTGGCGATGATGATGGAGATGGCGGCAACCCCGACGGAGCCCTTCGGCAGCCTCCGGCCCGGTGCGTCCACGCGGGCAATGCTCGCCCTGGCGCGCGGCCGGCGGTTCGCTCCCGGCGTCCGCGGCTGGGTCCGCCGCCATGTCCGCCCGCTGATCCCGGACGCGGAGATCGACATCGACGTGGAGGGCTTTGCCTTCCGCGTCTCGCCGCGCGACAACAAGGACGGCTTCGATCTCGCCGCCAAGCACCGGCTGCCGGAAGCCGAAGAGCGGGCCTTCGTGCTGGCCCAGCTCCGGCCGGGCGACCTGTTCGTCGACATCGGCGGCAATCTCGGCGTCTACACCATTCCGACGGCGGCGCGCGCGCCCGAGGGCGTCCGCGTGGTCACCTTTGAGCCGCACCCCGTTTCCCGTGGTCGGCTTGCCTACAACATCGCCGCCAACGGCGTGGCCGACAGAGTGAGCGTCGAACCGGTGGCCGTGGGGCCCGAGCCGTCGACCGCCACCCTCTGGGCCAATGCCTCCGGCAACCAGGGCCGTGCCTCGCTGCACGCCTTCGCCGGCGACCGGTCGAAGGGCTACGAGGTCGAGGTTGCGCCGCTTGCCGAGCGGCTGGCCCGCTATGACGCGCCCGTCGGCGTCCTGAAGATCGACATCGAGGGTTTCGAGGACCAGGCGCTCGTCCCCTATTTCGCTTCCGTCCCGGCCGAGCGCTGGCCGCGTGCGATCGTCGTGGAGACGACCCACGCCGCGCTGTGGCGGGAGGATCTCCTGCAGGCGCTCGCGGCGCGGGGCTACGTCACCGTCGCCCGGAACGCCGAGAATGCCATGCTCATCATGACCGGGGCGGATGCCGCCCCTTCTGCAGAGCCCCGTTGAGGAAAGACGACAATGGTCGAGCTCACGCTTCCGAAGAACTCCAAGGTCTCCTCCGGCAAGGTCTGGGACAAGCCGCAAGGCGCGAAGTCGCTTCGGGAGTTCCGGATCTACCGCTGGAACCCGGATGACGGCCGCACCCCGCGCATCGACACCTACTATGTCGATACCGAGGACTGCGGTCCGATGATCCTGGACGGCCTGATCTGGATCAAGAACAAGATCGACCCGACGCTGTCGTTCCGCCGGTCCTGCCGTGAGGGCATCTGCGGCTCCTGCGCGATGAACATCAACGGCATCAACCACCTCGCCTGCACCTCGGGCATGGACGAGGTAACCGGGCCGGTGACGCTCTACCCGCTGCCGCACATGCCGGTGGTGAAGGACCTGATCCCTGACCTGACCAACTTCTATGCCCAGCTGCGCTCGGTGGAGCCGTGGCTGAAGACGGTCTCTCCGACCCCGCAGCGCGAGTGGCGCCAGAGCCACGAGGACCGGGTGAAGCTCGACGGCCTCTACGAGTGCATTCTCTGTGCCTGCTGCCAGACGTCCTGCCCGAGCTACTGGTGGAACTCCGACCGCTATCTCGGCCCGGCCGTGCTCCTGCAGGCCTATCGCTGGATCAACGATTCCCGCGACGAGGGCACCGGCGAGCGGCTCGACGATCTGGAGGATCCGTTCCGCCTCTATCGCTGCCACACCATCATGAACTGCGCGAACGCCTGCCCTAAGGGCCTGAACCCGGCCAAGGCGATCGCGGAGATCAAGAAGCTCATGGTCGAACGGCAGATCTAGAGCAATCGCAGGAAAAGTGGGAATCGGTTTTCCGTCCGCGATTGCGGTCTAAGAGATACCCCTCACGCCGAGTGCGCTTTGCGCACCGGCTCCGGGCGGGCGGCCTGGTTCACCCGCCCCAGGCGGGGCTGGTGAAGATGGCGATGGACAGGAGCCAGCCGGCCGTCCACAGGCCCGAGCGGATCGTGCCGACGCCCTTCAGATAGGCCGCTATATAGGCCACCCGCACCACCACGAAGACCAGCGCCAGCGCGTTGATCGCGCCCTGCGGCCCGGCGTTCATCTCCGCCACGATCACCGCCACCGCAAACACCAGGAACGCTTCCCAGGAATTCTGGTGGGCCGCGAACGCCCGGCGCCGGAAGCCGGTCTGGGCGGCGTGGCGCGCCTGCGGATCGCGGTTGTCGAGCTCAGGATCCGCCTTGGCCGGGAACACGGCCAGGAGCGGCAGGATGCTGGCGACGAGCACGCACCAGAGGGCGATGGACATGGAGTGTCTCCGTCAATCGTAGGGGGCCGCATTGGAGTTGGGCCGGCGGGAAGGCGTCGTGCGTTCCTACGGTGCGGCGCTCCACGTGGATCGCCGGACGCGCGCCGAACCCGTTGGACTCGCGCCCACCGGCCTCAGGCGTCGACGCGTTCCTGAGCGGCACAGACGGTGCGATTGCGCCCCGCCGCCTTCGCCTCGTAGAGCGCCATGTCCGCGCGCTGCAGGATCGTCGCCAGCGTGTCGCCCTCCACCCCGCCTAGCGACGGTGGCCGGTGATCGGTGATGCCGCTGGAAAAGGTGACCCCGCGGCTGCCGAAGGCCGGGCCCCGGCGGGCCAGGTCGTCACGGATCTGCTCGATCAGCCCTTCCGCCTTGGCGCTGCTGGAATGAACGATCAGGGCCGCGAACTCCTCGCCGCCGAGCCGGAAGAACCAGTCTTCCGGACGGAGATTGTCGCGAACCAGCCGGGCAAAGGTGATCAGCACCTCGTCGCCGACCGCATGGCCATACTCGTCGTTCAGGCGCTTGAAGAAGTCGAGATCGAGCATCGCCAGCGCGAACTTCCGGTCGGTGCGCTTCGACCGGCGGATTTCCGCCGAAACCACCTGTTCCAGCATGCGCCGGTTCCAGCTTCCCGTCAGGCCGTCCATGAGGGCGGCCCGCTGCAGCTCGAACTGGCTCATGGTCAAGGCGGCGAGGTCGGCGAGCATCGTCTGCTGCTCGGGCGTAAAGCGCCGCGCCGTGCGGTCGACGACGCACAGCGTCCCCACCGGCACGCGGTTCGGCGAGAACAGCGGTGCCCCCGCGTAGAAGCGGACGAACGGATCGCCCAGCACATGCGGATTGGTGGCGAAGCGCGGGTCCGTGCGCGCGTCCTCCACCACCAGCATCTCGCCGGCCTGCACGGTGTGGATACACAGCGACGTTTCCACCGGCGTATCGTCCAGCACCTGGCCCTCGGTGGTCTGGATCCACATCCGCTCCGCATCGAGCAGCGAGACGAATGCGGTGGGCGCGGAAAAGGCGGCAGAAGCGATGCGGCCGATCCGGTCGAAGACTTCCTGCGAGGCGATATTGAAGAGGCCGAGATCCTCCAGCTCGCGCTGACGCTGCGCGGCGGCGGCCCGGTTGACGATGGAATGGGTGCTGGCGGGCGGTGCAGCGGCCCGCACGTAGTCGGCGGCGGCTGCAGCGGCGCGCGCACCACCGAACGCGCCTTTGACCCAGGGGTGCACCATTGGACGCCTGTCCCGTTCCTCGTGGCGGGTTGCGCTTCGGCAGCCCCGCGACAACGGCAAACGCGGCGGCACCATCGGCGCCACCGCGTTCGCATGATAGGCGTGCTGGCCTTCGGACCCAAGCAAAAGCTGCGGAAAATCCGCGCCCGGCCTGGCCGTCAGCAGGTCAGGTCAGATCGTTGAGGATGGAGGAGGACACCACGTCCTTGTCGTCGACGTCCTTGAGCATGCTCCTCATCATCCAGATCTGCTTCTCGTGCTGCACGAGGCGATCGTCGAGAAGCGCGGCGGTGGCGTCGTCGCCAGCATCGTCCACCGCGGGCCTGATCTCGCGCATGGTACGCACCACGATCTCGTTGTCATGGACGAGCTTGCGGACCATCTCCCAGGGACCCGGCACGCCACGCTCCTCCTCGACCTCGGTCAGCTCGGCGAAGTCGGCATAGCTCGACGGCGCGTAGTGGCCCAGCGCCCGGACGCGTTCGGCGATGTCATCCAGCGCGTTCCAGAGATCGGTATACTGCTCCTCGAACATCAGGTGCAGCGTGCGGAAGCGCTGGCCCTCGACATTCCAGTGAAAGCCGTGCGTCTTGATGTAGAGGCCGTGCGTGTCCGCCAGCACCCGCGCCAGCCCCTTGGCGATGGTCTTGCATTCGGCTTCTGAAAGCGCGTTGTCATTGCGCATGGTGGTCTCCTTGCTGGTCCGTTTCGCGGATCGTGTCGTCGCACCGGTCGGGACGTCCCCCCTTCCGATCCGGCGCGGCCGGCTCCGCATCTCGAAGATGTGACATTCGGCGATTTGGCGTTGAGCCCGTCGAAGCGGTAGACGCTCCTGACAACACGGAAAGCCCCATCGCGTAATGAAGCGCACCGCACACCGGAATCGTTCCATCCTGTCTGCCCTGGCGCGACGCACTGCCGCAGCGGCGGCCGCGCTCGTCGCGCTGGCGGTCCCTGCTCTGGGCGCCCAGGCCACGATCCGCACCGACCACATCACCGCGGAGGTGACGCTGGCCGATACCGCCGTCGCGCCCGGCGACAGCGTCGAGATCGCCATCCGCCAGATCGTGGAGGACGGCTGGCACACCTACTGGGAAAATCCCGGCGATTCAGGCGCGCCGACCCTGTTCGGCTGGACCCTGCCGGACGGGGCCGAGCCGGGTGAGATCCGGTGGCCGACGCCGGAGCTCATGCCCTACCCGCCGCTTTTGAACTACGGCTACTCCGGTGAGATCACCTATCTCACGAGCATCACCGTGCCGTCCGGCTGGACGGCGGGCGAGCCCCTGCCGGTCTCGCTCGAGATCGACTGGCTGGTCTGCTCCGACATCTGCATTCCGGAAAGCGGCACAACCGCCTTCGAGATCCCCACCGCGGCGGCGAGCGAGGCGGATTCATCCGTCGCCTTCACCTTCCTGAAGGCGCGCCGCGCACTGCCCGAAACCGTCGACTGGCCGGCCAGTCTGTCGGGATCCGCGGACGATCTCCGGCTGGTGGTGGAGGCTGAAGGCATTGCGCCGGACAGCGTCTCCGACGCTTACTTCTTCCCGCTGGATCCCGACCTGATCGACCATTCCTCCCGCCAGTCCTTCGCCGTGGAGGAAGGCGATCTCGTCCTCACCCTGCGCCCGCAGGGCGCCACCGAGCCGGGCATGGTCCGGGGCGTCCTCGCCTTGACCGACGCCTCCGGCAAGCGGACGGGCTACAGGCTTGCCGTCGACGGTCCCGCCAGCGCGATACCCGCCCCCGCCGCGACAGCCCCGCCCGCCTCGGCTTCGGGCCCCGGATCAACCGTCGGGTCGGCCGGCAACCCAGGGGTTGCGTCTCTCGGCGGCGGCTCCGCACTCGCGATCCCGGCGGAGGCGACGCCCGGCCTCTGGCGCGCCATCCTTTTCGCGCTCCTCGGCGGCCTGATTCTCAACCTGATGCCGTGCGTCTTTCCAGTGCTGGCGCTGAAGGCCGTCGCCTTCGCCGGTCATGGCCACGAGCCGGTCCGCAGCCGCATTGCCCAGGGCGGCGCCTACACGGCCGGCATCCTCGTCTCGTTCCTGGTGCTGGCGGGGGGCCTGATCGCCCTCAAGGCCGGCGGCGCGGCGGTCGGCTGGGGCTTCCAGCTTCAGCAGCCCATCGTGGTCGCCATCCTCGCCTACGTGCTGGTCCTCGTGGGACTGAACCTGTCCGGCCTCTACGAGATCGGCCTCGGCATGACCCGCGCCGGCGGCCTCGTGCACGGCAGCTCCGGCACCGCCGGCTCCTTCTTCACCGGCGTGCTGGCCGCCGTGGTGGCGACCCCCTGCACCGCGCCGTTCATGGCGGTCGCCATCGGCTACGCCCTCACCCAGGGCGCCGCCCTGACGCTGGCCGTCTTCGCCGCCCTCGGCCTCGGCCTCGCCCTGCCCTTCCTGGTCGTGTCGCTGATGCCCGCGGTCGGCCGGCTTCTGCCGCGCCCCGGTGTCTGGATGGTGCGCTTCCGCCAGATTCTCGCCTTCCCGCTCTACGCCACCGCCGCCTGGCTCGTCTGGGTGCTTGCCCAGCAGGCCGGGGTCGACGCCATGTTCGCGGTGCTGGTCGGCTGCGTTTTGCTCGGCTTCGCCGCCTGGGCGATCGGGCTGCGCCAGGGCGGGCTGGCGCGCGGGCGCTGGGCGGCCGGCCTTGCCGCCCTCGTCGGCCTGGCCGGTGCGGTGGCCCTGCTCTCGCCGTCGCTTGCCACCGAACCGCCGGTGGTCTCGATGGCCGCCTCGAATGACGGAACCGGCCTCAACGCCGACGGCTCGCTGCCCTTCTCGCCGGACCGCCTCGCCGCCCTCAGGGCCGAGGGCAAGCCGGTGTTCCTGAATGTCACCGCCGCCTGGTGCATCACCTGCAAGGTCAACGAGCGGGTCGCCTTCCGCCAGGACTTCCGCGAAGCGCTTGCCCGCGACGGCGTCACCTTCATGACCGCCGACTGGACCCGCCGCGATCCCGCCATCACCAGCTACCTGGAGCGCTACGGCCGCGCCGGCGTGCCGCTTTACCTGGTGTTCCCGAGGGGCGACGGCGGGGCACGCGTCCTGCCGCAGATTCTCACCGAGGCCATGCTCGTGGATGCGTTGAACGACGCCGCGAGCGGCTGAGCCGTCAGACCCCGAAGATCGCCACGGAGGCCTCGCGGCCGCGCAGTTCCACCGCGCCAATCTTCCTGAGATCCGTCTCCGGCGACAGGCCGCTCGCCGTGTCGGCGTCCAGAAGCACCCGCGACTGAAGCTCCGTGTTCAGTGCCTGCAGCCGAAGCGCCCGGTCCAGCGTATCGCCGTAGACCGCGTAGGCCGGACGTTCGCCGCCGACGGCGCCCGCCGAGACCGGCCCGGTGGCAACGCCGATGCGCAGTTCCAGCCTGGCCCCGGCGAAGCTCTCCTTGCGCACCGCGTGCAGCAGCGCCCGCGCGACCCAGAGCGCCCGGTCGGGATGATCGTTGACCGCCAGCGGCAGGTTGAAGCTTGCCGTGAAGCCGGTGCCGGTCGCACCCGCGATCACGCCTCCCCCCTCCGCGACGATCTCCCCGGCCCGTGTGAAAAAGGCGTCCAGCACCGCGATGCCGGTCGCCGGATCGCCGGCCTCCGTGAGCGTGGTGAATCCCGACACCACCACCTGAACGATGCTGGCGTCGCGCTCGACGGGCTTGAGCACGCCCGGCGTCCTGACCAGCTCTTCCACCATCGAGGCCGGCATGTAACGGCCGAACGCGGTCTGGATCCGCCCCCGCGCCCGGCCGGCGCTGGCGCGTTCCGCCACCACCGCCCGCAGCCGCGCGATGGCCCAGCCCACCAGACCCGTAGCGGCCACGGCGATCAGGCTTGCCCCGGCAGGCACCGCCAGCGGTGGCAGCGCCCAGCCGGACGGCACCACGCCGCCCGTCATAGGCATCCAGCAGAGGGCGACACCGAGCGCCCCGGCCCAGATGAGCGGTCCGCGGGCCAGCATTGCCGCAGCCAGCCCGATGAGCAGGAGCGCGGCGGCTGGACCGAAGGCGCCGACGACCGCCGCCTCCTGCGCATCCGGCAAAAGCACCAGCAGCGCTGCCAGCCCGGCCGCGTCGAGGCCGAGGATCGCGTAGCGCGACCCGCTCCAGTCGAAGCGCGAGCCCACCGCGGCGTGCGCCGCGACGCCTGCCAGCAGCAGCAAGGCCACCGGCGCAAGCGCAACCGGCCACGCGTCCGTCGGAACTGCCCAGTCGAGCCAGGCCCCGGCCAGAAGAACGGCCACCATGTGCGCCTTGACGGCGATCTTGAATCCGCTGTCCTCCGCGGCGGTCAGGGCGCGCGCGGTCGACAGCTCCGCTGCCGTGGTCATGGCTCGTCTCAGCGTCCGGTCGAGAGGAAGCGGCGGGTCTCATCCTCAAGCACGAGGCAGGTCAGCGTCCCCGTGACCGCGGCACCCGTGTCGATGTCGATGCGGAACGGCCGCACCTCCGGCGCATCCACCGGCGTGTGCCCGTGAACAACACAGTGCGGCAGCGGCCCTGGGAACGACAGGAACGGCTCCCGGATCCACATCAGGTCTTCCGGATCCTGCTGCTTCAGCGCCACGCCCGGCCGGATACCGGCATGAACGAACAGATAGTCGCCCTCGACGTGGGTCAGCGGCAGGTTGGAGAGGAAGTTGAAATGACGGCCGAGCGCGCTCCTGAGCTCGCTGCGGATCTCCGCCATCGACTTCTGCCCCACCTCCGCCGGCGGCGTGATGCCGTAGGAGGCGAGCGTTTGCTGGCCGCCATTCTGCATCCAGAGAATCAACAGCTCCGGATCCTCCAGGAAATCCAGGAGCATGTCCTCGTGGTTGCCCTTGAGGCAGATGCGCTCGCCGTCGTGGCGCGCGTCGTCCTGCAGGATGTCCAGAACCGCCTTCGAGGCAGGGCCGCGGTCGACATAGTCGCCGACATAGATCTCCACCACGTCGTCGCACGGGTGGCGGACGAGATCGCGGTCGATCTCGGCCAGCATCGCTTCCAGGAGATCGGCACGGCCGTGCACGTCGCCGATGGCGTAGATGCGGGTTCCCTCGGGCGTGCGAGGGGCAGTCTCGGGAAAGGGCATGAGGCGCCGTCCAATCGTTTCGGCTTTTACGCACGACCTATCCGAAACGGAGCGCGGATGGAAACCGGCAAGCCGATTCGGAGACGTCCTTCAGCTTTTGAGATGTTTTTTCAGGCGGATCGGTGGCGCGCTGGCCGGATCCTCCGGCCACGCGTGCTTCGGATAGCGGCCGCGCAGGTCGCTGCGCACGTCCGCCCAGCTTCCCCGCCAGAAGCCGGGCAGGTCCATGGTCGTCTGGATCGGCCGGTCGGCCGGCGACAGCAATGTCACCACAAGCGGCAGGCTGCCGCCGGCGACCGAAGGATGCCCGGCGACGCCGAAGAGATCCTGCACCCGGATCGCGATGGCTGGCTGCTCGCCGGAATAATCGATCGCAGCGCCTTGGCCCGAGGGCATGACGAAGCGCTCCGGCGCCAACCGGTCCACCTGCCCACCGAGCCCCGCATTCGCCAGCAGGCCTTCCAGCGCCGCCGTCAAAGCCGCCCCGGTCACGTCGGAGAGCGCCACGGCGGACGGCACGAACGGCCCCAGCCAGTCCTCGAGCGTCCCCGCAAGTGCGGCATCTGACACGTCCGGCCAAGGCTCGCCCAGCGTCCGGTGAAGAAAGCCGATCCGCTCCCTCAGATGCCGGCTCTCCGCGCTCCAGGGCAGCCGGTCGATGCCGCGCTCGGCGAGGCCCGCCATCAGGGCGCTGAGCGTTTCCGCACCGGGTTTCGGCACCGTTCTCCGTTCCGCCAGCACCAGCGTTCCGAACCGGCGCTGCCAGCGCGACCGCACCGCCCCGGCCGCCGCATCGAAGGCCGAGACCTCCTCTTCCACGATCCGCTCGGCAAACAGCTCCTCGATCATGGCCGGATCCAGGGGCGCGGCCGACAGGATGCGCGCCTTCTGGGCCGCGCCCTGCAGCTCCGCCACCGCGAGATATGGCTCGCGCGCCAGCGGGTCGGCCGGATCCAGCACGCCGCCGCGCCCTCCGGCCGTCCGGTAGCCGCCCGGTTGCCCCCGCGCCTGCGCCACCCGGTCGGGAAAGGCGACGGCAACCAGCCGGCCGACACGGGCCGGATCGGGTCTTGAGCCATCCCCACCCGATCCACCGGCGGCCTTCGACCAGCGGGCCGCGGCAGTCCGCCCGGCCCGGGCACGCTCCGAGCGGTCGCGGGCGAGCGCGTCCAGGCGATGGGCAAGGTTGGTGTCGCGCCCGCCGAGCCCCTGCTCGGTCAGGAGAAGCGCGATTCGCGCGGCAAGATCCGCCTCGCCGGTGGCGGCCGCCTTGTGAACCATGTGCGCCAGGCGCGGCGGCAGCGGCAGGGCCCTCAGCGCCCGACCGTCGGCGGTGATCGATCCGGCGGGGTCGATGGCGCCCAGGTCGGCCAGCAACGCCCGCGCCTCGCGAAACGCGGCGATGGGCGGCGGATCCAGCCAGGCAAGCTGCGCCGGATCCTCGACGCCCCATTCGGCGAGATCGAGTGCGAGGCTGGAGAGATCGGCGTCGAGGATTTCAGGCGGGTCGAACGGGATGAGCGCAGCCGTCTGTCCTTCCGCCCACAGGCGGATGCAGCGTCCCGGCTCGGTGCGCCCGGCGCGGCCGCGCCGCTGGTCGGCGGCGGCACGAGACACGCGCTCGGTGACCAGCCGGGTCAGCCCGGTCGCCGGCTCGAAGCGCGGCCGGCGCACGTAGCCCGCATCGATCACCACCCGCACGCCCTCGATGGTGATGGAGGTCTCGGCAATGGGCGTCGCCAGCACGACCTTGCGCCGTCCCGGCTTCGCGGGGCGGATCGCCGCGTCCTGGGCGCGCCCGTCGAGCCCGCCGTGCAGCGGCACCACGTCGACGTCGGCCGGCAGGTCGGACAGCCGTTCCATGGTCCGCTCGATCTCGGCGCGGCCCGGCAGGAAGGCGAGCAGCGATCCCTTGTCGTCGCGCAGGGTCCGCCGCACCGCATCGGCAACGGCATCCTCCATCCGGGTATGCGGTGCCGTCGGCGCGTAATCCGTCTCCACGGGGAACGTTCGTCCCCGGCTTTCCACCACCGGCGCATCGCTCAGGAGCCGGGCTATCCGCTCCGCATCCGCGGTCGCCGACATGGCAACGAGCCTCAGGTCCGTCCGCAGCGCGCCCTGGCTGTCCAGTGCCAGCGCCAGCCCCAGGTCGGTGTCCAGTGCCCGCTCGTGGATTTCGTCGAACAGCACCGCCACCACGCCGTCGAGCTCCGGATCGTCGGCGATCATCCGCACGAAGACGCCGGACGTCACCACCTCGATCCGCGTGGCGGCCGACACCTTCGCGTCCATCCGCACCCGGTAGCCGACGGTCTGGCCCACTGCCTCGCCCAGCGTCTCCGCCATCCGGCGCGCCGCGGCCCGGGCGGCGAGCCGGCGGGGTTCCAGCACCAGGATGCGCCCGTCGCCGCGCCAGCCTTCCTCCAGCAGCGCCAGCGGCACCCGGGTCGACTTGCCGGCACCCGGCGGCGCCACCAGCACGGCCGACGGTCCGGCCGACAGCGCCTCCCTCAGGGCAGGCAGCGCCTCTTCGACGGGCAGGCGTGTCACGGTCGTGTGTTCCCCGTTCCCGGCTGTTGGCACCCGGCGGGCGCGCGACTAGAGTCGTCAGTCATCGTTCTCGACCCGTTCAGGCTTGCCATTCCGTGACCCGTTTCAAGGTTGTCGCCGCTCTTCTAGCCGCCCTGGCCGTCACCGGGCCAGCCCTCGCCGCCGACCCGGATCCCCAGAACTGGGCCGCGGTCGAAGAGGAGGCCACTGGCCAGACCGTCTATTTCCACGCCTGGGGCGGCGAGCCGCGCATCAACGCCTATATCGGCTGGGTCGCGGACCAGCTGAAGGCCCGCCATGACGTGGACCTGGTTCATATCAAGGTAACCGACACCTCCGGCGTGGTAGCCCAGGTGCTCGCCGAGAAGACCGCCGGCCGCGATACCGGCGGCAGCGTCGATCTCGTCTGGATCAATGGCGAGAACTTCGCGGCGATGGTCCGGCACGACCTCCTCATGAGGCCGGGCTGGGCAATGGTCCTGCCCAACTGGGATTACGTCGACACCGACGGCAAGCCCACCGTCCTCACCGACGCGACCCTGCGCATCGACGGCCTCGAATCACCCTGGGGCATGGCCCAGCTCGTCTTTCTCCACGACACGGAAACGCTGCCCGACCCGCCGCGCACCCTCGATGCGCTGGCCGACTCTGTCGAGGCCAATCCCGGCCGCTTCACCTATCCGCAGCCGCCGGACTTTCTCGGCACGACCTTCCTGAAACAGCTGCTTCTCACCTACGCGCCCGACCGGCTGGCCCTCGACCGGCCGGTCACCGATGCCGCGTTCGAGACCGCCGCCGGCCCGGTCTTCGACTGGCTCGACCGGGTCACGCCGCACCTCTGGCGCCAGGGTAAGGCCTACCCCCGGTCCGTCTCCGAGCTCCGCCGCCTGTTCGCCGACCGCGAGATCGACCTGGCCTTCACCTTCAATCCCTCCGACGCCAGCGCCGCCATCGCCGACGGCGAGCTGCCGGAGAGCGTCCGTCCCTACCTTCTGGAGGGCGGCACCATCGGCAACTCCCACTTCGTCGCCATCCCCTACAACGCCAACGCTAAGGCCGGCGCTCTGGTGGTGGCGAACGTCCTGCTGTCGCCGGAAGCCCAGGCGCGCAAGGCCGATCCGGACGTGTGGGGCGATCCCACGGTCCTCGACGTCGCCGGCCTGCCGGACGCCGACCGCGCCCGGTTCGACGCGCTCGCCGAGGATCCCGCCATCCTGCCGCCGTCCGCCATGCGGCCGACCCTGCGCGAACCCGATCCAAGCTGGACCGAGCGGCTGGAAGCCGCGTGGACCGCGCGCTACGGCGCGCGCTGAGACCCGGAAAGGCGCCGACTGCGATGCTCGTCCGGTTTGCGCCCGCCCTCGCCATCGCGGTGCTGATCGGTCCGGTCCTCGCGGGGATCGCGGGCGTGGCGCTGCCTGCCTTCGGCTACCTGCCGGCGCTCGGCGGCCACGTGGTCTCTCTGGCGCCCTGGCAACGGCTCCTGGCCGAACCGGGGCTTGCGACCTCCGTCGCCCTCAGCCTGTGGACCGGCCTCGCCTCCACCCTGATCGCCACCGCGATCGCGCTCCTGTTCGTCGCCGCCTGGTCGGACACCCGCGCCTTCGTGTGGATGCGCCGGGTTCTGTCGCCCCTGCTGTCGCTCCCCCATGCCGCCGCCGCGCTGGGGCTCGCCTTCCTGATCAGCCCGTCGGGCTGGATCGTCCGGCTCCTGTCGCCCTGGGCGACGGGCCTGGACCGGCCACCGGATCTCCTGATCGTGCACGATCCGGCCGGCCTCGCCATGATCGCCGCCCTCGTTGCCAAGGAAGTCCCCTTCCTGCTCCTGATGGCGCTCGCCGCCCTGCCGCAGACCGACGCCGGCCGCCTGTCGCGGGTCGCCACCGGCTTCGGCTATGGCGGCATTGCCGGCTTCGCCTACGCCGTGCTGCCGCGCCTCTACCCGCAGTTGCGGCTGCCGATCTTTGCGGTGATCGCCTTCGCCACCTCCACGGTGGAGGTCGCGCTGGTTCTGGGGCCGACCACGCCGGCACCGCTCGCCGTCCGCCTCGTCGACTGGATGGGCGATGCCGACCTGACCCGCCGCTTCTCCGCGTCCGCCGGCGCGCTCCTCCAGGTCGCGGTGACCGCCGCCGCGCTGCTTGCCTGGCTCGCGCTTGAACGGCTCGTCGCCGTCATCGGGCGCGGGGCCATCGCCTCGGGCCACCGGTTGCGGCGCGACGGGCCGTTGCGCGTGCTCGCCGCCGGCCTCGCCCTCCTCTGCGCGGTTATGATCGGGGCCGGCCTGGCGGGCCTGACCGTCTGGTCGCTGGCCGGTGTCTGGCGCTTCCCCGACGCCCTGCCCACCCGCTGGTCGCTGTCGGCCTGGACGGAAGCGTCGTCCGGAACCGGCGCCCTCGTCATCACCACGGTCGCCATCGCGCTTCTCGCCACGGCCGCCGCGACGCTGCTGACCCTTGCCTGCCTGGAAAACGAGAGCCGCCAGGGCCGCGCGCCCGGTACCCGCGTCCTGTCGCTTCTATACCTGCCAATCATCGTCCCCCAGGTGTCCTTCCTGTTCGGCCTGCAGGTCCTGCTCCTGGCCGTCGGCGTGCGTCCGTCCCTCGCCGCCGTCGCCTTCGCCCACCTGGTCTTCGTGCTGCCCTACGTCCTCCTGTCGCTGGGCGACAGCTGGCGCGCCCAGGACCCACGCTACGCGCGGGTGGCCGCCGCCCTCGGCGCCTCGGAGATCCGGATCTTCTGGCGCGTGCGCCTGCCGATGCTGCTGCCGGCCGTGCTCACCGCTGCCGCGGTCGGCTTCGCCGTCTCCGTCGGGCTCTACCTGCCGACCCTGCTGATCGGCGCCGGGCGGCTGCCCACCGTCACCACCGAGGCGATCGCGCTTGCTGCCGGGGGCAGCCGCGGCCTGATCGGGGTCATGGCCGTCTGGCAGATGCTCTTGCCGCTCGCCGCCTTCTCCCTGGCGCTGGCCATTCCGGCCCTGCGCGCCCGGCGCTTCGCCGCCGCCTGGAGGATTGCGGCATGAGCGCAGCCACCACCGAAGGCCTGATCCTCGACACCGTCGAAATCCGCCGGGGCACCGAGACCTTGCTCGCTCTTTCCGCCTGCATCGCTCCGGGCGAGACGCTGTCCGTCATGGGGCCGTCCGGCAGCGGCAAGTCGACCCTCCTCGCCTGCGTCGCGGGCTTCCTTGCCCCGCCCTTCTCCGCCACCGGTCGCATCGGGCTCGACGGAGCCGATCTCACCGCCCTGCCCGCCGCAGTCCGCCGCATCGGGCTGCTCTTTCAGGATCCGCTGCTCTTTCCCCACCTCACAGCCGGCGGCAACGTGCGCTTCGCGCTGCCGGCCGGAACGGCTCGCCGCGAGCGCACCGGCCTCGTCCGCACCGCCCTTGCCGAGGTGGGGCTCGCCGGCTTCGAGGATCGCGATCCCGCCACCCTGTCGGGCGGCGAGCAGGCCCGCGTCGCCATCGCCCGGGTGCTGGCCGCCCGCCCCCGCGCCCTGCTCCTCGACGAGCCCTTCTCCAAGCTCGACGCCGCCATGAAGGACCAGATCCGCGCGCTCGTCTTCACCACGGCCGCCGAGCGCCGCCTTCCGGTGCTCCTCGTCACCCACGACCCGGCTGACGCCGAGGCCGCCGGGGGACGCATCGTCCGCCTCGCCTGACGATCTTTCCCTTGCCCGCGCGCACGAAAAAGGGCGGATGCCGCGCACCCGCCCCTGTCCGAAAGTCCGTGTTGCACCCTCCGTCGAGACGGAGGGCGAAAGGCTTACTCGGCCTCGTTCGCCGGCGCCGCCTGCAGCAGGCAGTAGCGCTCCAGGCCGATCGATTCGAGAAGCTGAAGCTGCGTCTCGATGAAGTCGATGTGGCCTTCCTCGTCGGAGAGAAGCTTCTCGAACAGCGCCATGGACACGTAGTCTTCCTTGTCGTGGCAGAGCTTGCGGCCCTCACGATAGAGTTCCCGCGCCGACTGCTCCGCAGCGAGATCGCACTCCAGCACTTCCTTGACGTTCTGACCGATGCGCAGCGGCTCGAGCGTCTGCATGTTCGGCAGGCCCTCGAGGAAGATGATGCGCGTCGCGAACTCGTCCGCGTGGTGCATCTCCTCGATGGACTCCTCGCGCTCCTTCTTGGCGAGCAGCGTGAAGCCCCAGTCGTCCAGCAGCCGGTAATGCAGCCAGTACTGGTTGATCGCCGTCAGCTCGCTCTTCAGGCCACGGTTCAGGTAGTCGATAACCTCGGGATCGCCCTTCATACCGGCTCACTCCGCTCTCTGTCGGTTTAGAATTGGAATTATTCCAATAACCGGCAGAAACACGTCCGTCCAGTGTCGATCCGCGAAATGACGAAAAAATTCGCGCATAACAGTCAGGATTTCGCCCGCCGCGCGCACACCGTACGCGGACGGCCGGTTTCCGGCCTATTTCGAGTAGACGTGGATGCGGTGCAGGATCGTCAGGGACTCACCCGGCATGCCCGGAAAGGGCGGAGTCGATTCCACGTGCCGCCAGCGCCCATCGAAGCGCAGAGCCTCGATGACCTCGCCATAGCCCGGATCGATGCCCTCGTCGGCGCGCAGCGAGAAGATGATCCGCCCGCCCGGCCGGACGATGCGCAGCATCTCCTCGAACGCCTCGGGGCCGGCGTGTCCGGGCGTCAGCGTGCCGACGCAGGTGATAGCGGCGAAGCTGTCGTCCTCGAAATCGAGCCGGTCGCCGAGCCGCATGGACTTCAGGTCCTGGTAGACGCCCTTCTGGTCCGCCACCGTCAGCATCTCGTCTGAAAGGTCGATACCGACGATGGGATCGAACCCGATCAGCGAGAGGAACTGTCCGACCAGGCCCGTACCGCAGCCCGCGTCGAGGATTGCGCCGTCGCCCGTTGCGACATGGCGCGCGGCAAGCGTTGCCGCCACGCCGGGCAACAGGTAGCCGCACTTGGCGAGATCGCTCTCATAGTCGTTGGCCCAGGCCGAATAGGCTGACCTCCGCTCCTGATCCGACGTGGCCCCGTAGACCTGGGCCAGGCGTTCGGTGGCGGATTCAGACATGCGGGTCTCCTTGGCTGGAACTGGGCGACGTTACGCCACCGCGGACGGTCCGACCTCATCGATGCGGACCCCGCCGAAGCGCATTCGACTGCGTGTGCTGGTTGGCGGGACCATACCGGTTC
The DNA here is from genome assembly GCF_000374525.1 of Amorphus coralli DSM 19760. GTDB lineage: Bacteria > Pseudomonadota > Alphaproteobacteria > Rhizobiales > Amorphaceae > Amorphus > Amorphus coralli. Next base: position 416,574 of record NZ_KB894573.1, read on the forward strand.
CTCGCCGGATGGCCAAATCCGCACGAGGTGCGCTCCGGCCCGGGCAACCGGCCGGAGCCGCGCGCATCAGTTGAAGAAACGCATCCGCCGCTTGCCCTCGGAAGGCTCCTGCTCCCCGCCGTCCGGACCCGGATCGTCGGGCGGCGTCTCCAGCGGGAAGCGCACGGTTTCAGGCCCCTTGTGGCCATTGGCCTCGTCCGCCGCCTTCTCGGTCTCCGTGGTCCCGGTGGCGGGATCGCCCACGGGTTTCACGTCGGTCACGTTCTCCTCCGCAACCGGAGTGGACGCGGGCGCGGGCGGCGGCACGATCTCTTCCGGCTCCACCGGCTTCGCGGCCGGTGCCGCCGGGGCGGGCTCGGCGGATGCGCCCATCGGGTCGGCAATCGGCGGCGCGGGTTCTGCCGGCGCCGGCTTGGCCGGGGCCGCCGTGGTTGAAACCGCAACCACCGCCGCTTCGGCCGAGGCCGGTGCCGAGGACGGGACCGTCTTCAGGGCAGTGGCCGGCGCCGCAGCCATAAGCGCCTCGTCGATCGGCGGTTCGATCACCGTGCCAAGCGCCTCGTAGGGCACCCGCCATTCGAACGCATCGAGGCGACCGGTCACCGGCGAGACCGGCGCCCAGCTTTCCGACACGATGCCGTCGGCGGTCCAGGCCGGATCCTTCGGCGCCCGCACGGCCCGCGACAGCCATTCGCGCACGCGGCCCTGGTCGTTGGTCTCCGCTTCCTCCAGCTCCGCCATCAGGAGGCAGGCCCGCTGGGTCGGATGGTCGTTCAGCACCGGCCGCATGGCGGTGCGCGCCTCGTCGAACTCGCGGGCGTCGATCGCCGCCTCTGCCACCGCGAAGGCGCCCTCGTTGCTCTGCGGCTGCAGCGCGGCCAGCGTGCGCACCCGCTTCAGCCGGTCGCGGGCCGCGTCGCCCTGGCGGATGTGGGCGTAAGCCTCCGCGAGGTCGGGGTGCGGGGTGCGCTTCCAGGTCTGCTCGATCACCTTGGTCGCCCGGCGGACGTCGCCGAGACGCGCCAGAACCCGTCCCGCCACGGCGGCGGCCGGCACCAGGTCCTGGGCCAGGCTGTGCGCCTCCAGCGCCAGGGCGCGGCACTTCTCTGGCTCGCCCATTTCCAGTTCCAGAGCGCGGGCGGTCAAGAGCACCGCCTTGCGCCGGCGGGCGGTCGGCTTGTCCACCAGCTTGTTGTGGGCGTTGCGGTCGAGGATGCGGGTCGCCTCCTCCCAGTTGCGCTCCGCAGCGGCGTGCTCGAACTGGGCGCTGGCCGCCCACGGAAGGCTCGGCGCCAGCTCCGCCGCCTCGTTGGCGTAGTGCTTGGCGGCTTCCGCCTCACCCTCGCGGCTCGCCTCCACGTAGAGGCCGTGCAGGCCGAGAAGCTGCGTGTCGCGGTCTTCCAGCATCGTCTCGAAGACCGTGCGCGCCTGCGCCCTGTCGCCGCCAAGCTGCGCCGTCTGCGCCTCCAGCAGAGCCACGGCCGGCTCGTTGGGCAGCGTGCGACGCGCCTCGCTCGCATAGCGGCGCGCCAGCCGGTGATCGCCGGCCCCCACCGCGATGAGCCCATTGGACAACGCCCGGTAGCCCTTGTCCTTCTTGCGGCGGGAGAAGAAGCGCGACATGCGCCCCGGCGTGTGGACGATCGCCCGGAACAGCGACCACAGGATGATCGCCACCGCGATGACGGCGATCAGCGCGGCCATCGCGACCGTTGTCGAGGTCTGGATCTCGTAGCCCAGCCAGGTGATGTCGACAGCACCGGGCCGGTCGGCGATCCAGGCACCGCCAAGGGCCAGCGCGAAAACGACGAGCAGAAAGACTAGCAGGCGAATCATGGTCTCGTATCCGCTCGATCAGTTTCCGGGGGCGGTGGAGGCGGCGGGCGCCGGCTGCGGGGCAGCCGATGGGTCTTGGGAGAGGCTGGCCAGCACGTCCTGGGTGACCTTGGCCACCAGCGCATCGGCCGCAACGCGCGCCGCGACCTGGTCGTGCCAGGTCTTCGACGCCGCCTGGGCCGGTTCCGGCAGCTTGGTCCAGTCGGATGCGGCCGCGGCCAGATCGCCCTTGTCCAGGTCGGCACGGATCTGGTCCAGCGTGGCGCTGACGCCGCCATCTTCCGGCGCGTCGGTGCGACGCACCTTCACCAGCGACTCCGCGTTGGCGAGCAGGCCGGCCATGAAGCCCTCGTCCTGCGCCCCGCCGCGCACGGTGTCCCGGATCGAGTCCTCGACCTCGGGGAAGGCTGCAACGAGGGCCCGCCGTGTCGGCAGCCCCGTTTCGGCATAGGCATCCAGCGGCGCGACGATGGAGGGATCCTCCAGCCGCGTCTTCACCGCGGCAAGCGCCGGGGCATAGGGCTCGCCGGTCCTGAGCGCCTCGTCGAGCACCGCGGTGGAGAGTGCCAGTGCGGCGGCCTCGCGCGGACCGGTACCGCCGACGATCTTTTCCAGTTCCGTCACCCGCGACGACAGGTCGGACACCGTGCCGGACAGCTGCTGCAGCGACGACTGGAGAGCCGCCTGCGCGGTTTTGAGGCTTTCGATGGACTGCTGCATGGGCGCGATGGCGGCATTCGCCTTGCCGGCCTCGGCTGCCGCGTTTCCCGCGGCGCTTGCGGCCTGGTTCGCGGCATCGCTGGCCTTTGAGACCCCGTCGCGCAGCGCCTGGAGATCGTTCTGCGACACGGCGGGCGGGGCGTTCGCGACGTCCGTCACCTGCGATTCCAGCGCGCTCACCCGGCCGGGCAGATCAGAGCCCATGCCCTCGACCTGTGCCTTGAGGCCCTCGATATCCTGCTGCAGATCGTTGACGGCCTGCGCGGCTTCACCGCCGCCGGAGCCGGCATTCTCCACCCGCCGTTCCAACGTAGCGATGCGACTTTCCACCGACGGAGCCCCACCCTGGGCAACGGTGCGCGGCCCCGAACCGGGCGCGCCAAGCAGTCCGGCGTCGATGGCGATGTAGCCGGCGCCCACAACGAGGACCGCCGCCACCACCGCCGTGACGATGGCGCCGCCAAGCCCGATGCCGTCCGACTGCCGCGGCGGCGCAGGCGTGGCAGCGACATCGCTGTCGTCACCCCCGCCGTCTCCGGCAGGCGAGCCGGAGCCCGCCGACGATTTCTTCGAGGCTCCGTCCGCCGCGTTTTTGTCCGTCTTCGTTTCGGTCGATTTCGGGGCGTCGCCCGCCTTTGCCGCGTCGCCTTCGGCGCTGGTGCCCAGTGTCATGCCGGCCGCGCCGCTCTTGGCCGGACCGACGCTCGGCACCGGGCTCGACGCCTTGCCGGACGTGGTGGATGCCGTGGCTGAGCCCTTGGGCTGGCCGTCGTCCTTGCGCTTGGTGCCGTCCTTCGGCTTCGCGGCGTCGGCAGCGGACTTGGCAGTTCCCGCGTCGCCGGCCTTGGGATCCTTCTGGCCTCCCTTCTCGTCCTTGGACGGGTCGGCTGACCCGGACGTGCGCGGCTCGACCTCCGAGGCCGACAGGTCGAGCACCGGCGGGGTCTTCCGGCCGCTTCCGCCCTTCGGATCGCTCGGATCATTCGTCGCCGCCATTGCTCACCCCGTCCTCGTGCTGGCCCTGGTCGAACACTATCGTCGCCTCGGCCCCGGTTATACACCAATTCTCATCTGCCGCCGTCCGGGAGACCCCGTAGACGGCCTCTTCACCGTCGATCGGCGGACGGCCATTGCCGCGTAAGCAGCGCCAGAAGCGCCTCCTGGTCCGGCCGCTCCGCCACGATGATCCGGCGGGCGCCGGCTCCGCGCAGCACATCGGCCACCGACTCCGACAGGCACGCGTGGTTGATCTCGGCGAGCGCCGCCCCGACGCCCGCGCGGTCCGCGAGCCTCACCAGCGTCTCCGCCGAACGCGGCGAAAAGGACAATGCTGTGTCGATGTCCCCCTCCTTCAGGCCCGCGCTCGCCTCTGCCGTGAGCGCGGAGGCCGTCTCCGCGCGGTAGCAGACGCGCAGGTCGACGACCGTTCCGGCTTCCGCCAAAAGGCCGGCCAGGTCGCCGCTGCGGTCACGCCCCGCCAGGTAGAGAACGGCCCGGGGGCGATTTGGATCCGCCGCGAGCGTCGCAGCCAGGTCGGCGACCGTGCCACCGGCCGATCGGACGTCCCGGAAACCGGCCGCGCGCGCGGCTTCCGCCGTGGCGTCCCCCACCGTCACCGTCGGCATGGCGATCACCCGGGCGAGCTCCGGGTGCCGCGCCAGGGCGCGCACCGCCCCACGGCTCGTCAACACCAGCGCCTTCGCATCGCCGGGATCCAGAGAGACGGTGGGGTCCGGCACGATATCGAGAAGCGGCGACAGGACCGGCTCGTGGCCCATCGCGGCAAGGCGCTCCGCCGTCTCCTCGGCCTGGGGAAGCGGCCGGGTGACGAGGATGCGCATGGCTCAGACCCAGTCCACGAAGAATTCGGGGCCACCCCGCGCCTTCAGCTCGCGACCGACCGCGCGGCCGATCTCGGGCGCGTCCGCCGCCTTGCCATCGAGCACCATCTCCTCGACGCGGGCGCCGTCCGGAGTGGCGATCAGGCCGTGCAGGGACAAACCGTCGCCGCTGAGCGTCGCATGGCCGGCGATGGGCGTGCGGCAGGAGCCATCCAGGGTTTCCAGGAAGGCGCGCTCGGCGGCGAGCGAGGTGGCGGTCGCCCGATCGAGCAGCGGCCCCAGCGCTTCCAGCACCGGGGCATCCTGCTCGCGAGTCTCGATGGCGATGGCGCCCTGGCCCAGCGCCGGCGGAAACCGCTCCATGTCCAGCACCGAGGTGGCGATATCGGGCCGTCCGAGACGGTTGAGGCCGGCCATGGCGAGCAGCGTCGCGTCCACCTCGCCGGCCTCCAGCTTGCGCAGCCGGGACTGCACGTTGCCGCGGAAGTTCACCACCTGGAGATCCGGCCGCAGCCGCTTCGCCAGCGCGCCCCGCCTGAGGCTCGCCGTGCCCACGACCGCGCCCTCGGGCAGGTCGTCGAAGGTCTTCGCCTTCAGCGAGATGAAGGCGTCACGCACGTCCTCGCGCGGCAGGTAGCCGGCCAGCGCCAGCCCGTCGGGCAGTACCGTCGGCACGTCCTTGGCGGAATGCACCGCCAGGTCCAGCGAGCCGTCGAGCAGGCCGTCCTCGATTTCCTTGGTGAACAGCCCCTTGCCGCCGAGCTCCGACAGCGGCCGGTCGAGCACCTTGTCGCCGGTGGTCTTGATGACCACGACCTCCACCGCGTCCGGGTCGAAGCCCGACGAGGCGACGAGCCCGTCGCGCACGGCGTGGGCCTGGGCGAGCGCCAGCGGGCTGCCGCGGGTTCCGATGCGAATCCGTTTCAACTCTCAAGTCCAATTGCAAGAAGTGCGCTTCCGATGCTAACCGCATGGGACGAAGTCACGGACCATAACGACGCGCCCTCCGGTGGCCAAGCCGCTTGGCGCCGGCGGATCGCATGATCGTACTCGGCATCGAAACAAGCTGCGACGAAACCGCGGCGGGCATCGTCTCCTGCGACGCGCCCGGCGAGGGCCGGATCCTGTCCGACGTCATCCGGGGCCAGGTCGAGGAACACCGTGCCTTCGGCGGCGTCGTGCCGGAGATCGCCGCCCGCGCCCATGTAGAGGTGGTCGACACCGTGGTCCAGGCCGCGATGCAAGACGCCGGCCTCACCTTCGCCGACCTCGACCTTGTCGCCGCCACCGCCGGCCCGGGCCTGATCGGCGGCCTGCTCGTCGGCCTGACCACCGGCAAGGCCGTCGCCTCCGCAGCCCGGCTGCCGTTCCGCGCCATCAACCATCTGGAGGCCCACGCGCTCACCGCGCGGCTCACCGACGGCGTCGACTTTCCGTACCTGCTGCTGCTCGTATCCGGCGGTCACAGCCAGTTCATCCTCGTGGAAGGCGTCAGCCGCTACCGGCGCTGGGGCACCACCATCGACGATGCCCTCGGCGAGGCCTTCGACAAGACCGCCAAGCTGCTTGGCCTCGGCTATCCCGGCGGCCCCGAGGTGGAACGCCGCGCCGCAACCGGCGATGCCACCCGCTTCGCCTTCCCCCGCCCCCTCGCCGACCGGCCCGATCTCGCCTTCTCCTTCGCCGGCCTGAAGACCGCCGTGCGTCTCGCCGCGCTGCAGACCGACCCGCTCGACGACCAGGCGATCGCCGACATCTGCGCCAGTTTCCAGGCGGCGATCGCCGACATCCTCGCCATCAAGTCGGCCCGGGCGCTGGCCCGCTTCCGCGACGAGACCGGTTCCGACACCCCCGCCCTCGTCGCGGCCGGCGGCGTCGCCTCCAACACCGCCGTCCGCGCCGCGCTGGAGCGAACCGCCCGCGAAGCCGGCGGCCGTCTCGTGGTGCCGCCGCCACGCCTGTGCACCGACAACGGCGTGATGATCGCCTGGGCCGGCGCCGAACGCGCCATGGCCGGCCTCGACGACGATCCCGGCCTCACCGCCCGCCCCCGCTGGCCGCTGGATGCCGACGCAGCCCCCCTCGTCGGCCACGGCCGGCTCGGCGTGAAGGTCTGACCATGACAGAGCCCCGCACCATCGGCATTCTCGGCGCCGGCGCCTGGGGAACCGCGCTTGCCCAGGTCACGGCTCGTGCCGGCAACCGCGTCATTCTCTGGTCGCGCAACCCGGAGACCGTGCGCTCCATCGCCGAGGACCGGCGCGCGCCGAACCTGCCGGCCGTCACCCTCGATCCGGCGATCTCCGCAACCGGCGATCTCGCCGAGGCCGCAGGCTGCGCCATCGTGGTGCTCGCCACCCCGGCACAGACCACCCGCGACGTCACCGCTGCTGCCGCCGAGATGGTCGCGCCCGGCACGCCGGTGGTGATCACCGCCAAGGGCATCGACCGCGCCAGCGGTCGCCTGCTCTCCGACGTGGTTGCCGAGACGCTGCCCCAGGCCCGCGTCGCGGTGCTCTCCGGCCCGGGCTTTGCCGGCGAGGTGGCGCGCGGCCTGCCCACCGCCGTCACCATCGCGACCCTCGACCCGGCGCTCTCCGACCTGCTGGCCGAGGTCTTCGCCACGCCGGGCTTCCGGCCCTACGCCTCCGACGACCTGCGCGGCGTCCAGATTGGTGGGGCGCTGAAGAACGTGCTGGCCATCGCCGCCGGAATCGTCGCCGGCCGCGATCTCGGCGCCTCCGCCCATGCCGCGCTCACCACCCGGGCACTGGCGGAGATGATCCGCATCGGCGTCGCCGAGGGCGGCCGCCGGGAAACCCTCACCGGCCTGTCCGGCCTCGGTGACCTGCTGCTGTCGGCCACCAATCCGCAGTCGCGCAACTTCGCCTTCGGCGAGGCGCTCGGCCGCGGCACCACCACCGTCGCCGATGCGCTGCAGAGCGGGCCGCTGGTGGAAGGCGCCGCCACCGCGCCCGTGGCGATTGCCCTGGCCGAACGCCTCGGCGTCGACACCCCCATCATGCAGGCAGTCGCCGCCGTGCTGGCCGACCGGATGACCATCGATCGCGCCATCGAGGCCCTGCTCAGCCGACCGCTGAAGCGCGAGCACGACTGAGCCCCCGCATTCCGCCATCTGGCATCGGCGCGCCGAGTAGGGTACCGGAGGACAGCCGGCCCGTTCGAGGGCCGCACCGATCACCTGGAAAGGAACGCCATGCTCTTCGTCGCCATCTGCCGGGACCGCGCCGGTGCCACCGACGTCCGCGCCAACACCCGTCCGGATCACCTCGCCTGGCTCGAGGCGAACGCGGAGACCGTGAAGCTCGGCGGCCCGTTCACCAGCGAGGATGGCGCGACCTCCATCGGCTCCATGCTGATCGTCGAGGCCGACACGCTGGAGGGCGCCCGCGTCTTCCTGGCGAACGATCCCTACGCCGGCGCCGGGCTGTTTGACTCGGTCGAGGTGCTGCCCTGGCGCGCCACCGTCGGCGCCAAGATCTGACGGTCGGTTCCATGGCATACTGGCTGTTCAAGTCCGAGCCCAACACCTGGTCGTGGGACGACCAGGTGGCCAAGGGCGAGGAAGGCGAGGAGTGGGACGGGGTGCGCAACCACCTCGCCAAGAACCAGATGCAGGCCATGAAGGTCGGCGATCTGGGCTTCTTCTATCACTCGGTCAACGAGAAGCAGGTGGTCGGAATCGTCAAGGTGATCGCCGAGGCGCATCCCGATTCCAAGGACGGCACTGGCACCTGGTACTGCGTCGACATCGCCGCGGTGAAACCCTTCAAGACGCCGGTCACCCTCGACACCATCAAGAAGACGCCGGAGCTGGCCGACATGATGCTGGTGAAGAATTCGCGCCTGTCGGTGCAGCCGGTGAAGGACGAGGAATGGAAGCTGGTCTGCGAGATGGGAGGCGTGACCGCCTGAGCCCGGCCCCGCCCATCGATCCGGACACAGCGCCGGAGCGGCGCCGCGCCTTCATTCGTGCCCACACCCGTCTGTGGGCGCCGCCGCACGTCCCGGAAATCGTTCTCCACCTCGCCGACGAGGCCACCGATCTCTGGGAGAAGACCGAGGAAGAACTCGGCGCCCTCGGGGTTCCCCCGCCCTTCTGGGCCTTCGCCTGGGCCGGGGGACAGGCGCTTGCCCGCTACCTCCTCGATCATCCCGGCACCGTCGCCGGGCAGAGCGTCCACGACTTCGCAAGCGGGTCGGGCCTCGTCGCCATCGCGGCTGCGAAGGCGGGCGCCCGCAGCGTGATCGCCAGCGAGATCGACTCCTTCGCCGTCGCGGCCATCGGCCTCAACGCCGCCGTCAACGCGACCCCGATCACCGTCCATTTCGGTGACCTCCTGTCCGGCCCCGTCCCGGACGTCGACGTGCTTCTCGCCGGCGACGTCTTCTACGAGCAGCCCATGGGCAAGGCGGTTCTGGCGTGGCTGGATCGGTCCCGCGCGGCGGGGACCGACGTGCTGGTCGGCGACCCCGGCCGGAGCTACCTGCCGCGCGAGCGCCTGGAGCCGGTGGCGGAATACTCCGTCGAGGTCACCCGCGCGCTGGAAGACAGCGAGATCAAGCGCACCACCGTGTGGCGCCTGAAGCCGCCGCTTCGCAGGCCCCGCTAACCGGCTGTTAACCCTGTCAGGCGGATGCATGTTGGCGGGAAATGGCTGGACGCCGCGCCGTGAGGGTCCGGGCGCCGCCGCCCGCCGCGATCCAGTCAGCAAGGGGGCCGCCCGTGTTCAACCGCCGTCATTTCCTCCACGGACTTGCCTTCGCCGGCGTTGCCGGGATCGGCCTCGCCGGCCGCAGCCACGCCCTCGACGTCGATGCCATGAAGCCCGGGGAATTTCTCTGGGACCTCGACCGCGCTCCCGACGGGCCGGTCGTTATCCTGGTTTCCATCCCGGCCCAGCGGCTTTACGTCTATCGCGACGGCGTGCTGGTCGGCGCAACGACGGTTTCCACCGGACGGCAGGGACACGAAACGCCCACCGGCGTCTTCACGATCCTGCAGAAGGACAAGGACCACCACTCCTCGATCTACAACAACGCCTCGATGCCGTTCACCGAGCGGCTTACCTGGTCCGGCGTTGCGCTGCATGCGGGCAGCCTGCCCGGCTATCCGACGTCGCACGGCTGCGTGCACATGCCGCTCGCCTTCTCCAAGGATCTCTTCGGCATCACCCGGATCGGAACGCCCGTCATCATCGCCGACAGCCATTCCGGCCCGGCCGACGTGCTGCATCCCGGCCTTCTCCTGCCCGCCGATGCCCAGGCCGAGGCCCAGGCGGAAACCATCATGACCAATGGCGACACGGCCGGCGCCCCCGCGATTCCCGCGTCTCCCGTTCCCGCCGCCGTGGTCGCCTCGGCCGCCGACAGGACCATCTACGTGATGGAAAACGGCGAACTCACCTTCGAGGGACCGATCACGATTGCCGACGGCCCGCCGCTCGGCAGCACGATCTACGTCATGAAGGCGCAGCCCGACGGCCAGCCGGCCCAATGGGTGGCGATCAGCTACGAGACCGACAGCGGCAGCAAGGCGGCAACGCCGAGCGTCGATCCGCTCCACCGCATTACTGCGGACGCCTCGGTGCGTGAGTATCTGGCCACCCTGTTCGTGCCCGGCTCCACGCTGCTGGTCACCGACGATCCGGCCCATCCCGGCACACGCTCGAATCCCGGCTTCGTGGTGGCGACGCACCCGACGTCCTGAACGCGGATCCCTCCGCCGCCGCGGCCCTTTTCATCACGTTCGCGCGACCGGCCCCGGCAACCGGGACGTGTCACCTGCGCCATGCGCCATCTGCATGGATCGGTCGCGGCGCGGCCGGTTGATCGCCGCGGCCCGGTTGGCGCATTGTCCGCCGGTCGAGCGCTCCTTTTCGGATCATCGCCATGGACACCAAGCCGCCTGCCGCCGTTGTCGTCATTTCCTCCCTCGTCGCCCGGGGTGGCGTCGGACTGCGCGCCACCGGCTTCGCGCTGGAGCGCCTCGGCCACCCGGTCTGGTCGGTGCCCACGGTGTTCCTGCCCTGGCATCCCGGGCACGGCCCCTCGACCCGCATTGTTCCGCCGGCCGCCGACTTCCAAGCCGCGCTGGATGAACTCGCCGGCTCCGGCTGGCTGGACGAGGTCGGGGCCATCGTTTCCGGCTATCTCGGCGACGCTGGACAGGCGGCTGCGGTGGCGACCTTCGTGGCGGCGGTGAAGGCGCGCAATCCCGACATCCGCTATCTGTGCGACCCCGTCACCGGCGACGAAGAAGGCCTCTACGTACCGGAAGAAACCGCCGACGCGATTCGCACCGCCCTCCTTCCCATTGCCGACGTGGCCACGCCCAACCGGCACGAGCTTGCCTGGCTGACGGGGCTTGCCACCGACACCATCGGCGACACGCTCACCGCCGCCCGCGCCCTCGGGCCGGAGCGTGTCCTCGTCACCTCCGCCCCTGCCCTCATGCGCAACTCTGTCGCCACCCTCTACGCCACTCCGCGGGGCGCCTGGGTCGCCGAGCACCCGCTGGTGGCCCATCCCCCGCACGGACCCGGCGATCTCGCCGCCGCCCTCCTCATCGACCAGATCCTCGCCGGCCATCCCAACCCGGTGGCCCTGGAGAAGACCACCGCCGGCGCCTTCGAGATCGTCGCCCGCTCCGCCAAGGCCGGGGCCGACGAACTCGCCATCGTTGCCGATCAGGGCCGGCTGCCGCGCCCGATGGCAATGGTGCAGATGCGCCATCTGGGCGAAGTGAAGGCATGAACTCCGCCGGCACCGTCGTCGGCGTCGACGGGTGCCGGGGTGGCTGGGTCGCGGTGGTTCTTGACCGGGCACGAACGGAGGCCATCGACGTCCGTGCGGTCGCCCGCGTCGCGGACCTCATCCGGCTTCTTCCCGACGACGCGGTCTTCGCGATCGACATGCCCATCGGGCTGCGCGACCACACCGGCCCGAACGGGCGCGGTCCGGAACGCGCGGTGCGTCCGCTGCTGGGCATGCGCCAGTCTTCGGTCTTCTCGGTCCCCTCGCGGGCCGCCGTCTACGAGACCGACTACCGCGAGGCCTGCCGGGTCGCGATGGAGACGTCCGATCCGCCACGCAAGGTGTCGAAGCAGTGTTTCTATCTGTTCGACAGGATTCGCGAGCTCGATGGGTTGCTCCTCGACCGTCCGGAGCTGATCGCGCGGATGTTCGAGACCCATCCGGAGGTCGCCTTCTGGCGCCTGAACGGCGAAGAGGCCATGACCGAGCCGAAGAAGGTGAAGAGCCGGGCCTCCCGGCCGGGTCTCGATGAGCGCCGCGCCCTGCTGGAGCGCTGCGGCCTGCCCGGCCGGATTTTCGACGCCCCGCGGCTTCCCGGCGTCGGCGCGGACGATCTGCTGGATGCCGCGGCCAACGTCCTCATCGCCGCCCGCATCGCGGACGGCGAGGCCGAGCCCTTCCCCGCGCCGCTGGAGCACGATCCCCGCGGCCTCCCCATCGCCATCTGGGCGTGAGGATCAGTTAAGGGCGGCCGTCACCAGCCTGCGGTCGCTCTCCAGGCCGAGAACGATCACCTTCGCGCCCACCGGCACCCGTTCGTAGAGGTCGGCGACGTCCTCGTTCTTCAGCCGGATGCAGCCCGACGACACGGCGTAGCCGATCGACCAGGCCTGGTTGGTGCCGTGGATGCGGTAGAGCGTCGAGCCGAGATAGAGCGCGCGGGCGCCGAGCGGGTTCTCCGGCCCGCCGGGCATGAACTCCGGCAGGTTCGGCTGGCGCGCCAGCATGTCGGCCGGCGGCCGCCAGTCGGGCCATTCCGCCTTGCGGCTGATCCGTTCCACGCCGGACCAGGTGAAGCCGTCGCGCCCCACCCCGATGCCGTAGCGGATCGCCTGGCCGCCCGGCTGTACCAGGTACAGATAGCGGGTCTGGGTGTCGATGATGACGGTGCCCACCGGCTCGTTGGTGCGGAACGGCACCACCCGGCGCCGGTACTGCGCCTCGTGGATGGCCTGCATCTCCTCGCGCGAGGCCTGGTAGGTCTTCCAGCGCCCGGAGGTGGGATCGAAATAGCGGTATTGCGGGCGCGCCTGGGTCTTCGGCTTGGAACCGATCGGTCGGTAGTTGATCCAGCGCTGGTTCTGCTCGTCCCAGATCCGCACCGTCTGGCCAGCCGTAGCCGGCTCCGGCACGGTCCCGATGGAAAGCGCCAGGACGGCAGCGGATGCGACGAGTGCGGCGAGGCGGTTCATGGCCCTTCCCCCGGTCAACAGGCATGCGGAACCGGCGCGCGGCCGGCATCTGGTCAGGTCCAGACTGTCGCGCCAACATGGTTAGCGCCGGGTTAACGCAGCCCTGCCCTGCACACTCGCCGGTTGAAGCCGGCGGGCGGCGGTGCTTTGGTCGCGCACCGGGCGATCCGCCCGCTCCCCGCTTCCGGTCCGCCGTCCAGGAGATGCCGATTTGCCGCGCCGACCCGCCCGTTCCACCGCGGTTCCCCTGCGATGAGTGAGAGAGGATCCGGCAAGCCCGGCGGCGGCTTGCTCGTCGAATGGGCGATCCCGTCGACCTTCGTCCTGCTCTGGTCGACCGGCTATATCGGCTCCAAGTTCGGCGCCCCCTACGCAGAACCCTTCACCTTCTTGGCGCTGCGCTTCGCCGCCGTGGTTGCCGTGATGGGCATCGCGATCCTTGTCACCCGGGCGCATTTCCCGGACAGCCGTGCGCGGATCCGCGATTCCGTCGTCATCGGCATGCTGATGCACGGCGTCTATCTGGGCGGCGTCTTCTGGGCCATCGCCCACGGCATGCCGGCGGGCGTCGCGGCCCTGATCGTCGGCCTGCAGCCATTGATGACGGCCATTGCCGCCAGCGTCGGGCTGGGCGAGCGCCTGTCCATGCGCACCCTCGCGGCGCTGGCCGTCGGCCTCGTCGGCGTCGGCTTCGTGCTCGGTCCCCGCTTCACCCTCAGCGCCGGCGGCATCACGCCGGCCACCATCGTGGCGGTGCTGATCTCCGTCGTCGCGATCTCGTCGGCCACCGTCTACCAGAAGCGCTTCGCCACCGACATGAACCTGTGGATCGGCGGCCTGCTGCAATATGCCGGCGGTCTCGCCATCGCCCTGCCGGTGGCGCTCCTCACCGAGACCATGGTGGTGGACTGGACGCCGACCTTCATCCTCACCCTCACCTGGCTGGTGCTGGTCCTCTCCGTCGGTGCCGTCACGCTGTTCATGATCCTGATCCGCGCCGGTGCCGTCTCCAAGCTCGCCACCCTGTTCTACCTGGTGCCGGCCGTCACCGCGCTGATGGGCTTCGCCTTCTTCGGCGAGGATCTCCTGCCGCTACAGATCTTCGGCATGGCGCTCGCCTCGCTCGCCGTCGCGCTGGCCGGGCGGAAGAGCTAAAGCAATCCCGGGAAAACTGCTCTTGCGGTTTTTCCGTTCGGGATTGCGGCTCAAAAACTCCCCTCACGCCGAGTTCGCTTGCGCTCACCGGCTCCGGGTGGGCGGCCGCCGGCCGGCGCGCAGTCGCGCGCTGATCGACCAATCCCAGGAAAAGTGCTTTTGCGGTTTTCCGTCCGGGATTGTGGCTCAAAAAGACTCCCCTCACCCCCGACGCGACGCGCCCCTCAGTCCGACACCGGCGTGATGGACCGCTCCGAGCGGTAGCGCAGCAGCGCGGCGTTGATCTCCGCCCCGAGGATCAAAAGCCCGGCGGAGAGATAGAGGAACACCACCGCCGTCATGATGCCGGCAAGCCCCGCATAGGTCGCCGCGTAGTTGGCGAAATCCTTCAGGTAGTAGCCGAAGCCCGCCGCCCCGATCAGCCAGAAGGCCAGCGTCGCCGCGATGCCCGGCAACAGGTCGGCGAAGCGCCGCCGCCCCGCCGGCAGCCAGACGTGCGCCGCCACCAGCGCCACCACGATGATCATCGCCGCCAGGAAGAAGCGCGACAGGTGGAAGATCTTGGAGAAGGTCACCATCCACGGCGCATAGAGGAGCAGGTTCGACCACGTGATCGGCCCCAGCACCAGGAGCACCCCCACCGCCAGCATCGTCAGCGAGCCGAACGACACGAACCCGAGGCTCTGCAGCCGGCGGAAGATCAGGCCCCGGTCCTCGTTCGCCCGGTAGGCCCGGTTGAGGGCCAGACGCAGCGCCTCGATGCCATTGGAGGCCACCCAGATCGACGCCACGAACGACACCGTGAGCAGGCTGCCCCGCGGTCGGTCGAGCACCGCCGACACCTCGCCGGCGATGGCGTCGGCGACGCTGCGCGGCCAGGTGGAGAAGACCAGCGACGTCGCCTCCGTCGCCAGCTCCTGCGAGCCGAACATGGCGGCCAGCGTGCCCAGGATCACCAGGAACGGAAACAGCGACAACAGCATCGACAGCGCCACGTGGCTGGCGATGGCCCAGCCGTCGTCGGCGTCGAAGCGCACCACCGCGCTCGATATCACCCGCCAGGTGGCGCCCACCCACGGCACCCGGCGCAGCAGCTGGCGCATGTGCTCCCGGTAGCGGTGATGGTGGTCGGCGAAGGCCATGGCGGCTGTCCGGGTCCTCAACGCGTGGGGCGGTCTATGCCGCAATGCACAACTTCATTTGCCGATCCCCCCGACCTGTCTATATCGTCTTGCCGGGGAGTTGCCAGGGAGGTTGCCATGCGCGCAGACGAAGTTGGACCCACGATCGCACCGGATCAGCTCGTGGAGCGCGCCCGCGAGGCGGTCTCCGCCGTCGAGGCGCTC
This sequence comes from Amorphus coralli DSM 19760, assembly GCF_000374525.1. Taxonomy (GTDB): domain Bacteria; phylum Pseudomonadota; class Alphaproteobacteria; order Rhizobiales; family Amorphaceae; genus Amorphus; species Amorphus coralli. The sequence continues at coordinate 431,721 of NZ_KB894573.1, forward strand.
GCCGAGCGCGCCCGCGCCAGCCTGCGCGCCGAACTCGTGGTCGACGGCCGCATCGACGCCGCCCGGCTCGAGGCCGACCAGCACGCCGTGCATGGTTACGCCTGGCTCGCCACCTATGTCGAGGCGCTGCGCGAGATGGCCGACTACGCCGCCCGGCTCTCCGGCGAAGGCGCGCTGGGCGACACCGAGCTGCTCATCCTGAGCATCGGCTTCGGCGAGTATCTTTCCCAGGTCTTCGGCGGCATCCCGATGAATCAGGGCGAGATCGTGCGGCTGGCCGATCTCGGCCTCGACGACGACACGGTCGCTCCGGCCCGCACCGACGCCGTGCGCTGGTTCCTGGCCGAGGGCAACACCCGCGCCACCCGCGCGGCACTGGCGGAGATCCTCGCGGTCCACGACATCGGCTCGCCGGTGGGCGCGCTCGGCCTCGACGAGACCATCGAGGCAATGCGGGTGGAGATCCACCGCTTCGCCGAGGCCGAGGTCGCACCGTACGCCCACGAGTGGCACCTGAAAAACGACTACATCCCCATGGACGTGGTGGAGAAGATGTCGGAGCTCGGCGTCTTCGGCCTGACCATCCCCGAGGCCTATGGCGGGCTGGAGCTCGGCAAGGAGGCCATGTGCGTGGTCTCCGAGGAGCTGTCGCGCGCCTATATCGGCGTCGGCTCGCTGGGCACCCGCTCCGAAATCGCCGCCGAGCTCATCCTCGGCGGCGGCACCGAGACCCAGAAGGAAGACTGGCTGCCGAAGATCGCCTCGGGCGAGGTGCTGCCGACGGCCGTCTTCACCGAGCCCAACACCGGCTCCGATCTCGCCTCGCTGAAGACGCGCGCGGTGAAGGACGGCGACGTCTACCGGGTCAGCGGCAACAAGACGTGGATCACCCATCCCGTCCGCGCCGACCTGATGACGCTCCTGGTGCGCACCGATCCGTCCGAGAGCGGCTATCGCGGCCTGTCGATGCTGCTGGCCGAAAAGCCGCGCGGCACCGACGCCGATCCGTTCCCGGCGGACGGCATGTCTGGCGGCGAGATCGAGGTGCTGGGCTATCGCGGCATGAAGGAATACGAGATCGCCTTCGACGGCTTCGAGGTGGCCGCCGACGCGCTTCTCGGCGGCGTCGAGGGCCAGGGCTTCAAGCAGCTGATGCAGACATTCGAGGCGGCCCGCATCCAGACCGCCGCCCGCGCCATCGGCACCGCCCAGGCGGCCTTCGAGTTCGGCCTGCGCTATGCCCGCGAGCGCGTACAGTTCGGCAAGCCTATCTTCGGGTTCCCGCGGGTCTCCGACAAGCTCGTCATGATGGCGGTGGAGATCGCGCTCGCCCGCCAGCTCACCTATTTCTCCGCCCGAGAGAAGGACTCCGGCCGGCGCTGCGACCTGGAGGCCGGCATGGCCAAGCTGCTCGCCGCCCGCGTCGCCTGGGCTGCGGCCGACAACGCCGTGCAGATCCACGGCGGCAACGGGTTCGCGCTGGAATACCCGATCTCCCGGGTGCTCTGCGACGCGCGCATCCTCAACATCTTCGAAGGCGCCGGCGAGATCCAGGCCCAGGTCATCGCGCGGCGGCTGCTGGACGGGAGCAACTGAGCAATCCCAGGAAAAGTGGGAACCGGTTTTCCGTCCGGGATTGCGGCAAAAGGAATCCGTCACGCCGAGTGCGCTGGTGCGGGATCTTTTCGCTCACGCGAGTTCACTTCGTTCGCCGCTGCGCGGACGCGCCCTGACCGGGCGGCGGACAGTCGTCCGCTGGTGGGAGTGATGCGGGAAGGCCGTGCCTTTTTCTCCGCTCATTCCCGCGAAGGCGGGAATCCAGGGCCGCAGGCCGCAGCCTGTCCCTTTACCCCCTCACGCCGAGTGCGCTGGCGCGCACCGGCTCCGGGTGGGCCGCCTCCGGCCGACGCGCGGTCGCGCGCTGGTGGGTGCTGACCGGCAAGGCGGAGATTGTCTCACGCCGACGCCCGCCATTTTCTCCGCTCACTCCCGCGAAAGCGGGAGTCCATAGGGCCTATCGGCAGGCTCAGGCGGAATGATGGGTTAATCTAACACCCGTCTCATACTCCTCTCCTTCCGGCGAAGGCTGGAACCCAGTTGGGGCAGAAAATCCGGAGAACCCTGGCGAGAGGATGCGCGCTGCCACTGGCAACGGGCCTCGTCCCCCACACCGCCTGTTGCGACCTCGGCAACTGGGTTCCAGCCTTCGCTGGAAGGAGCGGGTGGGGAGAGGTCGGGAGAAAACCGGCGCGTCGCTATCCCTTCTCGGCCATTCCTAGCCCTTCTCCGCCATCGCGGTCTCATAGGCCGCCTGCAGCTCGACGAACACCGACCGCTCCGGCGGCGGCGCGGCGAGATGCAGATGGCGCAGCTCGTCCATGAACGCCTCCCAGAGGGGCGGCCCGCCGTCCTCCAGGAGCCCGGCGCGCACCGACAGCTCCCGGCTCGGCCGGGTGTGGCGGCGGCCCCAGGCGCCCATCTGGGCGAGCAGCGGCACCAGCTCGATCGAGGCCTCGGTGAGGCTGTAGATCGCCTTCTGCCGGTGGGCCGGGTCCGGCTCGCGGCTCAGGAGCCCCGCCGCCGTCAGCCGCTTCAGGCGGTCGGCGAGGATGTTGGAGGCGATGCCCTCCTCGCTGGAAGACAACAGCGCGCCGTAGCTGCGCCGGTTGCCGAACATCACGTCGCGGATGACGATCAGGCTCCAGCGGTCGCCGAGCTGTTCCAGGGTCAGGTTGATCGGGCACCCCGATCGGCCGTGCTGCGCCATGCGACTCGCTCCAGTCCCTCCACTTGCAATATGCAAGCAGATGGGCTACCCATCAACCACTTGCAATAAACAAGTGGATTTGAGGGAAGGACCGCCATGTCGCTCGCGCTCTACGGACACCCGTTTTCCTCCTACACCCAGAAGGTCCTGATCGCGCTCTACGAGACCGACACGCCCTTCGACTTCCACTGCCTGGAGCCGGATCAGACGGAAAACATGGCCGAATGGCTGCGCCGCTGGCCGCTGCAGCGCTTCCCGCTGCTCGTCGACGACGGCCGCACGGTGGTGGAATCCTCCATCATCATCGAGCACCTGCAGCTCGCCCATCCGGGCCCCGTCCGCCTGTTGCCCGAAGACCCGGCGGCGGCGCTCGACGTGCGGTTCATGGACCGCTTCTTCGACTATCACGTGATGGACGCCATGCAGGTCGCGGTGGACGCCGCGCTGAACCGGGCGCCGGTCTCCAAGGACCGGGGCCTCGAGATCGCCGCCGAGAAGCTGGAGCGGGCCTATGGCTGGCTGGAAGGCGCGCTCGCCGGGCGCACCTGGGCCGCGGGCGAGGACTTCACCATGGCCGACTGCGCCGCCGCGCCCTCCCTCTTCTACGCCGACTGGACCCACCCGATCCCGGAGACCTGTCCGACGCTGCGCGCCTACCGGGCGCGGCTCCTGGCGAGACCCTCGATGGTCCGCTGCGTCGACGGCGGCCGGCCGTTCCGCCACTATTTCCCCCTCGGCGCGCCCGACCGCGACTGAGCCGCCAGAAAGGCCCCCGCGATGCGCCCCCTGCGCTATTCCCTCAACGTGACCCTCGACGGCTGCTGCGATCACAACGCCGTCCCGGCCGACGAAAGCCTGCACCGCCATGCGGCCTCGACCCTTGAGCGGGCCGACGCACTGCTGCTCGGGCGGGTGACCTACCGGATGATGGAGGAGGCGTTCCGGCAGCCGGGACCCTCCGACGCGAGAATGAGCGAAACGGACCCCTTCCCCGGGATTATCGACGCGGCGAAGAAGTACGTTGTCTCGACCACGCTGGAGCGGGTCGACTGGAACGCCGAGCTGCTGCGCGGGGATCTGGGGAGCGCGGTGCAGGCGCTGAAGGACATGCCCGGCAAGGGGCTGCTGGTCGGCGGCGTGACGCTGCCGCTCGCCCTGGCGGAGCTGGGGCTGATCGACGAGTACGAGTTCGTCGCCCATCCCCGGGTCGCGGGCCACGGGCCTGCGGCGCTCGCCGGCCTGTCGAAGCCCCTGGACCTCAGGCTCGTGGAGCGGATCGAGCTCAGCTCCGGCGCGGTGGCGCTGCGCTACGAGCCCAGGAGCTAGCCCCCATCCTCCGCTAACTCCCGTGAAAGCGGGAGTCCATGCGGCCTGTCGGCAGGCGCCGAACGGAATGCTGGGTTACTCCAACACCCGCACAATCCTCCGCTCATTCCGACGGAAGTCGGAATCCAGGGCCGCAGGTCACAGCTTCGGAGTTCGGGCGCCCTGGACCCCGGCTTTCGCCGGGGTGAGCGGATTTCGGGGCTGAGGTGGGAGAAAATCACCCCTACCTGGGCAGCGTCGACGCCCCCGTCAGGTAGATGTCGATGGCCCGCGCCGCCTGGCGGCCTTCCTTGATCGCCCAGACCACCAGCGACTGGCCGCGGCGCACGTCGCCGGCGGCGAACACCTTCTTGACGTTGGTCTGGTAGCCCTCGGTGTCAGCCGCCACGTTGCCGCGCCGGTCGCGCTCGAGCGTCGACAGCTCGTCCAGGTAGGTGCCCTGCTTGGGGCCGGAGAAGCCGATGGCGATGAGCACCAGGTCGGCCTTCAGCAGGAACTCGGTGCCCTCGATGGGCCGGCGCTTCTCGTCGACACGGGCGCACTGGACATGGGTCGCGCGGCCGTTCTTGCCGACGATGCCGAGCGTCGCCGCGGCGAACTCGCGTTCCGCGCCTTCCGCCTGGCTGGACGAGGTGCGGAACTTGGTCGGCCAGTAGGGCCAGACCGTCAGCTTGTCCTCCTTCAGCGGCGGCATCGGGCGGATGTCGAGCTGGGTGACGGTGAGCGCGCCCTGGCGGAACGACGTGCCGATGCAGTCGGACGCCGTATCGCCGCCGCCGATGACCACCACGTGCTTGCCGCCGGCGAGGATCGGCTCCTCGTCGAAGGTCTCGCCGCCGACGCGGCGGTTCTGCTGCACCAGGAACGGCATGGCGTAGTGGACGCCGGTCAGGTCCATGCCCGGCAGGCCCGGGTCGCGCGGATGCTCGGCGCCGGCCGCGATCAGCACCGCGTCATGCCCGTCGATGAGCTCCTGCATGGTCGCGTTCACGCCGATGTCGACGCCGTAGTGGAAGGTCACGCCTTCCGCCTCCATCTGGCGGACGCGCCGCTCGATGTGGTGCTTCTCCATCTTGAAGTCGGGAATGCCGTAGCGCAGCAGGCCGCCGGCCTTGGGCTCACGCTCGTAGACGTGGACGGAGTGGCCGACCCGGGCGAGCTGCTGTGCCGCCGCCATGCCGGCCGACCCGGCGCCGATCACGGCCACGGTCTTGCCGGTCTGGAAGTTGGCCGGCTGCGGCCGCACCCAGCCATTGTCCCAGGCCTTGTCCGCGATGGCCTGCTCGATGGTCTTGATGGAGACCGGCACGTCCTCGAGGTTCAGCGTGCAGGCTTCCTCGCACGGCGCCGGGCAGACGCGGCCGGTGAACTCGGGGAAGTTGTTGGTGGAGTGCAGGTCGTAGGCCGCGCCCTGCCAGTCGTCGGAATAGACCAAGTCGTTCCAGTCCGGGATCTGGTTGTCCACCGGGCAGCCCTGCGGCCCGTGGCAGTAGGGAATGCCGCAATCCATGCAGCGGGCGGCCTGGCGCTGCACCTCCTGCTCGGACAGGGGCAGCGTGAACTCGCGAAAATGGCGCACCCGGTCGGATGCCGGCTGGTACTTCTGGTCCTGCCGGTCGATCTCAAGAAAACCCGTCACCTTGCCCATTCGGCCAATCCTGCCTTGACGTCGTCGTTGTCTCGTCTGCGCCACGCATCGCGCGCGCCCGGTGTCCGCCGCGGGTCCCCACGGCGGCCGGTCCGTCCCCTGTCCCCAGCCTGATAAAGGCGTTTCAGAGAAGGGTCGAGCCGGCGGTCTCCGTGCGGTCCGGTTTTCGGCCGCGTCCGGTGTCCGCCTTCCATGCCCGCGCGGGCGTCACCGCGCTCACTCGGCCGCCACGCCGACCCGCGCCCGCTCCATCTCGCGGAGCGCGCGCCGGTACTCCACCGGCATCACCTTGACGAACTTGGGACGGAACGTCTCCCAGTTGTCGAGGATCATCTGGCCGCGGCTGGAGCCCGTGTGCTCGACGTGGGCGGCGATCAGCGTGCGCAGCCGCTCGTCGTCGTGGTGGGTCATGTCGGAGGACACGTCCACCCGGCCCTTGGTCTCCACGTCGCCGCCGTGGTGGTGCAGCTTCTCCAGGAGGTCGTCCTCCTCCACCACCGGCTCCAGGTCGACCATCGCCAGGTTGCAGCGCGACGGGAAGTCGCCCGCCTCGTCCAGCACGTAGGCGACGCCGCCCGACATGCCGGCCGCGAAGTTACGCCCGGTCTGGCCGAGGACCACCACCACGCCGCCGGTCATGTACTCGCAGCCGTGGTCGCCGGCGCCTTCGACGACGGCGATCGCACCGGAGTTGCGCACCGCGAAGCGCTCGCCCGCGACGCCGCGGAAATAGCACTCGCCGTCCACCGCACCATAGAGCACCGTGTTGCCGACGATCATCGAGCGCTCCGGCTCGAACTGCACGTTCTCCGGCGGCCGCACGATGATCTTGCCGCCCGACAGGCCCTTGCCGACATAGTCGTTGGCGTCGCCGATCAGGTTGAGCGTCACGCCCTTCATCAGCCACGCGCCCAGCGCCTGGCCCGCCGTGCCGCGCAGCGTGATGTGGATCGTGTCGTCCGGCAGCCCGTCGTTGCCGTGGTGCTTGGCGACCTCGCCCGACAGCATGGCGCCGGCCGAGCGGTCGACGTTGCTGATCGTCTCCTCGATGCGCACCGGCGTCTTGTGGGCGATGCCGGAGATGGCCTGCTTGATCAGCCGGCGGTCGAGCACCTCGTCGATCGGGTGGTTCTGGCGGGCCGTGTGATAGAGGTCCTCCGGCTCACCCTCGGCGCGGAAGAACACCCGGTCGAAGTTCAGGCTCTTGGCCTTGAAGTGGTCGATCAGGCGCGTCTGGTCGAGGATCTGGGTCTGGCCGATCAGCTCGTTCAGGGTGCGCACGCCCAGCTGCGCCATCAGCTCCCGGGCCTCCTCGGCCACGAAGAAGAAGTAGTTGATGACGTCCTCGGGGGTGCCCTTGAAGCGCTTGCGCAGCACCGGGTCCTGGGTGGCGATGCCCACCGGGCAGGTGTTCAGGTGACACTTGCGCATCATCAGGCAGCCGGTGGCGATCAGCGGCGCGGTGGCGAAGCCGAACTCGTCGGCGCCCAGGATCGCCCCGATGATCACGTCGCGGCCGGTCCGCATGCCGCCGTCCACCTGCAGCGCCACCCGCGAGCGCAGCCCGTTCAGGACCAGCGTCTGGTGCGCTTCCGCCAGGCCCATCTCCCACGGCGAACCCGCGTGCTTGATGGAGGTCAGCGGCGAGGCGCCGGTGCCGCCCTCGAAGCCGGCGATGGTGATGTGGTCGGCCCGCGCCTTGGCGACGCCCGCGGCCACCGTTCCGACGCCCACTTCCGACACCAGCTTCACCGAGATGTCGGCGTCCGGGTTGACGTTCTTCAGGTCGAAGATGAGCTGTGCCAGGTCCTCGATCGAATAGATGTCGTGGTGCGGCGGCGGCGAGATTAGGCCAACGCCCGGCGTGGAGTGCCGGACCTTGGCGATGATCGCGTCGACCTTGTGGCCGGGCAGCTGGCCGCCCTCGCCGGGCTTGGCACCCTGGGCCATCTTGATCTGGATCTGGTCGGCGTTGACCAGGTACTCGGTGGTGACGCCGAAGCGGCCCGAGGCCACCTGCTTGATGGCCGAGCGCTTGGAATCGCCGTTGGGTAGCGTCAGGAAGCGCTCCGCCTCCTCGCCGCCCTCGCCGGTGTTCGACTTGCCGCCGATGCGGTTCATGGCGATCGCCAGCGTCTCGTGGCTCTCCTTGGAGATCGCCCCGAACGACATGGCGCCGGAGGCGAACCGCCGGACGATCTCCGAGGCCGGCTCGACTTCCTCGATCGGGATCGCCGTCGCGCCGCGCTCCTCCGCCGGCTTCAGCCGGAACAGGCCGCGCACCGTGTAGCGACCGGCGTCCTCATTCACCAGGTTGGCGTAGGCGACATACTCGTCGCGCTGCTTGGTGCGGACGGCATGCTGCAGGTGGGCGATGACGTCCGGCCCCCACATGTGGCTCTCGCCGCGGGTGCGGTAGGCGTACTCGCCGCCCACGTCCAGGCTGCGCACCAGGAGCGGGTCGTCGCCGAAGGCGGAGACGTGCCGGCGCACGGTCTCCTCGGCGATTTCCTGCAGGCCGATGCCGCTGATGGTGGTTGCCGTGCCGAAGAAGAAACGGTCGACGAGGTCGTCCGACAGGCCGACGGAATCGAAGATCTGCGCGCCGCAATAGGACTGGTAGGTGGAGATGCCCATCTTGGACATCACCTTCAGGATGCCCTTGTCGATGGACTTGATGTAGCGGAGCACCACCTCCTCGTCGTCGACCTCTTCCGGGAAGCCGGACTTCATCTCCGCCAGCGTCTCGAAGGCGAGATAGGGGTTGATGGCTTCCGCGCCGTAGCCCGCCAGCACGCAGAAATGATGGATCTCGCGCGGCTCGCCGGATTCCACGACGAGGCCCACCGACGTCCTGAGGCCCTTGCGGATCAGGTGATGGTGCACGCCCGCGGTGGCCAGCAGCGCCGGGATCGCGATGCGCTGCCGGCTCACCAGCCGGTCCGACAGGATGATGATGTTGAAGCCGTCCGCAACGGCCTTTTCCGCCCGGTCGCAAAGCCGCTCGATGGCTTCCGACATGCCGCCCGCGCCCTTCTCGGCGGAGTAGGTGCAGTCGAGCGTGATGGTCTGGAACTGGTTGTCGGCGATGTCGCCGATCTCGCGGATCTTCTCCAGGTCGTGGTTCGTCAGGATCGGCTGACGCACCTCGAGCCGCTTGCGGGTCGACAGCCCCTTCAGGTCGAAGAGGTTCGGCCGCGGCCCGATGAACGACACCAGGCTCATGACGAGCTCCTCGCGGATCGGGTCGATCGGCGGGTTCGTCACCTGGGCGAAGTTCTGCTTGAAGTAGGTGTAGAGCAGCTTCGGCTTGTCGGAGAGCACCGACAGCGGCGTGTCGGTGCCCATGGAGCCGATCGCCTCCTGCCCGATGGTCGCCATCGGCGCGAGCAGGAACTTCAGGTCTTCCTGGGTGTAGCCGAACGCCTGCTGGCGATCGAGCAGGCTCTCGTTGGTGGTCGGCGTGCGGCCGCGCACCGGAACGAGGTCCTCCAGCACCATCTGGGTGCGGTCGAGCCCCTTGCGGTAGGGGTTGGCGGTGGACAGCTGCCGCTTCACCTCCTCGTCGGAGATGATGCGCCCTTCCTCGGTGTCGATGAGCAGCATGCGGCCCGGTTGCAGGCGCCACTTGGAGACGATCTTCTCCTCCGGGATCGGCAGCACACCGACCTCCGACGCCATCACAACCAGCCCGTCCTCGGTCACCACGTAGCGGGCCGGGCGCAGGCCGTTGCGGTCCAGCGTCGCGCCGATCTGGCGGCCGTCGGTGAAGGCCACCGCCGCCGGCCCGTCCCACGGCTCCATCATCGCCGCGTGGTACTCGTAGAAGGCCTTGCGGTCGTCATCCATCAGCGGGTTGCCGGCCCAGGCTTCCGGGATCAGCATCATCACCGCGTGGGCGAGCGAGTAGCCGCCCTGGACGAGGAACTCCAGCGCGTTGTCGAAGCACGCGGTGTCCGACTGGCCCTCGTAGGAGATCGGCCAGAGCTTGTTGATGTCGGGGCCGTAGAGCTCCGATTCGGCGCTCGCCTGGCGCGCCGCCATCCAGTTGACGTTGCCGCGCAGCGTGTTGATCTCGCCGTTGTGGGCCACCATCCGGTAGGGATGCGCCAGCCGCCACGACGGGAAGGTGTTGGTGGAGAAGCGCTGGTGGACCAGCGCCATGGCGCTCTCGAAGCGCGGGTCGCTGAGGTCCTTGTAGTAGGGGCCCAGCTGGTCGGCCAGGAACATGCCCTTGTAGACCAGCGTCCGGCAGCTCATCGAGACGATGTAGAAGTCGGACTTCTCGCCCTCGGTCTCGCCGTAGATGGTGTTGGAGATGACCTTGCGCAGGATGTAGAGCTGGCGCTCGAAGGTCTCGTCATCGACGCCGGCGTCGCCGCGCCCGATGAACACCTGGGTGTGCACCGGCTCCACGTCGGTCACCAGCGGCGACAGGCCGGCATTGTCCACCGGCACGATGCGCCAGCCGAGCAGCACATGCCCCTCGTCGGCCACCGCCTTGGCGATGATCTCGCGGCAGTGCTCGCGCAGCGCCTCGTCGCGCGGCATGAACACCATGCCCACCGCGTACTGGCCCGCCTCCGGCAGCTCGAAGCCGAGTTCGCGGCATTCCTCCACCAGCAGCTGGTGCGGCACCTGGCACAGCATGCCGGCGCCGTCGCCCACCAGCGGGTCCGCGCCCACCGCGCCGCGATGCGTCAGGTTCTCCAGGATCTGGAGCCCCTGCTCGACGATGGTGTGCGAGCGGCGGCCATGCAGGTCGCAGACGAAGCCGACGCCGCAGGCATCGTGCTCCGCGCCCGGACGATACAGGCCCTCTTTGCCGGCCCGGGTCCGCGCGGCGCGCGCGGCCATGCCGCGGTCCTGCGTGCCCTCGCCCGCAAGGGCCGGGGCCGCGACGCTCACTGGTTCACCCGTGATCTTGCTCATCGTCCGCATGCCTCGTCTGGAGCCCGTTTCCCCGGCCTTGCGGCCGATGGCACCGGGTTCGCGTTCAACCACTTGAAGCGGCGTGCCGGCGGCGTGCCGGCCCGTGCTCCGGGGTCGGCAATCGGCGGAGCCTGGGCTCCGGACGACGACCGACCGATCTCGACTGTCTGGAGCAGCGCGCCGTCGGACGGCCCTGTGCTCCGGCGCGTCGGCTGTGCGGGCGGAGATCCGCCCGGTCGCTCGACGCTGAAACGCGCATGGATCCCGGGGGCGTTCGGTCCGGGCCTCCCCCCGGCATGCTGAGCCCCCGTCCGGCGTTATCCCGGCAGACTTCGGCCGATCGGGTCGCATCTCCGCTCGGGAGATTGCGGCTCGATCGATCGGTCGATCGCTGCCGGAAACGCCGCGCAGTTCTTGTGGCCGTTCTCCGGGTGCGCCTGCGCTGCGCCCCGTCCGGCGATCGGCTTATACCGTCCGCAGGCCGTGGTCGCCATCATCCAACCGGACGCCCTGGATTTCCAGCCCCAACGCTCCGTTCCGGTCGATTTATGACAGCAATCCTGTCCTAATCTCTTGCCAGAAATTGCCAGAAGAACGCCGTTTTCGCAAGATGTGTGCTGACAGCGGGTGCCCGCCCCCCTCGAAAGCCCCGGATTTCCTGGAATTCCTCCAGTCACGCGCGCCATGACGCGACCCTGTGGCGCGGGCAACCGTGCCGTGTAGACGCGACCGGGGTCCGTTCGCATAATGCGCCGCAAGTCGATGCCGGGCCGAACCTGGCCCGCCGAGAGGGAGGACACGCATGTCGGAGACCATCATCCCCGTTCAGGAATCGGTGGCGAAGGACGCCTATGTCGACGCCGCCGGCTACAAGGAGATGTATGAGCGGTCGATCGCCGATCCCGCCGCCTTCTGGGGCGAGCAGGCCAAGCGGATCGACTGGATCCGGCCGTTCACCAAGGTGAAGAACACCTCCTATGATCCGCACAACGTGTCGATCAAGTGGTTCGAGGACGGCACCCTCAACGTGTCCCACAACTGCGTCGACCGTCACGCGGAGAAGACGCCGGACAAGCCCGCCATCGTCTGGGAGGGCGATGATCCGAGCGAATCCCGGACCGTCACGTACGGCGAGCTGAAGGAACACGTCAGCCGCTTCGCCAATGTCCTCAAGGCGCACGGCGTCAACAAGGGCGACCGGGTCACCATCTACCTGCCGATGATTCTCGAGGCGGCCTACGCGATGCTCGCTTGCGCCCGCATCGGCGCCATCCACTCGGTGGTGTTCGCCGGCTTCTCGCCGGATTCGCTGGCCGGCCGCATCCAGGACTGCGGCTCCACCGTTCTCATCACCGCCGACGAGGGCCTGCGCGGCGGTCGCAAGATCCCGCTGAAGGCCAATGCCGACGCGGCCTGCGAGAAGTGCCCGACCATCGAGACCGTGCTGGTGGTGAAGCGCACCGGCGGCGACGTCTCCATGCAGGAAGGCCGCGACGTCTGGTACCATGACGTGTCCGGCGACGTGTCGTCCAACTGCCCGCCGGTGGAGATGGGCGCCGAGGATCCGCTGTTCATCCTCTACACGTCCGGCTCGACGGGCCAGCCGAAGGGCGTGCTGCACACCTCCGGCGGCTACCTGCTCTACGCCTCGATGACCCACCAGTACGTGTTCGACTACAAGCCGGACGAGGTCTACTGGTGCACCGCCGACGTGGGCTGGGTGACCGGCCACTCCTACATCGTCTACGGCCCGCTCGCGAACGGCGCCACGACGCTGATGTTCGAGGGCGTGCCCACCTACCCCGACGCCTCGCGCCACTGGCAGGTGATCGACAAGCACGACGTCGCCATCTACTACACCGCGCCCACCGCGATCCGGGCCCTGATGGGCGCCGGCGACGAGTTCGTGACGAAGACCTCGCGCGCCTCGCTGAGGATCCTCGGCTCGGTCGGCGAGCCGATCAACGCTGCCGCCTGGCTCTGGTACTACAACGTGGTCGGCGACGGCCGCTGCCCGATCGTCGACACCTGGTGGCAGACGGAGACCGGCGGCATCCTGATCACGCCGCTGCCCGGCGCCATCGACCTCAAGCCCGGCTCGGCCACCCTGCCCTTCTTCGGCATCAAGCCGGAAGTGGTCGACGCCAACGGCACCATCCTTGAGGGCGCCACCGAGGGCAACCTGATCATCACCGACTCTTGGCCCGGCCAGATGCGCACGGTCTACGGCGACCACGACCGGTTCGTGCAGACCTACTTCTCCGCCTATCCGGGCAACTACTTCTCCGGTGACGGCTGCCGCCGCGACGAGGACGGCTACTACTGGATCACCGGCCGCGTCGACGACGTCATCAACGTCTCCGGCCACCGCATGGGCACCGCCGAGATCGAATCGGCGCTGGTCGCCCACGAGAAGGTCGCCGAGGCGGCCGTGGTCGGCTACCCGCACGACCTCAAGGGCCAGGGCATCTATGCCTACGTCACCCTGATGGGGGGCGAGGAGCCCACCGAGGAGCTGCGCAAGGAGCTCGTCCAATGGGTGCGCCGGGAGATCGGCCCGATCGCCTCGCCGGACCTGATCCAGTTCGCGCCGGGCCTGCCGAAGACCCGCTCGGGCAAGATCATGCGTCGCATCCTGCGCAAGATCGCTGAGGACTCCTTCGACAATCTCGGCGACACCTCGACGCTGGCCGACCCGTCCGTGGTCGACGACCTGGTCGAGCACCGGATGAACCGCGCCGAGGGCTGACCGCCCTCTGCACCCGCGAAACGCAAAGGAGGCCGGGCGGCACGCTGCCGGGCCTTCTCTTTGGGAGTGTTGTTGACCGAGCCGCAACACGGGAGGCATGTGCGCTCAGAGTCCCGCATCCGAGCATGCTGCCCCGCCGCACACCTGAGAGCGACGTGATGATCGTCGAAACACGAAACATTCGTATTGCGTCGCAGACGTTCGGAGCGGCGAGCGATCCGGCCCTGCTCCTGATCATGGGCGCGACCGCCTCGATGCTGGGCTGGCCGGACGCGTTCTGCTCGGCCCTGGCGGACCGCGGGTTGTTCGTCATCCGCTTCGATCACCGCGACACCGGGCAATCCACGACCGTGCCGCCCGGCCAGTCGACCTATGCGGTTGAAGACCTGGCCGCCGATGTCATCGGCATCCTGGACGCCTACCAGGTCAAGACGGCCCATCTTCTCGGAATGTCGCTAGGCGGCCTTGTCGCGCAGATGGTGGCTTTGGACCATTCGGACCGCGTCCGGACCCTCACGCTCGTCGCCTCCGAACCCCTCGGTTGGGACGGATCGCCACTGCCGCGGATATCAGAGGATTTCCTCGCGCACTTCTCTGGTCTGAGCACGCTCGATTGGTCGGACGATGCCGCGGTGGCGGAATTCCTGCTGGGCAGTGAAAGGCTCTGCGCCGGCTCCGGTCAGGGCTTCGACGAACAGCAATTGCGGGCCCGGATCACGCAGGTCCTCGCGCGCACGGACAGCCCGGCAAGCATGTTCAACCACGCGTCCCTCGAGCTGCGCGCGGACTGGACCGGCCGTTTCCGGGACCTGTCGGTGCCTGTTCTTGTCCTTCACGGCGAGGAAGATCCGATCATCCCGGTCGAAAACGGCAGGGCCATCGCCTCGGCCATCGACGGGTCGGGGCTGATCGTGATGCCGGGTGTGGGACACGAACTCCCTGCGTCGCGCATACCCGTCATGGCAGACGCCATCGCGGCTCATCTGCTGAACTGATGCCGGCAGGCGAGCCTACTTGTCGGCCGGAGCCGATGGCGCCCGCCAACGCAGGACCTACGTCCCGTCCGTCTTGACGCCTTCGAGCTTGTGACGCTCGATCAGCGGGATCTGGGCCAGCGCGAAGACGATGGTGATCGGCATCACCCCGAACACCTTGAACGTCACCCAGGTGTCGCTGGAAAAGTTGCGCCAGACCACCTCGTTCAGCACCGCCAGGAAGACGAAGAAGAAGGCCCAGCGCAGGGTCAGCGCGCGCCAGCCGGCGTCATCGATGGCGATGACGGAGCCGAGCACGAGGCCCAGCAGCGGCCGCTTCCAGATGATCAGCCCGGCGAACAGCACACCGGCGAACAGCAGGTTCACGATGGTCGGCTTGAGCTTGATGAACAGCTCGTCCTGCAGCACCAGCGTCAGCCCGCCGAAGATCAGCACCACCACGCCGGTCACCACCGGCATCAGCGGCAGCCGCTTCTGCAGCAGGTAGGAGACGGCCAGCGCCACCACCGTTGCCGCCATGAACGCGCCGGTCGCCGTTAGCAGGTCGACACGCGCGTTGACCACGAAGAAGACGACGAGGGGGCCGAGCTCGAGCGCGAGCTTGAGCATCGGATTGATGGGTTTGGGTTCGGCCATGCCTCCATCTGCCGGGCGCGCGCGCGGCGATCAAGTCGAAAATCGACGCACCGCCTTCGCCGTGCCGCATCCCGACCGGACACCGCATCCGCGGCTGCGGGCTGGCGGGAGCCGCTCCGACGGCCCATATTCGGCGGCCTGGGCGCGGACCCGTCGCCCGGCGGCGTCGGGTCCGCTGCCGCAAAGCGTTAGGTCCCGGCCGGGATTCACCCTATGGGTCTTTTCATTGCGGCGCGGGATGATCTAACAGGAATTGGAATGAGACCAGAGTTGGAGCCCGCCTCGTGAATCGCCAGGAGCCGCCGCCTCGCCGCCGCAGGCCGGCACGGCCGATCACCGCGGATTCCAGGCCGGAGGGCGAGGCCCGTCCATCCGCCGATCCCGCAGCCGAGCCTGCTGCCGAGCCCAGGCGCCCCCGCCTGCGTCCCGCTGGCCCTCGGCCGGCGGCCGCTTCGGAGGCCGAGGGCGCCCCGAGGCCCGCTCGAAAGCCCCGCCCCGCGCCAGCCGGCAACGGCGCGCCGCCCCCCATGCGCAAGCCGCGCCGGGTGCGTCGCGGCGAAGGCGGCGAGGCGGGCGAGCCGCTGGGCGGCGACGGGCTTCTCGCGGTGCACGGCATCGCCAAGGCCTACCGCCGGCGCACCGTCGCCCACTCCATCTCCATCAACGTCAAGCGCGGCGAGGCCGTCGGCCTGCTCGGCCCGAACGGCGCCGGCAAGACCACCGTCTTCTACATGATTACCGGCCTAATCCGGCCGGATGCCGGCAAGATCACCCTCGACGGTTTCGACATCACCGGCCTGCCCATGTACCGGCGCGCCCGGCTCGGCATCGGCTACCTGCCGCAGGAAGCCTCGATCTTCCGGGGCCTGACGGTGGCCAACAACATCATGTCGGTGCTGGAGGTGGTCGAGCCGAACCGCAAGAAGCGCAAGGCGGAGCTGGAGAGCCTGCTCACCGAGTTCGGCATCACCCACCTGCGCGATTCCCCCGCCACCGCGCTGTCGGGCGGCGAGCGGCGGCGTTGCGAGATCGCCCGGGCGCTGGCCAGCCGTCCGTCCTTCATGCTGCTCGACGAGCCGTTCGCCGGCATCGACCCGATCGCCGTGGGCGACATCCAGGACCTCGTGCGCCACCTGACCCAGCGCGGCATCGGCGTGCTGATCACCGATCACAACGTCCGCGAGACGCTCGGCCTGATCGACCGCGCCTACATCATCGCCTCCGGCGAGATGCTGACCCAGGGCAGCCCGGCCGAGGTCGTGGCGCACCCCGACGTGCGCCGCCTTTACCTTGGCGAGCAATTTACCCTTTGATTCGGGGCAGGCGAGGCGCTACCCATAGGGAAGCGGCTACGCAAGAATTGGACCAACCATCGAAAATGGCGGTCGCCTGTGCCGATCAGTCTCGCGCCACGCCTTGATCTGCGGCCAACGCAGACCCTGATCATGACCCCGCAGCTGATGCAGGCCATCAAGCTGCTGCAGCTGACAAATCTCGAACTCTCCGCGGTCATCGACAGGGAACTGGAGGAAAATCCGCTCCTCGAGCGCGCCGATTCCGACACCGATCACGCCGATGCGGACGATGGTGGCGGCGCGGCCGAGCGGGCGTCCGTCGACGCCTCCGATCCCGGCGCGGCCGATGCCTCCGACGCCTCCGACGAGATCGCCCCTGCCGACCGCTTCGAGGATGCCTCGGGCGGCGACATGGACGTGCCCGTCAGCGCGCTGGATCCCGATGCACCCGCCGTGGCCGACGTCGCCCCGGAGGCGCTTGCCGGCGATCCCTGGCGCACCGTGGGCGCCGGCGGCAGCCGTCCCGACGAGCCCGTCGAGACGGCCGACGGCCAGTCCGCCACCCTGCGCGACCATCTCATCGAGCAGATCTCCCTCGGCTTCGAGCCGGGCGTGGAGCGCACCGTCGCCCTCTATCTGGTCGACTGCCTCGACGCCGCCGGCTACCTGCGCGACGAGGGCGACGACCTCTGCCGCCGCCTCGGCATCGCCCCGGCCCTGCTGGACGCCGTCATCGCCCGCTGCCAGCGGCTCGACCCGGTCGGCGTCTTCGCCCGCGACCTGACCGAATGCCTGTCGCTGCAGCTTGCCGAGGCCGGTCGCCTCGACCCGCCGATGACGCGCCTTCTGGACAATCTCGAGCGCGTCGCCCGGCGCGACTTCATCGGCCTGGAGCGCGCCTGCGGCGTCAGCGGGGCCCGGCTGGCGGAGATGCTCGGCGGCCTCAAGGCCCTCGACCCGCGCCCCGGCCACCGCTTCGACACCGAGCCGGTGCGCGCCGTGGTGCCGGACGTCCTCGTCACCCCGGATCCGGAGGGCGGCTTCCGGGTCGAGCTCAACGCCGACACCCTGCCCCGCGTGCTGGTCAATCGCGGCATCTACCAGACCGCCGTGCGCGCCGCCCGCAAGCCCGACGACCGCACCTATCTGTCGGAACGCCTGCAGGCGGCCAACTGGCTGGTGAAGAGCCTCGACCAGCGCGCCTCCACGATCCTCAAGGTGGCCGCCGTCATCGTCGAGCAGCAGGCCGGCTTCCTGGAGCACGGCGTGTCCCACCTGAAGCCGTTGACCCTGAAGATGGTGGCCGACGAGATCGGCATCCACGAATCGACCGTCAGCCGCGTCACCTCCAACAAGTATCTCGCCTGCGCGCGCGGCCTGTTCGAGCTCAAGACCTTCTTTTCCGCTTCGATTCCAGCCTCTTACGGCGCCGAGGCGCACTCCGCAGCCGCCGTGCGCCACCGCATCCGGCGGATGATCGACGGCGAGGGCGCGGAGAGCGTCCTGTCCGACGACGCGATCGTGAAGCAGCTCCGCGAGGACGGCGTCGACATCGCCCGGCGCACCGTCGCCAAGTACCGGGAAGCCATGCACATCCCCTCCTCCGTGCAGCGGCGGCGGGAGAAGCAGCACGCACTGCGTACGGCTCGTTGACCCTTGCGGCTGCGGCGTGCGGCGTTGACACTGTCCCGGCGCACTCGTAGAACCGCGCGGTTTCCGGCGGTGCCGACAGGCGCGCCAGGCTCCGGATTGCGGTCACCCCCTTGCCGCTCCGGATGGACGAAGAAAAAAGGGGCTTACCGAGACAGTTCTCGATCCTGCGACCGATACCCAGATGTTGAAGATTTCCGGCAAGAACATGGATATCGGCACCGCGCTCCGCGAACGCATCCAAGAGCGTGTCGACGAAGCGGTGCGGAAATATTTCGACGGCGGATACAGCGGCCAGGTCGTTGTCGAGCCCGAGGGCCACGGCTTCAAGACGGACTGCTCGGTCCACCTCGACACCGGCGTCGTGCTGAAGACCTCCGCCCAGGCCACCGACGCCACGGCGAGCTTCGACCAGGCTGCCGAGCGGGTCGAGAAGCGCCTGCGCCGCTACAAGCGCCGGCTCAAGTCGCACCAGCCGCAGCCCGGCGCCGAAGAGGCGTTCGAGGCCTCCGCCTTCGTGCTGGCCACGCCGGACGAGGATGAGGAAGTCCCGGTCGACTATTCGCCGGTGGTCGTCGCCGAAACCGCGACGCACATCCGCACGATGACGGTGGGCATGGCGGTTCTCGATCTCGACCTGACAGAGGCCCCGGTCGTTGTCTTCCGCAGCGCCGCCAACGGCGCCATCAACGTGGTCTACCGCCGCACCGACGGGAATGTCGGCTGGATCGACCCGGCCTTCGCAGACGGCTCCAAGAGCAGCTGATCCGCATATCGAGCCCCGGCCGCAAGAGCCGCAGCACGTCGCACGTCTGAGCGCTTCCGCTGCGGACCCGAACGGGAATTCGTCATGGAACTCAACGACCTCTTGAGCCTTGAGGGCGTCGTGCCCGCGTTGAAGGCCCAGAGCAAGAAGCAGGTCCTTCAGGAGATGGCGGCCAAGGCCGCCTCCCTCACCGGCCTGCCGGAACGCGAGATTTTCGACACGCTCCTGCACCGCGAGCGGCTCGGCTCCACCGGCATCGGCGATGGCATCGCCATTCCGCACGGCAAGCTCGTCCAGCTCGGCGGCATCGTCGGCGTGTTCGCCCGGCTCGACCGGCCGGTGGACTTCGACAGCCTCGACGACCAGCCGGTCGATCTCGTCTTCCTGCTGCTTGCGCCGGAGGGCGCGGGCGCCGACCATCTCAAGGCGCTGGCCCGGATCGCGCGCGTCTTGCGCGACGGCGAGACCGCCGCCAAGCTGCGCGCCTCGCGCGAGTCCGCCGCGCTCTATGCCCTGCTCACGCACCCCTCGGCCACGGTCGAGTGATGCGCGCCGGCCCGTTGCGCAGCGATCTTTTTTCGCCGCGCGCCGGTGCCCGAACTTGCCTTTCTGCGTAAACCGACCGAAGTAAGTGCCATGACGAAGCCCCGCACACTCTACGACAAGATCTGGGACGACCACGTGGTCGATCGGCAGGAGGATGGCACCACCCTCCTCTACATCGACCGCCACCTGGTTCACGAAGTCACCAGCCCGCAGGCATTCGAAGGCCTTCGCCTCACCGGCCGCAAGGTTCGCGCGCCGATGCGCACCCTTGCCGTGGTCGACCACAACGTGCCGACCACCGACCGGTCCCAGGGGATCGAGGATCCGGAATCGGCGATCCAGGTCGCGCAGTTGGGCGAGAACGCCAAGGAATTCGGCATCGAGTACTACAACGAGCTCGATCCGCGTCAGGGCATCGTGCACATCGTCGGTCCCGAGCAGGGCTTCACCCTGCCCGGCATGACCATCGTGTGCGGCGACAGCCACACCTCCACGCATGGCGCCTTCGGCGCGCTCGCCCACGGCATCGGCACCAGCGAGGTCGAGCACGTGCTCGCCACGCAGACGCTGTTGCAGCGCAAGGCGAAGAACATGCGCGTGACCGTCGACGGGACCATTCCCGAGGGCGTCACGGCGAAGGACATCATCCTGTCGATCATCGGCACCATCGGCACCGCCGGCGGCACCGGCCACGTGATCGAATATGCCGGCGAGGCCATCCGGGCGCTGTCCATGGAAGGCCGCATGACGGTCTGCAACATGTCCATCGAGGGCGGTGCCCGCGCCGGCATGATCGCGCCGGACGAGGTCACCTACGCCTACATCAAGGACCGTCGCCGCGCGCCGAAGAACGAGACCTTCGAGGCCGCCCGCGCCTACTGGGAATCGCTGCCCAGCGACGAGGGTGCGCACTTCGACAGCGAGATCCGTCTCGACGTCGCCAACCTGCCACCCATCGTCACCTGGGGCACCTCCCCGGACGCCGTCGCCTCCATCGAGGGCGAGATCCCGAACCCGGCCGACGCGCCCAACGAGGGCAAGCGCCGGGCGATGGAACGGGCGCTGGAATATATGGGTCTGACGCCGGGCACGAAGATCAAGGACATCGCGATCGACAAGGCCTTCATCGGCTCGTGCACCAACGGCCGCATCGAGGACCTGCGGGCCGTGGCCAAGGTGGTCGAGGGCCACCGGGTCCACGAAAGCGTCGAGGCGCTGATCGTTCCGGGCTCCGGTCTGGTGAAGGAGCAGGCGGAAGCCGAGGGTCTGCACAAGATCTTTCTCGCCGCCGGCTTCGAGTGGCGCGAGCCGGGTTGCTCCATGTGCCTGGCCATGAACGCCGACCGGCTGAAGCCGGGCGAGCGCTGCGCGTCCACCTCGAACCGCAACTTCGAAGGCCGCCAGGGCTTCCGGGGCCGCACGCATCTCGTGTCGCCGGCCATGGCCGCCGCCGCCGCGATCGCCGGCCGCTTCGTCGACATCCGGGAATTCGTCAAAGGCTGAGCAACGCCAGGAAAAGTGCTCTTGCGGTTTTCCGTCCGGCGTTGCGGGGATCAGAGCAATCCCAGGCGAAGTGGATACCGGTTCGCCGTCCGGCATTGCGATCTAGAAAGATCCCTCACGCCGAAAGCGCTTCGCGCACCGGCTCCGGATGAGCGACGCGAATTCCGCGTGAGGAAAAAAGAGAGCCGCATCGCGATCATTGCGATGCGGCTCTTTTCTTCTGCGGGTCGCCCCTCCCCGGGGTCGGCAGTTGGGCTCACCCGGTCAGCCCCTTACCGCCAGCGGCGGCCACCGCCGAAGAAGCAGGTCTCGCGCGGGACGATGCGGACGATCTTGCCGCGCGGCGTCCAGCGGACGATCTTGGTGGAGCGGACGCGACAGACCGGCCGGCCGTAACCGCGGCCATGCCCGCGCCAGTGGCGACGTCCATGGTCGCGCCGGTAATCCCGGCCCCGGTCGTAGCGGTGGTTGCGGCCGCCGCGGTCGGAGATCTCGACGGCCTTGGAGGTCTTGGACTGGGCGATGGCGGCGACAGCGCCTGCAGTCGGACCGGCGGCAGCGGCGGGAATCGCCGAAGTGGCGCCGAGCGAGGCAACGGTTGCGAAAACGATCATGGTCTTGCGAAGGATCATCCTTCTGCTCCTCTGGTGGAGACGGCGCGTCTGCCGTCGATGAGAGGAAGCTAGGCCCCTGCCGCTGAACCCGACCTGAGGCGGCCGTTTATCCGAGGTTCAGGCTGGGAGCCCGGGCTTCGAGACCGATCGGCGCGCCCCCTGCGAGCGCCGCGCACGCAAAAAGGCCGCCCCGGGACTGGCTCGGAGCGGCTCTCTCTGGTCGGCTGGGGCGGGCCGGACAGGCGCGTCAGTGCCAGCGCGGACCGACGGTGCGGCAGCTCTTCTTCGGGATCATGCGGATTACCTTGCCCTGGCGCGTGTGTTCCACAACGCGCACCTTCTGGACGGTGCACAGCTGGCGTGCCGTGGCGTGGTTGTGGCGCAGCATCCGCCCGCTGCGGCCGTATCGATCGCGGTCGTGATGCGAGCGATGGCCGCGCACATCGTGAACCTGCACGACACCGGCCTGGGACGCGGCCCCGGCAGACGTCTGCCCCCAGCCGGCGGCTGCGGCCGGGGCGAGGCTAGCCGCGCCCAGCGAGGCGATCGTGGCGAGGGCGATCATCGACTTGCGGATCATGTCTCTTCTCCTGTCGCGGCAGCACACCGTGGCCGCCGATGCAGACAACGCTAGCGATGGCCGGCTGAACCCGATGTGAGACCGGCATTCATCCGGCGTTCAGGCAGGCGGCCGCCGCAACCTGCCTGTCCGGCATGCGATTGGGACTGGCCATCGCCGGTCGTTCTGTGCAATCCGACTGGGCTCGAGTTTCGCATTCCCCACCGCGCCTTCCCGCGGCGGCCATCCGAGAGGCAACCCATGGACCTTCAGATCGGCGTTATCGGCCAGGAATCCGCTCACCAGCTTGCGCCGCTGGTCGCGGCCTATGCCCAGGAGATGCGACGCGGCGCGCCGCGCCGGCCGGACGAGTACTATGCCGAACTGCTGCTCGCCGATCAGACGGCGGAGCTTCTCGGCGCGAGCCTCGACGGGAAGCTGGTGGGCTTCGCCATCTTCTTCGACCTGCCGGAGACCATCAGCGGCCGCCGCGCCGGCCAGCTGGACGATCTCTACGTCTCGCCGGATGCCCGCGACCACGGCGTCGGCCGCAAGATGATCGAGGCGCTGGAGGAGATCGGCAAGACGCGGGAATGGGCACACCTGCGCTGGCTCGTTCCGGAAACCAACGCCGCCGCCATCGGCCTGTACGAGCGCGTCGCCAAGCCCGCCCCCTGGAAGAGCTTCGTCATCGAGATTTCGTAACGAGCAATCCCAGGCGAAGTGGGAACCGGTTCGCCGTCCGGGATTGCGACCAAAGAAACCCCTCACGCCGAATTCGCTTCGCTCACCGGCTCCGGGTGGGCGCCCTGACCGGGCGGCGCGCAGTCGCGCGCTGACCAAGCAATCCCGGGCGAAGTGGGTACCGGTTCGCCGTCCGGGATTGCGACCAAAGAAACCCCTCACGCCGAATTCGCTTCGCTCACCGGCTCCGGGTGGGTGCCCTGAGTTTGTTGCGTCGCGATCGCGGACGGAAAACCGCAAGAGCACTTTTCCTGCGCTCGCTCGGCGGCGGACCGTCGTCCGCTGGCGGGTGCTGTCCGGCGATGCCTCGTTTGGGTCACAGCGCCAGCCCCCTTCTCCGCTCCTTCCAGCGAAGGCTGGAATCCAGTTGCCGACTCCGCAATGGATGCCGCGGTGGAATGAGGCCCGTTGCCACCGGCAGCGCGCATTCACTTTCCCTCTCGGCCCGTTCCCCTCTGTATCCACCTTCCAGCCGTCGCTGGAAGGAGCGGAGGTTCAGTCGGGTCCGCGCACAGAAACCGCAGCGCCCCCCTACGCCGTCCGAACCGCCACGAAGCGCGCGGCATCCACCAGCACCGCCGCCGCCTCGCCGTAGGGGGCAAGCGTCTCGCCGGCCTCCACCACCAGCGCGTCGAGCCTCCGGCGGGCCCAGTCCTCGCCGTGGATCGACACCAGCGTGGCCTTGCCGCGTGCCGCATCCTTGCCGATCCGCTTGCCGACCTCCGCCTCGCTGCCAGTGACGTCGAGAAGGTCATCGGCGAGTTGGAAGGCCGCGCCGACGATAGCGCCGTATCGCTTGAGCCGCCCCCTGTCCGCCGCGTCCGCGCCGGAGACGATGGCCCCCATTTCGCAGGACGCGGCGATCAGTGCGCCCGTCTTGAGGGCCTGCAGCCGCATCACGTCGGCCTCGCCAAGCGCCTCGGCGGCCGTTTCCGCCTGCAGGTCCAACATCTGCCCGCCGACCATCCCCGCGCTGCCGGCGGCGCGGGCAAGACACAGCACCAGTTCGGCGCGCACCGCCGGGTCGGCATGGGTGCGCGGCGAGCCGAGGATCTCGAAGGCCACCGTCAGGAGCGCGTCGCCGGCGAGGATCGCGGTGGCCTCGTCGAAGGCCTTGTGGACGGTCGGCCGGCCCCGGCGCATGTCGTCGTCGTCCATGGCGGGCAGATCGTCGTGGACGAGGCTGTAGCAGTGCACGCATTCCAGCGCGGCCGCCGCAGCCCGCGCCGCCGCCGGATCTCCCCCCAGGAGCGCGGCCGATTCGATCGCCAGGAACGGACGGAACCGCTTGCCGCCGCCGAGTGCGGCATAGCGGACGGCCTCGGCGATGCGCTCCGGCCCGTCCTCAGCGGTCGGCAGCAGCGCGTCCAGGGTCTGTTCGGTGACCGTGGCGGCATCGGCCAGGCGGGTCTGGAACGCGGTCATGGACTTTCCTTCTGGCCTCGTCGCCGGAGCCGGCGCGCCGCATTGCCCGGAGCGCGGGACACGGGCTTCCTGTGCGGTCCGGGCGCGCGTGCGTCAAGGGCGGCGCGCGAACCATCGCCAGCCGCGCGAGTTGACGGGAGGGCCGCTTCCGGTCACATCGGGCGCAACCGAGGACTGGATCGCCACCGTGTCGGACACCAAGACATCCTCCCGCCGCCGCACCCGCCTGCTGCGCCGGATCGGCCTCGCCGTCCTGGTGGTGGCAGCGCTGCCCTTCGTCCTGTCCGTCCTCTATTCGGTGGTGAATCCGGTCTCCACGCTGATGCTGGGGCGCTGGCTGACCGGCCAGTCGGTGAGCCGCGCCTGGGTGCCGCTGGACGAGATCTCACCGCCGCTCATCCGCGCGGTCATGGTCTCCGAGGACGCGCGCTTCTGCATGCACTGGGGCGTGGACGTCGCCCAGTTCGCCGACGTCGTGAGCGGCTTTCTCGACGGCGAGGAGACCCGCGGCGCCAGCACCATCTCCATGCAAACGGCGAAGAATCTCTTCCTCTGGCCGGGCCGCTCCTATGTCCGAAAGGCGCTGGAGTTGCCCATTGCCCTGTGGCTCGACCTGATTCTCTCAAAGGACCGTGTTTTGGAGATCTATCTCAACATCGCCGAGTTCGCGCCGGGGGTGTTCGGCGTCGAGGCGGGGGCGCAGCACGCCTTCAACCAGCCGGCATCGGCGATCGGACCACGTGCTGCTGCGCTGATGGCCACCACCCTGCCCAACCCTGCCGCCCGCGATCCGGCCCGCCCTACAGCCAACCAGACCCGGCTGGCAACCCGTGTCAGCCGCGAGGTGGCCCGCTCCGATTGGGTGTTCTACTGTCTGGGCCCGCACGCCCGGCCGTGACCGCCGCCTGCGGGCCGCGTGGGAACCGTGTCGGCGGACGGACACGCGAATTTTCTTTGTGACGTCTTTGCAACTGGCGGCACAGTTTGTATATACACGCGCTCAATATCCAAAGTGCATGGACGGTTGCCAAACCCCAGCCCCGGTCTGGGGTGTCGGAGCTTCATGGTCCGCACTGTCCACGAAGGAGACGACAATGGCAGTTCCGAAGCGCAAGACCACGCGCATGAAGCGCGGCTTCCGCCGTTCGGCTGACGCCCTGGCCCAGCCGAGCTATATCGAGGACAAGGAGTCCGGCGAGCTGCGCCGTCCGCACCACATCGACCTCAAGACCGGCAAGTATCGCGGTCGCCAGGTGCTGGAGCCGAAGGGCGACGCCTGAGCGTCTCCCTTGCCGGTTCGCCTTCCGGTGATGAGCCCGGTCTCATCCCGTCGATCCCGCGCCGTCATGGCGCCGCGCTCCCTGGCATCGCCGATGCCGGGGCGTTTCGCGTTGACGCGCCTTGCCGCGTGACGGCAGCCGCCAGGAGGCCCGGATGATCTCCGCTATCCCGCTGACCATCGTTCCGCTGATCCTCTACAACGTGATCGCGTTCGTGTTCGCGGGCGGCGAAGCCACCTCGCCCATCTGGCAGAGCAGCCTGTTCACGCTCACCCTCGCCTCTGGCCAGCCGTGGACACCGACGCTCGCCGGGCTGATCCAGGTGGTCGCCGTCTGCCTGCTCGGCGCGGAGATCCTCAAGGGCGTGCGCTACCACAAGCGCTCGGTGCTCGACACTCTGGTCTCCACGGTGGTGATGATCGTCTACGTGGTGGAGTTCCTGGCCGTTTCCGCTGCCGCCACCTCGACCTTCTTCCTGCTGACGGTGATCGCCATCGTCGATGTCGCCGCCGGTGGCGCCATCTCGCTGGGCGCGACAAAGCGCGGCATGCCGGCCGACGGGGCCGATCACTAGATCAGGTCAGGACCCTGGAAGAGGAGCTGACGGATCCATGTCGAACACCCCGCACGAGCTGGCCGAGGAATTTCCCGAGCACGTCGATGCCATGCATCGCCTCAAGGCCGAGAATGCCCATTTCGCGAGGCTCTCCGACGAGTATCACGAGGTGAACCGGGCGGTGCATCGGGCGGAGACGGACGTGGAGCCCACCGACGACGCGCACATGGAAGAGCTGCGCAAGCGCCGGCTGGTCCTTAAGGACGAAATCTACGCCATCCTGACGGCCTAGGAGGCGATCCGGGCGCCGTTTCCGACGGCGGACCGGACGCCCGGCCGGTGCGCGTCCGCGCGCGCCGGATCGCGCGAAATCGCGCAAGACTGCGCAGGATCGCGCAACGCCCGCGCGGCCTGACCCGCGCACTCGTCACACGCCCCCTATCCTACTGATCCATTTGAGATAATCGGCCTGCGCAGCCGGATACCCGGGCCGCGCAGCCCGCCCCCGGCGCCTTGCGCAGGCGTCAGTCGACCTGCGCGGTGAACCCGGCCGCCTCGATGCCGGCGACGGCACAGGCCTCGTCGTTGTCGGAGGTGTCGCCGGAGATGCCCACGGCGCCGACCGTGCGGCCGTCCTGGGACTTGATCAGCACGCCGCCGGGGACCGGCACCATCTTGCCATCGGTGATGCCCGACAACGCCTGCACGAAGTGCGGCCGCTCCATCGCGGCGGCGTTCAGGAACCGGCTGCCGTGGCCCATGGCCAGCGCCCCGTAGGCCTTGCCCTCGGCAACATTGGTGCGGAGGATCGAGGAATTGTCCTGGCGCACCAGGGCGACGGGATGGCCGCCGGCGTCGAGCACCACCACACCCAGCGGCCGGAGCCCGAGCTCGGCGGCCTTTTCAAGCGCGGTGTCCACGATGGTACGGGCGTGAGCGAGGGTCAGTTCGGACATGATCGGCCTTCACGAGAATCGTCTGGATTGAGATACGCGATCCGGCAGCCCCGAACCCCGGGGCCGCCAGTCGGTCGGTTGGAACGGGGGCTCAGCCGCCGCCTTCGCCGGAACCGCCCTTGCCGCCGCCCTTGGAGCGACCGGTCTCGGGCTTGCCGCCGGCCGCCGCCATGCCGAAGCCGGCCAGCGCGTTGAGCGTTTTCTGCATTTCCGCCATCTGACGCTTCATCGCATCGAGTTCGGCATTGCCTGCGCGGTCCTGCTTCGCGGCCTCGCCGTCGGGCTGTGCGGCGCGGGCCGCCTGCTCCTCCGGCTGCCCTTGCTCACCGGCAGCGCCGAACGGCATGAACATGCGCATGGCCTGTTCGAACATCTGGGTGTTGCGCCGGACCTGCTCGTCGAGACTGTCGAACGGGCTCACGCCGAAACTCGACGCCATCTGATCGCGGAACTTCTCCTGTTCGCGAACGAACGATTGCAGGGAATATTCCAGGAAGGACGGCACGACGTTCTGCATGGAATCGCCGTAGAAGCCGATGAGCTGCCTGAGGAAGGCGATCGGCAGCAGGTTCTGCCCCTTGCTCTCCTGCTCGAAGATGATCTGCGTCAGCACCGAACGGGTGATGTCGTCGCCGCTCTTGGCATCGAAGACGATGAAATCCTCCTCGGCCTTCACCATTTCGGCGAGGTCCTCGAGGGTCACGTAGGTACTGGTGCCGGTGTTGTAGAGCCGCCTGTTGGCGTACTTCTTGATGACGGTCGGCTCGTCTGTCTTCGCCATGAGTGCGTCGACCCTCCCTATGCGCGCGTCGCAGTCCGACAGTGCGGATTGCGCCTGCCGGCTACGATAGGGGTTCGTTTGCCGCGATGCCACAATCCATTTTTCGCACCGCATATTCGGGCGTGTCGTCCCGGACGGCAGCGACGGCAACGGGCGTTGACAGCATCCCGCCGGCAGGTCTCTATCGGCCGGCAAGAACCACACGTGGTTAGCACACCGTCGTCTTGCCCATATATGAGGACGAAAGCGCCGCATCCCCTGCGGCCTGACAGTTCGTCCCATCCAACACTCGGAGGTCTCCGATGAGCCAGGACCAGATCGTCATCGCCAGCGCGGCCCGCACGCCGGTCGGCGCCTTCAATGGATCGTTCGCCACAACGCCCGCCGCCGAACTCGGCAAGGTTGCGATTGCCGGTGCCATCGAGCGCGCCGGCATCTCCGCCGACGAGGTCGACGAGGTGATCATGGGTCAGGTCCTGACCGCGGCCCAGGGCATGAACCCCGCCCGCCAGGCCGCCATGGCCGCCGGCGTACCGAAGGAAAAGACCGCCTGGACCCTGAACCAGGTTTGCGGCTCCGGCCTGCGCACGGTCTGCATCGGCATGCAGCAGATTCTCACCGGCGACGCCGACATCATCGTGGCTGGCGGCCAGGAGAACATGTCGCTGTCGCCGCACGCCGCGCACCTGCGCGCCGGCCACAAGATGGGCGACGTCTCCTTCATCGACACGATGATCAAGGACGGCCTGTGGGACGTCTTCAACGGCTACCACATGGGTGGAACCGCCGAGAACGTCGCCAACCAGTGGCAGATCACCCGCGAGATGCAGGACGACTTCGCCGTCGCCTCGCAGAACAAGGCCGAGGCCGCCCAGAAGGCCGGCAAGTTCAAGGACGAGATCGTTCCGGTCGCCGTCAAGGAGCGCAAGGGCGAAAAGATCGTCGAGGATGACGAGTACATCCGCCACGGCGCCTCCCTCGACAGCGTCGCCAAGCTCCGCCCGGCCTTCGCCAAGGAGGGCTCGGTGACCGCCGGCAACGCGTCCGGCATCAACGATGGCGGTTCCGCCGTTGTGCTGATGACCGCCGCCAATGCCGCCGAGCGCGGCATCGAGCCGCTGGCCCGCATCGTCTCCTGGGCCACCGCCGGCGTCGACCCGTCGATCATGGGCACCGGGCCGATCCCGGCCTCGCGCAAGGCGCTGGAAAAGGCCGGCTGGAAGCCGGAGGATCTCGACCTGGTGGAAGCCAACGAGGCCTTCGCCGCCCAGGCCTGTGCCGTCAACAAGGACATGGGCTGGGACACCTCGATCGTGAACGTGAACGGCGGCGCCATCGCCATCGGTCACCCGATCGGCGCCTCCGGCAACCGCGTGCTCGTCACGCTGCTGCACGAGATGAAGCGCCGTGGCGCCAAGAAGGGCCTCGCCACGCTGTGCATCGGCGGCGGCATGGGCGTTGCCATGTGCGTCGAGCGCGACTGAAACGCCTTCGCCTGACGGACTGACACAGGCCGCGCCGGTTTGCCCGACGCGGCCTTTTTCTTGGCTGCCGATCCCAGCCCGCGTCAGGCGCGGGCCGGCCATCCGTGGCCGTCGTCTGCGCGAAACAGCCAGCGGCTGAAGGCGCGGTCGGAGACGCCGGCAAGCACCGTGGCGACGATAGCCGTGGCGACGATCGCGAAGGCCAGGCGGCCGACCAGGACGCTGGTGAAGTCCGCCCCAACCGCCATGACCACGAGCGTGTCTTCCACGAGGCCGTGGGCGAACCCCATGAACACGCAGGCGAGGAACACCTGCCGCGGCGCGATCCCCCCGGATCTCGCCTCGGCAATCAGCAGGCCGCCGCCAAAGGCGAGGCCGAGCACCAGGCCGACGGCGGTGAAGTGGGTCGCCTCAGGAGCCAGGCCCGCCAGGCGGAAGAGCGGTGCGAGCGCCCGATTGACCCAGGCCATGGCCCCGAGCAGCCGCAGGATCTCCACCCCCCAGGAGAGGCCGATCAGGATTGCGAGCATCAGGAGCATGCCCCAGCCGAGATCGACCAGGAAACTGGTCCAGCCCGCCGTGTCCTCGACCGGGACCCAGGCCGGATCGATGGGGTCGGCAAACCAGCCCGTGGTTGTGAAGACGGCGTGCAGAACGGCGGCGTAGGCAAGACCGCCCGCGATTCTGAGCAACGTGGTGACGGTAAAGGACGGCCCTGCCCGCGCAACGATCCGCTGTTCCACCGGAAGCGCATGAATGAACAGGAGCATGGTGGAAAAGATCGTGACGTCGGCGGTGGTGATGGACCCGACCGGCACGAGCGTGAAGACGACGGCAAGGCCGCCCCAGATGCCGACCAGCGCGCCTGTGAGCAGGCCGAGCGCATACTCCGGTGGCAGGCCGTAGAGGCTCATGAGGGGCGCGAGAACTGGGGCCACGAGGTCGATCGCGCCAATCTCGGACAGGAAGCGAGTCGCGATGGAGATCGGAACGATGATCCGCACCAGCATCCAGTAGATGCGAAGCATCTCGGCGGTACGGCGGACGGCGTAGTCGAGGCGGGTCATGGGGTCTTTCCCTCGCGGCAACCACCCATGGCTAACCCGAACCGGTTCGCAGTTTTGGTCAAAATGCGCGCCCTTGTGCAATAATATTGCAGGGCAGCCGTCCCGTTGGGGCGCCTGCCATACGGCATCGCGGCAAGGAGCGCAGCCCCATGGACCGGATCGACAGGACGCTCCTGACGCTGCTGCAGCGCGACGCCTCGCGCACCAACGCCGCGCTTGCAGACGAGGTCGGGCTCTCACCGTCGAGCTGCCTGAGACGGATCCGCCGACTGCGCGCCAGCGGGATCATCAACCGCGTGGTCGCGATCCTCAACCCTTCGCGGGCCGGGCGTTCGCTGCGAACCATCGTGACGGTGGAGCTGAAGGAACACGGCGAACAGCAGATGCGCCGCTTCCTCACCCTGGCCGCACAGGAAGAGGCGGTGACCCAGGCCTTCGCCGTGACCGGTTCCGTAGACGTCGTGCTGGTGATGCGGCTTGCCGACATGGAGGAGTTCGACGCGCTGTGCGAACGCCTGTTTCGCGAACGCACGAATGTGGTCCGGTTCTCCACCCTCGTGGTGATCCGCACCGCGAAGGACGAGACGGCCATTCCGCTGGAGGGGACCATTTCCGGCCCGGCACACAGGGCCAGGACCCGCTGACCCGAAAATCCGCTACCACCGCCGACGCTTTGATCTAACTCCTTTACGCCACGGCTGGATCGGCTACGGTCTCGCAGAGGTTGTTCGGAGAAATGCTGGCGGATGTACCCGCCGGAACCTCCTCCGACCGGCTCGCAATATGCCGACGGCGGAAAACCGCCGCGGACACAGGGAGGAATAGCTGGAGACGCCGCGCCGGTCCGTTCACTGGGCCGCCGGATGGAGGTGCCTGCGACGACGGTGCGAGGGCTTGAGGCTGCGGGTGACGCCCGCAAACGCCTCGCGTGGATCGGGAGGGAGCGCGGCGCGACGAGCCGGCCGCCCGGAACCACTGCCCTGAAACTGTCGCCGAATCATGAAGTTAAGGCAGCTCCGCCCGGAAATTCGGCATTGGATTGTCACGGAGTTGGGCTAGATCGGGCGTGGCTGACACGCACGGCTCCGCACTCCGCGCCATCCGCCGCCAGAACCAGGCGGCACGACCGGATCGTTGCGTTTCCTGACTGCACAGCCGTCTGCGGCGCACAGCCGGAGACACCGTCACGCCCCGTCCGGGGCGGACATCATTGTCGAAAGAGGGAGGCAACATGAGCAAGGTCGCACTCGTCACCGGAGGAACCCGCGGCATCGGCGCCGCCATTTCAAAGGGGCTCAAGGAGGCGGGCTTCACCGTCGCGGCCAACTTCGCCGGAAACGTGGAGAAGGCGGAAGCCTTCAAGGCGGAGACCGGCATCGAGGTCTTCAAGTTCGACGTGGGCGACCACGAGGCCGCGGCTGCCGGCATTGCCGAGATCGAGGCGGCGCTCGGGCCGGTGGAAGTGCTCGTGAACAACGCCGGCATCACCCGCGACGCCACGCTCCACAAGATGAGCTGGGAGCAGTGGAAGGATGTCATCGACACCAACCTCAACTCCATGTTCTGCATGACCCGCCCGGTCATCAACGGCATGCGCGACCGGGGTTTCGGCCGCATCATCAACATCTCGTCGATCAACGGCCAGAAGGGCCAGATGGGCCAGGCGAACTACTCCGCCGCCAAGGCGGGCGTGATCGGTTTCACCAAGGCGATCGCTCAGGAGAATGCCCGCAAGGGCATCACCGTAAACGCCATCTGCCCGGGCTACATCGACACCGACATGGTCGCCGCCGTGCCGGAGAAGGTGCTGGAAAGCATCATCGGCCAGATTCCGGTGGGCCGGCTCGGCAAGGCCGAGGAGATCGCCTCCATCGTCGCGTTCCTCGCCTCCGACGCCGCCGCCTTTATGACCGGCTCGGTGGTGACCGCGAACGGCGGCCAGTACATCGCCAACGGCTAGGCGGGTCCATTCGCCCGTTGGCCGATTGCAGCCATGCCTCGCTGCGCCCCGATCGGGGCGCAGCTTTGCGTTCCGGACCTCGGCTCAGTAGCCCACCGTGAAGCGCTGGCGGACATGCGCCGGGCGCTCGATCTCGTCGACCAGCGCGACGGCATAATCCTCGAAGGAAATCGACGACCCCTCTTCCGTCGCAAGAAGCCGGTCCTTGCCGAGCCGGAAGCTGCCGGTGCGCTCGCCTGGCACGAACATCGCGGAGGGTGACAGGAAGGTCCACTCCAGATCGTCCGCCCCCTTCAGGCGGTCGAGGAAGGCGATCCCCGCCGCAGCCTCACCCCGATAGATTTCGGGAAAGTCCGGCTGGTCGATGAGCCGCGCGCCGGGCGCGACCTCCAGGCTGCCGGCACCGCCGACGATCAGGTAGCGCTTCACCCCGGACGCGCGGACCGCGTCGATCAGGAGCTGTGCGTCGCTCGCCAGGAAGTGAACCGAGCTCACCACGGCGTCGTGACCGGCGAGCAGCGTAGCAAGGCTTTCTTTGTCGTGAACGTCGCCGGCCTTTGCCATGACGCCAGGAAGCGCGGCGATGCGGTCGGGGTTGCGGGCAATCGCCGTGATCGCGTGGCCGCGATCGCTGAGTTCCCTGAGAATGCGCGAGCCGGCATTGCCGGAGGCTCCGATGAGCGCGATGGTCGCCATGTCCTGTTTCCTGGTCTAGGATTGATACCTGGTCTAAAAGATAGACCTACCTAGGAGCGGTGCTGCATTGGCTGCAAGACGTCCCGCGATCGGGACAAGGTCAGCGCGCAGTGACCTTTTGAGAAAGGCTGGACAATGAGCGGCGCGATTCATGTCGATTTCAGCCAGCCCTGCCCCATCCGGGACGTGCTCGACCGGATCGGCGACCAGTGGAGCCTGCTGGTTCTCGTCTCGCTGGCACCGCGCACCAAGCGGTTCAACGAGCTGCTGCGCGAAATCGGAGACATCTCCAAGCAGATGCTGGCGCGCACGCTGCGGCGGCTCGAGCAGGACGGTTTCGTGGAGCGCACGGTCTATCCGGAGGTGCCGCCGCGCGTGGAATACACGCTGACCGAGCTCGGCCGCTCGTTGCTGGAGCCGATCGGCGGATTGGTGCGCTGGGCGGACACGCATCATCTCGCCATCGCCGAGGCGAGGAAGCGGCATTCCGGCTAACGCCTGGCTTCGACGGGCCTACGGGAACAATCGGCCCCGGCGCCGGTTTGCAATGCATCAGCCTCCACCAACGCGAATACGCGCCTGCCGTTAAGCCGGATGACGCCGCCTGACCGACACTCCTCAACGCGCGGAGCCAGTCCTGCCGCGCACGCGCAAGTCGAAGGGACAGACGGGTGATCCAGACTGCCGTTGACCAGGGCGTCGCGATCGACCGCCACGTCGCGGATGCCGTGCCATTCGAGCTCGTCATTTTCGATTCATCGGGACAGATCCGGTGGGCGAATGCGGCCTGGGACAGGCTCACCGAGCACCGCGTCTTCTCCGACGCAACGCCGTCGGTGCTGACCAACTATTTCGATGCCTTCTATTCCGTGACCCACGGCCGCGCCGGCCAGCAGGAGTTTTCCCGGATCGTCGATTTCGTCCGCCTGACGGACGAGCGGGTGGCGATGAACTACCAGATCCGCATCCGCGGCGGGCGCTGGTTTCACGTCCACCTGCAAAGCCTCACCATCGACGGCGAGCCGCTGCTTCTCGCCACCCATGTGGACATTTCCGACCAGAAGCAGCGGGAAGACTTCATCCGTCAGCTGGCGGATGTCGACGGGCTGACCAACCTCACCAACCGCCGCGGCCTGGATGCCTTCCTCACCAACGAGTTCAACCGCGCGCAGCGTATCGGCCACCCGGTTTCGCTGCTGCTGATCGACGTCGATCACTTCAAGACCTACAATGACCGGTACGGGCATCTGGCCGGCGACGACGCCCTGCGCGCGCTGGCCCGCGCCCTCAACCGGTTCGGCCGGCGGCCGACCGACCTCGTGGCCCGCTATGGCGGCGAGGAGTTCGCCATCGTGCTGGGGGACACGGACCGCAAGGGCGCGCTGACGATGGCGCGACGCGTTCACCGGGCGGTCGCCAAACTCCACCTGCCCTTCCCGGAAGGCCCTGATGGGCGGATCAGCGTCAGCGTCGGCGCCGCCACCATCTATCCGGATCGATCAAGCCGTCCCGACGGACTGATCGCGCTGGCGGACACCGCGCTCTACACGGCGAAAACGGAGGGGCGCGACCGCGTGGTCGCCGCCAGTGAAGGCCGCCAAACGCCCCGCTGACACCATACCGCGGACCGGGTTCAGAACCCGGCGGCGAGGCCGGGCCAGTCGGCGATGAACGCGTCGCGGGCGCGCAGGCCGGGCGAGACCGAATGCCGGGTCTCATCGCGGATCAGACGCGCGAAGACGTAGATCTCGCCGTTCTTCTCCGCCCAGCCCGCATACCAGCCCCAGCCGCGTGCCCGGTCGAAGCCGCCGCCGGCGAGGCGCGGGAATGCGCCGCCGGTCTTGCCGTGGATGGTCCACCCATCACCGCCGCCGCGCGTCTCCACGATGGTCCGCGTCAGGGTCATGGCGCGCTGCGAGACGGGCAGCGTGCCGGTGACGAGGCCACGGAGGAACCGCACCTGCTCGCGCGGAGACACCTGAAGCGACGAGGCGATCCAGGATCGATCGAGGCCGTTGTCCTTGCCCGGATCACCGGAGAAATCGGCGTTGCCGTAGCCGAACGCCCGGGCGTAGCGGGCGAGACGCTCCGTGCCGAGATGATGGGTGATCTGCTGCGAATACCAGACGACGGAGTATTTGAGCCAGCGTGTCGGATCGGCCGGCTCCTTCCAGGCGTCCAGCCAGTCGACATAGCCGTCCCTGAACGGCAGCACCGGATCGTGCGGCCCCTTCAAGTAGCCGGCATCGAAGCCCATCACGGCGAGCGGCAGCTTGAAGGTGGATGCCGGGGTGACACGGCCGGCGCAGTCGCCCTCCTCCAGAACGGTCCGGCCGCTGGCGGCCTCGACGACGAGGGTACAGAGCGTTTTCGCAACTACCGGGGCAGGCGCAAGCCCGGCCATAATCACCAATGCCAGGGCCAGAAGTGCCGAACGTGCGATCCGTTGCATGGTCCACCCGCGTTTCGCTCTGTGATCGCCTCAGCCGTGACGGGGAATCCGGGCCGGGATGGGGCGATCCCGCGCTGCCCGCTGAAGCGTGTCCGTCATGGTAAACCGCCGGTTAACGGGTCCGGGGCGCGGGTTCCGCAACCTTCCTGCCGCGCCGGAAGATCATTTCCTGGGCCGCGACGACGGCACCGACCGTGATGAGAATGCAGGCGGCAGCGACGGGCCAGGTGAAGGCGCCGTAGCCGAAGGCAATCAGAAGCAGCGTGGAGAGGAGCGGCGCCAGGTAGGCGGCGGCCCCGAGCACCTGGATGTTGCCGCGCTTGAGGCCGTAGTCCCAGGTGAAGAAGGCAGCGCCCACGGGAAACGCGCCGAGCGCCAGGACCGCAGCCCACTGCCCCGGCGTGGCCGGCCAGACGGTTTCCTCCAGCGCCAGATGGCACAATGCCGACAGCACCGCGGTGGCGAGGCAGAAGCCGGCGACGGCATCCGTAGGGACCGAGCCGAACCGACGCGAAATCACCGAGTAGCTCGACCAGGTGAGTGCGGAGAGGATCGCAACGCCGTAGCCGAAGGCGTAGCGCGGATCGAGATCGAGCCCCTGCCCGCGCGTTACCAGGAGCGCCGCGCCGACCAGGCCGAGCCCGGCACCGGCGAGATGGAACCAGCGCAGCCGCTCACCGGGCAGGAGCCCGGAGAACAGCACGATCAGGAGCGGCCAGAGATAGTTGATCAGGTTGGCCTCGACCGGCGGCGCGTTCCTGAGCGAGGTGAAATAGAGGAAGTGAAAGCCGAACAGCCCGAGCACGCCCACGAGCCACGGCGCCAGCGGTTGGCGGAGCGCCTTGAACGAGCCGGAGCGCAGCCGCACGACGATCAGCGCCAGCGTGCCGGAGAAGGCAAAGCAGAGCGCGTTCATCAGGAACGGCGGCACGGCGCCCGACGCGGCCGTGAACAGGCCGAGCGTCGCCCACATCAGGACGGCGGTGAGACCGATGAGGGTGGCGGCGACCGAGGCCCGGGACGAGGAAGAAGTCTGTGACACGACGTGAATCGATTCCGGAAGTGATCTGGCCGGTCACAGGTAGAGGAGAAGCCGGGCCTGCGAAAGCTGGGCGGATGGGCGGACCCGTCCGGGCCTCCCGGGGCCAAACGGAAAGAGGCGCGCCCCGCAGGAACGCGCCTCCCGTCGTCAACGGGCTCGGAGCCCGACCCGGCCTCAGCCGAGATAGGCGTTGTCGTCGCGCTTGATCACGATGATCGAGGAGCGCGGCAGCTTGCCCTCCCCGTCCGGGAACGGCGCGCCCGGATGCTGAATGCCAACGAACATCGACCGGCGGTCGGCCGACCAGCACAGGCCGGTGACTTCCGAGCCGTTCGGACCGGTGAGGAAGCGCTCGATGCGGCCCGTGACCGGGTCGCCGGCGAGCATCTGGTTGTTGCCCTGGCCGGCGAAGTCGCCCTCGTTGGAATCGTCGCCGTCGGTCTGGATCCAGACCAGGCCCGAGGAGTCGATCACCATGCCGTCCGGAGAGTTGAAGAGATTGCCCTCGTTGATGTTCTCCGAGCCGGCGTAGGCATCGTCATGGACGGTCGGGTTGCCCGCCATCACGTAGAGGTCCCACTGGAACGCATCGGCAGCGTGGTTGCCGCCGTCCGGACGCCAGCGGACGATCTGGCCGTAGTTGTTGGCCTCGCGCGGGTTTGGGCCGCCAACCGGCTGTTCGTCGCCACCGGCGTTGGTCTTGAGCCCACGATTCTTGTTGTTGGTGAGGGCGCAGTAGGCTTCCGCCGCAACCGGGCTCACGGCCACCCATTCGGGACGGTCCATGGTGGTGGCCCCGACCTTGGAGGCGGCGATGCGCGAGAAGATCGCAATCTCCGGCTCCGACATGTCGGTGGCGTCCGGGGTCAGCGCGACCCATTCGCCGGTCATGTCGTCATTGAACTTCGCGACGTAGAGCTGCCCCTCGTCGAGCAGCGTGGAGGTGTCCCCGCCAGGCACATAGACGTCGCGGGAAACGAACTTGTAGAGAAACTCGCCCCGCTCGTCGTCGCCAAGATAGACCACCACGCGGCCGTCCGGCGCGACGGTGACGGCTGCATTCTCGTGCTTGATGCGGCCGAGAGCGGTGCGCTTCACCGGCACGCTCTCCGGATCGGACGGATCGATCTCGACGATCCAGCCGGCGCGGTGCGGCTCGTTCGGGGTCTTCGACGTGTCGAAGCGCTCGTCGAACTTGTGGTACTCGTAATCCCAGCCGTCCTTCGACAGGCCGTAGCGCTCGTATCCAGCGGCCACCTGCTCCGGCTGCTCGACTTCCTCGGTGGCGCCGAAGTAGCCGTTGAAGTTTTCCTCGCAGGTCAGATAGGTGCCCCACGGCGTCTTGCCGGCGCCGCAGTTGTTGAAGGTGCCGAGGCTCTCGGTACCGGTCGGATCGGCGTCCGTCTTCATCAGGTCGTGGCCGGCTGCGGGACCGGAGATCTTCATCGGCGTGTTGTGGGTGATGCGCCGGTTCAGCGGGCTGTCCTTGACGATAGACCAGCCATCCGGACCTTCGGCGACTTCCATCACCGTCACGCCCTGCAAATTCTGCAGCTTGCGGACGTCCTCGGCGTTCTGCGGAATGCCCTCGGGAGCGTTCGGCAGGTTGATGTCGTTGTTGGTGTATTCGTGATTGACGGCGATCACCTGCTTGCCGTCGACAACGAAGAATTCCATGCCGTCGGTGTTCTCACCGAAGATCTTGTCGGCGTCGTCGGCGCTGCCGGCGGTCTCCTGGTCCAGGTCGGGAACGCCGGAGAAGAGCGGATCGCCCCAGCTCGCCAGCACCTTCCAGGTGTAGCCTTCAGGCACGTGCACGGTGCCGTCGGTGGCGATCGGGATCGGCTTGAACGCGAAGCGGTCGCTCTGCTGGGCCAGCGCCGGAATCGCGTCGAGCAGTCCGGCGCTCATCACGGCCGCGCCGGAACCGAACGCCAGCGCACCACTGAGGAAGCCGCGCCGCGAAATGGCGCGCTCGACAACGCGGTCGAAGTCGTTCTCTTTCGGGCGCGGAAAATTGATCTCATCCCAATCGTCGGCGGAAAGCCGGGTATGCGTCTTGTCGGACATGGTCGATCTCGATGGCTGCGTGTGGGGGGCCGCTCCGGTCGCGGATCGCGAAACCAGATCCGAAATCTTCTAGTTTCAATCTTGCACAGCTTGATGACGGTTCGAATGCGTCCAGAATGCAGCATCAAGCCTATGTTTTCCTTCTCTTTTTTGAGCCGCCAGACCAGTCAGGGCCGCGCGTCGTGGTGGCCGGAAATGCACAATCCGTCCCGCGCAGATTGCATAGGCTTTCGGGATGGATCCGGGCTCGACCCCGTGGTCCGCAAGACAAAGGGGAACAGACATCATGCAGACCATCATTCGAGGCGCGGTCCTCGGGGGAAGCCTTGCCGCGATCGCGGCGGCGGCCCCCGGCGTGTCCGCGCACCCGCTCGACGGGCTGAGCGAAGCGGAGATCACCGAGGCTGTAACGATCCTCAAGGAAAGCGGCGAGGCCGGCGACGGCACGCTGTTTCCCTACATCTCGCTGAAGGAGCCGGCGAAGGACGTGGTGCTCGGCTGGTCGGACGGCGATCCGGAGCCACGCGCGGTTACCGTCCACTTCAAGACCCCCGATGGCGCGTTCATCGCCGAGGTGGACCTGG
This sequence comes from Amorphus coralli DSM 19760, assembly GCF_000374525.1. Taxonomy (GTDB): domain Bacteria; phylum Pseudomonadota; class Alphaproteobacteria; order Rhizobiales; family Amorphaceae; genus Amorphus; species Amorphus coralli. The sequence continues at coordinate 470,804 of NZ_KB894573.1, forward strand.
TCGGCGACAGCGTGACCTCGGTGGAGCCCGCCCCCGGCGAGACCATGATCCTGCTGGCGGAATTCCTCGAGGCCATGAACCTCGCCGTTTCCGCCCCGGCCTTCGTGGAAGGGCTGGAGAAGCGCGGCCTCACACCGGACGACGTGTTCTGCCTGCCGCTGACTGCAGGCGCCTTCGGCTTGCCGGAAGAGGAAGGCCGGCGCCTGATGAAGGTGCCGTGCTACGTCCTGCCAGAGAGCTCCAACTTCTACGCCAAGCCCATCGAAGGGCTCTATGCCGTCATCGACCTCAATGCCGACGAGGTGGTCGAGGTGTTCGACACCGGCGCCGTGCCGGTACCGGAGGACGGCTGGGGCTATACCGAGGACGAGGTCGCACAGCGCACTGAACTGCGGCCGGAGATGAACCCGGCCGGCCTATCCCAGACCGGCGACGCCAATTTCACCATCGAGAACGGGCTCATCAACTGGGACATCTGGCGCTTGCGCGTGCGGGTCGACAAGCGGCCGGGCGTCGTCATCTCCAATGTCGAGGTGAAGGACGAGGACGCCTGGCGCGAGGTGCTCTACCAGGCGCATCTGTCGGAGGTGTTCGTGCCCTACATGGACCCGGATGCCGGCTGGTACTGGCGCACCTACATGGACAGCGGCGAGTATGGCTTCGGCATCTTCCTGAGCCCGCTGCGCCCGGGTGTCGATTGCCCGGACTATGCGAGCTTCCTGCCGGCCGTCGTGCACACCGATGAGGGCGAGCCGCTGTCGATCCCCGGCGCCATCTGCGTGTTCGAACGCAGCATCGGCGACCCGGCCTGGCGGCATTTCGAGATCTTCGCCCAGTCGGAGGAGCAGTTCGTTCCTGCGGAGGGGCGCCCGGCCACCCAGCTGGTGGTGCGGTCTGCCTCGGAGGTCGGGAACTATGACTATCTGGTCGACTACGTCTTCCACCAGGATGGCCGCATCGACGTGATGGTCGGCTCCACCGGCCTCGACGCGGTGAAGGGCGCGGCGATCACCTCCATGAACGACGAGGGCGCAGCGGAAGCGACCCGCTACGGCACGCTCATCGCCCCGAACCTGATCGCGCCGAACCACGACCACTTCTTCAACTTCAAGCTCGACTTCGACATCGACGGGCAGGACAACACCTTCATGCGCACCGGGCTGGTGAAGGCGGAGGTGCCGGACGACCTGCCGCGCCGGACGATGTGGGTGACGGAGACGACGCCTGCGAAGACGGAGATGGAGGGCCGCTACAAGGTGAACCCGGCGACGCCGGCCATGTATCACGTGATGAACATGGGCGCGGAGGGGCCACTCGGCCACAAGCCCGGCTACATGATCGTGCCCAACAACTCGGTCGCCTACGGGCCCTACGACTACGAAAACGACCCGCCGATGAAGCGCAACGCCTTCATCGAGTACACGATCTGGAACACGCCCTACGCTCCGGACGAGCGCTATGCCGGCGGCGAGTTCGCGTTCCAAAGCGACGGCTCCGACACGTTGGCGACCTGGGTCGACCAGGACCGACCCATTGCCAACACCGACATCGTCACCTGGTACACGATGGGCTTCCACCACGTGCCGCACACCGAAGACTGGCCGGTGATGTCGACCATGTGGAAGGGCTTCATGCTGCGGCCGTTCAACTACTTCGCCTACAACCCGGCGCTCAGCATCCGCGCGCCGGCCGACGAGAGCCAGCAATAGGCTTGCACGCCGGGGCGGAGAGATCCGCCCCGGTTTCCTCCGTCGTTGCCCGGCGCCCCTCTCACCGCCCGATGATTGACATTCCCCGACGGCGCAGCGACGCTTTCCGCTGGCTCTGGGGCGGACAGGCGGGAGGCGCACGGCCATGGGAGCGGTGATCGTCGACGGGCCGACCATCTCCGGCGAGCCCCTGCCGCTGATCGCCGAGGCGTTCGGCGCCAGCCGGATCGACGCCGGCCGTGCCTTCGCCGCCTGCGGCCTGGGCGACGCCGCCCCTGCCGCGCCGCATCCCGATCCGATCCCCCTCAGCCAGTTTGCCAGGCTGATGCAGTGCGCCGGGAACGCGGACGACGACGAACCGCGCCTGTGGCTGAGCGGGCGCGCGATCGCCGCCCCGTCCCTCACCCATCTGTTTCCCGCGGCCGGGGCCGAACGTCGCCTGGGCACGCTGCTCTCCCGCCTCATCGCCGAGCTGGACGCGCTGCAGCACGGATCCGATTTCCGCCTGTGCGTGGAGGGCGATCTCTGCACCCTGACCTACCGGATCGTCGATCCGCGCATCTGGCCGCGCTCGCGCGACGCGGAGTTCACACTCGGCTTCTTCGACGGGATCGTCAGGCACGCGGCGGGAGCGCACGATTTTCTCGAAGCGGTGACCTTCGAGCACCGCCGTGACGCGCGCGCGGACGTGGACCGGCTCACGCACGTGCCGGCGATCTTCGAGGAGCCGGTCAACCTGATCGCGTTTTCCGCCGGCCTGCTCGACCGGTGTGTGGGAGATGGAAGCGCGCGGTGCACGCAAGAGTGTCCCGGCATCCCCGAGATCGCCAGCGGTCCGGGCGCCTCACGCGAGGCTCCCGCGGCACGCGCCGGTGCGACCTCGCCGCTCGCCGGATCGCGCCCGCCCGCAACCGATGCGGCAGACTCGGGCAGAGCCGACGTCTCGCACGACGACCACCAACAGGGCGAATCCGCTGAACCGGACATCGCCACCGCGCTTTACCGCAGGCTCGGTTGGGGACCGTTCAGCGAAGCCGACATCGCGCGCGATTGCGGGCTGTCCGAACGCTCGCTGCGCCGGCGCCTCATGCGCGAGGGGGCGTCGTTCCGGTCGCTCACCGAGGCGGCGCGCATCGATTATGCCGAATGGGCGCTGACGGCGACGGACCTTCCCCTGGCCGAAATCGCCTTCCGGGCCGGCTATATCAGCCAGAGCGCCTTTTCCCGGGCCTTCCGCCGCCGGACGGGCGTGGCACCGAGCGAGCGGCGCAAGCACAGGCCGTCGCCGGTCGCCTCGCCGGCCACCATGCAGTAGGCTCGGCGCACTCCGGGCAAGATCCGGTCCCGCCGGGCAGCGACAGTTTCGGGATCCAGCCTTCCATGCCGCATCTCTTCGTGAACCGGCCGCGCCTGCACGACCTCGTTGGCGACGATCCGGATCAGAAAAAGCACTTCCGCTGGGAGACCATCAACGCCATCGCCTACGAGCTGGGCGGGCTGGTCTTCATCGCCGGAAGCATCTGCTTCTTCCCTTCCCTGTCGGAATGGGCAAACGCCGGCGCCTGGATCTTCTTCGCGGGCTCGATCCTCTACCTGGTGGTTACCGGCCACGACATGGGTGAGGTGCTGCGCGCGGCGCGCGAGCGAGAGGGACCGCCCGACCTCTGGGACCGGTTCGAATTCGTGGCGGCGTTCAGCTATCTGGCAGGAACGCTGCTGTTCGTCGTCGGCAGCGTGTTCTTCCTGTCCTATGTGGGCCTCTTCACCGCCGGCGCCTGGTGCTTCATCGTCGGCAGCCTGCTGTTCGTCGTCGGCGCGACGATCAACGTCCTGCAGATCGTCCAGGCGGACGACCTCGTCACCCTGCAGATGATGAACCTGACGGCGCTGACCTTCGTGGTCGGCTCGGTGCTCTTCGCGGTCGCCTCCATTCCCTATCTCTGGAACTTCGACAACGCGGCCGACGACCGGATCCTCGATGCATTCCTGGCCGCCCAGTACCTGGTCGGCAGCGTGCTGTTCTTCGCGGGCGGCCTGATCAACTATCGTCGCGCCTACCGGGTCGTCGCCCGGGCCGTCGGCTCGCCCACCCCCTACCCGGCCGAACCGATCCCGCCGACAGGGACCGGCCCGCGGGGCTGACGTCGGAAGCCCGCGCGCAGCGGCGACTGCCTGCACGAAAAAAGCAGCGGACGATCGCTCGCCCGCCGCTTTTCGTGTCTGGGCGCGGAAGCCGACGGTCCCACCACCGCCGACTTTCCGCGCCGCCCCTCCGCCATCCGAGGTTGTGCCCCGGTTTGGCTGAGGCGCTCCCCTATTGGCCGCCGCCCAGACCGTGCACGTAGACGGCGAGCGACTTTACGGTGGTCGGATCCAGGCGGGTGACCCAGGGCGGCATGACGCCGGCCCGTCCATGCTGGATGGTCGTCTGGATGGTCTCCGTGTCGCCGCCATAGAGCCAGATCTGGTCGGTCAGGTTCGGCGCGCCGAGCTCCTGGTTGCCGGTCCCGGCCTCGCCGTGACAGACGGCGCAATTGTCCGCGAAGATCTGCTTGCCGGCTTCCGCGTCGGCGTTGGAGGCGGGTGCCTGGCCCGACAAGGTGCGCACGTAGGCGGTCACGTCGCGGATCTGGGCCCGGTCGAGGATGCCCATGTCGCCGAATGCGGTCATTTCGCCCATCCGGGTGTCGGGATCGTCGGAGCGGATGCCGTGGGCGATGGTGTGATAGATCTGGTCGAGCGAGCCGCCCCAGATCCAGGCGTCGTCCTGCAGGTTCGGGTAGCCGGGCGACCCGGTGGCCGCCGAGCCATGGCACGGGGCGCAGTTGTCGCCGAAGGCCGCCTGTCCCTGTGCGGTGGCGAATTCCAGCATGCCCGCATCGGCGTTGATCGCCGCCAGGTCGGCGCTGGCGATCTCCTGACCAAGCTCGGAGCGTTGGGCCACGACCTCCTCGTAGGCGATCTCGCCCTCGCGGCGCTGGCTGTCGCCCAGAAGCCCCGGCGTGTAGCCGTTGACCAGCGGCCAGGCCGGCATCAGGATCCAGTAGACCACGGCGTAGACGACGGTGGCGTAGAAGATCCACAGCCACCAGCGCGGCAGCGGATTGTTGAGCTCCTTGAGCCCATCCCACTCGTGACCGGTCGTTTCAACTCCCGATACGGCATCGATTTCCTTCTCGGCCATGTCGGCTTACTCCGGTTTCTTGCCGTTGCGCCGGTCGTCGGGCTTCGGCTTGTCGTCTTCGAGCGGGATGCGGGCAGCCTCGTCGAAGCGCTTCTTGTTCTTCGGCCAGACGGCGTAGGCCACGATCACGGCGAACACCGCGACGAAGATGAGAAGGCCCCAGGTCTGGGCGAAGGAGGCAACGTCTTCGTAGCTCATGGCGTCACCGCTGGTTGGCCTGGTTGTCGTAGACGTCGAAGTCCACGAGCGTGCCGAGCATCTGCAGGTAGGCGATCACGGCGTCGAGTTCGGTGACGCGCTTGGGATCGCCGTCGAAGTCACGCACGACCGCTTCGGGCCAGCGCTCCAGGAAGGCGTCGACGTCGTCGGAGTTGGGATCAGCCTGGGCGCGGAAATCGGCCGCGGCGTTGTCCATCTGCTCTTCCGTGTAGGGCACGCCGGCGGTGGCCAGCGTCTCCAGGCGCGGCTTCATGGAGCGGGCGTCGATGCGGGCGTCCGCGAGGAAGGGATAGCCCGGCATGATGGAGGCCGGGACCACCGAGCGCGGGTCGATCAGGTGCGCGCGATGCCACTCGTCGGAATACTTGCCGCCGACGCGCGCCAGGTCCGGACCGGTCCGCTTGGAACCCCACTGGAACGGATGGTCGTACATGGACTCCGCCGCCAGGCTGTAGTGGCCGTACCGCTCGATCTCGTCGCGCATCGGGCGGATCTGCTGGGAATGGCAGAGATAGCAGCCCTCGCGGATGTAGACGTCACGGCCGGCGAGCTCGAGCGGCGTGTAGGGACGCATCCCGTCCACCTTCTCGATGGTGCTCTTCAGCCAGAACTGCGGCGCGATCTCGACGATGCCGCCGATGGCCACGGCGATGAGGATGCCGACCATCAGCCACGGCGTGTTTTTCTCGAAGAACTGGTGCTTGTTCCAGATGCTCATGGATCGGTCTTCCTCAAGCGGCCGCGGGGGCGGGTGCGGCGGCTTCGACGTCCACCGCCTCGCCGGCGCGGATCGTCATCCAGACATTGAACGCCATGATCAGCCCGCCGATGAGGAACAGAACGCCTCCGAGCGCGCGGATCACGTAGAAGGGATGCATCGCCTCGACGGTCTCGATGAAGGAGTATTCAAGGAAGCCGAAGTCGTTGTAGGCGCGCCACATCAGGCCCTGCAGGATGCCCGACACCCACATCGAGGTGATGTAGAGGACGATGCCGATGGTGGCCGTCCAGAAGTGCCAGTTCACCAGCCGCAGCGAGTAGAGCTCCTTCTTGTTCCACAGCCACGGAACGAGGCAGTAGATGGCGCCGAAGGAGATGAAGCCGACCCAGCCGAGCGCGCCGGAATGGACGTGGCCGATGGTCCAGTCGGTGTAGTGCGACAGCGAGTTGACCGCCCGCACCGACATCAGCGGCCCCTCGAAGGTCGACATGCCGTAGAAGGCGATCGACACGACCAGCATGCGGATGACCGGATCGGTGCGCAGCTTGTCCCAGGCACCGGACAGCGTCATCAGGCCGTTGATCATGCCGCCCCAGGACGGCATCCACAGCATCACCGAGAAGGTCATGCCGAGCGTCGAGGCCCACTGCGGCAGCGAGGTGTAGTGGAGGTGGTGCGGGCCGGCCCAGATGTAGAGGAAGATCAGGGCCCAGAAGTGCACGATCGACAGCCGGTAGGAGTAGATCGGCCGCTCGGCCCGCTTCGGCACGAAGTAGTACATGATGGCCAGAAAGCCGGCGGTCAGGAAGAAGCCCACCGCGTTGTGGCCGTACCACCACTGGATCATCGCGTCCTGAACGCCGGACCAGGCGATGTAGGACTTCGACGAGAAGACCGACACCGGGATCGTCAGGTTGTTGATGATGTGCAGCATCGCGATGGTGATGATGAAGGCGAGATAGAACCAGTTCGCCACGTAGATGTGGCTCTCGCGACGGCGCATGACCGTGCCGGCGAAGACGACCAGGTAGAGGACCCAGACGATTGTCAGCCAGAGATCGGCGTACCACTCCGGCTCGGCATACTCCTTCGACTGGGTGACGCCCATCAGGTAGCCGGTGGCCGCGATCACGATGAAGGCGTTGTAACCGAGCACGACGACCCAGGGCGTGATCTCGCCGAGCATGCGCACCCGCGACGTGCGCTGGACGACGTAGAGCGACGTTCCGATGAGGACGTTGCCGCCGAAGGCGAAGATTACCGCGCTGGTGTGCAGCGGCCGCAGCCGGCCGAAGGACAGGAACGACAGGTCGAAGTTGAGGACCGGGAAGGCCAGCTGGAAGGCGATGTAGACGCCGGCGGCGAAGCCGGCCACGCCCCAGAAAACCGCGGCGATCGTGGCAAAACGCACCGGCCCCATGTTGTAGTTCGGCAGGCCGCCGATCTCCTGCGGGACCGGTTCGTACGGCCGCTCGAGATAATGCTTCACGATAAGGAACAGGCCGATAAACGCCATCGCGGCGCCCATCACTCCGTGGACGCTCATCGGGGTGTCGTGCGCCTTGCCGGCGACGAGCAGGCAGAACAGCGCAAGGACCGCCAGGAAGCCGGCGTAGAGGCCTTCCTCCAGGGTCATGATCTTGGGTGGGCGGGCAGTCGCGGCGTGCGCCATGTCCTAGCTCCGGTCGGCGAATCGTGACGACAGCCGACGGGAGCCGGCCGAACGGACCGGACCCTAGATCCCGGGCGCGGAGCCGCCTTGACGTATATCAAGCGGCCGCCGGCCCTGGAGTCATCGATTGAGCAGAAAGGCTCTGACGGAGGTCAGTCGCCGGCGAACCTGCGCCGGATCCAGCCTGATAAGATCGGCAGGGCCGCGATGATGATCAGGAAGCGGACGAAATGGAGACCGGCCACGTAGGCCGCGTCGAAGCCGAGCAGAAAGGCCAGCGTGGTCATCGATTCCAGCGCGCCAGGCGAGATCGCCAGGATCACCTGTCCGGCAGGCAGCCCGGTGATCTCGATCAGCAGGACGGCGGCGACGATCGACACGGCGAGTGCCGCGGCAAGCGCCCCGAGCGAGGCTGCAGCGATCCGGAAGAAGAGCCCCCGATCGATCCCGGCAAAGCGGGTCCCGATCAACGCCCCCAACACCAGGAAGCCGGGAACGAGAAGCCAGGCCGGCAGCCAGGTTGTAACGACGCCGGAGGCATGCAGGACACCGCTGACCAGCAGCGAACCGAGCAGCATCCCCGCCGGCTGGCCGAGCCGGACAATCAGGTAGCCCACGACAGCTCCGAGCCCGAAGAGGAGCGCGAGATCGATGATGCCGGCTTCCGCGTGGGCCACGCTCGCCCCGGCATTCTCGGTCATTCCCGGGAAGAGGCCGATGAGCGGCGGCAGCGCCGCCACGAGGAAGATCAAGCGGATCGACTGCGACAGCGCCACCCGGCGCAGATCCGCGGTGCTCGTCATCGCAACCGCCAGCACATAGGAGAGCGCACCGGGGACGGCACCATAGACGGCTGTGGTCCTGTCCCAACCGGCGACCCGATGCAGCATAAAGTAGGCTGCGGCGGTGACGAAGACGCTGGCAACGATCACGAACACCACAGAGACCGGCCAGGCCGACAGTCGGTCCAGCGTATCCGGCGAGACACTAGAGCCCATGCCGGTGCCGATCACCAGGAAGGCGATGTCGCGCATCGGCTTCGGCATCGTCACCTGCGCGCCGACAAAGGCCGCGATCGCAACAGCCACCGCTGAACCGGACAACCACCCTGCCGGAACTCCGGCGAGCGTAAAGGCGCCGCCGCCGAGCGCGGCGAGCAGAAGTGTCAGTCCCACGCGCAGGAGAAGGGATCGGTCGAGGAATTTCACGAACCGCGTTTAGGCGAGGCAGCGCGTGCTGGCAAGGCGGATGGCAGAGCTGCAGGGCCATCGCGCGGCGCATCCCGAGCCACCAGAGACAAATCGCGCGCTCGAACCCGATGGCCCCCGAGACGGTTTTGACGTCGATCAAGGCACCAGACCGCGCTCCGGGAGACAGTTTCGGCCATGGACACCCTCGCGACCAAATATGCCGGACGGGCCGTTCCGCGGTACACGTCCTATCCCACGGCCCCGCATTTCACCGATGCCGTGGACGGCAAGGTTGCGGCGCGCTGGCTCGCCACGCTGCCGGAGGAAACGGTCGCGTCGGTCTACCTGCACGTGCCCTTCTGCTCGGAGATGTGCGCCTATTGCGGCTGCACCACGAAGGCGACACGCAAGATCGAGCCTGTCCTAGCCTACACCGAGACGCTGGCCCGCGAGATCGCGCTGGTGCGCACCACCATCGGCCGTCGCCAGAAGGTCAGCCACGTGCACTGGGGCGGCGGCACGCCGAGCATGATCCCCGGCGGCACATTCCTGGCGCTGACGGCGCGCCTGCGCGAGGCGTTCCAGTTGACGCCGGACGCGGAGATTGCCATCGAGCTCGACCCACGCACCGTCGACCGGACGCTTGCCAGCACGCTGGCAAAGGCTGGCATGACCCGTGTCTCCCTCGGCATCCAGGACACCGACCCGAGGGTTCAGGCGGCTATCGGCAGGGTTCAGCCCGACAGCGTGGTGACCGCCGCCTTCGAGCACCTGCGCGCCGCCGGGCTCGCCCGGATCAACGCCGACCTGATGTACGGCCTGCCCCACCAGACGCCGGAAACCGTGCGCCGGACGGTGGAGGCGATGGCCCTTCTCTCTCCTTCCCGGGTGTCGGTCTTCGGCTACGCGCACGTGCCGTGGGTGAAGTCGCACCAGCGGCTGATCGATGAGAGCGCCCTGCCGCGCGCCGAAGAGCGTCTTCTTCTGGAAGCGACCATGCGCGCAGCGCTGGTGGAGGCCGGCTACGTGCCGATCGGCCTCGATCATTTTGCGCGCCCAGACGACCCGATGACCCTCGCCGCCCAGACCGGTGTCCTGAGGCGCAATTTCCAGGGCTACACCACCGATACCGCCGACGCGCTGATCGGTCTCGGCGCTTCTTCCATCGGCAAGCTGCCCCAGGGCTATGTGGCCAACGCCCCCGACGTGGGCGGCTGGAAGCGCGCCGTGGACGGCGGGCGTCTGCCTGTGGTCCGCGGCTTCGCCCTGACCCACGACGACCGGCTGCGCGGCGCGGTGATCGAACGGCTGATGACCGACTACGCCATCGACTTCGCCGATCCGGACCTTGCACGGCTCGGCGATCCGCTGACGCTCCTTGCCCGGTCAAGGGACTGTCTGCGCGAGCCGCTGCGCGACGGGATCGCCACGCTCGAACAGACCAGGCTGCGGGTTACCCGCGCGGGCCGGCCCTATGTTCGCGTGCTGGCCGCCTGTTTCGACGCCTACCTGCCGACAGGCCGGGCGCGCCACTCCGCGGCGGTCTGACCGAACCCCGCTTTTTCCCGGCGTGCACTTTGCGCCTGTACGAAAATGCGACCATTCTCCCAACCTGATCGTGTCGCGCCCGGCGACGGGCCCGGCATGCGAGGGGGAGCACGAATGGACGCCATCACGCCGCCGATGGACGCGGATCAGGCCGCGCCCGACGACCGGCCGTCCCTGGAACGGGCCCAGGGCGCGATCCGGCTCGCCGTCGGTCCCGGCCGGCTTCGCGGAACGACGGCACTCAAGACTGCCTTCCAGCAGGGCTCCTTCAAGGTCCGCTTTCCCAGTCGCTTCGGCAACGCGGGCGTCGAGGCCGTGCTTCTCAACACCGCCGGCGGCCTGACCGATGGCGACCGCTTCACCGTCGAGGCGGAGGCCGGGCCGGCCAGTGCCCTCACCCTCACCACCCAGGCGGCTGAACGGGTCTATCGCTCGCGCGGCGACGTGGCCTACCTCGACGTGGAGCTGCGCGCCGGGCCCGACGCGACCCTCCTCTGGCTTCCGCAGGAAACCATCTTCTACGACCGCGGGCGCGTCCGGCGCAGCCTGACCGCGGAAATGGCCGGATCGGCGCGGATCTTGCTTTGCGAGATCCTCGTGCTCGGGAGAACCGCGCACGGCGAGACGGTGCGGGAGGGAACGGTTTCCGACAGATGGCGCATCCGGCGCGACGGACGGCTGGTCTATGCGGATGACCTGCGCCTCAACGGCGACATCCAGGCGATGGCCGGCGGCTCCGCAACCCTTGCCGGCGCGCGGGCCTTCGCCTCACTGGTCAGCGTGGCGCCCGACGCCGAGACACAGCTCGACGCGGTGCGTGCCGTTCTCGACCGCCACGACATCCATTCCGGCGCCAGCGCCTGGGACGGGCTTCTTGCGGTGCGGGCCGTTGCCAGTGACGCCGCGCGGCTGAGGGCTGCCGTCGTTGAACTCCTGTCACCGCTCGCGGGCACCGTGCCGCGCGTCTGGTCGATCTGAACCGAAAGACGAACGAGGAGGGATCGTTGAAGCTCACACCGCGGGAAAAGGACAAGCTGCTGGTCGCCATGGCGGCCGTGGTGGCACGCAAGCGGCTGGAGCGCGGCGTAAAGCTGAACCACCCGGAGGCGATTGCGCTGATCACCGACTTCGTCGTCGAGGGCGCGCGGGACGGCCGCACGGTTGCCGAGCTGATGGAGGCCGGCGCCCACGTCGTCACCGCGGACCAGGTGATGGAGGGCGTCGCCTCGATGATCGAGGACGTGCAGGTGGAGGCGACCTTCCCCGACGGCACGAAGCTCGTTACCGTCCACCATCCGATCCGATAGAGCGGGGGGCTCGATCAACATGATCCCGGGCGAAGTCATCTGTCCCGACGGGGACATCGAGTTGAACGCCGACAGCCCGACGACGGTGCTGACCGTCGCCAACACTGGCGACCGGCCGGTCCAGGTCGGCTCGCACTACCATTTCTTCGAGGTGAACGAGGCGCTGGATTTCGACCGCGAGGCGGCGCGCGGCATGCGGCTGGACGTGGCGGCGGGATCCGCGGTGCGCTTCGAGCCTGGCCAGAGCCGCAACGTGACGCTGGTGCCGCTGGCCGGCACACGCACCGTCTACGGCTTCCAGGCCAAGGTGATGGGCCCGCTCTGATCGCAGACAGTCGAGGCCCGATCGGACGCCAGGAGATGAGCCATGCCGATGACGCTTGAAGGATCCTGCCACTGCGGCGCGGTGCGCTTCTCGGTGAAGAGCCACACGCCGCAGCCCTACCAGCGCTGCTACTGCTCGATCTGCCGCAAGACCGACGGGGGCGGCGGCTACGCCATCAACATCATGGGCGTCGCCGACACGCTGAACATCGAGGGCGAGGATGCCATCGGCAGCTTTCACGCAACGGTGCACGGCGACAACGGCTCGGTGCGGGCCTCCTCCGGCAAGCGGCACTTCTGCACGAGATGCGGTACGGCGCTCTGGCTCTGGGACGAAAGCTGGCCCGAGCTGGTCCACCCGCTCGCCTCGGCCATCGACACGGAGCTCCCGGTGCCGCCGGAGAGCGTGCATCTGATGCTCGCCTCCAAGGCGTCGTGGGTGGAGCCGCAGATCGGGCCGAACGACCAGTGCTTCGACGGGTATCCCGACGAGTCCATCGAGGACTGGCACAAATCCCGCGGTCTCTGGATCGACTGAGCCGAGCCACCCCTCCCCGCCCTCTCGTCGCAACGCGACTGCCCCTTCCCAACGGAGCCGACCATGCCCGCCAGGATCTCCCGACAGAGTTATGCCGCCATGTTCGGCCCGACCACGGGTGACAAGGTGCGGCTTGCCGACACCGAGCTGTTCGTCGAGGTGGAGAAGGACCACACGACCTACGGCGAGGAGGTGAAGTTCGGCGGCGGCAAGGTGATCCGCGACGGCATGGGCCAGTCACAGGCGACCCGAGCGGAAGGCGCCGTCGACACCGTCATCACCAACGCGCTGATCATTGACCACTGGGGGATCGTGAAGGCCGACGTCGGCCTCAAGGACAGCCGCATCGTCGGCATCGGCAAGGCCGGCAATCCCGACATTCAGCCCGGGGTGGAGATCCTCGTCGGGCCGGGTACCGAGGTGATCGCCGGCGAAGGCAAGATCCTGACGGCCGGCGGCTTCGACGCCCACATCCACTATATCTGCCCGCAACAGATCGACGAGGCGCTGTCCTCTGGCGTCACCACCATGCTCGGGGGCGGCACCGGCCCGGCGCACGGCACGCTCGCCACCACCTGCACGCCGGGCCCCTGGCACATCGGCCGGATGATCCAGGCAGTCGACGGGCTGCCGATGAACATCGGGCTCGCCGGTAAGGGCAACTCGTCGCGCCCGGCGGCGCTGGAGGAGATGATCGCGGCCGGCGCCTGCGCCATGAAGCTGCACGAGGACTGGGGATCGACACCCGCCGCCATCGATTGCTGCCTGACGGTGGCCGACGCCATGGACGTGCAGGTGATGATCCACACCGACACCCTCAACGAGGGCGGCTTCGTGGAGAGCACCCTCGATGCCATCGGAGGCCGCACGATCCACGCCTTCCACACCGAAGGCGCCGGCGGCGGCCACGCGCCGGACATCATGAAGGTGTGCGGCGTCGCCAACGTGATCCCGTCCTCCACCAACCCGACGCTGCCCTACACGGTGAACACCATCGACGAGCATCTCGACATGCTGATGGTATGCCATCACCTGGACTCCTCCATTCCCGAGGACCTGGCGTTCGCCGAAAGCCGCATCCGTAAGGAGACCATCGCCGCGGAGGATATCCTTCACGACATGGGCGCCTTCTCCATCGTTTCCTCCGACAGCCAGGCCATGGGACGGGTCGGCGAGGTGGTGATCAGGACCTGGCAGGTGGCGCACAAGATGAAGGTGCAGCGCGGGCGGCTCGCCGAGGAGACCGGCGACAACGACAATGTCCGGGTGAAGCGCTACGTCGCCAAGTACACGATCAACCCCGCCATCGCGCACGGCATGAGCGCGCATGTCGGCTCCGTCGAGGTCGGCAAGCGGGCCGATCTGGTGCTCTGGGACCCGGCCTTCTTCGGCGTGAAGCCGGAGATGGTGCTTCTTGGCGGCACCATCGCCGCGGCGCTGATGGGCGACCCGAACGGCTCCATCCCGACCCCGCAGCCGGTGCACTACCGGCCGATGTTCGGCCAGTATGGAGGCTCGCTTCCGGCGAGTTCCGTCACCTTCGTGTCCGGCGCGGCGGCCGCAAGCGGCCTCGCGGAGCGGCTCGGCGTCGCCAAGGAACTGGTAGCGGTGGAGAACACCCGCACGGTCACCAAGGCGTCGATGATCAACAACTCCGCCACGCCGGACATCTCCATCGACCCGGAGACCTACGAGGTGGTTGCCGACGGCGAGATCCTGACGGCGGAACCCCTGTCGGAGTTGCCGATGGCGCAGCGGTATTTCCTGTTTTGAGAGCCGCGACCGTCCTTCCCGCCGGCAGCTACACCGAGGCCGCCGATAGCGTGACCCTCGACCACGACGGGCGGCATCGGCGGCGGATCGCGCTCACCGGCACCGGCGGGCTCGCCTTCCTGCTCGACCTGCCGGAAGCCGTGGCGCTGCGCCATGGTGACGGGCTCCTTCTCGAGGATGGCCGCATCGTGCGGGTCGAGGCTGTGCCCGAACCGCTCCTGGAGGTGACGGCGAACGACCCGCACCATCTCCTGCGGCTCGCCTGGCATCTCGGCAACCGCCACCTGCCGGCTATGATCGATGCGGAACGCATCCTGATCCGCCGCGACCATGTGATTGCCGACATGGTGCGCGGGCTCGGTGGCCGCGTGACGGAGATCGACGCGCCGTTCGACCCGGAAGGCGGCGCCTATGGCGGCCACGGGCATGCGCACGCCCATGCCCACGCGGAAGCACACGGCCATGCCCATGCCCACGCATCGAGCCACAGCCACGCGCACGACCATGACCACTGAGGCCGGCGCGCTCTACCGGCTGATGGCCTGGCTGTCGCCCTCCTATCCCGTGGGGGCCTTCACCCTGTCGCACGGCCTGGAGTGGTCGGTGGAGGACGGAACGGTGACGGATCTCGCCAGCCTCGCCGGCTGGGTGGAGGACGTTCTCGCCCAAGGCGGCGGACGGCAGGACGCCATCCTGTTCGTCGCAGCCTGGCGGGCGCGGCGCCAGCACGACATCCCTGTCCTAGCCGAAATCGTCGAGCTGGCGGCCGCGCTCAACCCGTCGAAGGAACGGCGCACGGAAACCCTCTCCCAGGGCGATGCCTTCCGCACCATCACCGAGACGGCGTGGCCCGCCGAAGAGTCCTGGCCGGACGGGCGGCTCGCCTACCCCGTGGCCGTGGCGATCGCGGCGGCCGATCACGGGATCGCGCTTGCGCCGGCGCTAGTCGCCTACCTCCACGCCTTTTCCGCCAACATCGTCTCCGCCGGCGTGCGGCTGATACCGCTCGGCCAGAGCGACGGCCAGCGCGCCATCGCCCGGCTGGAGCCGGCGATCGCCGCGCTCGCGGCCGAGGCGGAGACCTCCACCCTCGACGATCTCGGCGGCTGCGCCCTTTTCGCCGACATCGCGTCGATGCGTCACGAGACCCAGTATACGAGGCTGTTCAGGACATGATGAGCTCCCCCAACGGACCGCTGCGCGTCGGCATCGGAGGCCCCGTCGGATCCGGCAAGACGGCGCTGATGGAAGCGCTCTGCAAGACGATGCGGGACGGCTACGACATCGCCGCCATCACCAACGACATCTACACCAAGGAAGACGCGCTGATCCTGACGCGCGCCGGCGCGTTGCCGGTGGAGCGGATCATGGGCGTGGAGACCGGCGGTTGCCCGCACACGGCGATCCGCGAGGACGCCTCGATCAACCTGGCGGCCATCGCGGAGATGCGCGGCCGCTTTCCCGATCTCGACGTGGTGCTGATCGAATCGGGCGGCGACAACCTCGCGGCCACCTTCTCGCCGGAGCTCGCAGACCTGACGATCTACGTGATCGACGTGTCCGCCGGCGAGAAGATCCCGCGCAAGGGCGGGCCGGGCATCACCCGCTCCGACCTCCTGGTCATCAACAAGATCGACCTGGCCGACCAGGTGGGCGCCTCGCTCGCGGTCATGGACGCCGACACCAAGCGCATGCGCGGAGACCGGCCCTACGTCTTCACCAACATGAAGACCGGCGAGGGCCTGGACACCATCCTGGGCTTCCTGGTGGACAAGGGCGGGCTCGCGCCGGCGGCCTGAGGGTCGACGGACATTTCTCTATCGCGTTTCCGGACAGCGATCCGGTTCCCGCTTCGCTTGGAAGCGCATGGGCGCTCAGGCGGCCAGCCGGTAGGTCGCCTCGAAGGCGAGCACCGGATCGGTCGCCACCGACCCGCGCGCCACGAGATCCTCCAGGTGGGCCAGCAGCGACAGCCCGGCCGCCTTGTGCAGCGCCGGATCGAGCGCGACGTAGATCTGGCGCACCATTTCCGGAATCGTCCGGGGGCCGTCGGCCAGAGCGCGCAGGATCGCCTCCTCGCGCCTGAGCCGGTGGCCCTTCAGCGCCGTCACGTAGGCCTCCGGCTCTTCCACCGCGCCGCCGTGCCCCGGCAGGTAGCGAACGTCGCCGCGGCCCAACAGCACATCGAGAGAGTCCATGTAATCGGCCATCGCCCCATCGGGCGGCGCGACGATGGACGTTGCCCAGACCATCACGTGGTCTCCGGAAAAGAGCAGCTTCTCGTCCGGCAGTGCGAAGGCAACGTGGTTGGCGGTGTGGCCGGGGGTGGCAACCACCTCGACCCGGCGGCCGCCGGCCACGATCTCGCCGCCGTGGCCGAGCACGATGTCGGGGACGAAGGCGGTGTCGGCGGCAGCATCCAGCGGGTTGGTCTCGCCGGCGCGCAACGGCCGGGCAGCGCGGTGCGGCCCCTCGCCCACCGTTGGCGCACCGGTGGCCTGCTGCAGCGCCGGCACCGCGAGCGAATGGTCTCCGTGGGTGTGCGTCACCAGGATATGGCTCACCGGCCGCCCGGCAATCGCCGCGACGACCGCGTCCACGTGGGCGGGCAGCGCCGGGCCGGGATCGATCACCGCCACCGTGTCGTCGCCCACCAGGTAGGTGTTGGTGCCGTGAAAGGTCATCGGGCTGGGATTCGCTGCGGTGATGCGAACGACGCCGGGGGCAACCTCGACGGCCTCGCCATGGCGCGGGTCGAAGCTTCGGTCGTGGGTAAGGGATGCCAAGGCGAACTCCTGGACTGGTCCGGTGCTGCTCGCGAGCGCGGACAGCAAGCGCTCAGAAAGCAGATATGCGGCGCGACTTCAAAGGGAGCGGGCGCCGGCCTGACATGGCCGTGCGGAATCCGGTCGCGAGGTCCCGATCTCCGGGCCGGGCGGTCGGTGACGAAAGCCATGCGGGAAAAGCGGTGCAGGAACGCGATCTGACGTCTTGCGGCGTCCGAACACCCTCGTTATAAGACCGCCCACTGTCGGAGTGTAGCGCAGCCTGGTAGCGCACCTCGTTCGGGACGAGGGGGTCGCAGGTTCAAATCCTGCCACTCCGACCATTCATTCCAAGCCCAGTCCCGATGGGCATTTCCTGTCAGACCAGATGCGTTTCACCGGCCCCGATCCGGCCCCTGTCGTCGTGCGCCGGCCGCGTCATACGCCCCGGATCGCTCTCACGTCCTAAGCCGTTCGAGCACCTCGCCCGAAGGCATCACGTCGCCGAATTGCTGGATGATGGTTTCAAGCGCCGCGCGGTGCTCGTCGTCGGAGAGCGCGGCACAGCAGTCCTCCACCATGACGGTTCGGAAATCGAGCATCATGGCGTCGCGGGCGGTGGATTCGCAGCACACATTGGTCTTGGTGCCGGCGATCAGGATGGTGTCGACGCCGAGATTGCGCAGGATGCGCTCCAGGCTGGAAGCGCCGGGCACAAGCGCGCTGTAGCGGTTCTTGATCACCGTCAAATCGTCCGGCCCCACCACGAGGTCACGCCAGACTTCCTGCCGCCCGGGCCGCATGCTTTCCAGAGTCCGCTCGCGCACGTGGTCGGCAACGATATGGTTGTAGAAGAGCTCCCAATCGCTGGCGCCACCCACCTGGACGTTGGCGTGCAGCACCCAGATGACCGGCACCCCCATCGGCCTGAGCGCTTCGGTGAGCGCGTTGATCGGCGCGACGATCCCGCGCGAGGCCTCCACCTCCGCCGGACCACCCGGCTCGCAGAAGGTGCCCTGCATGTCGATGACCACCAGCGCCGTCGTCGCCGGATCGAGTCTGTCGAAGATGTGGTAGCGGCCGCGGCGCTTCATCACCCGGTCGACGATCTCCTGGCGAACGGTCACGCTGTGCATTGCATACTCTCCTGCCGATCAGCCTCATCCGAACCTCTGTGAAATAGAGGAACTTCGCTCCCGACCCAACCGTCGACGCGCAACCGCCCTGCCCGGAAAACAGGCAAAGCGCCCCTCAACGCGCAAGCGACGCAGGATTACTTAAAGCCGAAACCATTAATGCTTCGAAACTGCGGTACAATAGAGTTTTTATAAAGTAATATTTGCAATATGCTTGCGCATTGCACGGATTCACGGCTAGGAATGGGAATCATCGACCCTGTCGGTGGTGATCAATGCTCCTCCTGCCCCGGATGACTCGTGCGCCTGACCGACGACACCAATCCAAGCCAGCCCTGCCAGGCCGCGTCGCTCGAGATGGACGACGCGCGTGCGCTGCTGGATGAGGCGATCGCCGCGCACTACCACGAGATCCGCACGGCGATCCGCCGCCACGGCGCGGGACGGGGCCAGGCGACGGAAATCGTCCACGACCTCTATGTGCAGCTGTCGCGCCGGCCGGAGCGGATTCTCGGCAAAGCATCGCTGCGCGCCTTCCTGATCCGTGCTGCCATCAATCTCGGCATCGACCGGGCCCGGCGATCCGCTTTCGAGGCCAGGCTCTTCCAGTCGCTCGACATGGACGTCCACCCGGTGCCGGCAGTCGTGCCCCAGGCGGAGGCGCGTATCGACATGCCGCGGCGCCTCAGGGCCTTGCGCGCCGCCATCCTCGCTCTCCCGCCGCAGCGTCGGGACGTCTTTATCGCAAGCCGTCTTGCCGGCATGGACAAGGACGAGATCGCCGAGCGCCTCGGCATCACCCGCGGCATGGTGAACCGGCACCTGCGCAAGGCGATGGTCCATTGCATGGATAAAATGGACGAATTCGAAGCGGGATAGGCCGCGATGCGCCCTCCCGTTCGTCTATCTATCGAAGGTAGACAGAGAAGCATCATGGCGCCCGCATCCAAGCCGACCGCAAAGCTCTCCATCCGCGAGCAGGCCATCGACTGGCTCCTCCATTTCGAGGACGGCCCGGCATCGCGCGCCGACCGGAAGGCGTTCGAGGCCTGGCTGGCCGCCGACCCTTCCCATGCGAAGGCCTATGCGCACGCCAAGCGGCTGTTCGGTGAAAGCAGCGACGCGCTGAAGGCCGACCCCGCAGACACCCGCGAAGCGATCCGTCGACGCACCGGGACCGGCGCAACCGTGCCTGCGCTCCTGCTGGCGGGATTCCTACTTCTTGGCGGGCTCTTCCTGTGGACCGATGGCCCGATGCGGCTGAGGGCTGACGCGCTGTCCGGCCATCACGAGACGCCCGTCGTGCGGCTTGAGGACGGATCCACCATCCAGCTCAATGCCGACAGCGCGATCGCCTTCGACATCGGCGACAGAACCCGCACCGTGCGACTGCTGCGGGGCGAGGCGTGGTTCGACGTGGCGTCCGACCCGGAGCGGCCCTTCGTCGTCGAGGCTGGCGGTGAGCGGATCACCGTGGTCGGAACTGTGTTCGACGTGAACCGCATGCCCGGGGAGACCGAAGTCACCGTCGCGGAAGGCCGGGTTCGGGTGCGCGCGGAAAACGGCAGCGCGGTTCTGCTCACCCCCCAGATGCGGGCGCGGGTAAGCGACGGGGCAATGGAATCGGTCGACAGGGTCGCATCGGGCACGGAGGCCACTTGGCGCTCCGGACGGCTGGTGTTCGAGGATCGGTCGTTCCGGTGGGTGGTGGCGAATCTTTCCCGGCGCCTGCCGGGCCGGATCGTGATTGCCAGCGAGAGCATTGCCGACCGCCGCCTCACCGGCTCCCTCGACCTCTCAGATCCGGACAACGCGCTGGTCGACCTGACCGCCGCGCTAGGGCTCAGAACGGCGAGTGCAGGCGCCTTCCTGACCGTCGTCTATTAATCTGGACAGAAAAACTCATATTTATTTGCCGGAGGCAGGCCCCGGCAGCGGATCTCGTTCGTCCCCCAACCAAGAGCAGCGCGCAAGCCGCTGCCGATCAGGCGCGTCAAACTCAGTGGGGACAGTGTATGAGCGATCGATCGACCGGATCCGGACGGACCAGAAGGCTGCCCGCCCGGGCTCTCGGAGCAACCCTGGCCGCGGCCACCCTTGCCGCGACGGCAACGGCCCTCCCGCTTACCGCGCAGGCCCAGGCAGAACGCTCGACGCTCGCCATTTCCCCCGGCCCGCTGTCCACGGCGCTCAACCAGCTGGCCGCCCAGACCGGGCTCCAGATCGTCGCCGACAGCCAGCTCGTCGACGGCGTGACCACGTCCGGCCTGACCGGCGCCTATACGTCTGAAGAGGCGCTGAACGCCCTGACCTCGGGCACGTCGCTGCGCTACACCTTCACCGGCCCGCGCACCGTCCGGCTGGCCAGCGCCCTGCCCGGCGATGCGGCAACGACCGCCAGTGCGGACTCCGGCGAGTTCATCGCGCTGGAGCCAATCACCATCGCCGGCGAGAAGTTGCCGCGCGACGTGTTCCGCACCTATGCCAGCGTCGGCGTTGCCACGGCCCAGGAGCTGAGCGACTTCAACGACACCACGTTTGACCAGGCCGTCAGCCGGATGGCGAACGTCACGGCCACCCAGACCGCGAGCGGCAACAACAGCTTCTCGATCCGAGGCCTCAACGCGGAAGGCGTGACCCAGCCAAGCCGGTCGGCGCCGGTTATTTCGGTGATGGTGGATGGCGCCATGCAGGGCGTCGAGGCCACCCGGCGGGGCAGCCGGGGCGTCTGGGACGTTGAACAGATCGAAGTCCTGCGCGGACCGCAGTCGACGCTGCAGGGCCGCAATTCGCTCGGCGGCACCGTGATCGTGGAGACAAAGGATCCGACCTGGACTCCTGAAGCGATCGTCGACGGCCAGATTGGCAACCTCGACTATCTGAACGGCGCCTTCGCGGTCTCCACTCCGATCGTCCAGGACCAGGTGGCGATCCGCATCGCCGGCCAAGCGTTCCGCAAGAGCGCCGACATCGATTACACGCAGGCCGATCTCGCCTCGCTCGGAGACGACGAGTTCGAGGAAATCCGCGGCAAGATCCTGATCGAGCCGGATGCGATCCCCGAGCTGAGCGCCCTGTTCACCGTCAGCCGCACCCACGACAAGCCGTCGTGGAACGCAGTCAGCGGACCGGACTATTTCGACCGCGTCTACTCCGATCCGACCAACACCGCCGCGGAGTTCCGCGACACCTATGTGAACCGCTACATCGCCGAGCTCGGCTACGACTTCACGCCGAGCCTCTCGCTGAAGTCGATTACCGCCTTCAACGACGCGAACGTGTCGATCAACTCGCCCACGGGCTCGTCCTTCGACCGCTCCGACACCCGCGACGAGCACGACCTGTCCCAGGACATCCAGCTGGCCTACGACAATCCCGGCGTTCCCGTGTCGGGCGTCGTCGGCTTCTTCGCCGGCAAGTTCCAAACAGACCTGAATTCGTCCATCGACACCAACGCGTTTGCCTCTTACGGCATCCCGTCGGCCAGCATCCAGAAACTCGATGCGACCAACGAGACGAGCTCGTTCGCGGCCTACGCCGACCTGCGCTACGAGGTCCTGGACCGGGTGACGCTGCTGGGCGGTGGCCGCATCCTGCAGGATACGGTGTCGTCGGATTACACGGGCACCGCCCTCGATCTCGACCAGACCCAGCTGAACATCCTGCAGTGCTTCTTCCTGGGCTGCGTGCCCGAGCCGGCCTACGGGCCGCTCGACGAGGACACCTCGGTCACCAACACCGTCTTCCTGCCGAAAATCGGCATTGCCTTCGACCTCACCGAGGACCAGATCCTCGGCTTCACCGCCAGCCGCGGCTACCGGGCCGGCTTCGCCGAGGCCGTCCCTGGCTCGACCACCATCAACGAGGTCGATCCGGAGTTTCTCTGGTCCTACGAGGTTGCCTATCGGTCGCGCTGGGCGGAGGACAAGGTCGCCTTCAACGCCAACGCCTTCTACTACGACTACGAGAACCAGCAGATCCTGACCTACAATCCGAATTTCCCGGGTCAGACCATCACCGAGAACTCTGCCCGCTCACACGCCTACGGCGCCGAGTTCGAGGTCCGGTACAGGCCCTTTGCCTCGCTGGAACTCTTCTCCACCCTCGGCCTTCTGAAGACCGAGTTCGACGAGGGCATCACCACCGCCGGCAATCTGGAAGGCAAGGAATTCCCGGAATCGCCGGCCGTCACCGCCGCGATCGGCGGCGTCTGGCGCCATCATTCCGGCTTCTTCGCCGCCGCCGACGTGACCTACACGGACGGCTATTACAGCGCCGCCGATCTGGACAATTCGCCGGATCAGTTTGTCGACGCGCACACGCTGGTCAACGCCCAGATCGGCTACGAGACGCGCTACGCCATGGTCTCGCTGTTCGCGCGCAACCTCCTCGACGAGGACTACCTGACCAGCATCTCCGAAACCGGGAACGAGGCGACGATCGGCGAGGGCCGCTTCTTCGGTCTCCGGGTCAGCGCGCGCTACTGACGGAGCGTTCATGCTGGCAAGACTGGCGCTCAGCGCACTCCTGTCCATCGCTGCCTGTGGGGCATGGGCATGCGACGGACGGCTCGTCGACGACGGAAACGTCGTCGGCGGGCCGATCTGCGTTCCGGAGGAACCCAAACGGATCGTTGTCCTTGATCCGACCTACAGTCTCGGAATGTCGCTTGAGCTGGATCTTCCGGTCGTCGGCGCCCCGCTGTTCGGAATGAGCGACAAGGTACTCCAGGCCGAAGCGGAAGCCCGTTCGGTCACAGACCTCGGCGGGTTCACCGAACCCAGCCTGGAGACCATCATCGCGCTCGAGCCGGACCTGATCCTGGGCTCCGGCTTTGTCGGGACGGGTGTGCAGGAAATGCTGTCAGGCATCGCTCCGACGGTCCTGAACACGTCGCAGAACTGGAAAGACTTCTATCGGCTTCTTGCCGAGATCACCGGCCGGAGCGAAAGGGCCGAGGAGCTGCTGGCAGGCTACGAGACGCGGGTGGCCGAGGTCAGGGCGTCGGTGCCGGAGGTCGCGGTTTCGGTGATCCGCATCACCGGCTGGGATTTCCAGGTCTACCTCGACGCGCCCAACTCCTATGGCCCGTTTCTGGTGTTACGCGAGGCCGGCGTGCACCGCACGCCCTACGAGACATCGGACGGCACCGGTCCGCGCCTCAAGCGGCCCGATCTGGAGGACCTGTCCGCGCTTTCCGGCGACATCCTGCTCTATATCGTCGGCGGGGCGAACGATTCCGATACCAGCGGACGCCACGACGAGGTGCTCGCCAATCCGCTGTGGCAGATGCTTCCGGCGGTGAAATCCGGCAACGTGCACCGCGTCGACGCCGCCACCTGGATGGAGTTCAGCGGGGTGACATCGGCCCATCGGGTGCTGGACGACATCGAACGCTACATCGTCCGCGGACCATGAAGCTGGACCGGCCACTGCCGGCCGGGTCGAGGCCGCACCAAACCCTGCCCATCGACCCGCGCGCCGCAGCTCTTGCCGTCCTGACGGCCGGCCTCGCCCTGACCGCGATGTGGGCGGTCACCATCGGTCCGACGCGGATCCCGGCGTCCGACATCATCGCGGCGGTCACCCGCTTCGATGCCTCCCATGATCACCTGGTGATCGCGACCGTGCGCGTGCCGCGCGTGCTTGCAGGCATTATCGCAGGCGCAGCGCTGGCCGTTGCCGGGGCCATCATGCAGGCCGTGACCAACAACCCGCTGGCCTCGCCCGGACTGCTCGGCGTGAACGCCGGAGCCTCCTTCGGCGTGGTGATGGCGCTGACCCTGTGGCCGCCCCTTCCAACCAGCACCTATGTCTGGGCTGCTTTCGCCGGCGCGGCCGTGGCAGCGACCATCGTCTATTCGCTCGGCTCCATGGGAGTGACCGGCGCGACCCCGGTCAAGCTGGCGCTTGCCGGCGCCATCGTCTCTGCCTTCGTCGCCTCGCTGACCTCTGCCGTCCTGATCTTCGACAAGACGACGCTCGACGCGATCCGGTTCTGGTCTGTCGGCTCGCTCGCCGGCCGCTCGATGACCACGATTGCCAGCGTCTCGCCCTACATCCTCGCCGGATTGGCGGCTGCGATGCTCACGCGACGCCAGATCACCACCCTGAGCCTCGGTGCCGACGTGGCCCGTACCGTCGGCCAGAACCTGGTGCTGTGGCGGGCCGTCGCCGCCGTGACGGTGGTGCTTCTGGCCGGCAGCGCGGTTGCGGTGGCCGGACCGATCGGCTTCGTCGGCCTCGTCGTTCCCCACGCGGTCCGTCTTCTCACCGGGCTCGACTATCGCTGGATTCTGCCCTTCTGCGCGGTCGGCGGGGCATTGCTGGTCACGGGCTCGGATGCGCTGGCACGCAGCCTCCTGCCCGAGCGAGAGCTGCCGGTCGGCATCACCATGGCGCTCATCGGAGCCCCGTTCTTCGTCTACCTGGCCCGCTACCGGATCGGTCGGTCGCGATGACCCGCGCGCACGTTCTCCTCGCCCTCGCGGCCTTCGTCCTTTTCGGTCTTTCACTGATCCAGGGCGACCAGCCGCTGTCTCTGGCCGACGTGGCAGGCGCACTCGCCGGCAGCGACGACGCCAGCCCGACAGCGACGCTGATCGTCCACACCGTCCGCCTGCCGAGGGCCCTGCTGGCGCTGCTGGTCGGTGCTGGTCTGGGAATCGCGGGCGCCATCACCCAGACGGTGATGCGCAATCCGCTGGCCGAGCCGGGCCTCCTCGGCATCAACAGCGGCGCGGCGCTCGCGGCCATGATCCTCATCGTCGGATACGAGACGACCGAACCACACCTGATCCCATGGGCCGCGTTCGCCGGAGCGCTTGCCATGGCGCTGACGATCTACGGGCTCTCCTGGCGCAATGGCGCCTCGTCGATCCGCATCATCCTGATCGGGATCGGCCTGTCGGCGCTGGCGGGCGCGGCCATCGGCTTCGTCTCCGCCTTCGGCGAGATCAGCGCGGTGCAGCGCGCCCAGGTCTGGTTGGCCGGCAGCATCTACGACGCGCGCTGGGAAAAGGTGCAGGTTCTGGCAGCATGGTTCGTGGCCCCGATGGCGTTGGCACTGCTGGCAAGCCGCGATCTCGACCTGGCCGGCTTCGGCACGTACTCCGCCCGCGGGCTCGGGCAGCGCGTGCATCTGGTGGTGGCGCTGGCGATCCTGCTGTGCAGCCTCATCTCGGCGGCAGCGGTGGCGGCGGCCGGGCTGATCGGCTTCGTCGGTCTGATCGCTCCCCACATGGCGCGGCGGCTCGTCGGCCACAGGCACCACCGGCTCCTGCCGGCCGCGGCCCTCGCTGGCGGTGTCCTGGTTCTCGCCGCGGATTTGATCGGGCGGTCGGTGATCGCCCCGGCACAGCTTCCCGCCGGGCTCGTGACCACGCTCATCGGTGCCCCCTTCTTCGCCTTCCTGCTGTGGAGACGCCGTCATGTCGCGGCCTGACACCCGCACGGACCCTGCGCTCGAAGCCAGGGCCGTCTCGACAGGCTATCCGGGCGCCCCCGTGATCGAAGGTCTCGACCTCGCGATCGCACGCGGCACGTTCACCGCGCTCATCGGCCCGAACGGCTGCGGCAAGTCCACGCTCCTGCGCGCCATCGCCCGTCTGCTGCCCCTCGCCGACGGCGCCGTCCTCCTGGACGGCCGGGCGATCGCCTCCCAGTCGACGAAAGAGGTGGCCCGCCAGGTCGGCATCCTGCCGCAAGCCCCGGAGGCGCCGGAAGGACTGGCGGTAATCGACCTCGTTCGCCAGGGCCGCTATCCGCACCGCGCCCTGTTCGGGCGCTGGTCGCCGGCCGACGGGGCCGCGTGCGAGGAGGCGCTTGCCCTGACCGGCCTTGAAACCTTGCGCGACCGCAGCCTCGACAGCCTGTCCGGCGGCCAGAAGCAGCGCGCCTGGATCGCCATGACGCTCGCCCAGAAATCAGCCACGCTGCTCCTCGACGAACCGACCACCTACCTGGATCTCGCCCACCAGCTCGACGTTCTGGACCTGCTGAAAAGCCTCGTCCGCGAACGCGGTGCCACCGTTGTGGCGGTGCTCCACGACCTGAACCAAGCCGCCCGCTATGCCGATCGGATCGTGATGATGAAGGCCGGCGAGATCGTCGCGGAAGGGCCACCCGGCACCACGGTGACGCCGGAGGCGATCGGCGCGGTCTTTGGGGTCGATGCCAAGGTGGTGGCCAACCCGGTGGACGGCACACCGCTGATGATCGCGGTGGGACGTTTGCCCTGACCCTCCGGGCTCATTCGAAGTGGTAGACCACGTCATCGAACCGCGCCTCTGGAAAGAAATAGAGAATGCGCATCGGGCCTGAACCCGTGTTCCGGGTCTCGTGCCAGCAACCGCCCGGCACGTAGGCCGTCGAGCCCACCGCCAGCCGGTGCACCTTGCCGTCGATCTCGACTTCGCCCTCCCCCTCGATGACGTGATAGACTTCTGCCGGCTCGTGATGATGGAAGGGCAAGGCGCCCCCGGGATCGATGTCGGCGATGCCGACCACCGGGCTCAGGTCCCTCGGAAACACGGTGGTCCAGGACACGCGCTCGTCGCGTCCGTTGACCGGGTCTTCCCAGGGCTTCCACGTCGTCTGACCGAAATTGACGCTCAATCCGTCCATCTGGGTCCCCTTCCTCCTCGCAGGTGGCGTTCCTGTCAGGCAAAGCGCATAAGCGTGGCCACGGTTCCGGATCCGTGACGGAGAGCGAAGGCATGATCGTGAGAGACGCAACGCCGGCCGACACGCCCGCGCTGGTGGCACTGTTTACAAGGTCGGTGCGCACACTCGGCCGCGCCCGCTACAGCGACGCACAACTTGCCGCGTGGGCACCGGACGATGCCGACATCGACGGCTGGAGTGCGCGTTACGCGGCGTTGATCATGCGGATCGCCGAAATCGAGGGGGAAATTGCCGGCTTCGTCGGCTACGAGCCGAACGGTCACATCGATCTCCTGTTCGCCTCTCCGGTCTATGCCGGCCGTGGCGTCGCCCGGACGCTCGTCGAGCATGCCGTAACCGATCTTGCCGGCCGAGGGGCAACGACGCTGACGGTCGAGGCAAGCCTGGTGGCCGCGCCGGTCTTCGCCCGGTGCGGCTTCACCTTCGTCGAAGAGCAGGAAGTGGAGCGCAACGGCGAGCGGCTGCGCCGCTTCGCCATGACTAAGACCGGGATCGACGGCTGAGAGAGCGGTCCGCCTTGCCGCTCAGAAGCGGAAGGAGGCTTCGGCGGAGAAGGTGTGGCCGGTGAGGTTGTCGCGGATCTCCGCCTGGTAGGAGGCGCCGAAGGCGAA
>NZ_KB894574.1 GCF_000374525.1 Amorphus coralli DSM 19760
TCGGTGCCGTCCGGAAGCGTCACCACGCCCGTCACGTCCGTCGTGCGGAAGTAGAACTGCGGCCGGTAGTTCGTGAAGAACGGCGTGTGGCGGCCACCCTCTTCCTTCGTCAGGATGTAAGCCTCAGCCTTGAACTTGCGGTGCGGCGTCACCGAGCCCGGCTTGCACAGCACCTGGCCGCGCTCGACGTTCTCGCGGTCGATGCCGCGCAGAAGCGCGCCGATGTTGTCGCCAGCCTGGCCCTGGTCCAGCAGCTTGCGGAACATCTCCACGCCGGTCACCGTCGTCTTCTTGGTGTCCGTGATGCCGACGATCTCGACTTCCTCGCCCACCTTCACGATGCCACGCTCGACGCGACCGGTCACAACCGTGCCGCGGCCGGAGATCGAGAACACGTCCTCGATCGGCATCAGGAACGCGCCGTCGACCGGACGCTCAGGCGTCGGGATGTAGGCGTCGACTTCCTTCATCAGCTCCAGGATCGCGTCGTGGCCGAGCTTGGCATCGCCATTCTCAAGCGCCACCAGCGCCGACCCCTTCACGATCGGAATGTCGTCGCCGGGGAAGTCGTAGGACGACAGCAGCTCGCGAACCTCGAGCTCGACAAGCTCCAGCAGCTCCTCGTCGTCGACCATGTCGCACTTGTTCAGGAAGACCACGATCGCCGGAACGCCAACCTGGCGCGCAAGCAG
The DNA here is from genome assembly GCF_000374525.1 of Amorphus coralli DSM 19760. Taxonomy (GTDB): domain Bacteria; phylum Pseudomonadota; class Alphaproteobacteria; order Rhizobiales; family Amorphaceae; genus Amorphus; species Amorphus coralli. Next base: position 693 of record NZ_KB894574.1, read on the forward strand.
GATGTGCTCGCGGGTCTGCGGCATCGGGCCGTCGGCCGCCGAACACACCAGGATCGCGCCGTCCATCTGCGCCGCGCCCGTGATCATGTTCTTCACGTAGTCGGCGTGGCCGGGGCAGTCGACGTGCGCGTAGTGACGGTTCTCCGTCTCGTACTCCACGTGCGCCGTCGAGATCGTGATGCCGCGCGCCTTCTCTTCCGGCGCAGCGTCGATCTGGTCGTACGCCTTGAACGTCGCGCCGCCGGCTTCCGCCAGAACCTTCGTGATCGCCGCCGTCAGCGACGTCTTGCCGTGGTCAACGTGGCCAATCGTGCCAATGTTCACGTGCGGCTTGTTGCGCGAAAACTTTTCCTTCGCCATCGGCGATGCCCCTGCTTCTTCTCTGAACTCGGGAATGAAACTGTCGCGAAACGCGTGCCCTGTAGCGGCCGTCTCGTCAAGATCGGCGCGGCCTCGCCAGAATTCGAGAGGCGCCGCGTGGGGAGTGGAGCGGGTGAAGGGAATCGAACCCTCGTCGTCAGCTTGGAAGGCTGCTGCTCTACCATTGAGCTACACCCGCCCGTTCCGTGCGGCTCAGATAGCGAATCTCGGCGCGCACTACAATCCGCGAGATCGCCTTTCCCGGCCGGCTTGCGGAATTGCAGGGACCGGACTAGAACATATAAGGAACAAACGGGAGGCCGCCATGCGCGAGACCGGTAAGCTCGACTATCTGGAACTGCCCGCCGGCCACGGCACCATCGACCTGGTCAAGTCCTTCTACGCTGGCGCGTTTGGCTGGAGTTTCACCGATTATGGCCCGTCCTACTCGGCCTTCGACGAAGGCCTGGACGGCGGCTTCGACGGGAACCCGGACAGCGAACCGCCGAAGCCGCTGCCGGTGCTCTATTCCGACGATCTGGAGGCGACGCAGGCAGCCGTCGAGGCGGCCGGTGGCCGCATCGTGCGGGAGATCTTTGCGTTCCCCGGTGGCCGGCGCTTCCACTTCACCGATCCCGCCGGCAACGTGCTGGCCGTGTGGAGCGAGCGCTGAAGAAGGGGCAGAACAAGTGGGGACCGGTTTTACGTCCCCGAATGGTGTAACCGAGAGCAGAAACCGGCGAAGGGGCAACCGGTTCGCCATCCGGCTTTGCGGTTAAAGGACCGAACTCGCGCGCATGCACCGTTCAGATGGCGTGCCCGAAGGGATCTGACGGGCATGACAGCACTCTACCAGAGCCGCTTGTTCGCGAACGCCTGACCGGAACCTGTCTTCAGATATCTCTCGAAGGCCTGCGCCTTATCTTTTTCGGAGAAGGCTTGGTAGGCGACCAATGTCCAAGGCTTGTATTTCGCCGTGTGCGGCGATCCACCATCGTTGTGGACGCCGATCCTGCGCTTGAGATCGCCGGTGTAACCGACATAGCGCTGCCGGGGGTCGCGTTCGCTTCTGAGAAGATAGACGTAGAACATCCGCTCCTCCGATGGCTCTGTGGCGCCATGGGTTCGTTCAAGCCCGACAACACGAATGGCCAGTGTCGCGTAAGGATCCTTTAGCGGCATCATACGCCAACAATGCCGGCGCTATTGCGTAAAGAAACGCCTTGGCCAAGCCCGTTCGAGCAAACAGGAAGCGAAGTAGCAACCGCAAGGAGAGAGGAAGGAAGCTGGTAGATCCGGTCCCCCTACGCTCGCAAGCGAGCTTCGGGCGACACCCTTCGCGCCAAGGCGCTACGCCTGGCAGAGCCACCCATAGCGCCTTGGCGCGAAGGGTGGTGGAGGGGGTTGGATTCGAACCAACGTAGGCTAAGCCAGCGGATTTACAGTCCGCCCCCTTTAACCACTCGGGCACCCCTCCACGGGAAACGCCACCTGCCGGAACCGGCCGGGCGTCGATGACGGTGCGATGACCGTCGAGGGCGGTGTTATGGCGATGCCGTCCGCCCCTGTCAACGGCCGCAAGTCACTCTCCCCAACCATCCCCAGCCGGGGCCGCCGGCCGTCGCCGCTTGCGACCTGCCGGCAGAGCCGATAACGGAAGGTCCGCCCTGCGGGGCGCGCGGCAAAAAGCCGCCCATTCACCCCCGAACCGGTCGAGCCCGCATGAGCAAGAAGCCGAACCGCGCCTACCCGCCCCGCTCCGGGTCCCGCGAGCCGACGGGCCCGGTCTGGCTCTACGGCTTTCACACGGTGGCGGCCGCGCTGGCCAACCCGGCGCGCGTCCGGCGCAGGCTGCTCGTTACCCGCAACGCGCTCTCCCGTCTGGAAGAACAGGTCGGCGCACCGGTCTCCGACGCGGAGATTCTCGATCCCCGTGCCCTTTCGCGGATCGTCGGCCAGGACGCCGTGCACCAGGGCGTGGCGCTTGAAACCGATCCGCTGCCGCCGGGCGACCTGAAGGATCTCGGCGAGGCGAGGCTGGTCGTGCTTCTCGACCAGATCACCGATCCGCACAATGTCGGCGCCATCCTGCGCTCCGCCACAGCGCTGGGCGCCGACGCGGTGATCACCACCACCCGTCACAGCCCGGTGGAAAGCGGCGTCATGGCAAAGGCCGCGTCCGGCGCACTGGACATGCTGAAGGTGCTGACGGTGGTCAACCTGGCGCGCACGCTGGAAAGCCTCGGCGAAGACGGCTTCCTGCGGCTGGCGCTGGATTCCGATGGCGACGCGCCCATCGAGGAAGCACCGCGGGCCACCAAGCTTGCCCTCGTCCTGGGCGCCGAGGGCAAGGGCGTGCGGCCCGGCGTGAAGGCGGCCTGCGACCACACTGTCCGCCTCGACGTGCCCGGGCCGATCAAGTCGCTCAACGTCTCCAACGCCTGCGTGCTGGCGCTATACGCCGGAAGCCGGCTTCTCGACTGACGGTTTCGCGGAGCCTCACGGCGGCCAGACAGCGCCCCCCTCATCGCGGCTTGTGCAGAAACGCGACGGCAGCATCGGCACCCCCGTTTCTGCATCGTGCATTCCCGGCTTGCCTGTGCTAGGAGCCTTGCCGGTTGACCGGTTGCGACCGGTCGATCCGCGCTGGCTCCGAAGCCAGCCGTGCTGCCGGTTTAGCTCAGCTGGTAGAGCAGCGGTTTTGTAAACCGAAGGTCGGGGGTTCGAGTCCCTCAACCGGCACCACAGCCTCCACAGCACCCTCCCGACATTGCTGATGTCATTGACATCGCCGTCGACCCGAACCTCCGGTTGCCCACTGGCTGGCCCGATCGCGTCCTGACAGCGACCGCGTGACCGGCGCAGGGAACCGCGCCCCGAGGGCGCTTGTCTCGTCCATTTGACCTGCGCGGCAGATCGACGGTCGTGCAGCCGCCCGGCCGCGCGACGAGGCCAGCCACCCTCTTGGATCGGCCTGCCGGACCGGAAGTCGGGAGGCAGAAGAACATCACCGCCCCACACGCCTACACTGTCGAACTCGCTTACAGGAACAATTACACTTATGTAACTTCACAAAGTAGATGAAGATTATCATTATGGATTCGACGCTTTTCAAATATTCGCGGAATTTTTTGGAAAATCGGAGAACAAAATGGAAAAATTTCGTCTACAGAGGCTCTTCAATCCGGCCTCACAGAGAAGCCTGATCGTCGCGATTGACCACGCGCTGTTCAACAACACGGCCTTTCTTCCGGGCATTGAGGACATGCCGAAAATTGTCGGGACGGTCGCCGATGCAGGAGCGGATGGTGTCCTGCTGTCCGTCGGGGAGGCCCCGCACCTTCAACGCCTGCCAGGCCGGTCCAAGCCCGGATTGATGCTGCGGGTCGATCCCGCCAATTTCTACAACAACGAGTTGCCCGCCTCGCACCTGCATTGCCGCGTTTTCGACAATGCGGTGGAGATCGCTCTGCGCCTGGATGCCGCCTGCATCCTGCTCAACCTCCTCGACATCGACGGCCATCCCGAAATGCTGAACCAGTGCGTCGAGAACGTTCTTCGTGTGAAGAACGACTGCGACCGCTTCGGCATGCCGCTGGGCATCGAGCCCCTGTCCTTCAAGAAGACAAATGCCGGCTATGTCGGCGATGACTCCCCTGAACGCGTGACCACCCTGGCCCGCATGGCGGCCGAGCTGGGTGCCGACATCATAAAGACCGATTCCACCGAACCCGAGGAAGACTTCCATCTCGTGGTCGAAGCGGCCTCGGGCGTTCCCGTCACCGTCCGGGGCGGCAGCAAGGCGTCGGACCTGGAGGTCCTGGAGCATACCGAACGCCTGGTGGCTCAGGGCGTGGCCGGACTGATCTACGGCCGCAACGTGATCCAGCACGACAATCCGGCGGCCATGACGCGGTCGCTGCAGGCAATCCTGCATGACGGCGTGTCCGCGAAACAGGCTCTGAAGCAGCTGAAAGCGGACAAGGGAGCAAATTGACATGAAGCAGAGCGAGGTCAATTTGCTGTGCCGCGAGGCGGCCGCATGCTTCCAGCGGATGAACTGGGCGCTGCCGCCCGATCCACAATGGGCCGCGACCGATTTCGGTCTCGGCGACTACCAGTCCGCCGGGCTGGTCGAAGTGTTGCTCGCGAACGAGCCGGAGTATTGCGAGAAGATCATGTACGCCCGGCCGGACATGGTCACGCCCACCCATACGCACGGAAAGAAGAAGGAAGACATCGTCTGCCGATCCGGCCGTCTGCGGATGACCCTCTGGGCCGAAAACCCGTTGAAGCAGTCCGCCGCCGGGTCGGTTCGCGTTCAGATCAACGGGCAGGAGCGCACCATCGCGTGCGGCGAGGCATTCGTTCTGAACCCCGGCGAGCGCATTACCCTCGTGCCCGGGATCTGGCACGAGTTCGCCCCCTCCGCTCCCGATACGCTCATCGGCGAGGTCAGCACATGGTGCGACGAGGAGACGGACAATTTCTTCGCCGATCCCGAGGTGGACATCTTTCACGACATCGAACCGGACGAAGCTCCGGAATTCGGCGGGTTCACCGCGGAGACGCAATCATGAAGCAGCAGCCCGAAGCACTCATCTTCGACATGGACGGACTGCTTCTGGATACCGAGGGGGTCTACAAGCGATCGTGGGCGGCGGCCGCCTCGGAGCTGGGATTCGATCTGACCGACGAGATCTTCATGACCCTGATCGGCATCACCATTGCCGACTGCGAGAAACGTCTGGTTCAGACGTTCGGGGACCAATTCCCGCTGGATCGGTTTCGCGACGATGCCCGAACCCGATACGAGGCCATTGTCGAAGCCGAGGGCATTCCGCTCAAGCCCGGGGTGCACGCGGCTCTCGACTGGGCGGCGCGGAGAAATGTACCCTGCGGCATCGGCACCTCGACCAGGACGGATGAAGCCCGCGATCGCCTGAAGCGCCACGCCATGCTCGACCGGTTCGCCGTCGTGGTGGGCGGCGATCAGATCAGCCGCGGCAAGCCCGATCCCGAGACCTTTCTCAGGGTCGCGGAGGTCCTGGCGCATCCGCCGGCGGCCTGTCTTGTCTTCGAGGATGCCCACAGCGGCGTCCTGGCCGCCCGCGCTGCCGGCATGTCCGTGGCCCTCATTCCCGATCTGCTGCCGGCAACTCCGGAGATCGCCGCGCAGGCATCGGGGGTCTTCCCCTCCCTTCAGGATGCGGTGGATTGGCTGTCGACCCTTCCGGAGGCAGGTCGATGAGGCCGGGCCTTCTGGGCAGCATCGCCCGGCGGGTCGGCGCGGCCCCCAGTGGGCCCAGCCGGCGCCAGTTCCTGAAAGGGGCGCTGGCGAGCAGCGGATTGATGGTCGCGGGCCCGCTTGCCAGGGCCGCCGGTGCCGCGCCGCATGTCATCGTCATCGGCGCGGGATTCGCCGGACTGAGTTGCGCCTTTCAGCTTCTCCAGGCCGGCGCCCGGGTTACCGTGCTTGAAGCCCGCAACCGCGTCGGCGGCCGTGTCCTGTCGCTGGACGGTTTCATCGAGGGACGCGTGGTCGAAGGCGGCGCGGAGCTGATCGGGTCCAATCACCCGAACTGGATGGCCTACAGCGAGCTTTTCGGGCTGGAATTCCGGGACGTCACCGAGCTTGAGGAAGAGGCTGCACCCATCCTCCTGAACGGAAGGCGCTATGAAGGCGCGGATCTCGTGTCGCTGTGGGATCGCCTTCAGCAGACCTTGGACCGCATGAACGCCGACGCCCGGACGGTGACCCTCGACGCGCCCTGGAAAACGCCGAACGCCGCCCGCTTGGACAGCACCAGCGTGGCGAGCGCCTTCGCGTCATGGCCGGTGGACGACGCCGCACGGCATGCCGCGCTGACCCTTCTGGCCAACGACAACGCGTCGTGGCCGGAGCGGGACAGCTATCTGGGAGCGATTTCAGCCATTGCCGGCGGTGGCCATGAACGGTTCTGGCTGGATTCGGAGGTTTACCGCTGTATCGGTGGAAACCAGACACTGGCCTTCAAACTCGCCGAGGCGATCGGCCAGGACCGCGTTCATCTGGGGGCACCCGTCGCCCGTATTCGCCTCACCGGTTCCGGCGCTGCCGTGGATCGGGCTGACGGGCAGACGGTCGAGGGAGATGCGGTGGTCCTGACCGTTCCGCCGAGCGCCTGGGAGACGTTCGAGACGGATCCGGTTCTGCCCGCAGGTGTCCAGCCGACCACCGGTCCGGCCGTCAAATATCTCTCCCGCGTCTCCCGACCGTTCTGGCGGCAGAGCGGTGTCCAGCCCAACTCGTTGACCGACACTCCTGTCGGCGAGACCTGGGAAGGGACCGACGGACAGGGCGGGACGGTCGAGCAGCCCGCCTGTCTGAGCGTCTTCTCCGGCGGACAGGCGGCACAGGATTGCCTCGATTTCGAACCGGCGTCCCGCGACGAAGAAATGAAGGCCTATCTGGAAGCGATCTACCCCGGCTATTCCGCCCACGTGGAGCGAACCATGTTCATGGGCTGGCCGAACGAGAAGTGGACGCAGTGCGGCTACAGCTGCCCAGCCGTGGGAGAGGTTACGTCCATCTATCCCAACCTCGAAGCGGGCTTCGAAAACCGTCTGTTCTTCGCCGGCGAGTACACCAGCCTCCTGTTCACCGGCTACATGGAGGGGGCCCTGCACAGCGGCGCCAGGCTGGCCCGGAAGCTGGCCGGGAGATTCAACTTACCCACCAGATGAGGTCGAAGGACGCGCCCCTCGGCGAAACAGCAGCCAGACCATCGGCAGCATGAGGAAGGGGGCGATTGCCGACGTCGCCAGCCCCCAGTGCAGGTCGTGGGCATCACCCACGGCGCCGATGACCCACGGCATGAGGATCCCACCGGCGTTGCCGAACGCCGCCAGCACGGCGAACATGCTGGCGCCGCCATCCGGGTAACGATCCGCCGCCACGGCGAGCATGGTGGGCCAGAGACTGCTGCCGGTGAACCCGGCCGCAACACATGCCGCGAGGGCCCAGTAGGGATTGCCCAGGAACGCTCCCAGGAGAAACAACAGGACCGAAAGCGCGCCGCCGACGATCAGGACGGCATAGGCGTTTGCCCGGCCTTCCAGCATGCCGACGACCATGCGCCCCAGCGCCATGGCAATCGAAAAAAGCAGCAGCCCGACGCCTGCCAAGGTCGGAGAGAACCCCAGCGCCGTCTCTGCATAAGCCGGCAACCACTGCGCCATGCCAAGCTCGGTCGCTCCCCCCAGGAAGATCACGGCCAGCGCCACCAGGAACCAGGGCGTCGCAAACAGGGCTGTCATCGGCGTACGGCCCCTGTCGGTGACCATGCGCGGAAAGCGCATCGGCAGGAACGCCAGGACCAGTCCGAGCGGCAGGATCACGACCACCGCGCACACCATGCGCCAGCCGATACCGAAGGCTAGCGCCGTCGTGCCTATTAAGATCGTCACCACGGCGCCGACGGGATAAAACGAGTGCAGCCAGTTCATGGCTGCGATGCGCCGCTCCGGATTCAGGGCCGCCACCACCGGGCTCAGGATCATGTCGAGCATTCCCGCGCCGAGCCCGACCACGAATACCATGATCAACAGCACCGAAAACGTCGGCGACGACGCCATCCCAACCAGTCCCACGACGGTCAGGACGTTGGCGAGCAGGACGAACGGCTTGGCCCCGAACCGATCGGCCAGCGTCCCGGTCATCAGGATTCCCGCCACCAAACCGGCAAATGCCGCCGCGCCCAACCGTCCCAGCTCCTCCTGGCCCAGCGCGTCACCGCCACCGAAACTGGCATCGATGCTCGTGAGAAAGACCGGGAGAAGATTGATCCCGATCGCCAGGCACATCATGGCCGCGTAGCAGAGCCCCGTCAGAAGCCCCGGCTGCACGTCCCGGCTCATCGAGCCACCGCATCGAACGGGAGGCGAGCCCATGGGGTCCGATTGGCCTCGGAGAGCCCGGCTGCAGCGCCAGGTTCCTTCTCGACGCGGCAAGGGATGCACCCGGCCACCGCCGCCATCAGGGCCAGCCCGTCGGTCGATTCATTGACGAATCTCGCTGAACGGATCGCATCCGGTTTCCCATAGCCCATTTCGGAGCGTGGCCAATCACCGCTCGCCCATCTTGAACCTCTCAGGACGGGAGCCATCTGCCCGCCTCGGTCCGGACCGCCCCCTCAACCGACGGCTTCCTGAAGCACGAGAAGCACCAGGAAGCCCAGAAAGAACAGCGCTGTGATCCAGGGCGTGTCCTCGACCTGTTCGTGCGCCTCGACCAGCAACTCCTCGGTGACGAGATAGAGCAATGCCACGAGCCCGAAGGCGAAGAGCCCCGTCTTCACGGGCTCGGAGGCGTATTCCACGGGCGCGGCCATCAGCACGCCGAGCGGCAGGAGCAGGACGACCCCAGCCGTCATGACCACCACCCGCGCGGCGGAGCGCACGCGCGCGGCCAGACCGATCGCGGTGCTGACGCTCAGGAACAGGACTTCAAGGGTGAGCGCGGCGGCGAGAAGTATCCCGGCGGTCGAACCGGCTGCAAACGCGATCCCGAGCACCAGCCCGTCGATCAGAAGATCGATCCCCACGGTCGCCAGGAGGCCGACCGGCCCTTCGGCAAGGTCCTCCAGCCTGGCCAGCGCAAGCATGGCGACGATGCCGGCCAGTCCGCCGATCAGCGTCGGCACGATGCCGCCCTGCTCCAGAATGTCGGGGAGAATCTCACCGGCTGCGGCGGCGAACACGACACCGGCGGCGAAATGCTGAACGGCGCTCGTGAGCTTCGGCCCCGGCGGCCGGACCACGGCGATGAGCGCACCGATGAAGCCGGCTGCGAGCGGGATCAGCGCGAACCCAAGCGCGGACAGTGTTGTCGTCACGGATTGCCCTCCCCCCAGCCGGGTTCAGGCTAGCCCGGATGAACGGCCGGGAAAACCGCCGGATCCCGCACCCGGCCGCGGCCTGATGCCCGAGCCCTTGCCGCTTGCACCGCGGCGTCCGAGCCCTCATGAGGCGATGGAGGCAACCTCACCGACCCGGTCGGTGCAGAACGCCGAGACGGGGACGGGCTTCTCGAAATAGAAGCCCTGGTAGCAGTCACAGCCGCACCGCTTCAGCTCGGCCAGTTGCTCGACGGTCTCCACCCCCTCCGCACACACCTGGATGCCGAGCCGGTGACCGAGCTCGATGATCATGTCCACCACCAGATGCTCGCGTTCTCTGTCGGGCAAACACAGCCGCTGCGTGAAGGAGCGATCGATCTTCAGTTCGTCGAAGGCGAGATTGGCCAGGTAGGACAGCGAGGAATAGCCAGTGCCGAAATCGTCGATGGACAGGCGGATGCCGCGATCCTGCAGCGCCTGAACCCGCCCCCTGGCATCGTCCAGGTCCTCCATGATCAGGCTTTCGGTGATCTCCAGCTTGACCAGAGACGGGTCGATCCCCGCCGCATCCACCGTCCGCACCACCCGCTCGACGAAATCGTCGCCGAAGAACTGGCGCGGGCTGACATTCACCGCGATCGGAATGGTGGAGAGGAACGGATCCTGCTGCCAGGTCCGCAAGGTCTCGCAGACGGATTGCAGCACCCAGTCTCCAAGCGCGACGATCTGGCCGGTTTCCTCCGCCATCGGGATGAAGGTCGCGGGCGAGATCATCCCCATGCGCGGATGCAGCCACCTCAGCAGTGCCTCTGCGCCCACCAGGGTTCCCTCGGCGTCGACCTGGCGCTGGAGATAGACGGCCAATTCGTTGCGCTCGACGGCGCCGGCCAGCTCCTGTTCGAGGAGATAACGCGCCTCCATGGTGCGCCCCATCTCGGCATCGAAGAACCGGATCGTGTTGCCCCCGGCGTCCTTGGCCCGGTACATGGCGATGTCGGCGCGTTTCAGGATCTCGCCCTCGTCGAGCCCGTCGCCGGGACGGTAGAGGCAGACGCCGATGCTGGCGCTGCGGGCCAGCCGCGACCCGTGGACGGTAGAGGCGGCGCGGGCGGCCGCTGTCAGAAGCCGGCTGGCCAGGACCTGCAGGGCCGCGATCGCGCCGGGTTCGCTGCCCTCGGTCTGCGCAATGGCGACCACGAATTCGTCGCCGCCGATGCGCGCCACGAGATCCTGCTCCCGGACTGCCATTTTCAGGTTCAGGGCCACCGCCTTCAGCAACTCGTCGCCGGCGGTATGGCCGCGCAGGTCGTTCACCACCTTAAACCGGTCCAGGTCGAGGAACAGCACCGCCCCGCGCTCCCCCTTCAACAGGCGGTCCCGGAGCTTCGCGGTGAAGGTGGTCCGGTTGGGGAGACCCGTCAGGCTGTCGGTATAGGCCAGCCTCCGGATCGTTTCCTCCGCCCGCATCTCGGAGGACACATCCATGATGAAGCCGTCCCAGTGGATCGTTCCATCCTCCTCGAAACGCGGCATCGCGTTGCCGAACAGCCAGAGCAGTCGGCCGTCGCGCAGTCGCACCCGATAGCGCTGTTGCCAGGCCTCACCGGTTTCCGCGGAGCGGTTGATGGAATCCTGCACGGCCGGCAGATCGTCGGGATGGATGGCCTCGAACGCGGGAGATGCATCGTCCAGCAGATCCTCCGGATCGTAGCCGTAGATGTCCCGCATCGCTGCGCTGGCGAAGGGGAACGCATAGCTTCCGTCGGGACGCCTTGTGAACCGGTAGATCATCCCCGGCAGGCGCGACGCGATGGACCGCAATTGCTTGTCCAGTTCACGGACCTTCTGCTGGGATTGCGCGGCCTCGCGGGCGGCCTGCTCGACACGCTGGCTGAGCTCGATCGAGACCATCGCCACGGTGAGGACGCCGATCGCGGCGAGCGTCACGGTGATGCCGAGGGCGCCGCCGGAGAGGATCGGGGTCACGACGTCCACGTCGTGGAATTCCGGCAGGTACACGGCTGCGGCCATGCCGAGATAGTGCATCGAGGAGATGGTCAGGCCCATCAGCACGGCGCTGATGGCCGCCACGTGCCACGGACGCAGGGCCGACTGCCTGAGATGGGCATGGGCGGCAAGCGCCAGCGTCGCCGCCACCATCGCGACGAGGATGGATCCTGCGAACACGATAGGCCGGTAGAGCATTGTCATCGGCGCGACCATCGCCGCCATGCCGATATAATGCATCGCGCAGATGCCGACGCCCATGACGACCCCGCCGAGCACGATCAACCACCTGGACAGGGTTTCTCGATCCAGGATCAGCAGCGTCACATAGGCAGTCACCATCGCTGGCACTGCCGAAATAATCGTTCCGTCCAGCCGGTAGGCGACGGGCACCGGCAGCTCGAAGGCCAGCATCCCGATGAAATGCATGGTCCAGACGCCGACGCCCAGCGCCACCGCCCCGACGATGCGCCACAGATGGCCGACCGTGGCGCGGCCCGAGGTCCGGGAAAACTCGATCTGGCTGAAGCCCACATACGCGGCAAGGATCGCGATACCCACCGACAGCGCGACGAGCCACGGCGCGTAGGTGCCGGTCAGCTCCCCCGCAGGCGTCCAGTCGAAAGATGTGAAATTAAGTGGGTGCATTCTGCCTCGGACCGACAATCGCGCGCGCCAGCCGGCGCAACGGAAGCCAATACGGCCTGGTCCGGACTTCGGATCGATGCGGCCGGTTGGACCGCAAATCCGATGGACCCACCACCGATCGGATCACGAGACGTTAGCGGTTGATGCTTGCGCGAGGCTAGGTCCGCATCTGCATGGCAGACGGACGCGAGGTGGGCTTCCGATCACGGCTGGAACCGCGGTGCGGCAAAGGTCGGACCGTTAACAGAGAGCGGCCCTGCCCGGCCACCGGCGTTCACGATATCGTGAGCATCATACAGCAATCTGCAGGCGGAGCACTGGCGCGGTTCCCGCTTGCCATCCGTGCGCCCCTGGCGCCCTCCCCCGGATCGGGAGTGTCGCCTTTCGGCAAGCCTCGGACGGAATCGTCACGAACTGATAACCCTGCGCGCCCTCCTCGCTTGAATGCCCGCCCCCTCTCATGGAACAAAGCTCCGGACCGGGGGAAGGCATTGAGTACAAGGCGCGAGATGGTCTGCCGAAATCGCGAGCCACAATCTTGAGCGGTCGCAGCGCACGCCGCTCCCTGGCAGCCCTTGGGGTCGCCGCGCTGATGTTGCCGGCGTCAGCCGCGCCTGCGGCGGCGTTCGAGCTGTTCGGCCGCACCTTCTTTGAGGGCAAGAAGGCCGACGAGGCCGTGATCATCGGCACGCCGCAGCCCTACACCGTGACTTTCGAAGTCACCGGCGACAACTCCGACCTGGAAAAGACCCTCAGGAACGCGTCGCGTTTGTGGCAGGATCGCAAGCGCCCGGCCTCTGGCGCCGCCGGCCTGCTGGCCAAGGCGCGCGGCGATTACAAGGGCATCGTCTACTCGCTCTATGCCGCGGCGCGATATGGCGGCACCGTCTCCATCACGGTGGACGGCCGACAGGCCGCCGACATTCCGCCCGACGCGACGCTATCGGCGGAGGCGGACGTCCGCGTCACCGTCAATCCGGGCCCGCTCTTCCTCTTCGACCAGACGCGGATTGCCAACCGGGCCCCGCCCGCCACCAACCGCAAGGACGTGGTGCCCGAGCCGGAATCGATCGGCTTCGCTCACGGGGAACCGGCACGCTCCGGCACGATCATCAGGGCCGAGCAGCTGGAGGTCCGGGCGTGGCGCCAGCAGGGCTACGCCAAGGCGAAGGCCGGTCCGCGCCGCGTCACCGCCAATCACCCCAACGAAACCGTTGACGCGGACCTGCAGATCGAGCCCGGCCGGAAAGCCTATTTCGGCAAGACGTCGGTTCGGGGCACCAAGCGGATGAAGCCGGGCTTCGTCGCCTACATGGCCGACCTGCCCGAGGGTGAGGAATTCGATCCGGATACCGTGAAGCGCGGCAGCGACCGGCTTGCCAGGCTCGGCGTGTTCAATGCCATGCGCATCGAGGAGGCCGACGAGATCGGCCCCGACGGCGACCTGCCGATGACGGTGGTCGTGCAGGAACGCAAGCTTCGCCGCATCGGTGTCGGCGGCACCTATTCCACCATCGATGGCATCGGGCTGGAGGCTTACTGGCTGCACCGCAACCTCTTCGGCCGCGCTGAACAGCTCCGCATCGAAGGCCGGATGGCCGACTTCGAGAACAACGCCAATCCGGAGGACTTCACCTACAAGGCCGGTGCCACCTTCACCAAGCCCGGCGTCGGCACCCCCGACACCAACTTCTCCGCCTCCGGCTTCTTCGAGCGCGAGGTTCTCGACGCCTACACCAAGACCGGTGTGAACGGTCAGGCCGGCTTTACCCGCCTGTTCGGCAAATCGCTGACCGCCAAGGGCTATCTGACGGGAAGCCACAACCGGTTCGAGGACGACGTCTACGGCACCCGCGACTTCACCACCGGCGGACTGCTCGGCGCCCTCACCTTCGACAACCGCGACAACCCGGTGAATGCTACCCGCGGCCACTATGTCGATGTGACCGCGATGCCGTTCTACGAATTCAACTACGAGAACACGGCCGCCCGCTTCACTGCCGAAGGGCGCTCCTACTACGCGGTGGCCGGCAACGACCGTCTGGTTCTGGCCGGCCGCGCCCTGATCGGCAGCGTCGCCGGGGCCTCCATCTCCGAGCTCCCGCCGGACATTCTCTTTTTCGCCGGTGGCGGCGGCTCCGTGCGCGGCTATTCATACCGGTCGATCGGCGTCGATGTCGGCAACGAGGTGGTTGGTGGCAAGTCGCTGCTTGAAGGCTCCTTCGAGGTGCGCGGCCGCTTCACCGAGACCATCGGCGCCGTCGCCTTCGTGGACGCCGGCCTGGTCGGCGCGGACTCCACGCCCGATTTCGACCAGGACGTGAAGATCGGTGTCGGCGGCGGCCTGCGCTATTTCACCAGCCTCGGGCCGATCCGCCTCGACGTGGCGGTCCCGCTCGAAAAGGTGGATGGTGATCCGGACGTCGCCTTCTATGTCGGGATAGGACAAGCGTTTTGACCCGTCTTCTCCTCGCCCTTCTTCTGGTTCTCTTCAGTCTCCCGGCGCTCGCCCAGAGCGACGAGGATGCGGATCGCTCCGCGCTGACGCGCTTCATCCAGAACCAGCTGTCCGCGCCCAATCGTCAGATCCGCCTGAACGGCATCCAGGGCGCGCTCTCCTCCAACGCCACTATCGCCCGCATCACGGTCGCCGACCGCGACGGCGTCTGGCTGACGATCGAGAACGCATCGATCGTCTGGAACCGGCTGGCCCTCGTCAGGGGCCGGCTATCCATCGACAAGCTGTCGGCCGACCGCATCGAGATGCCGCGCAACCCGCTGCCGGACGAGAGCCTGCCCTCTCCGGAAGCCACGCCTTTCCAGCTTCCCGAGCTGCCTGTCGCCATCATCCTGCGCGAGCTTGACGTGCCGCAGATGCAGTTCGGACAGGGCGTCTTTGGCCTCGAGTCCGAGCTGGCCCTCACCGGCAATCTCGAGCTTGCCTCGGGTGCGCTGGACACGGACCTCGCCGTCAAGCGGCTCGACGGTCCAGGCGGCGAGCTCTCGCTGAAGGCAAGCTTCTCCAACGCCACCCGCGCCCTTGCGCTCGACCTCACGCTCTCCGAGCCGGAGAACGGCGTCGTTGCCAACCTCCTCGATATGGAGGGCAAGCCGCCGATCAACCTGGAGATCAAGGGCGAGGGCCCTGTCGACAATCTCGACGTCGCCATGAGCCTCGATGCGGACGGCAAGCGTCTCGTCGACGGCACGGTCCAGCTTCGCGGCGAGGACGGCGGCCTCGGGTTCGATGCCACCCTGCAAGGCTCGGTCGGCGAGTTGATCGCGCCGGCGCACCGGGAGATCTTCGGCGACCGTAGCGTCGTGACGCTCAAGGGTGTCTCGCGCGACGATGGCTCCTTTGCCATCGAGACCTTCGACGTCGACAGCCAGCGGCTGAACCTCACCGCATCCGCCGAGACCACGACCGACGGCTTCCTGCGCCGCCTCGCCGTGGATGGCCGGCTGGCCGACCCCACCGACAACCAGGTCGCCCTGCCGGGCGCCGCCGGCACCATCATCCGCGACGGGCGCATACAGGTGTCCTTTGGTGAGACCGGCCGCGAGGACTGGAACGGCCAGATCGAGATCAACGGGCTGGCGACGGAGACCGTCTCCGCGGAGACCATCTCCTTCATTCTCGGCGGGCTGGCCCAGAACCTCGATCAGCCGGCTGCCCGGCGCGTCACCTTCGGTGTGGATGGTGACATCACCGGCATCACCTCGGACCGACCGGAGGTTGCCGAGGCACTGGGCAACGCCATCACCCTCGACCTCAACGGCGCCTGGGCGGCCGGTCAGCCGATCACGCTGGCCCGGGCCCAACTGGCGGGCAACGGCCTGTCCGCGAACGTGGCAGGGGCGATCGATGACGGCGCCTTCAACGGCACCATCGCGCTCGTCGCCTCCTCCATCGCGCCCTTCTCCCAACTGGCCGAGCGCGATCTCGCCGGCGCCTTGAACCTGACCGCGAAGGGCGAGATCCGGCCGGCCTCCGGCGCCTTCGACCTCGCCCTCGATGGCAGCGCGCGCGGACTGCAGCTCGATATGCAGCCGGCCGACCAGCTCTTTTCCCAGGAGACCCGTATCACCGGTGGCGTCGCCCGTGGCGAGGCGGGACTCACCGCCAGGTCGCTTCGCCTCGGCAACGACGATGTCGAGCTGACCGCGGACGGAACGTTCTCCACCGGCGCCGCCGACTTCCGCTTCGACCTGATGCTTGCCGACCTCGGTCTGGTCACCGACGAAGCATCCGGGCGCCTGACGGCGGGCGGCACCGCCAAGGGCACCGACGGGGTCATCGAGCTCGCCGTGAAGGCCGAGGTGCCGAACGGCACCCTGCAGGACCGCCGTCTGGCCGACGCCGCTCTCAGCTTCGAGGGCACCTTGCGCGACAGCGACCTGACGGGCTCGGTGGACGGCAGCGCCTTCCTGGACGGTCATCGCGTGGCGCTGAAAAGCGACATCGCGCTGGCTGGTGAAATCAGGCGCCTCACCGGCCTCAAGTTTACCACGACCGGCACGACGCTCACCGGCGACATCACCCAGAACGGGGCGGGACTTCTTGACGGCACCGTCAAGCTGGAGGCGCCGGACATCACCCTCGCCGCCTCGCTGTTCCTGATGGAGGCCAGCGGCTCGGCCAATGCCGACATCGCGCTGTCCCATACCGAGACCGAGCAGAACGCCACCGTCGATGCCCGCATCCGCGACATCGTGCTCGACGGCGTGCAGGTCGCAGCCGCCGACGTGAAGGCCAGCATCGAGGATCTGTTCGGCGTACCGGCCGTTGATGGTACCGTCGACGGCCAGGGTATTGTCGCCGCCGGCTACGAGGTGACCACGCTTGCGGCGCGTGCCAACACCCAGGGCGAGCGAACCGACTTTTCCGCCAATGCAGCGCTGTCCATCGGCACCACCATCGACACCGCCGGCAGCCTCCAGCCGGAAGCGGGCGGGTTCCGCCTCGTGCTCGACCGCGCCGACCTCGTTCAGGGCGATCTCGCCGCCCGGCTGCGCAGACCCGCCTCGCTGCTCCTCGCCGGCGACACCATCACCATCGACGATCTCGACCTTGCCGTCGGTGGCGGGGAAGTGAAGGCGTCCGGCAAGATCGCCGAGACCCTGGATCTGAACGTCAGCATCGCGCAGCTGCCTCTGGCCATCGCCAACGCCATCAAGCCGGACCTGGCGCTGGGCGGAACGGTGGACGGAACGGCGTCGGTTTCCGGCACCCGGGACAATCCGAACATCCGCTTCGATGTCACCGGCAGCGCACTCAGGGCCGCCGCCCTCGGCCAGGCCGGCATCAGCTCGCTCGACGTGGTTGCGCGTGGCACCTCGACCACCAACCGGCTCCAGATCGATGCGACGGTCACCAGCCCGGACGGTTTCCGCGCGACGGCCAACGGCGGCGTGCCGCTGGGCGACGGCAAGCTCGATCTCGACATCAACCTCGACCGGTTCCCGCTGGCCAGCCTGAACGCCGTGGCGCAGGGCCAGGACCTCGCCGGCACCGTGACCGCCAGCGCGAAGGTCACCGGTCCGCTCGCCAACCCGGACGCCACCTTCGCCATCAACGGCAACGGCCTGAGCGCTGCGCCGCTGGTGGAGTTTGGCGCCGCCCCGCTGACGCTCGCCGTCCAGGGCAGCTACGCCGACCAGGTTCTCAGCCTGTCGAGCTCCCAGGTCGCCGGCCCGCAGGGCCTCGCCATTTCCGCCCAGGGACGCCTGCCGCTCTCCGGCGCCGGCATGAATCTCCAGGTCCGCGGCAGCGTCCCGCTGGCGCTTGCCAACCGACAGCTGGCCGAGCGCGGCACCCAGGTTGCCGGCACCCTCACCTTCGACGCCAATGTCGGCGGCCAGCTGGCGAGCCCGGTCATCAACGGCTCCTTCTCCACCGCCAACGTCCAGGTGATCGACCCCGACACCAACGTGCGCCTCACCGGCGTTGCGCTCGCCGGCCGGATCGACGGCGACCGCGTGACCCTGACCAGCGCCCGCGCCGGCTTCGCCGACGGCGGCGAGCTCCGCGCCTCCGGCACCATCGGCATCGCGCCCGCCAGCGGCTTCCCGGCGGATATCCGCATCGTGCTCGACAACGCCCGCTACCGGGACGAGGAGATGGTGGCGGCCACGGTCGACGGCGACCTGTCGATCACCGGTCAGCTCACCCGCGATCCGCTGATCGCCGGCGAGATCCGCATCGACCGCGCCGAGATCTCGATTCCGGAGAATTTCGGTGGGGGCGCGCCGGTCATCGACGTGATCCACGTCGATCCGCCGGCCGCCGTCGTCACAACCCTGAAGCGCGCCCGGATGATCGGTGGCACCCCGGTTCCGGCCTCGCGGCCGAGCGTGGCGCGCCTCGACATCACCATCAGCGCGCCGAACCAGATCTTCATCCGCGGCCGCGGCCTGGATGCGGAACTCGGTGGCAACCTGCGGGTCACCGGCCCGGTCAACGACATCCAGCCCATCGGCGGCTTCGAGCTGATCCGCGGTCACCTTCAGATCATCGGCCAACGCATCACCTTCACCCAGGGCCGCGTCACCCTGATCGGCGACTTCGACCCGTTCGTCGACTTCACCGCGACCTCCCAGGGCCAGGACATCACGGTGACCGTGACCGTCTCCGGCCGCGTGTCCGACCTCAACATCACCTTTTCCTCGCAGCCCGAACTGCCGCAGGATGAAGTGCTGGCCCAGCTCATTTTCAAACGCAGCCTGAGCGAGCTGTCGGCCTTCCAGATCGCCCAGCTCGCCGCGGCCGCGGCCGAGCTCGCGGGCGGCGGCAATAACTCGCTTCTGCAGAACCTTCGCCAGGCCACCGGCCTCGACGAGCTCGACGTGGTCACCGACAGCGAGGGCAACGCCGCCGTCCAGGCCGGCCGCTACATCGAGGACAACATCTATCTCGGCGTTCAGGCGGGCGCGGAGGGCACCACCAAGGGCACCGTGAACCTCGACATCACCCCGGACCTCACCGCCCGTGGCGCGGTCGGGTCCGACGGCGATTCCAGCATCGGCCTGTTCTTCGAGCGCGACTACTGACGCCGCCGGCCCGCTGCCCTGCCTGAATTTTCGGCAAACCGGCCACCCTGACGGGAAAGCCCGCCCCAACTGCCACCTCGGCAGGCAGCCGTATTCCGCAGCCTGGGGCCGGTTGACGCCAAGGCGCTGATCCGGCTGCGCATTGAGCGCTCAATGCGCGGGGCTGGTCGCTGCCAAAAACTTGCTCTTCGGCGCCCCCGGCGGGGCATGCTAAGGGTTCACCCAACAACAATCCGATAATCAAGTTCGTCAGTCCCGGAGCGGAAGAGGCGCCGCTCCTGAATGAATCGGATTCCGTCTCGTGATGGCCCCGTTCGTCCTGAAAACAGCCGTTCTGGCCAGCGCCCTCGTCGCGCCGCTGGCCGTGGCCGGCACCGCCGTCGCTGACACCGACCAGCCGCTGTCCGTCACCGTCACCAGTGACGCAGAGCGCAACTACGACCTGAGCGTCGGTACCGAATCGCCAATGTGGTGGCTGCCCGCCATCGGAACGACGGTGGGCTTCGAGGTGGCGGCACGCCGGTCGCCCGCGTCCGGCCGGGCCCGCGCGCCCGGCGATCCGTCCGGAACGATCTGGGGCGTCGTCACCCTGCCCAGCAAGGCAAGCGAGCTTGGCTGGGACACGACGACCATCCGCGTCCAGGTGAACCCCGACACCCGCGAGCGCTCTCTCAGCTTTTCCGGCAGCAAGACCTGGACGCTGGGCAAGGTCGTCTCCGCCAGCCTGGAAGACACCTACACCCTCACCCACGAGGACGACGCGGTCGCGCCGGAGTGGGAGGCGGTCAACGCCGTCCGCTTCGACTTCGAGCCCACCGGCACCGCCTTTGTCGCCCAGAACCACCGCTCGCGCGACGACGGCGAATGGCGGACCAGCCTGCGGGCCGAACAGGCCATCGCCGATGGCTTCTCGATTGCCGCCTCGGTGGACGATCTGACGTCGTCGACGCCATCCAGAACGATCTTCGCGAGCTTCTCGCAAGAGTGGTGAGCCCGGCGGAGGCTCAGGCAGCCGGGCCGCCCGACAGGCGTTCCAGGATCGGACAGTCCGGCCGGTCGTCACCGTGGCAGCGCTCGACGAGGGCGCCGAGCGTCGCCCGCAGGCCTTCCAGGTCGGCGATCTTGCGGTCGATCCGCGCCAGGTGCTCGCGCGCCATCGCCTTGACGTCGGCGCTCGCCCGCCCGCGATCCTCGTAGAGCGACAAGAGGTGGCGGCATTCCTCCACCGTGAACCCGAGCGAGCGCGATCGCGCCACGAACACCAGCTTGTGCACGTCGCTTTCGACGAAATCCCGGTAGCCGTTGTCGCCGCGGCCCGGCCGCACCAGGCCGATATCCTCGTAGTAGCGGATGGTTTTCGCCGGCAGCCCGCTGGCCGCCGATGCCTCGCCGATATTCATGCCTGCCTCCGCTGAAAGCCGCTGCGCACGATCGTCTATAAGAAAGATAGCGGTCGGGCCCTTGACCTTCCAGTTGCTGGAAGCCCCATCTGGGTGATCGTCCTGAGACTGCCACAACGGGGGCTCGAACGATGAGCGACACCACCCATACCCACGACACCGCCGACGCGGAGGTCGTTCGCGACCCGGTCTGCGGCATGACCGTCGATCCCGGCGCCGGCAAGCCGACCGTCGAACATGACGGCCACACGGTCCATTTCTGCTCCGAAGGCTGCCGGCAGAAGTTCCGGGCCGACCCGCACGCCTATCTCACGGCCACCGATCCGGTCTGCGGCATGCGCGTCGACCGGTCCACCGCCGCGCATACGGCGAACCACGGCGGCGAGCGCTTCTATTTCTGCTCGGAGCGCTGCCGGGCGAAGTTCCAGGCCGATCCGTCTGCCTATCTCGGCGACCGTCCTGAGCCGGAACCAATGCCGGAGGGGACCCAGTACACCTGCCCCATGCATCCCGAGATCGTTCGCGACGAACCCGGCGACTGCCCGCTCTGCGGCATGGCGCTGGAGCCGATGACGCCCTCGGCCGATGCCGGCCCGAACCCCGAACTCGTCGATTTCCGCCGTCGCCTCCGCTTCATGGCGCCGCTCGCGGCCGCCGTCTTCATCTTGGAAATGGGCGACCACATCGGCATCCCCTTCGCCGACTGGTTCGGACCGCACCTGTTTGTCTGGATCCAGTTCGCCCTGGCGACGCCGGTGGTGATCAGCGCATGGCCCTTCTTCAAGCGCGGCTGGGCCTCGATCGTGAACCGCGCTCCCAACATGTGGACGCTGATCATGCTGGGCACCGGCGCGGCCTATCTGTTCAGCCTGGTGGGGCTCGTCGCACCCGGCATCTTCCCGGCTGCGCTCCTGGGGCCGAACGGCCTGCCGCCAGTCTACTTCGAGGCGGCCGCCGTCATCCTGGTGCTGGTCCTGATTGGCCAGATCATGGAGCTTTCGGCCCGCGAGAAGACCGGCGACGCGATCCGCGCCCTGATGGATCTCGCCCCGAAGACCGCGCGCCGCGTCACCGACGACGGCGAGGCCGACGTGCCCGTGGACGAGGTAGCGACCGGCGACCGGCTGCGCGTGCGTCCGGGCGAGGCAGTACCGGTGGACGGCGTGGTGGTGGAAGGCCACTCCTCCGTCGACGAAAGCATGATCACCGGCGAGCCGGTCCCGGTCGAGAAGGCCGAGGGCGACGCCGTCACCGGCGGCACCCTGAACAAGACCGGCGGGTTCATCATGCGGGCCGAGGCTGTCGGCGCCGAGACCACCCTGTCGCGCATCGTCGACATGGTGGCCAAGGCCCAGCGTAGCCGCGCGCCCATCCAGGGCCTGGCGGATCGCGTCGCCAGCTATTTCGTGCCGACCGTGGTGGCCATCGCCGTTATCGCCTTTCTCGTGTGGATGGTGTTCGGCCCGGCACCGGCCATCGGCTACGCCGTCGTGGCCGCCGTTTCGGTGCTGATCATCGCCTGCCCCTGCGCCCTGGGTCTGGCGACGCCCATGTCGATCATGGTCGCCACCGGCCGCGGCGCCCAGGCCGGCGTGCTGATCCGCGACGCGGAAGCCCTGGAACGCTTCGCCAAGGTCGACGTGCTGGTGGTCGACAAGACCGGAACCCTGACCCAGGGCAAGCCCACCCTGACCGACGCGGTCCCGGCCGACGGCATCGAGCGCGACTGGCTCCTGTCTGCCGCGGCCGCCCTGGAGCGCGGCTCGGAGCATCCCCTGGCCGAAGCGATCGTCGAGGGGGCCACCGACGTCGAGCGCCGCGATGCGGCCGACTTCGAGGCCATCACCGGCAAGGGCGTGCGCGGCATCGTCGACGGCCGCCGCGTGGCGCTCGGCAACGGTGCCATGATGGCGGAGGAAGGGGCGGACATTGCCGGCCTGAAGGAGACCGCGGAAGGCCTGCAAGGCGAGGGCAAGACGGCCATGTACGTCTCCGTCGACGGCGCGCCGGCCGGCCTGATCGCGGTCGCCGACCGGGTAAAGGAAACGACCCCGGAGGCGATCCGCGCCCTGCACGAGGCGGGCATGCGCATCGTCATGGCCACCGGCGATAGCGCCCGCACGGCGCAAGCCGTCGCCCGCGAGCTGGGGATCGACGACGTCCGCGCCGAAGTCAGCCCGGAAGGCAAGGGCGCCCTGATCGAGGAACTGCGCGCCCAGGGCCTGTCGGTCGCCATGGCGGGCGACGGCGTCAACGATGCGCCTGCTCTCGCGGCGGCCGACGTCGGCATCGCCATGGGAACCGGTGCCGACGTTGCGGTGGAAAGCGCCGGCATCACCCTGGTGAAGGGCGACCTGGGCGGCATTGTCCGCGCCCGCAAGCTGGCCCGGGCGACGATGGCGAACATCAGGCAGAATCTGTTCTTCGCCTTCGCCTACAACACCGCGGGCGTGCCCATCGCGGCCGGCATCCTGTTCCCGCTGTTCGGGGTCCTCCTGTCGCCCATCATCGCGGCACTGGCCATGAGCCTGTCTTCGGTCTCGGTGATCGGCAACGCGCTGCGCCTGCGCACGGTGAAACTGTGAGGGGGCGCATGCTCATCGGTTCGGCGGCCGTGCTCGCGATCGCGGGCATCGCCGCCGCCGCATGGGTTTCCTTCGCGCCCGACGAAGGACCGCCTGCCGGCCCGGCCGATCTTGCGCGCGGCGAGCGTCTCTACGCCGAGGCCTGTGCCTCCTGCCACGGCGCGAACCTCGAAGGTGCCGCCAACTGGCGCGAGCCCGGTCCGGACGGGCGATACCCCGCTCCGCCTCACGACGAGACCGGACACACCTGGCACCACAGCGACCGGCTCCTGTTCGAGATCACCAAGAAGGGTACCGCCGCGGTCGTCGACGACGGCTACCAGAGCAACATGCCCGGCTTCGGCGACACCTACTCCGACGCCGAGATCCGCGACATCCTCGCCTACATCAAGAGCACGTGGCCCGAGGAACAGCGCACGGTCCAGGCCGAGATCACCGCCCAGGACCAGGCGGTACGCTAGGCGATCTCGGAACTTTTGCCGCCACGTGCGTGATTCTTCCCTGAGGATCCCGATCAGCAGGAGAATTCGATGTCCTATGTGCGATTCCTGGCGATGATCGCGACGTCGACCGTCGTGATGTTCGGCCTCATGTATCTCAACACCTACGCCATCGACCACGTCTTCTTCAGCGAGACGCGGGCCTACGCGGCCCTCTACATGGGCGCAACGATGGCGGTCATCATGCTCGCCTTCATGCTGGGCATGTATTCCAACCGGACGGCCAACACGGCCATCGTCATTGGCGCGGTGATCGTCTTCGCCGGCGCCCTCTTTCTGGTGCGCAGCCAGGCGACGGTTGGCGACGTGTCCTACATGCGGGCGATGATCCCCCACCACTCCATCGCGATCCTGACCAGCGAGCGCGCCAACATCGACGATCCGCGCGTGCGCCATCTCGCCGACGAGATCATCGAGGCCCAGAGGCGCGAGATCGCAGAGATGGAAGCGCTGATCGCCGATCTGGAGGGCGGCCCCGAGGCGACGCCCGAGATCGACGGCCGCTGACGGCGCGCGCATCCAGAAACGCACCAATGCCGAGGGAGTGACCCATGGCAAGTTCAGCCGTATCCGGCAGCAAGACTGCTTCCCTCTACCGGATGGTGATGGAGGACCACCTCTGCCCGTTCGGCCTCAAGTCCAAGGACCTGCTTGAGCGCAGCGGCTTCTCCATCGACGACAACTGGCTGACCACACGCCAGGAGACCGATCGTTTCATGGAGGAACACGGCGTCGAGACGACGCCGCAGACTTTCATCGACGGTGAGCGGATCGGCGGGTACGACGAGCTGCGCGAATATTTCGGCGAGGACGTTCCCGACGAAGACGAGACCAGCTACCGGCCGGTGGTCGCCATCTTCGCCGTCGCCTTCCTGATGGGGCTGGCGGTGAGCTGGGCGGCCTTCGACACCGTCTTGACCATTCGGGCGCTCGAATGGTTCGTTGCCATCTCCATGTGCCTGCTCGCCATCCAGAAGCTGCAGGACGTGGAGAGCTTCTCCACCATGTTCCTGAACTACGATCTCCTGGCCAGCCGCTGGGTCGGCTACAGCTATCTCTATCCCTACGGAGAGGCCGTTGCCGGCATCCTGATGATCGCCGGAGCGCTGATGTGGATTGCCGCACCGGTCGCGCTGTTCATCGGCACCGTCGGCGCGGTCTCCGTCTTCAAGGCGGTCTATATCGACAGGCGCGAGCTGAAGTGCGCCTGCGTCGGCGGCGGCAGCAACGTGCCCCTGGGCTTCGTGTCGCTGACGGAGAACCTGATGATGATCCTCATGGGAATCTGGATGCCGCTGAGGATGCTGCTTCTCTGACCGGTCATCCCGGTCGGGACAGCTTTTCCTTGGCATCGGCGCCGGTTCGCCTGATCCTGCGGGGCGATTCCCGCCCCCGACCTGAGCCCGCGATCGAGAGCGCCCGGTGCCGTCCTTCAAGTTCCTCCATGCCGCCGACCTGCATCTGGGAACGCCGTTCCGCGGACTGGCGGTCAAGGATGCCGAGATCGCCGACCGGTTCGCCCGGGCGACCCGGACCGCTTTTTCCAATCTCGTGGAGAAGGCCATCGAGGAGAAGGTCGCGTTCGTCGTCATCGCCGGCGATGTCTATGACGGCGAATGGAAGGACAGCACCATCGGCCTGTTCTTCAACCGCGAGGTTGCCCGGCTCGACCGGGCCGGCATCCCGGTCTTCCTCCTAAAGGGCAACCACGACGCCGAGAGTGTCGTGACCCGGGCCATCACCCTGCCGGAGAGCGTGCGCGAGTTTCCCACCCGCAAGCCGGCCACCTTCCGGCTCGACGATCTGCGCGTGGCCCTTCACGGCCAGGGCTTTGCCGACCGCGCCGCCAGCGACAATCTCGCCGCCGCCTATCCCGCCCCGGAGCCGGGCTGGTTCAACATCGGCGTCCTTCACACCTCCCTCACCGGCCGCCCGCCACACGCCCCCTATGCGCCCTGCTCACCGGAGGAGCTGGCCAACCGCGGCTACGACTACTGGGCGCTGGGCCACGTCCATGCCTTCGAAATCGTGTCCCGCGACCCTGCCATCGTCTTTCCCGGCAACATCCAGGGCCGCTCCATCCGCGAGATCGGCGAGAAGGGGGCCGTCGTTGTCTCCGTCGAGGATGGACGCGTCGCCTCCATCGACCGGCTGCTGGTGGACGAGGCACGCTGGACGTCCGCCGCCGTGGACGTGACCGACGCGGCCTCGCTCTCCGACGTGCTCGCCGCCGTGCAGCCGGTTGTTGAGCAGGCCGCCGAGGCGGCCGGCGGCCGGCTCCTGGCCCTGCGACTGGACCTTGCCGGCGAGACGGAACTGCGCCGCGAGCTGGTGGCCGATCGGGGCCGCTTCGTCGACGAAATCCAGGCCGCCTGCCACCGCATCCATCCCGACATCTGGCTGGAAAAGCTCGATGTGCGCGGCTTGCGCGCTCCCGCCTCTGCCGCCAGGGGCGACCCGGCCTCCGGCCTCGATCTCGATGCGCTTCTCGGAGGGCTCCTGGACGATCCGGAGACGCGCGAGGTGGCGGAGGCTGCCATCGCCGAGGTCGCGGCGCGCATGCCCGGCGGGCTGGGCGCTGGTGAGGACCCGCTCGGCGCCGCGGCGGACGAGCTGCTTGCCGAGGCGCGCGAAGTGCTGATGTCCCGCGCAGCGTCGCGAGGAGGCTGAGCGGCCATGCGCTTCGACCGACTCTCCCTCCTGCGCTACGGCGCCCACACCGATCGCGAGATCGCTTTCAAACCGGGCGCGCGTCTGCACGTCGTCTACGGCCCCAACGAGGCCGGCAAGAGCTCCGCGCTTGCGGCGATCTCCGACCTGCTGTTCGGCTTTCCGCACAACAAGGCCTTCGATTTTCGCCACGAGGCGACGACGCTGCGGATCGGTGCCACGCTGACCGCCCGGGACGGCACGCAGCTTTCCTTCCGGCGCCGGCGCGGCAACAAGGCGACGCTCCTTGCCGACAGCGACGACGAGAGCGAGCTGCGCGATGACGCGCTGGCCCCGTTCGTCGGATCGCTCGGCCGCGACGTGTTCGAGCGCGCCTTCGGGCTCGATTCCGCACGCCTGCGCGCCGGTGCCGACGCCATGCTGAAAAGCGACGGCGAACTCGGCAGCCTGCTCTTCTCCGCCGCCTCCGGAATGACCGGCCTGAGTGGTCTCAAGGGCAGCCTGGAGGACGAAGCGGGCGCGATATTCGCACCACGGCGCTCCAAGGACCGGCGCTTCTACCAGCTTCTCGATCGCTACGAGGCGGCCCGAAAAGACGAGCGCGACCACGAGCTGCGCGCCTCCGACTGGAAGGCCCTCAACGTCGCCATCGCCGAATTGGAGGGGCGCTACGAGACGCTGGCCGGGGAGCGGACCGAGGCTCGGCGTGCCGCCGCCCGGCTGCAGCGCCTGGGTCAGCTCCGACCCATCGTGCAGGAGATCGATGGCGACGAGACGGCGCTTGCCGCCTTCGCCGACCTGGATGCGCTGCCGCCCGGCCACGCCGACGCGCTGGCCGACGCGCTCGCGTCAGTCGATGCCGCGAGTTCCGCCGTCGAGCGCGCGGAAGACCAGCTGCGGCGCCAGCACGCGGCGCTGGCGCGCGTCTCGGTGGACGAGCCGCTGCTTGCTCGCGAGGCGGAAATCCGGGAGCTCTTCGCCGCATCCGGCGACTACACCTCCAAGCTGAAAGACCTGCCGCGCATCGAAGCCGAGCGCGACGATTATGACGGCGAGCTGCGCCAGTTCGCAGCCCGGCTCGGCATGAGCGACGCCGATCTCGACGCCAGCCAGCCGACCGATGCCGCCCTGGCCGACCTGCGGACTCAGGTCGCCGACGGCCGGCGCCTGGCCACCGCCGCGCAGAATCTCGACGAGCAGATCGAGGCGATGCGCGCCGAACTCGACGAGGCCCGGGCCCGGCGTCTGGGCGGACCGGCCTCCGATCCCCGGCCCTGGCGCGACCGGTTCGCGGCCCTGGCCCCCGACATTGCCGCGCTGGCACGCCGGGACGAGGCCGAGGCGGCCCGTCGCGCCCGGATGCGCGAGCTGCAGGAGCGTTTCGCGCGGCTGTCGCCGCCGGTCGCCGACCTCGACACCCTCGCCACCACGCCCCTGCCCGCCCCCGAGGCGGTGCGCGAAAACCAGGATGCGCTTGCCGCAAACGACGAGCTTCTGCGCGACGTGACCCGCCAGGTCGAGGAGACCGGCTCGGCGCTCGAGCGGATCGAGCGTGAGATTGCGGAGGCCGAGACCGCAGGGCCCGTGCCCTCGCGCACCGGCATCGCGGAGGCCCGGGAGGTGCGCGACACAGCCTTCACCCCCCTCGCCGACATGGTGGAAGGCCGCGCACCGCCGCCCGCCGCGCAGGACGCCGCTGCGCAGGTTGCGCAGTTTCGCGCGATCGTGCGCAGGGCCGACGAGGCGGCCGACGCGGCGCTTGACGACGCGACCCGTCTGCACGCGCAGGAAACGCGTCTGCGCACCCGGCAGGAGCTCTGCGCGAAACGCCGCGATCTTGCGCAGAAGTGCGCAGATCTGCGCGGCGAACGCGAGGCGATGGAGGCGCGCTACCGTGCGCGCTTTGCGCCCCTCGACGTCGAGCCGGACGCCCCGCAACGCATGCTCGACTGGCTCAGGACGGTGGAGGACCTGCTGACGCTGCGCCGCGAGGTGCTGGCGCTGGACGACACCCTGGCCACCCTGGACGCCGCTGCCGACCGCCTGCGTCCGGCGCTGCAGGCGTTGGCGGCCGAGACCGGCCTCACCGGCGCCGAGGCCTTGCCGGTGCCGGCCCTCGCCCGCGCCATCGAGGCCCGGCTGTCCGAGCTCGCGGAGGCCTGGGCGGACCGGCGCACCCAGGCCGCCCAGCTTGAGGACCGCGAACGCCGCCTGGAAACCGCCACCGTCCGGCGTTCGGCGCTGGCGGCACAGGAGGCCGAATGGGCGACTGGCTTCCGGGCCGCGGCCGCCGCCATCGGGCTCGGCGACGCAGCAAGCCTGGAGCGGGCCGACGCCACGGTATCGCTCTGGGACCGGATCCCGGACGTGCGCCGCGAGCGCGCCAACCGGGCCCGCCGGGTCGACGGGATGCGCCGCGACATCGCCGCCTTCGAGGCCCGCGTGACCGAGCTGACCCGAACCGTTGCCCCCGATCTTGCCGGCCTGCCGGCCGGCCACGCCGTAATGACCCTGTCGGAGCGGGCCCAGGAGGCGCGCACCGCCGATGCCCAGCGCGCCAGCGCCCGCGCCGCGCTAAAGGAAGCCGAGGCCGAGCGCGCCCGGGCGCAGCAAGCCCACGCCGCGGCGCTGGCGGAGCGGGACAGGCTGATGGAAGCAGCACCAGACGGCATCTCCCCGCGCGACCTGCTCGCCCGGCTGCGGGCCCGGGACGAGCGGACCGAAAGCCTGGACAAGTGCCGGCGGCGCTTCTCCGAGGTGGCCGCAGGCGCGGACGAGCAGGCGATCCGGACCGACCTCGCCGCCTTCGATCCGGAACGTGCGGAAACCGAGATCGACACGCTGGAGCGCGAGATCGAGCGCCTCGACGGCGAGATGAACCAGGTCTTCGCGGCGTTGTCGGAGAAGAAGCGCGAGCGCGAGCGCCTCGACAGCGCCGCCGGGGCCGAGCGTGCCGCCTTCGAGCGCAACGCGGCGGAGGCGGAGATCGTCGAGGCGGCGCGCGAGTGGGCCGTCCTGAAGCTCGCTTCGCAGCTCCTCTCGGCAGCCATGGAGAAGCATCGGGAAAGCGAGGACGACCCGCTGATGCGCCGCGCGGGCGCGCTGTTCGCCACACTGACGGCGGGCGGCTTCGCCACCATCGGCCGGGAGTTCGGCAAGGACGACGTGCCCGAACTCGTGGGCGTCCGCGCCAACGGCGAGCGGGTGGGGATCGCCGCCCTGTCGGACGGCACCCGCGACCAGCTCTACCTGGCGCTGCGGCTCGCCTACCTGGAGGACTACGCGACCCGTCACGAGCCCGCCCCGTTCATCGGCGACGACCTGTTCCAGACCTTCGACGACGACCGGACCGCCGCGGGTCTGGCGGCGCTGGCGGAGGCGAGCGCCTTCTTCCAGCCCATCCTGTTCACCCACGAAGGCAGCGTGGTGGAGATCGCGCGCGCCACCCTCGGAGAGGCCGCCGACATCATCCGGCTCGACGAGCCCGCCCCGGCCTGACGCGTCGCGGACGGTCCCGCATGGGAGGGGCTGCCGGCAATCGGCGTCCGACGCCGTAACCGAATGGCTTTTCGCGCGTTGTTGCGGGGACAGGCCACACAGGAACGCCCTGATGGACAGTATCGACGAGAGCCGACCGACGGACGCGCGAACCCGCACCGCGCTGCTTTTGCTCAATCCGAAGGCGCGGCGCGGCTCCGAGGCGATCGACGACTGCCTGGATCTCCTGCGCAAGGCCGGCATCCGGCTGATTGAGCCGGAAACAGGGGGCCGCGACGAGATCCCGGAGGCGATCCGGCGTCACGCCGACGAGGTGGACCTGGTCATCGTCGGCGGCGGCGACGGCAGCCTGAACGCCGCCGCGCCCGGCCTGGTGGAGACGGGACTGCCGCTGGGCATCCTGCCGCTCGGCACCGCCAACGACCTGGCGCGGACGCTGGAGATTCCGTTCGACGTGCACGAGGCGGCCCGGGTGATCTCCGACGGCGCCACGCGCTCGCTCGATCTCGGCATCGTCAACGACATCTACTTCTTCAACGTCGCGAGCATCGGCTTCAGCGCCAAGCTGGCCCGGATCCTCACCTCCGACGCCAAGAAGCGGTTCGGCACGCTCGGCTACGCCATGGCCGCCATGAAGCTGGTCTCCCAGAGCCGGCTGTTCACCGCCGAGATCGAGCACGATGGCCACGTGGACATCGCCCGGACCCTGCAGATCTCCGTCGGCAGCGGCCGCTACTATGGCGGCGGGCTCGCCGTCGACGAGGAAGCGGAGCCGGACGACGGGCTGCTGGACGTCTACAGCCTGGAAGTGGAGCACTGGTCGGAGCTGGTCGCGCTGCTCCCCGCCCTCAAGCAGGGAACCCAGAAGCGCTGGAAGGATGTGCGTGCCTTCTCCACCACCGAGCTGACGGTGCGCACCCGGCGACGCCACGACGTGAACGCCGACGGCGAGCTTCTGACCTCCACGCCGGCCCGGTTCGGCCTCAAGCGCAACGCGGTCCGCGCCTTCGTTCCGAGGGGGACAGAGGACTAGCGGCGTGAAGACGTGTGCGGCCGGTCAGTCCCCGGCGGGGCCCGGCAGCGGTGAGAAACGCGGCGCCGGCGTGGTCTCGGTGCCGGCCTCGTCCGTCGTGAAACAGCCGGCAAGCTGGAGATGCGTCATCGCCTCGTCCATCGAGAGGACGGGGGTCACGCAGGCATCCAGCCCGTCGAAGGCAGCGGCCCAGTCGGCCTGGGTCCGCGTGGCAAACAGGGCTTCCAGCTGCCGTGCCATCTCCGGCCAGGACGGCCTGTCCCACTGCATGTCCAGAAAGGCGGGATCCGCACCGACGGTCTCGATGAAAGTGCGGTAGAACTGCGGCTCCAACGGGCCGACGGCCATGAACCGGTCGTCCTGCGTCCGGTAGACCCGGTAGAAGGGCGCCCCGCCGTCCAGCATGTTGGTGCCGCGCTCCGGCAGCCAGCGGCCGCGCGCCACCGCCGCGTGAACGAAGGTAGCGAGGTGCGTGGTGCCGTGGATCATCGCGGCGTCGATGACCATGCCGGCGCCGGTCTCGCGGACCCTGTGCAGGGCGGAAACGATGCCGAAGGCGAGATACATGCCGCCGCCGCCGAAATCGGCCACCAGGTTGAGCGGCGGCACCGGCTCGCGGTCGGGATGGCCCATCAGGCTGAGGACGCCGGTCAGGCCGAGATAGTTGATGTCGTGGCCGGCCATGTGGGCCATCGGCCCCTCCTGTCCCCAGCCGGTCATCCGGCCGTAGACGATGCGCGGGTTGACTGCGGCGACGTCGGCGGGACCGAGCCGCAAGGCTTCCATCTTGCCCGGACGAAAGCCCTCGATCAGGACATCCGCCGAGGCGAGGCGGTCCAGCGCCTGGCGCAATCCCTCCTCCGACTTGAGATCGAGACCCAGGACCTCGGCGCGTCCGCGCTCCATGAAGCGTCCGTCGCCCTTTGCCTCGTCGCCCGGGCGGCCGATGCGGATCACCTCCGCGCCCATGTCGGCAAGCAGCATCGTCGCGAACGGTGCCGGCCCCAGCCCGGCGAACTCCACCACCCGCACGCCTTCCAGCGGCCTGATCATCCCGCTCTCCTCCTCCCGCATCCCCGGCTGGCCCGCCTTGTGCCGGCGTTGCTCGCTTGCCAGCGTCATGGCGCATTGCTACGCCCTATTCTTTCCGTGGACCACCCGGCGTGACCAGTTCCCAATCTCCCCTTACCTGGCTCGGGCGGGTGCAGGCGTCGCCGCTGGCGGCCGTCCTGATCCTGGCCGTCGCGGCGCTCTCCTTCACCATCATGATGACGGGGCTGCACCGGCTGGCGCTCGTCGCGCTGGCGCTGGTGCTGGTCTATATCGTGCTGGGGTGGCCGAAGCTGCGCCGCAACACGCGCGCCCTGCTGGTGGCATCGCTGATCGCGACGGTCGCCTACATCGGCATCGGAGGCGACCTGGACGCCTTCGCGCTGGCCGCGAGCCACGCCATGTACCTGCCGGCCCTGATTGCCGTGATGACGCTGCTGCGCATCGCGGCCCAGCGTTCCACGATGATTTCCCGGGCTGGCTACTACGTGGTCAGCCAGCCGCCGTCACGGCGCTTCGCCCTGCTGGCCAGCGCCGGACACCTGTTCGGTATCCTGCTGAACGTCGGCGGGCTGCTGCTGCTCCTGAACATCGCCCACGGCACCCGCGACCGCAGCGTCGAACCGCGGGTCGCCGCGATCCAGGAACGGCGCATCACCAACGCCATCCTGCGCGGCTTCGCGGCGACGATGATGTGGTCGCCCTTCGGGATCGCCCTGAACATCCTGATCCCGATCCTGCCGGGCATCTCGTGGTTCGACTACATGCCCTACGGGCTCGCCGCCACGCTGGCCTTCTGCGTGCTTGGCTGGGTCTTCGACCGGATCGAGCCGCGCTCGGGCGCCCCCGTTCCCGCCGGCCGGAATCTGGGATCGGTCTGGGCGCTGCTCGGTCTCGTCGGACTTCTCGTGACCATTACCGGCACCGCGGCGGTGGCGGAGGAGGCGTTCGGCATGCCGCTGCGCGCCGCGATCCTTTTGGTGGTTCCCGGCTTCGCCATCGCCTGGACGATGCTGACGCGGCAGCCGGGCGAATCGGCCGGCGACGCCATCGGATGGCTGGCCGGCGAAAGCGCGACCCAGCTGCCCAACGCCGTCAACGAGATCACCATCATGACCTCGTCCGGCTATCTCGGCATGGTGATCGCCACCCTGGTGCCGCCGGACCAGCTTCAGGCGCTGATCGCGTGGGCCGGGCTGCATGGCGGCGGGCTGGCCGTCGCCATCGGGCTGACCATCCTCGGCGCCTCGTTCGTCGGCATCAACCCGATGATTCCCGGCACGATCCTGGTCGGCTCGGCCATTTCCGCCGACGTGCCGATTTCCGACACGCTGCTGTTGCTCTCCGTACTCACCGCCTGGGCCGCAGCGCTGGTGGTCTCGCCCATGACCTCCACCATCACCATCGCCTCCACGGTGCTCGGCAAGCCGCCCTCGCTGATCGGCGTGAAATGGAATGGAGCCTTCACGATCACCTTCTTCGTTGCAGTGTCAGCTTTCTTCCTCTTATTCGGCTAAATTTCGCGCCGAAGCGTTATGGAAGTGTACGAAAACGGTCATCGCAGGTTCAAGCTGCGCGCTTAGGCAGGCAGCTCCATTCAACCGGAGATCAGCCATGCTTCGCCCGTCGCTTGCGGTCGCTTTCGCCGCGCTTCTGACTGCCCCCGCCCTTGCCCAGGACGAGACGACCTTCTCCGCCGAGCTCGCCGGCCACGCCATCATTCCGGCCATGAGCCTGGTCGCCCCGCCGGCCGACGCACCGCAGGATGCCTGGGTCAGCGGCAAGTTCGCGGCAGGTGCGACCCGCGTCGACCAGCCGATGACCGTCGAGGGCAACACCGGCGGCCTGCACGGCAAGCGCTTCACCGGCATCAGCCTGCCGTTCATCGGGCAGCCGCTGCAGGGCTTCTCCGGCTTCGCCATGGAGCGCGCCGAGGACGGCTCCATCATCGCGCTCACCGACAACGGTTTCGGCTCCAAGGCCAACAGCCCGGACGCGCTGCTTTTCTTCCACACCATCGAGCCGGACTTCGACAACGGCGCGATGAAGGTCAACAAGACGGTGTTCCTGGCGGACCCGAACAAGGTGGTGCCGTTCCGCATCGCCTACGAGGGCACCGAGCAGCGCTACCTGACCGGCGCCGACTTCGACCTGGAGAGCATCCAGAAGGTCGGCGACACGCTGTGGATCGGCGAGGAGTTCGGCCCCTACCTGATCAGCGCGACGCTGGACGGCACCATCACCGGCGTCTATCCGACCATGCTGGACGGCGCCGAGCTGAAGGGACCTGACCATCCGTCGCTGAAGGTGCCGGCCGAGGCCGGAAAGGACTACCGGGTCAACCGCTCCGGCGGCTACGAGGGCATGGCGCTGCAGCCGGGCACCGGCCTGCTCTGGGCGATGCTGGAAAAGCCGATCATGGACGAAACCGGCGCCGTGCCGGAAAACGCCCTGACCGTGCTGGCGTTCGATCCGAAGACCGCCGAATGGACCGGCAAGACCTTCAAATTCCCGCTGGCCGACGGCGCCACGGCCATCGGCGACTTCAACTTCATCGACGAGACGCGCGCGCTGGTCATCGAGCGTGACAACGGCGAGGGCGACCCGAGCCTGGAATGCGAAGGCGAGGCCAACGCCGACTGCTTCCCGCACCCGGCCAAGCTGAAGCGGGTCGTGCTCATCGACACCGCCTCCGTCGACAACAACGGTCACGTGCGCCGCATCGGCCACATCGACCTGATGAACATCGCCGACCCGAACGGCGTCGCGCGCCTGGAGACGGCCGCCAAGCGCGACATGACCGGCACCTACACGCTGCCGTTCTTCACCATCGAGGACGTGATGAAGATCGACGACACACACATCCTCGTCGGCACCGACAACAACCTGCCCTTCTCCTCGGGCCGCCAGCTCGACGCGGCGATGGACAACGAGTTCGTCCTTCTCGCCGTGCCGGAGTTCCTGGCCGCGAAGTAGGGCTACCGGCCGTCACGGCGGCCGGGCCAAACCGATCGGCGGCGCGCTCCGGGCGACCGGGGCGCGCCGTTGTGCGTTCAGGCGGGCGAGGCGGCGGGCGCGGCGAGCCGGGCGATCTCCTCCCAGACCCGGTCCACCACCGGCGCCCGGTCGATCCTGAGGCGCAGGGCCACGATCTGCATCCGCGCCGAGCCGAAGATCGGGGAGAGGTCGCTGAGGGCGCCGGAGGCAAGGTCATCGGCGACCAGGCTGGCCGGCAGCCACGCCATGCCGACGCCGGCCGTCACAAGTTGCTTCATGGCCAGCGTCAGCGCCGTTTCCGCCCTCGGCCGGAGTGCCGCGGCGTCGGGGAAGCCCGGCAGGATCTCCTGGTTCATCACCTTCCCGAGGAACACCTCCGGCGGGTAGACCACGACCGGCACTTCGCCGGCCGCGAAGCCCGCGTTGAGGTCGTCGATGAGGGGCGACGGAAACACCGGGATCAGCCGTTCCTCGCCCAGCTCGATGCGCCCCAGATAGGCGTCGGCCGGCGGCAGCGGCTCGGTCTCCGACTGGTAGAGAAGGACGATGTCGGCCTGCTTGGCCATGAGCTGGGTGTAGCACTCCTCGAGGTTGGCGGAGCGCAGGCGGATGCCGAGATTGCGGTCGCCGCAGAGGCGCTGGACCAGCGCCGGGGCGACCGACGTGGTGATGGCATGCTGGCAGGAGATGACGATCCGGTTCTGGATGTCGCGGTCCTGGCGGCGCAGATGGGTCTGCAGGTCGCGCAGCCGCAGCGCGATCTCCTGGATGCGCTCGCGCTCCTCCCGCACCACCGGCTTCATCTGGGCCGGCTTGCGGCTGCGATCGAGAAGCTCGACACCGAGATGCGCCTCGATCGCCATGATGCGGCGGGAGAAGGCCGGCTGGGTGACGAAGCGCCGTTCCGCCGCGGCCGCCAGCGAGCCGGTTTCCAGAACCGCGAGAATGTCTTCCAGCCAGTCGAGCCGCATCGCGACGCCCTCCCACAACATGCAGAAAGCGCATGTTAGTGCGTAAAATTTGCAATTGCGCGGGCCTAAATGATGCTCATGATCATCGATTATGCATCTTTGGTCGCCCACCTTGGTCGAACGAGTGGTCTTCCGCCGCCGCCCGCGCGCGGGGAACGGGACGTGGCCGCTGCAACCATGAGCATCGAGCCGTTCACGCGGAGCTTCACCCAGCAGGAGCCCATCCCCGAGGCCGCCATCGCGGCGGCCGTCGAGGTGATGCGGAGCGGCCGGCTGCATCGCTACAACACGATCGAGGCAGAGGTGCCGGCCGCGTCCGCCCTGGAACGGGCCTATGCCGACTACCAGGGCGCCCGCTACTGCCTCGCCTGCGCCTCCGGCGGCACCGCCCTGCAGCTGGCGCTGCGGGCCTGCGGCCTGGCGCCGGGCGAGCGGGTGCTGACCAACGCCTTCACGCTGGCGCCGGTACCGGGCGCGATCGTGGCGGCGGGCGGGCGGCCGGTGCTGGTGGAAACCACCGAGGACCTGGTCATCGACCTTGCCGACCTGGAGGTGAAGGCGGCGGGCTCGGGGGCACGGTTCCTGCTCGTCTCGCACATGCGCGGCCACCTGGTGGACATGGACGCGCTCATGGCGCTCGCCGGACGGTGCGGGCTGACGGTGATCGAGGACTGCGCCCACACGATGGGGGCGGCCTGGCGCGGCCGGAAGAGCGGCAATTTCGGCCGGGTCGCCTGCTTCAGCACCCAGACCTACAAGCACATGAACTCCGGCGAGGGCGGGCTCCTGACCACCGACGACGCCGAACTCGCCGCACGCGCCATCGTGCTGTCGGGCTCCTACATGCTCTACGAGCGCCACGGCGCCGCGCCACCGGCGGAGGTGGTCGAGCGGATCCGGCTGGAGACCCCGAACAATTCCGGCCGCATGGACAATCTGCGCGCCGCGATCCTCCTGCCGCAGCTCGCCGAGCTCGACGCCAACGTGGCGCGCTGGAACACCCGCTACCGGGCGATCGAGGCGCGGCTCGCAAGGGTCGCGGCGCTGGTGCTGCCGGTGCGGCCGCCGGAGGAGCTTTATGTCGGCTCGTCCATCCAGTTCCGGATCCCCGGCATTGCCCCCGACGATGCCCGCCGCTTCGTGGTCGACGCGCGCGCGCTCGGCGTCGAGCTGAAATGGTTCGGCGCGCCGGAGCCGGTGGCGTTCACCTCGACCCACGCCAGCTGGACCTACCTGGAGCGCCAGGCGTTGCCGCGGACCGACCGGGTGCTGGCCGGCCTGTTCGACATGCGCATTCCGCTGACCTTCTCCGTCGACGACTGCCGGCACATCGCCGACATCATCGCCCACTGCGCCGAACGCCTGTCGCTGGAGGGCGCCGCGTGATGGCCGTGCGGCGGCGGGTCGGCATTCTCGGCGGCATGGGACCCGAGGCGACGGTGCTGCTGATGCAGCGCGTGATCGAACGCACCGAAGTCGCCGACGACCAGGACCACGTGCCGATGCTGGTGGACAACAATCCGCAGGTGCCGTCGCGGGTGAAGGCGCTGGTGGAGGGCACCGGCGAGGACCCCGGCCCGGTGCTGGCCGCCATGGCGCGCGGGCTTGAGGCCGGCGGTGCCGAGGCGCTGGCCATGCCCTGCAACACCGCCCACCACTACGCGCCCGCGATCCGGGAGGCGGCGTCGATCCCGTTCATCGACATGATCGAGGCCGCGTCGGACCGGCTCGCCGAAACCGGCGCGCAGCGGGTCGGCGTCCTCGCCTCGCCGGCGGTGCGGCTGACCGGGCTCTACGACGCGCCGCTGGCGGCCCGCGGGATGACGCCTGTCCATCCGGACGCCGATGCCGCCCTGCTCCTGGCGATGCGCGACGTGAAGGTGCGCCGCCACGGCGCGGCCCGCGACGCGCTCGCGGGCATCGCCACCGGCCTGGCCGTGCGGGGCGCCGACGCGCTGCTGGTCGCGTGTACCGAGTTCTCCATCGTCGCCGAACCGGCACGCAACATGCTTCCCCTTGTCGATGCCATCGACGTGCTGGCCGAGAAGGTCGTGGCCTTCTCGTGTGAGCCAGCGAAAATTGTGCAAGGCTTGGCAAGGAACGCTTGAGGTGTAGCCGTCAGGCCGGGCAGGCTGTGGCCTGTCCGGACATGCCGTTCCCACCACCCATACCAGATCCCCGGCAAAGGGGACGCACCATCCGAACAGAGAAGGAAGAGCATCATGAAGACCACCCTTGCATCGATCCTCGTGGCGGGCATGACGGCGTCGGCCGCCTTCGTCGCCTCCGCCCAGGCGGAGACGGTGATCATCGGCCACTTCGGCAACCCGACTCCCGACCAGTACGCCGCAGCGGAGAAGAAGTTCGAGTCCGCCACCGGCTGGGACATCGAGTGGCGCAAGTTCGCCGCCGGCACCGACGTGATCGCCGCCATGGCCTCCGGCGACGTCGTCCTGTCGGACCTCGGCTCCTCGCCGCTGGCCATCGCCGCCAGCCAGGGCGTGCCGATCGAGATGTTCATGTTCGCGATGATCATCGGCGACGCGGAATCGCTCATCGTGCGCGAGGATGCCGGCATCGAGACCATCGAGGACCTGAAGGGCAAGCGCATCGCCGTTCCGGTGGGCTCCACCGCCCACTTCTCGCTGATGGGGGCGCTCCAGCACTCCGGCATCGGCGAGAACGAGCTGACCATCATCTCCATGCCGCCGGACCAGATCGCCGCGGCCTGGGAGCAGGACGCAATCGACGGCGGCTTCATCTGGCAGCCGGTGCAGTCGAAGATCCTGCAGACCGGCAAGCGCCTGATCAGCGCCAACCAGACGGCAGACTGGGGCTTCCCGACCTTCGACGCCTGGGTGGTGAACAAGGAGTTCGCCGCGGCCAACAAGGACGCCATGGTGGCCTTCACCAAGGCCATGAACGAGGCGAACGAGGCCTACCTGAAGGATCCGTCCGCGTGGACGCCCGACAGCGCCGCCGTGAAGGCGATCGCCGAGCGCACCGGCGCGGCACCGGACCAGGTGCCGGAGATCATCGAGGGCTTCACCTACCTGCCGCTGTCGGAGCAGGTGAGCGAGAAGTGGCTCGGCGGCGGCGCCGCGGCGGCCCTCAAGGCGACGGCCGAATTCCTCAAGGAAGCCGGCCGCATCGACCAGCTCGCCGACGACTACTCCGACTACGTCACCGACGCGTTCGCCAAGGCGGCACTGAACGAATAGGCTTTTTGCCGCGACACCAGAGGCCACGGCGGTTCGCCGCCGTGGCGCCCCCATTTCGGAGGAACGATGGCTCTCGTTATCGATGACGTGTCGGTGATCTACCCCGCCGCCAACGGCAGACCGCCGGTGGAAGCCCTGAGCAAGATCGACCTGACCATCGGCCCGGGCGACTTCGTTGTGGCGCTCGGCGCGTCGGGCTGCGGCAAGTCCACCCTGCTCAACCTCATCGCCGGGTTCCTGGCGCCTTCCTCCGGCTCGCTGACGCTCGACGGAAGCCCGATCGACGGGCCCGGCGCCGACCGGTCCGTGGTGTTCCAGAAGCACGCGCTCCTGCCCTGGCTCAACGTTCTCGACAACGTCGCCTTCGGCCTCAAGCTGCAGGGCATCTCGCAGCAGAACCGCAAGGCCATCGCGGAGAAGTTCATCGGCCTGCTCGGCCTCTCCGGCTTCGAACAGTCGCCGGTCTACGCGCTGTCCGGCGGCATGCAGCAGCGCGTCGGCATCGCAAGGGCGCTCACCTGCGAGCCAAAGGTGCTGCTGATGGACGAGCCGCTTGGCGCGCTGGACGCGCTGACCCGCGAAAAGGCCCAGGAGCTGATCCTCAAGATCTGGGACGACACCCGGAAATCCATGTTCTTCATCACCCACAGCGTCGAGGAGGCCCTGTTCATGGGCACCCACCTGGTGGTGATGTCGCCGCGGCCCGGCCGGATCGCGCACCGCTTCGATCTGCCCTTCTCGCGCCGCTACCTGGCCGGCGAGACGGCGCGCGCCCTCAAGGCGTCTCCCGACTTCATCAGGATCCGCGAAGAGGTCTTGAGCATCATCTTCGCCGACGAGGAGGCCGCATGAGCGATCAGGTGTCAGAGAAGGCTCCCGGCGACACCGCGCCGCCGCGCACCGGCTTCGGCGCCGGCATCTCCCGCCTGACGCGCGGCAAGCCCACCCAGCCCGGCGAGACCTATGGCGTGCCCGGCTCCGGCGACACGCTCGTCCTGAGCCTGTTCACCATCGCCCTCCTGATCTTCGTCTGGTGGCTGATCACCGAGATGGAGCTGGTGAAGCCGCTGTTCGTCCCCTCGCCGCAGTCCATCGTCCAGAAGTTCATCTCCGTCTGGCAGAACGGCTTCACCGGCACGCCGCTGTGGGAGCACATCGCGATCTCGGCGGCGCGCGTCTTCGGCGCGTTCCTGCTGGCCTGCGCCATCGGCGTGCCGCTCGGTCTCGCCATGGGCATGAGCCCGATGATGCGCGGCATCTTCGACCCGCCCATCGAGTTCTACCGGCCGATCCCGCCGCTCGCCTACCTGCCGCTGATGATCATCTGGTTCGGCATCGGCGAGGTCTCCAAAGTGCTGCTGATCTTCCTGTCGGTGTTTGCCCCGGTGGCGCTGGGCGCCAAGGCCGGCGTGCGATCCGCCGCCATCGAGCAGATCCACGCGGCCTACTCGTTCGGCGCCTCGCGCTGGCAGGTGATGCGCTACATCATCCTGCCCTCCGCCCTGCCGGAAATCCTCACCGCCATGCGCATCGGCATCGGCTTCGGCTGGACCACCCTGGTGGCCGCCGAGATGGTCGCGGCCACCTCGGGCATCGGCTACATGGTGCTGTCGGCCTCGCAGTTCCTGCAGACCTCGACGGTGATCATGGGGATCGTGGTGATCGCGGCAATCGCCTACACCTTCGACCTCCTGATGCGTTTCATCGAGCGCAAGGTGGTGCCCTGGAAGGGCAAGATGTAGGACCGCCGGGGGTCGCGCGGATGGGGACAAGGCTCGGCGGCCTGCGGGCCGGCGCCGGCCCGCCGCTGGTGCTGGTGCACGGCTATCTCGGCGGCGCCGCCATGTGGGAGCGCGAGGTCGCGCGCTTCGCAGGCGCTTTCGATGTCATCGCGCCGGACCTGCCGGGATATGGCGGCAGCGCCGACCGTCCGGCCCCGGACCGGATCGGCGGTTATGCCGCTGCCGTCCTCGCCCATCTCGACACGCTCGGCCTCGACCGGTTTCACCTGCTCGGCCACTCGATGGGCGGCATGATCGCCCAGGAGATGGCAGCCACAGCGCCGGGACGCGTAGACCGGCTGGTGCTC
Organism: Amorphus coralli DSM 19760; assembly: GCF_000374525.1. GTDB lineage: Bacteria > Pseudomonadota > Alphaproteobacteria > Rhizobiales > Amorphaceae > Amorphus > Amorphus coralli. The sequence continues at coordinate 41,651 of NZ_KB894574.1, forward strand.
TACGGCACCGGGCCGCGCGGCGTCCTCCCCGACCGGTTCGAACCCATCCAGACATCGCGGCAGCGACTGAAGGCCGACGGCGTGGCCGCCACCGCGCGCCGCATCGCCGCCACCTGGTTCCGCGACGGGGAGAAGGCCCCGGCCTTTGCGCTGTGCGAGCGGCTGGGCCAGGCCATCAGCCTGGAAACCGCGCGCGCCGGGCTCGATGCCATGGAGGCCTGGGACGGGCGGGAGGCGCTTGGCCGCATCGGCGCGCCGACACTGGTGCTGTGGGGCGATCGCGACCGCTCCTATGGCTGGCCGCAGCCGGAAGCGCTGTGGCGGGGCATTGGCGGCGCCAGCCTCGCCGTGGTGCCCGGCTGCGCCCACAACGTCCACCAGGAAAAGCCGGAGATCTTCGCCACACTGCTCGCCGACTTCCTGGGCACGTGAGCCAACACCTGTCCTGTCTCCCCCCTTGCGAACGGGGCTTGCCAGACCGGAGGCGACCGGACGAGAGTGGTGTGGTGGACGGCCGCCCGGCGCGTCCGCCCTGCGTTCTGCGTCTTTCCGAGGATTCATCCGCCCATGAGCCTGTCGAACGGACGGCCGTACGTGGCCATTCCCGGCCCTTCCGTCATGCCGGACAGGGTGCTTGCCGCCATGCAGCGCCCGGCGCCGAACATTTACACCGGCGCCATCGTCGACCTGACCGACGGGCTGCTGGCGGACCTGAAGCAGGTCGCGCGCTGCTCCGGCCACGCCACCATCTACATCACCAACGGGCACGGCGCCTGGGAGGCGGCGATCGCCAACATGTTCTCCCGTGGCGACACCGCGCTGGTCTGCTCCACCGGCCACTTCGCCATCGGCTGGGCCGACGCGGCAGCCCGGATGGGCGTGGAGGCGGAGATCCTCGACTTCGGCCGCAGGGCGCCGGTCGATCCCCAGCGCCTGGAAGAACGGCTGCGCCAGGACAGCGACCACACCATCAAGGCGGTGTTGCTGACCCATGTCGACACCGCGACGACGGTGCTCAACGACATTGCCGCCGTGCGCCGGGCCATCGACGCCGCCGGCCACCCGGCGCTGCTGGCCGTCGACGCCATCGCCTCGCTGGTCTGCGAGCCCTTCGACTTCGACGCCTGGGGCGTCGACGTGCTGGTCGCCGCCAGCCAGAAGGGACTGATGACCCCGCCGGGCCTCGGCTTCATCTGGGTGTCCGACACCGCGCTGGAGCGCTCGCAAGCCTCCGATCTCGCCACGCCCTACTGGGACTGGAAGCCGCGCATCGCCAAGGCGATCTTCTCCCACAACTTCGCAGGAACGGCGCCGACGCACCATCTCTACGCGCTGCGCGAGGCCCTCGACATGATCGAGGAGGAGGGGCTGGAGCACGTCTGGACCCGCCACGACGCCCTGGCCCGTGCCGTCTGGGCGGCCTTTGGACGCTGGGCGGACGGCGGCGACATCGAGCTGAACGTGCCCGACCCGCAAGCGCGCTCGCACGCGGTGACGGCGGCGCGCTTCGGCGGTGGCGCGGCGGAACGGCTGCGCTCCTGGGTGGAGACGGAAGCCGGCGTGACGCTGGGCATCGGCCTCGGTATGGCGCTGCCGAGCGAGCCGACCTATGGCGACTTCCTGCGGGTGGCGCACATGGGCCACGTCAACGCGCACATGACGCTGGGCGTTCTGGCTGCGATGGAGGCGGGACTGCAGGCGCTGGACGTGCCGCACGGCGACGGCGCGCTGGACGCGGCGGCCGCCGCCATCGCCGAGGCCGCCCGGGAAAGCGCCGCACGTCCCTGAACCGGTTCGGCCGAGCCGGACAAGCCCGGGATCTCCACACCTGAGCGGGCGACGGGGAGCGTTTCTTCCCGCCCGCCGCGGTGGGCGCGGGGAGACGCTGCGTGTAAGATCGGCTGCGGGGCACGAGGGCGGGCCGGGCAGGTCCGTCGCAGGGGAGACGGCATGATGACGAACGTGACGCGACGCGGCGTGCTGGCGGGAGGCGGCGCGATCGGTGCCCTGTGGGCATTCGGGGTTCCCAGACTATCGGCCGCCGACCGGCCGGCGCTGCCGATCCCGCCGGAACTGCGCGCCGACGCGCAGGGCGAGATCCCGATCACCGCGCAGCCCGGCGAAATGCATTTCCGGCCGGGCATGACCACGCCGACCTACGGCTTCAACGGGCCATTCCTGGGACCGGCCGTGCGGGTGAAGCGGGGCGAGAGCCCGGTCATGAAGGTGACCAACCGGCTTCCCGAAGAAACCACCATGCACTGGCACGGGCTGATCATTCCCGGCGCCGACGACGGCGGGCCATACCGGATCATCGACCCCGGCGCGACCTGGCGGGTGAAGCTCGCCATCGACCAGCCGGCGGCGACTCTGTGGTTCCACCCGCACATCTATCCCGTCACCGCGGAGCTGGTCATCAAGGGGCTGGCCGGCCTGTTCATCATCGACGACGAGGAGAGCGAGGCGCTGCCGCTGCCAAAGACCTGGGGCGTCGACGACATCCCGGTGGTGCTGCAGGACCGGCGGTTCGACGCCGACGGACGCTTCTTCCACCGCTTCAACACCATCGCCATCGCGGCCGGTTATGTCGGCGACACCATGCTGGTGAACGGCGCCGTCGATCCGGTGGCGCGTACCGCCAAGGGCTGGCTGCGGCTCAGGATCCTGAACGGCTCCAATGCCCGCAACTACGAGCTCGGCCTGAGCGGCGACCGGCCCTTCCACGTCATCGCCAGCGATGGCGGGCTGCTCGATGCGCCGGTGAGGCTGACGCGCCTGCCGATCGCCGCCGGCGAGCGCTACGAGATCATGGTCGACGCCCGAGACGGGCGGCCCTTCGACCTCGTCTCCCATCCGGTCGCGCACCAGGCGATCATGCGGCTGCCGCCGTTCGACGCGGCGCTGCCGCTGATGAGCGTGCAGCCGGACGGAGCGGAGAGCGACGCCCGCCTGCCGGACCGGCTGGCCAGCCTGCCCACCCTTCCCGCCGTGCTGCCGCCGGTGAGCCAGGGGCTGGTGATGCAGATGTACCGCGACACGGAAGCCATGAAGGTGATGCGGGCGACCGGGCTCATGGAGATGGCCAAGTCGGGCAGGACCGATCCGGCGGTGGTGGCGAAGGTGGTGGCGGCGATCACCGAGGAGCCGGCGCTGCCGCTGAAGGCACAGCTCACCGCCAACGGCATCAACGGCAGCCCCTTTTCCTTCATCCAGCCGGGCTTCAAGGCGCCGATCAACACCGATCTCACCTGGTCGATCTCGGAGGAGACCGACACCATGCTGCACCCGGTCCACATCCACGGCTGCCAGTTCCGGGTCACCACGCGCGACGGCGCCGCGCCGCCGGCCTACATGGCCGGCTGGAAGGACACCGTGCCCATCGAGAACGGCGGCAACGCGCAGATCTACGTGCGCTTTCCCTGCAAGGCGTCCGAGGACAACCCGTACATGGCCCACTGCCACAACCTCGAGCACGAGGATTCCGGCATGATGACGGAGTTCTCCGTGGGCTGATTTTTTTGCGCTCACGCCAGTTCGCTTAGGGGATTCTTTTCAACGCAGTCGCGGACGGAAAACCGGTACCCACTTTTCCTGCGATGGCTCTTGCCAGCGCGCGAACGCGCGCCGGCCGGTCAGGCCGCCCTCCCGGAGCCGGTGAGCGTCAGCGAACTCGGCGCGAGGGGATTCTCTTCAACGCAATCGCGGACGGAAAACCGCAAGAGCACTTTTCCTGCGATTGCTTGAGCCGGTTCTTAGCCGGCTTTGGATAAGCCGGCCGTGCCGGGGGCGCCCTCGATGGCGCACCAGGCGACCGGCAGCATGGCCAGCACCAGGAAGCCGGTCATGGCGAACACCGGCGGGAAGGCGCCCGTCGCGGCGAGAACCGTCGTGGCCAGTGCCAGCCCCATGGTGCCGCCGGTCATCTGCAGCGTCAGGTTCACGCCGCTGGCCTGGCCCTGCTGGGCCGGCGGGACGGCGCTCATCAGCGTCCGCCGCGCCACCACCGCCATGAAGGGCAGCACCGAGCCCCAGAAGAGCAGCGCGACGACAATGGCCGGATAGCTGCCGCTGGCCGCCGCGACCGCCAGCGCCACCAGCGCGGCACCGTTCACGGCGAGGCCGAACAGGATCAGCCGGCGCGGTCCTACCCTGTCGGCCGACTTGCCGGCGAGCAGCGAGGTGACAAGGGTCGGCAGGATGGCGAGAAGCAGGGGCAGGCCGGAGGCCACCGGCGAGTAACCCATCGCCTTCTGCAGGTAGAGCGGCAGGAAGACGAACACGACGATCTTGTTGAACTGGAAGACGAAGAAGATTGCCACGCCACCGGAAAAGGCCGGGATGCGCAGCAGGTCGAGCGCGATCAGCGGCGCGGCGCGCTTCAGCTCGAGAACCACGAACAGCGCGAGTATCGCGAGGCCGCCGACCAGGCAGGCGAGCGTGGGCGGCGTCCCCCAGCCCCAATCGGAGCCCTGCATGAGGCCGACCGTGAACGCGGTGAGCCCGACGACCAGGGCGGCGAGGCCGCCGATGTCGAAGCGGGGGCCGCGTTCGATGGACGGTGGGACCGTCCGGTCGAGCGTTGGCAGCCAGGCGAACCAGACGACGCCGGTGATGGCGGCGACGGCCGGCAGGTTGACCCAGAAGATCCAGCGCCAGGAGATGGCTTCGGTGAAGTAGCCGCCCACCACCGGGCCGCTGGCCATGAAGACGGCGGCGATGGTGGTCTGCAGCCCGAAGGCCAGGCCGCGCTCCTCCGGCCGGAACAGGCTTGTGGCCAGCGCGAAGCCCGCGGGAAAGACCATGGCCGCGCCAAGGCCCTGCAGCGCGCGGGCGGCGAGCAGCACCCAGGCGGCCGGGGCGATGCCGGCGGCAAGCGAGCCGAGGCCGACCAACGCGATGCCGGAGAGGAACAGGCGGCCGCGGCCGAACATGTCGCCGAGACGGCCGCCGAGCGCCACGAAGCAGGTGAAGCTGAGCAGGTAGGCGTTGACCACCCAGTGCGAGCCCGCCTGAGACATGGCGAGGTCGCGCTGGATGGTGGGCAGCGCCACGCCGACGACGGTCTCGTCGAGGACGACGAGCCCGAGCACGCCGCTCGTCGCCATCAGGATCCACCAGCGACGCGGGTTTGTCGTGCCGTCCGTCATGCGCCCTGCCCCCACCGACCGCCGATGGAGGAAGCATAGCGGACCGCTCGCGAATGTCGCGCCTTTCGTGGGCTGCCGGCTTGCCTGCACGCAATGCCGGGCGGAGAGGCCCGCCCGTGTCAGTCGTCGCCGCCGTAGCCGATCATGCGGATGCGGGCGCGCTCCAGATGGTTGCGCATGGCACGGCGGGCGGCCTCGGCGTCCTGTTCGCGGATCAGGCGGAGGATGTCGCGGTGCTCGTCGAGCACGGCGCGGCCGCGCTCGCGCGGCTGGAAATGCAGTCGGTGGCGGACCACCATCTCGGCCGGGTTGCGCTCGGTTTCCAGCGCATCGAGGGCGATGACGAAACGGACGTTGCCGGTGGCGGCCGCGATGGTGCGGTGAAACATTCGGTCCAGGTGATGGGCGACGTGGCCCTTCTCCAGCGCGGCGGCGAAGCCTTCCAGCGCCGATTCCATGGCGGCGAGATCCTCCGCGCCGCGACGCTGGGCGGCGAGGTGCGTGGCCTCCGCCTCGATCACCATGCGGAACTCCAGCTCGGCGAACGCGTCGCGCACGGCTGCGAGATCCAGCGGCTCCGTGGTTTCCGGCGTCTCCGCCACCGGCATCTCGCCGGTGACGTAGGAGCCGGAGCCGCGCCTAGAGGCGACGAGCCCCTCGGCGCGCAGGCGGCCGAGCGCCTCGCGGATCACCGGCCGGGATACCTCGAAGGCGGCGGCAAGCTTCACCTCGCCGGGCAGCGCGGCGCCCGGCTTCATCTCGCCGTTGAGGATGGAGCGCCGGAGCAGGCGGTAGACCTGCTCGCCGAGGCGCACGGGGCGCTCGGCGCCCTCGTTCAGGCTGGCGAGGATGTCGTCGGAGGCGCGGCGGCCGACCATCAAAGCCTCACGGCAGGAGCGAGACGAGCCCGACGCTGACGGCCGGAACGTAGGTGACCACCATAAGGCAGGCGATGACGATGGCGAGGAAGGGCAGAAGCCGGGGCACGATGCGCTCGAAGCCGATGCCAGCCACCTGACAGGCGGCGAACAGGTTCACACCGAACGGCGGCGTGATCATGCCCATGGCGAGGTTCACCACCATGATCAGGCCGAAATGGACCGGATCGACGCCGAAGCGCATGGCGACCGGCGCCAGGATCGGCGCGAGCACGACGATGGCCGCCGAGGTCTCGATGAACATGCCGACGATGAACAGGGCGATGTTCACGCACAGCAGGAAGGCCCAGGGGCTCTCGATGACCGTCGCGACCCACTCGCCGATGGCGGCGGGCACGCCGGCGCGGGTGAGCAGGAAGGAGAACAGCCCCGCCGCCGCGATGGTGAACATGATGACCGACGACGAGATCACCGAGCGTCGCAGCACCCGCGGCAGGTTGGCCAGACCCAGGGTGCGGTAGAAGACCAGGCCGATGATGAGGGCGTAGAAGACGGCGACGACGCTCGCCTCGGTGGGCGTGAAGATGCCGGAATAGATGCCGCCGATGACCACCACCGGCATCATCAGCGCCCAGAAGGCCCGCTCGGTGGCGCGGACGAAGGACAGCCGGCCCTCGCCGTCGGTCTTGCCCCAGCCGTTGAGCTTGCACATGACGTAGACGCCGACGGTGAGCGCGCCGGCGATCAGGAGACCCGGTCCGATGCCGGCGATGAACAGGTCGCCGATGGAGGTGTTGGAGGAGACGCCGTAGAGGATCAGCGGGATCGACGGCGGCACCACCACGCCGAGCTCGGCCGAGGTGGCCTGCAACGCCGCGGCGAAGGGCTTCGGGTAGCCGTGCGCGGCCATGGCCGGGATGATGATCGCACCGATGGCGAAGGTCGTGGCGACGCTGGAGCCGGAGACGGCCGCGAAGATCATGCAGGTGATGACGCAGGAGCAGGCGAGCCCGCCCTGGACGTTGCCCACCACCGCCTTGGCGAAATCGACCAGGCGGGCGGAGATACCGCCGGCCTCCATCAGGTTGCCGGCGAGGATGAAGAAGGGCACCGCCATCAGCGGGAAGGAATCGATGGAGGTGACGAGCTTCTGCGCCACCACCAGGAGCGGCGCATCACCGAAGATGAGGATGCCGCCGATAGCGGACGCGGTGATGGCGATGGCCACCGGCACCGAGAGCGCGAACAGCACCACCAGAATGAGGAGCATGGAGCCGGGCATCAGACGGGCTCCGCTTCGCGCAACGAGGCCGCCGGCGGGTCGGGCTCGACGAACAGCTCGGCCGTGCGCGTCAGCAGCGCGACGACGGACAGGGCCGCACCGATGGGCAGTGCGGCATAGAGCCAGGCGATGGAGATGCGCTGGCCGTTGATCGGGTCGAGCACGCCGGCGATCGACTGGAAGCGCACCCGATGGGCCATTTCCCAGCCCATCCAGACCATCACCAGAAGCACGCCCAGCGAGACGCCGGAGATGGCGGCAAGGAGCAGCTTGCGGCCGGTGCCGCGGCTGATCTCGTAGAGAAACTCGACGCTCATCAGCGAGCCCTTCCGGATCGCCACGGCGACGCCGAGATAGACCATCCAGATGATGAGCGAGCGCGAGGCGACCTCCGACCAGGTGGACGGATCCTCCAGCGCGAAGCGGGTGATCACCTGCCACATGGAGATGCAGGAGGCGAGCACCAGCAGCGCCGCGGCGACGATCATCACCGCCCCCATGAGGAGCCTGTCGAGAAAACGGAGGACGGACAGCATCGGCACCGCGCAGGATCAGGGGACGGGCCGGGCGCGACGAGGCGCCCGGTCCGGGAACCGCTCAGGCGGTCCTTATTGACCGTAGTTGCGGATGCGGTCGATGTTTTCCTTGCCGAACTGCTCGGCATAGGCCTCGTAAGCCGGCTCCAACGCCTGCTGGAAGGCGGCCGTGTCGACGTCCTCCACGACCGTCATGCCCTGCTCCTTGAGCGTGGCGATGCCGGCATCGGCGTCGGCCTCTGCCTTCTCGCGCATGGCCTTGCCACCAGCGAGCGCAGCTTCCTTGAACCAGCCCTTCTCCTCGTCGGAGAGACCGTCCCAGATGGAGCCGGAGATGATGATGAGCGCCGGCGAATAGACGTGCTGGGTCAGGCTCAGATAGTCCTGCACCTCGGAGAAGTTGGCGTTCACGATGACGCCCACCGGGTTCTCCTGACCGTCAACTGTGCCCTGCTGGAGCGCGGTGAACAGCTCCGGGAACGCCATCGGGGTCGGCAGCACGCCGAGCGTCTCGAAGGCCTTCATGTGCACCTGGTTTTCCATGGTGCGGATCTTCAGGCCCTTGGCGTCCTCCGGCGTACGCACCGCGCGCTGGGAGTTGGTCAGGTTGCGGAAGCCGTTCTCGCCCCAGGCCAGCGCGACGATGCCGTTGTCCGGGAACTTGTCGAGGATCTCCTGGCCGATCGGACCGTCCAGCACGGCGTGGGCGTGGTCGTAGTCGGTGAACAGGAAGGGGATGTCGGTGATCAGCGTCTCCGGCACGAAGTTGCCGACCGGACCGGTGGAGGTGATGACCAGGTCCACGGTGCCGATCTGGGCGCCTTCGACCATCTCGCGCTCACCGCCGAGCGCGTTGGCCGGGAATTCCTCGATGGTCCACTTGCCATCGGAGAGTTCGGCGAGCTTCGCCGCCATGGCGTGGGCGCCCTGGCCGTAGTGGCTGTCGGGGCCGAGCGAGTAGCCGAGCTTCAGCTCGTCGGCGGTCGCGGTGGAAATCGCGGCGGCAAGGCCGAAGCCGAGCGCGGCGATGGTGGTAATGGTCCTGGTAGTCATGCAGTCCCTCCCTTCGGATTGTCCCGGCCGCCGATCGTCTGTCGGCGGTCCGGTCTTTGCAGTTCAGTTGTCAGCGTTTGGCGTCCGGGCGAACCAATGGTCCCTTCGTCCCGCAACCTCTCGTTCCTGCGCGTTTCCGGACGGCGAACCGGTGCCCACTTCGCCTGGAAACCTTTCTCCTACGCGTTTCCGGACGGCGAACCGGTGCCCACTTCGCCTGGAAACGCTTTAGATGCACCGCCCGCCATCGACCTCCATGGCGACGCCGGTGATGAAGGCGGCGTCGTCGGAGGCGAGGTAGAGCGCGGCATTGGCGATGTCGCGGGGCGTGGACAGCCGGCCGATCGGGATCGAGGCGCGGAATTTGGCGCGCATCTCCGGCGTGTCCTCGCCCATGAAAGTGGCCAGCAGCGGCGTCTCGCCGGCAACGGGGCAGAGCGCGTTGACGCGGATGTTCTCCGGCGCGAACTCCACCGCCATGGACTTGGTCAGCGTGATCGCGGCGCCCTTCGAGGCGTTGTACATGGACAGGCCCGGACGCGGCCGCAGACCGGCCGTCGAGGCGTTGTTGATGATGGAGCCGCCGCCGACCTTGCGGAAGTGCGGAATGGCGTGCTTCGCGGCCAGCCAGATCGCCTTGACGTTCACGTCGAACATCCGGTCGACGATGTCCTCGTCGATGTCCAGCATCGGCATGTTGCGGTGGGAGATGCCGGCGTTGTTGACCAGCACGTCGAGCCGGCCGAAGCGCTCGACCGCCTCCGCCACCATGGCGCCGACCTCTTCGTCGCTGGTCACGTCGGCCCGCACGAACACCGCGGTGCCGTCCCCGTGCGCGGCATTGAGCGCGTCGGTGACCCGGTTGCCGTTGTCTGCGTTCACGTCGTTGACGACGAGCTTGCAGCCTTCCTCAGCGAACCGCTCGACGATGCCCTCGCCGAAGCCGGAGCCCGACCCGGTAACGATGGCAACCTTGTCCTTCAGCCGCATCCTGCGTGCGCTCCCTATCGTGTTCGCCAGGCCTTCAGGGGTTGCCCGATCCCGGTTTCCCCAGCGCCAGCTGTATTCCTAGTCGCAATCGCGGACGGAGAACCGGTGCCCACTTTTCCTGCGATTGGCTCTCTTTTTCCGCAATCGCGGACGGAAAACCGGTTCCCACTTTTCCTGCGATTGCTCACCCGTGCTTAAAGGCGATCGTCTTTGTGACGGAGAAGCCGTAGAGGGCCTCGAAGCCCTTCTCGCGGCCATGCCCGCTCGCCTTGACGCCGCCGAACGGCAGCTCGATGCCGCCGCCGGCCCCGTAATTGTTGATGAAGACCTGGCCGGCGCGGATCTTGCGCGCCAGCCGCATGGCGCGGCCTCCGTCGCGTGTCCACACACCGGCCACGAGCCCGTAGGCCGTGCCGTTGGCGATCTGCAGCGCGTGTGCCTCGTCGCGGGCCCGGATGATGGCGAGCACCGGTCCGAAGACCTCCTTCTGGGCCAGCTCGTGATCGGCGGGAACGTCCGCCACCACGGTCGGCGCCACGTAGTAGCCGCCCTCCGGCAGATCGTCCGGCAGGCTGGCCTGGGCGACGATGGTCAGCCCGTCCGCCTTGGCCCGTTCCAGGAAGCCGTTCACCATGGCGTGCTGCTTGGCGTTCACCAGCGGACCGACATTCGGGTCGCTCTCCGCCGGGCCGACGGTGAGCCTGGCGAACGCCTCGGCGATGCGGCGCACCACCTCGTCGTGGATGGCGTCCTCCACGACGATGCGGCTGCCGGCCGAACAGGTCTGGCCGGCATTCTGGATGGCGGCATTGACCAGGAAGGGCAGCGCCTCGTCGAGATCGGCGTCGGCGAAGACCAGCTGGGGCGACTTGCCGCCGAGCTCGAGCGTCACCGGGATCGTGTTCTCCGCACCGGCCGCCTGGACCAGCTTGCCGACATGGTTGGAGCCGGTGAAGGAGACGTGGTCGATGCCGGGATGGGCGGCGAGCACGGCGCCGGCCTCTTCGCCGGTGCCGGTGACGACGTTGATGGCGCCGGCCGGGAAGCCTGCCTCGACGGCCAGTTCGGCCACCCTGAGGGCGGTCAGCGAGGCATCCTCGGCCGGCTTCACCACGCAGGCGTTGCCCATCGCCAGCGCGCCGGCGACGGAACGGCCGATGATCTGCATCGGGTAGTTCCACGGCACGATGTGGCCGGTGACGCCGTGCGGTTCGCGCACGGTGAGGACGGTGTAGCCGTCCTGGTAGGGGATGGTCTCGCCGTGCACCTTGTCGGCGGACTCGCCGTAGAACTCGAAATAGCGGGCGCAGGCGATGGCGTCGGCGCGGGCCTGGCGTACCGGCTTGCCGACGTCACGGACTTCCAGCGCGGTGAGCTCGTCGGCATGGTCGCGGATGAGACCGGCAAGCGCGATCATCAGGCGGCCGCGCTGGGTCGCGGTGAGCGCGCCCCACTCGCCGTCAAGGGCGGCGCGTGCAGCCGCAACGGCCGCGTCCACGTCGGCCGCGGTACCGCGGGCGATGGCGCCGAACGTCTCGCCGGTGCTGGGATCGATGACGGGAAGGGTCGCGTCCGGCCGGGCCGGAACGACCTCACGGCCGATCAGGTGGCCGCGTGGCGTGTCTAGCATGGGTCTCCCCAGGGTCGCTTCTTGGAGCCCTTCCCCGCCAGCGGATCCATCCGCACGACAGAAAATTGCTCGCGGCTGCGGTCTGGCCATCATTTCCGGTCAGCGGAACAGGGGTCTGCCGATCGATAAATGCGCGGAACCGCTTTCGCCTACTCAGCAGACCTCCTGTCACCCGGTCAAGCAACTTGTCACAGAACTACCATGAAAAGGCATGGAGGAGCGCGAAAGTTGTCAACTGGAATGTCAGGAACAGAGTGTGCGGGCCTCAGAGCGCGCCCTTGGCACGCAGCCAGTCGCCGATGATGGCGCGATGGCGCAGCGGCCCGTAGCTGGGGAAATGGCCGCCGTGGACGATCGAGACCGGGAGGTCGTAGAGTCGCTTCATGGAGGCGACGTAGGCGTTTGCATTGGCGTGATACGTGTCCTCGATCAGCGGCCCGTCATAGACGATGTCGCCGGAGAACAGGATCCGCGTGGCCTTCTCGTAGAGCGCGATGCCGCCGGGGGAATGTCCCGGCGTGTGGATCACCTCGAAGGTCCGGTCGCCGAGGTCGATGACGTCGCCGTCCTCCAGGATACGGGTGGCCGGCGCGGCCTTCACGGCGTAGGTGGCGGAGGCGTAGGGCTCCGGCGGCAGTGCGGTGAAGATGTCGTCGGTGACGTACGGATCGGCCAGGATCGCGGTGCGCGTCGGGTTCGCGAGGATGTCGGCTTCCGCCGCGTGGACGCAGCGGTCGGCGAACTCGTGATGGCAGCCGATATGGTCGAAATGGGTGTGGCTCGCCACGGCGGTGAGCGCGCGCTCGGTGACCAACGGCACGTGGGTGCGCAGGCTGACGACGCCCATGCCGCTGTCGACCAGCATGTCGCGGTCGCGGCCGCGGACGTGCCAGATGTTGCAGCGATAGAACTCGCGGATGTGCGGCTCGTCGATGAAGGTGACGTCGTCGGCAAGACGGCGGGTGCGGTACCAGTCGCGCGCGGCCATGCGGGGCAGGTCGGCCATGCTCACTCCTCCAGGATGACGGGCGCGTCAGGCCGGACCCAGAGGCCGATTGTCTCGCCGACGCGCGGCTCGCCGGTCTGGGGCAGCAGCACGGTTGGGCAGAAATCCGCCGCCGTGCAATGGCGGACGGTGGCCTGATGGTTGGTGCCGAGGAAGGAGAGGCTCTCCACCACCGCCTGGCCGAGCGGCTGGCGGCCGTCGTCGCCGGGCTCTGAGAGGAAATGCTCCGGCCGGATAGACAGGATCACGGCGCGGTCCGGCTGCCAGGCGCGGGCGTCGGTGACCGTGAGGGACCCGGCGGCGGTGTCGACGGTGGCGGTGGCGCCATCGCAGGAGACCACACGGCCCGGCAGGAAGGAGCTCAGCCCCATGAAGTCGGCGGCGAAGCGGGTGCGCGGCTTGAGGTAGATGCGCTCGGGCGGGCCGTCGTCCTCGATCTTCCCGGCGCTCATCACCACGATCCGGTCGGCGATGGCCATCGCCTCCTCCTGGTCGTGGGTGACGTGGACGAACGTGGTGCCGACCTCACGCTGGATGCGCTTCAACTCCTCCTGCATCTGCCGGCGCAGCTTCATATCGAGGGCGCCGAGCGGCTCGTCGAGAAGCAGCACGGACGGGTCGACGGCGAGCGAGCGGGCAAGCGCGACGCGCTGGCGCTGGCCGCCGGAGAGCTGGTGCGGGCGCTTGCCGCCCTGCCCCTCCAGGCCGACCAGGGCGAGCATGGCGTCGGCCTTTTCGTTCCGCTCGGCCTTCCCCACCCCGCGCATGCGCAGGCCGAAGCCGACATTGGCGCGGATCGTCATGTGCGGGAACAGCGCGTAGTCCTGGAAGACGGTGGTGGTGGGCCGCTTCGCCGGCGGTACGGTGGTCATGTCCGCACCGCCGATGAGGACGTCGCCCTGCTGCGGCACCAGGAAGCCGCCGATGATGGACAGCAGCGTCGTCTTGCCGGAGCCGGACGGGCCGAGCAGCACGGCGAACTCGCCCGGAGCGATGGTGAGCGACACGCCGTCCAGCGCGACGAAGCCGCCGAAGCGCTGGGTGACGCTCCTGATCTCGATGCCGGCCGTGCTCATCGCGCCCTCCGCCGGCCGAAGACCGCAAGCTCGAGCACAAGCAGCAGCGCGACCGAGATGAAGAAGACCAGACTGCCGGCGGCGTTGGTCTTGGGGTTCAGACCCGAGCGCAGCATGCTCCAGATCTCCACGGGAAGGGTGACGTCGAAGCGCGTCAGCAGGAAGGAAATGATGAACTCGTCCCAGGAGAACGTCATCGACAGGAAGAAGGCGGCGAACAGCGCGGGCCCCATCATCGGCACGGTGATGAGGAGCAGCACCTGCCATTCGCGGGCGCCCAGATCGCGGGCGGCGCGCTCGGCGTTGGCCTGGTGGGCGCCCATCTGGGAAAACACGATGGCAAAGCACAGCGGCATGTTGATCACCACGTGGCCGATGCCGGCGGCGAACAGCGACTTCGGCATGCCGATGGCGTTGAAGGTGATCAGCAGCCCCATGCCGATGATCAGGTAGGAGACGGTCAGCGGCGCCACGATGAGCGCCTTCTGCAGGCCGGCGCCGGGCAGCCGGAAGCGGGCCAGCCCGAAGGCCGCGAGGAAGCCCAGCGTCACCGCCACCGCCGACGAGACCAGCGCCACGATGACGGAGTTGACCAGCGCGGCGGTGAGGTAGCGGTCCGCGATGAGCGCCTCGTACCAGCGCAGCGAGAAACCGCGGAAGGGCGGCACAGGGAAGCGGCCGTCCTGGAAGGAGAACAGGACGAGCACCACCACGGGCAGGAAGATGAAGGCGTAGATGGCCCCCGCGTAGACGACCGCCGCCGCCGTGCCGAGACCGGATCCACCCGCGCGACGCATCAGGCGCGCTCCAGCTTCAGCCAGCGCGCGCAGGCGATGTAGACGAGGGTCACGACGACCATGAGCAGGATCGCCAGCGCGGACGCGGTGGGGAAATCCGCCCGGCGGCCGATCTGCAGCATGATGAGCTGCGGCATCACGAGGTCGGAGTTGCCGCCGAGAATCTGCGGCGTGATGTAGTCGCCGATGCACAGGACGAAGGTGAGGAAGGCGCCCACCATGATGCCGGGAAGCGTCAGCGGCAGGATGACGTGCACGAAGGTGGCGAACCGGCTGGCGCCGAGATCGGCTGCAGCGCGGGCGTAGTTCTTCGGCAGTTGCTTCAGGTTGGCGTAGATGGTCAGCGTCAGAAGCATGACGAAGAAGTGGACGAAGCCGATGACGGTGGCGGTGCGGGAATTGGCTAGCGACAGCGGCTCGTCGATGAGTCCGATCCCGGTGAGCGCCTGGTTGATGACGCCGTTGTTGGCGAGCACCAGCAGCCAGGCGTAGGAGCGCACCACGTAGGAGGTCCAGAAGGGCAGGATGGCGCAGATGAGCGCGATCCGCTGCCAGCGCTCCGGCACCCGCTCGGCCAGGATCCAGGCGAGCGGATAGGCAAGCAGGATGGACAGCACGGTGACGATCGCCGTCACCTCAAGCGAGTTGGCCATCGCCTCCAGGAAGTGGGGACGGGCGAAGAACTTCGCGTAATTGACGAAGCTCCAGCTTGCCACGAGGTCGGTCCCGACCCGCTCCCACAGCGACACCGCGGCCATGACCACGAAGGGCGCGCAGAAGAAGGCGACCGTCCACAGGAGGGCGGGGACCACGAAGGCCCAGGGCCTGAGCCCGTCCCCTCCCCTCCGTCGAACGGTCGCCATCAAGCGTTCTCCAGCCGTGCCGCGATCAGTGCTGCAGGAATTCCGCCCACAGGTCCTGCATCTTGGCGTCCAGCTCGGCATCCGGCGAGGGGTAGAGCTGGGCGTTCTTCAGGTAGTCCGGCTGGTCGTCCCAGCGCAGCGCCTGCTTCTGCTGATCGGTGAGCGCGTCGCCGGCCGCCGCGTTGGCCGGCATCGCCCAGTAGCAGGACGAGGTGGCGAGCTTGGCCTGAGCCTCCGGCGAGAGGATGTACTTCACGAACTCCACGGCGAGATCCTTGCGCTCGGAATCGGCGAAGACGCCGATGGACTGCGACCAGCGCACGCCGCCCTGCTCCGGCAGGATCCAGTCGAGGTCCGGATTCTCCGCCGACAGGCCGGCCGTCACCCACTCGCCGCCGCCAACGAGAATGTCGACCTCGCCGGTGGCGATCGCGGTCTGCGAGGAGACCACTTCGCCGACGAGCGCGGCGTTGTCCTTGAGCTTGAAGAGGGTCTCGCGGATCTCCGGCAGGTCGTCCTCGGTGAGATCGGCGGTCTGCTTGCCAAGACCCATGGCGACCATGCCGATGACCGGCAGATAGTAGTCGTAGACCGCGATTTGGCCCTTGTAGGTGTCGTCCTTCCAGAGCGCCGTCATGTCCTCCATGGCGGCCGGGTCGACGTCCGCCTTGTTGAAGGAGACGGTGTTGTAGCCGAACTTCTCGGTGACGGCGTAGCGCTTACCGTCGCGCACCTGCAACTCGTCGAGGGCGACTTCGGGGAAGATCGTGTCGGGCGCGGTGCCCTCCGGCAGCTCGCCGAGGATGCCGGCGTCGATCGCGCGCGGCACATCGATGCCGTCGATCACGAACACGTCCCAATCGCCGGGCCGGGACTGCTCCACCAGCGACAGGGCGGTGCCGGTGCCCTCATACTCCTTGAGATTGACGCGGACGTCGTGCGCCTCCTCGAAGGGCCGGATCAGCTCCGGATCGGTGTGGTCGCACCAGACCAGCGCGTTGAGTTCGCCGGCGGCCAGCGCCGGGCCGGCCGCGACCAGCGCGATGGCCGAGGTGCCGATGGCCAGGAGGCTCTTTCGCATCGTCGTCGTCATCATGTCGTTCCCCTGCAGGTTGTTCCGGTGAGGTGGATCGGCGCCGTTCGCGGCGCTCGGGATTGAAAGGTGTGTCAGGTGTTGGACGGGAGCGGCCCTAGTAGCGAACTCCCGGCAGGACGCAGAGCATCTCGTAGAGAAGGTTGGCGCCGATGAGCGCGGTGTTGCCGGAGGGATCGTAGGGCGGCGAGACCTCGACGAGATCGCCGCCGACGAGGTTCAGCCCCCGGCAGCCGCGCACGATCTCCAGTGCCTGCCAGGTGGTCAGCCCGCCGATCTCCACGGTGCCGGTGCCCGGCGCGAAGGCCGGGTCGAGGCTGTCGATGTCGTAGGAGAGGTAGACCGGGCAGTCCGGCCCGATCGTGCCGCGGATTTCCTCCATCAGCGGCGTCATCGACTTGTGCCAGCAGGCCTCGGCCGGCACGACCGTGAAGCCCTTCTCCCGCGACCAGTCGAAATCCTTGGGCGAATAGCCGGTGCCGCGCAGGCCGATCTGGAACACCTTGTCGGGCTGCAGGCAGCCGTCTTCGTAGGCGCGGCGGAAGGGCGTGCCGTGGCCGATGGTCTCGCCGAACATCAGGTCGTTGATGTCGGCGTGGGCATCGACGTGGATCAGCGCCACCGGGCCGTGCACCTTCGCGACGGCCTTGAGAATCGGATAGGTCAGCGTGTGGTCGCCACCAAGCGTCAGCGGAACGGGGCCGTGAGCGAGGATCGCGTCGTAGGCGGCCTCGATGATGCCCACCGTCTTCTTGAGATCGTAGGTGTTGATGGCGACGTCGCCGATGTCGGCAACCTGCAGGCTTTCGAAGGGACGCGCCCCGGTGCCGAGATTGAAGGGCCGCAGCATGCAGGATTCCGCCCGGATCTGGCGCGGGCCGTGGCGGGTACCGGAGCGGTTGGAGGTTCCGATGTCCATCGGCACGCCGACGAAGCAGGCGTCGAGCCCCTCGGCGGTCTCCGCCATGGGAAGGCGCATCATAGTGGCCGGGCCGGCAAAGCGCGGCATGTCGTTGGCCCCAAGCGGCTGGTTGAGAAGCCTGTCGTTCACCCGCGCATCCCTCGTCTGCCAATGGCGATGCTTTCGCCGTGAAGGAAAGCTTAGGGGATTGCGAAACGTTGAAAAAATAGGCCAGGCTCAAACGTTGTCTTGACGATCATCAAGGTATTGAAGCCATGCGCCTCGCCGGATCCGACCTCCGCCTGCTCGTCGTGTTCGATGCCGTTGTGCGCAACGGCGGCTTCTCCGCGGCGGAAGCCGAGCTGAACATCGCCGCGTCGACCATTTCCAACCACATGACAGCGCTGGAACAGCGGCTCGGCATCAAGCTCTGCCAGCGCGGCCGGGTGGGCTTCGCGCTGACGGAAAAGGGACGCAGGGTGCACGAGTCGGTGCGGCGGCTGTTTCGCTCCATGGCCGATTTCGAGGCCGACACGGAGGCGCTGCGCGGCCGGCTGACCGGCGAGCTCCGGATCGCGCTGGCCGACAGCATCCTCACCGACCCGAGCTGCCGGCTGACCGAGGCCATCGCCGCCTTCAAGACCACCGCGCCAGAGGTGTCGCTGTCGCTGGTGCAGGAGCGGCCACAGGAGCTGCAGGCGCGCATCCACGACGGCACCTACCATTGCGGCATCGGCAGCTTTCCCCACCCGGTCTCCGGGCTGGACCGGGCCTTCCTCTACGAGGAGACGCACGAGCTCTATGTCGGGCGCGGCCATCCGCTGTTCGACCGGCCGGAGACCGAGATCACCCCGGCGGCGCTGCAGAAACACGGCATGGTGCGGCGCGGCTACTGGCGCGAACAGGACCACAAGCGCTTCAGCCTGGGCCGGGCGGAGGCGACGGTGCACCAGATCGAGCCGCAGCTCATGCTGATCCAGTCGGGGCGCTATGTCGGGTTCCTGCCGGACCACGTGGCGGCGCCGTTCGTCGCCGACGGCTCGCTGCGCCGGCTCTGTGCCGGCGAGATCTCCTATGTCTGCCGGTTCGAGCTGGTGACCCGTACCGGCCACCGGATGACCGAGGTGCTGAGGACCTTCCTGCGCGCCTGCCTGGAGGCGCACGGCACCGACCCCGAGCGCGATGACACCGCTCCCCCGAGGAACTGCTGCCGCAGGCGCGGCCGACGCGGATAGCACGGCCGCTTAGCCAGCTCATCGTCCGGCTCACCCTGCATTGTTTCCGGATTCCGGAATGCGGCGGCGAAGGCCGTCGCCATGCGATTTCGCCTGTCCTGCGGCGATTTTCGCTCGTCCGTCTCCCCCCGGTTGACAGATCCGGAAAACGAATTCCTAATATCGGAAAATACCGATAATCGGAATACCTGAGGAAATGCCAGAACCCAAGAACCAGCTCCAGACGCTGCAGCGTGCGTTCGACGTCGTCCGGGTCGTGTCGGAGGCGGAGCGTCCGCTATCGACGTCCGAGATCGCCGAGGCGATCGGAACCGGCACCACGATCGCCCACCGCATCGTCCGGTCGCTGGAGGCGAACGGCTACCTCGTTCGCGACGCCGACAAGCGGTTCACCCGGCCTGAGAGCGGCGGCATGACCCGCACCCTCGACGAGGGGCTGCGCATCCTGCGGGAAGTGTCCGCGGCCGGGGCGCGGGGCGTCACCGCCGCGACGCTTGCCGGGCGGATGGGGCTGACCGCGAGCCAGGCGGACGCCGCCCTCGACCAGTTGGCCCGGGCCGGCCTGGTCGACACCCGCTCCGGCGGCGAATGGGCCATCTCTCCCGGCATCCTCACCTATGCCCGACCGGTTCTCAGCGAGAACGCCCAGCTGGCCGCCCTGCGCCCGCTGATGCGCGACCTCGCCGAGACCTACGGCGAGACGGTGACCTGGTTCCGCCGCGCCGGCTGGGACCAGGTGGTGGTGGAGATGATCCCGAGCATGCGGCCGGTGCGCTACGTGCTCGATCCCGGCACCCGCTTTCCGCTCTATGTCGGCGCCGGCGGCAAGGCACACCTGGCCCAGCTTCCCGGCGACGAGGTGGACGCCTATCTCGACGGCCTCTCACCGCAGATCTTCACGCGCTTTTCCGTCGATCTCGACGCGCTGCGCCAGGAGCTCGTGCTGATCCGCTCGCGCGGCTACGCGACGTCGATCGGGGAACGCGTGGAGGGGGCGGCGGCCGTCGCCGTGCCGGTGCCGACCCACGAGGGCGAGGTGGCCGGCGTGCTCGGCGTGATGATGCCGATCTTCCGCATCACGCCGGAGGATCTGGGCGCAATCGGCGACGACCTCGTGAGCCGTACGCGCGCACTCTTTTCCGGCGGGCTGACGCCGCCGATGACAGGCAGGACGGGATGATCCGGGACAACGACAAGCTCGATGCGCTTCTTTCCGAGGTCCACGACTGGGTCCGCGAGGTGGCGCACCCGAACGAGGACCGCGTCGCGGAGGCCGATGAGGTTCCCGCAGAGATCGTCGCCGACATGGCGGCGCGCGGCTTCTTCGGCTGGTCGATCCCGGAAGAGTATGGCGGGCTCGGCCTGACCACCGAGGAGCTGATCCTGGGCGCGCTGGAGCTCTCCCAGTGTTCCGTTGCCTACCGGGCGCGGGTCGGCACCAACACCGGCATCGGATCGGAGGCCCTGGTCGCCGACGGCACCGAGGAGCAGAAGCGGCGCTTCCTGCCGCGGCTCGCCAGCGGCGAGGCCACCGGCTGCCTGTCGCTGACAGAGCCGAACGCCGGTTCCGATGCCTCCAACATCGAGACCACGGCGCGCCGCGACGGCGACGCCTACGTGATCGACGGCCGGAAGTGCTACATCACCAACGCGCCGATCGCCGATCTCTTCACCGTCTTCGCGCGCACCGATCCCGACAGCACCGGCGCGCGCGGCGTCAGCGCCTTCATCGTTGAGCGCGGCACGCCGGGCCTGTCCACCAGCCCCGGCTACCGGATGATGGGCCAGGCGGGTTCGCCCGTCGGCGAAGTCATCCTGGAGAATTGCCGGGTTCCGGCGGACAACCTCATCGGCGGCGTCGAGGGCGTCGGCTTCAAGACCGCGATGAAGGTGCTGAACAAGCAGCGCATCCACCTGGCGGCGCTGTGCACCGGGCCGGCGATCCGCATGCTGGACCTGGCGCTCGACCACGCCACCACGCGCCAGCAGTCCGGCCGGCCCATCGTCGACTTCCAGCTGGTGGCCGCGCTTCTCGCCGACTGCCAGACCGAGATCCATGCCGCGCGCGCCCTGATCCTAGAGACGGCCCGGGCCCGCGACGAGGGCCGCGACATCGCGCTGGAAGCCTCGATCTGCAAGTACTTCGCCTCGGAGATGTGCGGCCGTGTGGCCGACCGCGCCGTGCAGGTATTCGGCGGCGCCGGCTACGTCGCCAACCACAGCCCCATCGAGCGCTACTACCGCGACGTGCGGCTGTTCCGGATCTACGAGGGCACCAGCCAGATCCACCAGCTCAACATCGTCAAGCAGACGCTGCGCCGGAGGGCCTCATGAGCGCTCAGGCAGCCGTGCTCGAGACGAGCGTGGCGCGCACCTCCACGGACGCGCCGGACCTGGAGCGGCTGTTCCGGCCGCACGCCATCGCCGTCGTCGGCGCCACCGAGACGCCCGGCGCCGTCGGCAGCCAGGTGGTGGAGAATTTGAAGCACCATGCCTATTCCGGCACCGTCTACCCGGTGAACCCGAAATATGAGCGGGTGCACGGCTTCCCCTGCCATCCGGACCTGGCCGCGCTGCCGGACACGCCGGACCTCGTGGCGATCGCGGTGCCGGCGAAACACGTGGCGGCGGTAGTGGAGGCGGCGGGCCGCAAGGGCATTCCGTTCGCGGTCATCTTCGCCTCCGGCTTCGCCGAGACCGGCGCGGAGGGTGAGGCACTGCAGCGCACCCTGTCGGAGACGGCGCGGCGCGCCGGCGTGCGCCTGATCGGCCCGAACTGCCAGGGCGTGATGAACATCGCCGACCGCATCCACGTGGGATTCGGCCCGCCCTACCGGCTCACCTACAAGCCCGGCTCGGTGGGCGTCGTGTCCCAGTCCGGCGCCTTCGGCAACTCGCTCATCATGGGAATGAGCGACGAGGACATCGGCATGCGCCGCTACGCCTCCACCGGCAACGAGGCCGACACCACCGCCCTGGCAATGATCGAGGGAATGGTCGAGGACGCCAACACCAGCGTCGTCGCCGCCTATATCGAGGGCTTCCGGGACGCCCGGCCGCTGCGCCGGATCGCGGCGCGCGCCCTGGAGCGCGACGTGCCTCTGGTCCTGTGGAAGGTGGGCAACTCCAAGGCCGGCGCGAGCGCCGCGGCCTCGCACACGGCCAACCTCGCCGGCGACCCGCGCTTCTACCGCGCCGCCTTCGACCAGCTCGGCATCGTCACCGCCGGCGACGTTGGCGACATGGCCGACTGCATCCGCGCGCTGTCCGCCAAGCGCTGGGCCTACGGTCCGCGCGTCGGGATCGTGACCATCTCCGGCGGCGCCGGGGTGGCCATGGCAGACCGGGCGGAGGAGCTGGGGCTTGCCATCGAGCCGTTCGCCGAGGCGACACTGGCCGACCTGCGCGAGCGGCTTCCGGCCTTCGCCTCGGTGGCCAACCCGCTGGACGTGACCGCCGGCGCGCTGACCGATCCGGACTCCGTGCGCGAGGCGATGGAAGCCGTCGCGCGGGATCCGAACGTCGACATGCTGGCCATCGCGCTGGCCGCCACGTCGGGCCCGGCGGCGGAGACCGTGACGGAGGCGCTGAAGGCGCTGGTCGCGCGCATCGATCTGCCGGTGGTGGTGGCGTGGAACGCGCCGCACGCCGGCAACGAGACCGCCTATGGCCGGTTGGACGAGACGGACATCCCGGTGTTCCCGACGCCGGGACGGGCCATCCGGGGCCTGTCCGCCGTCTACCGGTTCGGCCTGGCCAAGGCGACCCCGCCCGAGGGCCTGGAAGGCGCGGGCGCGGAACCGGCCGCGGCGACGCGCACGCTCAACGAGGCGGCATCGAAACAGGCCATCGCGGGGACGGGGATCGCGGCGCCCGGCGAGCGGATCGCCACCACGGCGGACGCCGCGTGCGAGGCAGCCGGAGAGCTCGGCTTTCCGGTGGTGATGAAGCTCCTGTCGGAGCGCATCGTCCACAAGTCAGACATCGGCGGCGTGCGCCTGAACCTCACCACCGAGGACGCGGTGCGCGACGCCTTCGAGGCGATCGCGGCGGCCGGGCGCGCGGCCGATCCCGACACCGCGACGCCGGAGATCCTGGTGCAGCAGCAGGTGGCTGGCGGCGTGGAGGTGATCCTCGGCGCGCGCATCGATGCCGTGTTCGGACCGATGGTGATGGTCGGCGCCGGCGGCATCCTGGCCGAGATCGTCTCCGACGTGACCTTCCGCCTGGCGCCGATCCCGGTCGAGGAGGCGCGGCGCATGGTGGCCGAGACCCGGGTGGCGACGGTGCTTGCCGGCGTGCGCGGCCGCCCCGCGGCCGACGCCGAGGCGCTGGCGCGCGCGATCGCCGCCCTGTCGGAAAGGATCGCGAAGGCCGACGGCGGCCTCCAGGAGGTCGAGATCAATCCGCTTTTCGTCCAGCCGCAGGGTTCGGGCGTCGTCGCCGGCGACTGCGTCGTCCGGCTCGCCGCCGATCCGGACGGCTGACCGGAACACCAGACACCAAAAGAAGAGCGGGCCAACCCGCCGGACACGACCAGAAAAGACACTCAGGGAAGGAGACCCCAGTGAAGCACCTCACGATGAAGGCCGCAGCCGTCGCGCTGTCGGCAGCCCTCATGGCCCCCGCCGCGGCGCTCGCCGCCGACTACCCGTCGCGCTCCGTCACCGTCATGGTGCCGTTCCCGGCCGGCGGCAGCACCGACACCATGGCCCGGGCGGCAGCCCGCGAGCTGGAGGAGATCCTCGGCGTCAACGTGCCGGTGACCAATGTCGGCGGTGGCGCAGGCACGGTGGGCACGGCGCAGCTCGCCCGCTCGCGCCCCGACGGCTACACGATCGGCGTGGTTCCGGCCGCACCGCTGATCAACCAGCCGCACATGCGCGAGACGCCCTACACGATCGAGGACTTCGACTATATCTGCCAGCTCTTCTACAGCCCGCAGGCGCTGGCGGTGAAGCCGGACTCGCCGTTCAAGAGCCTCCAGGAGGTCGTGGACTACGCCCGCGAGAACCCGAACGAGCTCAGCTACGGCACCCCCGGACCGGGCTCGCTGCCGCACCTCGCCATGGAGAAGTTCCTCCAGGACACCGACGTCCAGATCAAGCACGTGCCCTTCCAGGGTGACGGCCCGGGCGTGACGGCCCTGCTCGGCGGCCATGTCGACCTCTACATGGCGATCATCTCCAACGTGTCGAAGAACGATCTCAACGCCGTTGCGGTGTTCTCCGAGGACCGCGTCGACGCCGCCCCGGACGTGCCGACCTCCATCGAGGAGGGCTTCACCACCACCGCCTCCTGGTGGGGTGGCGTGTTCGCGCCGAAGGGCATTCCGGCCGACGTGAAGACCACGCTGGTGGACGCCTGCAAGCAGACGTCGGAAAGCGCCCGCTTCGGCGAGACGCTCAACGGGCTCGGCACGCTGGTGCTGTTCAAGGACAGCGACGGTGTGCGTCAGGCGGTCGAGGAAGGCAGCGCCACGAACGGTGCCATCATCGAACGCGTCCTGAAGTAGCGGTCGGCGAGCAGGGCCGTGGCCATGCCCCGGAGCATATCGGATCTCATCGGGGGAGGCGCCTTTCTGGGCGTCTCCGCCCTCCTCTACGCACAGACGGTGGGGACCGGCTTTTCCGATGCCGAGATCGCCCGCGATCCGGTGTTCTATCCGCGGCTGCTGATGGCCCTGCTGACCCTGGTCTCGATCGGGCTCGTTGTCCGGTCCTTAGTCGGCAAACAGGAGCGACCCCAGCCGACCCCGGTCTGGTGGCGGCTCCTCGCCGTCGTGCTTCTGACGGCGGCCTATTTCCTGCTCTTCGACGTGGTCGGCTTCCTCGTCGCGAGCCTGGTCGCGATGCCGGCGCTCACCGTGCTTCTGGGTTACAGGCGGCCGCTGGTCATCGCGCTCGTGACCGTCATCTTCGTCGTCGCCACCTGGTACTGCTTCGCGGAGGTGTTCGTCATCCGCCCGCCGGGCTTCGGCCTCGACGACCTCTTCGGCTGGTTCTGAGGCGATACCCATGGACAGCATCCTCGCCGCGTTGCAGACCGTCGCCTCCCCCTCGATCCTGTTCTTCATGGTCGCGGGCACGGCCGCCGGCATCGTCATCGGCGCCATGCCCGGCCTCGGCTCGGTGCTGGCGATCACGCTGGCCCTGCCGCTGACCTTCGTGCTCGGCCCGGAAGCCAGCATCACGCTGCTTCTCGGCCTTTATTGCGGCTCGGTGTTCGGCGGCTCGATTTCGGCCATCCTCATCAACACGCCCGGCACCCCGCAGGCGGCGGCGACGCTGTTCGATGGCTACCCGATGATGAAGAAGGGCAAGGGCGGCCTGGCGCTCGGCTGGGCGACCACCGCGTCGCTCATTGGCGGCCTCGTCTCCACCGCCGTGCTGGTGCTGGCGGCGCCGCTGCTCGCCCGGCTCGGCCTGATGTTCGGGCCGGTGGAGTATTTTGCGCTTGGCCTGTTCGCGCTCACCTGCGTCATCAGCGTCGCCAACGAGGACCTGCTTCGCGGCGGCGCGGCCTGTTTTCTCGGCCTGCTGGCGGCCACCATCGGCCAGGACCCGCTGACCGGCGACATCCGGCTGGCGTTCGGCTCGTTCGAGCTCGCCGCCGGCATCGGGCTGGTGCCGTTCCTGGTCGGCCTGTTTGCCCTGTCGGAGGTGTTCTGGCGCGTTTCCGAACGCCAGTCCGGGATGCCGGACGACCTTCCGAAGAGCGCCTTCGAGTTTCCCCGCGCGGTTGAACTGCTGCAGCGCTGGAAGGTGATCGTCAAGTCGTCGATAATTGGCACCTGGACCGGCATCCTGCCGGGCGTCGGTGCCACGGCCGCCTCCATGGTGAGCTATGCCGAGGCCAAGCGCACCTCGCCCAACCGCGACAAGTTCGGAACCGGCGAACCGGACGGGCTGATCGCCTCGGAAGCGGCCAACAACGGCGTTACCGCCGGGGCGCTGGTGCCGACGCTGTCGCTGGGCATCCCCGGCGACCCGATCACCGCGGTGATGCTGGGGGCGCTGGTTATCCAGGGCATCACCCCGGGGCCGCGCCTCTTCGTCGACAACGGCGACCTCGTGACCTTCATCTTCGTGGCGCTGTTCTTCGTGAACATCGCCATGTACGTGCTCGGCGCGATGCTCTGCCCGGTGTTCTCGCGCATCCTGCGCATGCCGGAGCCGCTGCTCCTGTCGGGTGTGCTGGTGCTGATCGCCATCGGCACCTTCACGGTGAACTACAACCCGTTCGACCTGGTGGTGGCGCTGGCGGCGGGCGCGGCCGGCTTCTTCCTGCGGCTGGGGCGCTTTCCGCTTGCCCCCATCGTCATCGGCTTCGTTCTGGGGCCGATGATCGAGCAGAGTTTCCGGCAGGGCATGATCCTGAACGACGGCAACGTCCTGGCCTTCTTTACCCAGCCGATCGCCCTCGCCCTGTTCGTCCTGACCGCCGTCTTCGTGGCGCTTCCCATCCTGCGCGCCCGCAGCGAGAAGCGCGCCCGTTCCATGCCCGGATGAGAGACCCCGCGACCATGAAAGCCTACCGGATCGAGGACACCGAGAATGGACCGCGCGGCACCGTCGTGGCCATGGAGCCCGACGCGCTGGACGCCGGCGACGTGGTGATTTCCACCCGCCATGCCGGCATCAACTACAAGGACGCGCTGGCAGGCACCGGCAAGGCGCCGATCATCCGCCGCTACCCGTGCAACGGCGGCATCGAGGCCGTTGGCCAGGTGGAGACGAGCGCCAGCGACCGCTTTCGGCCCGGCGACTGGGTGATCGTGCACGGCCGCGGCATCGGGGTGAGCCACGACGGTGGCTTTGCGGAAAAGGTGCGGGTTCCGGCGGACTGGCTGGTGCGCCTGCCGGACGGGCTGACACCGCGCGAAGCGGCGATCTTCGGCGTGGCGGGACACTCCGCGGCCCTGGCCGTTCACAAGCTGGAGGAGCTGGGCGTGACCCCGGATCGCGGGCCGATCGCGGTCACGGGCGCAACAGGCGGTGTGGGCTCGCTTGCGGTCGGCATGCTGGCGCGGCGCGGCTTCTCGGTGACAGCGATCAGCTCCAAGACCGACCAGGAGGCATTCCTGCGCGGCCTCGGCGCCAGCGCGGTGCGCACCCCGCCGGCGGAGGAAACGCGCAAGCCGCTGGAAGGCGCGGAATGGGCCGGCGCGGTGGACACCGTCGGCGGGCCGCAGCTGGAGTGGTTGCTGCGCACCACCGCGCCCCAGGGCGTGGTGACCGCCATCGGCAACGCCGCCGGGATCGGGCTGAAGACCACCGTGCTGCCCTTCATCCTGCGCGGCGTGACGCTGGCTGGCATCAATTCCGACACGCCGATGGAGCTGCGCCAGCTCATCTGGAACCGGATGGCCGGCGACCTGAAGCCGGACGGGCTCGACGCGCTCGGCCGGGAGATCGCCCTGGAGGCGCTGCCCGCCTACATGGACGAGATGATCGCCGGCCGCATCCACGGGCGGACACTCGTAACCTTTGCCGACTAACGACATGCCGCAGTCCGCTGAAAGTCCGGTGGTGCGGCGCAAACACCGAGGCGCCGTGCTGGTCGTCACCCTCGACGACGCGGCCACCCGCAACGCCATCGGTCCCGACGTCAACCCGGCGATCACCCGGGCGATCGAGGCGGCCGGCGCCGACCCGCAAGTCGCCGCCATCGTCATCCACGGCGCCAACGGCTACTTCTCCGCGGGCGGAAATGTGCGGGCGCTTTCCGCCACGCTGGCCATGACCCCGGCCGAGCAGACGGACGTGACGGACCGGCTCAAGGCGATGATCGAGGCGGTGGCCGGCTCGCCGAAGCCCGTGATCGCGGCGGTGGACGGCGGCGCGGCGGGGATCGGCTTTTCACTGGCGCTCGCGTGCGATCTGGTTGTGGCCAGCGAGAACGCCCGCTTCGTGGCCGCGCAGGTGCGCCTCGGACTGACGCCGGACGGCGGCATCAGCCATTTCCTGACCGCCGCCCTCCCCCGGCAGCTTGCCGCCGAGATCCTGCTCACCGGCGGACCGGTGGAGGCCGGACGCCTCCACGCGCTCGGGCTGGTGAACCGGCTCGTGGCGCCGGGCGAAGCGCTCGATGCGGCGCTCGACTTGGCGGACGCGCTGGCGGCCGGTCCGCCGCGCGCCACCGCCCGGATCAAGGGGCTGATCGCGGCCGCCGAGACAAGCTCGCTGAGTGAGACGCTGGCGCGGGAGGGAGAGACCATCAATGCCGCCCGCCGCGACCCGGAAGCAGCCGAGGGCATCGCCGCCTTCCTGGACAAGCGCCCCGCCCGCTTCCCCATCCCCCGGAAAGACCAGGCATGACCGACACGCGCGCGCCGCTCTTCACCTTCGTTGCGGTGGGCGACACCCACGTCAATCCGCGCGACGACTTCAGCCCGTCGCCCTGGCGCACCAACGTACTCGCCAACGACCGGGCGGCGGCGGTCGTGGCGCAGATCAACGCGCTCGCCCCCGACTTCGTGGTTCACTTGGGCGACATGATTCACCCGCTGCCGGGCAGCGCCGACTACGAGGCCGCCGCGGCGCGCTTTCATGCCCTCTTCGGCGCCCTGCGGATGCCCGTGCATCTGGTCCCCGGCAACCACGATCTCGGCGACAAGCCTACCGGCTGGACGCCGGCCGCGCCGGTGGACGATGCGGCGCTTGCCGCCTATCGCGGCCAGTTCGGCGCCGACCATCACGCCTTCGAGCACGCCGGCTGCCGGTTCCTGATCGTCAACGACGAGATCTTCAACACCGGGCTGGAGGCCGAGGAACGGCAGTGGCGCTGGCTGGAGGAGGAGCTGTCACGGGGTGGGCGCACCTTCGTCTTCACCCATTATCCACCCTTCCTGCAGGCGGCCGACGAGGTCGAGCATTACGACAACCTGGCGGAGCCTGGGCGCGGCCGTTTCCTGGCGATGATCCGGGACCGCGCCGAGGCGGTCTTCTGCGGCCACGTGCACAACTTCTTCTACAATCGCGCAGGCACCACCGATCTCTACGTGGCCCCCGCGACGTCGGCGATCCGGCACGACTATGCCGACATGTTCGCGGTTGCGCCCGGCCCCGGCACCGAACACGGGCGCGACCAGCGCTCCAAGCTCGGGTTCCTGCTGGTCGAGGTCTACCCGGAGGGTCACGTGGTGCACGTGGTCCGCAGCTTCGGCGAGACGGACGCGGAGGCGGCCGCACGGGGCACGCGCCGGCCGCTCGCCAGCCCGATGATCCGGCCGGCGCCGCTAGGCGTCGATCTCAGGGTGGGCTGGGCCGACGTCCATTCCGTCGCCTTTGCCGGGGCGGTGGACGAGTTCAACCGCAAGCCGGTGCGCAACGATTGCCTCGTGCAGGCGCTCTGGGAGCTGGGCGTGCGGGAGTTGCGCGTGCCGGTGCGCGACCTTGTGGATCCGCTCTACGCAAGACGGATGCGCGATCTCGGTGCGCGCGGCCATCGCTTCACCGCGTTCTGCTACGGGCTGCCGGACGCAACCGCGCAGGCGGCCATCGCGGAGGTGAGCGCCGCCATCGCGGCGCTGGAGATCACCGGCCGGATGGCCGACCTGCCGGACCTTGCGCAGGAGGCGGCGGCAAGCGAGGCGTTCCGGCAGGTCCCGGTCACCCTGTCGAAGCTGCGGCTCTCCGCCGATGCCGAGCACGACGGCAACCGGTTCGCCCACTTCATCCGCCACGGCTTCCGGGCCGACGAGCCGGACCTTACGGCGGCGCTGGAGCTGGTGCGGGCCAACGGGTTGGCCGGGCTTGTCCTCTCCGTTCCGGGGGTGGAGCCGGCAGGTTCCGCCATCGCCGCCATCGCCCAACTGGCGGCGGATAACGCGATGCGCGCGCAGGTGCACGTGCAGCTGGCCGGCGAGGATCCGGCCGTCGAGATGGCCGACGAGGCGGCGCTTGCCGAGCGGGTGCGCAAGGCGGGCGAGGCCGCCAGGCGCGCCGGCGACCGGGTCCGGGTGTTCCTTGACACCTTCTGCGACCACGACCGGGGCTACTTCCCGCGCCTCGGCCTCGTCGACCGGCGCTACGATCTTCGCGCGCCGGGCGAGGCGCTGAAGCGGCTGGTGGAGACGCAGGCGGCCGGCTGATCGGCCTCGCGGCGCCGGTCTGCCAGGCGGAGACGCGGACGACAGGCGTCCGTCGGCGCGATCGCATCGCGTGCGGGCCGCTGGCAGGCTTCGTCAGGCGGGATGGGGAGAGGGTGGCGCACCCGTCAGGATTCGAACCTGAGACCTCTGCCTTCGGAGGGCAGCGCTCTATCCAGCTGAGCTACGGGTGCCCGCGGCGCGGGCCAAGGCCGCACGCAAAGCAAATCACGCTCGGTGGGCCGCGCGAGACCCCTTCCATATAAGATCGCGCCGTGCGCTTCAACGCCGCCGATGCGGTGGGCCACCAGTTTCTTTCAGACGCCCCAGCCGGTGCGGCGCGGGCGCCGGCCGGCCAGGCCGCCCACCCGGAGCCGGAGAGCAAAGCCAATTCGGCGTGAGGAGATTCTTTGAACCGCAATCCCGGACGCAAAACCGCAAGAGCACTTTTGCTGGGATTGGATGGCCCAGCGCGCGACCGCGCGCCGGCCGGCCAGGCCGCCCACCCGGAGCCGGTGAGCAAAGCCAATTCGGCGTGAGGAGATTCTTTGAACCGCAATCCCGGACGCAAAACCGCAAGAGCACTTTTGCTGGGATTGGATGGCCCAGCGCGCGACCGCGCGCCGGCCGGCCAGGCCGCCCACCCGGAGCCGGTGAGCAAAGCGAATTCGGCGTGAGGGGATTCTTTGAGCCGCAATCCCGGACGCAAAACCGCAAGAGCACTTTTGCTGGGATTGCTCGGACGGAAACCGGTGTCCACTTTTCCTGGAAACGCTTCAGACCCCGTCCTTCAGGCCGGCGATGGCGGCGGCAAAGTCGCGGGCGGAGAAGGGTGCGAGATCGTCGATCCCCTCGCCGACGCCGACGAAATGGACCGGAACCTTGTGGCGCGCCGCAATGGCCACGAGGATGCCGCCACGCGCCGTGCCGTCGAGCTTGGTCATGACGAGCCCGGTGACGCCGACGGCCTTGCCGAAGATCTCCACCTGATTCAGCGCATTCTGGCCGGTGGTGGCGTCGAGCACCAGAAGCACGGCGTGCGGCGCGTCCGGCGTCTTCTTACGGATGACGCGGACGACCTTTTCCAGCTCCGCCATCAGCTCCGCCCGGTTCTGCAGCCGGCCGGCGGTGTCGATCATCAGCACGTCGGCGGAGGTGGCGGCCGCCTCTTCCATGGCGTCGAAGACAAGGCCGGAGGCGTCGCTGCCCGTGGGCCGGGCGACGACCGGGCTCTTCGTGCGCTCGCCCCAGATCTTCAGCTGCTCGACGGCGGCGGCACGGAAGGTGTCGCCGGCGGCGAGCATGACGGACTTGCCCTCGCGCCGGAGCTTGGCGGCGATCTTGCCGATGGTGGTGGTCTTGCCGGTCCCGTTGACGCCGACCACAAGCACCACGAACGGTTTCTTCGAGGCATCGACGGCGAACGGCGCCTCGACGGGCTCCAGCACGTTGGAGACCTCTTCGGCCAGCACCTGGCGCAGCGCGTCCGCCTCGATGCCCTTCTGGTAGCGGGTGTCGGACAGGCGGTCGGTCACCGCCATCGCCGTCTCCACGCCGAGATCGGCCTGGATCAGCACGTCTTCCAGGTCCTGCAACGTCTCCGCATCGAGCTTGCGCTTGGTGAAGAGGCCAGTAACGCCCTCCGTCAGCGAGCTCGACGTGCGGTCGAGACCGCTCAGCAGCCGGCGGAAGAAGCCCTGCCGGGTTTCCGGCTTCGCCGTCAGGGCATCATCCGGTTCCGTCTCGGGGGCGGCTCCGGACTCCGGCCCGGATGCGGGTTCTTCAGCCGATGTCTCCGCAGGCAAAGCCGGTGCCGCGTGGTCGGGCACCTCGTCCGAGACGGGCCGCTGCGCGTCGTCGCTACCGGCATCCTCGGGCCAGGCCGCCTCGTCGGCAACGTCGGCAACCGGCGTCTCGGAAGGCGCATCGGCCGGAGTGTCCATGGCGGGCACGTCGGGTGCGCGCTCGTCTGCAGCAGGCGCGTCCGTGGTCTCGACAGGCGCAACGACCTCGCCGGCAACAGGGCTGTCGGCGTTGGGCGCCTCGGCGCCGACGGCTTCAGTCCCGGGGGCCTCCGTCTCCGGGATCTCCGGAGCCTGCTCCTCCGCCGCGCGGCCGCCGAACAGGCGCCGCCACATGCCACCCTTCTGGCCGCTTTTCTGGCCGTCACTCATGCCGCCTCCGAAACCGGTTCACCGACCAGCCGGCCGGCATCGGCGCCAAGAATACGCGTGGTCACCACCGATCCGGCCGGACCGGCCACCGAGACCGGCGTGAAGCCTTCCGTCCGCCCCAGGCCCTCGCGCTCGATCAGGACCTGGCGGACCCGGCCGATCTCGGACGCCAGGTGCGCGGCGAAGGCGCGGTCGCCCTCTGCCCGCAGCCGTGCCGCGCGATCCTTGATGGTGGCGCGGTCGAGCTGCGGCATGCGGGCGGCCGGGGTGCCGGGGCGCGGCGAGAACGGGAAGACGTGGAGATGGGTCAGGCCGCAATCGGCGACGAGCGCCAGCGTGTTGGCGAACATCGCCTCGGTCTCGGTCGGGAAGCCGGCGATCAGGTCGGCCCCGAACACCACGTCCGGCCGCAGCGCCCGGACATCGGCGCAGAAACGGATCGCTTCGTCGCGCAGGTGCCGGCGCTTCATGCGCTTCAGGATCATGTCGTCGCCGGCCTGCAGAGAGAGATGGAAATGGGCCAGCAGGCGCGGCTCGCCCTCGATCGCTTCCATCAGCGCCGGATCGACCTCGATGGAATCGATGGAGGAGAGGCGCAGCCGAGCGAGATCGGGAACCAGCGTGAGAATGCGCTGGACCAGATCGCCGAGCTTGGGCGTGCCCGGCAGGTCCGGTCCGTAGCTGGTCAGGTCGACGCCGGTCAGCACCACTTCGCGGTAGCCGTTGTCGACGAGCCGGCGGATCTGGTCGACGACCAGCCCCATGGGCACCGAGCGCGCGTTGCCGCGGCCGTAGGGGATGATGCAGAAGGTGCAGCGATGGTCGCAGCCGTTCTGGACCTGGACGAAGGCGCGGGCCCGGCCATCAAGACCATCGACCAGATGTCCGGCCGTCTCGCGCACGCTCATGATGTCGTTGACGCGGACCCGCTCGCCTTCGCCGATGCCGAAGCGGGCGAGATCGGCCCAGGTGTCGGGCTCGGTCTTGGCATCGTTGCCGAGAACGAGATCGACGGCATCAATGTCGGCGAAAGTCTTCGGCTCGGTCTGGGCGGCGCAGCCGGTGACGACGATCTTCGCGCCCGGGCGCTCGCGACGGAGCCGGCGCACCGTCTGGCGCGCCTGGCGCACGGCCTCGTTGGTGACCGCGCAGGTGTTGACCACGACGAGGTCGGAATGGCCGGCCGCCTCCGCCTCGCGGCGGATCATCTCCGATTCCAGCGTGTTGAGCCGGCAGCCGAGCGTCACGACATCAACGCCGGACGCGGCAGGGGGCCGCGCGGCGCTCTCGGTCGTCTCGGTCTCAAGGTCGGCGACGGTCACGGGCGAAACTTTCGCGGGCTGGCTGGTCTTCGAGAATGCGAGGATCTGGTCTCGGCGCGGGCGGCTGAAGAGTCAACCCGCCACGCCGGCCGCCGCCGCGCCGTCGACCGTGAAGGTGCCGGCTGTCGGGTCCAGAAACCCGGTGAAGTCGACGGCGACGGCACCGGCCATGACGATGGTTCCGTCATCGGATACCGCGATCTCGATGTCGCCGCCCGGCAGGCCGATGGTGACGTGCGGTCCCGTGCGTCCGGTCCTGAGCGCCAGCACGCCGGTGGCGCAGGCGGCGGTGCCGCAGGCGCGGGTCATGCCGGCTCCGCGCTCCCACACGCGGATATCGACCCGCCCCCTGTCGACGACGCGGGCGAGCGTCACGTTGATGCGCCGGGGAAACAGCGGATCATGCTCGATCATCGGCCCCACGCATCCCAGATCGACGGAGGCCGGATCATCGACCCAGTAGACGATGTGCGGATTGCCGACATTGACGACGCTGCCGGCGCCGATGCCCGCCTGTTCGGCCGCCGCCACACCACCGACCCGATCGGTCTCGCCGACATCGCGAGCGAGCGGAATGTCGGCCCAGCCGAAGCGCGCCTTGCCCATGTCCACGGCGATGATGCCATCGGCGCGGCGATGCGCGCGCAGCCGGCCACCGAGCGTGTTGATGGAAAGCGCCGCGGCGCCGCTCTCGGTGAGCAGCCGGTCGGCGATGCAGCGCGCGGCGTTGCCGCAGGCTTCCACCTCGCCGCCGTCGGCGTTGGCGATGCGCATGAAGACGTCGGCGCCCTCGGGATCGGGCTCCAGCGTCACGACCTGATCGAAGCCGATCCCGCCCTCGCGCGGCGACAGACGGCGGATGGCGTCCGGCACGAGCCCGGTCGGCGCGGCGCGGCCGTCGAGCACGACGATGTCGTTGCCCAGGCCGTTCATCTTCACGAAGGGGATCGAAAGGGTCATCGGGTCGCCGGTTGATGGGCCGCCGCACGGACGAGGGTGTCACCCCGTCGCGCACGCACGCGGAATATTCGGGTTTGCTCGCTATATGGCCGATCTGCGGCCCCGGAAAAAGGGGCGGGCTGTCTTTGTCCGCCGCACCGGCCGTCCCGACGTGGCAACGAGCACCGGCCGGTCGATCAGTAGCCGGTGACCAAGGCGCCGCCACACATCATGGGGCAGCGCCACACAACCGGCCGTCGGCGCAAGCCCCTCGCGGGCGCAATGCAGGAAGACGGCGCTGCCGAAACCACGGATCCGCGGGGCACGGTTATGGTCGGTGATCACGACCACGTCATAGAGATGATCGTCGCGGATCAAGCTTTCGTGCGAAGGCGCGAAGGGCAGCCTGACATGACAATTATACTGGGCCGAGCCCGCATCGTCGGCCCAGCCGTCGTCGGCGCGGATGGCGCGGAGCGGCAAATCGCCTGACGGCGGTCCCACCCGGTCGGCTCTGAACAGCACGGCCAGCGGCGAAAAACGGCCGACCGGCGTGGCCCAGTCCCCCTCCCGCTTCAGGGCCGTGATGCCGGTCCTGCCCAGGGCGCAGGCGACGACCCGGCCGTCGAAGGCGACCAGCCCCTGGGCCGCGTGGCCGGGGCGCGGGCGCACCACGATCGGGCCGGCAGGCGGCGACCGGCGCCGTCGGGAACGCAATCCGGGGACGACGGGCCTCACCCCGGCACCGCCGGCCGGGCGACGCGGCGCCAGCTTTGGGATAATAAGGCTTGCATACGCTTTTGCGTCTCTTGATGATTCGCGAGCCACGGAAGGTCACCAGAGGACGTTTTATGACCGCCCGCAAGATACTCATCGTCGATGACGACGAAGACCTCCGCGACGCGCTTGCCGAGCAACTGGGGCTCTATGAGGAGTTTCAGGTTCTCACGGCGCCCGCCGCGGCGAAGGGAATGGAAACCGCCAAGGAAGAACGCGCCGACCTCGTCCTGATGGATGTCGGCCTGCCCGACATCGACGGGCGGGAGGCGGTGAAGATCCTGCGCAAGGGTGGCTTCAAGGCACCGGTGATCATGCTGACCGCGCAGGAGGGCGATTCCGACACGATCCTCGGCCTGGAGGCGGGCGCCAACGACTACGTCACCAAACCGTTCAAGTTCGCCGTGCTGCTGGCCCGGATCCGGGCCCACCTGCGCCAGTACGAGCAGAGCGAGGACGCCACCTTCGCGATCGGCCGCTATTCCTTCCGCCCCAGCGCCAAGCTGCTCGTCGACGAGCGCGGCTCGAAGGTGCGGCTGACGGAGAAGGAAACCTCAATCCTCAAATATCTCTACCGCGCCGGCGAGAAGCCGGTGACGCGAGACGTGCTGTTGCACGAGGTCTGGGGCTACAACTCCGGTGTCACCACCCACACGCTGGAAACCCACATCTACCGGCTGCGCCAGAAGATAGAGCGCGATCCGTCGAACGCGGAGCTGCTGGTGACCGAAGGTGGCGGCTACAAGCTCGTTCCCCAGCCCGTCGCAGGCGAGGCTGACGGTCTATGAGTCTATCCCGCGATATCGCGGTGATGCGAACGACGCCGCTGCTCGCGGGATTGACCGAGGAGCAGTTGCGCCTGCTCGCCTTTTCCGGGGAAGCGAAACGGCTCCAGCCGGGCGACGTGCTGTTTTCCGCCAACGCCACGGCGAGCGGCGCAGGCGTGGTTGCCTCCGGCGCGCTGGCCGTGTCGCAGGACGTTGAGGCCGGTGGCCGGGCCCGCATGGTCGGTCCCGGCGGGATCATCAACGGACTGGCGCTGCTTCTGGAGGGGCGTCAGAGCGTCCATGCGGTGGCCGAGC
Source organism: Amorphus coralli DSM 19760 (assembly GCF_000374525.1). GTDB lineage: Bacteria > Pseudomonadota > Alphaproteobacteria > Rhizobiales > Amorphaceae > Amorphus > Amorphus coralli. The sequence goes on from NZ_KB894574.1 coordinate 77,524, forward strand.
AGCCGAGCGAGGTCATCGTTCTCGGTCGGTCCCAGTTCCGGCGGATCCTGACGGAGTATCCCGAGACGGCGCGCGAGCTGCAGCAGCGGCTCACCCAGAACCTGATGGCGATGACATCGGACCTGGAAAGCGTTCGCGCGCGCCTCGCCGACCTCGACGCCCGCCTCCCGGCCGGCTCGTCCCGCCGGACCGACTGAAAGCACGGCCCACCGATGCGCGGGGGCGACCCGCGCCTCGCAGCCAGGCCTGCCTCGGCCTGCTGCTCCGGGTCGGTGCCTCTCGGCCATGAGCCCGCGACCTAGTGCAGGTCGGGGAGATGGGGCAGGTGCAGACGGGCGACCTCGCCGTTGAGCGCCATGAACTCGTCAAACGACATCGGCCGGCCGAGGAAGTTGCCCTGGGCGTGGCGGATGCCGAGCTTCTTCAGCGCGGCCACCTGCTCTTCCAGTTCCACGCACTCCGCCAGAACGTCGATGTTGAGCGACGAGCAGATCCGCAGGATCCCGTCGACGATGGCCAGCTTGTGGGAGTCGAAGTGGACGTCCTGGGTAAGCTGCCGGTCGATCTTCACCTGGCGCACCGAATAGGACTCGATGTGGATGAGCGAGGAGAAGCCAGCGCCGAAGTCGTCGAAGGAGAAGCTGAGCCCGCGCTCGGCGAGATCGCGCAGCCGGTCGCCGACATGGCTGTTGTCGCGACCGGTCACGGTGTTCTCGGAGATCTCCAGAATGAAATCGTTGTAGGAGACCTGGTCCTTGTCGAGCAGGCAGGTCAGCAGCTTCAGGAACTCCGGGTTGCGGATCTGGCTGCGCGAGACGTTCATGGAGAACGGGACCGCATCGGCAAAGGCGGCCTTGTAGCTGGCCATGTGGGCAACGACCTGGTGGGCGATCTGCGCTCCGATGATCGGCGCCACCTCGTAGTCGTCGATGGCCGGCAGGAAGCTCCCCGCCTCCACCACCTGCTCGTCGCGGATCCAGCGCGCCAGCACTTCGGCCCCGACCATCGCGCCGGTCTGCAGGTCGAACTGCGGCTGGTAGAAGGGCACGATGGTTCCGATGGACAGCGCCGCGCGGATCTGGCGCATGAGATCGTCGCGGGCCTGCAACTCGCGGCCGAACCGGCTTTCATAGACCGTCAGACGGCGCTCGGGGTTGGTCTTGGTGCGGAACAGCGCCAAGTCGGCGTTGCGGTAGAGCTCGTCGCCGCCCTGCCCGTGACCGGGATAGAGCGCCACGCCGAGGCTCATGCGGACGGGGATGCGCGTGCCCCGATACTCGAAGCCAAACTCGGTGGCGCGTTTCAACCGGTCCAGCGGCGGCTGCATGTCGCCCGACGTCTTCAGATCTCCGAGGATCAGCGCGAACTCGTCGCCACCCAGCCGGGCGATGGAGTCCGTCGTCCGGATCGTGTCGAGCAGGATGTCCGAAATTTCCTTCAGGAGACGGTCGCCGGCCTCGTGACCATAGACGTCGTTGACCATCTTGAAGTTGTCGACATCGAGGATGACCAGGGCAATTTCCTCGTCGAAGCGCTTGGCGTGCTCCAGCGCGCGTGACAGCCGATCCTGGAACAGCATCCGGTTGGGCAGCCCGGTCAGCGGATCGTGGTTGGCGGTCCACCAGAGCCGGCGCTCCGCCTCCTTCTGCTCCGTCACGTCCTGCAGGACGCCGAACAGTCCGACGGTCAGGCCGTTGTCGCGCTCCACCTCGCCCATTACCCGCACGACCTTGCGCTCTCCGGCGTCGGTGAGAATGGGATAGGTGAAGGTGAAGCCCGAACCGTAGCGCACCGCATCGTCGAACTGCTTGCGCACCAGGGTCCGCGTTTCCTCCGCGAACGGTTTCAGCGCCTGATCGAGCGACATCGTCGGCACCGGCTTCATGCCGTGGATGCGGAAGACCTCCTCCGACCACGACAGCGACTGAGTCCCCAGGTCCAGGTGCCAGCGACCCGCTTTCGACATGGTCTCGATGCGCGACATGAGCATGTCGGTGCGCCGCGCCTGGGCGGTTTCGCGAGCGAACTCGACGATCTGCCGCGCGATACCGGAAATGTCGTCGAACAGGGCTGCGATGCGTCCGGCGAGCCCGGTATCCTCGCTGACCACGATCACGGTCACGATGGCCGCCGATCCGCCGAAATCGTCGTCCCGGCTGGCCACATAGGTGGCGCGCCCCGCGCTGTCGGCGTCCGGCGACAGGGACACGAGCGAACCGGTATCGGATCCCGGCCCGGAGACAAAGGCCCGCTCGACCTGGTCGGCGCAGTGTTCGTCGTAGGCTGCAACGCCCCTCCAGACGCGCCCGTCCAGCGATACGGCGACGCCTGCACCGGCAGCATCGAAGATGTGCCGGACCAGCGCGGCGACAGTATCAGTGGCTGCCGGCTGTTGTCCCGCCGGGCGGCTCTGCTGCCCAAACACGCGTGTCATCGGAGGGTAGACGCAGTCCTTCTGATCGACGCACTCCCCAAGCTCCCCGGAATGCGCGTGATTGGGCCCGGCATCTCGCAAAGCCGCCGATCTGTGCTATCGACCCGCCTTGTGTTCCGGCCAAACTTCCCGGCCGCCGGCAATCGACGGGCCCGCCAGCCGCCCTTTTCACTGTGAGGCTGGGAAAATAACCCGCAATTTATGCACGCAACAATTGTCAAAGGGAACCGGTAGATTGGGAAAAGATCGGTCTGCATCCAATCCCACCCGACGGCCAAACGGCAGGCAAGCCGCGCACTCGCCGACGCGCAGGCTCGGCCGATGAACGCAACCTGTCCGATCTGCGGCGGAGCGGAGTTCACCACCGGTCCCAACGGAAGGCTGTCGCCGGACGGCACTCTGCCGCGCTGCACCGGCTGCCGCTCGCTGGAACGCCACCGCGCCTATCGCACGGTCTTCGATGCGCTCGGCCCGGACCGGTTCGGAGACCGGACCGTCCTGCAGTTCAGCCCGGACCCGGTGGTGGAGCCGACCTGGTTCAAGGCGCATGACGTCTCGGAATACGGCACCGACACCCAGCTCGACCTGCAGGCGATCGACCGGCCGGACGCGGCGGTGGACATTGTCGTCGTGAACCATGTTCTGGAACACGTGGAGGACGATGAGGCCGCGCTTCGCGAGCTCGACAGGGTGGTGAAAGACGACGGGTTCGTGTTCCTGTCCGTGCCCGATCCTGCCCGCATCCCGGCGACCCGCCACTACGGCCGGGCGCGCGAGGACAAGCATGGCCATTGGCGGGTCTACGGGCCCGACATCCTCACGCGGATCTCCGCGACGCTTCCGCACGCCAAGATTGTCGCCATCGAGCCGGCCGATCCCGTCACCGGGGCGCCGGACCGGGCCTATCTCATCACCCGCTCCGGCGCCGTGGCCGACGACGCCACCGCCCGGCTCGCCGCGGCCGGCATCGGCGCGTCGCTCCACGGCCGGACGGCATAGGCGCCTTCACGCGCCCACGCCGCGGCTTCCTCTGGACGAACGCGGCGGCGATCTCCTAAGTCATAGGCGGGATCCGGGCCGTCTCCCGGATGCGCCTCAACAGTCGGGAAGCCTGATCCGTGGCCCAGAACCCCTACGAGATCCTTGGCGTCGCCAGGGACGCCAGCCAGGACGAGATCCGCAAGGCCTATCGCAAGCTCGCCAAGGCCAATCATCCGGACCTGAACCCGGGCGACGCGGCGGCCACCGAGCGTTTCAGCGAGATCGCCTCCGCCTACGACATTCTGGGCGACACCGAAAAACGCGGCCGCTTCGACCGCGGCGAGATCGACGCCACGGGCGCCGAGCGCCCGGATCCGCGCTACTACCGTGAATATGCCGATGCGCCGGGGGGCCACCCGTACGCCTCGTCCGCCGGTTACGAGGACATGGGCGACATGTCCGACTTCTTCTCCGAGATCTTCGGCGCCCGGGCGCGCGCCGGAGGGCATCCCGGCGGACAGCAGGACGGCCAGACCATCCGGATGCGCGGCCAGGACGTGCGCTACCACCTGGAGATCGATTTCCTGGAGGCCGTGACCGGTGCCACGCGGCGCGTGACCATGCCGGACGGCAAGGCGCTGGACATTGCCATTCCCGAAGGCCTGCGCGACGGTCAGACGATCCGCCTGAAGGGCCAGGGCGGACCGGGCTATGGCGGCGGACCGGCCGGCGACGCCTTCGTGGAAGTCAGCGTTCGCCCGCATCCGCGCTTCACCCGCGAGGGCGACGACATCGTTCTGGTCCTGCCCATCGCGCTCGACGAGGCGGTGCTGGGGGCGAAGGTCGAGGTGCCGACCACCACCGGCCGGGTGAGCATGACCATCCCGAAGGGCGCCAGCGGCGGCCAGACGCTGCGTCTGCGCGGCAAGGGCGTGAAGACGCGCGGCGGCGGCCACGGCGACCAGCTCGTGCGGCTTCAGGTGAAGATGCCGGAGACCATCGACGACGAGCTCGCCGCCTTCATGGAAACCTGGCGCGAAAGCCACCGCTACGACCCGCGCAAGGGCATGGGAGAGGGCCGATGAGGTACACCGAGGACCAGGTCGTCGCCGAAGTCCGTACCCTGACCGTTGAACGGCTCCGGGCCTGGGTTGCGGAAGGCTGGATCGTCCCGGCGACCGGCGAGACCGCCATCTCCTTCACCGAGATCGACGTGGCGCGGGTGCGGCTTGTCTGCGACCTCGCCGACGAGATGGCGGTGGGCGACGAGGCGATCCCGGTGATCCTGTCGCTGATCGATCAGGTGCACGGACTTCGCGGCGAGCTGAAGCGGCTGGTCTCAGCGATCGAGCGCCAGCCGGAGCCGGTGCGCGCCTCCATCCGCCAGGAGATCGCGGCGCGGGACTGAGCCCGGGCTGCCAGCGGCGAACGGCCTACGCCTACCCCTGCCCGAGCTTCACGAAGGCGCCCACATCCGCGCCGGGATCCAGCACGGCGTCGAGGTCGATCTCCTCCTGGCCGGGCACCCGGATGCGCTTGAAGGTCATCTCCTCAGCGTCCAGCGGCTTGGTCGCGTCGAGCCCCATCTTGGCACCCACCCCATCGTCGGTGGACGGGTCGAGCTTGGAGCCCTGGGCGTGGGGGATGACCACCAGGTCGCGGTCGGCCTGAAAGCGGGTCGCCACCGCCCATTCCACCTCATCCGGATCGAAGATGTTCACGTCCTCGTCGACCACCACCACGTGCTTGATGTCGTAGTGCGCCGCGAAGGCCGCCATGATGGCGTTCTTGGCAGAGCCCTCGAACCGCTTCTCCATCTGGACATAGAGATGGTAGCGGCAGGTGCCGCCCTTCGGCAGGTGGACGTCGCGGACCGTCGGCACGTTGCGCTGGATGGAAGACAGGATCGTCGCCTCGCGCGGAATGCCGCCGAGGATCAGATGCTCCAGGCCACCGCCGACGATGGTGTGGAAGATCGGGTCCTTGCGGTGGGTCACCACGTCGACCTCGATCACGTGGCGATCGGCGCGCGGGCCGTAATATTGCGGGAACTCGCCGAACGGCCCCTCCGGCGCGCGCTCCTTCGCAAGCACCCTCCCCTCGATGACGATCTCCGCCGTGGCCGGCACGCGCACGTCGCTCGACAGGCACTTCACCACGTCGACCGGGCTGCCGAGAAGCGCACCGGCCACCTCCATCTCGTCCTGGTCGAGCGGCAGGATCGCCTGGGAGGCCAGCAGCAACGCCGGGCAGGTGCCGACCACGATGGCCACGTCGAGATCATCCCCGGCTTCCGCCGCGGCATCGAAATAGGACAGCGTGTGGCGCGGCAGCAGCAGCGCGCCGAGGCGGTTCGGCCCGGACACCTGCAGCCGGTGGATCGCGACATTCTGCACGCCGGTGCGCGGATTGCGCGCGATGGTGAGGCCGGCGGTGATGTAGGCGCCGGAATCATGCTCGTTGTGGGTGGGGATCGGCAGGATCTTCGTCAGGTCGGGATCGCGGTGAACTACCTCCTGGCAGGGCGCGTCGGCCGTCTCCTTCCAGGCGAGCGGTTCGATCACCGCGTTCTGGAAGCGCGGCAGAAGCTCCGCCTCCTCGATGCCAAGGGACTCCGCCATCCAGGCGCGGCTGGAGGTGAGGCCGGAGACGACCGGAACGGCATGGCCGTCCGGGGCGGGAAACAGCGTCGCCTTCACGCCATCGAGCCGATTGGCGATGCCGGCGATCTCGAAGGCGAGCTTGGTATTGGGCTGCGCGATGGCCAGCCGGTCGGTCGCCGCCAGATGGGTGAGCCAGGAGCGCAGGTCGTGGAACGCGCGGTCGTTGCGGCGCGTGATGTCGCGTGCGGCGCTGGCCGCGGTATCGGTGCCGGTCACCCTGATCCCCTTCGTTCCGGTGGTGGGGGGGGGGGAGCCGTGTCCCGCCCCGTATCGCGGCTGTGTCAGCTGCCCTTGAAGGCGGGCTTGCGCTTCTCGTGGAAGGCCTCGACGCCCTCCTTGAAGTCGTCGGATTGGCGCAGGCGGCTGTAGCAGTGGCCTTCCAGTTCGATGGAGGTGGAAAGGCTGGCGTCCTCGGTATCGTTGAGGAGCTTCTTGGCGGTGCGCTGGGCCAGCGGCGAGAAGGTACGCAACTCGTCGACGAGGGCGTCGGTGGCCGCTTCCAGCTCGGCGTCCGGCACGATCTCCGACGCGATACCCCAGTCATAGGCTTCCTGCGCGGAGATCCGTCGCGAGCGCATGACGATGTTCTTGGTGCGGGTGATGCCGACGATCTTCTGCAGGCGGGCGGACCCGCCGGAGCCCGGGATCTGGCCGAGCTTCTGCTCCGGCAGCGCGTACTGGCAGGTCTCCGATACGATGCGGAAATCACAGGCGAGCGACAGCTCGAAGCCCACGCCGAAGCAGTAGCCGCGGTTGGCCACGATCACCGGCTTGGCGCAGCGCGCCGGCGCGGCGATGTTGTCCGCCAGCTTGGAGACGGTTTCGGGCGAGGCTTCCATGAAGCCCTTGATGTATCCGCCGGAGGAGAAGTTCTCGCCTTCCGCGCGCACCACGATGACCCGCACCTCGTCCAGCGCATCCAGCGCCTCGAACGCCTTGCGCAGCTGGTCACGCTGCGGCATCGAGACGACATTGAAGGGCGGACGGTCGAGGACGATGTCGGCGCGCTCGCGCGCGGCGTCGATGTCGATGCGGAAACCGTCGAGGTCTCCGAGTCCGAGATCGGTCGGACTGGTCATGCGGCAGGCTCCTTTGTAGGCGGACTGGATTCGGGTTCGTATTCGCCGGCGGCGAGCTTGCGGCGCAAGAGCTTGCCGACCGGGGACTTGGGCAGTTCGTCGACGAAGACGTACTTGCGGGGGCGCTTGAAATTGGCGAGGCCGGACTCCCGGCACCAGGCGTCGAGGTCGCTCTGCTCAACGGGTTTCGCGCGCTTGACGAAGGCGGCGACGATCTTGCCCCAGCGCTCGTCGGGCAGGCCCACAACGGCGACGTCGGCGACGGCGTCGTTCAGCGACAGGCAGCTCTCCACCTCAATGGGCGAGACGTTCTCGCCGCCGGTGATGATCATGTCGTCGACGCGGCCGACCACGAACAGGTTGCCGTCGGCGTCGAAGTAGCCGCTGTCGCCGGTGAAGTACCAGCCATCACGCAGCGCCTTGGCATCGGCGTCGGGGCGCTTCCAGTAGCCCTCGAAGGATTCGTCGCCGGCGAGCAGCGCGACGATCTCGCCCTCCTCGCCGGTCGGGGCCAGGTCATCGGGCGACGGGGCACCAAGCGTCACCACGCGGATCTGCTGGTTGATGCCGGCACGCCCCGCAGAGCCCGGCTTGGCGACGGCGTTCTGATCGACGGTGAAGGTGTAGATTTCCGACGATCCGTAGTGGTTCACGAACAGGTCCGGCTTGAAAGCGGCATCGAGCTTTTTCAGGAGCCCGTCGGTCATCGAGGCGCCGGCGAAGCCGAGCTTGCGCACGCTGGAAACATCGAACTCGGCGAAGCGCGGGTGGTGGACCAGGTCGTGGTAAAGCGTCGGCACCAAATAGAGGTTGGTGATCCGCTCCTCGGCGATCAGCGCCAGCGCGCGCTCCGCGTCGAAGCGCGGCAGGCAGACGAAGGTGCCGCCGATCACCGACATGGCGATGAGCGAGCGCACGCCCATCGTATGGTAGAGCGGCATGACGCCAAGCGTGCATTCGCCGTGGCCATAGACGTTCTGGGCGACATGAGCGATGCCGCCGGCGCGCTCGGCCCGGTGACGGCGCGGCACGCCTTTGGGCTTGGAAGTGGTCCCGGAGGTGTAGAGCATCACCGACCAGGCGTCCGCGCCGACGCGGGCATCGGCGAGCGGCGCATCGGCGGCAAGCGTGGCCTGGAAGTCCGCACCGTCCACCGACAGCATGGGGAGGGTCTGCGCCTTCTCCGACGCCGCGACTGCCTCACTCCAGGCGTCCTCGATATAGAGCGCGCGCGCCTCGGCATCCTCGATGGCGTAGTCGATCTCGTCGGCCTTGGCGCGGAAGTTGAGCGGCGTGATGATCAGCCCGGCGATCTGGCAGGCCCAGTGCAGGGTTGCCGCCTCGTAGCGGTTCGACAGCAGCGTCACGACGTGATCGCCGGGCTTCAGGCCAAGCGTGTCGAAGTGGGCCACGACCGCGGAAATCGTCGCGTACCACTGCGAATAGGTCAGGCGCACGTCGCCATCGACGATGGCGAGCGCGTTCGGATCGCGCGCGACGCTGGCGATGAAGCTCTGGCCCAGATCAAGCATGGCTTCCCTCCCTCAGGCTTCTTGCGGCCGCGACCGCCGCGCGGACGATCGGGCCGTAGCCGGTGCAGCGGCACAGATGGCCGGACAGATGCTCGCGGATCTCCTCCTCGGAGGCGTCCGGCGTCTCCTGCAGCAACGCGTCCAGCGACATCAGGATGCCGGGCGTACAGAAACCGCACTGCAGGCCGAAATTCTGCCGGAAGGCCTCCTGCAGCGGCGACAGCGTGTCGTCGGCGCCGGCGAGGCCCTCCACGGTGCGCACGTCGGCGCCTTCGGCCTGGACGGCGAGCGTCAGGCAGGAGCGCGCCAGCGCCCCGTCGATCCGGACCGTGCAGGCACCGCAGACGCCATGCTCACAGCCCACGTGCGTGCCGGTCGCGCCGATGACGTGACGCAAAAAGTCTGTGAGCAGCATCCGCGGCTCGGCCTCGCCGGAGACGGGGCGGCCGTTCAGGGTGAAGCGGACGGTGTGGCGGCGGCCGGACGTCAGGCGCGGCATCGGGCGGCCTCCTCAAGACTCTGCCGGCCGAGCCGGCGGACAAGCTCGCGGCGGTAGCGCGCGCTCGCATGCAGGTCGTCACGGGCGTTGAGTGCCCAGGCGAACTCGTTCAGCGCATCGTCGAAATCGCCGCTGACGGGCAGCGGCAGGGTGCGGACCATCGGGCGATCCGCGACACCGCCGACCGCGAGGCGCGCCTCGCTGGCGTCCACCACCGCAGCACAGGCAACGATGGCAAAATCTCCGTGCCGTCGGCCAATTTCCCGGAAGGCGTACCCGGTCGATGGCGCGGCCTTCGGGAAGGACACGCTCTCGATCATCTCGCCGGGCTTCAGGTCCGTGGCCATCATGCCGAGGAAGAAGTCGGAGGCCGACACGGTCCGCGTCCGCCTGCGCGCCCGGAGCACGATGCCGCCCTTCAGCGCCGTCAGGACAAGCGGCAGCTCCGCGCTCGGATCGGCGTGCGCGACAGAGCCGCAGACGGTGCCGCGGCTGCGCGTCTGCGCGTGCCCGACCCACGGCAGCGCCGCGGCGACGAGCGGCAGATGCCGCGAGAGGCCGTCCCACGCCTGCAGCTTCGCCTGGCGCACCCCCGCGCCGATGCGGATCGTGTCCTTCTCTTCCGCAATGCGGCCGAGCTCGTCCACGCCCATGATGTCGACGAGCAGCGAGGGCTTGGCGAGCCGCATGTTGAGCATCGGCATCAGCGACTGGCCGCCGGCGATGACGCGGCCGTCCTCGCCCGCCTCGGCCAGCGCCTCGGCCGCCTCGGAAAGGCTGTCCGCCTTCAGGTAGTCGAACGGGGCCGGTTTCATTTGCCGCCTCCGATCAGGCTCTTGAGCCGGCTCATGACCCCGCCGCCTGAACCGCCGCCGCCGGCCTGGCGGGCCAGCGCCTGGAAGAACTGGCCGATGACGACGCGGGCCGCGCCGTCGAGCAGGCGTCCGCCGACCGAGGCGACCTTGCCGCCGATTTCGGCCTCGTAGGTGTAGGCGACGAGGGTCTCGTTGGGACCCCGCTCGGTCAGGGTGACGCGACCGGTGCCGCGGCCGAAGCCGAGCCCGCCTTCCGCGCCGCCGGAGAGCGTCACGGCCTCGGGCGGATCGAGATCGGAGAGCTCGATCTCGGCCCGGTAGCGGCCCTTCACCGGTCCGACACCCAGCGTCACGTCGGCGCGGAACAGCGTGTCGGACACCTTCTCGACACTGTGCGCGCCCGGTACCACGGCCTTAAGCGTCTCCGGATCGAGGAGCATGTCCCAGATCTTCTGGCGCGGCGCGGCAACCACAGCCTCGCCCTCGCCGCGCAGCTTGCGGCCGCCCTCGTCGGCCACCGGCTTCGGCTGTTCCTTCGGCTCCGGCTCCGGCGCGTAGAGGTGCTCGGAAATCTTCGACGGCGTCAGCGGCAGCGTCACGTCGGAAATGCCCAGCGCGTCGGCCACCGCGTTGGCGATGCACACCGGCGTGGACATGCAATTGCCCTCGCCGACGCCCTTGGCACCCAGCGGCGTGAACGGCGACGGGCTCTCGAAGTGGAGGATCACCGGGTCCGGCACCTCCATCGTGGTCGGGATCAGATAATCGGCGAGCGTGCCGGAGAGGAAGCTGCCGTCCTCGGCGTAAGCGTATTCCTCGTAGAGCGCCGCGCCCAGCGCCTGGACGAAGCCGCCGGTCACCTGGCCGTCGACCATCGCCGGATGCAGGATCCGGCCGCAGTCGTGCATGGTGACGTAGCGGTCGATCCGCACTTCGCCGGTGTCGCGATCGATCTCCACGCCGCAATAGTCGAAGATGAAGCCGTGGCAGAGCGAGGAGTTGACCTCGTCGTCCGCGGTGGGCGCGACCAGCTCGTCCGGCGTCCAGAACACAGTTTCCTGGATGGTGTGGTCGACGCCGTCGGCGAGCGTGGCCGGCGCCCAGTGGCTCGCAGCAGCGACGCGCGAGAAAGAGATGGCGTTTTCCGGATTGGCCTTCGCCACCAGCTTGCCGCCCTTGAACGTCACGTCGTCGGGCTGGACGTTGAGCTGGCTGGCGGCGACGCGCTTGAGCTTCTCCTTCAACCGGTCGACGGCAAGCTTCGTGGCGCCAGCCACGGCCGGGGCGAAGCGGCTGGAATAGTTGCCCGAGGCGATCGACCAGGCATCGCGCGCGGTGTCGACGTCGGCCGTGACGCGGATTGCCGCCGGATCGAGGCCGAGCTCGTCGGCGACGATCTGGGCGAGCACCGTGCGGTGGCCCTGGCCCTGGGGGACCGAGGCCACCTTGACGGAGACGCCGCCGAGTGGGTCGAGGCCGATGGTGGCCACCGCCTGGGCGCCGTTCTTCGGACCGGCCCTGGCGCGCTCTTCCGCCGTCAGGACCGTGGTGATGTAGCCCATGTTGGAGACCGACGGCTCGACGACGGCAGCCATGCCGATGCCGTAGATGCGCCCCTCGGCACGGGCGGCGTCGCGCCTGGCGATCAGCTCGGTGAGCCCGCCGTCGGCAACCGCCACCTCCAGCGCCGCCGGGTAGTCGCCGGAATCGAGCAGCGCGCCGGTGGCGGTCTTGTAGGGGAAGGCGCCGGACGGCACGAGATTGCGGCGGATCACGTCGAGCGGATCGAGCTTCAGGGTGCGGGCGATCTCGAAGACGAGCCGCTCCAGCGCGAAATAGACCTGCGGCCCGCCGAAGCCGCGATTGAGCCCGGTCGGCGTCTTGTTGGTAAGCACCACGCGGTTGTGAATGGCGACGTTCCGGATCGCGTAGGCCCCGGTCATGTTGCCGTGCATCCGGTAGAGGGTGGCCGGTTCCGGCGCCCTCAGGTGCGCTCCGCAGTCCTCGATCTGGTCCCAGGAGAGCGCGGTGATGGTGCCGTCGTCTTCGACCGCCGCCTCGATGCGGGTGGCGCGGTTGGTGGCGGAGACGGACGCCGTCAGATGCTCCAGCCGGTCTTCCACCCACTTGACCGGGCGGCCGGTGGCGCGGGCCGCTGCCGCGACCAGGATCATGTAGGGAAAGACGCCCTGCTTGATGCCAAAGGAGCCGCCGGAATCGCGCGGCGTGTGCAGCCTGAGCTTGTTGCCGGCGACACCCAGCGAGCGCGCCACCACGGCATGGATGGAGAACGGCCCCTGGAAGTTGGCGAGCACGTCGTAGGTGCCCTCGCCCGGATCGTACTCGGCGACGACGCCGTAGGTCTCGATGGGCGTGCAGGCGTTGCGCGGATAGGTGACGTCGATGCCGATGGTGTGCGGGGCTTCCGAGAAGGCCGCTTCGGGGTCGCCGTAACGGAAGGAGCGCTCGGAGATGACGTTGCCGCCGAGCCCGTCGTGGAGCACCGGGGCATCGGGCTCCACCGCCGCGCGCACGTCGACGACTGCCGGCAGCGTCCGGTAGCGCACGTCGACGAGGTCGGCGGCGTCCTCAGCGACATAACGGTCGGTGGCGACGACCATGGCGACTGGCTCGCCGACATAGCGGACCCGGTCGCGAGCAATGGGCCAGCACTCCACCGGCGCCTTGACGCCGACCACCATGGAACGGGTCAGCGCGCCGATCTCCTCGCCGGTCAGGACAGCCGCGACGCCGGGAAGCGCCCGGGCCGCGTCCGCGTCGATGGAGACGAGCTCGGCATGGGCGTGGGGCGAGCGCACGATCGCCGCGTGCAGCGTGCCGGGAGGCGCGCCGAGATCGTCGATATAGCGGCCGCGCCCTGTCAGCAGGGCGGCATCCTCGAAGCGCGGTATCGACCGGCCGAGAAAGCCTTCGGCATCCCGTGCCTGCACCATCGGCAAGCGACCTCCTTACTCAAACGCCCGACGGGCGACCCCTGCCGATCGCCCCGTCCGTCCAACTCTTCGCCCCGGTCCGATGTCCGGCGCCAGTCCCTGTACCGCCCCCGGCCTAGATGGTGATCGCCTGCAGCAGACGCTCCCGGTCGCCCGCGTCCTGCGGGCTGCCCGATACCGTAATCTGCCCGCGCTCGATGGCGCTCACGTCGATCAATGCGAAGAGGACCGCGGGCCGCCCATACCGGAGCGTCGCGCGTGTTACCGAAGAGTCTCAAAATCGCCTTGGCGTTGGACGGGGCGAGGCGGCTCCCCCGCATCACGCAGCGTCGGACCGGCCCGGGCGACGGACCGGACCATGCGGGGGAAAAGTCGGGGTCCATCCCTCGGTGGACCGGCTTGTGATGCCGTGAGGCAGCGCCGACGAGCGGTCCGGGCCAGCGCTTCAGAGCTCCGAGGCGCTCAGCCGGGCAACGGAGCGGAATTCGCTCGGCGACGAGCCCGCGTGGTCGCGGAAGAAGCGGGTGAAATGGGCCGGCACGCTGAAGCCCAGCCTGTCACTGATGCTGGCGAACGTGTCGTTGCCCGCCACGGCATATTCCACGGCCTGTTCCATCCGCGCGACGTTCAGGTAGACGCGCGGGCTCATGCCGTAGCACTTGTCGAAAAGCCGAAAGAAATGCGCCCTCGACAACCCGACTTCCCGGGCCAGGCCATTGACGTCGACCGAGGCGCCGGGGTCCGAGCGGATCAGGTCGGCTGCGCGCCGGATCCGCCAATCGATGCCGCCGCGGGCGAGGTCCCGATAGGACATCGAGACGGTCCGCCAGGCGGTAAAGCGCTCGATGACCGCGATCATCAGGTCCGACAGGAGTTCTTCCTGCTGATCCCTGGCATCCGGCTCGTGGACCATGGTCATCGCCAGCCTGTCGGTCAGCGACCGGACGCGCGGCGAAACGATCCCCATCGGACGATCGAAGAAGCCCGGCCCGCCGCTGGCACCCCAGTTGGGCCGGAAGCTGCGCAGCCAGGTCGGCTCGACATAGAGCGCCAGGATGACCGTGCGCGGCCGGGCGGGATCGTGAACATAGGCATGCGGCTGCCACGCGTTGACCAGGACGGCGGTGTCGTCGGACAGCGACACGACCTCGTCGCCGACCGAAAAGCGCGTATCCGCCCCTTGCACCTTGAGCAGCACGTGGCAATGCGGATGGGCGTGGCGCACGAGCGACCGGTCCATGTCGAGAAGCGCGACCCTCCCGAATTCCCCACAGGCAATACGCAGCGCGTTCGACACGGCATTCTCCCGCACCCACGCCCAACGGCCGGAGCGCTCGGACCCTCAACGTCCCGCAATTCTAACAGAGTTACGACAGATTGCGCCAAAAGGTCGCCAGACCGGGGAGCCATCACCGAGGCAGACGAGGTCGCCGGCACCGCGGGGCTGGTCCGCGGCGGCAAGGGGCGCAGGATCCCATCGCCAGCGTGATCGCACTTTCATCCAGCGCAAAGACCCTGCGACCGGCACCGCCCAGTATGGGGAGCGCAGCGGCCGGATCCCCGGTCGTACGCCGCCACTGTCTGCCTCCCGCCGCCGTCTTCCGCCGAGCCTGCTTCCATGCTGCAATCCGAGCCAGAAGCCGATCCGTTTAGAAAAGGATCATCCATGCGACTGCCCTGGGCTTCCCCGACCTCGTCTCGCCCGAGCGATCCTCCTGCGGTCGCCGTGCCCCAATGGCACGCCATGGACGCCGATGCCGCTCTCGCCGCGCTGGAGACATCCTCCACCGGGCTCAGCACCGGCGAGGCAACCGACCGGCTGGATCGCCATGGCCCGAACCGGCTGCCGCAGACCGCGCACCAGAGCGCCCTGACCCGCTTCCTGCTACAATTTCACAACCTGCTGATCTACGTGCTGATCGCGGCGGGGGCGCTGGCATTTGCCATCGGACACGCCACCGACTCCCTCGTGATCTTCGCGGTCGTCCTGCTGAACGCCATCATCGGCTTCGTGCAGGAGGGCCGCGCCGAACGGGCGCTCGACGCCATCCGTGGCATGATCGATCCGCACGCCTCGGTGATCAGGGACGGCCACCGGCTGTCGATCCCGGCCGACGAGATCGTGCCAGGCGATATCGTGCTGCTTGAGGCCGGCGACCGGGTGCCGGCCGATCTCCGCCTGATCCGCGCCCGCAGCCTGCGCGTCGAGGAGGCCGTCCTCACCGGCGAGTCGGTGCCGGTGGACAAGGCGGTGGCGCCCGTTGCGGCCGACGACCCACTGGGCGACCGCCTCTCGATGGCCTTCTCCGGCACCTTCGTCACCGCCGGTCTGGGCATCGGGATGGCGGCAGCCACCGGCCCGGCCACGGAGCTCGGCAAGATCAGCGCGATGATCGGCTCGGTCGAGCGGCTGGCGACGCCCCTAGTGCGCCAGATGGCGGGTTTCGCCCGCCAGATTACCCTGGTGGTCCTCGCCGCCTCCGCGCTGGTCTTCGCCTACGCGGCCAACGTTCAGCACTACACCCTCGACGACGCCTTCATGATCGTGGTCGGGCTGGCGGTGTCGGCGATCCCGGAGGGTCTGCCCGCCGTCATGACCATCACGCTGGCCGTCGGCGTGCAGCGCATGGCGCGGCGCCACGCCATCATCCGCCGCCTGCCGGCGGTGGAAACGCTGGGCTCGGTGTCCGTCATCTGCTCCGACAAGACGGGAACGCTGACGCGCAACGAGATGACGGTGCGCAATGTGGCGACCGCGGACGATCGCATCTCGGTGGACGGTACCGGCTATGCGCCGGAGGGTGAGTTCCTGATCGACGGCGCGCAGGTCGACCCGCCGGAGGTCGCGGTGCTGGAGGAGCTGACGCTTGCGGCGCTCCTGTGCAACGACGCGACCCTGCGCCAGACCGCGGACGGCTGGACAGTGGGCGGCGACCCGATGGAGGGGGCGCTGGTCTCGCTGGCGATGAAGGCCGGGCACGACGCGGCGGCAGCCCGGGCGGGGTTCCCGCGCATCGACGAGATCCCGTTCGATTCCCGCCACCGCTTCATGGCGACGCTGCACGCCAGGGACGGACGCGATCCCGTCGTCTACGTGAAGGGGGCGCCCGAGGCGCTCATCGACATGTGCGCGACCGCGGAGACGACAACCGGTCCCCGCCCCATCGAGGCCGGCTTCTGGAAAGCCCGCATTGAGGACATGGCCGCCGACGGAGAGCGCGTGCTGGCGCTGGCGCGCCTCGACCCGGCAGCCGGCACCACCGACATCGAGCCGGAAACGCTCGGGTCCGGACTGTCCCTGCTCGGCCTCGTCGGCCTGATCGATCCGCCGCGCCCGGAGGTCCTAGAGGCGGTCGCCGAGTGCAAGGCGGCCGGCATCCGGGTGAAGATGATCACCGGCGACCACGTGGCGACGGCCCGCGCCATCGCCGCCCAGCTCGGGCTGGGTGATCCACCGGCCACGGCGACCGGCTCCGACCTGGACGCCTTAGAGGACGGGCACTTCCGTGCCAAGGCGGCCGCGGCGGACGTGTTCGCGCGCACCAGCCCGGAGCACAAGCTGCGGCTCGTCGAGGCGCTGCAGGCCGACGGCTCCATCGTCGCCATGACCGGCGACGGGGTGAACGACGCGCCCGCCCTGAAGCGCGCCGACGTCGGCGTCGCCATGGGCGAGAAGGGGACGGAAGCCGCCAAGGAGGCGAGCGAGATGGTGCTCGCCGACGACAATTTCGCCTCCATAGTCGCGGCTGTGAAGGAAGGCCGCACGGTCTACGACAACCTGACCAAGGTGATCGCCTGGACGCTGCCCACCAACGGCGGCGAATCCTTCACCATCATCCTGGCGATCCTGTTCGGGCTGACGCTGCCGGTGACCGCCGTCCAGATCCTCTGGATCAACATGGTGACGGCCGTGGCGCTCGGCCTGACGCTGGCTTTCGAGCCGACCGAGCCAGGCACGATGGCCAGGCCCGCGCGGCCGGCCCACGCGCCGCTCCTTTCGGGACGGCTGATCTGGCGCATCCTGTTCGTCTCGGCGCTGATGGTCTGCGGCACGTTCGGCATTTATGCGTGGGCGACCCTGCAGGGGCTGAGCCTGGAGACGGCGCGCACTATGGTGGTCAACACCATCGTCGTGATGGAGATCTTCTATCTGTTCTCCGTGCGCTACGTGCACGGCACGTCGCTGACCTGGCAAGGCGTGCTCGGAACCAAGGCGGTGCTGATCGGCGTCGCGACGGTGGTGGTCGCTCAACTGGTCTTCACCTACTTCCCGCCCTTCCATTCGGTATTCGGCACCGAACCGCTGACCCTCGACCAGGGGCTGCTCACCATCGTGGCCGGCGTCGCTCTCCTGATCGTGGTGGAGATCGAGAAGCGGATCGCGGCCGCCGTCACCCGAAACCGGGAGGCGGCGGCCTGAGCCAGAAGGCCGCCCTCGCGGAGCGATGAGCGAAGCGAATGCGCGTGAGCGGATTCCTCAAGTCGCAATCGCGGACGGAAATCCGGTGCCCACTTTTCCTGCGATTGGCTCTTTTTACTCCGCAAAGCCGGACGCCGAACCGGTACCCACTTCGCCTGGCCTTGCTCCCTACCCCGCAATCGCGGACGGAAAACCGGTGCCCACTTTTCCTGCGATTGCTCCCTACCCCGCAATCGCGGACGGAAAACCGGTGCCCACTTTTCCTGCGATTGCTTTAGCCCGCCCGGTACTGGGGCGCGGAGGCAAGGAAGGAGCCGTAGGCAGCCGCGTCCGGGTAGGAGAACTGCTCCGCGAGCGGATTGGCCCGCTTGCGCTTCGTCGCCCCGATATCGGCGAGCAGCTCGTCGAGATGACGGAAATGGAAGGGTGCCGAGCACAGGCCGCCATAGACCTGGGCGGCAGGCCGCTCGCCCCGCCGCCAGGCAAGGTTCGCCTCGATATCGGCTTCCATCTCCGCCCGGCTCGGCTGCCGGGCTAGCTGGCCGTCGGCGTAGCGCACCAGCCAGTTGGCGATCATTTCCGCCGACAGAACGCTGCAGAAGGACGAGTTGAAACCGACGAAGCCCATGTCCGGCAGGTCCGGATTCACCGACAGCCGGTAGACGCGGTACTGGCCGTCCGGCTCGATCAGCTTCTCCCGGTAGGCCGGATCGAGATAGGGCACGCCGAGCTTCCAGCCCACGGCGAGCACCACGACATCGGCCTCCAGCCTGTCACCGGTGGACAGGATGACCTGACCTTCCTCGTAACGCTCGATGGTGCCCCTAATCGGAACCACAGTCCCGGCATTGAACGCCTCGAACAGGCCCGGCGTGACGATGGGCAGCGAGCAGGATACGTCCTTCTCGATCGGGTTGTCGGGCACCATGTCCCACTTCTTGAGCCCGAGCTGCAGCTTCAGGAGCGTCTCCAGGCCGCGGAAGTTGGCCCAGACCAGCGGCTTCGTCGCCGCGGCCAGCGCCCGGGCGAGCGGCCCCCTGCCCCAGCCGTTGAACTGGCTTTCCTGGGCCCGCATGTAGAGCAGCCGCTTGAAGTTGATGCCGCCGATGAAATACGGCACCCGCCAGACATTCTCCCGGTAGACCAGCGTCACGGACTTCGCGCCGTTCTGCGACGCGTTCACCGCGATGTCGGTGGCCGACTTGGAGCCACCCAGCACCACCACCCGCTTGCCGCGGATCATCTCCGGGTCGGTGTACTCCGACGAATGGGTGACCGTGCCGCCGCCCGCCTCGAACTCCTCCTGGCCGGGATGGCTGATGATGTTCTTGTCGGAAAACTGGCCGGTGCAAACAGCGACGAAGTCGAAGTCCTCGGTGCGGGCGCTGTCCGGACCCTCCAGTTCCAGCGTCCAGCCCGGTGCCCCATCCGGCCGCCGGGTCATGGAGCGCACGGCGGTGTCGAGGCTAAAGATCTCGTTCAGCCCATGCCGGTCGGCATAGGAGCGCAGATAGGCGTGCACCTGCGGTCCCTTCGGCCATTCCGGGTAATCCGCCGGCATGGCCAGGTCGGTGTAGCGGTAGAGATCCTTGGGGGACTGGGTCTGCACCCCCGGGTAGGAGCGCGAGGGCTCCCAGACGCCACCGATGTCGTGGGTGCGCTCGAACGCGTGGACGTCGTGGCCCCGCTCCTTGAACGCCTTGGCGGCCGCAAGACCGCTCACGCCGCCGCCGATCACGGCGACCTTCTTTCTCGTCACCATGGTCATCCTCCGTCTGGTCGGGATCGGGCGTCGGCTCAGCCGGCGTCCGGGGGCGGGAGGAAGTCCACGTCGTGCTCGGCGGAAATGCGCACAAGCTCGGCCGGGTCGGTGACATTGTCCAGTTGGGTGAACAGCTCGTAAAGGCGACCAGCCGGCGCGACGCCGAAGACGCAGGTGGCGGTTGTTCCAGATCGATTGAAGATGCCGTGCGCCTCGTTCTGGGGCATGCGCACGGTGTCGCCGGCCTTCGCCACGTGCTTGTCCGGACCGAACTCGATCTCCAGCTCGCCGTCCAGGACCGTGATCCACTCGTCCTGGGTGGTGTGGATGTGCGGCGGCACGAAGGTCCCGTCCGGGATCACGGCGTGCCACACGAAGGCGTTGTCGCTCAGAAGCTTGGGTGTGTAGGTGTGGCCGACGACGTTCCAGGCGGTATCGTTGATCCCGTCGGCTGCGGCCGTGACGCCTGCTTGAAGTTTCATGATGGAAGGCTCCCCTTTTTGCTTATGGGACCAGCCTAGATCCGCTTGCCGCGCGCCCGGTATCCGAAAAACGAAACAATCGCCCTGCCCGGCCGAGCAGAAGCGCGCGGTCCTCTTGACCCGCGCGCGGTTTCACCTGGCTGACGACTGCGCGAACGACTTGACACTGCGAAAAGCGGAACGGCATCCTTTCCCTCATGCGGACGACCGAGGCACGGCCGGCGCCGCTCGACAGGTTCCGGCTGTTTGCAAGCACCGAACTGGACGAGGCCCGCGAGATCGTCGCGCGGACCTTCTGCGACCATCGGCTTCGCCAGGTGCGGGCCGGTGAGCGCCTCGACGCGCGACACAACCACGCCCCCGGCCAACTCTTCTCGCTCAACTACATCCGCTATGGCGCGGACGTGGAAATCGAGCCGGGCGAGCTGGGCTCCTTCTACCTGATCCAGATCCCGATCAGCGGCACCGCCACGATCCGCAACGGACGCACGGAAGTCCTCGCCGGCCCGACCCGTGCCAGCATCCTGAACCCGGACCGCCACACAGCCATGCGCTGGCACGCCGGCTGCGAGAAGATCCTGCTGCAGGTGGATCGTGAGGCCCTTGGCGCGCTGGTGGAGAGCCTGTCGGGCCATCGGCTCGCCGGGCCGGTGAGGTTCGACCCGGAGATCGATCTTGAGAGGCCGGAAATGGCGGCCTGGATCCGCCGGGTCCGCGCCCTGGTGGCGGAGACCGATGCCGGCCGGCTCATGCCCGGCACGCGGGATCCGTTCCGCCAGCTTCTGGAGGAGGAGCTGCTGGGCCGTTTCCTGGCACTCCAGCCAGGCAATGCGCGCCACCTGGTGGATGGCGTGCGAGACCGCGCACAGCCAGGCCACGTCAAGCGCGCGCTCGCGTATATCCGTGCCAACCTGGACGGCCCCGTCTCGCTTGCCGACCTCGCGGCGGCGGCAGGCGTCAGCGGCCGCACCGTACAGCTCGGGTTCCAGGCAAGCTTCGGCCTATCACCGCTGCAGGTCGCGCGGTCCGAGCGGCTGAAGCAGGTCCATTTCGCCTTGCTGAGCCGCAACGACGACACGCCGATTGCCGAACTGGCCTCGGCCTGGGGCTTCTCGCACATGGGCCGGTTCTCGGCCCTTTATCGCCAGGCATTCGGCTGCCTGCCCAGCGAAACGCGCGCACTGCACTGAAGGCCTCACGCCTCGTGTTCCGCAGCGCTGCGCCGAGGCCTCAGTGAAGACGGCCCGCCAGCCTGGTTTCCTTCCGAGCCGGCTCGGCCATGTGCTCCATCGCCACGGCGATGTGGTATGCGGCGGTGGTGTCCTGCGGTTCGATGGACTGGCGGATATATTCCAGCATCGCGATCAGTGTCTGCCTGTCTGATTTCTGCTCTTGCGACATTGCGGTCTCAGGTCCGGTCTTGCGCATGCCGCCCCGCCCCCGGGCCGCACGCTGTCTTGTTCGCTTGCCCGCCCGCAGCCTCGACGACGGACGGGAAGCCCTCGATGGGTCACCTGCAGCAACGGCCGTTGCGTCAGGCCGCCCGGTGCAGTTCGCGCTTGGTAACGGCGCCGCGCGGATGCAGCCGCATCTGCAGCGGCGGCGGGATGATGGTGATCACCGGCTTCGGCGGCGGCGCCGGCTCCGACGACACCAGTTCCACCTCGAAGGATGCCGCGATCTCCAGGGCGATCAGCTGCAGTTCCAGGAGCGCCAGCGACATGCCCACGCAGACCCGCGGTCCGACACCGAAGGGCATGTAGGCGGCGCCGCTGTGGATCCGGTTGATGTCGAAGGTCTCCGGGTCCGGCCAGTAGCGCGGGTTGCGCTGCATCTGCCACGGGCTGATCAGCAGCGACGTTCCCGCCTTCAGCTGCCGTCCGCCCATCTCGATCGGCTTCTTCGTCTCGCGCGACAACCAGTAGGCGGACGGGTAAAGCCGCAGGACTTCCTTGACGAAGGCCATCGTGGTCGTGGCCCGCGACAGGCGCGAGGCGTCGACGTCGCCGTCCGGCGTGCTCACCTGCCGGGCCTCGTCGGCGATCTGACGCGCGAGATCCGGATGGCGGGCCAGAAAGTAGAGGATCCACGCCGCGGCCGAACCGGACGTGTGATGCCCGGACAGGAGCAGGAGGAGGATTTCCTCGTGCATGGCCTTTTCGGACAGGTCCAGCTCATCCAGCGCGGAGATCAGGCTGTGGCGCTTGGCATCCGAGCGGGCCTTCTCCACCACGAACCCCATGGTGTTCTTGGCGGCGGAGAGCTTGGCCTTCTTGCGCGCCTTCACCCAGGGGAAGTCGGGGATGATCTTGAAGATCTCCGCCGCAAGATCGTCCTCGGCCAGGTGCAGCGCTGTAATCAGTGCCGTCTCGTCGGCCGCCGACAGAACGCCGTGGCCGAACAGGATCGTGGAGACGATCCGCACCGCAAGCGGCGCGGTGGCCTGGTGGGCATCGAACGTGCCTTCCCGGGCCAACATCGCCGCGTGCTGACGGATGACCGCGGTGATTTCGGGCACGAAGCTGGACGACACCCCCTTGGCGAGCTGGCCGTGGATCGCCGCGCGCCGAGTCCGGTGTTCCTCGCCGGAGAGCACCATGGAGCTCTCGCCGATGATCTCGCGCAGCTTGTAGATCAGCTGGCCCTTGTCGATGGTGTCTTCCGGCGCCCGCAGGATCGGCTTCACTAGATCCGCGTCGGAGACGAGATAGACCGGCCCTGCCCCCATGGAGAGGGGCACCAGCGGGTCGCTCGCACCGTTGCCGCGGCTCTCGAAGAAGCCCAGCTGGTCACGCTGAAACGCGATCAAGTCTGCCAAAGGTAGTTTCATCGGTGACCTCCAGAAGGCTCCGGGGAACGGAGAAAAGCATGCCGAGGCGCCGGCGCTGCTCGTGGATGGGGATTTCGCCGGCAACGCCGAAGATGACGCGGCCACGGACGTCGCGGCCGACGGGGCGGGGCTCGCCATAGCGCCGCGTCTTGATGCCGAGGCGTTGGAGAAAGCGCTCGTGGCGCAGATCGACCAGGGCCGGCAGGGCGCGCGCGCCCCGACGTTCGGCAAAGTCGAACATCGCCGCATAGAGGGAAATGGCCAGGCCGGAGCTTTCGGGATGAATGCCGAAGCGGCTGATCTCCCACGCGGTCACGTCCGCCGGGAAGGCCTCGGCCGGCGCAAGCCCGGGGAAGGCATCGCGCACCAGGTAGGGACGGTCGCAGCGGATCGCACGGAAGCAGCCGCGCAACTCGCCATCACCGAGAAGCGCGCAGTACTCCGTCATGTCGGTGTCGAACTCGTCGCGCTCGAGCCCATTCTCGGTGTTCAAGATCCAGCCGAGCTGGTCGGAGAACAGGGCTTTGCGAAACTGCGCCACCTCCCTGTAAAGTTGGGGGCGATCCGCCTGCCGGAACAGGATCGCTTTGGTTTCTTTCGGCGTGTCTCGCATGGAACTGGTGTCCTCTCGGGGCCAAGCCGAGGGTGCCCCAAGAGCCGTGCGAACGGGCATCCCCCAAAATGGGGAGATTTGTCGGAACAGGTATGAAGGCTGAGGAAATCATCGCGCGGGTGGAGGCGAGCTCGTCCCTGAACGAGCTGCATCTGACGCTACAGGACTATATCGAAGCGAAAGGGTTCGCCGCCTTTTCGTTCATCGACAACAGTCAGCACGGCGAGTCTGATCCGCTTGTCCTGAATTCCATTTCAGCCGACTGGGATCGCGCCTACCGCGACAACCAGTTTCTCGACGTCGATCCCTGCCTGCCGATCGCACGCACGAGCAACACCCCCTTCACCTGGTCGGACCTGCCGCCCATCGAACGCCGGGGCCGCCGCAAGCCCCGCGCCCAGCAGCTCATGGACGCCGCGCAGGACCACGACTACCGCAACGGGCTCGTCATTCCGTTTCACTATCGCGACCGGCTCGGCGCCTACTATTCCAGCGTCTGCACGCTTTTCTGGACCACGTCGCCGCGCGACTTTGTCAAGCGGCTGCGCTTCGACCGGCACGAGATGCACATGGTGCTTCTCTACTGGGCGCAGCAGGCCGTCGATGTCTCCACGAAATCGCAGAATGGCAGCCGCGTCAGGCCACCGAACCAGGAGGGCGCCAACAGCACCTACCTGACCGAGCGCGAAAAGGAGGT
Organism: Amorphus coralli DSM 19760; assembly: GCF_000374525.1. Classification (GTDB taxonomy): domain Bacteria; phylum Pseudomonadota; class Alphaproteobacteria; order Rhizobiales; family Amorphaceae; genus Amorphus; species Amorphus coralli. The sequence continues at coordinate 101,285 of NZ_KB894574.1, forward strand.
TCTGCTGTGGTCGGCGCTTGGCAAGACAAGCGCCGATACGGCCGACATCCTACAGATCTCCAAGGACACGGTGGATTCGCACATCAAGTCGAGCATCGAGAAGCTCGACGCCACCAACCGTACCCACGCCGTGGTGCGGGCAATCTTCCTCGGACTGATCATGCCCTGACGCGCGGCCCCGGAGCGCGCGCCGGGCTCACTCCGTCCAGTTCAGCGAACGGCGATCGCGGGGCGGGCTCGGCGGGGAGCTGGGCCCGGACCCAGGCCGCACCGACCCTCCCTCCCGTTCTGGACGGTCGCGATGCGACCCGGCCGCGTTACGGGTGCCACGCCCGCGGCGGCGGGCCGGGCTCTCCCGCTCGCAGAGCGGCGGCACGAGAAGCGCGCAGAGACAAGCAAACGTGGCCTGGGCTGCGATGGTGCGCAGTGGATAGTCGACCACCGAATGCGCCAGGAAGAGCGCGATGCCGATGGTTGCGGCGCGGGCAAGCATCGTGTCCAGCCTCGTTTCGGCGGTGGTGCGCCGGGTCCAGACGCGCACCGATGCCAGGACCAGCCAGACCAGGAACACGGCCATCAGGATCAGCGCAGGGAGCCCGGCCTCCAGCACCAGTTCGAGCCAGTCGTTGTGGGCCCTGTTGACATAGGCGTCGGTGAGCGCCTCCGGCCGGTCGAACAGCCGGTAGAGGGGCTGGAACGTCCCGAAGCCCCCGCCGACGGGAAAGACGGACCAGGCCGCCTCACGCGTGATCGACCAGATGGCGAACCGGAAGTCGTCGCCGCCCACCGTTCCGAACCGCATGATCAGGCCGGACAGGGCATAGTTCGCGATCATCACCAGGGCGATCAGTCCGATGACGACCATCAGCCGCCCGGCCGACGCCCGCGATCCGCGCGCCGACTGGAAATCGAGGAAAAGGGCGCCGGAGCCGAGGGCCAGGGTGGCGAGCAGGATGCCCGCGCGCGACAGCGTCATGGCAGCGCCGAGAAGGAGCAGGATCGCGGCCAGCGCGTACACGACGGAAAGGACCTGCCCGTCCGACCGGCGCTTTCCGGCGACATGCACCGTCCACGCCAGCACCAGCGGCAGAACCGCGCAGAGAAAGGCGGCATGATGGTTTCTGTTGGCGAAGAAGCCGACCGAGCTGTCCCGGTTGGTGATCGTGTAGAGCCGCAGCGGGCTGTCCTCTCCCTGCGCAAGCTGCGCGAGACCAAGAAAAACCGTGAAGACGGCGAAAGCGGCAAGGAGCAGGGTCAGGATCCGTCTTTCGCGCAGGCCCGTGGTCAGCAGCGCGAGGAAGATGGCAGCGGCCGGGAGCAGCGACAGGAACGCCCTGAGCGTCGCCGGCGGATCAAGCGACAGGGGCCACCAGGGCCGCGCCTCGCCGATTAAGGCGAACGTCTCCGCGACAAAGCCCCGGCCGGGCAGGTTCGTCCACAGGCCGGGCGGCAGCGGAACGAGTTGCAGAAGCGGCAGGAGGAGAAGTGCGGCGAGGAGGACCAGCGGGAACCGGACCTGGGACAGGCGTGTGGCAGGTACGGCTGCCAGGCGAATGAGCGCTGCGGCAAGCAGCGGCAGGGCGGCCAGTTCGGCACCTGCGTCGGTGGCAAAGCCCGCGATGGAGGCCCCGCCCAGGACAAGGGTGATCCCGAAGGTGACGACAGTCAGCGCAAATCCGGCCCTGACAGACTTTTCGGAGCGCTCAATAACCGCTGAAGAGAGCACAGTCGGTGATCCATTCGCCCCGACAGACAGCGCTTCGGGCGGAAGAGTAAAGACCGTTGCTGCGGGATCGGCGGACCAACTCCGCCCAAGCTGCAGAGATGCTGGCAGAGCTCACAATCATAGCAACACAGATGCCGCAACAACCTGCGACGTAGAAATGCCAGCAGCACCCAATCGCTGCCAAGAGCCCCAAGACCCGAACGGGATTGCCGGCTAAGCTGCCATGTGAAACGCTCAGGCTTCAGCCGGCCCTGACATCAGGGACTAGCCGGCGTGTCGTCTTCATCTTCGGCAGCCACTTCACTTACCGCAACTGTAGCCCCCACGGCGACGGCAGCGACAGCGGCGACGCCGCCTACAGCCACAGCCGCAGTGGAAACGCCCAGCGTGCCTGCAACTGCACCGAGCGCCCCTCCAAGCCCCCCGGCGACACCGGCCGTACCGGCCGCGGCGGCACCGGCAGCAGCACCTGCTCCCGCACCCGCGCCCGCCGCACCCGCGCCTGCCGCACCTGCACCGCCCGCCGCACCAGCACCACCGGCCTGGGAGGCCGCACCGGCCGCGGCGGCAGCGCCCGCCTGAGCGAACGTTCGGACATCGGACTGCACCATCAGGCAGCCACAGCCATCAACCGCAAACGCATCAATCACCGCAGGCGACGACAGGACCTGGGAAAAGGAGCCCGCTTCCACGGTTGCCACGCCGCCCTCCAGGACCAGAACGCGGTCACCGATCGAAAGAGACGCTTCCGACCGGGCGGGGGTGAAGCCGTTTACGCCCGACGCCATCACGCGTCCCTCGACTCCAGAGAGCGAGGCAAAGCGGCCCGGGCCGATTTCCACCAGAGGCTCCGCGAAGGCGCATGCCCCATTTCGAACCAGAGACTGACATTGACCAGAGGATGCACCGCTGGCTTCTGCAATCGACAGGCTGGCCAAAATCACTATCGAACCGACAAACAGCGACTTCATGAAACACTCCCCAAGGCCACGAGCCTCTCATATCCACAACCCATGCATGACTGCATGTCTACGCCCTCGCAATGCCGAAGCGCCCGTATTCGATCCCGGCAATACTTTGCATAACCCCGCCCCAAAGACAACCGGAGCGTTTGGCCCATGCCACCACACCAGGCACTCCGCCGGGCACGATACAGGCGGAAAACGGCGGCTTAACGCAACCCGAATCAACCAAAAAAGCGCATGGCAGAGACGCCCCGCCCCAACTGGCTCGACCACACCCGAGCGGCCGGAAAGTCAATACAGATCGATTCTGTAGAACATGAAACCGCAGAAACGCATATACTCTTTGCTTTTCAGCCTCCTGAAACCGGACAACTACTGCAGTTAACATGCACATCGTTTTCAATAATTCTACTCAATTTCAATCATCTCATGCTATGACTCCCGTTGCGCTCATGGATCACGTCACGGGCAAAGAGCGCCTTTGATGGGAGGCGCGATACGCGCTTGCGCAACATCTCTCTTAAATTGTATCGGAGAAGGTCATTCTCTAATAGCTAACTCACATTCCGTTCTCCCTGATGATTCGGGGGGCAAAACTCGACGAAAGCACCTGACGGGACATGTTGGCGCTCAAGGACACAGTCGGATCAGGTCGGTTGGATTCCCGCTGGCTTGCACTGTCGGCCCTGCGCATCCGCTATCAGCTTCTCGCTGGCCTCCTGATGGCATCCGTCCTGCCTGCCGTGTTGCGGGGTCATGGCGATCTTATGGGCTATTGGGACAGCACCAGCGGCCGCAGCACGGTTCTCGGCACGGCCATGGCCGTCACGCTCGGCATCGCTTTTCTGCGTCAGCTCACGCGCTTTCCCGGCGTCAACGACACCTACTACGTGCTGCCCAGCTTCGGGCTGGCTTATGGCACGATGATGCTGACCTTTTTCCTCTTCCGGCTAGACTACAGCCGATTCCAGTTCGTCGTCAGCTTCGCGATAGCCCTCGGGCTGTTCTTCGTGCTCTACTTGGTTGCGCGACGCTTCGAGGTCTACAGATTTGCCGTGTTACCAGGCGTGGATCTGCGCGGTCAGAGCCGAACACGAAACGTGGAGTGGATCCGGCTTGACCAGCCATCGCTGCCAACTGCAGCCATCTACGGCGTCATTGCCGACCTGCGGAGAGATCTGCCGGAGGATTGGGACCGGTTCATTACCGATTGCGCGCTGAAAGGCGTCCCCGTCTTCCACGTGAAGCAGGCGATGGAATCGCTGACCGGCCGGGTGGAGATCGAGCATCTCTCGGAGAACACGCTGGGGTCGCTGCTTCCGAACAGAGCCTATCTGCGCATCAAGGAACTTGCCGACTGGTTCGGCGCGCTGGTCGCCATCTTTCTGCTCGGCCCGTTTCTGTTGGCCATCGCGGTGGCGATCCGGCTCGATTCGAAGGGGCCCGCCCTCTTCCGGCAAACGCGCATCGGCTACCGGGGAAAGCCGTTCACCGTCTACAAGCTGCGCACAATGACGGTGGATGCGTCCGAGCGCGCCGGACGCGAAGCGGCCATCACACGCGACAGAGATCCCAGGGTCACGCGGATCGGGCGACTTCTCCGGCGCACCCGCATCGACGAACTGCCCCAGATCATCAACATCCTGCGGGGCGAGATGAGCTGGATCGGGCCGCGACCGGAGGTTCGGATCCTGTCGGAATGGTTCGAAGCCGCGTTACCCTTCTACCCCTACCGCTACATCGTTCGCCCGGGGATCACCGGCTGGGCGCAAATCAATCAAGGCCACGTGGGAACCGAGCACGAGGTGCTGGAGAAGCTCCACTACGATTTCTTCTACATCAAGAACTACTCGCTCTGGCTCGACATCCTGATCTCCATCAGGACGGTCGGGACAGTTCTGAGCGGTTTTGGAGCGCGTTGAGAACAGGCTCACGGGACTGGTGCCGACCTGACCGGCCGAACGGTGGCCAGATGGCACCATGCGCGCGCAGCCTTGGATGGGTCCCCCGCTCACGACCGGGGAGGAATGCAGGCCGACTTGGATGATCGATCTACACAGCCATCTTCTGCCGGGTGTCGACGACGGGTCTCCCGACCTCGAAGTGTCGCTGGACATGGCGCGCATCGCCGTCGCCGATGGCATTCGGATCATGGCCTGCACCCCGCACATCACGCCAAGCCTCTACGAGAACGACGGGGCGCAAATCCGCGAGGCCGTCGCAGCCCTTGCCGAAAGACTGCTGGAAGCCGGCGTCGACCTCTACCTCGTCACCGGGGCCGATGTTCATCTTGCCCCTAAGCTGATCGAGCGGATCAGGTCAGGCCGGGTGCCGACGGTCGCCGACAGCCGCTACTTCCTGCTGGAGGCGCCGCATCACGTGGCGCCGCCCCGCATGGAGGAGGTGATCCGGGACTTCCGCTCGGCCGGATATGTGCCGATCCTGACGCACCCGGAGCGGCTGTCCTGGATCGATGCCCACTATGGCTACATCAAGCGCATGACCGCCGCCGGAGCCTGGATACAACTCACGGCAGGGTCGATCACCGGGACGTTCGGGCACCAGCCGCGCTACTGGTCCGAGCGCATGCTGGACGAAGGTCTCGTGCATCTGATTGCAACCGACGCACACAACACCGGTCGGCGGCGGCCGGCCATGAGCAAGGCCCGCGAAGCCGTCGCAGCCCGTCTCGGCGAAGCGGAGGCGGAGAATCTCTGCTTTGCCCGCCCGCTCGGCATTGTCAGGAACCGCGCCCCTGCCGACATCGTCGCCGCGCCGGCCTTCGCCGCCGCCGGCACAGCGACAACGTAGGGGACGAGCGTGGGACGTCTGCCGATCATATCCCTCTTCGTCACGCTGCTTGCGCTCGCGGGCTGCGTCGGCACCGCTCAGCACGGATCCAACGGTTCGACCACCACAACCGCGGGTCCGCCCGCGCCCTCCGCGGCGCCCCAACCCGGGGCCAGCGCTGGATCCGGCCAGACACCTCGGACCACGCTGCCCTCGGCTGCTGCGCGGGTCGGAACGGAGTACCGGCTTTCGCCGCTCGACATCGTCGAGATTTCGGTCTTCCAGGTACCGGATCTGACAAAGACCGTCGAAATCAATGCGCGGGGCGACATCGCGCTGCCGCTGATCGGAACGGTGCAGGCGGGCGGCAAGACCACCACCGAGCTTCAAGAGGAAATCGCGGCGAAACTGGCAAAGGACTATCTGCAGTCACCGCAGGTCAGCGTCTTCGTGAAGGAGTATCGCAGCCAGAAGGTCACGGTCGAAGGCGCGGTGGTTTCCCCGGGCGTCTACGAGATTCCCGGACAGGCATCGCTGCTGCAGGTGCTCGCGATGGCGAAGGGGATTGATCGAGTCGGCGACGACAACAGCGTCATGATCTTCCGCAACATCGACGGCCAACGCATGGCGGCCGCGTTCGATGTGGACAAGATCCGCAAGGGAGAGAACGACGATCCGCAGGTGCTCGCCGGCGACACGGTGGTCGTGGGCGAGTCACAGGGCGCTGTCGCATGGCGCAACATCCGCGAGAGCGCGGGCATTGCAAGTGTATTCCGGCCAACAGTGTTCTGATAGGTTGTATTCAGGGCCTCGAATGAGGTTACGATGGACGCTTGGGATATAGACGACGAAACGCCGAAGCGACGCCGGCCCGGTCAGGATGAACCGGGGGCGGACCAGGATCGTGCGTCGAATTCAGACGCGCCGGGCACGTCAGGCGCCAGCGGCGGCGGAAGTCCCGATGACGGTCCGGACCGCGGCGAAGCGGGGCCGGCACGGCTTCCTACCCAGACCGGGACAGGCAGTGAACATGGCGGCGGGACACGTCGCCAACTCCGCGCACAAAGCGCGTATTCGCCACGACAAGACCTCGCCGCCACCGGCGTGATGTCGCCCGCCCTCGCAGGGGGCCTGGCAGGTGCCGATTTTTCGAGCGACGGCGGCCTGCTCGACTTCAAGCGATATGTGGGCATCCTCTACAAGCACCGCTGGCTCGTCGTCGCCGTGACGGTCGTGGTCGTCTGCATCGGACTGGTGCACACGCTTCTCCAGACTCCGATCTACCGGGGAAGCGCGACCATCGAGATCAAGCGCGAGGTCGCCAACCTGAGCGGGCTGGCCGGGCTGGACGCGCGCGAGGCCGGAGCCTCGGTGGAATTCTACCAGACCCAGTACGAGCTGCTGAAAAGCCGCGCGCTTGCCGAGCGCATCGTCGCCAAGCTTCGGCTTGCCGAACAGCCGGACTTCATGACACCGCCGCAATCGATGCTGAAGCGGCTTACCGGCGGCATCATCTCGACCACCCATGCACAGCAGAGCCAGGTCAACACCAAGGCCCTGGAAGCTGGCGCCGTCGGCCGGGTAATGGGCGGGCTCAGCGTCCAGCCGGTCCGCAACTCGCGCGTGGTTCAGGTCAGCTACGACAGCCCGAGCCCGAAATACGCCCAGCTCGTCGCCAACGGGGCGGTCGAAGCCTTCGTGGAGATGAGTCTCGAGCGCAACTACGAGGCCTCGGCCCATGCTCGCAAGTTCCTGGACGAACGGCTTCAGGACCTGAAGCTGAAGCTGGAGGAGTCGGAGCGCAAACTCGTCGACTATGCCGAGGCGAAGGACATCCTCACCACCGGCGACGAGCGGACGCTGGCGATGACCAACCTTGAGGAGATCAACGAGGCTCTCACCGAGGCCTCGAAGGAGCGGCTCAAACAGGAATTGCTGTGGAACCAGATCAAGGACAAGGCGGCGCTGCCGCAGTCGCTGGAGACCGATGCGATCGAAACCTACCGCTCCCGGCGCGCCGAGCTGCTGCTTGAGTATCAGGACAAGCTGAAGGTCTTCAAACCCGGCTATCCCGACATGGTCCAGCTGCGCGCCCAGATCGCGGAAATCGACAAGCAGATTGCCGAGGAGATGGATCGCATCAAGGAAGCGATCCGCCTCCAGTACGAGGCCGCGGTGAGCGAGCATGTCTCGCTCACCGAACGGCTTGCCGACCTGAAGCGCGACGTCACGGACTACCAGGAACGCAACATCGATTACACGATCCTGAAGCGGGAGGTGGACACCAATCGGACGCTCTACGAGGGGCTGCTGCAGCGCTACAAGGAGCTGAGCGTGGCGGGAGGTGCCGGCAATCCGTCCAATATCTCCATCGTCGACGAGGCGCAGCGCCCCGGCGCGCCCTACAAGCCGAACCTGAAAATGAACCTCGTGCTGGCGCTCATGTTCGGCGGTGTCGCAGGCGGGCTCGCCGCGTTCGCACGCGAGTTCATCGACGACAGCTTCAAGGATCCCGAGGAAGTCGAGCAGATCCTCGGCCTGCCACTGATCGGCATCATTCCGGATGTCGACGAAGCCAGGTTCAGCGAGCAGATGGACGATCAGCGCTCGCCCCTGAACGAAGCCTACCGCTCGCTGCGCACCGCCCTGCAATTCTCGACCTCCGCCGGCGTTCCCAAGACGATCCTCGTGACCAGCAGCCGGCCCTCGGAAGGAAAGTCATCCACCGCCTTCAACGTGGCGCGCCAGTTCGCGCAACTCGGCATGCAGGTTCTTCTCATCGACGCGGACCTGCGCAAGCCATCGCTGCACCGGCTCATTGGCTGTGTCGGCCACCGGGGACTGTCCAACTGCCTGGTCGGGAACGCACGGCCGCCCGATGTCCTGCAGCGCACCGACTATCCGAACCTCGAGTTCATGCCGGCGGGGCCCCTGCCCCCGGATCCGACGGAGCTGTTGGCCAGCGCGCGGATGGCGTCGCTGCTCGCCATCGCCTCGGAGAAGTACGATCTGGTCATCGTCGACACCGCCCCCGTGGGGGGCATGGCCGACGCGCCGATCCTTTCCAACTTCACCGAGGGCTGCCTGTTGGTCGTCGAGGCCCACAAGTCGCCGCGGAACGGCGTGTCCAACGCGCTGAAACGTCTCCACTTTGCCCGCGCCGACGTGCTCGGCATCGTGCTCAACAAGTTCAACCTGAAGGCATCAGGTTACGGATACGGCTATGGGTACGGCAGCGACCACTACTATGGCTACGGAGACAACGGGGCGACGGAAGAGCCGGAGGCGATCACCGACGAGACGAGGGGCGCCTGACGATGCGCTCCGCGGTTCCCCGAGGGTTGTTCACCGCGCTTGAACTGTTGCGCAAGCCCTCGATGGCCGATGTCCTGCGCCAGCAGGCCTCGCTGCCCGAAGACATCGGTACGATCATTCGCGTTGCCGGTGGGTGCGAGGAGACCATTTTCCGGCTCTCCCAACAAACCGGCAAGCCGCGGAGACTGCTCGTCAAGGCCGCGCGCTTCTACCTGGAACAGGTGCTTTTCTACTCCGAAACCGACAACTACCGGATCCTGGGCCTCTCCTCGGACGCATCCCAACAGGAGGTGCGCGAACACGGGCGCTGGATTCTGCGCTGGCTGCATCCCGACAACCAGCAAAGCGACTGGGACGCCGCATTCGCAAGTCGGGTTGCCACCGCATGGAACGCGCTCAAGACCCCGGCCAGGCGAGAGGCCTACGACCGCACCGTTGCCGGGCAGCGGGCCCGCGCATTTCGCAAGCGGCCTCCCGTGCACCTCGCGCAGCCGCTGATTTCCCTGCCGGAGCGAAAGCGCAAGCGCACCTTCGGGGCCAGCAGGACCGTGCGAATTACAGCCGCATCGATGGTCTTCCTCGGCGCGCTGCTTGTCCCGTTCGACAGGGAAAGCCCGCATTCGGCCGACACCCCTCTCGCCTCCTGCAGCGACCCCCTCTCCGTGGCTGCGCTGATCTGCGGCGAACCGGCGACCGCATCGACGGCATCGGCCCTGTCGAACGATTGAGGGGCGACCTGAGTGGCGGAGAGACCGGGGGGACACACGAGCGGACGGCCGCAACACGGCCCGATGGCAAGCGGCGGGCTCAAGCTCGTCGGATCGGCACGGGGCCGGGTCGCGATGGCTGGCCTTGTCGCCGCCGGCCTGCTGCTCATCTGGTCGATCATCGCCGCTGTCGAGACGGACCCGATCCCGGCGGACCAGGAGCAGACCAGCGCACGGCCGGCCTCCTCCGACGCCGCCTCGCTCCTGGCTGCGGCCGAAGCAGAAATGGCCAGGGGACCCGAAAACACGGACTGGAAGCGCGTGACGATAGCGGCCCGGGCGGCCCTTGCCGAAGATCCGCCCACCGGTCGAGCCCTCGGCTACTACGGCCTTGGCCTTGCGGGCACCGGTGAGTCGGACCAGGCGCTCGCCGCCATGCGACTTGCGGCCGACCGCAGCCTGCGGGATGTCATTCCCCACACCTGGCTCTACAGTCACGATCTGCAGTCAGGCGACTTTGGCTCCGCGCTTTCCCACGCCGACGTGATCATTCGCTCCCAGCCGGAGCTGCGCTACATCTTCTACGATTCCATGCGCCAGCTGACGGCGCTTCCCGGCGGGCTCAACGCCCTCGCCACCGCGCTCGCAGCCGACCCGCCCTGGCGTTCCGAGTTCCTGCTGCGCACCCTCGACCAACCGAGCGATCTGGACGGCCCGACCGCGCTGTTTGCGCAGTTGCAGGAAAGCAGATCGCCTCCGCTCAACCGTGAGGTCGCCCCGCTGCTCACGGCCCTTGTGGATGCCGGCCGGTTTCAGGATGCACTCCTGATCTGGCTAAGGATTTTGCCGCCGGACCAGTTTGCCAGCCTCGACTACCTCTCCAACGGTGATTTCCGTTTTCCCCTGAGCGGACTGCCCTTCGACTGGACCTTCACACCGATTCCCGGCGCGGAGATCTCGATTGCCGCAACGATCGACGGAGAGGACGCTCTCACCGTGCAGTTCTTCCGAGGTCGCGTGCCGTTCAGGAACGTCACGAAGCTGCTCGTTCTGCCGCCCGGCCGCTACATCTTCACGGGACGCGAGCGCGCCGATGATCTGCAGACCGAACGCGGCATGGCCTGGAAGATCGCCTGTGCCGGACCAGACGGCGAAACTCTTGCCACCACGCAGCCATTGAAGGGCCGAACCGGCTGGCAGGACTTTGAGACCACGTTCACCGTTCCGGCAGGCGGGTGCCAGGCGCAGTGGCTCCGGCTGGAGCTTGATGCCCGGGTCGCCCTGGAAGAAGACGTGGCAGGCGGGGCCGTCTGGTACGACGACCTTGCCATCCGTCGCACCGGTACCGAACCAAGGACCTGAGTGCCCGACCGAAGCGGGTTCAGAGCGTCCGCGCCAGGATCTCGACGATCCGCTCGGCGGCGTGCCCGTCCCACTTTTCCGGCACCCGAGCCACACCGGGCGGTCGGTCCAGAACCTCCCCGGCCACCGCCAGGATCCGGGCCTTGTCGTTGCCCACGAGGGCGTTCGTTCCCTCGCTGCAGGTGATCGGGCGCTCGGTGTTGTGGCGCAAGGTCAGGCAGGGCACTCCAAGGACGGACGTCTCCTCCTGGAGCCCGCCGGAATCTGTCAGGACAAGGCGGGCATTCATGTTGAGGTGCAGGAACTCAAGATAGCCAAGCGGCTCACAGGTCCAGAGGCCATGCTCCGGCACCCTATCGCCGCTGGTGAGAAACCCGCCGAGCCCTGCCTGGTCAACCATCTTGCGGGTGCGCGGATGGATCGGGAACACGACGGGCATCCGCTCCGAGAGTTCGGCAAGGGCCTCCAGGATCCCTTTCAGGACTGCGGGATCGTCGACGTTCGAGGGCCGGTGGAGTGTCACCGTCATGTAGTGGCCGGGAGCCAGCCCGAGTCGTGCGGCCAGCCCCAGCGCCGCAGCCATGGAGCGATGCTTCATCAGCGTGTCGATCATGACGTTCCCGACGAAGTGGATCCTGTCTTCGTCCACGCCCTCGGCTCGAAGGTTGTCGTCGGCGAACCGGTCCGTGGTGAAGAGATAATCGCAGAGCACGTCGGTGCAGAGCCTGTTGATCTCTTCCGGCATCGTCATGTCGCGCGAGCGCAGGCCCGCCTCCACGTGCGCCACCTTGATGCCGAGCTTCTTGGCGGTGATGGTGCAGGCCATGGTCGAATTGACGTCGCCGACGACGACCACCAGGTTCGGGCGCTCGGCCTGGCAGACCGTCTCGAACGCCATCATGATCCGGCCGGTCTGGTTCGCGTGGCTGCCCGACCCGACCTCAAGATCGAGGTCAGGCCTGGGCATCCCCAGATCCTCGAAAAACGCCTTGCTCATCCGCTCGTCATAGTGCTGGCCGGTATGCACCAGCCGCTGCTCGAAACGGTCGTCGCGGGCAGCAAACGCTTCGATCAGGGGCGCCATCTTCATGAAGTTCGGGCGAGCGCCGACAACGTTGAGGATCCGCGCCTTGCTCATGTCGGAAGGCTCCTTGCCTCGGTTCGGCGCTCGGCCGCCACCTCTTCCAGACTGGTCAGCATTCTGTGGGCCAGGACTTTTCGATCGTAAGTCGGGGCCGCCTCAAGACAACGCTGCCGAAATCCGGCAAGGACCGTCGGAGCGGCCTCCAGGCGCCGGAGTTCGCCGACCAGGGCCTCGGCATTCTCCGGCTCGAACACAAGCCCGACGCCCTCGCGCTCGACGATCTCGGCCGACTCGCCCGCGACGCCGTGCAGGACCGGGATCCCCATCCCCATGCATTCGAAAAGCTTGGAGGGAATGACGGTGGTGAAGAGATCCGCCTCGCGGAGGTGGATCACGGAGACGTCGAGTAGCGACCAGTAGCGCGCGACCTGGTCCTTCGGCACGCTGTCGATGAAAACGACGTTGGCGAGCCCTCTCGAGCGCGCCTGCTCGACGAGCGCCTGCTTGCGGGCGCCGTCTCCCAGAAGCAAGAAGCGGAACCTGTCGCCACTTTCGTCCTGCAGGCGCTCCGCGGCATCAAGCAGCGTCTCCAGGGCATGAGCCATGCCATGTGTCCCGACATAGCCGGCGACAAACGTGTCCTTCAGGCCATAGCGCTCGACAAGCTCGGCGTCCTTCGGCCGCGGTGCAAAACGGGAGACGTCGACACCGTTCGTGACGACTTCGATTTTCCCGGGCTCGATGCCGCGTTCCACGAGGTTGCGCTTAAAGGAGTCTGTCACGGACACGATCCGCGCAGCCTTCCGGTAGAGAAGGAGCTCCAGCCGCTCCAGCCAGCGCAGGGTGCGACCGTCCCGCATGGCGCCGACCGCCCGGATGGACTCCGGCCAGAGATCGCGGAGTTCGAAGACGAAGGGAATGCGCTTCGCCCGGCTGACGGCATAGGCCGCGCACACGGTGAAGAACTGCGGCGAGGTGCCGATGACGAGATCGGCCCCGCGCACGAAGGGCGCGGTAAGGATGGCCGACACCATGTAGCTAACATAGTCGAGGGTGCGCAGCGTGAACCCGTCGTTGGCGGTGATGTAACTCCAGACCCGAACCACCCGGATGCCATCCATGGTCTCGCTCTGCCAGGGCCGGTTCCGGTAGCCTTCGTAGACTTGGCCCCTGGGGAAGTTGGGCGCGCAGGTCACCACCGTGACCTGGTGTCCGGCCCTCACCCATTCGCGGCAATGCTCGAAGGTCCGCGATGCGGGCGCGTTGACCTCCGGCGGGAAGTTGTCGGTCAGGAAGAGGATGTGCACGCGCTCACCATTCGAGCGTGAGCGCGACGCTCGGGCCGGAAAACCGGACCGCGAGACATCGGTTGGGCTGCAAAAGGCCGAATTCCGGGTGCCATGTCGCCTCGACCGGCGACGCCTCCCCGCCCTCAACGGTCCAGCTCACCTGCTCCCCTCCCCGCAGCGTCAGATGGCCGCTGCGCCCGTTTCCGTCGACCTCGACGCCCGGGTGCAGGAAGACACGCTGAACGGCTGTGCCGAATTGTCCGTCCAGGCGATCGATAACGGACAGCGTCGCCTCGCCGAAACGCCACTCGCGCGTGTGTTTTACCCCATTATTCAGCCTTAGATAACCGGTGTGGGCGCCTGAAACAACGGGCCCTGCCTCCCGGTTTGCGATGCGGACAGCGATGGGCCGGGCCCGGCGCGCCACCCGGAAGCCGCTCCAGACCTCGCTGGAGTTCTGCCCGTCCACCTCCACCGTCGAGTGTGCGGCGGTGGAGCGCTGGCGCAGCCGCTCTGGGCTCGTCCCGTAGAGCGACGTCCCCGAGTTGACGATCGTGCGCTGGCCGAAAAGCGAAAGCTCGAAGGAGAGTGTGTCGGCATGGGCATGGCCCGGCAGGTAGTCGGGGCCGATGGGCGCCACGTCGAGAAGGGCAACGAAGGTCGGGCCGGCGACCCGCACGTAGCCACTGTCGGGCAGCGTCGAGACGCCGGGCTCCGATTGGCCTGCAGCCGGCAGCCCCAGCCGGGCCGCGTAGGCACTCAGTTCCGGACAGGATGGCGCAACGCCGAACGCGGCGTCGTTGAAGAAGGCGATGTCACCATCGGGATGCACCATCGCGGCCAGCCAGTTCTGCATGAGATCCGCGGCGCCCCGCCACTCCGCCACCTGCGTCGCCGGCAGCACGCCCGGATGGACGAAGTCGAGATTCAGAAGATCGAGCAGGTCTTCCAGGATCAGCGCGTGGTACATCGGGCTGCGTTCGAAATGGCCGCCATCCGGCAGAATCTGCTCCGGCACCTCGCGTGCGAGGATGGAAAGCCCGGCCCGCCGCCACTGATCGGCCTCGCTCCCCTCGAAGGCCGTCCCGGCGAACACCAGCGCCTTCGCGTTGGCGAAGAGGTGATTGCCGAGAAGGTGTCGTTCGAGACGGCCGGCCAGCGCCCGGCTCTGGATCGCCAGGCTCGCGATCGCATCCGGCGCAAGCGTTCGCCCGGCAAGATGCGCCTTCAGCCAGTTCACGATGCGCAATGACAGCGGATAGGGATGCCAGCCGAGCCCGCGCGCCGGCGGGTTCTCGGCGATCCAGCGGGCGATCAGGCCGCTATGCCATGCCTGGCGTTGCGGCGCGTCGAGGGCATTGAGGTCGTCGAAATAGTGGAGATTGTAGCGCCAGAGGAGATCGCGGTCCGGCCTGTCCCAGTCGGCCGCCTCGGCGATCTGACCTGGCTTGTTGAGCAACACGACGGCGTCGGGACCGATCATCGATGGCCGCCGGGCAGCCGATTGCCGCCACGCGCCTACCGGCTGACGCAGGTCCGGAGCCGGTCCAAGCCGGGGCTTCGGGTGGTACAGCCGGTGCCAAGCCCGGCCGTAGATCTGCTCGGCTCTCAGAAAGCGCACCGTATGCCAGAGGCGCAGCGCGTCGCCCACGGCAGCCTTCATTCCCGCCACCCCCCTGCCACCAGCGCGAGCAAGCGGCACCGGATTGGCCGGGGACTCATTCGCTCGCCCCCCTGGCCAAGGCCAGCGTGGCACGCGAGACCTCGAGAAGTTCCTCGAACGGGATGGGTGCCGGTCCACCCTGCCGGACGGCCTCGACGAAGGCGGCCGCACAGGCCCGCTGGCCCTTGTCCTGGCGCCACAGCCTCTGGCGACGGAAGCCCTTGAAGCCGTAGCCCTCCAGGCGGCGGAAATTGTCGAGCCGAAGCACCCGCCCCGAGGAGAAGACCTCCAGTCGTTCCTTAGCCAACCCGCTATGGCCATTGGCGAAATAGTGGATCGTGCCGATGGAGCCGTTCGCGAAGGCAAGCTGCAGGCTGACCGTGTCGCCGGTGGCACTTTCCATTGCCCTTGTCCGGACTTCGACAATGGCCGCCCCCGCCAGATGGCGCAGCAGGTCCACGAAGTGACAGACTTCTCCGACGATCCGACCGCCACCCACCTCCGAATCCTGGGTCCAGTGTTCCGCCGGGATCGCGCCAGCATTGACGGTCATCGTCATCGCGACCGGCTCGCCAGAGCCTGCAAGCAGCTGCCTGGCGCGGACCACGTTGGGGGCGAAGCGGCGATTGAAGCCCACCATGACGAGCCGGCCGGTTCCCTCGGCGATCCGGGCCTCCTGGGCTGCCTCGATGGCGTCCAGCTCCTCGGGCGACAGGCCCAGCGGCTTTTCCACGAACACGTGCTTTCCCGCCGCGATCGCCCTCAGGACCAGATCCGCGTGGCTGTCGTGGCGGGTGGTAACCACGACGGTGTCGATGGTGTCGTCCGCGAAGATCCGCTCGGCGTCAGTCGTCGTCTCCGCAAAGCCGAACTTTCGCGCCGCGTGCAGGCCGCTGACTCCCGCCGCGGAGGCAACCGACCCAAGCTCCGCGCCCGCCGCCCTGAAGGCTGGGATCAGAACCTTGGAGGCGTAATTGCCGGAGCCCACGAAACCGATCCGTGCCGGACCGGGGGCAGCCGAGGCGTCCCTTAGCCTTACCGTGCGAACCGGTTCTGCGCGCGGCTCTGCCTGATCGGAGGGATAGTCGAAGAGGATCCCGAGCGACGGCTCCTTGCCGCCCATCACCGCATAGGCGCGCTCGGCCTCTAAAACGGCGAAGCGATGGGAGATCAGTGGCGCAACGTCGAGCTGGCCTCCGGCCATCATGTCGAGGACGGCCTCGAAGTTGCGCTGCTCGGTCCAGCGCACGAAGCCGACCGGGTAGTCGTTGCCCTTCTCCTCGTAGGCCGGATCGTAGCGGCCCGGCCCGTAGGAGCAGGAGACCTGGAAGGTCAGTTCCTTCTCGTAGAAGTCGGCCCGCGAGAGCTCCAGCCCGGTCACGCCAACGAGCACGATACGGCCGCGCTTGCGGCACATGTGCGCCGCCTGCCGGATCGGCTCGCTGGACTTCGAGGAGGCGGTGACGATGACCGCGTCGACGCCCCGCCCGCGCGAGAACGCCGTGGCTGCGGCCACCGTATCGGCACCCGCTGATAGGTCCACTGTTTGCGCGCCAAAGGAGGCGGCCAGGGCCAGCCTGGCCGGGTCGTAATCGATGCCGAGGACCCGGCAGCCATGACTTCTCAAAAGCTGTACGGCCATCAGTCCGATCAGCCCGAGACCGGTGACGACCACCGCTTCCCCGAGTGTCGGCTGGACCAGCCGGATCCCCTGCAGGGCGATGGCACCGACCACGGTGAAGGCCGCGGCATCGGACGAAACGCCGTCCGGCACCCGGGCGCACAGGTTGGCAGGCACGGCCACGATCTCCGCGTGCTTGCCATTGGAGGCCACGCGGTCGCCCGGAGCGAAGCCGGTGACACCCGGACCGACGGCGATCACCGTGCCCGCGTTGCAGTAGCCGAGCGCGAGCGGCTGATCGAGCTTGGCACGCACGGTCTCAAGCGTCGGCGCGAGACCATCGGTGCGCACCTTGTCCACGACCTGGCGCACCTTGTCGGGCTGCTGGCGCGCCTTGTCGATCAGGCTGGCCTTCCCGAACTCGACCAGCATCCGCTCCGTGCCGGCGGATACAAGCGTCCGCTCGGTGTGGATGAGCACTTGCCCGAACCCGGGCAACGGAGCTGGTACGTCGGCCACCTCGGTCGTTCCATCCCTGAGGTTTTGCAAGACCTGCTTCATCCGGATCCCCCGACCGGGCTGCGAATCCGGATCGCCCATCGCGCGACCCGAAGCACCCACACCCATCGCACTTGGTAGCCATGAATTCCTTAGATTGCCAGCGCCACACTCTGCAACTAATCCCCGGCCCTCGTGCCCCCGCTATCTTCGCTGTCTACGGCCGGCACGCCGGCGGCAAACGATCAAGCGGGATTGGCAATGGACAGGACGGCAACGCTCGGACTTCCCTACATTCTGGGCTCCCAGGCGCAGAAGCATGTCACGCACAACGAGGCGCTCGATGCCCTCGACGTGCTGGTCCAGCTGACCGTGCTCGATCGCCACCTCCCGGAGCCGCCATCGGAGCCGGAGGAGGGAGACCGCTACATCGTCGCCTCACCTGCCACCGGAGACTGGCTCGGCAGGGAGGGTCAGATCGCGGCCCGTCAGGGCGGGGTGTGGAGCTTTCTGGCACCCGGCGAAGGTTGGCGCGCCTTCGTGACCGACGAAGCGACTGCGTGCATCTTTTCCGCCGGAACGTGGCAGACCGAGGCAGGCGGCATCATCGGCGCCTCGCAGGTCGTGGCCCAACAGGCGCATGGCGCGGAGACCCGATTCGTCCTTCTCGAGGAGGAGCTTTCGCTTTCCGGCGCCTCGGCGGACACGACGACGACCATCCCGAACCGGGCCATCGTCTTCGCCGTCACGACCCGAACGACCGAGCCGATCTCAGGCGCCGCGTCCTACGACTGCGGGATTGCCGGCGAGATCGACAAGTACGGCGGCTCGCTGGGGATTGCGGCGGGCAGCACCAATTCCGGCGTGACCGGGCCAACGGCCTTCTACGCGGACACTCCCATTCGCCTCACGGCGAACGGCGCACCCTTTTCCGGCGGCAAGGTCCGGGTGGCCATCCATGCCCTGCTCTGCAGTCCGTCGACATCGTGAAGCGGACCGCGGGCCCGGCCCACCCGTCCCAACCCCAAACAGAAAGGCGACTGCGATGTCAGGCACCACGTCCGGCGTGGCCTTCTCCGCTTCCGGCGAAGACGTGACCATGCAGGTCTTCCGCGGAAAAACACTGTCCTTCGAAATCATCTGGGGCGGCGATAGCCCGGTCGACCTAACCGGAGCCTCGGCGGTTCTTCAGGCCCGCGACCGGGAGGGGGCGCTCCTTCTCGATCTTTCCACCGGCAATGGCGGCATCGCCATCGACGGGCCGGCAGGCAGGCTGGTCTTCTCCGCCCCGCCGTCCGATACGGCCAGCGTCTCCAGTCCCGGCGTCTACGAGGTGGAGCTGACGACCGCGGCCGGCGCCGTTCATCGCGTGATCAGCGGACTCCTCGTCCCGGTCGAAGAGGTGGTGCGATGACGGGCGCGACCGAGGTGAGGCTCGTGACGTCGCCTGTCGCCGCAACGATCGGGCAGAGCGGGATCACGGTCATGCTGACGCAGGGGCGGGTGACGACCGCGCTGGCCGGCCTTGCCGGCCCCCAGGGGCCGAAAGGCGATGCAGGACCCGACGGCGCACCGGGCGCGGGCCTTGCCCCTGGCGGTGCGCCGGGCCGCATCCCGGTCAAGCAAGGCCTGGTGGATTTCGAGACCGGCTGGTCGGCGCACTTCACCATCGACCCGGCCAGCGGATGGGCGGGAGCTGGAACCGACGACCCGGAAGGGCCCCTTCACGTTCGCGGCAGCGGCCGTGCGCTGCTTCTCGAGAACGCCAATGCGGACGGAAAGCGCTGGACGCTCTGCCCCGGCCATCCCGGTGCCTATGACGAAAGCCTGATCTTCGCCTTTGCCGACGATATCGCGGACGCCTCCAAGCACGCGCTGCGCCTTCAAGCCGGCCAGCCGATGTCGCTTCCAAACGGATGCCTCGTGGCCGATGGCACCATGTTCGGCAGCCAGAGCTCGGCGGCGCTCGCCTTCTATCAGCCTTTCACCGGGAGCGGCAGCCGCATCAGTTTCCGTGGAGGCTTGAACAGCGGGACCGCGCACCTGGCCATCGAGGGCGTTCATCACGACGGCGCCTTCCACGGCGGCCGGGTGATGACCCTCTATCACAGCGCCGATGACGGACAGCAGGTCGCCATCGGAGATGTCACCCCGACGGCAACCCTGCATGTGGATGGGCCGATCCGCTGCGCCGCCACGGCCAAGGCAAATATCCCGTCCGCCGCGGCAAGCGGTGCGGGCGCCACGATCTACGTGACGGATGCTGCGGGAGGCGCCCGGCCGTTCTGGTCCGACGGCGCCGACTGGCGTGACGCTGCGGGCACGCTTCTGGCGTGAAGCCTCCCTGTCCTCGTGCCTGCCGCGGATCGCCCCAGGCTCAGTCAGGCGTCCCTGGTGTCAAGCGCCCGGCCGTCCAGGCCGAAGGCGGACGGTCGATGAAGATCCGGCACCACATCTCGACGCAGATCAGCGCGAAGATCGGATAGGCGGCATCGATCTGCCCGGCCCTGTCCCGCTCCACGAGCCGCGCGACGGCTTTGGCGTCGAAGATTCCACGTTGCCGGATCGCATCCTGCCCGAGCAGGTCGCCAACCAGCGGACGCAGCTCGTGGCGAAGCCAGTGCCGGAGCGGTGCGCCGAAACCGGTCTTGGGGCGATGGATGACGTCGTCTGGCAGGATGCCCTCCATCGCCTTCTTGAAAATCCATTTCCCCGAGCGCCCGCGCTGCCGCAAGCGATCCGGCACCGCCGCAGCGAAATCGACCAGATCGGGATCGAGGAGCGGCACGCGTACCTCGACGCCATGCGCCATGGCCATCCGGTCGGTGTAGTTGAGGTTGTGGTCGGCGAGGAAATGGCGACACTCCAGCGTCAGCATGCGATCGAGACGGGAGGCGCCGTCCGGGACGGTCGCGAGGGTTTGCGCAAGCGGAGCCATCACCTCCTCTGCGCCGATGCCGGAGCGGAACTCCGGAGCGAGCAGGTCCAGTGCCAGGGCCGGTTCCAGCCACGTGAAATAGCGCGTCATCCGCGCGTCAGGCGAAAGGTTGGCGTGCGCGAAGCCCTTGCGCAGACGCCGCAGGGCAACCGGGCCGGTGGGCAGTTTGGCCGCGCCTGCCGCGATCGCCTCCCGGGCGGCCTCCGGCAACCAGGCCCAATGCCGCTCCTGCTGAAGCGCGTAGTGGCGCCGATAGCCGGTGAAGATATCGTCGCCGCCCGCCCCCGACAGAAGCACCTTGATGCCGGCCTCCCGGGCGAGCCTTGCGATGAACAGCGCGTTGAGCGGCGCGGGATCCGCCTGCGGCTCGTCGAGATGGAACACCATGTCTTCCAAATGGTAGATCATCTCGGGTCCCACGGTGACCTGTTCCAGATCGACGTCGAGCCACGACGCCACGCGCTCCGCATAGGGCAGATCCTCCGCCATCCCCTCGACACCGGCTGCGTTCCTTCCGTCGAACGCAATGGTGAAACAGGTCAGCCGTTCGTCCGTGTGCCGGCGCGCGTGGGCCACAACGGCGCTGGAATCGAGCCCGCCGGACAGGAAGGCACCGACCGGAACGTCGGCAACCATCTGCCGCTCCACCGCGCGGCCGACGTGCTCCCTCACTCCGGCGACCGCCTGATCGACGCTCATCTGTCGCGCGCCCGACCGGCCGAACGGAAGGTCGTAATACGACCATCGGCGTTCGATCCGTCCCTCCGCGAGGATCGCCGCCATTCCCGGCTCCAGTTTCTCCACCCCGGAAAGGATCGTTCCCGGCGCGGGCGACCAGAGCAGCGCGAGATGGCGGGCCACCGCTGCCGGATCGATGGCGCGCGAGACCGACGGCTCCTGGAGCAACGCCTTGATTTCGCTGGCGAACACGATCCCGTCGGGGGTCTGCGCGAGATAAAGCGGCTTCACGCCGAGCTGGTCGCGGGCCAGGAAGAGCCGGCGCTCAGCCTTGTCCCAGATGGCAAAGGCGAACATGCCGTTGAGCCGGGCAAGCATGGCCGGCCCGTCCCGCAAGTAGAGGGTCAACAGCACCTCGGTGTCGGTGCGGCTGCGAAATGCAAAGCCGTCTTCGACGAGCTCGTCCCTCAGTTCGCGGAAATTGTAGAGTTCACCGTTGTAGACGATGACGGCGCGGTCGGTCGTGTCCCGCATCGGCTGATGGCCGGCATTCGACAGATCGATGATGGCGAGCCGGCGATGCGCCAGTCCGATCCCGGCCTCCGGATCCGAGAACACGCCGTCGCCATCGGGTCCGCGATGAGCAATCGCCGCGCTCATGGCCGACAGGACCGCCGGGTCGAAGCGTCCGCTAAAGCCGGCTATGCCGCACATGATCGGCTCCCAGGAGAATCTGTGGCCACTCTCATGGAGATCGACGAAGTCGACTACCCGGAACCCGCAAAGGTTTTGTCATTCTAATCAATGTGTACGAAGTTCGGAGGTTCACCTCCCTGCTCAAGCCAAGCATAAAATTTCTGCATGTCTGCGGCGATAGCATCCCAGCCAAAGTCACGGATCATCCAGTCTCTTCCGCGCCTCCCCCGAGCAGCAAGGCTGCCAATCGGCTCTTTCAAGGCTTCGTCTAGCGCTGCAAACAATGCGCCTTGGTTATTCTCAACCCACCATCCAGCCCCTTCGACTTCCAGCCCTGACCATGGGGCGCCCTTTGTCGTGATGACTGGTGTTCCGGCAGCGAGTGCCTCGGCTATTGTCATTCCAAAATTCTCTGAATGAGTTGGAAGCACATAAAGATCAGAATTACTGTAAGCTTCAATTTTTTCCTCGCCATACAGAGCGCCGACAAAAGAAACCCGTTCAAGACGAAGCTCAGCAGCAAGCGCCCTCAGCTTACAACCGTACCCTTTCTCGTCCGGCCCGGCGATGATCAGGTCCCAATCTGGATGGCGCCCTTGAAGATCCGCCCAGGCGCGAAGCAACAAATCAATCCCCTTGATTGGATGAAGCCTTCCTAGGAAGAGCAAGCGACGACGACGAACCCTTATCTTTTTTCGTAGATCGGGGATATCCACACCATTCGGAATAATTGCGACCGGTTGATCAAATCCCGCATGGCGAATATCGCGGTACTCCTGCCAGGAAGTGGCATGAAACGCCGTGACACCGCGGGCGGCACGACCAACAAATACACTCCATAATATTTTCTTACGCCACTTTGATACTTCGAGAGCCGGAGCTGCCAGCGTGCCTCGCGGCGAAATTACACAGATCTTACCCGCACCAGAAGAGGATATTGATGGATAGACATTAATCTCCGTCCACAAACCGTGCCCATGAACTATATTCACATCAGGCAAAGAAACCTGCTCTCTCAGCCAACGCAACATTCTCGGCGACACGCCAATGCGGCGCAGCCCAGGCAAAGAAGGAAAACCTTTCACGAATTCTTTTTGAAAGCCCGGTATAGGCTCCATGACCGCAAGATTAACTCCATATCCCTGACGAATAATTTCTTCGCAAAGACGCGATACGGAGTATGTCGGCCCGCTGGCTTGAATGTTTATTGCTGGAATCACGTGAATTGAGCGCATCCGTTTGATCCCTGAAAGTATCCATTTGGAATAACTGATGGGAACTCAGATTATCTTTTTATCACCCAGAGCTGCCCAACCACGAGAAACGGCAGCATGCGCAGCAAACCAGTTAAAGCCGCTGCCACGTTCGACGGGACGAGCGCCAGGATCGGCAGGGTGCCCAGGAAGATGACCCATCCACCCAGCCCAAGCGGTGTGAATGCGCTGAAGGCGATACGCTGGAGCACTCCGATCACGAAGAAGCCCAGCGCGATCATCGCGTAGCCGCCGCCGAAGTAGAAGTAGGAGACCGGCCCCATCGCCGTGGCGGACCGTGTATCTATGCCGCGGCCCAGCACGACCGCCGTGAACCACCAGCCGTCATTGACCACCGTCTTGCCCTGCCAGATGAAACGGGGAATGAACGCGTTGAAGGGAATGAGGAACAGATCCGTGACGAAGCGCGGCGCGTGCTCGTCGAGTTCATCGTGGCGGTGGGCGTAGTCGATACTGACAGCCGTGAAGGTGATGAGATCGGTTCGCGCGGCAATTTCGCCTACGGTCGTCGGTGCTCCGCGGTGGGCATAGGTGAGTTCGCCCGTGGCGGCGGACCAGAACGTCCCGACGATTGACGACACGCTCGAACTGTCGAAGCTCGGATCCAGGTAGCGGGCTCGCCGGAACGGCTCGATGGTCTGGAAGGCGGCGACGAGCATGACGAACGACAACGCGATCAGGGTGAACGACACGCGCCCCCGGGCCATGTAGTAGGCGACGCCGAGAATGATGATCGGCATGACGACCTGGCTCTTGAAGCCCCCCAGGAAACCCGTCGCGAGCTGCCAGAGCAGAACGACGACGAAGAACAGCCAGAGCCCGAGCCCCTTCCGTCTGCCTTTGGAAAAGACCGCCAAGCTGAGAACGAGGAAGGCCAGCGATCCGGCCTGATTCATCAAGGTGAGCCAGGCGGCGACATCGCGAGTCTGCTGCAGCCGCTCCAGATCGGAGCTGTACCCGAAGATGCCAAGCCGGATCTGGATCAGCACCGCCAGGACCGACAGGGCGAACAGAGCCACGACGACCGGCATGTTCGGATTTAAGCTGGCGGACACCAGGTTTCGGCGCAGGAGAAACCGCTGGATGACCCCGGCTAGACGGATCCCGGTTCCCGCATTGTAGCCGCGCCACATGCAGAACACGGCGATCAGGACACCCAGCAAGGAGAGATTCAGCCAGAAGAGATAGTCGCCTTTCCAGGCAATGAAGCGGGCCGCAACCGGATTTTCGACGCCGAAGACGGACGGGATGTTCGGCAGAATGTAGTCCTTGCCGAACAGCATGATCGAGGCGAGGACAGGCGGCTGAACCAGCGCCATGCGCCGGCTGTGCCGGAACACGCGCCGGATTTCCCAGGTGATGATGCCGATCAGGACAACGTTCAGCAGGATGAAAAGCGTCCGGCCAAGCGTGTCTCCCTCCGCCATGTCGAACAGGACCAGCGGCAGCGATGCCGCGGCAACCGCCGACAGAAAGACCAGCATCCCCCGGGGCTGGAAGCTCTCCGCCGCTCCCCACCTCATGGCGCTGCCGACCAGCCGGCAGCCGGCAAAGGAAAACCGCACTGCGAACCATCGAGGGTGGCCAGGAGCAGGGCGAGCCGGTGGCGATAGGTGTGTTCCGCGTGGGCCCGGCGCTTGCCAGCCTCGGCAATTTCCAGTCGCTCGGCCTCACGCGGAAGATAATGATCGATCAGGCGCTTGAGGTCCTCGACGCCCCGGAAGGTCACGAGTTCGCTGCCATCCACGAACAGCGAAGACAGGCTGGGACGCCAGTCGACCAGTTGAAAGGCCCCTATGCCGGCGGCCTCGAATATCCGGACATTTGCCCCCCAGATCTCCCCGTAGTGGAGATTGTTCACGACGATCTTCGCGCCAAGGAAAGCGCGGGCCTTGTCGGCATTGAAGACGGCCCTCCCCCGCGCCATCGCCTTGACCGGACCAAGCGGCAGCCAGAGCGGAGGCGCCGCACCCCAGATGCGCACATCGTAAGCGTCGAGCTGGCGAAACAGCGCCACGCGCCAGGAATGAAGATTGCCTGCCGTGGCAATGTCGCAGCGGAACTCGTTCCCGATTCCGTCGCCGTCCGGCAGCCGATGCCGATCCGGGTTGAAGGCCTCCGGCAGATAGAAGACCCGGTTGCCTAGAACCCCGCGGAGCATCGAGACCGCGTAGGGGTCCTTGAAGAACAGCGCGTCATAGGGCGCGTTCAGAAAGAAGGCCTTTCGGAAGTTTACGATCGCATCCGGAAACCACAGCGTCACGGCCGCCCCGGAGCGACGCTTCAGCTCGGACACGTCCTCCGGCCAGAGAAAGTCGTGGCAAACAATGACAATATTGACCGGGCCGCGCTCCAGTTCCTTCCAGAGCGCGCGCATGCGTCGCGCCCGGACGAGGGGCACGTTGTCGCTTGCCCCATGCAGCACGCTGCGGACCTGATCGACACGCTGTCCAACGCGTCCCGGCAGCCGGCTCATGCCGGGCTCGAACCGCCGTACCCCATGGCCCATTGCGGCAAGCGTTTCGGCGATGTGGAGCGCGAAACCTTCCGTGTAGAATTTTCCGATGACGAGGATGGTCGACGGGGCGGTCACGCGCAGCGCTCCCCCCGTTTCATCGCCGTGCGGGCCGGCGGCCTGATCCGTTTGAGTCTCGCCCCCCTGCCCATGTCAGTCGGCCGCCCGCTCGCAGACGACGAGTTCGATCCGCGCCCAGTCTTCCGGCAGAACTGGGCAGACGGCCGTGTCGAGGAGCCGCATAAAGCCGGTATAGAGATAAAACCAGGGTGAACGTCCCATTGCGCTGCCAAGCGCAAACAGCCGCTCCAGTCGATCCTCATAAGCCCTCAGCTTGACGTAAGCCGCCGGCGACTGGAACCAGGTCTTCTCCAGGCCCCTGTGCTCAATGATGCGGAAACCGCCGGCCTCGAACGTGCTCTGGTTATCCCGCGGCCGCTCGTAGCCGTAGTGGCCATCGCCATCGATGAATTGTCGCTTGTACAGGGCAGGATCGACGGATTTGTAGTGTCGGATGAGCGGGTTGTCTGTCTCCACGTCGTAAAGGAAGATGATCTTTCCGCCCGGCTTGAGGACCCGTCGACACTCCGCGAGGATGCGGGACTTGGTCTGCGGCGGAATGTGCTCCCAGAAATAGGAACTGACCACCGCATCGACTGCCCCATCCGGCAAGGGAATGCAGTCGCCGGCATCGCATTGCACGCGCTGCTGATAGGGCAGGCCCTTCAGCGATACCATGGACAGATCGCAGCCCACCATACGGTAGCGCTTGCCGAAATAGGCCACGCCGGACGCGCATCCCAGTTCCACGACCCGCGCTCCTTCGGGCACATGCCGCCGGACCATCCAGGGATATCCGTTGACGAGCAGCCACAGTGGCCATGCATGCCAGATGCGCTCGCTCTTTGGGAGAAACCGTGTCTGGTTGAGATAGGCGCCTTCGTAAAAGGCATTCGGGGCATCCAGAACGCTGACGATTCCATTGTGAACCGGATAGGAGCGGCCGCACTCCGCGCACCGCATCTCCTGATCGGACACCGCTTCCAGACGGGTGTGATCCCGGGGACAGACAAGCTCAAGCGTCAAACTGTCTCCGATCATTCCTTCCTCGTCCGCCATCTGGCCTCAGGTTCGCGCAGGCCATCGCGACCGAAATGGCGTGGGCAGCGACCCGCTGCCCCGGAGTCGGCAACTTTTAGTATACTCAGACCACCCAAAACACCAATCGCGTCCAGTTAGCGAGGTCCGGGCATGCGCTCGCCCGAGCGCGGATCACGATCCTGCCCGCGACTTCAAGCTGTTTCGCTGTCGACGAAATAGCCGTTCATGACGGCGTACCCAACCATCTGGTAGCCGGCCTCGGCCAGATGACGATAGATCGGATTCGCTTTGGGCCTCTCAAGATCGAAGCCGTGCATTTCGATGACGATGAGCGCGGGCCGGTAGACGCCCAGATCGAGAGAAAAAAGAACCTCCAGGTCGTGCCCTTCCACATCAATGGCCAGGAGATCAAATCGGTTCGGCGCGTCCGCCGCCTCAAGCAGGGACTGCAATGTAACAGCCCTCACATGCCGCTCGGACGTCACCTCGCGGCTCTTGCTCCACGCGCGCGAGTGGTCGGGATCGACTGACGAGATCCGATCGTCCGCGAACTCGGTGAAGACGAGGTCACGGGTCGACGAAGAGACTACCGCACACACGGCTCGATCGTGCGGTCGGGCCCGCCGATAGAGTGCGACGAGAGCCTCGTTTGCATCGATGCACAATCCCCGCCAGCCTCGCCGGTAAAAGAAGAAGGTGCTTGAACAGCGTACAGGGTGATTACAGCCGACATCCACGTAGTAGCCCTGACGGTCACCCAGGATCGCGTCGATGATCCTGTCTTCGCCGGTCTGGGAATAGCTCGCGATGCCAAACCGATCGGCAGCCAGCCGAACAACGTCCGTCACCAGGAGCCGCGCAGCATCAATGCCCCGAAACTGGCGGAAGAGCAGTCGAGCCCGCTCCGTGCGGGATGCCAGCAATGCCATTGCACACTCTTCCCGTCTGGTTTCAGGACTGTCGGCGCCGGACAGCCCACCCAAGCAGCGCCGCAGGACGGAGAAGCGCACGCTCCTCCTTAGTCAGAACAAGGGCGTATGTCGAGGCGAGGGTGAGCAGCACGACGGCAATCCGCGCCGTCACTTCCCCTGGCGATGGAATGGCGTCCGCCGAAAGTGTCCTGACCGCATTCACGGCTAAAACGCCGAGTGGAGCCATAGCCCAGCCCATCCAGCCAAACGACACCCCGCTTGCCCTGAACCAGGATGCCCCGGCAATCAACGCAACCAACAGCGCAAACGCATAACCTGCAAGTTCAGCCAGCAGGAACCCGGTAAGGCCAAGGTCAGGGATCAACAGGACCGCCAGCAGGATGAACAGACTTGCCTGAAACAGCGACAACGTCCCCATCGAGAAAACCCGCCGAGAGGAAAGCAGTGCGTTCGTCACGATTCCGTAGCAGGAAGCAAGCACGGCCGTCAGCAACCCTATGCTGGCCGGACCGATCGCAGCCCCAAAGTCCCGACCGAACACAACCGGCACCAGCCAGGGCAGCGCCGCGGCCAGGCAGATGGCCGTCGTCACGGCAAAGACAAAGATCAGCCGGAAGTTCAGCATGATTCGGCAAGCAAATTCTTCGGCGCTCTGTGTCCTGGTCCGCGCGAACATGGAAATCATCGCAGCCGCGGCGCTGGTCGGCACGAAGGACACGATCGTCGTGATGGCGATAACGACACGCAGATAGCCGGCGGCCTCCAGTCCGGCGTGCCGAACGACCAGCCCTTGGGCCACATAGGCTCCGGGTATCGCGATCGTTCCCGCCACATAATAGGGGACACCGAACTTCATGAGCGTGGCTGCGCGTCGCGCCAGCTGAGCGAAGCTCAGGGAAAGCGCCTCGCGACCAAGCGAGTGGCGCGTGGCAAGGGTCAGCCCGAGTGTCGTGGCAGCCTGCGCAGCGATGAGGCCGCCGACGGCGCCACCCACATCGGCGATCAAGGCACCGAGAGAAATGGCGATCAGGTTCATGACCGCCGAAGCCAGCATCACTAATGCGTATTCGGCGAACCGGTGAAGGCCGGCCAGGGTGGCGTAGCAGAACTGCGAAAGTGACTGGAGAACGACCGCCACACCCGCAATCCGGATCCAGATTTCGAGGTCGGGCCGATCGAAAAGATGGTCAGCGATCGTTTCCGAAATGGCCAGACAAGCCAGGCCTCCCAGCGCGCCGCCGAGCGCAAGAAGCACAAGGCCGGCTCCGAGCAGTTCCTCCATCCGCCGGCGGCCCTCGGTCCCACTGTATCCCTCGGCCGTGGTGACGTGTAGCGCGGCATCGATACCCAGTCGGGAGAGCCCGTAAATGCTGGTTGACGTGGCGGAGACGACGCCGTAGACGCCATAGCCGCTCGCCCCGAGAATACGAGCGAGGATGATGGTCGTGACCATCCCCAAGACCCGTTGGACGAATGACTGGCCGACCAGCATGCCGACGTTGCGGGCATAGTGACCGAGGCCACTCACGACCGACCTGCGCGTCTGGCATTGCGGGCACGCCAGGCATTCCGCGTCAGCGGGATTTTCGAGTTCGCCCAGCGTCCCCACCCGATCGCGAGATTGCGCGGGAGAGAGGGCCCTGGGCCATACCGCGCGGTTGCCGCCGGCAACCGCCAGGGCTGGCGCAACGCCACGAAGACCTCACCGTAGAGATCACGCAACGCACTCTGGCCGTAGCTGCGGACAGGCGCGGCTCCGAACGCGCGGCGCGTTCCATTCACGATGTCCTGCCACCGCCGCGCATAGGTGTGCTCTTCGAGCGCAGCCCGCAGCCCCTCTGCGGCAATCGCTTCGCGCTCGGCGTCATGCGCCAGGTAGTGATCAATCTTCTCGACCGCCTCCTCGGCCGACGCGTAGCAGACGCAGTTCACGCCATCCTTGAAGATCTCGTCGAAGCCGTTGCCGACCCTGTTCGTAACCAACAGTGCACCGGAGGCCCAAGCCTCGAAGACCCGCATGTTCACGTCGCCGTTCACCGCGACATTGAAGACGATCTTGGAACGTCCGTAGATGCCGGCCATTGCCTCGGGCTTGTAGAAGCGGGCGTAGTCATTCGTGCCATAGCGCGGCAAAACCGTTGTCAGGATGGAATGGCGTGGTGTGCCCTCCACCCCGAGTTGCCCCACGAACCCGACATCAAAGTCGCGGAACTCCGATGGCTTGTGGTGCACGTGTGGAGCGCAGGCGAGTGGCAGCCAGTGCGAATGGCGGTGGCCGACAGCTTCAAAAGCGCCGACATAGTCTTTCTGCGCCACGAAGACCGCATCGAAGAAGCGCGACAGCGCCAGCCGATGCGCCAGTCCGCGATGAACGTCGATCATGTAGGCCGCGGTCGGGCACGGCAGGTCCTCGATGCCGAGCGGCCAGTCGGAGGCCGGATCAACGTACACGAAGAGGTCGTCGGGGCCGATCCGGGAGAGGTCTGGCCGTTCGGTCCAGACCTTCAGCCCATACCCGTCCATCCGGCTTGCCGGCCCCTCGAAGTAACGGGCCGTGGTGTGCCGTTCCGGACTGCGAAAGAGGTGAACGGTCGCCATTACGCAGCCTCCGCACACCGGCCACCGACCAGCGACCGCATCAGCCAGCGGACGAGCCGGAGCGGCGCAAGATCGTAGTCGGTGGTCGATTCGCCGCTGGCTTCGATGAGCCCCGGTCGTCTTCGAACGACCGCATAGCCGAGCCACTTGAGGGTCTCGGCGCTCAGCCGGAGCCGGAACCACCACCAGGCAAGGCG
Organism: Amorphus coralli DSM 19760; assembly: GCF_000374525.1. Taxonomy (GTDB): domain Bacteria; phylum Pseudomonadota; class Alphaproteobacteria; order Rhizobiales; family Amorphaceae; genus Amorphus; species Amorphus coralli. The sequence continues at coordinate 131,234 of NZ_KB894574.1, forward strand.
CCCTCCGACCGAGCCAAGATCGAGATAGGCCAGACGGTTCGCGGCATGGATCTCGTAGAGGAGCCTGAGCCGCTTCCAGAAACTGGAGGACGTCCGGCCCATATAGGCGTCGGGGTAGTCGTCCGGCCGCGCCCATCGTACGCTGATCAACGGCTCGTCCACGTAACCCACGGCCCCGCGCATGGAGAGGCGCATCCAGAGATCCACGTCGGCGATCAGACCGAACTGCTCGCGCATACCGCCCGACGCGACCCAGTCCAACCGCCGGATCATGGCCGTCCCGCGAACGGGGCATCCCCAGCACGGGAATAACGACTGTTCCAGGAACTGGCGGCCGTCCACCCGGGACGGGAGTTGCTCCCGATAGACGAACGCGCTCTCATGCACGCCGTAGGCGTTGAAGACGAACGTCATGTCGTCGTGTGCTTCGATCAGATCTAGCCAGCGCTCCAGCAGATCGTGCCGGTAAAGATCGTCGTGGTGAAGGAGTGCGACGTATGGGCGCGCGGACTGCGCAACAGCAAAGTTGGCATTGCCTGCCATGCCCATGTTGTGCGGCGTCCTGATCGCGCGGATCCTTGGATCCAAGCGGGCCATCCCCTCCACGATGGTGAAGGTGCCGTCGGTGGAACAGTCGTCGCTGACGATCACCTCGCATCCTTCGAGGGTCTGGTCGAGGACCGTCTCCAGCGTCGAGCGGATGACGGATTCGTGGTTGTAGGTGAGAAGGCAGACGGAGATCCGCTCGCCGCGCGACGTCATGGCTTCAGCACCTTCAACAGGATCTGCCCTCCGAACAAATTTGGGTAGTGCCGCTCGCCCCAGCGATCGATCGCTTGCGACCAGCCGGACGGCAGAACATGCCGGCGCAGCCACCAGAGCGGCACGCTTCCCTGCACGCCCTTGTCGATGACCCTCAGGTCGGGCGCCGCGGACAGCAGAACGGCTTCGACCGTCCGGAAGGTCATGAACCGCAGGTGCGTTTCGTCCATCAGCCCCACAGGCTCATAATCGAAACCACCGAACAGAAACCGGATCCTCTGCCGCCACACGACGATGTTCGGAACGGCGATCAGGATCATCCCCCCTGGCTCGAGAAGATCTGCAAAACGGGAGAGCACGTCGGCAGGCTCGCGCAGGTGCTCCAGAACGTGCGAAAAAAGCATCGTATCAAAGCGCTTCGCAGCGAACTCCGCCGGAAAGGCCCGTTCAATGTCGAAGGTCCAGCACCGGTCGAGGTGCTCCGCCGCGATCTGTGCCTCTGCCTTGGAGTGAGTGATGCCCTCGACGGAGACCGGGCTGAACTCACGCCGGAGACTGGTGGCATTGTCACCCGCACCGCAGCCCACATCGAGAACCCGACCCCAGTCGCCGTTCCCGTTCAGCGCAAGCAGACGCGGGTTGCCCTGGTTGGCATAGACCCTCGGCGGATGGTTGGGAGTTCCCTCCGACAGGCTCATGCGCGCAGCCTCTCCGCCAGCAGATCAGCATAGAAGCGCGCCGTACCGGCCACGCCGAGCGGCGCGACGAGGGAGCGGTTTCGGATCGCATGGTCCTCGAAGAGCGAAGGATCTCGAACGTAGCGCTCGACCCGTTCGACGAACGCGTCCGTGGTCGGCGCGCACCTGAAACCGTTCTTCCCGTCTTCGACCAAAGTGCCGACCCCAAGCACCCGATCGCTCACCACCACCCCCATGCCGGACGCCATGGCTTCGAGGATCGTGAAGTTGCCGTTGGAGAAGCAGGCGGGAAGGATTAGAATGTCCGAGTGCGCATAGACGTCCGAAAGGTCCTCCCAGGATTTGAGTCCGGTGAGGAACTCCACATCACCCGCCAGCCCGAGTTCATCGATCCGCTGCCTGCAGCGAGATCCCAGCTCACCGGCGGCATTCATGGCAAGCCGCGTTCCCGGATGCCTGTCGCGAACGGCGGCGAAGATCTCGATCGCACCGATCGGATTGTAGATCTCGGTCATCCGGTTGGCGAAGAGCAGCGTGTAGGCGTCCTTTGCGCCTCGGATCGGGTGGTTCAGATAGTCGTCGATATCGGCGGCATAACGTCCGGCGACAACAGCATCGCCGAAGCCGAACTCGTCGCGAAACTGCGGAACGATGTCTTCCGAAGTGGTCATGACCAGATCGACATCCCGATAGAGATGGCGGATCGCACGCCATGCGGGGCCATTGCTCCGCAAGTGTCCCTTGGAATCCCGCGATCGCTCCGTCAGTACCACTGTCCGACGTCCGTTCCGGCGCGCCCAGCGGTACGCGCTGTAGTTCGCCGGAATGGAAAAGCCGCCAAGCATGACGACGTCCGGATCGAAGTCCTCGATCAGCCGAGACAGACCGGTCACCACGTAGCGGCCCTGAAGCAGGCCGGACGGGACAAAGCGGACCTGGTCAAGAACGCGGCAATTTGGACCGAGATCGATCCGCCACCAGGCGCCCCGCGTCCGGTCGGGATGTTCGTAGAACCAGAACTCTGCATCGAAATAGGGCTGCAGCGCCTCGCACAGCTTGATCTGGTGCGGGACCGCAATCGAACTGAGAAAGAGCAGCCGGTCGCGCCGGGGAAACCTTTCCATTGCGTTGGTCTAGGCCTCGCCGTTTTCCGGCGCGCCCTGTCCGGACAATAAACGGGCTTCCAGGTCCAGCAGATCACGGCTGCGCTCGCCGACCTGGCGGCCGCCCGCGTAGATGCCGAATGCCGCGCACGAAGCCTTCACCAGGCTCAGCGCACCGATGGCCACCCCCTCCTCCAGCGTCACGCCCGGCAGAATGACCGAGCCCGACCCGACGATCACATGCTTTCCGAAAAAGACGTCGTCGACCTGCACGCTCTTGAAGCGCGCTGGCACCATTGGATTGGTCATCGATCGTCCTGAGTAATCATCGTTCGATGAATAGATCGAAACGCGAGAAGAAATGTTGCAGAAATCGCAAATACGGATCCGGCCCGTCCCAATCAGACTGGAATAGACTGCAATGTGTACATAGTCGCCGATCTCAATTCCACCTTCACCCGCCGAAAGAACGCAGAAATCATCGATACGAACATTGCTGCCAAGCGATATGTCGCCGGGATTGTACAAGGAGGACTTGCGCGAGATGAGGACGTTTTCGCCGAACCGCCCCAGCCCCAGATCTGCAAGCTCGTCATCCGTGTAAAAGGCCATCAGCGCGCCTCCCGGATGGCGTCGATGACCCGGTCCTGAACGTCCGCCGTGAGGGTTGGGTACATCGGCAGGCAGATGACCTCGCTGGCGACCCGCGTGGCAACCGGCAGGTTGTGGGCGGCGGCGCTCGGCAGGCCGCGATACATCGGCATCGTGCTGATCAGGGGATAAAAATAGCGGCGCCCGAAGATGCCCCGGTCCTTCAGATGGGCGTAGAGCCCATCACGCGAGACGCTGAAGGACTCCGTCACCCGGATGGGGAAATAGGCGTGATTGTACCGCGTCTCCGCAGGTTCGGACGGGAGCACGAGGCCTTCCATGCCGCCAAGCGCGTCGTGGTAGCGGCGATGCACCGCGCTGCGCCGCTCGATCGCCTCGTCGATATGCCGAAGCTGAAGCAGGCCCATGGCCGCCTGCACCTCATTCATCTTTCCATTTATGCCCGCCTCGACGACGGTCACTTCGTCGGCGAAGCCGAAATTCTTCAGGTAGTCGATATGCTGCTTGGTCTCGGCATCCGGGCAGACGATCGCTCCGCCCTCGAAGGTGTTGAAGACCTTGGTGGCGTGGAAGCTCAAAACCGAGAGATCGCCGTGCCGCAGCAGGCTTTCTCCGCGAAAGCCGACGCCAAAGGCATGGGCGGCATCATAGATCACCTTCAGGCCTTGGGCGCTGGCGATCTCGCCGATCCGACCGACCTCCGACGGAACACCGTAACAGTGCACCGGAAGGATCGCGGTCGCTTCCGGGCCGATCGCCGCCTCGATCCGGTCCGGGTCGAGATTCATCGTTTCCGCATCGATGTCGACGAAGACCGGAGTGAGATTGTTCCAGACAAGCGAATGCGCGGTCGCCACGAACGAATAGGGCGTGGTGATCACCTCGCCGGTGATGTCCAGCGCCTGCAGGGCGGTGACGAGCGCAATCGTTCCGTTGGTGAATAGGGAGAGGTGCTCGACGCCCAGATAGTCCGCGAGCGCGCGTTCGAACTCCTGGTGGAAGGCGCCATTGTTGGTCAGCCATTTCCGCTCCCAGATCGCCTCCAGATAGGGAACGAAGTCCTCAAGCGGCGGCAGGAAGGGTTCCGTGACATGGATCGGGCGGTCAGTCACTGGCCGGCTACCTCGCGGTAGAGCGCGAGATAGGCATTCGCCACCCTTTCCGGGGAGTAGCGCTCGACATTCCGAAGGCCTGCATCCACCACGGCCTGCCGATAGGCAGGGTCCTCCAGAATGCGATCGAACCCGGCGCGGATCGACGCCACGTCGAGCGGATCGACCAGGCAGGCGCCATCGCCGGCGACATCTCGAAGCGGCGCGACGTCGCTTGTCACCAGTGGACGACCGATGGCTTGCGCCTCGATGATCGGAACGCCGAAGCCCTCGCCGGTGGAGGCGAAGGCGACAATATCGCAGTCGACATAGAGGGCGTGCAGCGCCTCGGTCGACAGGTCGACATGGGTCTCGTGATCGATCCCGTTGCGCTCAAGCGCCGTGGCAAGCTCAGCGTCGATCCGGCCGACGAGCACCAGGGTCACATCGAGGCCGCGAAGCGCTTCCGCCAGGCGGACCACGTTCTTGTAGGGTTTGGTGCCCACCTGCAGGATCCGGATGCGCCCGCGCGGAAACGGTTTCGGCGAGGGCCGGAACTGCGGTCGATGGCAATTGTCGACGACCCTGACTGTCGAAGGATCCGCCTGAAGATCATGGCAGATGGCTGATCTGGTCTCGTCGGACACCGCCGTTGTGGCCGCTGCCCGGCGCATCGGGAGCAGCATCCAGAACCATTTGTAGAGCCAGCGTTTCGCCCCAGTCAGGCCAAACCGGAAATTGCCGAGATCATGGATGGTAATGACCGTCTTCCGACGCGGCAGAAGCAGCGCCAGATAGGTGATGTCGCCGGTCACGTGGTAGATATCGGCATCCAGCCGCCGCAGCGCGAGCGCATCCGCCAGCGCCATTGAGCGGCCCCGCGCCTCGTACTCGACGACATCTGCCTGGCGGCTGACTTCACCGGCAATCGCATGGAAGAGCTCCTCGATGCTGAAGGCATTCGATCTCCGCTTCCTGTAGACATATGCGATGCAGATACCCCCACGTGACGGGAAATCCTGAATAAGGGCGAGATCACGCAAGCTTCTGGACGACAATCCCCCCTCCACGACAAATGAGGCGACCAAAAAGCCCCGGATGAGAGACTGCGTACCAACGCCTAGACTTGAAATAGGCAAGTGCAGCATGGGCATCCATACTTACAAAGGCGTCATCGTCGGATACGTGAGGAAATCTGTCCCACAGGCTAAAGTCCGGCGAAAGCCTTCTATAGTCCAGTGATACAGAACAACCCAGACTAAGCTTGAACTCTCGCCAGAAACGGCTTGGTATCGCGATCACCATGCGAAACACGATCCATTCTCGAAGGGGTATCGCAAACTTGCCGACGCGCTCGGCGATAGTGAGATCGGAATAAGGTCGCTGTTGAAGCTTCTTGACTGTCCATGGCCGGCAGTTCCACGCAGGACAAAGAAACGCAACGCCTCCAGGTTTCACGACTCGGGAAATCTCGTCGAACGCCAGTTCGACTTCCGGCACGTGTTCGAGCGTTGCAAAGCTGAAAAGAAAATCGACCGACTCGTCCTTCAGTGGAAGGGCGCGCGCATCCGCTTCCGCGACACGGAGCACCTCGCCGTGGCGCTGTTTCGCGAGGCGGAGTGCCGTTCCCGAATACTCGAAACCGAGCCAGTTCGCATGACAGCGGTGAAGATCGCCCAAACCGCAGCCAACTTCCACGACACGAGCATCGTTACCCAGCCTCAATTTGCCGAGCCATGCCCTGACAGCCTCCATCTGAATGTTCGGCCTCGTGTCTAGGGCGCCCGGCAACAGCCCGGCATAGTTGTGGCCTCCGACCTCATAGACGGTGTCGTAGAGCGACTTGGTGCTGGAGGCATCCAAGCTTTTTCGTGCAGAGGAGGACTTCTCATGCCGACAGATCATTGTTGCTGACAAGCCTTCCCCGACAGTCTCGGTTTCCCGGTACGCACCCATAATTCGCAGGCGCCTTGCTAGGGCACGCTCGACAAAAGCCTATCGAAATAGGCGATCGTGCGCTTCAGGCCCTCTTCCAGTGCAGTCGTCGGCTGCCAGCCGAGCGCATCGCGCGCCAGCGTGATGTCGGGCTGGCGCTGCAGCGGATCGTTTTCGGGGAGCGGCTTGTGCACCAGAGACGACGTCGATCCGACCATCTCGATAACCAGATCGGCCAGTTGCCGGATGGTGAACTCCCGCGGATTGCCGATATTGACGGGCCCGGTGAAGTCGTCCGGTGTCGCCATCAGCCGCCTGAATCCGTCGATCATGTCGTCGACGAAACAGAACGACCGCGTCTGGCTGCCATCGCCATAAATGGTGATGGCCTCCCCCCGCAGCGCCTGCACGATGAAGTTGGAGACCACACGCCCGTCGTTGGGGTGCATGCGGGGGCCGTAGGTGTTGAAGATCCGGGCCACCTTCACCGGCATGCCGTGCTGCCGGCGATAGTCGAAGAACAGCGTCTCCGCGCAGCGCTTGCCCTCGTCGTAGCAGGAGCGCGGCCCGATCGGATTGACGTTGCCCCAGTAGCTCTCCGGCTGGGGATGGATCCTTGGGTCGCCGTAGACCTCGCTCGTGGAGGCCTGCATGATCGGGCAGCGCAGGCGCTTGGCGAGCCCCAGAAGGTTGATCGCCCCATGCACCGACGTCTTGGTCGTCTGGACGGGATCGTGCTGATAGTGTATCGGCGAAGCCGGGCAGGCGAGGTTGTAGATCTCGTCGACCTCGACATAGAGCGGAAAGGTCACGTCGTGGCGCATCAGCTCGAAGCGCTTCTGGCCGATCAGGTGCTCGATGTTCTGCCGCCCGCTCGTGAAGAAGTTGTCGACGCACAGGACCTCGTCACCTTCCGCGATCAGGCGCTCGCAGAGATGCGAGCCCATGAACCCAGCGCCGCCGGTGACGAGCACGCGCTTGCGCACGCCGAGCGAACTCCGTCCGGACGCAGGGTAGGGGCATATCGTGGTACTGCGATCGGACATGGCACAGCCTCTTGGACCGTGTAGCAGATGGAAATCAACACCTTTTGATTGCGAATCTGCCGGCACAAATCAAGCAGGATCGACAAGGGTCGCGATGTAGCGGCCATAATCGCTTGCGCCGAAGGCTGCAGCCAGGACCAGAAGCTCGGTGCGGCTGATCCAGCCGCGCGAATAGGCGATCTCTTCCGGACAGGCGATCCGCAACCCCTGCCGATGCTCCAGCGCGCGGACATACTCTGCTGCCTGCATCAGCGATTCCGGCGTCCCTGTATCCAGCCAGGCAAAGCCCCGACCGACACGCTGCACCGCCAGGTCGCCCCTTTCCATGTAGGTCCGGTTGACGTCCGTGATCTCAAGCTCGCCTCGGTCGGAGGGCCGCAGCGCCCGCGCGATCGACGGCGCATCGCCGTCGTAGAGATAGAGACCGGTCACGGCCCAGTTCGAGCGCGGCCGCTTCGGTTTCTCCTCGATGGACGTGGCCTTGCCGTCCTGCGACAGGGTGACCACGCCGTACCGGCCCGGGTCGCCGACCTGGTAGGCGAAGATCGTGCCGCCGGACAGGCTTGCGACCGCCTCTCCCAACAACTCCGGAAGACCGTGACCGTAGAAAATGTTGTCGCCGAGTATCAGTGCGCACGGCCCGCCCTCCAGAAAGTCCTCGCCGATCGTCAACGCCTGGGCGAGGCCTTCCGGGCGCGGCTGCTCGGCATAGGTGAGCGACAGGCCCCACTGGCTTCCGTCGCCGAGCATCTGTCGGAAGAGCGGCACATCGCGAGGCGTGGATATCACCAGGATCTCCCGGATCCCGGCCAGCATCAGCGTGGTCAGCGGATAGTAGACCATCGGCTTGTTGTAGACTGGCAGGAGCTGCTTGGAGACGACATGGGTCATCGGATAGAGGCGCGTTCCGCTGCCTCCCGCGAGAATGATGCCCTTCATCGGATGGTTCCTTCCCGAATGATCCGCTCGACGCAGATCCGCAGCGATGACCGCCAGTCGGGCAGCCGGATGCCGTGCACGGTGGCGAGCTTTCTCGTATCGAGGCGCGAGTTCAGCGGACGGCGCGCCGGCGTCGGATAGTCCGCGCTGGCGATGCGGATCACCCGTGCCGACGGCCCACCGGCTGCAGCCGATACCGCGAACGCTGTCTCCGCCACGTCGGCCCAGGAGGCCTCGCCGCCGTTCGCCACGTGGAAGATGCCGCGCAGGCCCATGTCCCCCGGACGAGTTGCAAGGCTGAAGGCGACTGCGAGGGCCGCTTCGGCGAGGTCCCCGGCGTAGGTCGGAGCGCCAACCTGGTCGTCGACGACCTTTACGGCTTCCCGATCTTCCGCCAGACGCAGCATGGTGCGCACGAAGTTCCGCCCGTACGGCGCATGGACCCAGGAGGTGCGCAGAATTGCGCAATTGTGCGCAGAATTGCGCACCGCATCCTCGGACGCGAGTTTCGTGGCTCCGTAGACGCCCAGGGGATGGGTCGGGTCGGTCTCGCGCCAGGGCCGTGCGCCGCTGCCGTCGAACACGTAATCCGACGAGACATGGATGACCGGCACCCCGAGCGCTGCGGCCGCCCGGGCAACGGCTTCGGCCCCTTCCACGTTGATCGCATGCGCGACGTCCACCTCGCTTTCCGCTCGGTCCACGTCGGTGTAGGCGGCCGCATTGAGGATGGCGGTGGGTCGGACACTTGCCAGTTTTTCGGCCAGGCCTGCCGGTGAGGCGAGATCGAGCTCGGGCCGACCCAGGAAAACAGGCTGCCACCCGACCGTCTCCGCCCGTTCGGCGAGCGCGCGGGCGAGTTGCCCCGATCGTCCGATCACGGCGATACGCATCGCGGCCCCTACCGGTCCCATTCGGAGATCGCCGGCAGTTGGGCAAGCCTTGGCAGGTCCCGATCCTTGTCGGAGAGAACCGCCTCGCCAGGGTCTACCGGCCAGTCGATGCCGATGTCCGGGTCATCCCAGGCAAAACCGGCATCGTGGTCGGGCGAATAGAAGGCCGTGACCTTGTAGACAATCTCCACGTTGGATGTGAGCGAGCAGAAGCCGTGCGCGAAGCCTTTCGGCACGAAAAGCTGCAACCCATTGTCCGCCGAGAGTTCCTGCGCCACGAACCGGCCGAAGGTCGGCGAGGAATGCCGCATGTCCACGGCCACGTCGAAGACCGCCCCGCGGACCACGCGCACCAGCTTGTCCTGGGCAACGGGAGGGAACTGGAAATGGAGCCCGCGTACCGTCCCTTTCGCGCTCGAGTGGGAATGGTTCTCCTGCACCCAGTCCACTGGCAGGCCGGCGTCGCGGAATACATCGTCGCGATAGACTTCGGAGAAAAAGCCGCGATGGTCCCCGTGCCGGCGTGGCCGCACGATCATCACGTCCGGAATCGCGGTTGCCTCGATCTCCACCTCTAGCGAGCCTCCCTCCCAGCAGCAGCGCCCGCGCCAACGGCACCCAACCGCTCGCCGCGATAGACGCGGCGTAGCGGCTCCCACCATGCCTGATTGTCGAGATACCAGCGGATCGTCTTGCGCAGCCCGCCCTCGAAACTCTCGCTCGGGGACCAGTTGAGGTCGCGATCGATCCGCGACGCATCGATCGCGTAGCGCAGATCATGGCCGGGCCTGTCGGGCACGAAACGGATCAGGTCGGAGCGCGGGCCCGCCTCTCCCGGCACCATCTCGTCGAGAAGCGCACAGATCGTCCGCACCACCTCAATGTTCCGGACTTCGGTGCGACCGCCGATATTGTAGACGTCACCGGGCCGGCCCTCGGTGGCGACCAGCACCAGGGCGCGGGCGTGATCCTCGACAAACAGCCAATCGCGCACGTTGTCGCCGGTGCCGTAGACAGGCAGCGGCTGGCCGTCGAGTCCGTTCAGGATCATCAGCGGGATCAGCTTCTCGGGAAACTGAAAAGGCCCGTAATTGTTGGAGCAGTTGGTAACGATCGCCGGCAGGCCGTAGGTCTCGCGCCAGGCGCGCACGAAATGGTCCGAAGCCGCCTTCGACGCCGAGTAGGGCGAGTTCGGACGGTAGGCGGTCTCCTCGGTGAATTGCCCCTCGGAGCCGAGCGTGCCGTAAACCTCGTCGGTGGACACGTGGTGGAAACGGAACCGGTCGCGCTCGTCACCCGCCAGCGTCTGCCAGTGGCGCGAGACTTCCTGCAGCAGCGCGACGGTTCCGACGACGTTCGTCGTCACGAAGTCCATCGGCCCGTCGATCGAGCGGTCGACATGGGTTTCGGCAGCCAGGTTGAGAACGATATCCGGTCGGAAGTCGGCGAGGAGCGCGCCTACCCGGGGCGCGTCGCCGATGTCGGCGCGGATGAACCGGAAGCGGGGATTCGAGCGGACCGACGCCAAAGAGCTCAACGTGCCCGCGTAGGTGAGCTTGTCCAGCACAACCACGTCGGCATCGGTGTCCGACAGCAGAAGACGGACCACGGCCGAGCCGATGAAGCCCGCCCCTCCGGTTACCAGAAATCGCTTCGCCACGACGGTCTCCCGGCGGCTGCTGCACCACCAGGATGAGGTGTGCGTCACCGATGACGCGTCGCTTAGCAGGGCGTCCCCGCGCATTCAACCAGCATTCTTACGTTGCAACCCCTCATCCCACTGGCGCCATGCGCGTATCCGCGGCATTCATGTGCCGGTAGGCTTTGCCCCATCCCCCGAGGCGCCATGACGCTCGGCGACCCTCACGGCGCCCATCGCGCACCCCTTCAGACCGCAAGGCGCCACATGCTTCCGGTAATCGACAGCATCCTGCGCTTCCTCGTTACGCCGTCTAACGCGATCGTGGTGGTGCTCGCTGTCGGCCTGATCCTGCTGGTCGTCGGCCGGCACCGCAGCGGGCTCGGACTGGCCGGCCTCGGAGCAGTTCTCATCGTCCTGTTTGGATACACCACGCTCGGCCTCGCTCTGCTGCGACCGCTGGAGGATCGGTTTCAGCCCTCTCCGACGGTCGCCAGCGACCCTCGGGGCATCATCATCCTCGGCGGGGCCATCAATGCCGCGATGATGGGCGACGGACGGCCGATTTCCATCAGCGGCGCCGGTGACCGGTTCACCGTGGTGGCCGGCCTGGCCCGCCGTTTTCCCGACGCGAAGATCTTCATCGCAAGCGGCGGTTCCCCGGCCGATGCCTCGGGCGCGACCGAGTTGTCCGTCGGCAAGCGGCTGCTGCAGAGTTTCGGCGTGGAGGGCTCCCGGATTTCCGGAGACATCCGCTCGGCCACCACATGGGACAATGCCCGCTTCGCCCGGGAGGCTCTTCTGCCACAGACCGGCGAGACCTGGATTCTGGTAACCTCGGCCTGGCACATGCCCAGGGCGGTCGGGGCCTTTCGGCGGGCCGGCTGGGGCGGCCTCGTCCCCTGGCCGGTCGACTACCAGACCCGGGACGGCGACTGGCCTGGTCTCGTCGCCAGACTCTCCGCCGGGCTCGGCCTGATGGACGCCGCCGCCCACGAATGGCTGGGCCTGCTCGCCTATCGGCTGCGTGGCAGGTCGAATGACCTGTTTCCCGGTCCTGAGCCGGCTCAGGAGCCGTAATAGTCCCGGTACCACCGGACGAACCGGGCGACGCCCTCACGCACCGGCGTGGCGGGCTTGTAGCCCACCGCCGCCTCCAGCTCGGAGACATCGGCATAGGTGTCGGGCACGTCGCCCGCTTGCAGCGGCAGCATCTCCTTGATTGCGGGCTTGCCGACAGCTTCCTCGATCGCCTCGATATAGGCGGACAGCTTCACCGGCGCGTTGTTGCCGATGTTGAAGATCCGGAACGGCGCATTGGACGACCGCGGATCGGGATCCGACGGGTCCCAGGCGGGATCCGGCTCGGCGATCTGGTCGGACACCCGGATCACCCCTTCCACGATGTCGTCGACATAGGTGAAGTCGCGGGTGTGGTTGCCGTGGTTGAAGACCGGGATCGGCTCACCGGCAAGGATGTTCTTGGTGAACATGAAGAGCGCCATGTCCGGCCGTCCCCATGGCCCGTACACCGTGAAGAAGCGCAGGCCCGTCGTTGGAAGGCGATAGAGATGGCTGTAGGAATGCGCCATCAGCTCGTTGGCGCGCTTGGTGGCGGCGTAGAACTGCAGCGGATGGTCCACCCCGTCGTGCTCCGAGAACGGCATTTTCGTGTTGGCGCCGTAGACACTCGAGGTGGATGCGTAGGTCAGGTGCGGCGTCTGCGCGTGCCGGCAGGCCTCCAGGATGTTGGTGAAGCCGATCAGGTTCGATTCCACATAGGCATGCGGATTGACCAGGCTGTAGCGAACGCCCGCCTGGGCCGCGAGATGGATGACCCGGTCGAAGCCATGGGTGGCGAAGCACTGCTCCACCGCCTCCCGGTCCGCCAGGTTGGCCCGCACAAAGGCGAAATCGCCCTGGGCGCGGGCCGCGGTTTCTTCAAGAACCTTGAGACGTGCTTCCTTGATGGCGGGATCGTAGTAGTCGTTGACCACGTCGAACCCGACCACGGTGTCACCGCGCTCGATAAGGCGCAGGGCTGTCTGGAAGCCGATGAAGCCGGCGGCGCCGGTAACGAGAACCTTCATGGGGCGGCCGGTCTTTCTTGTTCTGTCCGATTGATGTGTCCACCGCGCAACCGACATGCCGGCAGCGACGGAATTATGGCCGCCACAGGCGGACCGCTTCGGGTTTCCGGCCTCGGTCGAGGCGGGCCTTCAGATCCATCACCACCCCGTCACCGGACGACAGCAACCCGGCGATGAAATCCCAGCCCCGCTCCAGATAGGACGCATGCGGCACCGCCAGGACGACCGCGTCCGCCTCGCCAAGCGCGGTTTCCGGCACCAGATCGAGACCGTACTCGGCGCGCACCTCGTCGGGATCGGCAAGGCAGTCGGACACCGCAACCTCCATCCCGAAGCGCTGGAGCTCGCGGATGACGTCGATCACCTTGGAATTGCGGATGTCGGGCACGTTCTCCTTGAAGGTCACGCCCAGCACGGTGATCCGCCGACCGGGACGCGGTCGGCTGGCAACAAGCTGAACGCAGGCCCGCCCGATCCGCGCGCCGGCATCGTCGTTGGTGCGCCGGCCCGCCAGAATAACTTCCGGGTGGAGGCCAACCATCTGGGCCTTGTGGGTCAGATAGTAGGGATCGACGCTGATGCAGTGACCGCCCACCAGCCCCGGCGTGAAGCGCAGGAAGTTCCACTTCGTACCGGCCGCCGCCAGCACGTCGTATGTGTCGATGTCCATGCGCCCGAAGATCTCGGAGAGTTCGTTCATGAAGGCAATGTTGAGGTCGCGCTGGGCGTTCTCGATCACCTTCGCCGCTTCCGCCACTCGGATCGACGGGGCGCGGTGGATGCCGGCGGTGACCACGGAGCCGTAGACGGCGGCCACCACGTCGAGGGTGGCGTCGTCCTGACCGGCAACGACCTTCACGATGGTCTCCAGCCGATGCTCCCTGTCGCCGGGATTGATGCGCTCCGGCGAGTAGCCGACGGTGAAGTCGCGGCCGCAGGTCAGGCCCGACGCGCGCTCAAGCACCGGCACGCACTCATCCTCGGTGGCGCCGGGATAGACGGTCGATTCGTAGACGACAATGGCACCGGGGGAGAGCGCCGCGCCGACCGTCTCACTTGCCGCCATGACGGCGCTCATGTCCGGGCGGCGGGCGGCGTCGATCGGCGTCGGCACGGTGACGATGAAGAAGTCCGCGTCCCGGAGCGCATCCGGGTCGGCGGAAAAGCGGATCGACGAACCGGAGAGAGCGGCGGCATCCACCTCGCGGGTGTGGTCGCGCCCGGCCTGCAGCTCCGCCACCCGACGCCGACTGATGTCGAACCCGATGACCGGTGCGCCGGACGCGGCAAGCGCAACCGCCACCGGCAGCCCGACATATCCAAGACCGATCACCGCGATGCTGCGGTCGTGCTGCATCATCCGTCCCCCCGCCGAGCGACCAACCGTCTTTGGCATGGCATGATCCGTAGATCATTGCTCGCCGCAGAGAAAGTCCGACGGTGGCGGAAGACCCGGCGTCCCGAAGCCGGGAGAGGTGCAATCGCCGTTTTCGCAGTGTGTCAAGCCGCGAAGCGGCCGGCCTCCCAGCCGAGAATGGCCCGCTTACGCGTCAGCCCCCAGTGATAGCCGCACAGGCTGCCGCCCTTGCCGAGCACCCGGTGGCACGGCACCACGAAGGAGATCGGGTTGCGGCCCACCGCCGAGCCCACCGCCCGCATCGCCCGGGGCCGACCGATGTGGCGGGCCACATCCGTGTAGGTGGTCGCCTCGCCCGGCTTCACCTTCAGCAGCGTCTCCCAGACCTGGACCTCGAAGTCGGACCCGATCAGGACCACCCGCACCGGCTGGTCGGCCGTCCAGGCCCCCGGTTCGAAGATGCGAACCGCCGTCGCGGCGGTTTCCTCCGGCGCCTCGCGGTACGCCGCATTCGGCCAGCGGCCGGCCATGTCGTCGAAGGCCGCCTGCTCCTCTCCCGGATCGGCGAAAGCCAGGCCGGCAAGGCCATAGTCCGTGACCATCAAGAGCGCGTTGCCGAACGGGCTTGCATGCCAGCCCCAGCGGATCTCGATACCCCGGCCGCGCTCCCGGTAGACGCCGGGCGGCATCGCGACATGGGTGACGAACAGGTCGTGCAGCCGGCCCGGACCGGACAGCCCCGCCTCGAAGGTGGCGTCCAGAACGCTGGCCCGTTCGTCCAGAAGCCGCAGCGTGTGATCGAGCGTGACGGCCTGCAGGAACTGCTTCGGGGTCAGCCCCGCCCAGCGGTCGAAGACGCGGGTGAGCTGCACGGGCGTCACCCCGACCGACCGGGCGATGTCCGGCACGCTCGGCTGATCCTGGTAGCGACGGCTGATCTGTTCGAGCGCCCGACGGACAATGGCGTAGTCGCTGCCGGGCTCTTCGGAGGAAGGCGCCGGCACGGCCTCCGGCAGACTGTCGATTGCGGGTCCGAGCATGGCGCGGGGCTCCTTGTTTGTCGTCATGGAGCCACCCAACACCGCGCGCGGCGCGCGCGCGACCCGTTTTCGAACGCCGTCACGCCGCGCGTGGTCCGCCGCTGCGCGCATCCGCCAGCGCCGAGCCGAACGCGCTCGCGAAGCTCTCCCGGTCGTCGGGATTGAGGAAGGCCCCAAGCACAAGGCTGCGGCCGTGCGACATCAGGTCCAGCCGCGTGACGCCCTCGTCGGCCAAGCGGGTTACGCTGAGGCGGGCCCAGGCCGGATTGAAGCGGTGCTCGCGCAACCGCCCGCTGGCGGTCACCTGGCGAACCAGCACTTCCGTCGTGGAGACGTGGACCTCTTCGAAGGCCCGGGCGGACCGGTAGTTCAGGCGGAACGCAAAATAGAGAAGACCGACGTCGGCCACCATGAACAGCGCCACCGGCCAGGCGCCGATGGCGTAGAAGCGCACGCCCGACCACAGCGCGATCAGCGTGGCGATGCCCATCATCACCAGGAAGCCGCGCCGTCCGAGCGAGCGATGCGGCGTCAGCACCGCCGAAAAGAACGGTGCGCCGGTCTCGCGATCCCAGGTCGTGTTGCCCTCTGTCATGGAACCCAATTATAGAACCGAAATGGCCGAATCGAAGACCACGTCGCGCACCCGATCCGCAAACGATGCCAAGAGCGGCGCGGCGAAGCCCAGAGCCCCGAAACGCCGGGCGCTCTCCGCCACCCGCACATCCTATACGAAGGCGGAAATCGAAGAGATCTTCGAGCGCTTCCATGCCCGTGAGCCGGAGCCGCGCGGCGAGCTGCTCTACGTCAATCCCTACACGCTGCTGGTGGCCGTGGTGCTGTCGGCCCAGGCCACCGATGTCGGGGTGAACAAGGCAACGCGCGGCCTGTTCGCCGCCGCCGACACCCCGGAAGCGATGGTCGCGCTTGGCGAGGCCGCGGTGCGCGATCACATCAAGACCATCGGCCTCTACCGCAACAAGGCGAAGAACGTGATCGCGCTGTCGCAGGCGCTGATCGCGAACCACGGCGCCGAGGTGCCGCGCGACCGCGAGGCGCTGCAGGCGCTGCCCGGCGTAGGCCGCAAGACGGCGAACGTTGTCCTCAACATCGCGTTCGGGGACCCGACCATCGCCGTGGACACCCACATCTTTCGGATCGCCAACCGGATCGGCCTTGCGCCCGGCAAGACGGTGGACGCCGTCGAGGCGCACCTGGAGAAGGTCATCCCGGCGCGCTTCAAGCAGCATGCCCATCACTGGCTGATCCTGCACGGGCGCTATGTCTGCAAGGCGCGGAAACCCGACTGCGTGGCTTGCCTGATCGCCGACATCTGCAAGAGCCCGGAGAAGACTCTCGCCGCCTGACGGCCCGCGACCGGCGGTCGACCCGGCCCCACGCCTCGGCTAAAAGGAAAGCCATGACGCATCCTCCGATCCCGTCTCGTCCCGCCGTGTTTCTCGATTTCGACGGGACCCTCGTGGACATCGCGGAGACACCGGACGCGATCGTCGTTCCCCCCGAACTGCCCGACATCCTGCAGCGCGTCCAGGAGCGCGTCGAGGGCGCGCTCGCCATCGTTTCAGGGCGCCGGATCGCCGAGATCGACCATCACCTGGCGCCGCTGGCGCTTCCCGCCGCAGGTCTGCACGGCATCGAGCAGCGGCGCCGCGACGGTGGCGCCGTGCTGGAGATGCCCGCGTCCGAGCAGCTTGCCGTCCTGCATGACCGCCTCGCGCACTCCGGTCTGATCTCCGGCGGTGTCAGCCTGGAGGACAAGGGCGCCGGCCTCGCCGTTCACTATCGCCGCGCGCCGGAGCGCGGCGACGCGGTGATCGACACCCTGCGCGACATCGCCCGCGATCTCGACGAGCTTCACCTGATCGAGGGCAAGATGGTCGTCGAGGCCAAGCGCGGCGACGTGAACAAAGGCACGGCCATCACGGATTTCATGACCGCCGCACCCTTCCTCGGCCGGACGCCGGTGTTTCTTGGCGACGACGTGACGGACGAGGACGGGTTCCGCATCGTTGCCGGGCTCGACGGGGTGCCCGTCAAGGTCGGCGACGGCTTCACCGACGCCCCCTTCCGCCTGGCCGGAAGCCGGGCCGTCATGGACTGGCTCCACCGCCTCGCAAACCCGGAGACCTCGCTGGCATCATGAGCTCACTCGACCTCGGCCTGATCGGCAACTGTTCCGTCGCCGTCCTCATCGACAAGGACGCCCGGATCGTCTGGTGGTGCCTGCCTCGCTACGACGGGGAACCGGTCTTCCACTCGTTGCTCGGAAGCCGCTCGGGCGACCCCGCAGACGGCGCCTTCACGGTCGAGATCGAGAACCAGGTCCGCACCGAGCAGAGCTACGTCACCAACACGGCGATCCTGTCGACGAAGCTGTTCTCCGAAGACGGCTCGGTGGTGGAAATCCTCGATCACGCGCCGCGCTTCGAGGCGCGCGGCCGCATGTTCCGACCCACCCAGATCGTCCGCCAGGTGCGGCCGCTGGTGGGCCGGCCGCGCATCCGCATCCGCATCCGCCCGGTGTTCGGCTGGGCCCGCGCCGCGCCGGAGATCACCTCCGGCTCCAACCACATCCGCTATGTGGGCGATGGCATTGCCCTGCGCATGACCACCAACGCGCCGGTCACCTACATCCGCGAGGAAACGTGGTTCCAGCTCGACCGCGAGCTGGCGCTTTTCCTCGGACCGGACGAGACCCTCACCGATCATCCGGTGAAGATCGCGCACACCTTCGTGGAGAACACCGAGGCCCACTGGCGCGGCTGGTCGCGCCGGCTCGGCCTGCCGCTGGAATGGCAGGACGCCGTCATCCGGGCCGCCATCACGTTGAAGATGTGCACCTTCGAGGAGACCGGCGCCATCGTCGCCGCGATCACCACCTCGATCCCGGAGGCGCCGCATTCGGGCCGGACCTGGG
The DNA here is from genome assembly GCF_000374525.1 of Amorphus coralli DSM 19760. Taxonomy (GTDB): domain Bacteria; phylum Pseudomonadota; class Alphaproteobacteria; order Rhizobiales; family Amorphaceae; genus Amorphus; species Amorphus coralli. The sequence goes on from NZ_KB894574.1 coordinate 149,377, forward strand.
ACTACCGCTACTGCTGGCTGCGCGACGCCTTCTTCGTCGTCCGGGCGCTCAACGGGCTCTCGGACCTGGAGACGATGGAGAACTATCTCCGCTACATCAACAACATCATCGCGATGACCGACGGCGGCCACGTCCAGCCCGTCTACGGCATCGGGCTCGAGCGCGCCCTGATCGAGGACACCGTCGATCTGCCGGGCTATCGCGGCATGGGGCCGGTGCGCATCGGCAACCAGGCCTATGAGCACTTCCAGCACGACGTCTACGGCAACATCGTGCTGGGCGCGGCCCAGGCCTTCTTCGACCAGCGCCTGTTCCGGCCCTCCGGCGTGGAGGATTTTCACCAGCTGGAGGCCATCGGCGAGAAGGCTTACGAGCTGCACGACAAGCCCGACGCGGGCATGTGGGAGCTGAGGACCCGGGCGCGGGTGCATACCTCTTCGAGCCTCATGTGCTGGGCGGCGCTCGACCGGCTGGCCAAGATCGCCAACCGGCTGGGCCTCGATCCGAAGGGCTGGCGTGCCCGCGCCAACGAAGTGCGCGAAACCATCCTGAAACGCGCCTGGAACGAGGAACTCGGAGCCTTCACCGAGAGTTTCGAAGGCACCGACCTCGACGCGGGCCTGCTGCTGGCGGCCGAGGTGGGACTGGTGTCACCCCACGATCCGCGCTTCGTCGCAACCGTGGAAAAGATCGGCGAGACGCTTCGTCACGGAAACCACCTCTATCGCTACGCCGCAGCAGACGATTTCGGACGACCTGAAACCGCATTCAACATCTGCACGTTCTGGTACATAGACGCGCTCGCGCGGCTCGAGCGCACCGAGGAGGCCCGGGAAATCTACGAATCCATGCTGGCAAGCCGGAACCATCTGGGACTGCTCTCCGAAGACGTCGATCCGTCGAACAGCGAGCTGTGGGGCAACTTCCCGCAGACCTACTCGATGGTTGGCATCATCAACGGCGCGATGCGCCTGAGCCGGCGCTGGGACAAGATGGTCTGAGGGGGGAAATGGGACGTCTGGTAGTCGTTTCGAACCGTGTTGGGCCGCTGAAGGACACCGGCCGGGCCGGGGGTCTGGCCGTTGCGCTCGTGGACGTGCTCCGGGAACGCGGCGGCGTCTGGTTCGGCTGGTCGGGCAAGATATCCGAGGAGGGCACCTTCTCGCCGCTGCGCGAGCAGTCCTCCGGCAACGTGCGCATCGCCACGATCGACCTGTCGGAAGCCGACTACAACGAATACTACGCCGGCTACGCCAATCGCTGCCTGTGGCCGACGATGCACTACCGGCTCGATTTGACCGACTTCGACCGGAAGTTCGACGAAGGCTATCGCCGGGTGAACGAGCGCTTCGCCACGCGCCTGAAGGCGCTTCTGGAACCCGACGACATCATCTGGGTCCACGACTACCATTTCATGCTACTGGGTGCCCAGCTGCGCGCCATGGGCGTGGAGAACCCGATCGGCTTCTTCCTGCACATTCCCTTCCCCGTGCCGGAAGTCCTGACCGCGCTGCCGAACCATGCCGGCATGGTGCGCTCGCTCCTCGCCTATGACCTGATCGGCTTCCAGTCGGAACGCGACGCGTCCGCCCTGCGCCGCTACCTTCTCGAGGAGGCCGGGGCCAGCGAGGGCGAGGACGGGTCGCTTTCGGTCCTGGGCCGCAGCGTCGAGCTTGGCGCCTTCCCGATCGGCATCGATGCGGAGACTTTCGCCGACTATGCCGTGTCGGGCGAAGGTCAGCGCAACTACCGTCGCCTGAAGACGCTGCTCAACGGGCAGATCCAGATCGTCGGCGTCGACCGGATCGACTATTCCAAGGGCCTGCCGGAACGCTTCCGCGCGGTGGAGCGGCTGTTCGAGGACTATCCGGAGAACCGGGGGCGGGTCTCCTTCATGCAGGTGGCTCCGCCTTCGCGCTCGGAGGTGCGGGCCTATGCCGACATTCAGCGTTCGCTGGAGGGCCTGACGGGTCGCATCAACGGACGGTTTTCCGACATCGACTGGACGCCGATCTCGTTCCTCACCCAGTCGCTGCCCCGCCGGGCGCTGGCCGGCATCTATCGGGCCAGCCTCATCGGCCTGGTCACGCCGCTGCGCGACGGCATGAACCTCGTCGCCAAGGAGTATGTCGCGGCACAGGATCCGGAAGATCCCGGCGTTTTGGTGCTCTCGCGCTTCGCCGGTGCGGCGGAGGAGCTGCGCGAGGCGCTCATCGTCAACCCCTATTCGATCGATGCCATCGCCGAAGCGCTGCAGACCGGCATCCGCATGCCCCAGGACGAACGCAAGGATCGGTGGGAGCGGCTTTACAGCCGGATCACGCACACCACTGCCGCGCGCTGGTCGCGCAATTTCGTCGATCGGCTGACCGAGGCGGCAGCGCGCAACTGATCGTCTCAGGCACCGCCTGGACAGAAAAACGGCGCCGGGTGGGGGGACTCGGCGCCGCGAGGCTGACGTCAGATTATTGTCATCAGACTGTAGCGATTCCAATCTCTCGCAGGAAGCTCGTTCATTAGGCGCTGCTTAATTGTAGGGCAGCGCGCGCTGCCGCGATTCGCTCAGGCAAACAGCCGGTCCGGACCGACGGCGTAGACCTGATCGCGGCCCAGAAGGAAGGCGCGTACGTCCGACCGGCGCGGCCACAGGCCGTGAAAGGCCGAATGCCGAATATCCAGCCCGCCGGTGTAAGCGCCGAAGGCCGGCATCACCGCCCGCATTCCGCATCCCACGAAGCAGCGGCAACGGACCGATTTGCCCCGCCCTGACACCCGCGCCACAGGGTGAAGATGACCGGCCACCTCGGGTACCGTGACGGGCCCTAAGGAGGGTTCGTGCCGGAAGCAGACCCCGCCGATAACGATCTCAGGCACCACGCGGCCACCCCAGTCGGTCGGCGGCTCCGGGTCGTGGTTGCCCGTCACCCAGACGAAGTCCGCCCGCCCTGCCAGGGTGCGCACGACCCGGCCGGAGGCCTCCGAGAGCCGTTCGCCGGCGGTGCGGTCGTGAAAGGAATCGCCCAGTGCCACGATACGCTTCGGCGAAAAGCGCGCCACCACGTCGGCAAGTCGCGCCAGCGTGGCTTGGCTGTCATAGGGCGGAAGGAAGGTCCGCCGGCGGGCGAACGAGCTCCCCTTCTCCAGATGCAGATCGGCCGCAACCAGCGTCTCGTGCTCTTCCCAGTAGAGGGCGCCCGACGGGTCGAGGATCGCGGACATGCCGCCGATCTCGACCGCCCTGTATGTGCGCACCGGTGCGGAGATCGGATGGGCATTCATCGCATCGCCTCCTCGATCAGCGCCTCACCGGCATCGGCCAGAATGGATTCGTCAGCCTCTCCACCCACCGATTCCTTGCCGATGTCGAGAAGGATGGGCACCGCCAGCGGCGACACCCGTTCGAGCCGCTTATGGACGATTCGGCCCCGGATGCGCGACAGCATCTCGCCCAGCCGATGGATGTCGAGAAGCCCAGCCGCCGCATCGTCCCAGGTCGCCCGCATCAGGAGATGGTCTGGCTCGTGCTCGCGCAGAACGTCGTAGATCAGGTCGGTGGAGACGGTGACCTGCCGGCCCGTCTTCTCCTTGCCCGGGTGGCGGCGCTCGATCAGGTGCGAGACAACGGCGCAGGCGCGGAAGGTCCGCTTCAGGAGATAGCTTTCCGCCAGCCAGGCATCGAGGTCGTCGCCCAGAAGATCCTCCTCGAACAGCGCATCCACCGGCAGGCGGCCACCGGAGAACAGCGCCCCCATGTCCTCCAGCGCCCAGATGCCGAGCGCATAGTCGGAGGCGACGAAGCCCATCGGCTTGGCGCCGAACCGCTCCAGCCGGCGGGTCAGAAGCATGCCCAGGGTCTGGTGGGCGAGCCGGCCCTCGAACGGGTAGGCCACCATGTAGTGCCGGTTGGCGCGCGGGAAGGTCTCCACCAGGAGCTCGCCGCGGGTGGGCAGCACCGAGCGCAGCCGCTGGACACTCAGCCACTCGCGCACCTGGTCGGGCAGTCGCTCCCAGCTCGCCTCGTCGGCGAGAAGGCCGCGCACCCCGTCTGCGAGGTAGGTGGAGAGCGGGAACTTGCCGCCCGCGTAGACCGGGATTTTCGGGGTGTCGTCCCGCGCCTTGGTGACCAGCACCTCCTGCTCGCGCATCGCCTCGAAGCGCAGCACCTGGCCGGAGAACATGAAGGAGTCCCCCGGCGACATGGTCTCGATGAAATATTCCTCGATCTCGCCGAGCACCCGGCCGCGACCGGACAGGAGCCCCGCCTTGCCGCGCCCGACGAGCCGGATCTTGACCAGCGGCGCCTCGACGATGGTGCCGACATTCATGCGGTAGCGCTGGCCGACGCTCGGGTGCGCCAGCCGCCAGCGCCCGTCCGGCATCTGCCTGATCTTGGCGAAACGCTCGTAGGCCCTGAGCGCGTAGCCGCCGGTCGCCACGAAGCCGATCACCTTGTCGAAGGTCGCGCGGTCGACGGCGCGGTAGGGGAAGGCGGTGGTCACCTCGCGGTGCAGCTCGTCTGCATCGAAGGGGGCTGCGCAGGCCGCGCCGAGCACGTGCTGGGCGAGCACGTCGAGCGCCCCATCACGGATCGGCGGCGTGTCCTGGGCGCCGATATAGTTGGCGTCCAGCGCCGCCCGGCATTCCAGCACCTCGAACCGGTTGGCCGGCACCAGGATCGCCTGGGAGGGCTCGTCGAAGCGGTGGTTGGCGCGGCCGATGCGCTGGGCGAGCCGGCTCGCCCCCTTCGGCGCGCCGACATGGATCACGAGATCCACGTCGCCCCAGTCGATGCCGAGATCGAGGGTCGAGGTGCAGACCACCGCGCGCAGCCGGTTTTCCGCCATCGCGGCTTCCACCTTGCGGCGCTGGGTGCGGTCCAGCGAGCCGTGGTGAAGGGCGATCGGCAGCGTGTCCTCGTTGATGCGCCACAGCTCGTGGAAGAGCATTTCCGCCTGGCTTCGCGTGTTGACGAAGACCAGCGTCGTGCCGTGCGCCTTGATCGCCTCGTAGACCGCTGGCAGCGCCCAGCGCGCCGAATGGCCGGCCCACGGAATGCGGTCCTCCGCCGTGATGATGCGGATGTCGGGACGCGCCCCGCCCGCGACCTGCACCACTTCGGAGAGACGCGGTTCGCCGGGATCCTCCTGCGGCACCAGCCAGGCGCGCAGGCCATTCGGATCCGCAACCGTTGCCGACAGGCCGACTGTCCTGAGGGCCGGCGCGTGGCGACGCAGTCCGGCAAGTCCCAGCGCCAGCAGGTCGCCGCGTTTGGAGGTCACCAGCGCATGCAGCTCGTCGAAGATCACCACCTTCAGCTCGGAGAAGAAGCGCTCCGCCTGCCGGTCGGCGAGCAACAGCGCCACCTGCTCCGGCGTGGTCAGCAGGATGTCCGGCGGCACCCGCTTCTGGCGCTGACGGCGGTTGACCGGCGTGTCGCCGGTCCGGGTCTCCACGCTCACCGGAAGCCCCATCTCCGCGACAGGCGCCTCCAGGTTGCGGGCGATGTCGACGGCCAGCGCCTTCAGCGGCGAGATGTAGAGGGTGTGCGGCCCCTCGCGGGAAAGCGCGTTGCGCCGCTTCTTCTCGGCGGCGAGGTCGATCAGGCTCGGCAGGAAGCCGGCCAGCGTCTTGCCGGCGCCGGTAGGGGCAATCAGAAGCGCCGAGCGGCCGGAGCGCGCATGGGCGAGCAGGTCGAGCTGGTGCGGCCTCGGCGTCCACCCGCGCGACAGGAACCACCCGGCGAACGGCTCCGGCAGCAGCGCGGCATCGTCACGGGTCGGCTCGGACGTCGGCGCGATCATGGGCGATCAGCGGCACGGATGGAACGAAAAGGAAACATCGACCCATTCCAACTCGGCTTTGATGCAGAGTGCAAGGGGACAGACCGCGATACAGTTAGGAGAGGCGGCATCAAGCCTCCCCGATACGCAAAAGGCTTCGAGCCAAGAGGAAATCGCTCTAAGGTTGCCAACCGGCGGACGAGACGGCTTCTTATGGCAATCAATTTTCATCCCCATGCCGGCACCGTTCTGGTTTGCGATTTCGCAGGGTATGTCGAACCCGAGATCTGCAAGATCCGACCTGTCGTTATCATTTCTCCACGGCTCGCTTTTCGTGCCGGGCTTGTGACCGTCGTCCCCATAAGTCTCACTGCACCCAGACACACCGAGCCCTACGTTGTGAGACTGTCCAAAAATTATCACCCGACCGAAGACGACGATTTACCCTGCTGGGCGAAGTGCGATCTGATCGCGAACGTCAGACTGGGTCGTCTGAACGGGTTTAAGGTCGGCAGGCGGAAATGGGAAACGCCGCGAATGACCCCGGAAGATCTCGCTGCTGTCCGTGAAGGCGTTCTTTACGGCCTTGGATTGCAGCACTTGCTTAGAGTGACATGAAAGCGCATATGTAGTGCCGTATCCCGTCTATCGGGCTTTAAGACCCAGCTTGCTGGGCAGGCTGCCCATCGAACGATGACAAGTTCCGGGCGGTCTTGAATTCGAGTTCGTCCCAAAACCCCGCTTCGGCGGGGTTTTGTGCTTTCTGGCCTCTCTGCGGAGCCCTCAAGCCGCGCGGTGCCACTCCGGCTCCGGCAGGCCCGCCTCGGCGAGTGCCGCCTTCTGGCGCCCGGCGATGCCAGCCTCGTCGACGCCGTCGATGGCCGACTGGAAGAGCTCGTAGAAGTTCAGCTTGGCATCGAGATGCAGGAACACCGCACCGAGCCCGATGGCCGCCCGGTCCATGAACACGAACTCGCGCGGCACCGTCACCGGCCCCTTCTCCTTCAGCGCCTGGTGCACCGAGAAGGCCTCGCGGCGGCCGTAGTCGCCGGGCTTGGTGCCGTCGGCGATGGTGCGCACCCGGTCGTCCAGGAGCGGGCCGTAGATGAAGCGCGCCCAGATGTTCAGGACGTCGATCAAATCGTTGGAGAGTCCCTTGAAGCCCCAGCGCTCGTAGGCCGACACGATCCGGTCGCGGTCGTCGTCGGCGAGCCCCTGGTAGAGATCCAGCACGCCCTGGATGAAGCCCGGCGGGAAGATCCGGATGCACCCATAGTCGAGCAGGTTGATACCGCCGGGCCGCCCGTCCTGCTCGTGGACGGTGTAGTTGCCGAGATGCGGGTCGCCGTGAATGACGCCGACGCGGGCGAACGGCCGCCACCAGGCCCGGAACATGGTCTCGGCAAGCCGGTTGCGGTCCTCCAGCGGATGATCGCGGAAATCCAGCAGTCGGCGGCCGTCCAGCCAGGTGAGCGTCAACAGGCGGCGCGTTGACAAGTCGGAATGCACCTCGGGCACCACGATGCCAGGCTCCTGCGAGAGCACCGAGCGGTAGAGCCGGGCGTGCCGCGCCTCGCGGGTGTAGTCGAGTTCCTCGCGCAGCCGCTCCCCGATCTCCTGGGCGATCTGGCTCGTGTCCAGCGCCGGGCTCATCCGGCGATGGATGGAGAAGATCCAGGAGAGCTGCTTCAAGTCCGCCTCCACGGCGGAGTCCATGTCCGGATACTGAAGCTTGCAGGCAAGCTGCCTGCCGTCGTGGCCGACCGCCCGGTGAACCTGGCCGAGCGAGGCCGCGGCAGCGGGCTGATGCTCGAACGAGGCGAACTTCTGCTGCCAACCCGCCCCCAGTTCGGCCGCCATGCGCCGCTTGACGAAGGCCCAGCCCATCGGCGGCGCATCGGACTGGAGCGTCGCCAGCTCGGCGGCATATTCCGGCGGGAGGGCGTCGGGGATGGTGGAGAGAAGCTGGGCCACCTTCATCAGGGGACCCTTCAGGTTGCCGAGGGCAGCGGCCAGTTCCCCGGCATGCTCGTCACGCTGCAGCTCCCGTCCGAAGAAGCGGGCCCCGATCATCTTGGCCGCGACACCGGACATGCCGGTGCCGACCCGGGCATAGCGGGCGGCCCGGCCGGAAAACCGGTTTCGCTCGCTGTCCGATCCCCGATCAGTCGCCATGCTGGTCAGCCTTTCATGCAGAGTGAAGCCGACTATCTAGCCCGTCCGGACGGAAAGGCCAGAGCGACACGAACGCGCGTGAGCGACAATATCCGGTCCCGAAAATCCCGGACGGAAAACCGCATTCGCCCTTTCCTGGGATTTCGCGCCTTCACGCAAATCCCGGACGGAAAACCGCAAGAGCACTTTTCCTGGGATTTCGCGCCTTTACGCAAATCCCGGACGGAAAACCGCAAGAGCACTTTTCCTGGGATTTGCTAGCGCCGCATCATCCACAGGCCGCCGATCAGGATGGCGAGGACCGCCAGGAAGATCAGCAGCACGACCATGGCGGCGGCGCCGAGGATCGCCCCGAGGGTCTTCCAGAAGCCAAGCGTGGCGATCAGGATGATCAGGATCAGAAAGAATACAAACGGCATGTCAGCCCTCCTCTCGGGGCGCCGCGCGGCCAGCTGCCGGTCGGTCAGGCCCCCTCCGCCTCCAGTTCGTCGATCATGCGCTCGATGACGCCCAGACCCTTCTGCCAGAAGGCCGGGTCCCGCGCATCAAGGCCGAACGGCGCCAGGAGTTCCGAGTGATGCTTCGTGCCACCGGCGCGCAGCATGTCGAAATAGCGATCCTGGAACCCCGTCTCCGCCTTCTCATAGACCGCGTAGAGCGAATTCACGAGACAGTCGCCGAAGGCGTAGGCGTAGACGTAGAACGGCGAGTGGATGAAGTGGGGCACGTAGCACCAGTAGGTCTCGTAGCCCTCGCCGAGGTTGATGGCCGGGCCGAGGCTCTCGCGCTGCACGTCCAGCCAGATCTCGCCGATGCGCTCGGAGGTCAGCTCGCCCTCGCGCCGCTCCAGGTGGATGCGCCGCTCGAAGGTGTAGAAGGCGATCTGCCGGACCACCGTGTTCAGCATGTCCTCCACCTTGGAGGCGAGCATGGTGCGGCGCTGCTCCGGCGTCTCCGCCGTGGCCAACAGGCTCTGGAAGGTGAGCATCTCGCCGAACACGCTGGCGGTCTCTGCCAGCGTCAGCGGCGTCGGCGCCATCAGCGAGCCGTTCGGCGCGGCCAGGAGCTGGTGCACGCCGTGGCCGAGCTCGTGGGCGAGCGTCATCACGTCCCGGGTTCGGCCCTGGTAGTTGAGCAGCACGTAGGGGTGGACGCTCGGGATGGTCGGATGCGCGAAGGCGCCCGGCGCCTTGCCCGGACGCGGCGGCGCATCGATCCAGCCGTTCTCGAAGAAGCGTTCGGCGAGCGCCGCCATGTCGGGCGAGAACCGGCCGTAGGCCGCCAGCACCTTTTCCCGCGCCTCGTCCCACGGGATGATCCGGTCGTCGGAATCCGGCAGCGGCGCGTTGCGGTCCCAGAACTCCAGCTTGTCCTGGCCCAGCCAGCGCGCCTTCATCGCGTAGTAGCGGTGCGACAGCTTCGGATAGGCCTCGTGCACGGCCTCCACCAGCGCGTCGACCACCTCGCGCTCGACCCGGTTGGCGAGATGGCGGGAGTCGGCCACGTCCTCGAAGCCGCGCCAGGTGTCGCTGATTTCCTTGTCCTTGGCGAGGGTGTTGGTGATCAGCGTGAAGGTGCGGATGTTCTGCCCGAAGACGGACGCGAGGGCTTCCGCCGCCTGCCGGCGGACCGACCCCGAGGGATCCTGCAGCTTGTTCAGCGCCTCCTCGAGGGTGAGCTTCTCCTCGCCGATGGTGACGGTCATCGCCGCCATGGTCTCGTCGAACAGCCGGTTGAAGGCGCCGCGCGAGGTGACCGACTTCTCGTGGAACAACCGCTCCAGCTTGTCGTCGAGCTGGTAGGGGCGCTCCTTGCGGACGTCCTCGATCCAGGGCCGGTAGTGGGCAAGCGCGGGATCCTGAAGCGCAGCCTCCATCACCGCGTCGTCGATGTGGTTCAGCTCCAGCGTGAAGAACAGGAGATGCACCGTCGCGGCGGTGAGCCTGTCCTGCACGTCGCCATAGAACTTGGAGCGCTTCGCATCGGTGGTGTCGCCGGCATAGACGAGACCCGCGTACGACACGAGCCGCCCGAGCTTCTCGTCGATCGCCTCATAGGAGGAGATCACCGCGGCCAGAGCCGCACCGCCATTGGATCCTTCGGCGAGTTCGCCGAGCCGTCCCTTGTAAGCTTCCTCGAACGCCGCGCATTCCGACAGGGCCGCGGCGAGGTCTTCGGTGACCTCGGCGGAATCCATCGCCGGGTAGAGATCCGACAGGTCCCATTCCGGGAGCCCCTTGGCGCCGGCGAGTGGCGTCGCGGCGGCATCGGCGTTGCGGACCAGGCGGGAAGAGAAGCTCGTCATCCGGACAATCCTGCTGAAAGGGAGCGCATCGTCAGGCCGGCAGCCTGGGCGCTCAGCGGTTTCTCGCGTGGAATGCGTCAGGCATAGCGTGGCCGAAGAGCCACATCCTGAAGCCGATCGGAACCGCCGCCCGGACCGGGCGACGGGTATTTGGTTGCTAGTTGTTCACTCCTTACCCCTAATTCAATGTTCGAATCGACGGGCTCGGGAGGAGCAGGCTGATGCGTTTGAAGGTTCTCGCCGGTCTCATGGCCGCGGCGATGCTCGCCCCGGCCAGTGCCCACGCGCTTCCGGCCGGCCCTGCCTCCCAGACCGCGCTGGCCGACGAGCCCCGCATCGCGCCCACCCCGACAGCCAGGCCGGTGACTGCCGCCAATGGCACCGTCCGCGCCGGGCTTCTCGGCCTCGACCCCGTCGTTGGCGAGAAGGACCGCTATCGCGACGCCCTGATCGCCTTCTACGAGGACCGGGACTTCCAACCGGTGTGGATCTCAGACGGAGCGCTGACCCCAGCCGCCCGAGAAACCATCGCACGGCTTCGCGACGCCGCCTCCGACGGCCTTGACCCCGCCGGCTACCGGATCGTCGAGCGCGACCTCGAGACCGGCCCGCATCCCACCGCTCCCGACCTGGCCGCGGAGGAGATCAGCCTGTCGCGCGCCGTGATGGCGTTTGCCCGCGACGCCCAGTCCGGGCGCATCGATCCGGTGCGCGTCTCCCGGCTGGTCACACTCGAGCCGCTGGTTCCGGACGCGGTGGTCTCACTGAAACGCGTCGCCTCCGCCACCGACCCAGCAGGCGCGCTGGACGCCTTCAACCCGCCGCATCCGCAGTTTCAGGCGCTGAAGGCGAAGCTCGCGGAGATCCGAGACACCTCGCTGGAGCGGCTGCAGCCGGTTCCCGCGGGCCGTAACCTGCGCCTCGGCGCAACCGACCCTCGCGTCGGCCTGCTGCGCCAGCGCCTCGGCGCCACCCTGCATCGCGGCAGCGACGTCAGCGTCTACGACGCGGAGATGGTGGAAGCCGTGAAGGCCTTCCAGGCGGAGCACGGTCTCCGTGCCGACGGCATCATCGGTCCGAACACGCTTGCCGTGCTCAACCGCGGCCTCGGCGGCGATCCGGAAACCGGCATTCTGGTCAACATGGAGCGCTGGCGCTGGATGCCGCGCGAGCTCGGCGCCACCAGCGTCTTCGTGAACATTCCCGCCTACAAGGTCCGCATCCTTCGCGAGGGGACCGTGGCCTACGAGGGCCGGGTCATCGTCGGCAAGCCGCAGAATCCGACGCCGATCTTCACCGACGAGATCGAGCACATCGTCGTCAATCCCTACTGGAACGTGCCCTACTCCATCGCCAGCAAGGAGATGCTGTCGTCGATCCAGAAGAACCCGTCCGGCTACTTCGCCAAGCGCGGCTACGAGGCGGTCTACAAGGGCAAGGTGGTCAACCCGGCCTCGGTCAACTGGAGCCCCGCCGCCCTGCGGAACGTCCGCATCCGGCAGAAGCCGGGCCGCGGCAACGCGCTGGGCAACATCAAGTTCATGTTCCCCAACAAGCACGCGGTCTACCTGCACGACACGCCGAGCCGGAACCTCTTCTCGCGGCAGGTCCGGGCGCTCAGCCACGGCTGCGTCCGGGTCGACCAGCCGCTGGACTTCGCCGACGCTCTCCTGGCGGAGGAGCAGCACTGGAACGCGGCCCAGCTGAAGAAGCTGATCGGTGGCGGCGAACGCTATCTGAACCTCGACCGGCACATCCCGGTCCATCTCGCCTATTTCACCGAATGGGTCGACGATGACGGCGCGCTGGTCCACTTCTCCGACATCTACGGCCACGACCGCCGGCTGGCGAAGCTGCTGGACGCCGCCGACTGAGGCACGGACGCGCGGGATACCTGCCGGTCGCGGCGCGGCGCTCCACCACAAAGTGCACCCCCAAGGCCCGTTCGCCACAAAAGCGCCCGCATCGGCCGGAATTGATCGCTCCGGGAGGATCCGCATCACGAGCGGGCGGCAAAGCGCCCTGCACCGCGGCGCGCCGTGGGGTCGGCTTTTCATCGGCTGTGCATTACGGTAAATCCTCCTTAACCCGTTCCGCCCTATCTGCAGGGTTCGGGATTGAAGCTGTCGCTTACGAGCCAAGGACTGCGTCTTGGACCAGCTATCGAACGGGATTGGTCGTTTCTCCACCATGCGCAAAGTCCGCAATGCCGCGACGGCACTGGCCCTTGCTTTCACCGTCGCGCTGACCAGCGCGCCCGAGGCCAACGCCGCGCGCAACCGGACCCTGGATCTCTTCTTCACGCACACCGGCGAGAAGCTGAAGGTCACCTACAAGCGCAACGGCCGCTACGTCCCGTCGGCGCTTACCGAGCTCAACCGCTTCCTGCGCGACTGGCGCCGCAACGAATCCATCGACATGGATCCGGAGCTGTTCGACCTTCTCTGGGAGATCCAGAACAGTGTCGGCAAGGGCAAGACCATTCACGTGGTGTCTGCCTACCGGTCGCCGGCGACCAACAACATGCTGCGCTCGCGCTCGCGCGGCGTCGCCAAGTTCAGCCAGCACATGGCCGGCAAGGCGACCGACTTCTACATCCCCGGCGTGTCGACCGCGCAGATCCGCAAGGCCGCCTTCAAGCTGCAGGTCGGCGGCGTCGGCTACTACCCGAATTCGCGCAACCCGTTCGTTCACCTCGACACCGGCAGCGTCCGCGCCTGGCCGCGCATGACGCGCTCGCAGCTGATGGCGCTGTTCCCCGACGGCAAGACGGTGCACCTGCCGTCCGACGGCAAGCCGCTCAAGGGCTACGAACTCGCCAAGGCCGAGCTCGCGGCCCGCGACCGCGGACAGCGCACCCGCGTCGCCTCTTCCGGCGGCGGCATCGGCAGCTTCTTCGGTGGCGGCGACAGCCGGCGCGACACGCTGGTGCGCGCCGAGGCGGGATCGGGTTCCGGCAAGAACATCATCGCCGCCCTGCTGAACCGGGACGACGACGACGTGGAAGACACCGTCGAGCGCGAGCTGACGGCCGAGGAGCGCGCCCGCCCGGTGCGCACTACGACCTCCTCCGCTCTGCCCGGGGTGAACCTGACGGCGCCGGACGACGAGGTGCCCGCCGCCCGCCGCGCGCCCGCTCCGGCGGCCCCGGCTGCTCCGGCCGCCGCCGAAACTCCGAGCGCACCTCCGCCGGTTCCCACCGTCCGCCCGGTGATCGCGAGCCCCGACAACGGTCCGGCGCCCGAGGAGGCTCCCGCGATCCCGTCGCCGGCGCCTGAGATCACGCCCGAGGATGCGCCGACGCCCGAGGCGGTGCTCGTGGCAGCCCTGCCGAAGCCCCGACCGGACTACGCCGCGCCGCTGACGGAAACCGCCAGCCAGGAGGCGGCCCTCGCCAGCCTGCGCGAACGCCTCGACGGCGGCTCGGACATCCCGGTCTTCGGCTATGCCAGCGCCGCCGAAGGCTCCGACAGCATCGAGAACGTCCTCTCCGCCACGGCGGCCATGGTCGACGGATCGCCCGCCCAGGCCCCGACCCCACCGGCCACGCCGACTGTCACGGCCGACATCGCGCCGGCGCCCGGCGACGATCCTACGGCCACCTTCTTCGGCGCTCCGAACCGCGACGACTCACGCTTCCTGATGGGCGACAGCTCCATGCGGACCATGCAGTTCGCCTGGCTCTCGCATCCCCACCAGGGTCAGATCGGCATGATCACGGCGTCAAGCCGCCTGATGGGCGGCTCCGGCACGCTCGACGGCGGCTCCGGCGGCCTGCGCACGGACCGGTTCGAAGGCATCCCGCAGGTCTACATCACCCAGGCCTACGCCGCCCGGCAGTAGTCGGCTTCGCGGCCCGAACGCACACCAGCCACGTCCCTCGTCCACGCGGCCACCAACGAAAAACCGCCCGGCGGAGGGCCAGGCGGTTCTTGGCAGTCGCGTCTCGTCCGGCCGGACGACGGTTGCGGGCTCAGGCCGCCGACGAGGTCTCGTCGCCTTCCATCCGCACCATGCCCAGCGCGTGCATGTAGAGATCCAGGAGCGCTTCCTGTTCCTGGCGCTCGGCGGAATCCTGTTTCCGCAGCCGCACCACCGTGCGCATGATCTTGGTGTCGTAGCCGTTGGCCTTGGCCTCGGCGTAAACGTCCTTGATGTCATCCGCGATGGTCTGCTTTTCCTCTTCGAGCTTCTCGATGCGCTCGATGAAGGCCCGGAGCTGGTCTCCGGCCACACCGCCAGGATTGCTCATGATGCGGTTCCCTTTCCATTCGACCGGGAAGGTGACCCTTCCACCGAAATCCGTTGCAGCCGGCCCCCTGTTTCCGGGAATGCCGGCCCGTTGATCACCCGCGCGGCGCGGTGCGCTGCGCATGGGCGGAGTACGGGTCTAGCGTGCAACCGGTGAAGCATTCGTTCAGATCGCGACATCTGGCTCCACGGGGCGCGCCGGCAGCCCGGTTTCCTGACTCACGCCAGCGATCCGGTCAAGCCGCAGCCACCGGCCGGCGCCGGCCCGGCGTTCAGCCGTGCGTCTGCGACGACGAGAAGGCGGCCTGCTGGTCGGCGGTGGCCGGCGTCTGGTGGCGCTCCTTCCACGTCTCGTAGGGCATGCCGTAGACCCGCTCACGCGCCGCAGCGCGCTCGATCTCGATGCCCTTCTCGGCGGCCGCGTCCTGGTACCAGTTCGACAGGCAATTGCGGCAGAAGCCGGCGAGGTTCATCAGGTCGATATTCTGAACGTCCGTGCGCTCGCGCAGATGCGCCACAAGCCGCCGGAAGACGGCCGCTTCGAGTTCGGTCTGGGTCTGGGCGTCGATCTCGGTCAGGTCGGTCATGTCGGTCTCCGTGTCGGCTGCGGGTGCCCCAGCGCCTTTGCCTCAACCATAGAGATCGCGACCGGGATCCGGAAAGCCCCCAGGCGCAAGCGCCGTCACGCCTCGGTGTTTGCCGCTCGACGCTTTGCTTCGGTCCAGGGGCGAAATGGTCTAGGAGGGGGAGGATCCTTGGCAGACGGAGCCTTCCTTGACCCCGCCCGTCCTTCCCGCCACCGAGCCGTCGTCCAACGTCTCCCGCGTGGCGGTTTCCATGCTGTGCCTGGTTGCGGGCGCCGTGGCGCTCGGCGTCTCGCCCCTGTTCGTGCGCTTCGCCGATGTCGGCCCGCTCACCAGCGCCTTCTGGCGGGTCATGCTCGCGCTTCCGGCGCTGTGGCTCTGGACCCGGATCGAGGTGGGCGGGCGGCGCGACGGAGACGCCCCGCCCTGGACGCGGGCGACCGTCCTGGCCGGCCTCTTCTTCGCCGGAGACCTGGTCTTCTGGCATCTGGCGATCATGCACACGACCGTCGCCAACGCGACGTTCCTCGCCACCATGGCGCCCGTCTGGGTCATCCTTGCCTCCGGCCTGGTGATCCGCGAAGCGGTGCCGCGAGAGGCCGTCTCGGGCCTGCTCCTCTGCCTGCTTGGCGCGGCCCTCCTGATCGGCTTCAGCTACTCCTATGCCCCGGAACGGCTCGACGGCGACGGATTCGGCGTGATCACCTCGATGTTCTTCGGCGCCTACGTGCTGGCCATGCGCGTCGCGCGCCGATCCGCCCCGCCCGGCCTGCTCATGTTCCGCAGTGGGCTGGTGACGGCCGCCGTGCTGTTCGTGGTCGCCGTCGTCATGGAGGACAAGACGCTGCCCAGCTCGTGGGCGGGGCTGGCGTCGCTTCTGGCGCTGGCTCTGCTGGCCCATTCCGCTGGCCAGGGCCTGCTTTCGTTCGCCCTTGGCCACCTGACGGCGGCCTTCTCCTCCCTGGTGATGTTCCTGGAAGCGCTCACCGCGGCGATCGCCGGCTGGCTGGTCCTGAGCGAGGCGCTGTCAGCGGCCCAGGCTTTCGGCGGTGCAGCCATTGTCGCCGGCCTCTGGGTCGCGCGGCCTCGCCGGGCCCGCGTTTCGAAACGCTGACGGCTTATCCACTGCCGGATGGCCGGCTGGACGGCTTCCGCAGGTCTCCGTCAAAATATGGCCTCACTCGGAAGAAAGGGATCATTAACCATCCGGGGGGCATCTAGTATCCGACCATGCAGCGTTGGTTCGGGCGTAGCGATGCGACCGATCGATTGACCGTTCGGTTGCGGCAAACAGTGGTTGCGGCGCGTTGACAATCTGGCACGAAATCCGCAAAAACTGGCCTCGGTCCGAGCGGCCACGCGTTGCAAAAAGAGGTTTGGGACCCGGCGAACGCAGCATGCAGCGCCTTCCACGACATCTTCTCTCCGCTCTGGGCACGATGTGCATCCTGGCGGCTTCGGCAACCGGCTTCGCGGCTCCCGCGGCGGCGGACCTGAGGCTGTGCAACAAGACCGACGATCAGGTCGGTGTTGCCGTCGGCTACAAGAACGCTGAAAGCTGGATCAGCGAAGGCTGGTGGAACCTGCCGGGTCAGAGCTGCGAAGTCCTGCTCGAAGGGCCCCTGAGCGCCCGCTACTATTATCTTTACGCGCTGGACTATGTGCAGGGCGGCGAGTGGAGCGGCTCGGCCTTCATGTGCACGCGGGAGAAAGAGTTTACGATCACCGGTATCGAGGATTGCCTGGCGCGCGGCTTCGAGCGCACGGGCTTCGTCGAGATCGACACGGGTGAGCAGGTCTCCTGGACCGTTCACCTCACAGAACAGTCCCGATCAGGAATGGGTGGCAAATGAGGCGGTCGCGATGCACCAAGATTCTTGCGACCCTCGGCCCATCCTCCTCTGACGAATCCACCATCGAAGCCCTCTTCCGGGCAGGTGCGGACGTCTTCCGCATCAACATGAGCCATACCGACCACGCCAAGATGCGCGGCTTGGTGGCGGCCATCCGGAGCGTGGAAGACACCGTCGGACGTCCCATCGGCATCCTTGCCGACCTTCAGGGACCGAAGCTCCGGCTCGGCGTCTTCGGCGACGGCAAGGCCGAGCTGGAGGAAGGCGCGACCTTCCGGCTCGACGCCGACACCACACCGGGCGACGCGACGCGCGTCCAGCTCCCCCATCCCGAAATTCTCGAAGCGCTCGAGCCCGGTCACCGGCTGCTGATCGATGACGGCAAGGTCAAGCTCGTCGTCTCGGCGGTCGGCGAAGCCTGGGTGGAGGCGACCGTCGAGGTTGCGGGCACCGTCTCCGACCGCAAGGGCGTCAGCGTTCCCGACACCACGCTCGCCCTGTCGGCCATGACCGAGAAGGACCGCCGCGATCTCGACGCCGTCGTGGAGTCCAAGGTGGACTGGGTGGCGCTCTCCTTCATCCAGCGTCCGGAAGACCTGGCCGAGGTCCGCAAGATCACCCGCGGCCGGGTTGGAGTGATGGCCAAGATCGAGAAGCCGCAGGCGATCGAGCGGCTGGACGACATCATCGAGCTGTCCGACGCCCTGATGGTCGCCCGTGGCGACCTGGGCGTGGAGATGCCGCTGGAAAAGGTGCCGGGCCTGCAGAAGCGGATCACCCGCGCGGCGCGGCGCGCCGGCAAGCCGGTGGTCGTCGCCACGCAGATGCTGGAAAGCATGATCAGCTCCCCGACGCCGACGCGCGCCGAGGTGTCCGACGTGGCAACCGCCGTGTTCGAGGGCGCCGACGCCGTCATGCTGTCGGCGGAATCGGCGGCCGGCCAGCACCCGGTCGAGGCGGTCCAGACCATGGACCACATCGCCACCGAGGTGGAGCTGGACGACAACTACGCGACCATCATCGCCGCCCAGCGCATCGCGCCGGAGCCCACCGGCGCCGACGCGATCGCCGCCGCGGCCCGCCAGATCGCCGATACGCTGAACCTCTCGGCGATCGTCTGTTACACCTCGTCCGGTGCCACGGCGCTGCGCGTTTCGCGCGAACGGCCCTCCGCGCCCATGGTCGTGGTCAGCCCGGTCAGGGCGACGGCTCGACGGCTGGCGCTGGTCTGGGGCCTCCACTGCGTGGTCAGCCCCGATGCCCGTGACGTGGACGACATGGTCGATCGCGCCTGTGCCGTGGCCTTCCAGGAGAAGTTCGCCCGGCCCGGTCAGCGTCTGATCACGCTCGCCGGCATTCCCTTCGGCACTCCGGGCGCCACCAACCTCCTGCGCGTCGCCTATGTCAGCGACGACGGCCGCGGCGGCGCCTGAGCGGGCGCTGCCTGTACGACGACCTGCCCTCCGCGCAAGCGCCGCTGTCGCCGCCGGCCCAAGCTGCATCAATCAAAAGGCGTATTCCCGATTTAGGCATTCTATGATTGCGATTCCTCGGCCATCAATGCAATCTTTGATTGCTGTCGAGGGAGGCGCGCGTGGACGGGGGAGCAGGACAGGGTCTATCGCGCACTCCGATTGAAGGCTTACGGACACCTTTTGATCGGCACAGCCGGGCCGAAATCTCCCCCCGCTTAAGGACCCGCCCGGCCCGGCCGCCGCCTTCCCAGTCCGACACGCTGCAACACTTTGCATCCCGGTTCGGCATGATCGTCGCGACGGACCGGGATCTGACGCTCACTGCCGACCGTGCGCTGTCCCTCGTGCCCCATGTCGCACGGGCGCAGATCGATCCCTTGAGGATCGGCCACACAACCGAAGGTCCCATCGTGGTGCTCGCCGTGGAGACGGCGCGCCTCATCGCGGCCGATCGTCTCTCCGCCATCGCCGACAGCGCACGCGGACGGCTGCTGCTGGCCCGGCAGGCAACTCTCAGGGCCGCCGTGGCCCGCAGCGTGGCCGGCGCGACGCCCGACGAAATCCTTCGCGCGGCCGACGCCCACGCCGAGATGGGCCACCATATGGCCGGGCGTCCCACGCCCGCGACCGACACAGGGCGAACCGGCCTCCTGTCCGCCGGCCAGAGCGCCCGGCTCGCAGCCTGGCTCGGCCTTCCCTACGCCGAAACGCTCGTCCCCTGCGACAGCACCCGCTTTGCGCGCCTGGTCGAGACGCTGCCCGATCAGGCGTGCACCGTTCACGGCGACGGGCAGGCACTGCTCGCCCTGGTGCCGTCGCGCGACCAGCTGGCGAACCTGACCGCCGCCGCCTGCACACGCTCGGCCGCAGCCCTCTGCCTCGTCTTCACCCACGCCGATGCCATTCGCGCCGGCAACGGCGCCCGGCGCGCAACGCGGCAGCAGTCCGCGCCACAATGGGATCTTGGATTGCCGCCGGCGCTATCGGCGCGCCGGGTCCTGTCGCCGGCTCAACGGCTCATCGCTCCACCCCTGGCCGCCGCCGCGGCGCTGGGAGCGATCGCGGTTCCGCAGGCCGTTCCGATGATCCTGTCCGGGTTCATGGGAAGCGTGCTTCTGGCGCTGGCGGCGACGCGCGGCGCGGCAAGCGTGGCCCCTTCGGTCGTCGCCTACGCCCCGCCGCGCAGGCCGCTCCGCGACGGCTCGCTCCCGGCCTATTCGGTGCTGGTGCCGCTCTACCGGGAGGCTGCCTCCGTCCCGGCGCTCGTCCGCTGCCTGGACCGGCTCGAATATCCCCGCGACCGGCTGGAGATCCTCTACCTGCTGGAGCCTGACGACGCCGAGACCCGCGCCGCTTTCGAGGCCCGCGCGCTGCCAGAAGGTCACCGGACCCTGAGGGTCCCCGCCGAAGGGCCGCGGACCAAGCCGAAAGCCCTCAACGCTGGTCTGTCGGTCGCCACCGGCTCCCTCGTTACCATCTTCGATGCGGAGGACCGGCCGGACCCGGCCCAGTTGCGCATCGCCGCGGAGACCTTTGCCGCGGGTGGCGAGCGCCTCGCCTGTCTTCAGGCCCGGCTGGCCATCGACCACGCGCGGGACACCTGGATCACCCGCATGTTCGCCCTCGAGTATGCCTGCCTGTTCGACGTGCTGCTGCCGTGGCTCGCCCGGTACAGGCTGTTCTTTCCGCTTGGCGGCACCTCGAACCATTTCCGGCGCGCGGTCCTCCTCCGGCTGGGCGGCTGGGACCCCTACAACGTGACAGAAGACGCCGACCTCGGCGTGCGACTGACCCGGTTCGACTACGAAATGAGCCTCATCGCTTCGACCACCTACGAGGAGGCGCCGCTTCACATGCGGGCCTGGATGCGGCAGCGGTCGCGCTGGCTGAAGGGCTGGATGCAGACGTGGTGGGTCCACATGCGCCGGCCCGGCCGGTTCGGCCGGACCCGGACGTTCGCCAAGATCACCGTTTTCCAGTCGCTCATCCTGGGCAGCCTGCTCGCCATCCTCGCCTTTCCGCTCTGCCTGGCCTTCATGCTGGCCCACCTGGCCGGCGTTCTGCCGCTCGTCGGCGGCGATGGCCTCTGGCCGATGCTGGCGATCGGCTTAAACGGCACGGTGTTCGTTCTCGGGTTTTCCGCCACGGCAGCCCTGTCGGTCCGGGCGATGCGGCTGCGCGGGCTCGCCATCCCGCCCTGGCGGCTCGCCGAATTGCCCCTTTACTGGCTGGCCATGGCTGCGGCGCTGGTCATCGCTGTAATCGAGCTCGCGCGCCGTCCGCACCACTGGGCCAAGACTACTCACGGCCTCGCCCGACGGCCCAGGCTGCGCAGGCGTCGGCGACGCAATCTGCAACCGGTCACGCCCGGGGCCACCGATCAACGTGGCATAACGCCGGCTCACCATTGCGTGCGATCCGGCGCCGGGCTCCTTAAAATACCGGACGCGTGATTACATCGGATCGACTGGGATGCGGCAGGAGATACCGCCTGGCCCGCGCCGGTTTCGACGACACGTCAACGGGGGGCTTCCCATGACATCCGACAGCACGTCCGCATACCGCCAATCTTCGCTGTTCCCACCCCTTGTGGGAGCGACCCTGATCACCGCCCTCGTCGCCGGCGTCGCGGCCGACCTTACCTGGGAGGTATGGGCGCGGCTGATCACGCCGCTTCTCGTCGGCGGGCCGCTCCAGCCGGCCGCACTCGTGCAGAGCGTCTTCGGTTTCCAGAACTGGGTGCTCGCCGAGGCGATCCATGCCTTCGTCGGCGTCGTCGCCTATCCGCTCGGCTATCTCTTCATCGCGCGGCCGCTGCAGCGCGCGGTCCTGCCGGGCCTGCCCTGGTGGCTGACGGCGCTTGCCTACGGCGTCGGGCTCTGGACCTTCGCGCTCTTCGTGATGGCGCACCTGATCGCCGGGCTGCCGCCCTTCCTGGGCTTCATTCCGCTCGCCTGGGCCTCGCTTGCCGGCCACCTGCTGTTCGGCCTGACGGTCGGACTTGTGGTGAAGCTGCGCGACGTGTGATCCGGCTCAGGGGGGGGGCCAGCCAGCCCCCTCCGCCTTCAGCGGGCAACGCTCTCCAGCGCGGTCGCCATCGCCTTGTCGAGACGGTCGACCACCATGTCGGCCTCGCCCTCGGTGAGGATGAAGGGCGGCGCAATGAGCACATGGTCGCCGGCCTCGCCGTCGACCGTGCCGCCCATCGGATAGACCATCAGTCCGTTCGCCATCGCCGCCTTCTTGATGGCGGCGTTGAGCTTCAGCGACGGATCGAACGGCGCCTTGGTTTCCCGGTCGGCGACCAGCTCCAGCCCCAGGAAAAGGCCCCGGCCGCGCACGTCGCCGACATTCGGATGCTGGCCGAACCGCTCCTGGAGCGCCGCCTTCAGGTGCGCGCCCACCGCATTGACGTTGGCCAGCAGGTCGCGGCCCTCGATCTGGTCGAGCACGGCGCGACCAGCGGCGCAGGCGGTGGGGTGGCCAATATAGGTATGGCCGTGCTGGAAGAAGCCGGAGCCGCCCTCGATGGCCTGGTAGATGTCCCGCGACACCAGTGTCGCGCCGATCGGCTGGTAGCCGGCGCCGAGCCCCTTGGCGATCAGCAGCATGTCCGGCACCACACCGTCCTGCTCGCAGGCAAACAGCGTGCCGGTGCGGCCCATGCCGCACATCACCTCGTCGAGGATCAGGAGCACGCCGTAGCGGTCGCAGATATCGCGGATGCGCTTGAAGTAGCCCGGAACCGGCGGCACCGCGCCCATGGTGGCGCCCACCACCGGCTCGGCCATGAAGGCGGCGACCGTCTCCGGACCGAGCTCCAGGATCTTCGCCTCGAGCTGGTCGGCGACGCGGAGCCCATAGTCCTCCTCGCTCTCGCCCGGCTCGGCCCAGCGCCAATAGTGGCAGGCATCGACATGGTGCATGGCGTCTGTGAGCAGCGGCTCGAACTGGGCCCGGCGCCAGCGGTTGCCGCCGGCGGCCAGCGCGCCCAGTGTGTTGCCGTGGTAGCTCTGCCAGCGGGCGATGATGTTGGCGCGCTTCGGCTCGCTCTTTTCCAGGAAGTACTGCCGGGCGAGCTTGATGGCCGATTCAGCCGCCTCCGAGCCGCCTGAGACGAAATAGACCCGCTCGATCCCATCCGGCGCGCGCGCCACCAGCCGGTCCGCTAGCTGCTCCGCCGCCTCGGTGGTGAAGAAGGACGTGTGGGCGTAGGGCAGCGCGTCGAGCTGCGCCTTGATGGCGTCCACCACCGCCTTGTCGGAGTGGCCGAGGCAAGACACCGCCGCGCCGCCGCAAGCATCGAGATAGCGCTTGCCGGCCGCGTCGATCAGGAAGCAGCCGTCGCCGCCAACGGCGACCGGCAGCTCGGCCTTGGTGTGGCGCGGGAAGACGTGGGGGGACGGCATGGCAGGGCCTCGTTGTTGATCCGAGACCAGACTATGCGAAGCGGCGTTGACCGCGTCCAGCGGGATCCGACGGCGCAACGCCAGCCGGCGGCAATCCGCCGCTGCGCCAAGTGAGCCGCGTCAGTCGCGGATGACCATCACCGACTGGGGCGCGTGGCGCACCACGCGGGCGGCGTTGGGACCGAGCAGGTAGTCGCGCAGCTCCGGCCGGTGGGCGCCGATCACGATCAGGTCGCAGCCGAGCTTCTTCGCGGCGTGCAGGATCTCCTCGTAGATGGAGCCGTGCGCCACGTGGCCGACGGCCTCGATCTCCGGACCCAGCTCGGCATCCATGAAGGCGCCCAGCTGCTCCTTCGCCTTTTCCAGCGCCTTTTCCTCGAAGTTCTGCGGGAAGAAGCTGCCGACGATCGACATGCCGAAACTCGGCACCACCGCCAGCACGTGCAGTTCGGAGCCGAAGGTCTTCGCCATCGCCGCGGCCGTGGCCAGCGCCTTGCGGCCCGTGGTGGTGTCGTTCAGATCGATCGGCAACAGGATCTTCTTGTACACGCCGGCCTCCCTCGGCTTGGCAGTCTCGTTCAGAACGCCGGAACCGTCTGACGGCGGCGCTGCGACCACAGCACGATCAAGAGCAGGAGAAGCGCCGGGATGTAGAAGAGCTCCTTCGGCATCCGCTCCGCCGGCACCGCGACGCTTTCCACCACAACCGGCTCGTCGGCGTAGAAGTCCAGCTCCTGCGCCAGCCGGAAGAAGGGGGTCCCCGGGAAGGGCTCGTCCAGCGTGATCTGATCGCCGTCGGGGAACAGGGTCAGGCCCTCCCGGTCGAGGCGCGCGGCCCCGTCACCCGGCTCGCCGAGCGGCACCATGAAGGTCTTCGTCACCCGCTCGTCCGGGTTGTTGAAGTCGGTCCCCTCGATGGTCATGCGCAGCTGCGCATCGGCCGGCAGGTTGGCCGCGATCTCTTCCGCCTGGGTGCCGGGCGAATAGATGTAGGGCGGCTGCACCTTGTCCAGCCAGAAGCCCGGCCGGAACAGGGTGAAGGAGATCAGAAGCACCGCCACGACCTCCCACCAGCGCATGGGTGCCAGCAGGTAGCGTTGGGTCGCCGCGGCAAACAGGAGCATCGCCACCACAGCGACGATGAAGACGACCAGCGCCTCCAGCGGCCCCACCCCGATCAGCAGAAGTTCCGTGTTGAACAGGAACAGGAAGGGCAGCAGCGCGGTGCGGATATCGTAGGTGAAGCCCTGGATACCCGTCTTGATCGGATCGCCGCCGGAGATCGCCGCCGCCGCGAAGGCGGCAAGGCCAACGGGTGGCGTGTCGTCGGCGAGAATGCCGAAATAGAAGACGAACAGGTGGACGGCCACCAGCGGCACAATCAGTCCCTGTTGGGCACCGAGCGTGACGATCACCGGCGCCATCAGCGACGACACCACGATATAGTTGGCGGTGGTCGGCAGGCCCATGCCCAGGATCAGGCTCATGATGGCCACCAGCACCAGCATGACCATCAGGTTGCCGCCGGAGACGAACTCGACGAACTCGCCGATAACCTGATGGGCGCCGGTGAGCGAGATGGTGCCGACGATCACGCCGGCAGCACCCGTCGCCACCGCGATGGCGATCATGTTGCGCGAGCCGGAGATCATGCCCGCGATCCACTCGTTGACGCCGCGCGCCGCCTCCGCCGCGAAGTTTCCGGTGCCCCGGAAGAACGCCTTCAGCGGGTGCTGGGTAAGCGCGATGAAGATCATCGCAACCGTGGCGTAGAAGGCAGAGGTCGCCGGCGACAGCCGCTCGATCATGATGCACCAGATCAGGATCACGATCGGCAGCAGGAAGTAGAGGCCGGTCAGCGCCACGTCGCCGGCGCGCGGCAGTTCCTCCACCGGGGCGTCGGGATCGTCGACCTTGAGATCGGGCCGCTTCGCGGCGATCCAGAGCAGGACGAGATAGGCCACCAGGAAGGTCAGCGCCGCGCCCCACAGGCCCATGCCGGGGAACGCGTCGGCGATCCAGCCGAGGCCGTAATAGACCAGGCCGGCCAGCACCGCGAGGCCGATGAAGCCGGTCAGAAAGCCGATGAGCTTGGTCATCAGCCGGACGTGGCTCGGCGGCCGCTTCATGCCGGCAAGGCCGAGCTTCAGCGCCTCCAGGTGCACGATGTAGACCAGCGCGATGTAGGAGATCAGCGCCGGAAGCAGCGCGTTCTTGATCAGCTCGGTGTAGGGCGTGCCGGTGAATTCGGAGATCAGGAAGGCGGCGGCACCCATGACCGGTGGCGTGAGCTGGCCGTTGGTGGACGAGGCCACCTCGACCGCGCCGGCCTTCTCCGGCGGGAAGCCGGTCTTCTTCATCAGCGGGATTGTGAAGGTGCCGGTGGTCACCGTGTTGGCAATGGACGAGCCCGAGTAGAGGCCGCTCATCGCGGAGGCCAGCACCGCCGCCTTGGCCGGCCCGCCGCGCAGGTGGCCGAGCAGCGAGAAGGCGATCTTGATGAAGAAGTTGCCGGCGCCGGCCTTCTCCAGGATCGCGCCGAACATCACGAACAGGAAGATCATGGTGGCGGACACGCCTAGGGCGACGCCGAACACGCCCTCCGTCTGCATCCAGTAGTGCCACATGGCCTTGCCGTAGGACGCGCCCTTCCACTGCAGCGTGCCCGGGATCCAGTCGGCGGAGCCGAAGAACACGTAGAGCACGAAGACGGAGGCGACGATCAGCAGCGGCAGGCCCAGCGAGCGGAACACCGACACGCCCAGGATGAGCATGCCGATGGTCGACATGATCAGGTCCCAGTCGGTGGGCAGGCCGGCGCGGTCGGCGATCTGGTCCTTGAAGACGAAGAGGTAGAGACAGGCGGACGCGCCGAGCAGCGCGAGGATCCAGTCGTACCAGGGGATCGAGCGCCGGGAACTCGATTTGAGAAGCGGGTAGGCAAACGCCGCGAGCACCAGCGCGAACGCCAGATGGACGATGCGGATTTCGGTGTTGTTGAGAACCAGCGGCAGGTCGAGCGCCTGCGCAAGGATGAACGGCAGCGGCGAGGCGACATAGAGCTGGAACAGCGCCCAGACGAAGGCGGTGACCGGGATCAGCAGGCGCTGCCAGCCGTCCGGCGAACGCGCTCCGGAATCGGTGGCTGCAACCAGGGATTCCGCGTCGACCCGATGCGCCGTCTGCTCGACCGTCATCCGCA
Source organism: Amorphus coralli DSM 19760 (assembly GCF_000374525.1). Taxonomy (GTDB): domain Bacteria; phylum Pseudomonadota; class Alphaproteobacteria; order Rhizobiales; family Amorphaceae; genus Amorphus; species Amorphus coralli. Next base: position 175,411 of record NZ_KB894574.1, read on the forward strand.
CACCCCTCGCCTTGTTGTTCTTGGACGTTGTGCCTCAGGCGACCGCCCGAGCGCTTCGGCAGAAAGCAATCGGGCGCGGTCCCGAAAGACCGCGCCCGATAAGGCCGGACTTACATCCAGCCGCGCTCGGTGTAGTACTTCTTCGCGCCGTCATGCAGCGGGGCAGAGAGACCGTCCTTGACCATCTGCTCTTCCTTCAGGTTGGCGAAGGCCGGATGCAGCTGCTTGAACTGGTCGAAGTTGTCGAAGACCGCCTTCACGACGACGTAGACCACGTCGTCCGACACGTCCGCAGACGTGATGAAGGTCGCGCCCACGCCGAAGGTCGTGGTGTCCTCGTCGTTGCCCTTGTACATGCCGCCCGGAATGGTGGCGACGCGGTAGTAGGGGTTGTCGGCAACGAGCTTGTCGATCGGCTCACCGGCCACGTCGACGAGCTGCACGTCACACGAGTTGACGGCTTCCTGGATCGCCGCAGCCGGGTGGCCGACGGTGTAGATCATGGCGTCGATGTTGCCGTCGCAGAGAGCCTGCGCCATCTCGGAGCCCTTGAGCTCGGTGGCGAGGGCGAAATCGTCCATGGACATGCCGAAGGCGTCCATCACGACTTCCATCGTCGCGCGCTGACCGGAGCCGGGATTGCCGACGTTGACGCGCTTGCCCTTTAGGTCCTCGAAGCCCTCGATGCCGGAATCGCCACGCACGAGGAGGGTGAACGGCTCGGGATGGACCGAGAACACCGCCCGCTCCTTCTCGAACGGACCCTGGTCCTCGAACTTCGAGGTGCCGTTGTAGGCATGATACTGCCAGTCGGACTGGGCGACGCCGAACTCCAGCTCGCCGGAGCGGACGTTGTTGATATTGTAGACCGAACCGCCGGTGGACTCCGCCGAGCAGCGGATGCCGTGCTCCTTGCGGTCGCGGTTGACCAGACGGCAGATGGCGCCGCCGGTCGGATAGTACACACCGGTCACGCCCCCGGTGCCGATGGAGATGAACTGCTGGTCCTGCGCCGTGGCGAGGCCCGTGCCGGCGAGGATCGCCGAGGCCGCGAGCGCGGCAATGGTCCGTTTCATCATAAGGCTCCCTTTAAAAATTGTGGCCTTCTGTTGTCCTCCCGCCGGGGAGCGCCCCCGCGGCTGCCGGTATTCGATAGCCCGAGCGGACCGAAGTCAACGGTTTCCGGCCCCGAGCGGGCCTCCACCCACGGTTCCGGCCGGATTGCGCCTTCCGCATCCACCAAATCGAAAGGCTGCGCCCGCACGATGGAGCGAAAGTGGGTGCATGAAGCATGGTTCAAGGCGGTCCGGAACCGGGCGTCCCGCCGCCGCCTTTTCGCCGTGTCTTTCCCGCACCCCGTGACAGCATCACCGCGCCGCGCCCGGACCCCGACACGCGAGGTCCCGGGCCAATCGAACGGAGGCCCGAAAGGGCAGACATGACCGCAGGGCCTCAGCTCTCCCGGACCTTCCTTCCCGCACAGACCGACTGGCAGCCGTGCCCGCGCGAGCTGAAGAAGTACGTGCTTGCCGTCGCCGTGCTCGGATCCAGCCTCGCCTTCATCGACACCACGGCCGTTGCGGTCGCCCTGGCCGCGATGCGCGAGGATCTCGGCGCCTCCTTCCTCGCCGTCCAATGGGTCGCGGCCGGCTATGCGCTGGTCCTCTCCGCTTTCCTGCTGCTGGGTGGCGCTGCGGCCGATGCCTTCGGCCGCTGGCGCGTCTTCCGCATCGGCATTGCGGTGTTCGCGCTGGCGTCCGCAGCCTGCGGCCTGGCCCCGCGGGCCGATGTGCTGATCGCCGCCAGGGGTCTGCAGGGACTTGCCGCGGCCGTCATGGTGCCGGGGGCGCTGGCGCTCATCGCCACCAATTTCGTGGAGGAGGAACGCGGCCGGGCCATCGGCATCTGGGCGGCGTGGTCCAGCATCGCCGCCGCACTCGGGCCGTTCATCGGCGGCTTCCTGATCGACGTCTGGTCGTGGCGGGCGATCTTCTACCTGAACCTGCCCGTCGCCGCAGCTGCCCTTTTCCTTCTCCAGTACCGCGTGCCGGTGGATTTTCCCGATCTCGACGACCGCCGCTTCGATCTTCTCGGCGGCGGCATCGTGCTGGCCGCCATGGGCCTTTTGGCCCTCGGCCTGACCCTGTTCGGGATCGAAACCGGGTCCGGCGGGCTCGTGCCGGTGACGCTGGTCCTGTCGGGCCTGGTCGGCCTCGTCCTGTTCGTGATGTGGGAGGCGAGCGGCGCCTCGGCGCCGATGATGCCGGTCGGCCTTTTCCTCAACCGCACCTTCACAGGCGCCAACATCGTCACCCTGCTGCTCTACATGGCGCTCGGCGGGCTGTTCTTCCTTCTGCCAGTGGCCCTGATCGAGGGAAGCGGGCGCAGCGCCGCGGAAAGCGGCGCCGTCTTCCTGCCGTTCAGCCTCGCCATGGCCCTCGTCGCCCGACAGACCGGCCCGATCGTCGACCGGTTCGGAAGCCGCCTGCCGCTGGCCGTCGGCGCCGCGGTCGCGGCGGTTGCGTTCGCGTCGCTGGCGGTGGCCGTTCGCGCCGAACTCTATACCACCGGCGTGCTGCCGGCCATTGCCCTCCTCGGTGCCGGCATGGGGCTGGCGGTGCCGCCGCTTTCGGCCGCGGTGCTGGCGGGCGCGCCGGCCAGCCGGGCGGGAATGGCCTCGGCCGTCAACAACACGATCGCCCGCTTTGCCGGCCTGGTGGCGGTCGCCGCCCTCGGCGGCGCGGCAACGCTGATCTACCGGGAGACTCTGGGCGAGCTGGCACCGCAGCTGGCCTCGGTCCTGTCGCGCGCCGACTTCGCCATGCCCGTCGACGGCCCCGCCGACGTGCAGGCCATCCGGGCCGAGGCCGTGCGTGGCACCTTCGCGGTGGTCGCCTTCGCATGCGCCGCCGCAGCCGCCCTGTCGGCGGGTCTTGCCCGCCTCCTTCTGCCCAGGACGGCATCCGCAGGGCCGGCCGCCGCGCCCGATCCGGACAACCCGTTCGAGCCCGAACTGCCGCCCTGGCGGCGGATCGACCTGCCGGATCCGCTGGTCGACCACGACCGCGACGCGCCCGAACTTCCGCTACCGCCGGCGCCTGAAGCGGAGCGGATCGAGCCGCGCTTCGTGCCGGCGCGACCGGTCGCCGAGACCGTTCCAGACGCCCCCGCCACCGGGGCTGAAGAGGCCAGCACCCCGCCCCCCGGTCCGGGCCCGACGCCTCTTCCGGTTGCCGCGAGCGGCTCGCAGACCGACCTGCCGAACCCGCTGCCGTCGACCCGCCCCGAACCGGCCGCCGCGACGGCGACGGCGACGAACGGATCACCCGCGTCCGGGACGCCCGCAACCGTTGCCACCAACGATCGGCCGGCAGGCGTCCGCCGGGTCCGGGCGAACCGAACCGCAACCCCGACCGTGACGTCCGGTTCAGGCGGCCGCTAGGCTCTTCCAACCCGCCGCATCCCCTGTCGCATCGGACTGCGCGGTGGCGCCAAATGGCCGCCGCGCACGTTCTGCGCAGCGGTGCGCGTTTCTGCGCAGTCCTGCGCGATCCTGCGCAGGCATCCCTGCGCAACCGGCATCGCCGCGGACCCCGCTTTTCGGCCGGCTCGGCAAGACGCGATCGCTCGCCACGCACCCTGTCTTTGTGCAGAGGCGCGCTTGCATGTTTCGATTATTCGAGTATTCTCGAATTATGGAAAAGACGGATGCCCTCGAAGCCCTGACGGCGCTTGCCCACCCCACGCGTCTCACCGTGTTCCGCCTGCTCGTCCGCAACGAGCCGGAAGGATTGTCGGCGGGTGCCATCGCGGAGGAGGCGGGCGTGCTCGCCAACACCCTCTCCACCCATCTGGGGCAACTCACCCGGGGGGGGCTGGTGTCGGCCGAGCGTCACGGACGAAGCATACAGTATCGGGTCGACTTGGAGGGGATGCAGGCCCTGCTCCTCTACCTGATGCAGGATTGCTGCGCGGGTCGTCCGGAGGTTTGCACCCAACTGATCGATGCCCTGGCCTGCCGCACCGACGCGGTGGCGGGCCAGCCGGACCTTGAGGAACAGACATGAGCGAAGCCCCGAAGAACGTCCTCTTTCTCTGCACCGGCAACTCCGCCCGCTCGATCCTGGCAGAGGCCATTCTCAACCGCGACGGCGCTGGCCGCTTCAACGCCTACTCCGCCGGCAGCCAGCCGAAGGGCAGAGTGCACCCCTATGCCATCGACCTCCTGAAGCAGACCAACTTCATCACCGACGACCTGCGCTCCAAGAGCTGGTCGGAGTTCGCCGATCCCGGCGCGCCGGTGATGGATTTCGTCTTCACCGTGTGCGACCAGGCGGCGGCGGAATCCTGCCCGGTCTGGCCCGGCCAGCCGATGACGGCCCACTGGGGCGTGCCGGATCCGGCCACGGTGGAAGGCAGCGAGGCGGAGCGGCGTTACGCCTTCGCCGACACGTTCCGCATGCTCAATTCGCGGATCTCGATCTTCCTCTCCCTTCCGCTCGCCTCGCTCGACCAGCTGAGCCTGCAGCGCCAGCTCGACCGGATCGGACAGACGTCGACCACCGAGCCGGCCTGACGCCGCAAATCCAGGATAGTCTTGATGTCTACGCAGAACGCTGCCGTGGCTGCGCCCGCCCCGGGCGGGATCGGCATTTTCGAGAAATGGCTCTCGGTCTGGGTCGGGCTGGCGATCATCGCCGGCCTGGTTCTGGGCAACCTGTTGCCGGGCACCTTTTCCTGGCTGGCCGGGCTGGAATATGCCTCGGTGAACTTTCCCGTCGCGATCCTGATCTGGGCGATGGTCTACCCGATGATGGTGGCGGTGGACTTTTCCAGCCTGTCGCACATCGGCGACCGGCCGAAGGGACTGATTCTGACGCTGGTGGTGAACTGGCTGATCAAGCCCTTCACCATGGCCGCCCTCGGCGTGCTGTTCTTCGAGGTGATCTTCGCGCCCTTCATCCAGCCGGCCGATGCCCAGCAGTATATCGCCGGCCTGATCCTGCTGGGCGCCGCCCCCTGCACCGCGATGGTCTTCGTGTGGTCGCAGCTGGTGCGCGGCGATGCGACCTACACCCTCGTTCAGGTGTCGGTGAACGACATCGTGATGGTGTTCGCCTTCGCCCCGATCGTCGCCATCCTGCTTGGCGTCACCGACATCTCGGTGCCGTGGGCGACGCTGATCCTGTCGGTGGTGCTCTATGTGGTGATCCCGCTGGTGGCCGGTGCCGCCACCCGGCAATGGCTGACCCGACACGCCCGGCGCGGCGAGAGCGCGGATGCCGCGGTCGACCGCTTCACCGGGGCCATCAAGCCGGTGTCCATCATCGGCCTGCTGGCCACCGTGGTGCTGCTGTTCGGCTTTCAGGGTCACGTCATCGTCGAGCGGCCGCTGCTGATCGTGATGATCGCCATCCCGCTGCTGATCCAGTCCTACGGCATCTTCGCGATCACCTACGCGGCGGCCTGGTTCTGGCGGGTGCCGTTCACCGTCGCCGCCCCCTGCGCCATGATCGGCACCTCCAACTTCTTCGAGCTGGCGGTTGCCGTGGCCATCGGCCTGTTCGGGCTTGGGTCCGGGGCGGCGCTGGCCACCGTGGTCGGCGTGCTGGTGGAAGTGCCGGTGATGCTGTCGCTGGTCGCCTTCGCCAACGCCACCCGCACCCACTTCCCCGAGGCCTGACACCGGCTGCCGGGTCCTGCGGGATCCGGCATCGCCCCTTCGCCGATTACGGATTCCTTCGATGACCGTCACGATCTACCACAACCCCAACTGCGGCACCTCGCGCAACGTGCTGGGCCTCATCCGCAACACGGGCGAGGAGCCCGAGGTGATCGAGTATCTGAAGACGCCGCCGACGCGGGAGACGCTGGTGGACCTGATCGAACGGATGGCCATCCCGGTGCGCGATCTTCTCCGCCGCAAGGGCACGCCCTATGACGAGCTGGGCCTGGACGATCCGAAGTGGAGCGACGAAGAGCTCATCGACCGAATGATGGAGCACCCGATCCTGATCAACCGGCCGATCGTCGTCACCCCGATCGGCGTCAAGCTGTGCCGGCCTTCCGAGACCGTCCTGGACATCCTGCCCGCGCCCCAGACGGGCGCCTTCGAGAAGGAAGACGGCGAGCGGGTCGTCGACAAGGACGGCAAGCGGGTCGCCTGACCCGACCGGCCAGCGCGTCATCCCGAGGCTTTTTTCAGCGCCTTCTTGAAATGACGGTCCGTTGCCGGTACATCCCCGCAATGCCTGCGCCCGGTCCGGCTTCGCACACGCGTCGACGGAGCCCGTCGCAGATCGAGGGCGGCGCACCGATCCGCCCTCCGGCAAGCCGCATTAGCTCAGTTGGTAGAGCACGTCATTCGTAATGATGGGGTCGCTGGTTCGAGTCCGGCATGCGGCACCACCCCTCCCTCGCAGCGTTGATTCCGGTTGCCGGCCTCGGGCACATGGCGACCGCGCGCTCTTCGGCACGCCGCGGTGTCAGACCGCCGCGCGGGCGGCATCACCGCTCGCCGGCTGGCTCACGTCGGGAGCCCCCACCTCGACCATGGCGACATGACCAGGGCCCGTCCTGGCCGCCTGGAGTGCCCTGCCGCACGCCGCCAAGAGTGCATTGAGGTCGGCGACCTTGCGGCCCGCCACGGCAATGCCGTCCCGTGCACCGATGTCGATCGTCACGTCCTCGATCTGATACGGCTCGCAGAGCACCTGCACGATCGTCTGGCCGAGCGCCTGGGCGTCCTTCCGGTCCCGGATGTGTGACTGGATGACGATGAACTCGTCACCGCCGTAGCGGGCGACGAAGTCGGTCGGCGCCTTCATCAGCCGCAGCCGATCCGCCACCATGCGCAATACTTCGTCGCCGACAATGTGGCCATGGGCTTCGTTGACCTCCCCGAACCGGTCGAGGTCGATGAAGTGGACGGCGATCAACTCGTCGTCGGCCTGCAGCGCCACGCATTCGGCGATGTGCTGGTTCATGGCGGTCCGATTCAGGACGCCGGTCAGGGAATCCGTGTTGGCCATCAGATTGAGCCGGCGCTGGCTGTCGGCAAAGCCCTCGACGGCTTTGTAGAGGATCCCGACGGTCATCAGCCCTCCGCCATACATGAGCAGAAGGAGGATCAGGAGAAACTTCGTGTAGTAGTCCGGCGTGACCAGAAGGGCGATGCCGGGAACAACGGCGAGGATGGTCAGGTTGAGCGTGCAGATCCACGGTACCAGCGAGATACGCGCGACCATTCCGCCGCCATAGGCAAACAGCAGGCCGGACGAAAGGATCTGCGATTCCGGTTCGCTGTAGAGAAAGGTGTACGCCACCGTCAGGCTCAGGCAGGCAGAGAAACCGACGCTCCCGACCGCATAGCCCTTTTCCCACTGCGCCGCGTTGCGCGGTTGGTAATAGTGCCTGTAGGCCAGCATGGAGGCCACGCGGCCGACACTCCACACCGCGCCAAACGCACCCAAGCCGTAGAGGATCGGATCCGCCTCGCGAATGCCGATCGCGATTGTGAGAATCGCGAAGGCCACGCTGATCGAGACGACCGGGAACATCTCGCCGTAAAGGTGTTCGACCATCTCGCGGCGAATGCGCGCTGCCGCTTCTGTCGTCCGCCTGCTCATTCTTGGTTCGCTTTTTCGCGTTCTTGGTTCGCTTGTCGGCGGATCGTCACCACTCCTGTCACGATCAGCCACCTCCCCGATACGACGGGCCGAGCGGACGGATCATAACGCGAATCGAGGCGGCGTCGCGACCGGGCCGCCTGTTCGCTGCTTCGGCCGCAAATTTCTGGACCCCCTTGCGCGACGTCTCGGCCTTTCGGGGCGGTCGCCCCCCGCTGGATACCACGCAGTTGCTGCGCTGCAAAAAAATCAGGCAGTGTGCGGAATTGCCCAGCTTGCGAACACGCAATCGATTGCATAGGCTGATCGCCATTCGTTTTTGGAGGGGAACCAAGATGAAGTCTGTGATCGCGTCCGTTGCCTTCGCGGCAGCCACCGTTCTCGGTGGAGCAGCCCTGGCGGAAGAGACCGTCCGGCTCACCATGTCGTCGAGCCATCCGACCGCCGTGGCGTGGGTCGGCGCCCTGAAGACCCATGTGGTCGACAATGCCAACTCCGAGCTGGAGAAGATGGGCTCGGACTATCGCATCGAGTGGACCGAGGCCTTCGGCGGCTCGCTCTACAATTTCCAGGACACGCTGGAGGCGGTCCAGGACGGGCTGACCGACATGGGCTGGGTCGGCGCCCTCTGGGAGCCGTCCAAGATGCCGCTGCAGAACATCATGTTCGCCACGCCGTTCGTGACCAGCGACACGGTGCTCGCGGTGGACGTCATGAACGAGCTCAACGACACGATCCCGGAGATGCAGGAGGAGTGGGACCGCTACAATCTCGTCTTCCTCGGCGCCACCGTGTCGGACACCTATCATCTGTTCACCACCTTCCCGATCGCGAGCCTCTCGGACCTGGAAGGCAAGCGGATCGTCGGCGCATCCTCCCTCGGCCCCTGGATGGAAGGCACCGGCGCGGTGCCGGTGGCCGGCGGCCTGCCGACCTTTTACCAGCAGATCCAGACCGGCGTTGCCGACGGCGCGATCATCATCCCCACCGGCGCCTACTCGCTGAAGCTGCACGAGGTCGCCCCGCACATCACCCTCGTCGACATGGGCGTGACGACGGTCGGCGGCCTGGCGGTGAACAAGGACACCTGGGAAAGCCTGCCGGAGGACGTGAAGACCGTGCTCACCAAGCTCGGGCGCGAATACAGCACCGTCCACGCCGAGGAGGTGCTGGCCCGCTATGACGGCTCCATGCAGAAGATGGCCGAGGAAGGCGCCACCATCGTCGAGATGCCCGCCGCCGACCGCCAGCAGTGGGTGGAAAGCCTGGGCAACCTGTCGAAGGACTGGGTGGCCAGCGTCGAGGCCAAGGGTCTGCCGGCCAAGGAGATCCTGTCCACCTACATGGACGCCATGCGCGAAGGCGGCGCCGAGCCGCTGCGCCAGTGGGACAAGGAACTCTAGGCCCCCACCCAACCGACAGAGGCCGGCCGGACGGTGCGTGAGGGCACCTTCCGGCCACGCCACTTTCCAGCGGGGTGACGAGACTGCAGACTGCCGGCGCAGCCGTCACGCTTCCCGCAAGCCCTTCGGAGTCCTTACCGCGTGTCCAGTCCTTCCGAAGCGCCGCTGCCCGATGCAGCCGACCCGGCAGACGCCGGGACCGTAGAGACCCATCCCCCCGAGACGGCCGCCGGCCGGCTGCTTGCCGCCGCCGATCGGGTCACCGGCGCCGTCGCCATGACCTTCGCGACGGTCAGCTCGCTGTGGATCTTCGCGATGATGATCCTGGTGTGCGCCGACGTGCTGGCGCGCGGCGCGCTGAACCGGCCGATCCTCGGCGTCGCCGAGATCGTTTCCTACTCCGTCCCGAGCTGCGTCTTCCTCGCCGTCGCGTTGTCGATCCGCACCGGGCGATTTCTGCGCGCCGACTTCGTCATCGAGAACATCGAGAAGCGCTATCCGCGCGCCGGAGCGCTGTTCAACACCCTGTTCAATCTCGCCGGCACCTGGGTTTTCTTCAAGGTGGCCGAAGGCCTCTGGCCGCGGATGGTGCGCTCCTTTGTCAACGACGACTTCTTCGGATCGGTCGGCACCTTCACCGCGCCGACCTGGCCGTTCATCGCCGCCCTCTTCCTCGGCGCGTGCCTCGCCGCGCTCCAGTTCGCGGTGTTCACGCTGACGGCCGGCGCCGACAGCCTGCGCCACCGCAACTCCGGCGAGCCGGCGCGGGGCATGATCCTGGTGGGCGGTTTCCTGGTGATCGCCGTCGGCGGTGCCCTCTTCGCCATTACCGGCGACCTGTCGCCCATCGACCTGGGCTTCGTTGCGCTCGCCGGCATGCTGTTCATGGTGCTGGCGGGCCTGCACATCGCCACCGCGCTGATCCTGCTGTCCTTCCTCGGCATCTGGCTGGTCCGCCACAACCCGCTCATCGCGGAGCGCTCGCTGGCTCTGGCGGCGGCGGGATCGATCAAGTCCTACAGCTTCGGGGTAATCCCGCTGTTCATCCTGATGGGGCTGTTCGTGGACATCGCCAATGTCGGCCGGGACGCGTTCGCGGTGGCGGCCGGCCTGCTGCGCCGCATCCGCGGCGGGCTCGGGGTGGCCACCGTCTTCGCCAACGCCATCTTCGCGGCCATCACCGGCTCCTCCATCGCCTCTGCCGCGGTGTTCACCCGGGTCGCGACCCCGCAGATGGTGGCTCACGGCTACACGAGGCGCTTCTCCGTGGGCGTCGTCGCCGGATCGTCGGTGCTGGGCATGCTGATCCCGCCGAGCCTGCTGCTGATCGTCTACGGGCTGATCGCCGAAGTCTCGGTGGGCAAGCTGTTCACCGCCGCCATCCTGCCGGGCCTGCTCTTGGCAGCGACCTTCTGCGCCACCATCCTGCTGATGGCCTGGCTGACGCCGGGCCAGGTGGGCGACGCCAGACCGGCCGACGACGTGGAAGGCATCAGCTTCCGCGACTTCGCGGTGAAGCTGTTTCCCATCCTGACGCTGATCGTGGTGGTCGTGGGCGGGATTTATGCCGGCTATTTCACGCCGACGGAATCCGGCGCGGTGGGCGCCGCCGGCGGCTTCCTGATCGCGCTCGCCCGGCGCGAACTCAGCTGGCAGAAGCTGCGCCAGGTGCTGCTGGAAGCCGCCGAGATTTCCGCGGCCATCCTGTTCCTGATCATCGCCGCCAACCTCTACAGCCGCATGCTGACGCTGACCACGATCCCGCAGAGCGTGGCCGGCTGGATCGTCGCCGCCGACATGACGCTGCTGGCCTTCCTGGCGATCTACCTGGTGATCCTGATCGTGCTCGGCATGTTCCTGGACTCCGTGTCCATCATGCTGGTGGTGCTGCCGCTGATGCTGCCGGTCGTCAGCGCGCTGGGCGGCGACCTGGTCTGGTTCGGCATCGTGACGACCGTGGCGGTGGAAATCGGCCTCCTGACACCACCGTTCGGGCTGGCGGCCTACGTGGTCAGGGGAACGTTGCCACCGGGTACGGCGACGCTGGGCGAGATCTTCGCGGGCTGCACGCCGTTCGTCGCCGCCATGATCCTGGTGACCATCGTTCTGATGGCCTTCCCGGCGATCAGCCTCGCGCTGCTCTAGGCGCTCATCGCCAAGGCACGCCGCGGCGCTGGTGCGCCACCGGCAAACACAACCAAAAGTTATTTACAACGACAACCACAACCCGTATCCTGCCCATCTGCACGGACCACGGGCATCACCCGCCATTTCCCGTTCGATACAGCCCGGGCGGCCTCGCGCCGCCGGGTCGGGCGCGCTCGCCCGTGCATCAACAAGGGAGGCTGCAATGACGGTGAGCTATGCGTCTGCTGTGGTTGGAGACACGGGCAAGCTGATCGGCTCTCACAACGTGAAGAGCTGTGAGCGCGTCGATACGGGGGCGTACATGCTCAACTACGTGGAGACCTTCAGCGCCGGCGTCGGCGCGCAGGCCACGTCCTGGAACACTGCCGCGATCACCAGCGTCAACATCATGGCCGAGAACACCTGCGAGGTGTTCGTCAGGGACGCCGGCGGCAAGAGCGTCGACGGCGGCTTCACCTTCCTCGTGATGGGAACCAGCGTCGGCCCAGCATAGACCGCGCCGGACGCGCCACCGGCCGGGGTGCGCAATCCGCACGCGGAGAACCGGGGCCGCACCGGCAAACCGGCGCGGCCCGACCGGCCGTCTACTTTTTCGGGAAGACGGCGATGGTGTCGATCTCGATGCGGGCGCCGGGGGTGGACAGCTGGTTGACGCAGACCATGGTGCTGGCCGGCGACCAGTCACCCATGATCTCGGCCATGGTCTTGCTGACCACCTCGATCTCGCGCATGTCGGTCAGGTACTTGGTCATCTTCACCACGTCGGTCCAGGTCAGGCCCTGGTCCTCCAGCAGCGTCTGGATCGTGCCCATCGCGAGCCGCGTCTGCTCGCGGATGTCGTTGGAGTGATTGTGCTCGCTCCAGTCGTGCGGATGCTTGTGGTAGAGCGGCGACGCCGTGGCGCCGGAGATGTAGAGGAGATCGCCCGGCGATTCGACCCGGATGGCCGGAGCATAGGGCATGTCGGCCACGCGGTCCGGCTCCGTGTGGATCTCGCCGATGCTCGGGTTGGTCGGGGAGGTCTTGTAGGCGGGCTTTCGTTCGGACATCACCGGATTCCTGTTCAGATCAACGGAAGACTGAGTCCCGATCATCCCACTTCGGGACGGCGCGTGCAATCGATTGCGAAACCCCGAGCCGGCCGGGCTCCGCGCGGTTGCCGGAGGACGGTGCGGGGATTCGTCCGGCGCAGGCAAGCAGGGATCGGCCCATCCCGCCCGCAATCGGGGGCCTGCCGGGCACCGGTACCGGTCGTTGTGCCCGGCCGCGGTTCGTGAGAAGGGCTTGGGAGACGAGCAGTCCGGCACGAGGACGGTGAGGATGCAGCGCGATCAGTCGCGAGGAGCCGCCCCGGCGAGGCATGCGGCCAGGGCCGAGGCGCGGACGCGACGGGCCGCGACCCGATCCGCCGCGGCCGCCGCGATCCTCGCCTGTGCGCTCGCGGGTGGCTGCAGTCCGTCACCCCAGACCCCCACCCCGCAGCCGACGGCCTTCCAGACCGCCCTCGGGCCGTGCGGCGACCCCTGCCGGGTGGCCGGCAACGACGGCGGCGAGCTCGTCTATTTCCTGAAAGCGGCAGAGGAGCTCAACGCGCGCGGCGACCGGCTCGTGGTGGTGGACGGCGCCTGCCGCTCCGCCTGCGCGGCCTTCGCCGACCGCGCCCGTGCCCATGTCTGCATCACCCCGAACGCCCGCTTCGGCTTCCACAAGGCGAGCGTCTACACCGCCGACCTGAGCGAACGGCTGGCCCAGGTGGAGCCGCCCCAGTCGCCGGACATCCTGGCCTGGGTGGCGGCCAATGGCGGCTTCCCGACGAACGGGATGCGCGACATGGACGCCGGCGACGCCGCTCGCTTCTGGCGCGCCTGCACCGTGGAGGAACGAGAGACGGCACGCTCCTGAGCAGGTGGATTAGCCCAAAAACACATGCCCGGCGGGGTAGCGCACCCGCGGAACCGACCGGGTGGCGAGGAAGAAGCCCAACGTCAGCGGCCCGATCCGGCCCACGAACATGGTGGCCATGACGATGATCCGGCCGAGCGCTTCCAGCTCGCCGGTGACGCCGCGCGTCAGGCCGACCGTGCCGAAGGCGGAGACGATCTCGAAGGCAAGGTCGAGGAAGGCCCCCTCCTGGACGATGACCAGGGCGAAGGTGCCGCTCATCACGACCAGGATGCTGACCACGGTCAGCGCCAGCACCTTCAGAACCTCGTCCAGCCCGAGGCTGCGGCCGAAGGCATGGAGATGGGTGGAGCGGCGGAAGAAGGCGACGGTGGCCAGGAGCAGCACCACAACCGTGGTGACCTTGATGCCGCCGGCGGTCGACGTGCTGCCACCGCCGATGACCATCAGCGAGATCAGCATCAGCGCGGTGGAATCGTGCAACCCCTCCATCGGCACCGTGTTGAAGCCGGCCGTGCGGGGCGTCGCGCCCTGGAACCAGGCCGCCCACACCCGGGTGGCGACGTCCGGCAGTGCACCGAGGGTCTGCGGGTTGGTCCACTCCAGCGCCGCTACCGCAACCGTCGTCCAGACGAGCAGCACGGCGGTGGCGCTGAGCATCAGCTTGGAGTGCAGGCTGTAGCGGCGCCACGAGCGCTGCTTGCGGATGTCGGCGATGACGCTGAAGCCGAGCCCGCCGACGATGAACAGGGCGGGAATGGTCAGGTTGACCAGCGGATCGCCGACATAGGCGGAGAGGCTGTCGGGAAACAGTGAAAAGCCGGCATTGTTGAAGGCCGAGACGCTAAGAAAGAGCGCGTGCCAGAGCCCCTGCGCCCAGCCGAAATCGGGCACGAACACGAAAGCCAGGACCGCCGCGCCGGCGATCTCGCAGACCAGCACCACGCGCAGGATGGTGGTGACGAGGCGCAGCAGGTCGGTAAGGGAGGTCTGGTTGAGCTCCTCGCGCAGAAAGATGCGCTGCGGCATGCCGATAGGCAGGCCGAGCATGGTGAGGACGAGGACGGCGAAGGTCATCAGCCCGAGCCCGCCGAGCTGGATCAGCGCCAGGATCACCGCCTGTCCGAACAGGGTGAAGTGGCTGCCGGTGTCCACCACCACCAGGCCGGTCACCGTGATCGCGGATACGGCGGTGAAGGCGGCATCGAACCAGCTCGTGCCGACATGGGAGGCGAGAGGGAGCTTCAGGCAGAGCGCGCCAGCCAGGGCGAGGACGCCGTAGAAAACGGCCAGAACGGCGGGCGGCGGGATGTCGATCCGGTGCCGGGTGAACAGCGACAGGAACTGCATGACGCGCGCGACCCAACGGTCAGGAAACGCTGTCGGCGAAGGCGCGCAGCTTTTCGCGGACGCCCAGCAGAAGCAGCTTGTCGCCGGCCTCCAGCGCGGTCCCGCCAGCCCTCTCCGCCTCGATGAACTCGGTTCCCCGCATCAGGCCAAGGCCGCGGAGCGCGTAGCTGTCCTGCAGCGCGAGCGTGTCGACGGTGCGCCCCTCCAGCGCCTCCGGCACCTGGAAGTCGACGATGTGGAAGCCGTTGCCGAGGCTGACATAGTCGCGCACCAGCGGATTGTGCAGCATCTGGGCGATGTGCAGGCCGATATCGTGCTCGGCCTGGATGACCCGGTCGATGTCGAGCTTCGCCAGGATGCGGTGATGGGTCCGGCCGATGGCCTTGGCCCAGACGGTCGGGGCACCGAGCATCTTCACGTTCATGGTGCACAGCACATTGGACTCCAGGTCCTCGCCGATGGCCACCACGGCCACGTCGTAGGTGCCGACCCCTGCCTCGCGCAGTGCCTCCTCGTCGCGCCCGTCGGCGATGACGACCTCGGTGAGCTCGTCGGAGAAACGGCTAGCCACCCGTTCGTCGTTGTCGATGCCGAGCACGTGGTTGCCGAACCGCGCCAGCTCCACGGCCACCGTCCCGCCGAACGTGCCGAGGCCGATGACGACGAAACTTCTCTTCCTGGCGGCCATGCAGCACTCCGGGGACAAGGAAAACGAGTCGACGACGGACTGCCCCACCTTGGCCCCTTTGCCCCGCCGCTGTGAAGCCGGTGGCGGCGAACCGGCCGCACAGGCAAACGGGGCGATTGCAGCCGGGCCGAAGCGGGATTACAGAATCCGGTGTCGGACGGAGCGTCCGGCCTGAGCAAGGCGCCGGCCACCGAGCCTCTCCGTTGGCCCGGAGCGTCCCCATTCACGCCAAAACACTCCGCCTCGAGCCGGCGAGGGCTGTCTCGCTCCGGCGGGCCGCCGCGGTCCGCCCTTTTCGAGGTGTCGCTCATGTCTCTGCTCGTCGCGATCGTGGCGCTTGCGCTCACGACGCTCGCCTTCCTCGTCACCATCCTCCTGTTCAACCGACCCGGCCTCGGGACCCGCCTCAGGCGCGAAGCGGTGGTCATGCCCGTCTCGAAGGGCTTCACCGGCGGCTTCGCGCTGACCTTCGCGTTCGTCCAGCAGGCGACCATGCAGCTGCCGTTTCCGGTCTGGGCGAACGTGCTCGCCGGCACGGCGGTCAGCGTCGCGACCATCGTTGCGGTCTGCCTGGCGACGCGGTTCGCCGCGCGGGCGCGGCCGCCGGTCGCTCCGCCCCCGATCATGCCGACGGCGGCCTGATCCAGACCGCGCCAAAAGATCGGCCCGACGCGGATCCAAACGGGCCCGATCCGGGTTCTGAGGGGCGCACCCCCGACGGAGCCCCCGAGGGATTGCCCGCGGTGTCGGCATCCGACACCGTGACAGACGCGATGGGCCGCCGGGAGATCGGGCATGCTGGTGTCGGAAGAGTGGGGGGCCACCGTGGCGCTCGCGCTGGTGGCAGTGATCTTTGTCGGCTTCCTTCTGGAACGCTGGCCACCCGCCGTCATCGCCGCCGCCGGAGCGTCGGCGTTCGTCGTGCTCGGTCTCATCGAGACCGACCGGCTTCTGTCGGTGTTCGCCAACCCGGCCCCATTACCATCGGCGCCATGTTCGTGCTGTCGGGGGCGCTGGTGCGCACCGGTGCCCTGGAGGCGGTGTCCGTCTTCGTGCTCGGCAGGGCCCGAACCCACCCGATCGCCGCGATCCTGGCAGTGGTGGTCGGGGCAATGGCGGCCTCCGCTTTCATGAACAACACGCCGCTGGTGATGGTGCTCATCCCGCTGGTGATGCGGCTGTCCGCCACCATGGGAACCGCCGCCTCGCGACTCTTGATCCCGCTGTCCTACGCCTCGATCCTCGGCGGCACCTGCACCCTGATCGGCACCTCCACCAACCTGCTCGTCGACGGCGTGGCGAGCGGCCTGGGGCTCGGCCATTTCGGCCTGTTCGAGATCACTCCGGTCGGGCTGGTGGCGGCCGCTACGGGGGGCCTGTTCATGGTGGTCGCCGGACGCTTCCTGTTGCCCGACCGCCCCACATTCCAGAGCGGTGACCCGAACGGACGCGAGGTGTTCCTGACGGAAGTGCAGATCGGCGAGGGCTTCGAGGGTCTTGAGACGCCCTACGGCGGGCTGGCGCTGTTCAACCGGCCCGGCATGCGGCTGCTGGCGGTGAAGCGGCGCGAGAAGGTGCTGCGCGCCGGCATCGCGGAGGAAACGGCCGCGGCGGGCGACCGGCTGGTGCTGATGGCACCGCCGAGCGAGCTCCTAACCTTCCACGAGGAAGAGGGGCTGCAGGTGGGCACCCGCCAGCGCGGTTTCCGCGGCAAGGAGGAGAAGATCGTCGAGGCACTGGTTTCGCCCTACTCGCGTGGTCAGGTGCGCAGGCTTGTCGACTACACCTTTCCCGCCCGCTTCGGCATCACCCCGCTGGGTGTCCGCCGCCACGGCCACATCCCCGGCGCCGATCTCGGCAGCACCCGGCTGCGCGGGGCGGACGTGCTGCTGCTCGCCGGGCCGCCGGAAGCCTTCGCCAGCCTGGCGGAGGACGAGGGCGATATCGTCTCATTTGCAGAGACCGGCACCCGGAGCTATCGCCGCCGCCGGGCGCCCGCCGCCATCGCCGCGCTGGCCGGCGTGGTGATCCTGTCGGCCTTCGACGTGATGCCCATCGCCGCCCTGGCCCTGGTGGCGGCGGCCGCGTTGATGCTCCTGCGCTGCATCGACCTGGACGAGGCGATGGAATCCATCGACGGCGGCGTGCTGGTGCTGATCTTTTCCATGCTGGCGGTGGGCGCCGGGCTCGAAGCCACCGGGGCGCTCAAGCTCGTGGTCGACGCGCTGTCGCCCTGGTTCGCCGGCATGTCGCCCTTCATGCTGCTCCTCTGCGTCTACGCCCTGACATCGGCGCTGACGGAGGCCGTCACCAACAACGCCGTCGCGGTCATCCTCACGCCGCTGGCGGTGGGCCTTGCCCAGGCCGCGGGGCTCGATGCGCGTGCCTTCGTGGTGGCGGCGATGTTCGCCGCCTCGGCGAGCTTCGCGACGCCGATCGGTTACCAGACCAACACGCTGGTCTACGCGGCCGGCAACTACCGCTTCTCCGACTTCCTGCGCATCGGCGTGCCCATGAACGTGCTCGTCGGACTGGCGACCTGCCTGGCCATCACCATGGTCTTCGGGCTCAAATAGGATCCCGCGTCCGCAGCCCGGACCCCTTCGCCCCGGGCGAAAAGCATTCCGGATTCGCCCCGTGACATGTCCGCCATAGACCGTCCCTGACGGAAAAGGATAAGCCGCCAGCGCCGGGCACCCGTAACATTCACGGTGGATTAACGGTCAGATCTTCGCAAAGATCGGCCGGCCGATTGGGCGGGGCGGAATTCGGGATTCAAGAATCATGGGCTGGACTCACTTTCGACGCGCACTGGCGGCGCTGTTCATCGTCTCATGCGCGCTTCTGGCGACCGGCCAGATCGCGGCGGCGCAGTCGGGCGAGGCCTCAGACAGCGACCCGGCCGCGGTGGCGAGCGAACTCGCGCCCCTGACCACCCAGGAACGCGACGCGCTGATCGGCAAGCTCACCGACGAGCAGGCCCGCAGCCTGCTTCTCTACTATTTGTCGGAGAACGCCCCGGCCGAGGCCGGCGACGGATCGACCGCCTCCGCGGCCCTGTCCATGCAGGCGCTGCAGGAGAAGGGCACCGAGATCCGCACCAACCTGGCGGCGGTGCTCTCCAAGTTCGGCGGCGTAATCGGCGACTATGCCGGCCACATGGAAGAGAAGCTGCGCATCGGCGTCGGCCACGGCGGGCTGCTGCTGGTCGTCGGCACCATTCTCGGCCTGTCGCTGGCCGGCTTCATCGTCGAATGGATCTACCGCCACTTCACCCGGCCGATGGTGGAGCGCTACGAGGCGGCACCCATCGAAACGGTGCGCGAGAAGCTGTCGCGCGCCTTCGGCCAGCTGATCCACCAGTTCGGCGCCATCGCCGCCTTCACCGCCGGCTTCGTCGGCGCCTTCCTGGCCGTCTGGGCCGGCGACGTGCCGCGCCGCGACTTCCTGATCGTGGTGCTGCTGGCGATCCTGATCACCCGCGTCTCCGTGGCCGTGGTGCGCTTCGTGTTCCTGCCGAACCACCCCGCCTGGCGCCTCATGCCGGTGGACGACGAGGCCGCCGCCCACTTCGTCCGGGGCACGCGCCGGCAGGTGGCGCTGGGCATCGCGCTGCTGCTGTTCAGCACGCTCGGCCGCATGTGGGGCGTCGACCACGACATCTGGCGGCTGGGGGCCCTCCTCGGCGCGATCGTCTTCACGCTCTCCTACTGCTTCTTCCTGTGGCGCTATCGCCGCCACGCCCTGCGCGCCGTCCGCGCCGCTTTCGGCAGCACCACCGTGCCCCGCTGGGCGGAGGGTGCGGCCGGCTGGAGCTGGTACGCGCTGGCGGTGGGCTACGTGATCGTCGCCTTCCTGCTGGGCATCTACAGCCTGCTGCTCGGCCTGGACTTCGATCCGCTGAAGGCAGCGGTCGGTTTCTTCATCCTGTTCGTGGCGAACCCGTTCGTCACGGCGGTGCTGAAGGCGATGTTTTCCGCCGACCCGGCCGCCGGCGGAGCCAAGGCGCCCACCGAGATCTACGTCACCGACCCTGACGACGGCGAGCGGGTGATGGTGACCCGCGATGCGGCGGCCACGGAAGCCGAGGCAGATGCCGGCCACGCGCCGGCCGAACCGGTGACGCCGGCGGGCCAGGCGGTGCTGCGCGACCAGCGCATTCTCGGCCGCGTCATTTCCATCTCCGTGCTGGTGGTCTCCCTGGCCGTCTTCGCCATGGTAATCGGCGTCGACATCTTCTCCTCCACCAGCCCCTACCCGATCGCCAAGTACCTGCTGCGGGTGATGATCAACATCGGCATCATCGTGCTTCTGGGCTACGTGGCCTGGTCGTTCATCGCGACCTGGATCGACCGCAAGCTCGCCCAGGAACAAGCCAACGCACCCGGCGACGACCACAGCGACGACGCCGGTCCGGCGATGTCGGCCGGCACCCGGCTGCAGACGATCCTGCCGATCTTCCGCAAGGCGATCCAGGTCGCCATCGGCCTGATCGTGCTGATGGTGGCGCTGTCGTCGATGGGGGTGAACATCGCCCCGCTGATCGCCGGCGCCGGCATCTTCGGCCTGGCCATCGGCTTCGGGGCGCAGACGCTGGTGAAGGACCTGATCTCCGGCCTGTTCTTCCTGATGGACGACGCCTTCCGCATCGGCGAGTATATCGACGCCGGCGGCACGTCGGGCGCGGTGGAGCGGTTCAACGCCCGCTCGCTGGTGCTGCGCGGCACCCTGGGCGCGGTCTACACGGTGCCCTACGGCGATCTCGGCAAGGTCACCAACTTCAGCCGCGACTGGGTGATCATGAAGCTGCGCTTCCGGGTGCCCTACGACACCGACATCGACAAGGTGCGCAAGATCTTCAAGAAGATCGGCCAGGAGCTGCAGGCCGATCCGGAGCTGGGCCCCGACTTCCTGCAGCCCTTCAAGTCGCAGGGCGTGGTGAAGATGGACGATTCCGCCTTCATCGTCTCCGGCAAGTTCATGGCCAAGCCGAACAAGCAGTGGGGCATCCGCAAGGCCGTCTACCAGAAGGTCCAGGAGGCCTTCCACGACGCCGGCATCAAGTTCGCGCCGAAGCGCGTCATCGTCGACGTGCCGACCGCCGCCGACATGGACGACGACCATGCCGGGGATGCACCCGGCGCCGGCGCGCCCCTGACGCCGGAGGCCCGCGCAGCAGCGGCCGCCGCGGGGGCAGCCGTTGCCACCGAGCCGCCGCCCGGCAGCAAGGCCTGAGCCGAACCCCTCCCCCAGACGAAAGAAGCCGGCCCCGCGAAGGGCCGGCTTCGGCAGTCGTGTCCGTGGCAGTCGTGTCGGTCAGCCGTGACCGCCCGTACGGCCGGGGAAGCGCAGCGCCCCTCCCCGGCCCACAGGAACCACAGCCTTACTTGTAGCCGACGCGGTCGTAGATCTGCACCGCGGCCGCCTGGTTCTCGCCCAGCGCGGAGAGGTTCAGCTCGTCGGCCTTGAAGCCGCCCTCGGGCGTCATCTCGGTCAGCGGAGAGGCCATGGCGACGCCCTCGACCACCGGATACTCGTTGTTGCCCTCGGCGAAATATTTCTGGGCGCTGTCGCTGGCCAGATACTCCAGGAACAGGATCGCGTTCTCCTTGTTCGGCGCGTTGGCGGCGACGCCGGCCCCGGAGATGTTGACGTGGGTGCCGGTGGTGTCCTGGTTGGGGAACACGACCGCGATGTCGTCGGTCTGGCCGGTGAGGCCGTCGACCGAGCCGCCGAGCGCGCGGGCGAAATAGTAGGTGTTGGACAGCGCGATGTCGCACTCGCCGGAAGCCACGGCGCGGAGCTGGTCGGTGTCGCCGCCCTGGGGATCACGGGCGAGGTTGTCCTTCAGGCCCTGGGCCCACTTCTGCGCAGCTTCCTCGCCCTCGTTGGCGATGATCGAGGCGAGCAGCGAGATCATGTAGATGTTCGAGCTCGAGCGCGCGCAGATCATGCCCTTGTACTTGGGATCGGCGAGATCCTGGTAGGTCGCCGGCGGATCGCTCACGTCGTTCTTGTCGTAGAAGATGACCCGGGCGCGCTTCGAGAAGCCGTACCAGTTGCCGTCGGGGTGGCGCAGGGCTTCCGGCACGCGCTCGTTCAGCGTGTCGGAGGAGACCGGCTGCAGCAGGCCGGCGTCGTCGGCCTTGAACAGGCGGCCGGCATCGACGGTGATCAGCACGTCGGCCGGGCTGTTGGCGCCCTCCGCCGACATCCGCTCGATGAGCACGTCCGCACCGTCCTCGATGCGCTTGATCTTGATCCCGGTCTGCTCCTCGAAATCGGAATAGAGCCGTTCGTCGGTGTCGTAGTGGCGCGAGGAATAGAGGTTGAGCTCGCCCGACTGCGCCAGCGCGCCGTTGAGCGGAACGATCGCCATGGCAAGCGTCGAGGAAAGGGCCAAAAGCCTGGCAGGCAGCATGAAGTCTCTCCCTTTGGACACGGGGTTCAAGGCCCCTGGTCACGTGGCGGCGCCCGCCTGCGCGCACGATCAGCGTACGCGCACGGACTGCCTACGCGGTCATAAGGGAAGAATATGGACTTTTACAATCAAGATTATGTCAGTCAGGCCCGCAGCCCGGGCGCTGCGACGGGGAAAGCGGCCAAGCCTTGCACGGCATCGCAGCGCGCGAGGGGTCAGTGTCGCGCGAGGGCTCAGAGCCGCGCGCATGCCTGCGCCAGTGAAACCTGGCTAGGCGGGAGGTTGCCTGGAAGTTTGGGAAGGAATGGTGCCAGGGGCGGCATCAAACCACCATATTAACTAATTGAATTTATGAGCTTATTTTATCGCGCCGCATTCCTCAAACCATCAGAAATACCAACTATTTTATTGGATATGGCCGGACGTACTCGGACGCGGATGAACTGAACGCAACATAACGAGCTGCCAGCGAAGTAGCTGTGGAAAATTCGCCTTATC
Organism: Amorphus coralli DSM 19760; assembly: GCF_000374525.1. Classification (GTDB taxonomy): domain Bacteria; phylum Pseudomonadota; class Alphaproteobacteria; order Rhizobiales; family Amorphaceae; genus Amorphus; species Amorphus coralli. The sequence goes on from NZ_KB894574.1 coordinate 197,449, forward strand.
TAAGGGTTTCGAGAACCCAAGTCCGACACAGGTCAGAATTAAGATCAGTGAAATAGATATTTATGTCTATTCTTTAAATATACGATAATTTTTGATAAAAAATCAAAGCAAAAGACGATTTTAGCGCGCCAACATTGGTCGATAATTTGTCTAATGCTATTTGAAATTCGAGGGGCTTAGGCCCCTCTTTCTTTTGGAGAAGAGAGATGGTTGCAACTATCGATCACAGCACCAGCAATCCGGCGCTAATCGTGCTCGGGCGCGATGCTGCGGGACGCTCCCACGCCTCATGGTTCGACGAAAGCCAGGTCGAACCGGCGCACGACGCTGCAGAGGTGATGGGAATGACTACTCTGCCCGTCTCTAGCGACGACCTGCGCTCACTTGCGGGCGACCTCGCCCGCGGCAAGCTGTTCGCCAGCGGCAAGGCCTTCGTCCCCTTCGTCAACGGTACGCTCTTCAGCAAGCTGACAACCCATCTCAGCGACGAGCAGCGGTCCGAAATCGAGGCCTCGCGTATGGGAGAGGTTGCCGCGGGCGTTTCCGACGGCAAGCGCCCCGAACCGCCTCATCTCCCGGAGGATTGGTCAAAGCTTACGGTCGGCAGCCTAGTCGTTGCCTGCGAAAGCGCAGACGGCGGCTGGTGGCTTGCGAGGATCGTCAAGGTCGCGAGCGAGAATTCCTTCACGCTCAAATGGCTCGACTATCCGGACGATCCCGCCGTCAACCGTCAGCGCAAGCACATTGCCCTGCTGCATCCGGAGGCCGGTGCGTCATGGCTGCGCTGAGCGCCCTCGAAGAAGGGTGTGGTAGCGGAATGCCAGCCACGCTTGCCACGCTGAACGACGCCTTCCGGCGAAGTTTCACCGGAGGGCGGGTGATGGTGACGCGCGGTGTTGCTGCTCTTCCCGAAGCCGAACGCGCCGCTCTTCTTGAGGCGGTTCGCGAGTTTGACGGATTCGACGAGAGCAACGACCCGTATGGAGAGCACGACTTCGGCGCCATCGATTGCGGGGCAAACCGCTACTTCTGGAAGATCGACGCTTACGATCGGTCGATGAAGGCCGCCTCTCCTGACCCGCTTGACCCCCTGCAGACTTGGCGGGTTCTGACAGTGATGCGCGCCGATGAGTACTGAGCGCGGTTCCCGACAAGTTGCCATCGACGCGAAGCAAGGCCGGCGGCTCATCCCGCCGGCCTCTTTATTTGGGGCCTGCGCCCTTGCGCTTTCTCCCGGAAGGAAGGGGATCGGGGCGAGTGTGCTCGGTCGGCTCCTCGAGCAGCCGGGCGACGGGCACACTCAAGACGCCCGCCAGGGCCTCGAGTGTCGAGACCGTCACGTTCTCGCTGCCACGCTCGACCCGGCCGACATAGGAGCGGTCGATCCCGGCAGCGAGCGCCAAACGCTCCTGCGAGAGACCGCGCTCCACGCGCAGGCTGCGAAGATTCCAACCGATGATGCTGCGGGCGTCCATGCGGAGAGAACCAAAGCGCGCTCGCCGCTTGACAATCGACGGACTGACAGTCCCCTATTTATTCAAACAACCCATCGCCCGGCCGATCAAGTTGCGGCCCCTCCCCCTCATCCCCGTCAAGCGAGGTGACCCCATGAAGATCGCAGTCGGGCTCATCGGAATATTCCTGAGCCTGCTCATCCTGCTTCAGTCCTGCGCCATCAGCGCAGGCAGCAGCCTCATCGACGACCAGACCACGTTCGAGGCCGGTGTCGTCGGGGTCATGGTCGGGTTCCTGTTCTTCTTCGGCGGCGCCTTCGCGTTCGGCCTGCCGATTGTCTCAGTCGTGCTGTTCGCACTCGGCGGCCTCTTCGGCCTCGCCGCCGCGAAGGATTTTCCCGACCTGCAAATCTGGGGCTTCGTATCGCTCGGCCTTGCGGTGCTCGCGCTCATCGTTTGGCGCCAGTCGCGCAGGCATCGACAGAAGGCCACCGAATGAGGCGGCACCGCGCGCCTCAATCCCGCATTGCCGGGCCTTCAGGGCGGAACAGGGCAGGCTCCGGGCCAGCGCAGGGGTACCGCACCGGCCAGCACCCCAGACGCGCTGTCGGCGCACGCCTCGCCCCACCGGCAATTCCCGGGAAGGCCGGAGATGCCCTCGCAGCCCCCCCTTCCCCGCACCATCCGACCGACGCCCCTACCCCTTTATTGACGAGGACGGACCCGATGCATGCCAGTTTCACCACGTTCCACCCCCGGCAGCCCAAAGCCTCCCGACGCCGCCCAGCCCGCATATTCCCCTGGGCACTTGCTGCGGCTCTGACTGCCCCACTTTCACCCGCGATCGCCGGAGACAACCTCGATGACATGGGAAGCGCTCTTGAGCGCCAGCAGGAAAGCTTAGGCCCCGTGATCGGCGGGTTCGAATGCCAGCTTGTCGGCTCCGTCGTGCTTGGGCTTCCGGCAGCGATGTCCAACCGCCCGCAGACGCCAGACCACGTCAGCCTTGCCTTCCACGAGGCGGGATCGGCACTCCTCAACGGCACACGGCTCGAACCGTCCTACAGGAGCGCGCCCAACGAAGAGGGCCTTTACGCATATCCTCTGCGCGACGTCCTCTATGCCGCGGCCGGCATACCTGTCGGACGGGAGCTTCCGAACGATCCCAGCAGCTCCGGAAACACGATGCAGGACTTCAGCATGGGACAGCAGCTCGTCATTGACCTGCTCCTGAGCGAGGGACTGATGGCCGGTCGAAACCGGTTCATGATCGTCAGCTTCCAAAGGGATGCGGTGTATTTCGTCGACGTCAGTGACCGGAACGAGATCGAGAACCCCACACAGGCCGACTGCTATCGGAGTCGCGGACAGTGAAGCTGGGCAGCAGCGCTTAGGAGTGGCTGCTTCGCGCCCGCAGTGGACACAATGATGCGGTTTGCGCTTTCTCCGAAGCGGACTTAGCGCATAGCAGCAGTAGCTCAGATGGTGGCCTCCGGCCTCGACCCGGCGGGACTACGACTTCCGATGGGCAACCCAAGTCTTGCCAACATTTTTTTTGGATCACACCTGATCGGCAATGAGATCCCTTCTTCTCGCACCGCTCTATTGCACGAACATCATAGCCCCAGCGGCTTCATTGAAGCTGAACGGCTCTGGGGGCTTGTACTGCGAGCCGCCCGACGCTGATTGTGGGCATGTTCCACCATTCATGGACTTGCAGACCTCGTTGATAGCAACACCCACGCTCCAAATAACCTCAAATGCCCTTTGAAAATCGGATTTCTGTGCATTCCTGTAGGCCTGATTGTAGACAGACCTTTCAGCAAGTACGCGCTCTCCGAGATCCTTCGTCCCCTGATCGCTTGATCTGGAAGCTCTCCCAGCATAATCGAACAAACTGTTCATGTGATTGCCGAGATCCCTCAAAGATTGATCTTTATTATTCGTGTTTCTGATATTCTTATATATTCTATTAAATTGCTCACCGTGAATTACCATTGCGTTTTTAAGGAATTTCTCGCCCCCAATTTCAATCGCGCCATCCAAGTAGCCGTCCGCCTCATCCCTCTTTTGTGATGAAGATTCGTACAAATCATTCGCCTTATTTGAATAAATCACCGCGATGGGATGTCGGGCATCATCATAGCCCTTACTGGCTGCCTGCTTCAGCCAATGAAGCGCAAGATCCTCGTTTTTCGGGACACCATTTCCCGATGCATACAGATTTCCGAGTACATACTGTGAGCGAATATCGCCTTGCTCAGCTGCCCGGCGGAACCATTGGACCGCGAGTTCTTCGTCTTTCCCGACCCCTCGACCGAACAGGTATTTCTCTCCGAGTTCGCGCTGCGAGCCCATATTGCCCCGTTCTGCCGCCTGCCGAAACCATTTGGTCGCTAGACCATCATCCTTAGGCACACCGCGTCCGAGCTCGTACATGCGCGCGAGATTGTGCTGGGCTTTCGCATGCCCCTGTTCCGCCGCTTTGCGGAGCCACTGAACCGCAATCTCATCGTCTCTTTCGACAACGCGACCAATTAGGTACGCCCATCCAAGATTAGACTGCGCCGCAGCAAGGCCTTGCTCGGCCGCCAGCCGATACCAGTGGACGGCCGTCTCTTCGTCTTTCGGAACGCCCCGTCCGTATTGGTACAGTATCCCAAGGTTGGCTTGCGCCGTAGCATGCCCCTTCTCAGCCGCACCGCGGTACCATCGCGCCGCTTCTTTGTAGTTTTTCGGCACGCCGCGCCCATTTTCGTAGAGGTATCCTAGGTCAACTTGGGCGATCACATCGCCCTGTTCAGCGGCCTTGAGGTACCATTGCGCGGCCAGACCTTCATCCTTTTGAACACCCCGCCCGTGCAGGTACATGTAACCCAACTGATGCTGCGGCTTGGCATAGCCCTGCTCAGCAGCGAGACGATACCATTGGACAGCCTGCCTATCGTCCTGCTGAACGCCCCGCCCATGTTTGTACATTGTCCCAAGGTTGGACTGCGCCGTGGCATGACCCTGCTCGGCCGAAACGCGATACCATCGGACCGCTTCTTCATAGTTCTTCGGAACACCCCGGCCGCTCTCATAGAGGTATCCAAGGTCACTCTGGGCAAACACGTCGCCCTGTTCGGCTGCCTTGAGATACCATTGTGCGGCCAACTCTTCATCCTCTTGAACGCCCCGCCCGTTCAGGTACATGGAAGCAAGCCGGGACTGCGCCGTCGCATGCCCCTGCTCGGCCGCAACGCGGTACCACTGAACTGCCTCTTCGTAGTTCTGCGGTACGCCTTGTCCTTGGTCGTACATCAATCCCAAACGATACTGAGCTTGCGAGTGGCCCTGCTCGGCCGCCCGACGAAACCACTGGGCAGACAGATTCTCGTCCTTTTGGACCCCGTTACCCCCAAGGTACATGATCGCTAGGTTTACCTGCGCCGTCACTTCCCCCTGATCTGCCGCCCGGCGGTACCATTGGGCCGCTAACGCGTCGTTCTTCGGAACACCGCGTCCGCGCGCGTACAGAGCTCCAAGGTGAGCCTGGGCCTCTGCGACACCCTGCTCAGCAGCTTTGCCGAACCACTGAGCCGCCAGCCCCTTGTCCTCATGCACGCCACGGCCGCTCGCGTACATGTAACCAAGAACATACTGCGCCTGGGCATAGCCCTGTTCAGCCGCTCGACGGTACCATTGTGCAGCAAGGCCATCGTCCTGCCGAACACCTTTTCCACCGAAGTACATGTTCCCGAGGTTGTGCTGCGCCAGCGCGTAGCCTGTCTCAGCCGCCCTTCCGTACCACTGAACGGCCAACTCTTCGTCCTTAGGCACGCCCCGGCCGGCCTCATACATGGATCCCAAATTGGTCTGCGCCATTGCATGACCCTTGTCTGCCGCGCGCCGAAACCACTGGACCGCCAGACCATCGTCCTTCGGGACGCCGTAACCACCCTGGTACATGAAGCCGAGGTTAGATTGCGCCTGCGCATAGTCCTGCGCTGCTGCCTTTCGATACCAATCGACCGCCAGTTTCTCGTTCTTCTCTACTCCTCGGCCGACGTTATACATGTAACCCAGGTTGTTTTGACCAACCGGATCACCCGCCTTCGCTGCTTCAAGTGAGTATTCGAAGGCCTCCCGATCTCGTCCGGCCGCAGACAACCCCCGCCCGATCGCAGCCATCACAGCGGCATCGACGTTCCCATTATCAATCAGTTCCTGGCAGTCCTTGATGACTGCCTCCTGATCGATTTCCTGAAACGCCAATTCCAAGGAACCGAGACAGATATTTGCTTCCGCCGTGGAAATTGCCACGAGCGGCGCAGCGGCTGTCAGGAGCCCGAACAGGGCACGCTTGACCAGTGCGTTCCTCATCAATCCCTCTCGAACTCAGCCATCGAAACTGCCCAACAACAAGTAAGCTTCGTTATGAAGCTTAAACGCTCAATTGCACGGCCCGCAACAACCCCTGCGAACTCTCGGATTGACGATCAACGACGATCAAAGCGGCCATGCCTGCTGCCGCATTTAGACCCGCGACCGTGAGAGGATGTGTCCGATCCGGGAAACCACTCGCAATCCGACCTACCAGCAATGGATTATTTTCACGTGCCTGGTGGATATGGCCAAGTTCGGCGCACCGTTCCGACGCGCCGATCTCAATGTTGATGATGCTAGGCTGCACCGCACGGTCCATCACTGTCCTTTACGCGCTCGGTGCACCCTATTAATCTCAGTAGCTTGTGGTTGCTTACAAGCAGGCTAGATTCCGCTCTCATTGAAGGTGAGTGCTTGGCAAACATGCTGGGATGAATGTGACATGGGCGCATTGTTAGTATTAATGCTGGTTGGCGGATTATTTGGATTATTCATCTGGCTGGCTGTTTCGGGTGCCGCAAGCATCTTCGCGCCCCCACTGAGAAAGAATGTGTTGAATGCGCGGAAACCATAAAGTTCAGAGCCAGAAAATGCCTTCATTGCGGCGCGCCTCAGCCTGCATTGGATGAAACCCCGCCATGCCGGGGAACAATTCCCAGTGTACTCGCTTCAATTTCGCCAGAAGAAATATCGCCTTCCACGCCATCGAGCGCTCAAGAAGAACTTATTGAATTCAAACGGCGCGAATTGGTCGCCTTGGCAATGAAAAACAGGGAAAGGGTCGGGCGAAGCTGTATGATCGTTTGTGCGCTTGCTTCATTCGTCCTGCTAAACACATTAAGCGCAGATAATCCGCGAAACTTTGCCATTTCACTCGGCGCGGCCGTATTCATTGGTTACTCAGGCCGTATGCTCGGACGCGATGTGATCGCGGCTGGATATGACAACAGACTTCGAAAACAATGGGACGATTACAAGGCGTCTTTGTTAGAAGATACCAGTTCTTCGAAATATTAATCCTTAAAGTACACCACAAATTCCATGTGAGAAGCCTATGAATTTGATGTCGTACGCCCTTGTCAGCCTGATAGCCGTCGCTTCATCTTTCGGTGCCGTCAATTATGCACTTGCGAACGATACGGTTCTGGCACTGGAGCGCCAGGAGCTTTCATCAGGCTGCGCGCAGATCGAATTCCTGGATGGGTATATCACGCAGGTCGATGCAAACGGCGATAGTCTGCCAGATTATCTCATCAACACCCAGCGGCTGATGTGCGATGGGAGCCAGATGATGTGGTGCGGCACCGCGGGCTGCGTCCACCGTATCTGGGTTCAAAAACCGGACGGTGGTTTCGACAAGTCGCTCGATACCTACGCTTATGAGGTCGTTTTCGACCGTCCTGGCGACACCTCCTACAAGATCGTCACCCGCGAGGGAGAACGCCGGGAGTGGCTTGCCGGAGCCGCCGCTCCTGCGAGCGCCTCATCCGCCGCCGCCACCCTAAGCGGTCGCTGGTCTTACAGCGCAGATCCGCTGCCGGTGGCCGCTGTGGGCGGGCCAGAGGACGGCAAGCTTTCGCTAACATGCGAATCCGGCGAGCTGCGTCTGCGCTACGCCGGCTGGTGGCTGTTTGAAGGCGATGCTATCAACACGGGCACCCGCCAATGGGACAAGAGCGCCTCCGGCATTGTGCCGACATTCACGGTCGGCGCTCACGAAACCGATGTCCCGGTTCGCATCTCGGAAGAAGAGCGGATGCTGGTGGCCAAAGACACGCTGCCACTCACCGCGCCGTTGATCGATGCGCTCGCGCGCGGCTCATATGTCACGCTGGTTCATGGCGGCTCGCTCGAGCATGAGTTGCAGTTTGCTCTCGCCGGTTCATCGGCCGCTTTGCGCTCCCTGCGAGCTGCCTGCAACTGAGGCATTTCACATGCGTCGTTCCATCAAGATCGCCACCGCGGCGGCCATTTCCCTTGCCGCCGTAGGTCCCGTCTCCGGCCAGGCTGCGCGAAGCTGCACCGAACTGATCCCCGACCTGAGCGCGGTCGGTCGAGAGTCAGTAGCTGCGCTTTCGCAGCAAATTGTCGCCAATGCGCCAGCAGCCGTGGAGGCTTGTGCAGACGACGACACGCGCCTGCGATTGATCACAGCTCTTGCGGCCTTGCCGGAAAGCGCGGGCGAGGCGCGCGCGCTCGCCGAGGAACTGGCGGCAACGGGGAACGCGCAGGCAAGCAACATGCTGGGTGCGATGCACAGCAACGGCATTGGCGGCGCGCCAAACGATGTCCGTGCCGCCATCTTGTTCCGGCAGGCGGCAGCAGCCGGATACGCACCGGCCATGTACAATTTCGGGGTGACACGCTGGTATGGGCTTGGGCTGCCCGCCGACCGGGACGACGCCATAAACTGGCTTGAGCGGGCGGTTGCGGCAGGCGATCCCGATGCAATGTCCTTTCTCGGCCTGGTTCTATTGACCGGCGACGGGATTGTTGCCCAGCGCGAACGAGGGCTGGACCTCATCCATTCGGCGGTCGACGCGAAGGGCCTGCGTTCGGCCAGCGATGCCAAGTCTGCCTACGACTATCTTGCTTCCTTTGCCGGAAGCGACGGCCCTGGCATTCCGCCTCATGCCGACACCATCGAACAGACCTCGCGCAACTACGAAGCGTTCCTGAAACTGTCGGCTGCATCCGGGGATCGCCGCTTTATGATCGCGGAGCTGCAGCTTGGCCCATCGGCCAACGAGTCGCGGGAGGTCCTCGATCGGGTCGTATTGCCGCTTCGCCCGGAAGACCGGCTCGCGGCGTGGCTCACGCATGCCGCCGTCACCTACGGCGACGGCGACCAGGGCGTCTACGAGCAACTAATGCTGTATCGCGGCTTTCTGCTCATGTCGCCAGGCCTCGACATTCAGCCCTATATCGACACGATTGCTCAACGGCTCGGAGAGAATGCCGCCGCAGATGCGGTAGATGGGCTGGACGTGAACGACGCGACCCTCGTTTCCCGCTGGCAAGAAACGACGGCCGAATGCGCGGCCTCTCCGCTCAGCGTCGATGCCTATCTCGGCTGCGCGAAAAGCGAGGCGCTCGCGCAACTGCTCTGGCAGCGGGGCTTTTGCCCCGATTCGCGGCAAGATGGCTGGACTCGTTGCGAAGAAAAATAAATCTACAATCTGCCTTGTGACCCAGCCCTGTAATCTTCGTCATAAGCTACATCGCCGACAGTTAAGCCCATTTCCAGGATTGCGGCCGCTTCCTGAGACTAGCATTTATATTGAGGCTGCCACGGGACCAACCGAATAGCGGCTGAGCAAATTTCGTCCGGGCGGCAGCCGCTCCTACATCCTTTCTGGGAATCTCCATTTGATGCGTCTATAGGGTTGGTGGAGTCGGAGGTAAAATGGCAGCTTCTGGCCCTCCAGCCGGAAAGCGACCAGATCGCTTGCGGGCAAACACTGTCTCAGCGCGCCGTTGGGCAGGACGGCTCCCGGGTTTCCTTAAGAATCCTATAGACTTGCATTCGGGAGCAATGAACGGCCTCAGCAATCCCCGCCACACTAAGACCCAAGCTGCGGAGTCTTAGAACCTCGGAGCGATCGAGGCGCCTCGTCCCGCCCTTGAACGCACCCCGCTTCCTGGCTTGCTCAATTCCTTCGCGCTGCCTTTCAAGAATGAACCCACGCTCCATCTGGGCGACCATTCCGAGCACAGTCAGCACCACTTGTCCCATTTGGCCGCGCGTCGACACATGAGGGTCGAGAACGGTCAAGAAAGCCCCCTTCTGTTCGACCTCATGGACGATGTTGAGGACGTCGCGGGTATCTCGGCCAAGGCGATCCAGCCGAGTGACGATGAGTTCGTCGTCCGGGCGCAGAAACTCGATCACCGTCGCCAGCTCGGCTCGCCCCTCTCGACGGCCACCGGAAACCTTTTCGGCGCGCACGATGGCGCATCCTTCACTCTTTAATCTGGCAACTTGCCGATCGAAGTCCTGATCAAGGGTGCTTACTCGAGCGTAACCAATGCGAGCCATAGCGTGTCACCTCAAAGCCTAGGCTCGACGCTACATTGTCACAAATGGTCTTAGTCAACCCTGTTGTTACGTAAGCGGCCCAAGCACCAAAGCGTCACTTCGGGGCATACCCCTACGAGACATCGCAGTGAGACACTTTTCGCGTATCATAGGGGTTGATTTCGGAATTCTGAGACGCTAGGTGCCGATGGTCTAGAACCATACGAGACATCTGGAGCCTCGCCATGTCGACCTACGGATACGCCCGCGTCAGCACCATCGACCAGGACCTGTCCTATCAGGTGGAGACCCTCAAGGCGCACGGCTGTGAGTGCGTCCGGGAAGAGAAGCGGAGCGGCACCAGCCGCAAGGACCGCACCGAACTGGCCATCCTCATGGATTTCCTGAAGGAGGGCGACACGCTGATGGTCACGCGGGTCGATCGGCTCGCCCGGTCCATCGGGGACCTTCAGGACATCGTTCGCGACCTCCGGAAGCAGGGCGTAGCCCTGAAGGCCACAGATCAGCCGATAGATACCTCCACCGCCGCCGGCAAGGCGTTCCTGGACATGCTAGGTGTGTTCGCCGAGTTCGAGACCAATCTCCGGAAGGAGCGGCAGATGGAGGGCATCGCCAAGGCGAAGGCGCGGGGCGTGTACAAGGGCCGCAAGCCGTCGATCGACACGGCGGAGGTCGCCCGGCTGAAGGCCGAAGGGCTGGGAGCTACGGCTATTGCCGAGCGTCTCGGGATCGGTCGCGCCAGTGTCTATAGGTGTTTGAAAGAACCGAATTCTCTAGCTGTTAGCGACTGAGAGCTAGGCTACATACACGTTCTCTGAAGGACGTGCATCCCGTTGAAGCTGCTTGGAAGCGAAAAGCTCAGATCGCGGGCCGCATTGCTCGCGTATCGACTTGAATAGTCGGTAAACCTGAAATCCGTGACCGCCACCATATCGCGGAGTGGGGCATCGAATGTGTAGCTGATGCTCGCTACATCGCGACCATTAACTTTGGAGAAATTAACCTTCTCTCTCGTTAGCCGCACAGAACCATCAAGAGAAATATTCTTTAGCAGGCCCCACTCGTAAAAAGCCTCGACATCGTATGCATATCGCCATTCGATATGGGCCAACATTGCGATTGATGCCCCCCTGCAGAACAGCTCAACTCTGTAATCCGCATCCGAACTGCTGAACGTCGTTTCGACAATCGCCACCCCATTCCGATAGCCCTTCAGCAAGACCTTCTGGGAAGATCGCGTATCTAGATTTGCCCGAATAACCTCAGAATCGCTAAGCTCCTTGCTAGACCTCGGATCAACTCCAAGCGCCATTTGAAGAAGATCTGCCGAAACACCCATCTCTTTGAGATAGGCAAGCAAAGCGGCCGTGATAAACTGATCGATAATGCGATCTCTGGCAGTGAAGATTTCACGATCCACTTCATCTAAGCCAATTGGATCGAAAAACTGATGCACGTGCAAGCTTCCAATCTTCTGAAAGCCAACGAGCGAGCCCGGCGTATCTCTCAGCGCATACCGCTGCTCACCACCGGCGAACGCAAAGACACATGCGGACGCGCAGATAGGATCCGTGTCGTATTCGAAATCGATCTGTACGGCCCCATCACTTTGGATCTCTCCAGCAGTTTCGGACACCACAGTGTTAAAACGGTGCTGACGAATGGCCGCACCTAGCTTCATGCCACCCAAGAGATCTCCGCCGAGCGAGTGAAGATGGACGTCGAGGCCCGCCTTGCCTGCCAATCCTTCCCGGTCCAAAAACTCCTCAAACTTCTCGTGGGTGTCGCTCTTGATTGGCCCAACGGCAGCTATCCATGTGCAGGTTACGCAATTGCCGCCAGTCCGGGCTATCCGAAATGACATCTCTCCCAATCTGTTGGGGGGGAAAGTGTCAGCATTTGCGCCCAGTTGTAGAGCCGGTAGATAGAGCAGTGTGACCAATGCGGCTAAAGTAGAGATACGCTGTAGTAGCATCGGGATCTCCTCGGCGTTCGGAGTTGTGTCGGCGTGTCCGTGAGAGTGGCTAGCGCGGGGCGCCTAGACCTGCAAACGCGGAAATCGCTCAATCCCGTCCCGCATCACGCTCAGGGGCACCTCGCCGTAGGCCTCGCCGACATTGGCGGGTGCGTGGCCGGTGATTTCGTGAAGCACCCGCTCGGGCACCTTCGCCAAACGCCCCTCTGTCAGGAAGCGGTGACGCCAAGCGTGGTTCGGCTGGACGTCAGGGTCGGTCACGACTTTTCTGGCGAAATCCCTGATACGATTCTTGGTCGTACGCCATGGCCCTCCGGTCTCACCCGCTGCATTGGGTGAATAGAACAGGTGACCCTCCTCCGAGGCCTCAACGAAGCTGACGAAGCCTTGCTCGATCAGATGTGAATGGAGAGGGACGTCACGTACGTCCTTGTCCTTCACGCGGCCCGCCTCTGGGGTGATCCGAATGTGCCACCCGCCTTCGTCCTGCCGGACGTCTACCTTGCAGAGCTGAACGATCTCACCAACGCGGGCCCCCGTGTAGGCACAGAGCCACGGCACCCACCGCTTGGCAGCTGCCATCTTTGGGCTTTCCTTCCCGGCCCGCCGGTGGGCCAAGGATGCCCCCAGGATGGCCTTGGCCTCGGCAACGGTGAAGCTTTTCGTCCTCATTCTGGCTACGCGGGTGACCTTCACGGTCACACCATCGACCGGGTTCGTGTCCAGCCTCCGGTTACGGACACCCCAGCCGAACACGGACTTGAGGCCCGCCAAGTCGGAGTCCTTTACGGTCTTCGGAGAGATCGGCTTCCCGGAACGCGGATTGATTTCTCTAAGACGCGCATCCTTGAACGCGATGATGTCATCGGGCGTAACCCGCGCAGCATCCTCATGTTTTAGGAACGCCCGCAATCGCTGCACAGCATTCCCATAGGAAGACTTAGTGGCCTCACTGAGTCCCGTCGCCTTGGCCTCGGCCCACCAGTCGTCGAAGAGAGTCTGAAGGCTCACACGGGGCTGTGTGCTGGCCCTAACTACGCCCTGCTTTGGTGCCGCCGATGTCCATGACGGAAAGCCCTTCCGGAGTACGTCAGTACTGTAATCCCCTTCCGCGTTCCGCTTAAGCCGTTCGGCCGCCCGGTCGAGGAACTCGCCAGCCTTGCGGAGAAGCCTGACACGACTCTCGTCGTCGATCTCCAAACTGTGTTTGGAAATCACAAAGTCGACCAAAGGGCCGAAGGCGTGCTCGTGCCCTTTGCGGACCCGGGCTTCGGTCGAGCCGATGTGCAGCGGCCAGAGACCTTCCCTCGATCTGCGGTTTGCCTCGATCACAGCATCCCAGTTTTCAGGCGTCTCTGGATCGTCTTCGAACACGTCGACGACAAGCTTGTAGATCTCGCCGGCGAGCGAAACGACCTGCTTGTGGGTAAGGCGTTGAGGACCGCTCCGGATAGCTCTCCAATGCCGCTCAAGTTGCGCCGCGAGATCGGCCTGACGCTCTCTAACCTCGCTGGGATCCGTCGCCCGCAAGGAGAGCTTAATCTCCCGCGTCTTCTCCGTGATCTGGCTGTAGATCACTTCGTCGCCGATCTTGAGTGCCAGCGACTTCCCCCGAGCCTTCGGCAGGACGTCCTGGGGAATACGCTTACGAAAGAGAGGATACTGGGATTCCGGCCGTCTCACTGGTCTCACGATCGCCCAGAGCATGTGCCTCACCTTTGTGTACCAGTCGGGCGAGGCTAAGCCCTGAGAATCACTTAACTATTTCAACGGAAAGCACTTTGGGAAGGAATGGTGCCCAGGGGCGGATTCGAACCACCGACACTGCGATTTTCAGTCGCATGCTCTACCAACTGAGCTACCTGGGCGCCGTGAGGGGCCGGGGCCGAACGGCCCGTCCCCGTGTTGGGAGCGACGCCTTATAGGAAGTCGGCGGCGACGTGTCCAGCCCGTTCGCACACCGTGCGTTCCAATTCTCCACCGCCGCGTCGACCCGGCAGCGGCGCGACCGGTTTCCGCGATCCCGCAGCGGCGCCAGCCCGTCGCGGCGGCGTGCCGCGTTGGCCCTGACCGGTCGAGGCCGAGCGCACAACCCGGGCACCGTCGCGCGGGCGCCGCAACGGCGGTGCCTGGTCCGTTCCCGGCCGCACGACATATCGACCGCGTCGTCGCCGTTGCCGGAGCAAACAGGCCGCGGCGTCAGTCCTCGTCCCTGGACGGCGAGGAGCCGGAGCGCCAGCGCATCAGCGCCGCCACCCGGCGCGCCGAGCGATCCTCGTCGTCATCGCCGTCGTCGAAGCTGCCGATCGGGCGGTATTCCGGCGCCGCCCCCGACGGCGCCGGCTCGGCATCGGAGTGGCCGCGCAGATTCATCGCCTTGCGCGCCTCGGCGATGGAGCCGACCTGGGTGCCGATGTCCGGGTGGCGCTCGATCAGCGCCTTGAAGGCCTCGCCTTCCAGAACCAGCATCTGGCAGTAGCCCAGCGCGGTCACGTCGGCGTTGCGCCGACCGCCATAAAGCAGCGCCAGCTCGCCGATGAAGTCGCCCCGGCCGAGGCGGACGCGGCGCTCGCCGGTGGTCACTTCCACCGCGCCCGACGAGATGAAATAGACCGAATCGCCGCGCTCACCCTTGCGGATGAGACGCTCGCCGGGAACCGCGAAGCGGGGCCGCAAGAGCCGGACAACGCGGTCGATCTGATCCGACGACAGGTTCTTGAACAGCGGGAACTGGGCGACGAGATCGCGGGTGCGCATGCCGAGATCGAGCTTCGGCCCGCGCTCCACCGTGCCGCGCGTGCGATCGATGCCGCGCTGTAGATCGGAGAAAAGCTCCCGGCCGATCAGGTGGTCGGCGAACAGCGCCCGATATTCATGCTCCTCGCGCTGGGTGGCGATGCGCAGGAGGAAGCGGCGCTCCAGATCGGCGGCGTAGTCGGGATATTGCAGACGCAGCGCGTCCAGCGCCTTGGCCACGGCATCGCGGCGCAGCGTCAAAATCTCTTCGACGATGTCGCCGACGCGCTCGCCCAGCAACGGCTTGATCCGGTTGCGCACGTAGGGGATCAGCTCGCCAAGCACGATCCGGCTGACCAGAAGCCGCTCGAAACGCTCGGCCAGCTCGGTGATCAGCCAGCGGTCGATGCCGGTGAAGCGGTGGACGCGCAACGCCACCCGGAAGGCGAAGGGGAAGTCGAGGGAGCGGCGCGCGGCCCGCCGGTAGCCAAGGCGGCCGGACGACCGCGCGTTCTCCCGCATGCGCTCGGCATCCACGACGAGCTGCGACACGATGCCCGGCGAGACTGTGCGCTCGTTGACGTGCTCCAGCAGGATCGAGCGCTCCTGATCGGCCAGCGCGACAAGGCCGAGCGTAACGCGGTCACGATCGAGGATGTCCTCCGCCTTCTCCGCCTCCGACCGGGCCGCGCCGATGCGCGCCTCGTAGGGTCGGCCGGCCTCGCGCGCCACCGACGGCGCGATGTCGTAGTCGTCGGCGGCCGTGGCCACGGCGTCGCGGACGTTGCCGAGCGCCAGCGCCAGCACCTCTTCGCGCAGCGCCCGGTCGAACGGCGACAGCTGGTCGAGCTTCAGGAGCCGGATCAGCGGGCGCAGCGTCATGCCCTGGATGAGGATCGTGTAGAGGGTGAAACCGGTGGCCAGCACCGCGATGAAGCGCTTCTGGTCCTCGTCGAGCAGGCCGTTCTCCGTCACCGCCAGTGCCAGCGCCAGGGTGGCGGCACCGCGCAGGCCACCCCAGAGGATCACCGCCTTGATGGTGTTGGGCACCTGCTGGGCGAGCCGCGTCACGGAGAGAAGCGGCAGCAGGCCGAACAGCACCACCGCGCGCGCCGCGATGGCCGCGACGACCAGCACCGCCAGGCTGACCAGGTCGGACCAGTCGACCCCGCCGAGAAGCTTCGGCAGGAGCAGCGAGGCGAACACGAAGATCAGCGAGCTCGCCCAGAAGGCGATCTGATCCCAGATTTCCGTCACGTGACGCCAGGCGTCCGGCGAGACCCGGGTCGGCCCGCCGGAGGCTACCACGAGCGCGGCGGTGACCACGGCGCTGACGCCGGAGGTGTGGAAGGCGGTCTCGCAGATCACGTAGACGAGGTAGGGAAGCGCCAGCGACAGCGTCATCAGCGCGGCCGGGATGTCGCGCACCAGCCGGAACAGGGCAAGCGCCAGCCAGCCGCCGATGAGGCCGACGAGAACGCCGCCGGCGGCCGAGACGGCGAGGGTGTAGGCGGCGGTTCCCAGGGTGATCTCCGCACCCGAGGTGACCGCGTCCAGGAGCAGCACGAACAGCGCGATCGCCGCGGCATCGTTGAACAGGCTCTCGCCCTCCACCAGCCGCACCAGCCGGGCCGGCGCGCCGAGATCGCGGAAAATGGCGATGACGGCGACGGGATCGGTCGTCGCCACGATGGAGCCAAGCAGCAGACACACCAGCAGCGGCATGCCGGAAACGGGGTGCAGCGCCAGACCGATGACGAAGGTGGCCACGATGACGGCCACCACCGCCAGAAGGAAGATGGGCGCGGCATCCTCCATCAGGCGCCGCACGTCGAGCGACAGCGAGGCCTGGAACAGAAGCGCCGGCAGGAAGATGTAGAGAAAGACCTCGGAGTTCAGCGGCGGGAAGACGAACACCGCCGCCACGTCGTCGAGACCGCTCTTGAAATTGGAGAAGAACAGGAAGGAAGCGCCGGTGCCGATGAGGATGCCCATGAAGGCGAGCATCACCGACGGCGGCAGCTTGAGGCGGCGCGACAGCGGTTCGGTCAGCCCGATGACCACGAGCAGGCTGGCAATGGCGGCTAGGAGGTAGGGAAGACTCATCACTCGCCCCGGCGACTCGGATGCCGCCACTTCACAACCAAACAAGGCATTTTTGAAGACGGCGGCGGCCGGAGCCGAAATTTGCCTGTGCGCCCGCAGCGAGCATGATGAAAATGCGACCAGACGCAAGTTTGCCCTTGCCGCACCGGGGGAAATCCCTTATCTGCCGTCTTGCCCAATTTCGCACGTGCCTGTGGTCGCGTGCCGGTCAGTCGATAACAAGACAGGGCAAGACCGGTCTTCCGGAGCATACCGGACCCTGCGAGCGGATCGCCGCACGCAGCGCGACTTGAAGCAACGACGTAGAGGGCTTTTTTGGTCTCTGCCGGCTGTCCAAATGCCGGGGTTACTGAAGAGGCGACTACATCCTTGCCAGGCGTGCGGTTCGGGATCTCCCGTTCCAATCGGCGGCATTTCGAGGACTGATCCGGACCTGAAGGGCTCTGCCCGACGGTCGGCTCGGTCAACGCAATGAGCACGGCCGGTCGCATTCGACCGGTCTCGGGTCATCGACGCCGTCCGACCGTCTCCATCGCGGTTCGTGACGCCTGTCGGGACGCCCGAATTGGAGCAACCTCATTTGAGGGGGAGTCGCGACTCATGACCGATCGCATCCTCGACTTTCTGCGCACCCGCCGTCCCGATGGTCCCTGCCTCGTGGTCGACCTCGACGTCGTGCGCGACAACTATCTCGGCTTCACCCGCGCCATGCCGGACACCCGCGTCTTTTACGCGGTAAAGGCGAACCCGGCGCCGGAAATCCTGGCCCTCCTGGAGGAGCTGGGCTCGAACTTCGACTGCGCCTCGGTCGTCGAGATCGACCAGGTGCTGGCCACCGGCGCGAGCCCGCAGCGGATCTCCTTCGGCAACACCATCAAGAAGGAGCGCGACATCGCGCGCGCCTACTCGCTCGGCGTCGACCTGTTCGCGGTCGACAGCATCGCCGAGGTGGACAAGGTGGCGCGCGCCGCTCCCGGTGCCCGCGTCTTCTGCCGCATCCTCTGCGACGGCGAGGGCGCCGAGTGGCCGCTGTCGCGCAAGTTCGGCTGCGAGCCGTCCATGGCGCTCGATGTCCTGTCGCACGCCCGTCTCGCCGGCCTCACGCCCTACGGCATCTCCTTCCACGTCGGTTCGCAGCAGCGCGACACCGAGGCCTGGGACCGGGCGCTTGCCGTGTCCGCCGAGATCTTCCGCACGCTCGCCGAGCGCGGCATCGAGCTGAAGATGGTCAACCTGGGTGGCGGCTTCGCGGCCAAGTATCTGAAGGACATCCCGTCCGCGGAGACCTATGGCCGCGACATCATGGGCGCGGTGCGTCGCCACTTCGGCAACCGCATCCCGGAGACGATCATCGAGCCGGGCCGCGGCATGGTCGGCGGCGCCGGCGTGATCAAGGCCGAGGTGGTGCTGATCTCCACCAAAAGCGCCGCGGAGGAGACCCGCTGGGTCTATCTCGACATCGGCAAGTTCGGCGGTCTCGCCGAGACGATGGAAGAGGCGATCCGCTACCCGATCCGCACGCCGCGCGACGGCGACCAGGCGACGCCGTGCATCCTCGCCGGCCCGACCTGCGATTCCGCCGACGTGCTCTACGAGAAGGCGCCCTATCCGCTGCCGATCTCACTGGAGATCGGCGACGAGATCCTGATCGAGGGCACCGGCGCCTACACGACGACCTACTCGTCGGCCGGCTTCAACGGCTTCCCGCCGCTGCAGTCCTACGTCATCTGAAGACACCCGCCGCGCCGATCCCGGCCGCGGCGGGGACACGGCGGCTCGCGACGCCTGCGCGCGCTCCTGCGGATCCTTCGATCCGATATGAGCGAGCCTTTGCGCATGTGCGCGCGAGCCGCCGCTTCCCTCACCCTTGTGTTCGTCTTCTTGCCGGCGCCGCGGATGGAGCGGCCCGGATGGGGTGCATGCCGATGATCCACCTTCGCGACGAGGTTGCAGCCGACTGGTCCGCCCGCGAGACCCTTCTCGACGCCGCCTTCGGAGCTGAGCGTTTCCTGAAGACCAGCGAGGCATTGCGCGCCGGCCGCCTACCGGCCGAGGGCCTGGCGCTCGCCGCCGAGGATGAGGGCCGGCTGCTCGGCTCGGTGCGCCTTTGGCATGTCCGCGCCGGCGGCGTGGCGGCGCTGCTGCTCGGCCCGCTCGCCGTGGACCCCGCCGCTCAGGGGCTCGGTGTCGGCTCGGCCCTGATGCGCCGCGCCCTCAACCGCGCCGGCGCGCTGGGCCACGCCGCCGTCATCCTGGTGGGCGACCCGGCCTACTATGGCCGCTTCGGCTTCTCCGCCGGACTGACCACCCGGCTCCTGATGCCGGGCCCGGTCGACCGCGCCCGCTTCCAGGCGATCGAGCTGGTGCCCGGCGCCCTCACCTCCACAGCTGGCCTGATCGTCGGCACCGGCGCGCTCGCCGCGCCCTCGCTGGTCACGCCGCTTGCGCCGGCTCCCGCCTTCCTTCCCAGCGCCGCTTGAGGCAGTCTGACGCGAGAGGCGCAGCCGCGAGCGTCCACGGTCACAAGACCGTGGGCGGACCTGGCTAGACTGACCGCCGACACCTCACACGGCCGTCCCCGATCCCGGCGTTTCAGGCGCGCCGCCCGCCCCCGCATTCCGCCCGGCAAGACACCAAGGAGACCTCCCGAGATGGCCGATTATCCCGTCTACGGAACCATCACCGGCCCCGTCGTGATGATCGGCTTCGGCTCGATCGGCCGCGGCACCCTGCCGCTCATCGAGCGCCACTTCGACTTCGACCGCGAGCGGATGGTGGTGATCGATCCGGTGGACACCGATCGCGCGTTGCTCGACGAGCGCGGCATCGCCTTCGAGCAAGTGGCGCTGACGCCGGAGAATTACCGCGCTGTGCTGACGCCGCTGCTGACCCGGGGCGGCGGTCAGGGCTTTTGCGTCAACCTCTCCGTCGACACCTCGTCACTGGACCTCATGAAGCTCTGCCGGGAGCTCGGCGCGCTCTATATCGACACCGTGGTGGAGCCCTGGCTCGGCTTCTATTTCGACAAGACCGCCGACGCCGCCAAGCGCACGAACTACGCGCTGCGCGAGACGGTGCGCCGGGAGAAGGCCGCCAATCCGGGCGGCACCACCGCCGTGTCGTGCTGCGGCGCCAACCCGGGCATGGTGTCCTGGTTCGTCAAGCAGGCGCTCGTGGATCTCGCCCGCGACACCGGCCTCGACCGGGCCGAGCCGACGACCCGCGAGGCATGGGCCGCCTACATGCGCGATCTGGGCGTGAAGGGCGTCCACATCGCCGAGCGCGACACCCAGCGCACCCGCCTGCCCAAGCCGATGGGCGTCTTCTGGAACACCTGGTCGGTCGAGGGTTTCATCTCCGAGGGCTTCCAGCCGGCGGAGCTGGGCTGGGGCACCCACGAAAAATGGCAGCCGGACAACATGCGCAGCCAGAGCGAAGGCTGCCAGTCGGCGCACTTCATGCTGCAGCCGGGCGCCAACACGCGCGTGCGGACCTGGTGCCCGACGCCGGGCGCCCAGTACGGCTTCCTGGTGACGCACAACGAGTCCGTTTCCATCGCCGACTACTACACCGTCGGCGCCGGCCTGGAGCCTGAATATCGGCCGACCTGCCACTACGCCTACCATCCGGCAAACGACGCCGTCCTGTCGCTGCACGAGCTGTTCGGCAACGGCGGCACCCAGCAGGAGACGCTGCACGTGCTCGACGAGACAGAGATCGTCGACGGCATCGACGAGCTCGGCGTGCTGCTCTACGGCCACGAGAAGAACGCCTACTGGTACGGCTCGCAGCTCTCCATCGAGGAGACCCGCGACCTCGCCCCCTACCAGAACGCCACCGGCCTGCAGGTGACCTCGGCCGTGCTGGCGGGCATGGTCTGGGCGCTGGAGAACCCGGAGGCCGGTATCGTCGAGGCCGACGAGATGGACCATCGCCGCTGCCTTGAGGTGCAGATGCCCTATCTCGGTCCGGTGAAGGGCTACTACACCGACTGGACGCCGCTCACCGACCGGCCAGGCTTCTATCCGGAAGACATCGACGAGAGCGACCCCTGGCAGTTCCGCAACGTGCTGGTGCGCTGAGCAATCGCAGGAAAAGTGGGAACCGGTTTTCCGTCCGCGATTGCGGGGACTGAAAGCAGGGCCAGCAAAAGCGCTCTTGCGGCCTTGCGTCCGCGCGAGAGAAGATTGGTGTGCCGGAACGTGGCCGAGCCCCTCCTCCCGGCAACTGGCCCATTGATCTCGGGGTCTCCATGCGCATATTAATGCGCATAAACAGAGCGATCTCGTGGAGACGAACAGCCGGAAGATCATCAAGCGACTGGAAGCCGAGGGCTTCGCGCTGGTGAAGGTCACCGGCTCGCATCACAAGTACCGCAAAGATGGCCTGACGGTTACGGTACCGCACCCCAAGAAGGATCTACCGATCGGCACAGTGCGGGCGATCTACAAGCATGCCGGCTGGATCTAGGAGGCCCGATTGCACACTTATGTCGGTGTCGTTCACAAGGATGGCGGAAGCGCCTACGGCGTCCATTTCCCCGATGTTCCCGGCTGTTTTTCTGCTGCCGACACCCTGTCCGATCTTCTACCGAATGCCGCCGAGGCCCTTGCCCTCCATCTCGAGGACATCGCCCCGCCGAAGGCGCGCACGCTCGACGAGGTGCGGGCGGACCCGGAGGTCGCGCTGGATCTTTCGGCAGGAGCCATGCTGATCGCCGTTCCGTGGGTCAGCTTCGCCGGGCGGACAACCAAGGCAAACATCACAATGGACGCAGGCCTCCTGGCGGCCGTCGACCAGGTTGCGAGGGCCCGCAATCTGACGCGGTCGGCCTTCCTTGCCGATCTCGCACGTCGCGAGATCACCGGCCAGACAGACGCGCCGTCTAGGCCGGCGCCCGTCTCCGACGGCGGCGGAAGAGAAGGCTGAGGAAGCCCACCAGCAGCACGCCGAAGCCGGCGCCGACACCGGCAGCCACGGCGCCTTCGGCCGTTGTGGGGACGGCGGGCTGGAAATCCTCCCAGGCGTTCTCGGCCAGGGTCGGATCGAAGTCCTGCGCCAGCACCACGATCCGCTGGAACGGGCCGGCGGAGCGGAACTCCGTCTGCTGGCGCGACAACCGCTCGTAGCGATCGATAGTGACCTGCATGGAGCGGGCGCGCTCGCGCGGGAACGGATCCTCGGCCCGCGCCAGGGCGGCGATGGCCTGGGGCCGGGTGTAGCCGACCCGCTCGGCATCCGCATCGAAGGACTGCACAACGGCGCGCAGCTCGTCGACGGCGCCACCGAGGCGCTGGCGGTACTGCTGCGTATATTCCGGAACCTGGGAGGTGACGACGCCGCAGACGACGGCAACGGTCACGGTGATGGTGCGTCCGAGCATGGATCCCCGGTGTCTGCGACGGCCTGCTCCGAAAACGCCGCCGGAGGGCGGGTGTTCCCGACCAGTTGCCACGCCTTCACGATGCCGTCACAAGACGGACAACTCCGGCACGCGGCGATTGTTACCGGTTTACCATCGCCCCACGTGCAAGTCGACGGAGACTGCGCTCTTCTGGCCGGATCGCGCGGGGTGACGCGCTGAGACCTGTCGCCCCACCCGGGAGGACCCACGCATGACCGACGAGCCGACCCCACGTAAGCGAAAGGGCCGCGCCAGATCCCGGGTCGGCGGTCCGTTCCGCCTGTTCCGTTATCTCGGCTCTTCGGGGAGCGTCGAGCCGCTGCCGAACCGCATCCAGCGGCTGGTGCTGATCGAGGAGGAACGCTCCGAGCGCCTCATCGGCTGGGTGCAGCTCGCGGTGGTCGCGACTTTCGCCACCCTCTACAGCCTGGCCCCGCGCCCGGCCGATGCCGGCATGACCATGCTGGAGCCGGTGACGGTGGCGCTCGGCATCTACTTCGTGTTCACGCTGATGCGCATCGCGATGTCGCGGATGAGCATCCTGCCCGGCTGGTTCCTGTTCATCTCCATGGTGGTGGACACCGCGATGCTGTTCGGCCTGATCTGGTCGTTTCACATCCACTACGACCAGCCGCCCGCCTTCTCGCTGAAGGTGCCGACCTTCATGTACATCTTCGTGTTCATCGTGGTGCGGGCGCTGCGCTTCGACCCGCGCTACGTGATCACGCAAGGGGTGCTGGCCGCCATCGGCTGGATCGTGGTGGTCGGCTTCGCCATCGAGGGCTCGCCGCCGGGAACCATCACACGCTCCTTCACCGAATATCTGGGCGGCAACGCGATCCTGATCGGGGCGGAGTTCGACAAGGTCTTCGTGATCCTGCTGGTTACCGCGATCCTGGCGCTGGTTCTGTGGCGGGCCCGGGCAACGCTGATCACCGCCATCAGCGAGAGCACCGCGACGCGCGACATGCGCCGCTTCCTGTCGGAGGGGGTGGCGGACGTCATCACATCGTCGGAACGCGAGCTGGTCGCCGGCAACGGGGTTGAGCGCGACGCGGCGGTGCTGATGCTCGACATCCGCTCGTTCACGCCGTTTGCCACGTCCGTCTCGCCGCACCGGGTGGTGGAGGCGCTGACGCTCTATCATGGGCTCGTGGTGCCCATCGTGGAGCGCCACGACGGGGTGATCGACAAGTTCCTGGGCGACGGCGTGATGGCGAGCTTCGGCGCTGTCTCGCCCACCGACCGCCCGGCCGCTCAGGCGCTGGCTGCCCTGGAGGAGATCCTCGACGTGGTCCCGAAATGGCACGCGGCGCTCGCCGGGCGCGGCATCGACGAGAAGCTGCACATCAACGGCGCGGTGGCGGCCGGCCGGATCGTGTTCGCAACCATCGGCAACGAGGAAAGGCTAGAATACACGGTGATCGGGGAGCCCGCGAACCTGGCGGCCAAGCTGGAGAAGCACAACAAGGCGGAAGGCTGCGTCGGACTGGTGGACGCGGCGACCTATACGAGCGCGCTGGAGCAGGGCTACCAACCGCACCGGGCGGTGCGGACGCTGGATGGGCGGGCGGTGGCCGGAACGCTCGGCGAGATCGATCTGGTCGCCTACGACCCCTGATATCCGGTGGATCCGGGGTCTGCGCGGATGCGCGAGGGTTGAACCGACCGGCTCGACGACCGTTGTCGGGAGTAAGAACAGGATGGGCGCGCGGCCGGCTCGGGCGCCCGGAGAGCCGACAAGCGCAGGGCCGACAATCCCCCATGCAGACCATTCGCGAAGCCGAGCTCGACGGGGCAAACCTCGCCATCATCGTGGCGGACATCACCACGCTGGAGGTGGACGCGATCGTCAACGCCGCCAACCAGCGACTGGCCGGCGGGGGCGGCGTCGACGGGGCCATCCACCGCGCGGCCGGACGCGAGCTGATCGAGGCCTGCCGTCGCATCGGTGGCTGTCCGACCGGCGAGGCGCGCCTGACCCGCGGATTTGCGCTGCCGGCCCGCTACGTCATCCACACGGTGGGACCGGTCTGGTCGGGCGGCACTGGCGACGAGGACGCCCTGCTGCGCTCGGCCTACGCCAACGCTCTCGACCTGGCAGCCCATAACGGCCTTCAGACGGTTGCGTTTTCCGCCATTTCGACCGGCATCTACGGCTTTCCCGCCGACCTGGCCGCGACGATCGCGGTGGGAACGACCGCCGACTGGCTCGCTGCCCGCGTCCCGGAGCGCGGCATCACCGAGATCATCTTCTGCTGTTTTTCCGAAGACAGCGCCAATCATCACGCCACGGCCTTCGAGGCCCGTGGCCTCTAAGCGCCACACTCACCTCGCTCGCATCGGACAGGCCGCCCGGGAGGGCGCGGCGGATGCGGGCGTCGAACAAGAGGGACTGACACCATGGGCTTTCTGGAAAACGGCCGCTGGATCAACGAGGAAAAGCGGCGCTCCGACGACAGCGGCAAGTTCGCCCGCCCGGATTCCGCGTTCCGGAGCTTCGTCACCGCCGACGGCAGCGCCGGCCCGACGGGCGAAGCCGGCTTCGAGGCCGAACCGGACCGCTACCATCTCTACGTCTCGCTGGCGTGCCCCTGGGCCCATCGCACGCTGATCATGCGGGCCATGAAGGGCCTCAACGACCAGATCGGCCTTTCGGTCGTTCACTGGCTGATGCGCGAGAATGGCTGGACCTTCGACGAGGCGCCCGGCACGTCGCCCGACACGGTCAACAACGCCGACAAGCTCCACGAGGTCTACACCGCCGCCAAGCCGGACTATACGGGCCGGGTCACGGTGCCGGTGCTCTGGGACAAGCGCCGCAACACCATCGTGTCGAACGAGTCCGCCGATATCGTCCGCATGCTGAACTCGGCCTTCGATGCCGTCGGCGCCCAGCCCGGTGACTTCTATCCGGAGCCGCTCAGAGCGGAGATCGACGCGGTGAACGACCGCGTCTACTCAACCGTCAACAACGGCGTCTACAAGGCCGGCTTCGCCACCAGGCAGCAGGCGCACGAGGAGGCCGTGACGGAGCTCTTTGAATCCCTCGACTGGATCGAGGAGCGGCTGGCGCAGCATCGCTTCCTGGTGGGCGACCGTCTGACCGAGGCCGATATCCGGCTGTTCACGACGCTGGTGCGTTTCGACCCGGTCTATCACGGTCACTTCAAGTGCAACGTGCGGCGGCTGGCAGACTATCCGAACCTCTGGAACTACACGCGCGATCTCTACCAGCGTCCGGGGATCCGCGAGACGGTCGATTTCACCCATATCAAGCACCACTACTATGAGAGCCAGGTCTGGGTGAATCCGTCGGGCATCGTCGCCGTCGGACCGGACATCGACTTCGATGCCCCGCACGATCGCGACCGCTTCCAGGAGGAGCTGGCCGCCTGAGCAATCGCAGGAAAAGTGGTCTTGCGGTTTTCCGTCCGCGATTGCGGTCCAATAACCCCTCACGCCGAGTGCGCTTGTGCGCACCGGCTCAGGAAATCAGACTACGACGGAGGGCCTCGGCGACGGCATGAAGCCGGTTCGCGGCGGCAAGCTTTCGCGTGGCCGAGGCAAGGTACCAGTCGGCCGTGTGCTGCGAGATGGCGAGGATCTGGCTGATTTCCCAGCTTGTCTTGCCCTCGGCGCACCATTGAAGGCATTCGCGCTCGCGCCGGGTGAGCACGCCGCGTTCGGACGTGTCGGACACGGCATGGATGACAACGCCGGTCAGCTTGGCGTGCGCCTGCATGGCCACCATCTGCAGAAAGGAATGCGCCGACGGCGGGATCTCGCCGGCCGGACCGCCGAAAACGGCGGCCGCCGGAGCCGATGACAGGCTCCGCAACGGGAAGGCCACCCCGTCGGAGAGCCCGAAGCGGGCCGCGTCGCTGAAGAATGTTCCGGCCTCCGGCACGCCCGCGCGATCGCCGCGCACCGCCTGCCAGGTAAAGCCATCAAGGCGCTTTTCGGCGAAAGCGAGGATCGGATCGGTGTGCAGGTAGCCGGCATCGGCATAGTGCTCGACCCAGCCATCGTCCCATCGCTCGACGAGGACCGCGCGGGTTGCCGGCTTGTCGCGACTGCCGAGCCTCGTCAGCGCATAGCCGCTGAGCCCCACGCGCGGGAGCACGTCGTCGACGCTCGTGGCCACGTCGTGAACCGTTGCCGCCCGTCGCAACCGTTCGAGCGCAGCCAAGGCCGGTTCCAGAAACTCCATAGAACGCTAATGCCCGATGGTCTTGCCACCGCCCCCGATTGTGGGCGCTCGGCACTGGAACGTGCACGGTACACCCGACACCCGACCCCTGTCACGCAGCCGGCCCCGCGGATGGGGATCGGACCGTGCAAGATCAGCCGAACAACGAGAAGGGCCCCCCAACTCGATGGCGACACGGCGGCACGAAAAGCGCCGCCGCCACCCTTCATTGACACCGGGCCGGATGCCGGTGGCAAGGGGGCAGCAGGCTGCAGACCCTGAAATTCCGGTGGCGACTATCCCCGTAAAATTGCCATTTCGCCGTCACCCGCACGCTCGGAGGGAACCGCGCGTCTCATGAGGCGGGTCATAGACTCCTCGATCTCGACCTGGGGAATCAGCCCGAAATTGTGCAGCGTCACGAGATGGGAAACCCCCATGCCCTGAAGGGCGGAGACCTTGTCGCGCACCGTGTCGACTCCGCCCATCAGCGACAAGCCGCTCGCCATGATGTCGTCGTAGGTCTGCTTGCGCGCATAAAGGCGGGTATCGACATAGAGATCGAACGCATCCGACGCCGCGCGCCGCGCCTCTTCGTCGGTCTCCGCGACGTGAGTATGCATCGTGACCAGAATGTCGTCCGGCGTCGGCTCGATCCCGCCGTCGGCCTGGCCGTTGCGGTAGGCCTCGACCAGCCCGGCGATGTCGTCGAAGCCGCCGACCGAGGCATAGGGGACGGTGAAGATCTTCTGGCCCTTCCTGCCGACGTGGTAAGCCGCCTCGGCAGCAAGGATCGCGACATAGACCGGCGGCGTCGGACGCTGCAGCGGCAGCACGTTGAGCGCCACGTCCTCCACTGTCCGCCACCTGCCCTGAAAGCGGACCCGTTCGCCGGAGAGCGCGCGCTGCATGATCTCCAGATTCTCGTCGAAACGCTCGCGCTTCTCGGATGGGTGCACGCCGTAGCCTTCGAACTCGTGCTTCAGGTAGCCGGACCCGACGCCGAGGACGAGACGGCCACCCGAAAGCACGTCCACCATCGCGTAGCCTTCCGCCAGCGTGAGTGGATCGTGGAAGGTGAGGATGGAAATAGCGGTGCCGAGCCGGATGCGCCGGGTGCGCTGGGCCATCGCGGACAGCATGAGCAGCGGATTGGGCACCACGCCGTATTCGTGGAAGTGGTGCTCGGCGACGAAGAAGGTGTCGTAGCCCTCCTCCTCCGCTAGTTCCGCCTGGGCAAGAACCTGAGCGTACAGATCCTGGACCGAGCGGCCGCGGCCCGGATAGTGATCCTGGACGGAGAAGATGGAGGTGCGGAACATCATGTCGCTGTCTCCCCGACCGCCCGCGTCAATGCCGATGGCGGCGCGCAGGCTTTTTCATTTTTCGTAAATCGATTACACAAAGCGTAATAATCCAGAGTGGCTCATGTCAACGCACCCGTCCCCGGAGGATCCGATCGCAACTGACGATGAGACCGCCGCATCCGGCGTGCGCTCGGTAGAGGTCGGCCTGTCGCTGCTTCCCCCGCTGATCGAGGCGGGGACGCCGCTGACGCTGACAGCGATCGCCCAGGCGAGCGGGATGGCGGCACCGAAGGCGCATCGCTACCTCGCAAGCCTGGTGCGCGCCGGCCTCGTTGCCCGGGACGGCGACACCGCGCTCTACGGGCTGGGGCCGCTCGCCGTGTCGGTGGGCCTCTCCGCGCTGGGCCGGCTCGATCCGGAGCGGCGCGGGCGCGAAGCGGTCCGACGGCTGGCGCAGGACCTCGGCGCGACGACGCTGCTCGCGGTTCTGGCCAACAAGGGGGCGACGGTGGCCGCGGTGGAGCCGGCGGCCCAATCGGTGTTCATGGCGGTGCGGACGGGCTCGGTCCTGTCGATGGCGCGCTCAGCCTCGGGCCGGGCCTTCCTCGCCTTTCACGACGATCCGGCGGTGCGGGCTGCGGCCGAAGAGGAGCTGGCACCGGAGGCGATCGACGCGCTGGTGGCGGAAACCCGGGCAGCGGGCGTGGCCTCGGTGCGCGACACCATGCTCCCCGGCATCGCGGCGGTGGCGGCCCCGGTGTTCGATCACGAAGGCCGGGTTGTCCAGGTTCTCACCGTGCTCGGCTCCACCACCGGCTTCGACGCGAGCCCAGGCGGGCAACCGGCGCAGGCCGTCCGGGCCGAGGCCGACGCGCTGTCGCGCGGCCTCGGCTACACAGGCTAGGCCGTGCCCTATTCGCTGGCGACGGCGGGCGGCGGCAGCGTGCCGAACAGCTCTTCCATGGCAAGGCCGATGGCGAGAAGCCGCCGGTCGGTGAAGATCGGCCCGTCAAGTTCGAGCCCAACCGGCAGCCCGGCCTCCGTCAGGCCGATGGGCAGGCTCAGGCCGGGAATGCCGGCGTTGGAGCCCGGATCGGTGTTGCGGATGAAGGTCTGGAAGGTCGGCACCTGCTGGCCGTCCAACTCGACAGTCTCGCCGGACCCCTCCTTCGGCGGTGCCGCCAGAATGGTGGTCGGGAAGACAAGTGCGTCGAGACGGTTTTCCGCGAAGGTTTCCGCGTAGAGCGCCTGGAGCTGCGGACGGAAGGTGCCCATGGCCGCCTCGTAGGCTTCCAGTGGCATTGTCTTGTCGCCCACGACGAAATTGCCGAACACGAACTGCACGTCCGGGCTGGCCACGCCGTCGGCCACCTGCTGCAGGCTCACGCCGGTCTTCCACTCATCGAGGAACGCCGGCAGGTCGCGGCCCACCTCGTAGAGCGCGATGGGAAAGCCGATTTTCTCGTTGAGCGCCATCACCTCGGGCATCTCGACCGGAACCAGCGTGACCCCAGCCTCCTGCAGCTTCGCCGTCGCCGCGTCCCATACGGTCTGCACCTCGGCGGACAGACCACCGGTGAAGGCCTCCACGACACCAAGCCGCACGCCGTCGAGCGGCGCCGCTTCGAGACGGGTCGGCGAGGCCGTGATGACCCCGTCGAGGAGCACCAGATCGTCGACGGTACGCGCCAGCGGCCCCGGCGTATCGCGGGTGGAGGCGATGGGCACAACGCCGGAGGCGGGGTAGCGGCCCATGCTGGGCCGCAGGCCGGCGATGCCGTTGAGCGCCGCCGGGATGCGGACCGAGCCGCCGGTGTCCGTGCCGAGCCCGCCGGGCGCCAGATGCGCGGCCACGGCGGCGCCCGTGCCACCGGACGATCCGCCGGCGGAACGGGAGGCGTCGTAGGCGTTGGCGACGGCCCCGAAGGCGGCATTGTCGGAGGTGATGCCGAAGGCGAGCTCATGCAGGTTGGTCTTGCCGAGCACGATGGCGCCCGCCGCCTGCAGCCGCTCCACAACCGGCGCGCTGGCGTCTGAGACGAAGTCCTTGAGCGCCGGGGTGCCGCCGGTGGTGGGCAGGCCGGACACCACGATGTTGTCCTTGAAGACCAGCGGCACGCCGAGGAGCGGCTTGTCGGCGGCCTCGTCGCGCGCCAGGCGTTCGTCGGCGTCCGCCGCCGCTTCGCCGGCGGCCTGGGCGTCCAGCGTGATGAAGGCGTTCAGGTCGGAGTGCGTCTCGGCGGCCGCGGCAAGCGCCTCGACCAGTTCCACGCTGGTGACCTGGCCGCTCCGGATCGCATCCGCCGCCCCGCGCACCGTCAGCGACCGCGGATCGTCCTGTGCCGCGGCCGGTGTCGCCGCCAGCCCGGCTCCCAGCGCAACCGCCATGGCCAGCCTGCCTCTCTTCGCAAATGTCGTCATGGTGAAGTCTCCCCTCGAAGGCCCTTTGCGGACCGATACAAGAGCGTTGCCGATCCCGGGCCCACCGCCATCCTCGGAAATGATGATGGGGACGCGCGGGCCGCGAACCGGTTTCGCCTCCGCCCGGAAGCGCCTCAGAGCAGGGCCGCCAGCAACGCCGCGCGGGAACCGGTGTTCGTCTTGGCGAACATGTGGGTGAGGTGGGTGCGCAGCGTCGGCACGCTCATGGCGCAGGCCTCGGCGACGGTGGCGTCGGTACCGCCGGCGGCAAGTGCGCGGGCCACGTCGGTCTCGCGCGGGGTCAGCCGGTAGCGGGCGGCCGATGCCGCGATGCGCGCCTGCCGGTCGACCGCGCCGTGGCGCTCGCCGAAGCGCTGGGCGGTGCGCATGGCTGTGGTGAAGGCCGGACCGATGAGATCGAGCAGCGCCAGTTCGCCGCGATCGAAGTTGCCGCGCCCGCGCCCGCGCCAGATCCTGAGATCGCCCACGTGCCGGACGCCGTCGTGGCCGTGATAGTTCATGCCGTAATGCAGGCCGTCGCGGGCCAGGAAGTCGTTGAAGAACTCGGTGCGCTCCAGGTCCGGCTGCTCGAGGATCTCGTTGACGTGGGTCGCCCGGGCCCGCTTCTTCAGCTCCAGCGTGATCGGATCGCGGAACTGGAAGTAGGCGGAATAGGCGTCGAGGTTGGCCGGATCCATGTTCAGGAACACGCGACCGCCGAAGGTGCGGGCGGCGGGATCCCAGACATAGGAGGCGAAGTGGTCGGCCTTCAGGAGGTCGAGCAGGATCTCGCCGGCACGCAGGCGCAGGCGGCCGGAGTCCTCGCAATCCGCAAGCGTCGTCATCAGCTTGCCGACGAGACGCACCTCGCGGGAATCGAGCGTGGTCAGCATGGCCGGATCCCCCCTCAGGATCCGGTACCGAGTGTACCGCAGCCTTGCCGCCCGTCCAGCGCCGTGCCGACAGCGGTGCCGGGCCGCAGCCTCACTCGGTCAGCGGCAGAAGCACCCAGTAGTCAAGGTCGAGCACGACGGACGGGTCGTAGCGGCCCTCGGCATCCACGGCGGGGAAGTCGTGGCAGGCCCGGTTCTTGGTCGCGATCGTGCGCAACCGTAGCGCGCCGAGGTCGCGACGGCCGGGAATTTCGCCCCTGTCGATCACTTCCGACCAGGCGTAGATGGTGTCGCCCGCGAAGGCCGGGGCGACATGGCGCCCACCGTTGATGGCGGCGAAGTGGAAGGCGGTCGCCAGGCCGTTGAAGGACAGCGACCGGGCCAGCGAGATGACGTGGCCGCCATAGACCAAGCGCCGGCCGAAGCGGCCCTCGCCCTCGGTGTGCTGGTTGAAATGGACCTTCGCCGTGTTCTGATAGAGCCGGGTGGCGATCTGGTGCTCCGCCTCCTCGATGGTCATGCCGTCGACGTGGTCGATCTTCTCGCCGACGGAATAATGCTCGTAGCGATAGGGCGAGCCGGCGAAGGCGTCGCTCCATTCGCCGAGATCGAGAAGCGGTACGGCGTTGCCGAGCGAATCGGCATCGAGGGCTGCCGGCAGCTCCGGCACGTGCGGCTCCGGCGGCGGGGTGCCCGGATCGCGCTTGCGCACCATCACCCAGCGCACATAGTCCAGCACCTCGGTGCCGTCGGCCTTGTAGCCGGTGGAGCGCACGTAGACGACGCCGGTCTTGCCGTTGGAGTTCTCCTTGAGGCCGATCACCTCCGACACGGCATAGAGCGTGTCGCCCGGATAGACCGGCGCGAGGAAGCGGCAGCCGGCATAGCCGAGATTGGCGACGGCATTGAGCGAGATGTCCGACACCGTCTTGCCGAAGACGATGTGGAAGACCAGCAGATCGTCCACCGGGCTCTGCGGATAGCCGAGCGCGTGGGCGAAGGCGTCCGACGACTGGACCGCGAAGCGCGCGCCGAACAGCCCGTTGTAGAGCGCCACGTCGCCCACCGTGACGGTGCGCGGGGTGGCGTGCCGGATCACCATCCCGACGGTGAAATCCTCGAAGAAATTGCCGTAGAAGGTCTTGGACACGCGCCGTTCCCCGATGCTGGCCTCTCGCGACACCTGTTGCAGCGCGAGGGGGTGGTGCTGTCAAGTACGGCGCGGCGAGGGCCAGCGCCCTTGAGGAGGCAGCCATGACCCGCAGACTGATCTCGTCCGGTTCGCCGTTCGAGGCGAAGGCCGGCTATTCGCGCGCCGTCGTCGACGGCCGCTGGGTCTTCGTGTCCGGCACCACCGGCTACGATTACCGCACCATGACCATGCCGGACGACGTGGTCGACCAGGCGCGCAACGCGCTGGAGACCATCCGCGCGGCGCTGGCCGATGCGGAAGCTTCCATGGATGACGTGGTCCGGGCCCGCTACTACCTCGTCGATCCCGACGACGCGGAACGGGTCTTCGAGGTTCTCGGCTCCGTCTTCGGCGAGATCCGGCCGGCCGCCACGATGGTGGTGTGCGACCTGATCCGGCCGGAAATGAAGGTCGAGATCGAGGTCACCGCCCGGCGCAAGATCTCCCGCCCCGACGACTGAGACGGCTTCGTCTCGTCAGGCGCGGCGAATTGAGCTATGGGACCGGGGTGCGCCGAACGGCGCGCCCTGCGCCCCGCCAATGCCGGGCCGCGCCGCTCTCCAAGGAAGTCCCATGCTTCGCCGCCTTTACGACAAGACGCTGGCCTTGGCTGCCGGCCGCCACGCCCCTGCCGCGCTTGCCGGCGTGTCCTTCGCCGAAAGCTCGGTTTTCCCGATCCCGCCAGACGCCCTGCTGATCCCGATGGTGATCGCGCGCCGCAACAAGTGGCTGGTCTTTGCGCTGATCTGCACCGTCGCCTCGGTTCTCGGCGGCGCCTTCGGCTACCTGATCGGCTATGCGGCGTTCGAGACCATCGCCGAGCCGATCCTCGCCTTCTACGGCTACGCCCACAAATTCGAGGACTTCGCGGCCCGCTACAACGACTACGGCGCCTGGATCGTCTTCATCGCCGGGCTGACGCCGTTTCCCTACAAGGTGATCACCATCGCCTCGGGCGCAACCGGGCTCGACTTCGCCGTCTTCATGGTGGCGAGCGTCCTGTCGCGCGGCATCCGGTTCTTCGTGGTCTCGGGGCTGCTCTACCTGTTCGGCCCGCCGGTGAAGGCCTTCATCGAGGAGCGCCTCGGCCTGGTGTTCACCGTCGGCGTGGTGCTGCTTGTGGGCGGCTTCGTGGTCGCCAAGTTTCTTCTGTAGCCTCGTCCCGATCTCGTCTCGAGGACCGTTACGCCCATGCTGGAGCCCGGATTGAACCCGCTTTCGCGCCGCCGCCTGATGATCTTCGCCAGCGCCGCCTTCGTGATCGCCGCGACCGCCATCGTCACGGCCTGGGGCTTCCAGCTCATCGGCGGGTACATGCCCTGCCCGCTCTGCCTGGAGCAGCGCGTGCCGTACTACGCGGGCATTCCGCTGACCCTTCTCGCCGTGTGGCTTGCCTCCGTCGGCCGGGTTACAGGCGCCCGCCTGCTGCTCTTCGCCTTCGCGGTGGTGATGGCCTACGGCCTCTATCTGGGCACCTACCAGGCCGGCGCCGAATGGGGTTTCTGGCCTGGACCGACCGACTGCGCCGGCGCCGACACCTCGACCCGCGACGCCGGCAGCCTGCTGCAGACGCTCAACCAGACCCGGGTGGTGAGCTGCACCGAGCCGGCCCTGCGCGTGTTCGGCCTCTCCTTTGCAGGCTGGAATGCGCTTGTCTCGGCGCTCCTGGTCCTGATCGGGCTGGTCGGCGCCCTCGGTGGCAGGGAGCGGACGTGATGACCGGCGAACCGCCGTCGGACGACTGGGTGGAGAAGTGGGGCGTGCTGATCGGGCGCGGGCTCGGCTATGTCGCCGCGATCGCCCTGATCATCTACCTGGTGACCACCTATCTCTAGGCCGGAGAGCTGGCGGCCGGCCGGAGTGCCCCACCGCGCCCCGCCGCCGGGATCCCGTCCCGCGCGAAGAACATGTCATTTGCTAATGCGCCGGGACCATCGCCGGGATATCGCTGCGGGTTGACGGCGCGTCGTGACAAGCGCCGGCCCGGCAAGGTTGCCGGGCACCGTCTCCACCCTCGCGTGCTCCCGGCCCTGTGCGCGCAGGAGCGTGGAGCGTACGGGGTGCTAGGTTTTTTCCAACCGTCTGCTTACTCTAGAGCACCCATTTCACGCTCCCGTGTACCGAGACCATATGAAAACGACCCTCCCCGACCGCTGGCCGAGCCTGATCGCTCCCGACCTCGACGATTTCGAGACACTGGGCCGCACCGCCTTCGACCGGCTGCCGGAGTCCTTCAGGGCTCTTACCGGGGATCTGGTGATCCGGGTGGCGGAATTTCCCGAGAAGTCGATGCTGGACGATCTCGGCCTGTCGTCTCCGTTCGAGCTGCTCGGCCTGTTCGAGGGGGTCGGACTGCCGATGACCGGCGGGCTGGCACAGACCGGTCAGATGCCGAACCATATCTGGCTGTTCCGCCGGCCGATCATGGATTACTGGGCCGACACGGGGAACACGCTGGCGGAGATCGTCACCCACGTGCTCATCCACGAGATCGGCCACCATTTCGGCCTGTCGGATGCCGACATGGAAGCGGTCGAGGCCGCCGCCGACTGACGCCCGCCTTCGCCAGGCCCCGCCGACCTGGCGCCCCGGACAAGGTGCGGCCAACTGTCTCCGGCCATCGCCGAACGCCGTCACATTTGCTAGATAGAAAGTCGGGCCCGGCGCCGCCCATGCGGCAGCCGGCCGATCGTTCGCGTCAGCAAAGGGACAGCGCTTCATGCGCACCGGCAACAATGTGCCGCTGGTTGCCAGCCTCACCGTGGTCGTCGCGGTGATGATCGGGCTCGTCTCCTATTCGCCCACGCTCTATCGCATGTTCTGCGCGGTCACCGGCTACGGCGGCACCGTAAACCAGGCCCAGGCGGCGACGGCGCCGGCCAGCACCTCCGACCGCGAGATCACGGTGCGCTTCGACGCCAACGTCGCACCCGGCCTCGACTGGGAGTTCAAGCCGGCGCAGCGCTCGGTGACGGTGAAGTTCGGCGAACCGACCAAGGCCTACTACATCGCCCGCAACCTGTCGGACGAGACTGTGGTCGCCCAGGCGACGTTCAACGTGACGCCCTATGCGGGCGCTCCGTATTTCTACAAGATCGAGTGTTTCTGCTTCACTCAGGAGCGGCTGAAGCCGGGCGAGAGCGCCGAAATGCCCCTCGTCTTCTACATCGACGAGGAGATGCTCGCCGACGACGAGGCGGAGAGCATCGGCACGATGACGCTGTCCTACACCTTCTTCGCCCAGGAGGGCCTGTCGCCGGAAGA
Organism: Amorphus coralli DSM 19760; assembly: GCF_000374525.1. Taxonomy (GTDB): domain Bacteria; phylum Pseudomonadota; class Alphaproteobacteria; order Rhizobiales; family Amorphaceae; genus Amorphus; species Amorphus coralli. Next base: position 232,800 of record NZ_KB894574.1, read on the forward strand.
GGTCGCCGCGGCGCGCGACCTGGCGGGCGAATCGCGCACCCTCGATGCCAGCCTGGAGTCGGGCGACAACGTCGGCTTCGCCAACGACGCACCGCGCCGTCGCTAAAGCCGAAGCCGACCGATAAGCCGGGTCGCGCCACGCGCGGCGCCGGCGGGTCACGGGATCGCCACTTTCGGGACGCCTGCTGACGGCTTCGATCGGTCCACGATCCCTCTCCCGGATCCGCCCAGATGCCCCTTCAGCCCAGGACCAGCCCCGGACGAAGACCCTCTGCCCGGGCGCCCGCCGCCACCCCCGCGCGCCCGCGCGGGCGGCCGAAGCTGCGCTCGGACGACGAGCAGCGGGACGCCATCATCCAGGCGGCCAACGATTTGTTCGTGGCCCACGGCTACGATCGCACCACCATGGACGACGTCGCCGCGCGCTGCGGCATATCCAAACGCACGCTCTACCGGCTGTTTCCCAGCAAGTCGGAGCTCTTCGCCTCCCTCATCCGCGCACACCGGAGCTGCCTGCTCGCGCTGCCGGGCGACTATGACGACATGCCCATCGACCGGGCGCTGGAGCGGATCCTGCGCGCCGACCTGGCCCCTTCGGAGGAGCGACAGCGGCACGCCATCCTGCGCCTCGTCCGCGTGGAATCCGCCCAGCACCCCGAGCTGGGCGACATTCTCGTGCGCGAAGGCGGCGACCAGATGCGCTCAGCGCTGGCGGCCTGGCTCGCCGGGCGCGCCGCGGACGGTTCGATCCGCCTGGAGGAACCCGAAGTCGCGGCGCACATCCTCCTGGACATGGTGTTCGGAACGATGGTCATCCGAGGCCCGGATGATCCACTGGTGCCGAAGGGACGCGACAGGGCCGCGCATGTGCGCCGCTGCATTGCGATCTTCCTGCACGGCGTCGCGCGCGACCCCATATCCCAGGGGCACCCCGGCCAGCTGTGAGGCGGAACCTCTGGGCGGCCGGCGACTTGCCGAGGGGAGAAAGCGGGCGGACATTCGCCGGCCCGCAACGGACCGAGCGATGCAACGCCTGATCTATCTTGTCCTGGGATACGGGTTCGTGGCGCTCGGCTTCGTCGGCGTGGTGCTGCCCGTGCTGCCCACCACGCCCTTCCTGATCCTCGCAGTCGGCTGCTTTGCCCGCTCCTCGCCGCGCCTGGAAGCCTGGCTCCTCGGCCACCCGCGTTTCGGCCCGCTGCTCACCCACTGGCGCGCCCACGGCGCGATCCCGAAACGGGCCAAGCTCGCCGCCTATGGCGGCATGGCACTGGGATTTGCGGTGTTTCTCTACACCTCGCGCCCGGGCTGGGCACTGGCGCTGGCCGTCGCCGCGTTGATGGGGATCGGCGCGGCTTACGTGGCGAGCCGTCCTTTGCCTCCGACGGCCAAGACGGAGCCTCCCGAAACACCAACGCGGAGCGGGTGACGAGGCGCCTCAGGCCTCTCCGGCCGCCGCCCGGCGCCGCCTGCGCACGGCACCGGCGATGAACAGCACCACCAGAAGCACCGAGCAGGCAAGGATCGCCGCGGAGATCGGCCGCTCCACGAAGATCATCGGATCGCCCCGCGACAGCATCATGGAGCGCCGCAGGTTCTGCTCCAGGAGCGGGCCCAGCACCAGGCCGAGGAGCAGCGGCGCCGTGGGAAAGCGTGCCAGCCGCATGCCATAGCCTACCGCGCCGAAGAACACGGCGAGCAGCACGTCGAAGGCGGAGTTCGAGATCGAGTAGACGCCGACGCAGATGAACACCAGGATCGCCGGGTAGAGGATGCCGTAGGGGATCGCCAGGATCCGCACCCACAAACCGATCAGCGGCAGGTTGAGCAGCAGCAGCAGGATGTTGCCGATCAGGAAGCTGACGGTGAGGCCCCAGAAGAGTTCCGGATGGTCGGCGATCAGGCGCGGGCCCGGCACCACGCCGTGGATGATCAGCGCCCCCAGCATGATGGCGACGATGGCGTCGCCGGGAATGCCGAGGCTGAGGGTCGGAATGAAGGCCGTCTGGGCGGCGGAATTGTTGGCCGATTCCGGCGCCACCACGCCCTCGATGGCCCCCTTGCCGAAGCGCTCCGGCGTTTTCGAGACGCGCCGCTCGAAGGCGTAGGCGACGAAGGTTGAGAGCGCTGCACCGGTGCCCGGGAGGATGCCGAGGACGGCGCCGATGGAGGTTCCGCGCAGCGCCGGCATCATGGAGCGGCGGAAGTCGTCCCGCGTCGGGATCAGCGCGCGCCAGCGCAAATCCAGCTTGTGCAGGCCGCCGCGGTTGATCCGGCCGGCGTTGGCGATCACCTCCGCGATGCCGAAGAGACCAGTGGTAACCACCACCAAATTGATGCCGTCGCTGAGATGAACGAAACCGAAGATGAAGCGGCGGACCCCGGAGTTCACGTCAGTCCCGACGACGCCGAGCAGCAGGCCGAAGACAATCATCGCCAGCGCCCGGCTGGGCGAGCCGTCGCCGGCCAGGGCGGCCGCCAGCAAGCCGAGGCACATCAGCGCGAAATATTCCGGCGAGCCGAAGTTCAGCGCCACGGCGGCCAGGAGGGGCGCGAAGCCCGCCAGGATGAGGATGCCGCACAGCCCGCCGAAGAAGGACGACACGGTGGTCGCGAAGAGCGCCACGCCGGCGCGTCCGTCCCGGGCCATGGGGTGGCCGTCCAGGCAGGTCACCGCCGCCCCCGCGGTGCCGGGAAGGTTGAGCAGGATCGCCGCCGTCGAGCCCCCGTACATCGAGCCGTAGTAGATGCCGGCAAGCATGATGATCGCCTCGGTGGGCGGGGCGTAGAAGGTCAGCGGCAGGAGCATCCCGACGGTGGCCAGCGGACCGATGCCCGGCAGGACGCCGATCATGATGCCCAGCGTGATGCCGATGACGCAGTAGGTCAGCGCCGACAGGGACAGCGCAACGCTGAAGCCGAGGCTCAGATTGTCGATCAGGTCCACGAGGTCACCAGATGAAGGGGCGCAGCGGCAGGTTGAGGAAATAGAAGAAGACCGCGGTGCAGCCGGCGGCGAGGACCGCACCCAGCGCGAGGGCGCCGAACGGTGTCAGGCTGCGCTCGGCAAGCGCAGAAACCAGCACGCAGGCGAACACCGCCGGGACCAGCCCAAGCCGGCCGACGATCAGCGCAAAGGCCACGGGTCCGCCGAGAACGGTAACGAAGACCAGGGCACGGGCCCGGGTGATGCGGATCGGCTGCTCGTCTTGCTCGGTGCCCCCTTCCAGAACGATGCCCGCCGCTGCCATCAGGAGCAGAACCGACAGGGCGAAGGGAAACACGGCCGGACCGAACATACGGGCGGTACCGAACGAGTAGGTCGACGCCTCCCACATGCCGAGCAGGCCCACCCCGGCTACGGCCGCCGCCGCCAGCCCGACGGTCAGAGGCGCCCTCGGAATTCGCACTCGCTCCCTCCTGGCCGCGAGCCCCGGCGCGCTTCGATGGCTTGCGGAACGGGGCGGATCGTGTTTGTTATCGGCGTTTACATATGTAAGTGGATTGACGATATGAGACCCGCCTCCGTTCGCAAAGTCAAGTCGGCCGACCGGACCCTGGACCTGCTGGAATATCTCGCGGTCTGCCCGGGGCCGGCGCCGTCCTCTTCCATTGCAGGCGCGCTCGATATCCCGAAGAGCAGCCTGTTCCACCTGATGGCGACGCTGACAGAGCGGGGCTACGTGGCGGCCGGCGAAGAGGGCTACACGATCGGGCCGAAGGTGGCGGAACTGGCCCGCGGCGCAGATGCCGGCGCTCATCTCGGCAAGCTGATGCGGCCGGTGGTGGACGACCTCTCCCGCGCCATCAACGAGACCTGCGGCTTCAACCGCCAGCTCGGCGACGACACCGAAGTGATCTACACCCGCCCGGGCCAGCATTCGCTGTCCTTCACCATGAAAACCAGTGACCTCGCACCGCTTTATGCGGTTTCCGCCGGCAAGGCGCTGCTGGCGGAGATGGACGATTCCTGGCTCGACGCCTACTTCAAGCGGGTCCGCTTCGAGATGTTCGCCCGCAACACGATCCAGTCCGTGGAGCGGCTGATGCGCGACATCGAACGCACCCGGGCGGAAGGGTTCGGGGTGGTGGACGAGGAGTTCACGCCGGGCATCCTCGGGCTCGCCATGGCGGTGAAACGCGGCGACGCGGTGGTTGGCGCGGTGAACGTTGCCATCCCGATTGCCCGCTACGATCAGCGGGAGGGTGTTCACATCCGCCAGCAGATCCGCAAGGCCGTGGCCCAGGCCGAAGCCATCCTGGACCGCAGTCGCAGCTGAGCCCTCCGAGCGCGCGCCTCTGCCCGACGACGGCTGCTTGACGCGCGCATCCGGCCGTGATCCTATTTCTCATATAAAATTTGTTCACAATACGAAACGCCCCGAACGGGCCTTTGTGGGAGGGAAGATCATGGTTTCGACAGTTCTGCGCTCGGTGATCGCCGGCGCTGCCGCCTTGACGCTCGCCACCGGCGCAACCGCGGCCGACTGGCCCGAGCGCCCGGTTCACGTCGTCGTTGCCTATGGAGCGGGGGGCGGAACGGATACCCTGTCGCGCATGGTCGCCGAGCCGCTGTCGGAGGTGCTCGGCCAGCCGGTCGTCATCGACAACCGGCCCGGCGCCGGCGGCACCATCGGCGCGGCCGCGGCCGCCAAGGCCGATCCGGACGGCTACACCATGTACATGATGGCCAACGGCCATACCGTCGCCGCCGCCATGTACAAGGACCTGCCCTATGACGCGGTCAGCGACTTCCAGCCGGTATCGGTCGTGGCGCGCATGCCGCTGGTGGTCGTGGCCCGGCCAGACTTCGAGGCGAGCACCATCGAGGAACTCGTTGCGCTCGCCAAGGAGAACCCCGGTGACCTGACCTTCGCCAGCGTCGGCGTGGGCTCGTCACAGCACTTCGCGGGCGCGCTGCTCGCCGAAACCCTCGGTGTCGACGTGGTCCACATCCCCTACCAGAAGACCCCGGAGGCACTGGCTGCCGTGCTCTCCGGCGAAGTCGACATGCTGGTGGAAGTGCTCGCCCCGGTGGTCGGTCAGGTCAAGGCCGGAGACATCAAGGCGCTGGCCGTCACGAGCGCCGAACGTCATCCGGCGTTGCCGGACGTCAGCACCGTCGCCGAAGCCGGTCACCCCGACTACGACGTCGCAACCTGGTACGGGCTGAACTTCCCGGCCGGCACGCCCGACGAGATCGTCGAGCAGGCGAACGCTGCCGTGCAGAAGGCCGTTGCTGACGAAGATCTGCAGAAGAAGGCCCTGGAATCCGGTTACGTGATCGGCGGCTCGACCCCGGAGGCCTTCGGGGACCAGATCGCCTCCGACGTCGAGCGCTGGCAGAAGGTGCGCGAAGCCGCCGGCATCGAGCAGCGCTGATCGCCACTCCTCCCGGAATCCGGTCCACGCGACCGGATCCCCGGCCCGGGCACCCGCGGTGTCCGGGCCTCCTTTCCCTCTCCCCCATCGCGGATGGCTGATATGAGCGACCAGACCGTGCTCGTCCTGTGCGGAAGCCTCAGGGCGGGCTCCTTCAACCGCATGCTCTGCAACTCGCTGCCCGATCTCGCCCCCGCGGGCATGCGCTTCACCACCGCCCCCGACATCGGATCGATCCCACTCTACGACGCCGATCTGCAACAGGCGTCGGGCTTCCCGGAGGCGGTGTCGGCACTCGGCGACGCGGTGCGCGCAGCCGACGCGGTGATGATCGTCACCCCGGAATACAACTACTCGGTCCCCGGCGTCCTGAAGAACGCCATCGACTGGGTCTCGCGGCTTCCCGACCAGCCGTTCGCCGGCAAGCCGGTGGCGCTTCAGTCAGCCGCCATCGGCATGCTGGGCGGCGCGCGCTGCCAGTATCACCTCCGCCAGATCATGGTGTTCCTCGACGCGATCGTCTTCACCAAGCCGGAAGTCTTCGTCTCCTTCGCCAAGTCCAAGGTCGACGAGGAAGCGGGGGTGGTGAGCGACGGACCGACCCGTGATGCCATCGCCGCGCAACTGAAAGCCTTTCAGCCCTTCGTCGACCGCTTCGTGGCGCGCTAGCGCCCGACTGGTCGGATGTCATCCAAGGACACAAAAGCAATGACCGACGATCTCATGGACCGTCTCGCCATCCGCGACCTGGTCGAAAACTGGGCCGTGTGGCGCGACGCCGGCGACTGGGAGCGCTTCCGCACCGTCTGGCACGATGACGGGGTGATGATGGCGACCTGGTTCCAGGGCGTTGCCGACGACTTCATCCGGGTCAGCCGGGAAGGCTTCGAGAAGGGCGTCAACATCCTCCACTTTCTCGGCGGCACGTCCGTCGACGTCGCCGAACCCCGTGCCATCGTCCAGACCAAGATGACAATCGCTCAGCGTGGCAACGTCGAGGGCGTCGTCTGCGACGTGGTCTGCACCGGCCGCTTCTACGACTTCCTGGAGAAGCGCGACGGAAAGTGGGGCGTGGTGCTGCGTCAGCCGATCTACGAGAAGGACCGGCTCGATCCCGTCGATCCGGCCGCCCACCTGGAGCTGGATGCAGAGCTGCTTGGCCGGTTCCCGGAAGGCTACCGCCACCTCGCCTACATGCAGACGAAGCTCGGCTTCACGGTGAAGCGGGACATGCCGGGTCTGAAAGGCGAAGAAGTCCAGAAACTCTATGCCCGGGGCAAGGCGTGGCTGCAGGGCAGCGAGACGACGGGCGCGGCCCCGATCTGAGCCTCCCGCCCCCTTTGCATGCCTTCTAATCGGGCGGCCCATCGCGGCCGCCCGTTCTGTTTCTCAGGGTTGGAGAAGGATCTTCGGCGCCGCGATGCGCCCCGCACGAGCGTCAGCAAAAGCCAGCGCGCCCTCGGCAAGCGGCCGAACCTCCATCCAGTCCAGAGCCCCGAGCCGCCCCCGGAAGATCGCCCCCGCCGTGTGGCGGAAATCCTCCGCGGTGTAGGTGTAGGTGCCGGTCACGGTGATTTCCTGCAGCGTCATCCGGCGCACGTCGAGGCCCCCGCTCGCCGATCCGAGGCCGATGTGCATGATGACGCCGCCCGGCCGGACCTTTGCCGAAGCGGCTGCCCGGGTTGCCTCGAAGCCCACCGCATCGATCACCAGGTCGACGCCGGATGGCCCGTCTTCTTCCGCCGGATCGAAGGTGGCGAACGGACCGGCTTTCGCGACGATGGCGCGCCGCGCCGCGTTGGGCTCGGCCACGTGGATCTCGCGGGCCCGGTGCATGGCGAGCACCAGCGCCGCGCCAAGGCCGATGGCGCCGCCACCGATCACCAGGCAGCGCGCCTCCGCCACCGGCCGGTTCAGCCGGTCGGCGGCGAGCCGCACCGCGTGCCAGCCGCAGGCGATGGGCTCCGCCAGCGCCGCCTTCTCCGTCGGCACCCCGTCGGGGATCTCCACCAGGTTGCGCTCGGGGATGGCGAGCAGCTCGGCGAAGGCGCCTTCACGCGGCGGCATGGAAATGATCTGCCGGTCAGGGCAGAGATTGTCGCGCCCCGCCCGACAGGCCTCGCATTCCCCGCAGGTGACCAGCGGATTGACCGTGACGCGCCGCCCCGCGCCGGGACCGGCAACGATGGTGCCGGCCGCCTCGTGGCCGAGGATCAGCGGCGCCGGACGCCGCTCGTCGTGGCCGGCCCAGGCATGCATGTCGGAGCCGCAGATGCCGACGTGCGCGACCCGGATCAGCGGATCGTTCCCCGGTTCAGGATCGGGCGCGTCGCGATAGTCGAGGCTTTCGGGACCGGTGTAGACGAGCGCCTTCATTTCGCGCTGTACCCCCCGTCCACGAACAGGACCTGGCCGGTGACGTAGCGCGAGGCATCGGAGCACAGGAACAGCGCCGGGCCGACGAGATCATCCATTTCGCCGTTCCGGCCGATGCAGGTCTGGGCGGCGTTGGCGGCGGCCCTCTCCGCGTCGCCGAAGACCGGGCCGGTCAGCTCGGTGGGGAAGAAGCCCGGCGCCAGCGCATTCACCATGATGCCGTCGCGCGACCAGGTCTCGGCCATGGCCCGGGTCATCTGGGCGATGCCGCCCTTGGAGGCGCCGTAGGCGAGGCCGCCGTGAAAGGCGCGCTCGCTCTGCAGCGAGGCGAAGGTGACGATCCGCCCCCAGCCCTTCGCCCGCATGCCCGGCACCAGCGCCTGGGCGAGAAAGAAGGGCATGGCGAGGTTGAGGTCGAGGGTCGTTCGCCAGCCGTCGAGCGTCACGTCGTCGGCCGCTTGCCGGGTGTTGATGCCAGCGGCCGCGACGAGGATCTCCGGATCGCCGAAGGGCTCAGCCGCCCGGCGGGCGATCTCTCCGGCCTCGGCCGGATCGACCAGATCGGCCGGGATCGCCGCCGTCTCGCCGTCGGTTTCGGCGCGCCATGCCTCCAGCGCTTCGGCGCGTCGGGCGATGCCGACAACCCGGGCGCCCGCTTCGGCCAGCGCCGTGGCCAGGGCCCGGCCGATGCCGGAGCTGGCGCCCGTGACGCAGGCGACGCGCCCTTCGACGGAAAAGCGATTGGGACTGTCGGTCACCGGCTCACCCGTTCGTCGTCAGATCGAAACTTTCGCCGGGAAAATATTTCTCGAGGCGAATGTCGGCGGTGCGAGCGTGGCCCTCCATGCCTTCCAGCCGGCTGATGCGAGCGGTGGCCTCCGCCACGCCCTTGGCGCCTTCCCGGGTGGCGCGTTGCCAGGTGACGATCTTCATGTACTTGTGGACCGAGAGGCCACCAGTGTAACGGGCCGCCCCCGACGTCGGCAGCACATGGTTGGTGCCGGCCGCCTTGTCACCGTAGGCGACGGTCGTTTCCTCGCCCAGGAACAGCGAGCCGTAGCACTTCAGCAGGTCGAGGAACCAGTCGAGGTCGGCCGCCTGCACGTGCAGATGCTCGGGGGCGTAGGCGTCCGCGACCTCGGCCAGCCCCTCGCGGTCGGCGACCACCATCACCTCGGCCATGTCGCGCCACGCGGCACGGGCGTTGTCGCGATTGAGTTCCGGCAGGGTCTCGATGATGACCGGCACCAGCTCCAGCACCTTCTCCGCCAGCGGCCGGTGGGTGGTGGCGAGCCAGACCGGCGAGTTGTAGCCGTGCTCGGCCTGACCGACGAGGTCCCAGGCGACGATGGCCGGATCGGCGGTCTCGTCGGCGAGGATCAGGCTGTCGGTGGGGCCGGCGAACATGTCGATTCCAACGCGGCCGAACAGGATGCGCTTGGCCTCGGCGACGAACTGGTTGCCCGGACCGACGAGGATGTCGGACTTGGGCAGGCCGAAGAGACCGAACGCCATGGCCGCGACGCCCTGCACGCCGCCCAGCGCCAGGATGGTGTCGGCGCCGCAGAGGTCGGCCGTGTAGACGATCGCCGGCGCGATGCCGACGTCCGGGCGCGGCGGCGAACAGGCGACGATGTGCTCGCAGCCCGCCACCTTGGCCGTGGTCACCGTCATCAGCGCCGAGGCGATGTGGCTGTAGCGCCCGCCGGGAACGTAGCAGCCAGCCGCCCGGCACGGGATCGCCTTCTGGCCGGCGATCAGGCCGGGCCGGATCTCGATCTCCACGTCGCCGATGGACTCCTTCTGCGCCTCGGCGAAGCGGCGGATGTTGTCCCAGGCGAAGCGGATGTCGTCCTTCAGGCGCTGCGGCACCTTGGCCGCGGCCGCGTCGATCTCCTCGCGGGTCAGCCGGATGTTGCCCTCGTAGCGGTCGAACTGGGCCGCGTAGCGCATGGCAGCCTCGTCGCCGCCCGCCTCGATCTCGGCGAGAATGGCCCGGACCTTTTCCTGAACCTCGGCGGCGGTATCCGTCGATTTGTGCTGCGCTTTCTTCAGGTACTCGATGGCCATGGGAAACCTCACTGGTAGACGGCGGGGAGGAGCGTGGTGGACAGCGCCGGCACGTAGGCAATCAGCAGCACCACCAGCAGCATGAAGAAGACGAACGGGACGGCGCGGGAGGCGATCTTGAGAATCGGCTCGCCGGTCAGCCCGGAGACGACGAAGAGGTTAAGGCCGAGCGGCGGGGTGATGAAGCCGACGCCGAGCGCGGTGATCATCATCACGCAGAACTGGATCTCGTTCATGCCGATATTGTCGGCGAGCGGCTTCAGGATGGGCGCCAGGATGACGATGTTCGGCGTCGTCTCCATCACGCAGCCGGCCGCGATCAGGACCACGATCATCAACAGGATCAGGATCGCCGGGCTGTCGGTTACCGACGTCACCGCGAACACGAAACCCTGCGGCACGCCGAGCGCCGCCATGGTCTGCGCCAGCGGCAGCGACAGGGCGACGATCGGAAGGATCACGCCGCTGACCTTGGCCGAGCTTTCCATCATCGCCGGGAAATCGGCGAGCTTCAGGGTACCGAGGATGAACCCCATGATGATGGTGACGACCACCGCCGTCGCGCCGGCCTCGGTCGGCGTCAGCCGGCCGGAGAAGATGCCCCAGAAGATGATCGCGGGAACGATGAAGGCGTACCAGCCGCGGCCCAGCGCGCGACCGAGATTCGCGGTCCACTCGCCCATGGAGATCAGTCCGCCGGTCTCGTAGGCGTGGCGCCGGTTGACCACGATGTTGGTGATCAGGATCGACAGCAGGATCAAGACACCGGGGATCAGCGCCGCCTGGAAGAGGGTGGAGGCGGAAATGCCGAGCACCAGGCCAATGACGATGTAGGCGATCGACGGCGGGATCAGGATGCCGGTGCAGGCGCCGGCCGCGACCAGCGCGCAGGCATAGGGCCGCGGATAACCCGCCTCCACCAGCCGGCCGATGGTCATGCGGCCGACCGCCGCCGCGCCCGCGGCGTCGGAGCCGGAGATGGCAGAGAACATGCCGCAGACGAGCACAGTGGCCGAGCCGAAGCCGCCGCGTGCCCAGCAGGTGAGCGCATCGGCGATGTCGAGGAACTTGCGGCTGAGGCCGGTGCGGACCAGGACGTCGCCGGTCAGGATGAAGAGCGGCACGGCCGTGAGTGCAAAGGCGTCGATGCCGTCGAACAGGCTTTCGCCCAGAAGCGACATCGGCAGCACGTCGGAGATCAGGAGCATAGCCACCGCGGCCGCCCCGATCGCCGACCAGACCGGCACGCCGAGCGCGATCATCAGGACGAAGAGGATCACGGGACCGTAGAAGTCCCAGCCGATCTGCGGCGCATCCTGGGCAATCTGGTTCCAGAGCATGAGCTGTCCGCCTCAATCGAAGAGTCGTGCGCCCTCGTAGGGCGGGCGGCCTGCGCGCAGGTCGGCCACGTCCCGGACGAGAGACTGGATGAGTCGGAAGATCATCAGGGCGAAGCCGATGGGCACCGCGGCGAGGAACCAGACCAGCGAGATCCGGAGCCCGTGGGAGACCGAGCCGAAGCGCCAGGAGACGGCCACGGATTCGTAGGACCAGTAGACGGCGAGGACAGCCACGACGAGCATGACCAGGTCGCCGAGGATGTAGAGCAGCGCCTTGCCCCGTTCGCTCACCAGGGCGAACAGCACGTCGATGCGGATATGCGCCCGTTCGCGGACGGCCGATGCGGCTCCGATCCACACCAGATAGATGAAGGCGTAGCGGACCACCTCCTCGCCCCAGATCGACGAGTAGGCGAACACTTCGCGCCGGATGACCTCGACGGCCATCGTCACCACCAGCATGGTGTAGAAGACGAGAAGCGCCCAGCGTTCTGCGTTTCGGTCGATGAGTGCGAGCACGCGCCCTCCTTCACCGACACCCGGTTCCGGGCGCGGCGTTCAGACATAAGGGGGTGGGACCGGGACCGCGCAGCACGCGGCCCCGGAGCGCCATCAGGCGTCGTGGACGTAGTAGCGGCCGGACGTGTCGGCCGCCTCGACCAGCTCGTTGAAGGCGTCCATCGAGCCGGCCAGCTCCGTCTTGTAGGGGTCCCACTCGGAGCGCTGGAAGCCGCCGGCGTCCTTCCACTCGGCCATTTCCGCATCGGTCGGGGAGTAGAACTCCACACCTGACTTGGTCAGCTCGGCCATGGCATAGGCCCGGGCGGCGGGAACCTTGGCGAGGTTCTGCTGGAAGGTAATCTCGGAGGCGAAGTCGATACCCTCCTGGACGTCCTTCGGCAGGCCGTTGAACCATTCGAGATTGCAGGAATAGACCTGGCTGTCCGGCACCGCCTGGGTGAAGCTGACGTAGCTCAGGATGTCCTTGAAGCCGAACACGTAGAGCGCTCCCACCGAGGGATCGAGCGCGTCGGCCACGCCCTGCTTGATGGCCGACGGGGTCTCGCCCCAGGCCACCGGCGTCGGGTTGGCGCCGACCATGCGGTAATATTGCTGCAGCATCTGGCTGCCGGGCACGCGAAACTTGATGCCCTTCAGCTCGGACGGCGTCTTGATCGGGCCCGGGCCACCCTTGCGGATGGCGACCACGCGGGGATCGATGACGGCGTACCAGAGAACCTTGAAGCCCTTCTGCTCGACCGTCGGGTGAACCGTCTGCTTCCAGACATCGGAGGTGACGAGGTTCACGAAACGCTGGTTGGCACCGCACAGGTAGGGAAGATTGATCAGGTCGACCACCGGCGCGAACGGGGCGAAGTTGGCCAGCGAGTGCTGCGCGGCCTGGATGGTGCCACCCTGCACCTTCTGAACCAGCGCGCTGCCGGCGCCGAGCTGTCCGGCCGGGGCGAGCTTGACGTAGACCTTGCCGTTGGTGGCGTTCTGGATGTTCTCCTTGAAGTCGAGTTGCATGATCGGATAGCTGCGCGAGGCGCCGAGGACGTACGCCGTTGCGATCGTCATCTCGTGATCGGCAGCCTTCTGGCGGTCGGCTTCCTCGCGCGCCGTCTGGGCGGCGGCCTTCTCCGACCACAACGTTCCGGCGGCACCGGCTACGACGGCTGCGGTGAAGGCGCCGGAGCCGGCGAGCTTCATGAAGTTGCGTCGTTCCAGCGAGGCGATCTCGCTGCGCGTCTTGCGGTCCGTCATGTCAGTCCTCCCGGTGGTTGTTTTTTCATGATGCGGTCTCGCGTCGCCGGCGTGCCTTCTCGGCCGCCTCGCGGCCCAGCACGCCGGCAACGAACAGACAGGACGCAGCGAAGAGCATCAGCGCTTCCGGAACATCGCCAAGGAACGGCACGGTCCCGGAGGCGGCGATCGCCACGTTCGCGAAATAGACGACGAAGCAGATCAGGGCTCCGATCAGCGCCGCTCCGCCATTCCGCAACATCTGCGTTTCCTTCCCTTGGATGGGGCAATCTCGTGCCCTCTTGCGCATGGATTGTAAGCGCTTTCATTCGACATGCAAGCGCTTACATGATTTCTTTTTCGCAGGCATGATAGAGAGGCAGTTTCAGCGGAGCGCGTGACCCGACAATGCCGACCCAGCCAAAGCTCGAGGACGTGGCCCGGCTCTCCGGCGTCTCGACCGCGACCGTATCGCGGGTGTTCAACGCGCCCACGCTGGTCCGCGAGGAAACCCGCAAACGGGTCGAGGCTGCGGTGGCTTCGCTGGGCTACACGCCGCACTTTGGCGGCCGGGCGCTTGCCTCCAACCGGACCTGGACGGTGGGTGCGGTGATCCCGACCATGGAGAACGCGATCTTCGCCCGCGGCCTGCAGGCCATGGAGGAGACGCTGGCCGAAGCCGGCGTGACGCTGCTGGTTTCCACCTCCAACTATGACTGCGATCGGGAAGCGGCCCAGATCGCCGCCCTCATCGGTCGCGGGGTCGACGGGCTGATCCTGATCGGCGAATCCCGCGAAGACGCCACCTACGAACTGCTGGAACGCCGGGGCACGCCCTACGTGCTGGTGTGGAGCTGGCGTGCCGACAGCCCCCGGCCCTGCGTCGGCTTCGACAACCGCGCCGCCGCGGCCGCCATCGCCGAGCGGGTCGTGGAACTCGGACACCGGCGCATCGCCATGATCGCCGGGATCACCGATCACAACGACCGCGCCGCCGCCCGCGTCGATGGCGCACGCGACGCCCTGACGGCGCACGGGCTGGCGCTGGAGCCGCCTTACCTGGTGGAAGCAAAATATTCCGTCGACGCGGGGGCAAAAGCCGCCCGCGCACTGATGGCGCTCGATCCGCGCCCGACCGCGATCCTGTGCGGCAACGACGTCCTGGCCACCGGCGCCCTGATGGGAGTGCGCGAAGCCGGCCTGTCGGTGCCCCGCGATGTCTCCGTCACCGGGTTCGATGACATCGAGCTGGCCCGGGTGGTGGATCCTCCGCTGACCACCGTCCACGTGCCGCACCGGCGCATGGGGGCCCAGGCCGCGGAGGCGCTCCTTGCCCAGTGTGCCGGCGCACCCGGACCGGTGAACATCGCCATGGAGGCTGACATCATCGAGCGCGGATCGCTGGCGCCACCTCCGACCTGACGCCTGGAGCTGCCGGAGATACGCAGGAGTGAACCCTCAGGACGCGAAGCCGATGCCCAGGCGGTCGAGGCCGCGCAGAAAAAGCGAGCGGCGACCGGTGCGGTCCTCGAGCGCGAGATCGCGCTGGGCCCGCGCCACGGCAAGCGAGCGCAGCGGCTCCGGCGGGAACGGCACCGCGAAGCTCCGCAGCATCCGCAGTTCGCTGCGCTCCGTCTTCCTGCCCTCCAGCATGTCCAGCATGGCGAGCGCCGCGAAGCGCGTGGCCGAGACCCCCTGCCCGGTGAAACCGAGCGCGTAGGCGACGGTCCCGCCAAAAGCGGTGCCCGCGAAGAAGGTCGTGCGGGCGGAGGTGTCGATGATGCCGCCCCAGGCGTGGGTGAACCTTACGCCTGAGAGCGCCGGAAAGGCCTCGGCGAAGGTCGCGGCGAGCCGGGCGTAGGTCTCGGGACGGTGCAGGAGTGCGGCGTCGCGCTTGCTGCCAAAATGGTAGATGGCGTCGAAGCCGGCCCACAGGATGCGGTTGTCGTCCGTCTTGCGCGAGTAGTGGAACTGGTTGCCGCTGTCGACGACGCCGTAGCGTCCGCGCCAGCCGATGGCGCCGAGCTGATCGTCGCTCAACGGTTCCGTCATCAGCGAGTAGTCGAAGATCGGCAGGATTGCCGTGCGGAAACGCCGGATGAGCGAGACGGCGGCGTTGGTCGCCATCACCGCCTGCTTTGCCGTGACGGAGCCGGCCGCCAGACTGAGCCGGACGTGCGCCCCATCGCGCGCGATCCCCGTGACCGGCGAGCCCTCGTGCAGCGCGACGCCTGCCTCGATGCAGGCCCGCCTCAGGCCGGCCACCAGCTTCGCCGGATTGACCAGCGCGTAGTTCGGCTCGAACAGGCCGGCCGCATATTTCGGCGTGTCGAGGTGCTCCTTCAGGGCATCCCCCTCAAGCAGCGTCGATGCCACCCCGAAGCGGGCGTAGCTGTCGCGCATGGCCTTCAGGCCATCCGCCTGCCAGGGCGTGGCGGCAAGCGTCAGCTTGCCGGAGCGCTCGAACCCGCCATCGATGGACCAGGCAGAAAGGTCGGCTTCCAGCCCGTCGAGATTCTCCCGGCCGAGACGGACGAGGGTCTCGGCCTCTTTCGGCCACCGGGCGACCGCGTTACCGACCCCGTGCGAGATGGACGGCGCACAAAAACCGCCGTTGCGGCCGCTGGCGGCGTTGCCGCACGTATCGGCCTCCAGAAGCACGATCCGCGCATCCGGCCAGCGCTCGCGCGCCTTGAGCGCGGTCCACAGGCCGGTGAAGCCGCCGCCGATGATGGCGAGATCGCAGGCGACGTCGGCGGCGAGCGGCTTGCACCGGGGGGCGTCCGCCACCGTCTCGCGCCAGTAGGGGGCGCGGATCGCCGTCTCGAAGCTCTGGTTGCTGCTCATTGCGACAATCGCTGCGATGGAAGGGCGGACGGCGCCGGCGACGCCCCGGCCGGTCGCGGACGACCGCCCGACAGGAGATGGATCATCGCTTCAGGAAGTCGAGGACGACACCCTAGGCCTGGTCGCCGGTCGGCAGATACCAGCCCCACTCCCCGTCACGATCAAAGCGGGTGACCTGCTTGGTCTCCAGATAGTTGTCGAAGCCGGCCTCACCCAGCTCGCGGCCGATGCCGGAGCTCTTGTAGCCGCCCCAGGGCGCCTGGGTGAAGGTGGGCTGCGAGCAGTTGATCCAGACGATGCCGGCCCTGAGCCTTGCGGCCACGCGGTCGCAGCGATCGAGGTCCTTCGACATGACCGCCCCGGCAAGGCCGTAGGGGCTGTCGTTGGCAAGCCGCAGCGCCTCGTCCTCTGTCTCGAACGAGTTGACGCAGACCACCGGCCCGAAGATCTCCTCGCGCCAGATTTCCGCGTCGAGCGGCACGTCGGCATAGACCGTCGGCGTGAGGTAGTAGCCGGTGTCGAGACCCTCCGGACGGCCGCCGCCGGTGACTAGTCGCGCGCCGCTCTGCCTGGCGCGCTCCAGGAACCCCATCACCTTGTCGTACTGGCTGCAGGAGACGATGGGACCGAGCTTCACGCCCTCCGCATCACCGGGTCCGATGGTGATCTTCTCGGCTTCTTCCGCGAGCCGCTCCAGGAGACGCGGATAGAGTTCGCGCTGAACCAGCACCCGCGAGGTGGCCGAGCAGACCTCGCCCTTGTTCCAGAAGATCCCGAACAGGATCCATTCCACCGCCTTGTCCACATCGCTGTCGGCGAAAACGATGAAGGGCGACTTGCCGCCAAGTTCCAGCGCCACGGTGCGGATGCCGGCGGAGGCGGCCTGCATCACCTTGCGGCCGGTAACGACCGACCCGGTGAAGGCGATCTTGTCGACCAGCGGATGGTCGGTGAGCGGCGCGCCGGCCTCCGGACCGGTACCGGTCACGAGGTTGAAGACACCAGCGGGCAGGCCGGCCGCGTCGACGATCCGGGCGAGCTCGTGACAGGTGAGCGAACACAGCTCGGAGGGCTTCAGCACGATGGTGCAGCCGGCGGCGAGCGCTGGCGCCACCTTCCACACCCCCATCAGCAGCGGGAAATTCCACGGCGTGATGGCCGCCACGACCCCGACCGGCTCGCGCCAGATACGCGTATCGAACCGCTCGTCGCCCACGTCCACCGTCGTTTCGGGGCCCGCGGCCCGCGCTTCGGCGAGGTCGGCGTAGTAGTCGAAACAGTCAGCGGCGTCGCCGATGTCCCACTCGGCCTCCGGCAGCGGCTTGCCGTTGTCGCGGGTCTCCAGCGCGGCCAGGTCTGAGAGTCGTGCCCGGATGCCCTCGGCGACCTTGCGCAGGAAGCCGGCGCGCGCGCTGGCGGACAGCCCGGACCAGCGGCCGTCGTCAAACGCGGTGCGGGCGGCCCGGACGGCCGCGTCGATGTCGTCCGCCGTCCCGGCCGCGACGGTGTCGAAGACCTCCTCGGTGGCCGGGTCGACCGCCGGGAAGCTGCCGCCGGCCTTCGGCGCGACAAAGGCGCCGTCGATATAGAGCTGCGTTGTCATCGTGACGTCTCCTCTTGTCCCGGGAATGGCTCAGACGTGCTTGCGTCCGCCCGCTTCCAGGAACCAGTCGTCGGGATAGGGGTACCACCACGCGTGCCGCACCGGCTTGTGGTCGAGAATGACCATCTTGGAGCGGCGGAAGGCGTCGAGGCCGAAGCGCCCCAGCTCCCGGCCGATGCCGGAAGACTTCCAGCCGCCGAAGGGCAGCGCGTCGTTGTCGATCATCGGGTTGTTGATCCACACCATGCCGGCCTCGAACCGCTCCGCCGCCTCGTGGGCCTCGGCCAGGTCCGTGGTGAAGACGGAGGCACCGAGCCCGAACGGGCTGTCATTGGCGGCCTTCATGGCGGCCTCGAAATCCGGCACCCGCACGATGGCCGCCACCGGGCCGAAGACCTCCTCGTGCAGGATGTCCATGTCGCCGGTGCAGCCGGTCAGGATCGTCGGCTCGTAGAACCAGCCCGGCCCCGCCCCTTCCGGCGCCTTGCCGCCGCAGACCACCGTTGCGCCCTTGGCCACGGCGTCGTCCACCAGCCGCCGGACCTTGTCACGCGCCGCCTCGCTGACGAGCGGGCCGATCTCCGACTTCTCAAGCCCGTTGCCGATGCGCAGGCGCCGGGTTTCCGCGGCGAAGGCCTCCACGAACGCGTCGTGGATGCTGTCGACCACGTAGAGCCGCTCGGTGGAGGTGCAGACCTGGCCCGACATGTGGAAGGCGCCGGTCACGGCACCGGCCGCCGCGATCTCCAGCGGCGCGTTTGCGGTGATGATCATCGGATCGGAGCCGCCGGCCTCGATGGTGGCCGGCTTGAGCTGGGCCGCAGCGGCCGCCGCCACCGCCTTGCCGGCCGGGACCGATCCGGTGAACGCGACGGCATGGGTCCGCTCGCTCGCCACCAGCGCCTTGCCCACTTCCGCGCCGCCCGGCAGGCAGGCGACCAGGTCGTCGGGCAGCGCATCGAAGAGCTGCATGAACACCAGCGTCGACAGCGTCGTCGGCTCGGCCGGCTTGATGACGCAGCCGTTGCCGGCGGCGAGCGACGCCGCCACCGTCCAGCACATCAGCAGGATCGGAAAGTTGAACGGCACGATGTGCACGGACACGCCATAGGGGGCATAGCACGCATATTGCAGCGAGCCGGCCTGGGTGGAGCCGGCGATCTTGCCGGCATCGTCGCGTGCCATTTCCGCGTAGTAGCGGAAGATCGAGGCGCAGTTGGCCACTTCGCCGATGGCCTCGGGATAGGGTTTGCCCATCTCGCGGCTCATCAGGATGGCGCATTCCGTCATGTCCGCCGCCTCGATCCGGTTGGCGAGCCGGTGCAGCGCCTGGGCCCGGGACTTAGCGTCGAGGCGCGCCCAGGTCTTCTGGGCCCGGTTGACCCGCTCCAGCACCTCGCCGATCTCCGCGTCGGTGACGGAGACGCGCGCGCCGACCTCCTCGAGCGTGGCGGGATCGATCACCGGGGTGACCGGGCCGGCGCTCTGCCAGTAGCCGGGCGAGAGAAAGTAGCGGGGCGACGTTGCGTCAGACACGGGCCTGTCCTTTCGGGATATCGTCGTCGGTGCAGAGCGCGGAGCCGCGCTGCCGCCAGCCGGGCAGTGCGTCCGACAGGACGGCACGGATCTCATCCAGCCCCGCGTCGGCAAGGGCGGTATCGAGCTGGCGCAGCACCCGGGGCAGGAAGGCGAGATAGCGAGGTTTGCCGTCGCGGCGGCTCAGTCGCACGAAGACGCCGGCGATCCGGGCATGGCGTTGGGCACCGAGCAGCGCATAGCGGTGGCGGATGTCCTCTGCCCCGCCGATCCGCACCGGCGCGCCGGCGATGTAGCGGTCGAGAAGATGCGCTTCCAGCCCGGGCGCGAGATCGCGACGCGCGTCCTGCAGCAGCGAGACGAGGTCATACTCGCACGGGCCGAGCACGCCGTCCTGGAAGTCGAGCAGCCCGCAGCGGGCCACGCCGGACCGCCCGTCAAGCCACATCAGGTTGTCGACGTGGAAATCGCGCAGGACGAGCGTGTCGGGGCGATGGGCGACCGGGCGAAGCGCCTCCGCCCACAGGGCCCGGAATGGTCGGGCGAACGCCTCCGCGTCGAAGCCGTCGGGAGCCACGGCGGGCGCGAACCAGTCTGATAAGACGGCGAGCTCGTCCAGCTGCGTGGCGAGATCGAAGACCGGCTGCGAGACCGAGCCGCCCCGCTCGTGGTGATGAAGGTGGAGCAGCGCATCGACGGCGAGCTCGTAGAGCTGACGTTCGTCCTGTCCGGCGGCGAGGCAGGCGGCATAGGTGCTGCCGCCGAAATCCTCCACCAGGGCCAGCCCGTGGGCCGGGTCCGCCCCGTGCACCCGGGGCGCGGAGAGGCCCAGGGCGCGAAGATGGCGGGACAGACGCAGATAGGCAGCGAATCCGACGGGGTCTTCCCGATCTTCCATGAGCAGGAGCCCGCAGCCCGGCAGCCGCATGTAGCGCCGGGTGGAGGCGTCGGCGGTCAGCGGCACGAGCGGCTCGCCCGCGCAGCCGTGCCGAGCCAGGAAGGTTGCCGCCGGTGGATCAAGGGAAAGCGGCGGCACCGCCGGAAGCGCGGTCATCGGATCATGTAGACCTTCTTGATGGTCTCGTGCACCGTGCACACGCCCTTCCAGTCCTGCGGGAAGAAGGCGGCGGTGTCGGGGGTGATCTCGATGACGTCACCGCTCTCGTGCACGTAGGTGCAGCGGCCTTCCAGGAAGTGGCAGAACTCGTCGCGGGTGACGTGGCACTCCCATTTGCCGGGCGTGCAGATCCACAGGCCGCACTCGCTCTGGCCGCCGTCGCCCTTGTGGAGGAGCTTGCCGGAGGTCCGGGAGGAGCCCTCGATCATGGTCGGGATCTCGCCCCAGTCGACCGTATCCTCGATCTCCAGGGGCTTGTGCATCACGGGGGTTTTCATCGGGTCTTGCT
Source organism: Amorphus coralli DSM 19760 (assembly GCF_000374525.1). GTDB lineage: Bacteria > Pseudomonadota > Alphaproteobacteria > Rhizobiales > Amorphaceae > Amorphus > Amorphus coralli. Next base: position 253,106 of record NZ_KB894574.1, read on the forward strand.
TCAACTCAGCATGTAGATGTTGCGGATCGTCTCGAAGATCTCGGCCTCGCCCTGCCAGCCGGCGGGAAACAGCACGCAGGTGCCGGGTGACACCTCGATGGTCGTGCCGTCGTCGGAGCGGTAGACGGCACGACCCGACACGAAGTGGCAGAACTCGTCGCGCGGCACCGACAGCCGCCAGCGCCCGGGCGTGCAGACCCAGATCCCGGTCTCCGGCACGTTTCCCGGCCCCTTGAACAGGAGCCGACCGGTGGAATGGGACTGCCCCTCGATGGCGTCGGGCTGCGGGCCCCAGTCGACGAGGTCGTCGGTGGCGGACGCCGCATGGATGTGGGGCGCGCTGGAGGAGAGGCCGCTCACGCTTTCCCCTCCGCCAGATCCGTCAGCAGCTTCGCCGCCTTTTCCTGGCCGTTGGCCGACTGCATGTGCGCCGACGTGGCCTTGAGCCGGTCGTGCATGGCCTGGTCGGTGAGGCACGCCTCGATCTTCTCGATCAGCTCCTCGTCGGTCCACTCGTAGCGGTCGGAGCGGAAGCCGTGGCCGGTTTCCTGCACGCGCATGGCGTTGTCGTGACCGTCCCAGACATAGGACATGATGATGGCCGGCTTGCCGAAGTAGAGGCACTCGGTGAACGAGTTGTTGCCGCCGTGGTGGATCACCGCATCGACCTGCGGGATCACCGAGGGCTGCGGAAACCAGCTGTCGATGATCACGTTGTCGGGGATGTCGGTGTAGGCGTCCTTGTAGTCGCCGACATTCACCAGCGCCCGGTAGCGCGTCTTGCCAACCAGCGCGATCAGCCGCTTCATGAGGTCAGTGTCGCCCGCGCCCAGCGAGCCGAAGGAGATGTAGAGCAGCGGCCCGTCATTGTTGGCCTTGAAGGTCGGCACCTCGTAGGGCTTGTCCTGGCGCACGCAGCCTTCGAGATACTGGAAGCGAGCGGGATCGAGCGGCACGGCGCGCTCGTAGGTCACCGGCTCGGGATAGAGCAGCAGGTTCAGGTAGGGCGAGGCCTCGAAGAACTCGCCGAGCGGATACGGCGCCTCGCCGGTGGTCTCCAGGAAGGCGTTGAAGTCGTCGTGGATCGGCTTGATGACCTCGTTGAACTTCGCCCGGAAGGCGGCGTGGCCCTCCTTGTCGTCGACCGACATGCCGGAGAGATGCGGCGGGATCGCCTCGTCCTCGATCTCGTTTTCCGAGCACGAGATGATCCGCACCCACGGCACGCCGTGGTGCTTGATCGCCGGGAACAGCACGACGTTGTCGACCGCGATCACGTCCGGCTTGATATTCGCGAGGATCCCCGGGAGGTCCTTCTCCGCCCACTTGGCGCTGTCGACGATCGCCTCCCAGCACTCCTTCACGTAGTTGTCGATCTGATCGATCGGCGCCTTGCGGAAGTTTGGGATGTGGCCGTTGATGAAGTCCTCCCAGAACTTCGCCATCTGCTCCGCCGGCATCGGCTCCGACAGGTTCACCGGGTGAGCCTCGAAGCCGTAGCCCTCGTAGACCTCGACGAAGCCGGGGTCGGAGAGGAAGACGGCCTTGTGGCCCATCCGCTCCACGGCCTGGGCGATGCCGACGGAATTCAGCGCCGGGCCGAAGGCTGCTTCGGGGAAGAAGGCGAAGGTCTTCTGCGCCATGGTCTGTCTCCTCTGGTTGGCGGGCCGGTTGATCCGGCTTCGCCCGGGTGTCGTCGTGTTGCGTGCCGCGCGTCCGGTCAGGCCGGAAAGACGCGCGTGTCTCGGGCCGACCAGCCCACCGTGACCTCTTCGCCCTCCCGGTAGACCCGGCCCTCCGCGGCGTCAGCGGTGAGCCGGACCAGCACCGGTCCGGGGGAGTTCGGAGTGTCCAGGTGAAGCTGCAGGTCGAGGCCGTGATAGGCGGTGGCGGCGACCCGGCCGGTCAGGCTGTTGTCGCCGTCCGAGGCGCCGAGCCGCAGGCGCTCGGGGCGGACGGCAACCACCGCCTCGTCCCCCTCGCCCAGGCCATTCGGCAGCGCGCCCTTGAAGACGTTGCCGTTCTCCGCGACGAGCCGGCCGCCCTGCACGCGCACCGGCAGGAAGTTCATCACGCCGATGAAGTCGGCGGCGAAGCGGCTTTCGGGATGCTCGTAGATCTCGTGCGGCGTGCCGCACTGGAGCAGCAGCCCGTCTTTGAGGATGGCGACCCGGTCGGCCATCACCAGCGCCTCCTCCTGGTCATGGGTGACCACGATGAAGGTGATGCCGAACTCGTCCTGGATGCGCTTCAGTTCCAGCTGCATCTCGCCGCGCAGCTTCTTGTCGAGCGCGCCGAGCGGCTCGTCGAGAAGCAGCACGCGCGGACGCTTGACCAGCGCGCGGGCGAGCGCCACCCGCTGGCGCTGGCCGCCGGAGAGCTGCTCCGGCTTGCGCCCCGACAGGTGGGACAGCTGGATGACCTCCAGCATCTCGTCCACCCGCGTCCGGATCTCGGAGCGGGGCATGCGATCCATTTCGAGCCCGTAGGCGATGTTCTGCGCCACCGTCATGTGCGGGAACAGCGCGTAGGACTGGAACATCAGGTTCACGGGACGGTGGTTCGGCGGCACGGCCGAGACGTCCTGGCCGTCGAGCAGGATCGCGCCGGAGGTGGGCGTTTCGAACCCGGCCAGCATGCGCAGAAGGGTCGTCTTGCCGCTGCCCGAAGCGCCAAGCAGGGCGAAGAACTCGTTATCCCGGATGTCGAGCGACACGCCGCCCACGGCCGCCAGCCGGCCGTAGAATTTCTGGACGTTGCGGATCGACAGGAGAACGTCGCTCATTGGCCGGCAAGCTTTCCGCTGTTGAGGCGCTGGGAGAGGGCCAGCGCGACGACGGACACCGTCATCACGATGGTGGCGAGCGCGTTGATCTCCGGCGTCACCCCGAAGCGGATCATGGCGAAGATCTGCATGGGCAGAGTGATGGAGTCGCGCCCGGCGCCGGCCGTGAAGAAGGCGATGATGAATTCGTCGACGGAGAGGGTGAACGCCAGCAGCGCACCGGCGATGACGGCCGGCATGAGCACCGGCAGGACCACCCGCCGCAGGGTGGTGATGGTCGATGCGCCGAGATCCGTGGAGGCCTCGACGATGGTCCAGTCGAAGGTTTTCAGCCGGGCCCGGACCACCGCGCAGACGAAGGCCAGGTTGAAGACCACGTGGCTGACGATGATCGTGTTGAGCCCCAGCGTGACGTCCAGCATGGAGAAGAAGCTGAGGAGCGCGATGGCCAGCACGATGTCGGGAATGATCATCGGCGCGAAGATCACCGTTTCGAGGAACCGGCCCTTGCGGCGCCGGATCTCCACCCCGACAGCCAGAAGCGACCCGAGCACCGTGGCGATCAGGGTGGATGCCAGCGCCACGATGAGCGTGTTGAGCGCCGCGCCCATGATGTCCTTGTTGGCGATCAGCTCGCCGTACCACTTCGTGGAGAAGCCGGTCCAAGCGGTCGGCAGGCCGCCCTCGTTGAACGACAGCGCCACCAGCACCGAGATCGGGATGTAGAGGAAGGCGAACACCGCCGAAAGGATGACCAGCATGAGGCGCCGGGTGGAGCGATCTGCCATGGTCAGGTTTCCCTCGCCCGGGCGCCCGAGGCGCGTTCGGTGACGAAGGTCTGGAGCGTCAGGAGCCCCATCATGATGGCGATCAGCACCATCGACAGCGCGGCGCCGAACGGCCAGTCGTTGGCGGTGAGGAACTGGGCGTAGACGAGGTTGCCGATCATCTGGAACTGGCCGCCGCCGAGCAGCGCCGGGGTGACGAAGTTGCCGATCGACAGCACGAAGACGAACACGAAGCCGGTGGCGATGCCCGGCGCGGTCATCGGCAGGGTGATGCGGCGGAAGGTCGTCCAGGCCGAGCCGCCGAGATCGCGGGATGCTTCGGCGATTTCCGGGTTGAGCCGGGAGAGCGGCGCGTAGCAGGCGAGGATGACGAAGGGCAGGTAGTTGTAGACGAGGCCCACCACCACGGCGCTCTCGGTGTAGAGCAGCCGCGGCAGTTCGCCGTCGTAGCCGAGCCCTCGCGCAATCGCGGTGATCAGGCCCTCGCGGTTGAGGAGCACGATCCAGGCATAGGTCCGCACCAGGTAGTTCGACCAGAAGGGCAGCACCGCGAAGAACAGGAGCATCGGCTGATGCCGCGCGGGCATGGAGGCGATAGCGTAGGCCGCGGCGTAGCCGATGACCGAGGCGATGAGGCCGGCGAGCCCCGCGATGACCGCCGACTTGAGGAAGATGCTGGCGTAGAGCGGGTCGAAGACCAGGGCGATGGTCTCGAACGTGAACGTGTACTCGATGCCGCCGTAAATGCCGCGCCGGAAGAAGGCGAGCGCCAGCACGAGCAGGCACGGCACCACCATGAAGGCGGTGAGCCAGGCCAGCGCCGGCGACATCAGATAGAGGGGTTTGCGGTCGGCCATCGGGTGCCTGGAGACGCGGGACCTCGGGCGCGACCCGGACCGGCGAGCGCCGGCGGATCGCTTCGAGACGACCCGGCGGCGACCATGCCGCCGGGTCCGGCAATGCCTGCCGTCAGTTGGCGGCCTTGATCTCCGACACGATGCGGGAGTAGGCCCGCTGGGACTCGCCGACATCGCGCAGCTGCTCGAACTCAAGCAGCTCTTCCGGCGACATCGTCATGTTCGGGTAGGTGGCGAGCAGGTCATCCGGCAGGCCTTCCATGGCCGGCTTGTTGGGCACCTTGTAGAGGATGTTCTCGGCGGCCCAGCCGTGGTTCTTCGGATCGAGCATGAAGTTCACGAACTCGTAGGCCGCTTCCTTGTTCTCGGCGTTCTTCAGGATGACCATGGTGTCCACCCAGAGGTCGGATCCTTCCTCCGGGACGACGTACTTGATGTCCCCGTTTTCCGCGATGCCGTAGTTGCACCAGCCGTCCCAGGCCTGCACCAGCTCGGCCTCGCCGGAGACCAGCTTGGCGTAGAAGGTGGTGTCATCGTAGGCGAGAAGCGTCTTCTTGGCGTCGATGAGCAGGTCGCGGACCTCTTCCATCTTCGCCGGATCGGTCTCGTTCACCGAATAACCCTTGGCCAGCTGTCCGGCGGCGAGCAGCCAGCGGTCGGTGGCGAGCATCGTCGTCTTGCCGGAGAGGTCGTCGCTCGGATCCAGCAGAACCATCCAGCTGTCAGGCTCGCCCTCGACGAGGTCGGAACGGTAGCACAGACCGGTGGTGCCCCAGGCGTAGGGAACCGAGAAGGCGTTGCCCGGATCGTGCTTCAGTTCCTGGGCCTCAGGATAGAGGTTGGCCAGGTTCGGGAGCTTGTCGTGGTCCAGCTCTTCCGCAAGGCCGAGATTGTGCAGCACCTCGGCAAACGGCGAGGACACGAAGACCACGTCGTAGCCCTTGCCCTTTGAGGCGATGAGCTTGCCCATGATCTCTTCGTTGGTGGCATGCAGCACCAGCTCGGCCTCGTTGTCGGTGGCCGAGTTGAAGCTGTCGACGGCGTCGGGCGCCATGTAGCCGTCCCAGTTCGAGATCACGAGGGCCTCGGCCTGGGCCGTGGACGGCATCAGGGCCGCCCCGGCGGCTCCCAGGAGTGCGCACGCGGCAACTGTCTGTTTGAGCATTCTCGTTCTCCGTACCTCTGGTGGGCCATCGCCGCCGTTCGCGCCGACGATGAGTCTTCTTGTTGCCGTCGCTTGCCGACTGGCGTTTTTTCCAGTCTTAATGATCGAAAGAATACGTCAACATGTATTCGCTGTTCTTTGACGGCCGCGGGCCGCGCCGGGCGGCGGAGCGCCGGGAATCGGAGCCGGATGAAGGAAACCCGCCGCAGCACCCGCCAGAACCATCTGGCGCTCGGCCAGCAGATCCTGACGATTGCCATGGAGCGCCGCATGCGGCGCGGCGATCACCTGCCGGAGCAGACCTTCTCCGAAGCCTGCGGCGTGTCGCGAACGCCCATCAGGTCGGCTTTCAAGCTTCTGGAACAGAATGAAATTCTGACCTGGCGCGAAGAAGAGGGCTACTTCCTGGCGATCGGCAGCTCGGACGAACTCGCTGATGCCGTGCAGAAGCTGGAGGATCTGGAAAATTCGCTCGCGCAGCGGATCCTGGCCGACCGGGCCGAGCGGCGCATCGGCGACGTCCAGTCCGTCAGGGGTCTCATGACCCGCTACGACGCCTCGCGAAACAGTGTACTTATTGCTCTAAAAGTACTGTCGCGCGACGGGGTGGTGACCCAGATGCCGGGTCAGGCCTGGGTGTTTCAGCCGATCCTCGACTCCCCCAACGCCATCGACGAGAGCCTGTCCTTTCGCCTGACCCTGGAGCCGCAGGCGATCCTGGCACCCGGCATCAGCGTCGATCTCAAGCGGGCCGGACTGCTGCGCGCCCAGATGGCCGACCTTCTGGACACGCCCGAAGGCACCATGAGCGCCGCGCGCTTTCACCGGATCGACACGGACTTCCACTCCTTCATCGCCGAATGTTCCGGAAACCGCTTCGTGCGCGGCGCACTGCTCGCCCATCACCGATTGCGCCGGACCACGCAGAAAGATACTTCGATCCCCGATTTCCGCCTGCGTCAGTCCCTCCAAGAGCATCTCGACATCTTGGACAGCGTTGAAAGCGCCCAGTACGAGCTCGCCGCCGATCAGATGATTCTGCACCTGAGGCGCTCGCGCATCCGCCGGCCCGAGGCGGCCAACCGCGGCACGCCGCCGCTGATGCGGGCGCTGCGGGCATGAGCGTATCGCCGCTGATCGCGCTGTTTCCCGAAGCCAGCTTCGGCGCCGCCCTGAACTGCGTGGGAATCGCCCAGAAGCTGAGGCAGATGGGCGCGACACCCGTGTTCATCTGCCATCCGGGCTTTACCGGCGTCTTCGCCGAGTACGGCTTCAAGGAATATCACCTGGCGCCAACGGCGAAGCGCAGCACCGATGCGATCGAGGATTACTGGCAGGGCTTCATCACCACCCACCTGCCCCATTTCGATCTCGATCCGATGGCACAGCTGCCGACCTACGTGGCCCCGACCTGGCAGGCGATCGTAAACACCGTCGTCGCGGCGGAGGACGGCCTCGCCGCCCTGTTCGACCGCATCCGGCCGGACGCGATCCTGCTCGACAACGTCATCATGTTTCCCGCCGTCGCCAACGCCGGCTGTCCCTGGGTGCGGGTGGTGTCGTGCGCGGAAACGGAAATCCCCGATCCGGACGTGCCGCCCTATCTCTCCGGCCTGCCGGCAGACGACCGGATCGGCCGCGAACGCTTCGAGAAGGCCTATTTGCGGGAAACGCGGGCCGCGCACCGGCGCTACAACGCCTTCCGCAAGACGCACGGGCTTGCCCAACTTCCCGCCGGGCACTTCCTGGAATCCTCCCCGGTCCTCAACCTTTTGCTGGCGCCCTCAGCGACCCGCTTCCCGCGCCGGAATCCGCTGCCGGAGGACCGGTTCGTCTATCTGGAAGGCTGCGTTCGGGAGGAGACGCGGTTCGACGCGCCCCACATGCCGGTGGACCACGCTCGGCTGGTCTATATGAGCTTCGGTAGCCTCGGCTCGATCGACACGGACCTCATCGGCCGGATGATCGACGTCTTCGCCACGCTGCCGGCGCGCTTCCTGGTGAATGTCGGCGGGTTTCTGGAGGCGTACAGCCGGGTGCCGGACAATGTTTACCTGGGCAGCTGGTTTCCGCAGCCGTCGGTGGTCGCCGAATCGGACCTTTTCATCCACCACGGCGGCAACAACAGCTTCTGCGAGGCGCTCTATCACGGCGTCCCCTCGCTGGTGATGCCCTATTGCTGGGACGGCCACGACAACGCGCAGCGGATGGACGAGCTGGATCTCGGCCGCCATCTCCACCGCAGCCGCTGGAGCCCGGACGCGCTCCGCTCCACCCTTGTCACACTGCTTGAGGATACAGCCATGCGAGACCGGCTGGCGGCGGTTTCGCGCGGCATGAAGGCGGAGCCGGGAACGGAGCGGGCGGCACGGGCGGTGATGGACGCGCTGGGCCATCGCTGACAGGCGCCCTGACTGGCCGCGTCTCGGCAACGCATGCACACGCCGCAGCGCCAGGCCCTGACGGGCCAGCCTGCAGCCTCAAAATGTTCAGGGAGTCAGCAGGTTGCCATGAGAATGGCACCCCCAAGGGGACTCGAACCCCTGTTTCCGCCGTGAGAGGGCGGCGTCCTGGACCGCTAGACGATGGGGGCTTCAGAGCGGCGGGCCGCTCGAAACAGACCGCGGATATAGCGAACCCGGATCAGCGGCGCAAGGTGGTCGCGTGACAGAAATGCAAACTGCCCACACTGGCGCGATGCGCGGCCGGCCGCAGCGCGGACGACGCCGCCTTTGCGGCCTACTCACCGTCCGCTGTGAGCGTCACGGTGGAGACGGTGCGGCCGGTCGCCAGGTCGACGATGACGACCTTCGAGGCGCCGTCCGGTGCATCGACGAGCAGCGTGAGCCGCTCGCCGGTCGAAGAAGCGGACCGCACCTCCGACCCGGCCGGCAGCGTCACGGAGGTCTCGGCCGGCGCCTGAGGCATTGCCTTGTCCATCACCGACAGGCGATAGAAGATGGCGGCGAACACGGCGATCAGCCCGGCCACCATGATCAGGCCGGATACCGCCAGGAGCCGCCGGAGTTTGCGCTGAACGCGCTCCATCGCCGGATCGAGCTTTTCTTCCGGCCTGTCTTCGAGCGCGGGTGACGTCATGATGAGTACCGCTTCTTGTTCCGATGCCGGCCCGATGGACCTCGTCGTCGACAACGACGCCACCGGCCAGCGCCTGGATGTCTATCTTGCCGCCCGCCTCCCGGATCTCAGCCGGGCACGGCTTCAGGCGCTTATACGGGCAGGCCAGGTGACTGTCGACGCCGAGCCGGTGACGGAACCCAAGCGCCGGGTAACGCCCGGCATGACCATTGTCGTTTCTGTGCCCGCACCGGAGCCGGCAGCTGCCCGCGCCCAGCCTATCCCCCTTGAAATCGTTTACGAAGATCCCCATCTGATCGTGATCGACAAGCCTGCCGGGCTCGTCGTTCACCCCGCAGCCGGACATGCAGACGGAACGCTCGTCAACGCGCTGATCGCGCATTGCGGCGCAGAGCTGTCCGGTATCGGCGGTGTCGCGCGGCCCGGCATCGTTCATCGGCTCGACAAGGAAACCTCCGGCCTGCTCGTGGTGGCGAAGTCCGACGCGGCGCACAAGGGGCTGGCCGCCCAGTTCGCCGATCACGGCCGGACGGGGCCACTGGAGCGTCTCTACCGTGCGCTGGTTTGGGGAGCTCCCTTTCCTGCGACGGGCACAATCGACGCTCCGCTCGGCCGGGCCCCCAACCATCGCCAGCGATTTGCCGTCGTCCGTACCGGCAAAATCGCCATCACGCACTACGCAACCGAGCGCGGCTTTCCCGCCGCCGATCCCATCGCCAGCCTGGTTTCGTGTCGCCTCGAGACCGGCCGGACCCATCAGATCAGGGTGCACCTGACCCATATCGGTCACCCGCTCCTCGGCGACCCGCTTTATGGAGCCGGTTTCCGGACCAAGGCGCGGCGCCTGCCGGAGGCGGCACAGGACCGGCTGTCCGCCCTGCAGGGCCAGGCGCTGCATGCCGCGGTCCTCGGCTTCGCCCACCCCATCTCGGGGGAGACGATGCGCTTCGAAAGTCCTATGCCGCCGACGCTCGCCGCGCTGGCGCAGGAGCTGGATCGGATCCGGAGCCTGTAGTGGCAGGGCGGCGCCGAATGGCGTAGGAGCTGCGGCAACGAAGCGTTGAAAGAACTGCGCAGATGCGCTCACGCGGTTCTGAACCGGCGTGCGCACGCTTATCCGGCATCGCGGTCGCGGTTTTGACCCATTTGGGGTTAGGCTGTTCGAAGCGTGCCGGGTTCGGGGGATCGGCATTTCAGCCCCCGTTCCGAACAATTTGGACGCTTTCGCCGTTTCGCCTTGAAGGGAGACGGCACGACTCCCGGACTGTCCCCTGTCGAATACGGGGCATTTCCGGATCGTATCGACCGATCGGCGGCGGGATCTGAAGGGGATCTCCCTGCCGGTTACTGACAAAGGAGGGCGCATAGTCATGGCCCAACCGATGGTTCCCGCGATTGCGTCCGGTGATACCGGACTGTCGCGCTATCTCGACGAAATCCGCCGCTTCCCCATGCTGGAGCCGCAGGAAGAGTACATGCTCGCCAAGCGGTATCTCGAGCATGACGACCCCGACGCGGCGCAGCGGCTCGTCACCTCCCATCTGAGGCTCGTTGCCAAGATTGCAATGGGCTATCGCGGCTACGGCCTGCCCATCGGCGAGGTGATCTCCGAGGGCAATGTCGGCCTGATGCAGGCGGTGAAGCGGTTCGATCCCGAAAAGGGTTTCCGTCTCGCCACCTACGCGATGTGGTGGATCAAGGCGGCGATCCAGGAGTATATCCTGCGCTCGTGGAGCCTTGTGAAGATGGGCACCACGGCCAATCAGAAGCGGCTGTTCTTCAACCTGCGCAAGGTGAAGGGCCAAATCCAGGCGCTCGACGAGGGCGATCTGAAGCCCGACCAGGTGGCCCTGATCGCGGAACGCCTCGGCGTGACCGAGGACGACGTGATCTCGATGAACCGCCGCCTCGGCGGCGACTCCTCTCTGAACGCGCCGATCCGCCAGGAGGCGGATTCCGGCGGCGAGTGGATGGACTGGCTCGTGGACGACAGCGAGACCCAGGAAAGCACGCTTGCCGAATCGGAGGAGCTCGACACCCGCCGCCAGCTTCTGAAGGATGCCCTGGGCGTGCTCAACGAGCGCGAACGGCGCATCTTCGAGGCCCGGCGCCTGTCGGAGGACCCGATCACGCTGGAGACGCTCTCGGAAGAGTTCGGCGTGTCCCGCGAACGCGTGCGCCAGATCGAGGTGCGCGCCTTCGAGAAGGTTCAGAAGGCGGTCCAGAAGGCCTCTCGCGACATGGAGCGGCCGCGGCTTGCCGCCGCGACCTGACGCCTCACCTGACCGCCTGGCAAGCTTGAGCCCCGCGATGGATCGCGGGGCTCTTTTCGTTGGCCGCTTCGCGCCGCACCCGCATGTCGTTTCGTGGCGATCGGGACTTTGCCCGAGGGCCCGGTTGATCTATCAAGCCCGGCATGGACCAGTCCCTTGCAGACAAGGCTGCCGAGGTCGCCTCGCTCCTCGCCGCGCTCGCAAACGAAAAGCGCCTTCTCGTGCTGTGCCACCTCCTGCAGGGAGAGCGCTCGGTAACGACGCTCGCCGAGGAGGTTGGTCTCAGCCAGTCCGCCACGTCTCAGCACCTGGCGAAGATGCGCGCGCTCGGGCTCATCGCCGGCCGCCGGGATGCCCAGACGATCTACTATCACATTGCATCTGACGAGCTGCGCCGGGTCATGGCCACGCTGGCGGACGTCTATTGTCCTCCCCTGGTCGAGCCGGCCGACTGACCGGCCGCAGTGCCCGCACCCGGACACCGGGTCCACCTCGCCGGAAAGGCTTCGACGCGCATGAGGAGCAAGCAATCGTGACCGCCCGGGGCCGCTGGCGTACGCTCAATTTCGGACTGCGAACCATCCTCGGCCTGTCGGAGGCCGGTTTCTTCATTCCTCACCGGCATGCTGGGCTGGCGCGCACGGTGGAGCATAACGGTTACGACGCGCTCCGGCCGATCTTCGAGGCCCGCGCCGATGCCATGCGTGCCTTCATCGCCGCCATCGACGGGCTCGCCGGCGACCTGGACGCCATCGGTGGCGCACCGCCGCCCGAACCGCGCTTCGAACAGGACTGGTTCCCCCGACTGGACGCTGCCGCGCTCTACACTCTGGTGCGTGCCGAGGCCCCGGCCCGGATTCTCGAGATCGGGTCCGGCCACTCCACCCGCTTCCTTGCGCGTGCCGTGCGCGATGGCGGGCTTTCAACCGAGATCGCCGCCATCGATCCAAAGCCGCGCGCCGACATCTCCAAGCTGCCGGTCCGGCTCGACCTGCGTACGCTGCAGGAGGCGGGCAAGATTGGTGGAGACCTGGCACCTGGCGACCTGCTGATGTGCGATTCAAGCCACGTGCTGATGCCGGGTACCGATGTCGACATCGTCATCAACCGCATCCTGCCCGGGCTGCCGTCCGGCGTGGTGGTCGGCTTTCACGACATATTCCTGCCCGCGGCCTACCCGGCCGCCTGGCCCTTTACCGCCTACAACGAGCAGCTTGGCGTCGCGGCGCTGCTGCAGGGCGGCTACGAGCTGGTATTTTCCAGCGCCTACGCGCTCTCCGCCCTCAGGGAAGAGCTTGATCGCACGGTCATAAGCCGGCTTCCCATCCAGGATGGCGCGCGGGAATCCCTCATTCTCCTGCGCAAGCTCTGAGGCGTTTTCGGGAAAGGAGCACCCGGTTTCCGCCCGCGACCGCTTCAGCTCCAGCCGAAGTAGCCGCGCTCCCTCCCACGAAAAACGGCCGCCCCCACCAGGGGACGGCCGTTCTGCATCTCTGGCCGGCAAACCGTAGTCGGCCGATCAGTCCTTCGGCTGCGGCACCAGGCGCAGATAGGGCTTCACAGCCTTCCAGCCGTCCGGGAACTTCTTTTTCGCCTCCTCGTCGGAGACGGACGGCACGATGATGACGTCCTCACCCGACTTCCAGTTAACCGGCGTCGCGACCTGATGCTTGGCGGTGAGCTGAAGGCTGTCGATGAGTCGCAGGATCTCGTCAAAGTTCCGGCCCGAGGACGCCGGATAGGCGAAGGTCGCCTTGATCTTCTTGTCCGGGCCGATGATGAACACCGAGCGGACCGTGAACGTGTTGTCCGCGTTCGGATGGATCATGTCGTAGAGCGAAGCAACGACCCGGCCCGGATCCGCAATCAGCGGGAAATTCAGTGCGGTGCCCTGGGTCTCCTCGATGTCCTTGGACCAGCGCTCGTGATCGTCGAGCGGGTCGACCGACACGCCGAGAACCTTGACGTTGCGCTTGGCGAAGTCGGACTTCAGCTTGGCCGTGTAGCCGAGCTCGGTGGTGCAGACCGGCGTGAAATCGGCCGGGTGGGAGAACAGGACCGCCCACGAGCCGTCGATATAGTCGTGGAACTTGATCGAACCCTCGGTGGAGTCGACCTCGAAGTCCGGTGCGGTATCGCCGATAAGCAAAGCCATGAGTGACCTCCTTCACTGCTGTTCCGTCTATGTGGACCTGAATCTGCCGGGCGTCGAGGAAATAGCCGTGCGACTTCGCCGCGCGGCGGGGAACGCTATCCTCTCTTGTCCCGCACTGGGGGAACGCCTGCATTTCTGCCTATAGCACGGCCGAGGGCCTGGGTCGCGACCGGCGAACCCCACGCCTCCGGCGGCGTTGGCTTCACGCCGGTTTGACCGGCGTCCGCAGCCGATCCGACACCCTGCCCTCTGGTATAACGTGCTATGGCACCCAATGTGCGTCCGATCGAACGGCCGAGCCGAGCCGGCCGACCACAGGAGACCTTCATGTCAGACATCACCCCGCTCCTCCCCCGGCAACCCGTTCCCGACCTGACGCTCCCGCTGGTGGGCGGCGGCACCTGGTCGCTCGATGCCAACAAGGGCGAGAATTTCACCCTCGTCGTGGTCTATCGCGGCCTGCACTGCCCGATCTGCAAGCGCTACCTGGGTCAGCTGCAGTCGCTGCTGCCGGAGTTTGAAAAGCGCGGCGTCAGCGTCGTCGCCATTTCCACCGACGACCAGGAAAAGGCCGAGCAGGCGAAGGCCGACTGGGGTTTGGACCAGCTGTCCGTGGCCTACGGTCTCGACCTTGCCACGGCGCGCAAGTGGGGCCTCTACATTTCGAGCGGCCGCAACAAGGAGCCCGAGCTGTTCGCCGAGCCGGGCCTGTTCTTCGTGAAGCCAGACGGAACGCTCTATTTCGGCTCGGTCCAGACCATGCCGTTCGCGCGGCCGCCGCTGGGCGACCTCCCGGGTGCCCTCGATTTCGTCATCCAGAACGACTACCCGGCCCGCGGCGAGGTCGAGACGATCTAGCAAATCAAGGAAAAGGGCGAACCGGGTTTCCGTCCGGAGAGCCCCGCACCCTAATTATATACTTGACAAAGCAGGCCGCAAATCGCACATTCCCATTATCGAAAGGGAACGACGATGACCGACCTGAACAACCCGATCTTCCAGGACAAGGACAAGGCCCGCGAGCACCTTGAGGCGCTGCGCTGGCCGAATGGCGCGATCTGCCCTCACTGCGGCAATGCCGATCCTGCGAAGATCCGGGCGCTCCAGGGCAAGTCCCATCGCCCCGGCCTCTATCAGTGCGCCGCGTGCCGTGAGCAGTTCACGGTGACGGTCGGCACCGTCTTTGAGCGCTCCAAGATCCCGCTGAACAAGTGGCTTCTCGCAACGCACCTGATGGCTGCCAGCAAGAAGGGCATCAGCGCCCATCAGCTTCACCGTATGCTCGGCGTTACCTACAAGACCGCATGGTTCATGGCGCACCGCATTCGCGAGGCCATGAAGGACGACAGCTCCGATGGCCCGATGGGTGGCGAAGGCAAGACCGTCGAGGCGGACGAAACCTATTTCGGCACCAAGGAAGGCCCGGCACCGACCATGACCACCAGCGGCCGTCCGTTCCTCAAGAGCGGCAAGGCAACACACAAGCGCGCTGTCGTCGCTCTGGTGGAGCGCGGCGGTTCGGTCCGCATGTTCCACGTCGATAAGGCCAACCGCGACAGCGTGCGCGATATCCTCGTCCGCAACGTCTCGCGTGACACCACGCTCTATACGGACGAAAGCCGCCTCTACACGATCACCGGCCGCGAGTACCGCGAGCACCACACTGTGAAGCACTCCGCTGGCGAGTACGTGCGCGGCGTGGTCCATACCAACACGATTGAGAACGTGTTCTCAGTGTTCAAGCGCGGCATGAAGGGCGTCTATCAGCACTGCTCTGAGAAGCACCTGCACCGCTACCTCGCCGAGTTCGGCTTCCGCTACAACAATCGCGTTGGCCTCAAGGTCAGCGATTGGGAGCGCTCGGATCGCATCCTTAAGCGCATCGAGGGCAAGCGCCTCACCTATCGGCGGACTGACGAAGCCGCGCACGCTTAGGCAAAAGGCGAGGAAGCTCGCCCGAAGAAGGCGCGCAAGGAAAAACCGTCCACAGAGATCAAAGCCAGAACGTCCAGCGGACTCGCCTTCCAGCAAGAATCACGTAAGTCTTAATTCGGCAGCTCCGAAACCGGCCACGGGACCGCGCCCAATGAGGCGGGGCGCAATCCCGCGTGCCCGGTCAAGCCGGGGAGCAACCCGGCCGGAGGAATGAACATGCTGCAATGTTCATTGCCTAAGGCTGTACACGTCACATGCTACGTGCGTGTACGGAACGGACAGACAGAGTTTGTCCGAGAGCACTGCCGAAGCTACCCAAAGAGGTAGCACCGACCCCAACCTTGACCCCGCTTCGGCGGGGTCTCTTTTTATGCGGCCAGCATAAACCGGATTCGCGGTACGCCAACAGCGGAATTATCCGCCAGACTTCTCCCCCTTCGGCTTCTCTTTGCCCTTCGGCTTTCCGCCCTTAGGATCGGGCGGGGTTTGAAGCAGGCGACGCAATACGTCGTCGCGCCTTTCCTGCTCATCTTTGCGCGGAGAGTTCGCCATGGATTTCGAAGCGTCCGCCATCTTCGGGATTGATAGGGATCGCGTTCCGCGAGCAGTCGGACGCGCCACGATAGCTTGGAACAACGTATCCTTCTCCGTCTATCAGCTCTTTCAGTTCCTGAGCGGGCTTGACGAGGAGTCCGCGAAAGCAGCCTTCTTCTGTATCACATCAGACCGCTCACAGCGCGACATGCTGGGCGCGCTTGTTGAGACCCGCCTCAAGCGGAAAAATGCCGCCGCCGCCAAACAGGCGATGACGATACTCGGCAAAATAAATGGCCTCTCCGGGCGGCGAAACGATATTCTTCATATCGTCTTTATGGACGATCATGACCCTAAAAGTGTTCACCCATTTCATGAGAGAGGCCACATAAAGGGTAAGTCCGGAGAAGAACTTGTATCCTCGATTGATAGCCTGACGGACGCCTGCCTGCAAGTTTCGAACGACTTACTGCAAATCACAATCGATCTTCTGAAAGAGAAGAGAGATCAGCAGACTCTAATCGAAGTACTTCGGACATATACGCCTCCACCAGCGTCGGCAGGAGCGTCCAATCCGATGGGACTCGGTCTCCTAGGCTTTCTTGCCACCACTGACAGCTCTCCCGAAAAAGATCCTGAGTAGTCCCCTCAAATCGAATGCCGGCCTGTCGGCCATTTGATTCGCACATCTCACCTGCTTTGTCACGTATATAATTAGGCCCCGCACCGTTCGGAAGCCGGCCCTCGGGCCGGCTTCCTCGATCTTGACCGCCGCTACGGTAGCTGGACCGCAAAGCGGTCCACCGGAACGGTGTCCTTCACCAGGCCGCGCTCCTTCATGAAGGTGCCGAAGCGCTCGTAGCGGGCGATATCGAGCGCCGACGGGCGCAGCGCGAAGCGGCGCAGCGTGTCGCGGAAGGCTTCCCGGTTGAGCTCGTCGTCGAGATCCGGATACGCCTCAAGGAAGACGGCCAGCGCCTCGTCCGGGTGATTGGTCTGCCAGGTCACCGCCTTCTCGATGGCGGCCAGGAAGGCGGCCATCGCGGGCTCCTCGAGCCGGTCGTTGCGGGCGACGAAGATCAGCTCGTCATAAGTCGGCACGCCGTGCTCTTCCGGATAGAAGGCGACGCCCTCCGCACCCTCAAGCCGCAGCTGGGTGAACTCGAAATTCCGGTAGGCGCCGATCACCGCATCCACCTGCCGGGACATCAGGGCAGGCGTCAGCGAGAAGTTCACGTTGACCAGGGTGACGTCGTCGATGGACAGGTCAACCGAGCCGAGCATCGCTTCCAGGAGCGCATCCTCGAAACCGGCGACGGAATAGCCCACCGTCTTGCCCTTGAGATCCTCGAGCGTCTCGATGGAGCCGCCCTTGAGCGCGACGAGCGTGTTCAGCGGCGTTGCGACCAGGGTTCCAATGCGCGTCAGCTCCAGCCCTTCCTCGACCTGCTGGTAGAGGTTGGGCTGGTAGGTGATTGCGATATCACCCTTGCCGGCGGCAACGAGCCGTGGCGGCGCGCTGGGGTCGGACGGCGTCACCAGCTCGATCTCGAGACCCTGATCGGCGAAGAACCCTATTTCCTGAGCAACGACCAGCGGTGCGTGGTCCGGGTTCATGTACCAGTCGAGAAGCACGGTCAGCTTGGTGGTCTGCGCCGCCGCCGGAGCGGCGAAGGCCAGGGCTGCGGCAAGCGCCGCGGTGGCGAGGCGATACATCGGGCAGTCTCCCTTTCGTCTTGATCTAAGTTGGAGCTAGAGGGTTTCGGGCGCCCACGGCGCCAGCCGCCTGGCCGCGGCATCGACGCCAAGCCGAAGCGCCACCGCCATGGTGGCGAGGCAGAACAGCGCAGCGAACAGAACGTCGGACTGCAGCCGGGCATTGGCCTGCAGCATCACGAAGCCGAGGCCGGCGGACGAACCGACCCATTCGCCCACCACCGCGCCGATCGGAGCGACGGCGGCGGCGACCTTCAGGCCGGAGAGAAGGCTCGGCAGGGCGGCCGGCATGCGGAACAGGGCGAGCGTCTGCAGCGGGCCGGCCCGGTTGAGCCGGGCCAGATCGATCAGGCCCGGATCGGTGCGCGACAGCCCGTCATGAAAGGCGGAGGCGACGGGGAAGTAGATGATCAGCGTCGCCATCACGATCTTCGAGGCCATGCCATAGCCGAACCACAGCACCAGCAGCGGCGCGATGGCGAACACCGGCAACGCCTGGGTGACGATCACCGCCGGCAGGATCAGGCGCCGCGCCAACGGTACCGCGCTCATGGCGAGCGCCGTGGCCGCACCCAGCAACGATCCGATGACGAAGCCCAGCAGGATCTCCGACAGGGTCACGAGCGTGTTGTCGAGGAGATAGGCGCCGCGCTCCTGGAAGGCGCCCGCCACCCGTACGGGCGACGGCAGGATGAAGGCCGGCAGCGCGAACACGCGCACCACCGCCTCCCACACCAGGAGCAGGCCGACCGTCACCAGGACGGCACGCAGGAAGGATCGGGCCATGACGCGGGTCGCTGGCGGCTAGGCCGGAACCCGGGCGGCTGCGGGTGCGGCCGACAGCGGCGTGACCACGCGTGGACGCACCGTCACAGCAACGGCGCAACGAGCCCTGTCGGGCGGGCGGTGGCAGGCGGGGAAGACAAGGCGCATGGGATCTACCGTCCTGAAACGTCGGAATCGGAAGACCCGGGATGACGAGCGGTCGGCAGGTGTCCGTCCCTTCGCCGGTATGACCCGGATCAGGTTCAAAGGGTTCGGCACACCGGGCGCCATCTCAGCTCGCCAAAGCCTGTCCGCACGGCCAGGCCGTGCGGGACATGCTCCACGTCAAATGGGGCGAGCACCCCTCGGAACGCGTTGATTGTTGCCCGATCCGGTCCGCTTTCGCAAGGGGCCGGACCGCAAGCCACTCTACCCACACGAAAAAGGGCCGGCCCGTTGCCGGACCGGCCCTCTGTCAACTCAAAGCCCAGAGGGCACCGCCGGCCTCAGCCTTCTCCCCAGGCCGCAAGGGCCTGGTCGATCGCCTCGGCCCCGTCAGGCCCCTTGTCGAGCGTCAGGATGGCGCGGCCGCCATTGGTGTAGAGCAGCGGGATGTCGATCCAGCTGCGGTCCTTCAGCAGCTGCAAATTCTTCTGCTGGTCCGCGTCGGAGGCCGACAGGGCGATCCAGAAGAGATTGTCCGACACCTTCGCCGACGCACCCAGCAGCGCATTTCCCTGCGCCGCCTCGGTCTGCTTCATGATCAGACCGGGCACGTTGGCGATGCCACCGCCGGGGAAGTCGTCCGACAGGTTGAACTGCGCCTCGATCAGGTGGCTCGCCGGCAACGCCGAATCGCTGTTCTTGCGGAACAGGAGGTCGACGGTCATGTCGCGGTCCGGTACGCGCAGCGTGGCCTTCACCACCGGCTCGGGGGGCTGCCCGCCGATGGATTCCTCCGTGTACTGCCAGTCGAGCGTGCCGCGCAGGGCATTGCCGCCCTGGGCCGCGCTGGCCCCTTCCTCGTAGAGCACGGCCTCGAACGTGCCGTCGGCGGGGGCGGGCGTGGAGTCGCGGACATCCTCGGCGGGAGCGGTCGCGGTCTGCGACGTGCCGGTTGCCGCTGGCGACTGGGCAGGAGCCGTGCCCGGTAGGGCCTGGTTAGAGGCCGCCGGCTCGCCGTTGCCGTTGCGCGGAGTGACCACCCGGGTGGTCTTCACCGTCCGGGCGTCGGGCGCAACAACCGGGGCGGCCTCGTTCTCGGACGGAGCGCCGATCCGGTCGGAAATCTTGTTGGAATCGGCGTCTGCCGCCGTTTCCCCGGAGGCGGTGGTTTCGGACGAAGAGGCCGGCTCGCTCGTCTCTCCGGACGGCGACGTGACCATCGCCATGATGGTGTCGCGCTGGGTGTAGAGCGCGAGCGCGCCCGCACCGAGGATCACGATGATGATGATCGGCGCGACCAGCCAGCGGAAGCTGCGCCGGCGGCCCTGCTCCTCCTCCGCGTAGTAGGGCTCGTCATAGCCCCCATCGTCGTAACCGTCGTCGTAGGCCTCGTCCTCATAGGCCTCGTCTTCGTAGCCGTCGTCCTCGCGCAACCCGTCCTGGCCGTCGTCGGCGTAGGACTCGTCGGCCTGCGGATCGGGATCGGCTGCGGCCAGCGTGACCGTCGGCTCCGGAGTCCCCTTGCGGCGGCGCAGCCAGCCGCGGCGATCGGCGGTCGGAGCGATGGCCGGCTCTTCGGCCTCGGCCGCCGCTTCCTCGATTTCCTCGTCGCTGAGATCGTCCTGCGGTCCCGCTTCGGGCGGAACGGCGGGTGCGCCTCGGCCGGCATCGCCGCGACCGAATGGCCGGCGGAACGCGCCCCGGCGACCGGAGGTCGTATCGGAAGCGTCGTCGGCAGCCTCCGTTCCGAGTTCTTCGGCCTCAGGCTCCGATGACGGAGCCGCGGGACGGCCGAGCGTCGGCTCGCGACGGCGCTGCGGCACATCCGCCACAGGGATCTCCGCTGACGCGTCCTCGTCCGCCGCATCAACGGCCGGAGCGGCAGGGCGGGGCGGAGCCGCCGTGGGAGCACGGGGCGTCACGGTCGGAGCGTTGGCGCGCGGCGCGGCGACCGGGGCCCGGGGCGCAGCAGCCCTCGGGGCCGGCGTCGGCTGCTCGTCGTCGTCCGCATCCGGCTGGGCCAGCGGGGGAGCGGGGCGCGGGGGAGCCGGACGCGGCGGCGCACTCGGGCGCGCGGCAGCAGGGGCGGTCGGTGAGGCAGCCGACGGCGTCGACCGCCCGGCACGGGCGATTTCCGCCTCGAGCTTGCGGATCGCATCTTCCAGAGCAAGCCGCTGCTGCGTCACCTCTTGCGCCGGCAGCGGCGGGTCGAGGCTCTGCAACTGCTTCAGGAGCGCCTTGCGGGCCTTGTCGTAGACGGCCCGCCGGTTGGGACCGCTCTTGTCCGGCAAAGCCGAGACGGCTCGTTTCAGGACCGTGTGGAAATCCGCCATCGCGCGAGAGGGGCCCTATTGCTGTGAGTTTGCGGAGACTTAGCCCCGAAACGGGTCTTCCACAAGGATTGTGTCGTCTCGTTCGGGACTGGTCGACAAAAGTGCGATCGGTGCGCCCACCAGTTCTTCGACGTGGCGCACATATTTCACTGCCTGCGCCGGAAGGTCTGCCCACTTGCGCGCACCCGCGGTCGTGGCCTTCCAGCCCTCGATGGTTTCATACACCGGTTCGACACGGGATTGCGCCGCCTGTGAGGCAGGAAGATGGTCGATTTCCTTGCCGTCGAGGCGATAGCGAACGCAAATCTTCAACTCGTCAAGCCCGTCGAGGACGTCGAGCTTGGTCAGCGCCAGCCCGGTGATGCCGCCCGTCGCCACTGCCTGGCGCACCAGCACGGCGTCGAACCAGCCGCAGCGGCGCTTGCGCCCGGTGACAGTACCGAATTCGCGGCCGCGCTCGCCGAGGAAGGCGCCGATCTCGTTCTCCTGCTCGGTGGGGAACGGACCCGAGCCGACCCGGGTGGTGTAGGCCTTGGTGATACCCAAAACGTAGCCGAGGCTGGAGGGGCCGATGCCCGAGCCCGCGGCAGCCTGGCCGGCAACGGTGTTGGACGAGGTCACGAACGGATAGGTGCCGTGATCGATGTCGAGCAGCGTGCCCTGCGCGCCCTCGAACAGAACCCGCTTGCCTTCCTTGCGCGCATCGTCCAGCGCCCGCCAGGTCGCATCGACATAGGGCAGGATCTGCGGCGCCACCGAAGTGAGCTCGTCGAGAAGCGTCTGCGGCTCGATCTGCTCGACGCCAAGGCCCTTGCGCAGGGCGTTGTGGTGGGTCAGCAGCCGGTCGATCTTGTTGGGCAGCGTGTCCGGCTCGGCCAGATCGAGCACCCGGATGGCGCGGCGCCCGACCTTGTCCTCGTAGGCGGGGCCGATGCCGCGCCCGGTGGTGCCGATCTTGCCGGCGCCACTGGCCTCTTCGCGGTGCCGGTCGAGTTCGCGATGCAGCGACAGGATCAGCGCGGCGTTCTCGGCGATCTTCAGCCGGTCCGGCCCGAGCTGGACGCCCATGTCGCGCAGCCGGCCGATTTCCTCCATCAGCGCATGCGGATCGAGCACCACACCGTTGCCGATGATCGACACCTTGCCCTCACGGACGACACCCGACGGCAGCAGGCTGAGCTTGTAGGTCTGGTTGCCGACCACCAGCGTATGGCCGGCATTGTGCCCGCCCTGGAATCGGACCACGATGTCGGCCCGCTCGGAGAGCCAGTCGACAATTTTGCCTTTGCCTTCGTCGCCCCACTGCGACCCGACCACGACGACGTTGGCCATTGGCTGGACAATCCCCTGGAAGTTCAATGTTGCACGACGAGACCCCCGGGACGTTCGGACGATGCCGAGCCACGCGCTGTCGGGAGCCTGATGACAGTCGGGGCATTCATGGCTGGCGAAGACGCAGGTTGCAAGGCGCACGGCTGGGGAAAAGCGCACGGGCGGCGCGGCGAAACGGCCCGAACCGCCTCGGGAGGGAGTGAACCATGCGCGCGCTCGGCCGGCTGATCTACGGTCAGCCCTACCTGCTTCTGACCGTCACGGCGATGATGTGGGGCGGCAACATCGTCGTTGGCCGCTTTGCCGTGGGCAAGGTGCCACCGGTCGCGCTGGCCCAGTTTCGCTGGACCGCGGCCTTTCTGATCATCCTGCCTTTTGCCCTGACAGCGCTGCGCCAGGACTGGCCGCACATCCGCCGCAACCTGCCCATGCTGGCGCTGCTCTCGCTGACGGGCGTGACCCTCTACAACGCGCTCATCTACACGGGGCTGGAATATACAGAGGCGCTCAACGGTGCGCTGCTGCAGTCCGTGCAGCCGCTGATGATCGCCCTGTTCGCACTGATTCTCTATGGTGACCGGCTCACGCGCTTCCAGATCACCGGCATCGCTGTGTCCTTCGTGGGCGTCGTCCTGATCATCTCCGCCGGCAATCCGATCACCCTGCTGGAACTGGAGATCAACCCGGGCGACGCCATCATCGTGGTCGCCCTCGGCATCTATGGCTTCTACTCGGCGCTTCTGAAGGCGCGGCCGCAGATGCATCCCATGTCGTTCCTGGCGGTGATCTTCTTCCTGGGCTCTGTCATGCTGATGCCCGCCTTTCTGTGGGAATGGTCCAGCGGAGCGCGGCCGGAGAACACGCCCGGGGCCTGGTTCGCCCTCTTCTATGTGGCGATCTTCCCCTCTGTGGTGGCGAATTTCTGCTTCAACCGGGGCGTCGAACTGGTCGGCCCCAACAGGGCCGGGCCCTTCTTCCACCTGATCCCGGTTTTCGGCTCCATTGCCGCCATCCTGTTCCTCGGCGAGGAACCGGCCTGGTATCACGGCGTCGGGTGGGTGCTGATCGCCGGAGGCATCGTCGTTTCCCAGCGCACGCGCGGTTTCGCACGGTCTCCCCGATGATGCCACCGGCACCGTCCGGGCCGTCGTGGGAAAACGGGTGGTTCGGTCCCCTGCACTGCCCCATGGTCCGGCAATGACCACGACCCGCACCGCTCGTCCGAGCCCGCTTGTCCTGTCGCCCCGCGACTGGGCGATGCTGATCACCCTGTCCGTCCTTTGGGGCGGCTCCTTCTTCTTCGCCAAGATCGCGCTGGCGGAGATTCCGCCGCTGACCCTCGTGGCGCTCCGGGTGGGCATCGCAGCCGCGGCCCTGCACGTCCTGCTCTTCGCCCGGGGCATGGGCTCGCCGCTTCTCGACCGGCGCTTTCCCGCACTTGTCGTGCTCGGCATCTTCAACAACGTCATCCCGTTCTCGCTGCTGTTCTGGGCCCAGCAGTCGATCCCGTCCGGGCTTGCCTCGATCCTCAACGCCACGACGCCGATCTTCACCATGGTCCTGGCAACGGCGTTTACCGCCGACGACAAGGCAACGCCGCTGAAGATCGGCGGCATCGCGCTCGGCTTTACCGGTGTGGTGGTGATGCTTGGCACAGGGCTGAGCGGCGCCGGCAGCGGGAGCGCAATCCTGCCCCAGATCGCCTGCCTCGGCGCCGCCTGCTCCTATGGTGTCTCCGCGATGATCGCGCGCCGGATGCAGGCGCCGCCGCTCACCATCGCCTCCGGCCAGCTCACCGGCTCCACCCTCCTGATGATCCCGCTCGCGCTGGTCGTCGAGGTCCCCTGGACGCTGGCCATGCCGAGCCCTGCGGTGATCGCCGCGGTGCTCGCGCTGGCGCTTGCCTCCTCCGCGTTCGGCTATCTTCTCTACTTCGCGATTCTGAGATCGGCCGGCGCCACCAACGCTTCCCTGGTGACCTACCTGGTGCCGGTCAGCGCCATCCTGCTGGGCACGATCTTCCTGGGCGAACGGCTCGGCCTCGCCGACTATGCCGGCATGGTGCTGATCATCGGCGGCATTGCGCTTGCCCAGGGCCGGCTGCGACGCCCGCGCCGCACGGCTGGCGCCTGAGCGTGTTGAGCCGCAGCATTGGAAGTCACAACCGCCCTGCCCTCCGCCTCCGCTGGGGGGGCCTGGGGAAGGCCCGTCGTCAATCTGCCCAACGAAAAACGGCGGACCCTTTCGGGCCCGCCGCGAGGTCGACCGGTGTCCGGTCCTGGGAGAAATGAAGATCGCTCAGAACGACAGCAGCTTCACCTGGGTCACCAGCGGCAGCGCGTTCACCGCGTTCAGCACGTCCGGGCTCACCGGCTCGTCGATCTCCACCAGGCAGATGGCCTCGCCGCCGCGGGCGTCACGGCCGAGATTGAAAGTGGCGATGTTGACGCCGGCCTCGCCGAGCGTGGTGCCCAGCTTGCCGATAAAGCCCGGCTTGTCCTCGTTGGTGACGTAGAGCATGTGGTCGCCGAGCTCGGCTTCCATGTTGATGCCCTTGACCTGGATGACGCGCGGCTTGCCGTCGGTGAAGACGGTGCCGGCAACGGACCGCTCCTGGCGCTCGGTGATGACCGTCAAGCGGATGTAGTTCTCGTAGGCGCCGCGCTGCTCGCGCCGGACCTCTTCTACCGCAATGCCGCGCTCGCGGGCGATCGCCGGCGCCGACACCGCGTTGACGTCCTGCAGCAGCGGGCGCATCAGGCCGGTCAGCGCCGCCGAGGTCAGCGCGCGGATGTTCATCTCCGCCACGTCGCCCTCATACTCGACGCGCACGCCCTTGAGACCGGTCTCGGTGAGCTGGCCGGCGAAGGAACCGAGCTGCTCGGCGAGCTTGGCGAACGGGGTGAGCCGCGGCGCCTCTTCCGCCGAGATCGACGGCATGTTGAGGGCGTTGGTCACGGCGCCGGTCAGCAGGTAGTCGGACATCTGCTCGGCAACCTGGAGCGCAACATTTTCCTGCGCCTCGCTGGTGGCGGCGCCCAGGTGCGGCGTGCAGACCAGGTTCGGCGCACCGAACAGCACGTTCTCCTTGGCCGGCTCCTCGGAGAACACGTCGATGCCGGCACCGCCGACCTTGCCGGAGTCGAGGGCGGCGCGCAGGTCCTCCTCGACGATCAGGCCGCCGCGGGCGCAGTTGATGATGATGACGCCGTCCTTCATCTTCTCGATGGCGGCGGCGTCGACGATGTTGCGCGTCTTGTCGGTGAGCGGCGTGTGCATGGTCAGCACGTCGGCGCGGCGGAACAGCTCGTCGAGCTCCACCTTCTCCACCCCAAGCTCCAGCGCCCGGTCGACGGACAGGAACGGATCGAAAGCGATGACGCGCATCGACAGGCCGATGCCGCGGGCAGCCACGATCGAACCGATGTTGCCGCAGCCGATCACGCCCAGCGTCTTGCCGGTGATCTCGGCGCCCATGAACTTGTTCTTCTCCCACTTGCCGGCCTGGGTGGAGACGTCGGCGGCGGGGATCTGGCGGGCGACGGAGAACATCATCGCGATGGCGTGCTCGGCCGTCGTGATGGAGTTGCCGAACGGCGTGTTCATGACGATCACGCCCTTCTTGGTGGCGGTCGGCACGTCCACGTTGTCGACGCCGATGCCGGCGCGGCCGATGACCTTCAGGTTGCCGGCCTTTTCCAGCAGCTTGTCGGTGACCTTGGTGGCCGAGCGGATGGCGAGACCGTCGAAGTCGCCGATCATCTCGGCGAGCTTGTCCTTGTCCTTGCCGAGGTCCGGCTCGTAGGTGACCTCGATGCCACGGTTGCGGAAGATGTCGACGGCGGTCGGCGAAAGCTTGTCGGAAATCAGAACCTTGGGAGCCATGGGAGCAATCCTCTGGTGGCAATTGCGCAGCTTGGGCCGGGCGGTCCGCCCGGGCGCGCGATATGAAAAGAATGGGGAAGGGACCGCCGGCGGAGGCCGGCGGCCGAATGCCGTGAGCGCGCCTAGGCGGCCTTGGCGAGCTCGGACTTCTCCGCCGCGAAGGCCCAGTCGAGCCACGCGGTGAGCGCTTCCAGATCGGATGCCTCGATCGTCGCGCCGGTCCAGATCCGAAGACCCGCCGGGGCGTCGCGATAGGCGCCGATGTCGTAGGCAACGCCTTCCTTGTCGAGACGCGTGACCATCGCCTTGGCAAAGGCCGCCTGCTCGTCGTCGGAGCGCCCGGCGATGTCGGGATCGACGATCTTGAGGCAGACGCTCGTGTTCGAGCGCGTTTCCGGCTTCACCGCCAGGAAGTCGACCCAGTCGGTCTTCGCCACCCAGGCGTCGATCGCTGCGAAATTGGCGTCGGCACGGGCGAACAGGCCCTCCTTGCCGCCAAGCGACTTCGACCAGGAAAGCGCGTCCAGATAGTCCTCGACGCAGAGCATGGAGGGCGTGTTGATCGTCTCGCCCTTGAAGATGCCCTCGTTGAGCTTGCCGCCCTTGGTCATGCGGAAGATCTTCGGCAGCGGCCGCTCGGGCGTGAAGCTCTCGAGACGCTCCACCGCGCGCGGCGACAGGATCAGCATGCCGTGCGCCGCCTCGCCGCCGAGCACCTTCTGCCAGGAAAAGGTCACGACATCGAGCTTGTCGAAGGGCAGGTCCTGGGCGAACGCCGCGGAGGTCGCGTCGCAGATGGTGAGGCCCGCGCGGTCGGCCGGGATCGCGTCGCCGGTCGGCACGCGCACGCCGGAGGTGGTGCCGTTCCAGGTGAACACCACGTCGCGGTCGAAATCGATCTCGGAGAAGTCGACGATCTCGCCGTAGCCGGCCTTCAGGATCCGGCAGTCGGCCAGCTTCAGCTGCTTCTGGGCATCGGTGACCCAGCCTTCGCCGAAGGATTCCCAGGCGACCATGTCGACGCCGCGGGCGCCGAGCATCGACCACATGGCCATCTCGACCGCGCCCGTGTCGGACGCGGGCACGATGCCGATCTTGTAGTCGGCCGGCACCCCGAGAACCTCGCGGGTGTCTTCGATTGCCTGGAGAAGCTTGGATTTTCCGATCTTGGCGCGGTGCGAGCGGCCGAGAGCCGCATTCGTCAGCGCTTCGAGCGACCAGCCGGGCCGCTTGGCACAAGGACCGGACGAAAAGTTCGGATTGGCCGGACGCACGTCCGGCTTCGTGGCAGTGCTGCTCATGGAGCTATCCTTCCAGATAGTCGCCCCTCGTTGGGGAGGGGTGTCCCACGGACGGCGATACTCCCGAGCGCTGTCGCAATCAAGCGGATCCGCAGACGATGCCGCGGATTCCGCAACCCTCTGAGGGAGGCATGCCCCCTTGTTCCATGCCCCGAAACCGACGCGCGGCGCGGCTTCGCGAGGGGCCCGATAGCTGCCGCGAAGCCTGCGTCATTCCGCCGCAATGAAAGGGTGGAGGGAGGCCGGGACGAACGCCCAAAGCCTCCCCGCAGGTCAGCCGGGATCGGTCTCCGACCAGATGTCCTCGTCGATCTGACCGGCGAGCTCGGGATAGGCGGCCGCGTGGAAGCGCGGCACCTTCCCTTCCTTCTTCTGGTCGAAATAGTCCCGGGTCAGCTTCACCACCGTTCCGGACAGGAGCACGATGGCGATCAGGTTGATGGTTGCCATCAGTCCCATGGAGGCGTCGGCGGTGTTGAACACCGTCGCCACGCTCTGCATCGCCCCCCAGACGACCATGGCCAGCACAGCCGCGCGCAGGACGTTCAGCTGCAGCTTGTGACCCAGCCCCAGGAAGGTCATCGCGTTTTCCGCGTAGGAGTAGTTGCCGATGATCGAGGTGAAGGCGAAGAACAGGATCGCGATGGCGATGAAATCGTCGCCGAACGAGCCGATCTGCGCCGTCAGCGCATCCTGAGTGAGCTGGGTGCCGGTGACGCCCGAGGAGGGATCGAGTACCCCCGACAGCAGGATCATGATTGCCGTCGCGGTGCAGATGAGGATCGTGTCGATGAACACGCCCAGCGCCTGCACCAGGCCCTGCGAGGAGGGGTGATGCGGATCGGGCGTGGCGACGGCGGCGATGTTCGGCGCCGAGCCCATGCCGGCCTCGTTGGAGAAGAGGCCTCGCTTCACGCCGTTGAGCAGCGCCGCCATGACGCCGCCGGTGATGCCGCCTGCGGCCTCTTCAAGACCGAATGCGCTGCCGACGATGGTGGCGAGGACGCCCGGAACCGCCGTGATGTTCATCACCAGAATGAAGATCGCCAGGAGCAGATAGGCACCGGCCATGAACGGCACGATGACCTCCGCCACCCGGGCGATCTGGCGAATGCCGCCGAAGATCACGATGCCGGCCATCGCCGCAACCACCAGGCCGACGCCGAGCTTCGGCACGCCGTAGGCGCCCTGCATGGCATCGGCAATGGAGTTTGCCTGGACCGCGTTGAAGATGAGGCCGAACGACAGGATCAGGCAGACGGAGAACACCGCCCCGGCCCACGGCACGCCGAGCCCGCGCGCCAGGTAGAAGGCCGGGCCGCCGCGATACTGCCCCTCGTCGTTCCTGACCTTGTAGAGCTGGGCGAGCGTCGATTCCGAATAGGCCGTCGCCATGCCGACGAGCGCCACCATCCACATCCAGAAGATCGCGCCGGGGCCGCCCAGCGACAGGGCCACCGCAACACCGGCGAGATTGCCGGTGCCGACCCGTGACGCAAGGCTGGTGCACAGGGCCTGGAAGGGCGTGATGCCGGACTTGTCGTTCTCGCCGGAGCCCAGCACCGCGCGGAACATCTCCGGGAAGTGCCGGAACTGGAGGAACCCCAGCCGCAGCGTGAAGAAAATGCCGACGGCGAGAAGGCCGTAAACCAGCACATAGCCCCAGAGGATGGAATTGAGGAAGTCGATGATCGCTGACATGTGTCGGCCCCTTGGCGGCCGGTCGAACAGGACGCAGGCTCGCCCCGCCGTCCTGTCAGACCTGTGTGTCTGACCGGGCCCGACATGGACCCGGCGCTCGCTCTTGCGTCGGCACGGCGACTGGCGCACCCGGTGCGTCCGTCACGACTTGCACGAGCATAGACGCGAGGGACCGCGGCAGCCAAGGGATGGTCCCGGTTCCGGTTAACGATTCCGGGCCGCGGACCGGCGTGCATGCTGCCGGCGACAGGGCGACGCCGCCGGCCAACCGGCAGCGTCGCGGACAGTCGGATTCGGGCAACCGCAGGCAGCCGCCCCGTCTTCAGAAAATCTGCAACAGCAGCAGATAGATCCCACCGGACAGCGTGATCGCAGCCGGAAGCGTCAGCACCCAGGCCAGCGCGAGATTTCGCACCGTCGACATCTGCAGCCCCGAGCCGTTGGCCGCCATCGTACCGGCCACGCCCGATGACAGCACTTGCGTGGTCGAGACGGGCAGACCGAAGCCATCGGCGGCGAGGATGGTGCCCATGGCCACCACTTCCGCCGCACCGCCCTGGGCGTAGGTGAGATGCGTCTTGCCGATCTTTTCGCCGACCGTGACGACGATGCGCTTCCAGCCGACCATCGTCCCGAGCCCGAGGGCGATGGCCACCGCGATCTTCACCCAAAGCGGGATGAACTTGGTCGCCTCGTCGAGCGAGCGTTCGAAGGCCAGCAGGTTCTGGCGTGTTTCGGTATCGAAGGCCGGTTCGCCGGTCTTGAGCATGACCCGGATCGTCTCGGAGGTCAGATACATGTCGTTGCGCACGTTGGACACGGCAGACGCCGGAACGTCCGCGAGCGTCGGCGCACCAGCCACGTCCCTCGCCAGTTGCCGGGTGATCGCCGCAAGGGCCGGCACGGTGTCCGGCGCAAGCGTGCGATCGCGCACGTAGGCGGTGAGCGTGGCCCGGGGATCCTCGCCCGGCGCCAGCGCCGCCCCGCCATCGCCCGTGCCGCTCACCTCGGTCAGCGACGTCGCCGTGACCTGGGCGAGCGCGCGGAACTGCGCCATGTCCGCCGGCGACACCGCCTTGTTCAGCGCGTAGGTGGTTGGCACGATGCCGATGAGGATGAGCATGATCAGACCCATGCCCTTCTGCCCGTCGTTGGAACCGTGGGCAAAGGACACGCCGGTGCACGTCAGCACCAGGATGCTGCGGATCCACCACGGCGGCGCCTTCTTTTTCTTCGGTTCACGGTAGAGATCCGGGTTCTTGACCAGCACCTTCAGGGCGACGAGCAGCAGGCCCGCGGCGATGAAGCCGATCACCGGCGAGAACAGAAGCGAGTAGCCGATCTTGGTGGCCTGGCTCCAGTCGACGCCGGAGGTGCCGCTGAACCCGTGCAGAAGCTGATTGGCCAGTCCGACACCGATGATCGAACCGATCAGGGTGTGCGAGGACGAGGCGGGCAGACCCAGATACCAGGTCCCGAGATTCCAGATGATCGCGGCAATCAGGAGGGCGAAGACCATCGCCATGCCGGCCGAGGACCCGACATTGAGGATCAGTTCCACCGGCAGAAGCGAGATGATGCCAAAGGCCACGGCCCCGGACGAGGCCAGCACGCCGAGGAAATTCCACAGGCCGGACCAGACGACGGCGAAATGGGCCGGTAGGGAGTTGGTGTAGATCACCGTCGCAACGGCATTCGCCGTATCGTGAAACCCGTTCACGAACTCGAACCCGAGCGCAATCAGCAGCGCCAGGAGCAGCAGGGCGAAAGGAATGATCGCCAGTGTGGACGTTCCGCTGGCGTCGATGTCCTTGACGATCGACCAGACAACGAATGCCAGCCCGCCGAGCAGGACCAGCACGAAGATGATGGGCCCTGCCGGACCCTTGCTCTGACGATCGAGATCGACCCGCGACTCGGCGTCCGGCTCCGACGCCGCGTCCGCGACGGCAACTTGTTTCTGCATGGATGACCCCACCCCGATATGGAGCCTGGGTCATGCAAAGTTGCTGTAACGGGCCGATGACGAAAGGAGGCCAGGCAGCGGATTCATCCGGATGCCCACGATCTTTCGGCGTCGGCCTTTTTTCCCGGCTCATGGGCCGGGAGGTGGCACACCTACCGGAACAGATACCGAAAGCCGATGCGGAACTCGTGGCCCTCGAGGGTATCGAGGGAGACGTGGCTGCCGCGCGCGTCTTGGCCGGTCTCGGCGCTGCCGAAGTTCATGTACCGGTAGCCGGCATCCAGTTCGACCGCCTCGGAGACATCCAGCGTGACGCCAGTGGCCACCGACCAGGCGAAGTTCCAGTCCGACTTGTCGCCGTAGCGGTTGATGGTGCCCGCCGGGGTCCGCTCCTCGACGGAATCCAGCGACACGCTGGCCAGGCCGAGGCCACCGCCCACATAGGGCCGGATCCAGCTTTCCGGAGCGAATTCGGCATAGGCGGAGGCAAGTACCGCGGTCGAGGTCATCGACCCGGTGACCGACCCTGTGCCGCCGCCTGTCCAGTTCGTGTCGGCGGAAAAGTCGCGGGCCGGCGAGAAGGCCACGGACAGATCGCTGCGGAACCAGTTGGAAAAGCGGTATCCGACACCTGCACCGACGCTCACCTGGGCATCGAGCGTACCGGTGTCCACCGCGCCGAGCCCGGCCGGGGCGTTGACGATGGACACGCCGGGCGAAGGCGAGAAGATGCCGCCGACGTCGAAGCGGACATAGGCGCCGCGCCGCTCCACCTCGTCGGGCAGGATATCGTCGGTGTGTTCGAGGACCGGCGCTTCGGCGTCCGCGGACGGCTCGGCGGCAAGGGCCGGAAGGCCGGTGACGATCAGCGCGAGCGCGCTGGCAGACAGAAGTTCATAGACGCGGCGGTGCATGTCGCCTCCCTCGCCCCACCGGTGACGGACGATCGAATCGATCTTTCCGACAGAGTGGGCCGAAGGGCGTTAAACGGGCGTTAACCGTGTCCATTAACCACGATCGGGTCGGGCGGCAGGAGCCTCTCTGGCTGCGAGAAGCCCTGACGCACGGATCGCGGGGCAGGCAGTGGACCGCAAAGTGCAGGTCAGGCGGCCTTGGTGACCGCGGTGGCGATATCGTCCACCACCTCCTGAACGAGGATGGCGTCGTCACCCTCGCCCATGACGCGGATCAGCGGCTCGGTACCGGACGGGCGCACCACGAGCCGGCCGGCGTTTCCGAGCCGGTCGCGACCCGTATCGATGGCCCTGATGACGATGTCGTCCTCCAGCGGCTTGCCGCCGGAATAGCGCACGTTCTTCAGGATCTGCGGCACCGGCTCGAAGCGGTGGCAGACCTCCGACACCGTGCGGCCGCTCGCCACCACCACGGACAGGATTTCCAGCGCCGCCAGGAGACCGTCGCCGGTGGTCGAATAATCCGACAGCACGATATGGCCGGACTGCTCGCCGCCGACATTGTAGCCATTGGCGCGCATGTGCTCGACGACGTAGCGGTCGCCCACCCGGGTGCGCGCCAGCGACAGGCCGATCCCGTCCAGATAGCGCTCCAGCCCCAGATTGGACATGATCGTGGCCACCACGCCCGGCGCTGTCAGCCGTTCGGCGTTCTGCCAGGACGAGCCGATGACGGCGAGAAGCTGGTCGCCGTCCACCGGCTGGCCCTTCTCGTCGATGACAATGAGCCGGTCCGCATCGCCGTCGAGCGCGATGCCGATGTCCGCCCGCACTTCCTGAACCTTCGCCCGGACCTGGCCGAGGGAGGTGGAGCCGCAGTCGGTGTTGATGTTGGTCCCGTTGGGCTGATTGCCGATCTTCACGACCTCGGCGCCGAGCTCCCAGAGGGCGTCCGGCGCGACGCGGTAGCCCGCACCGTTGGCGCAGTCGATGACAATGCGCAGCCCTTCCAGACTGAGATTCCGCGGAAAGGTCCGCTTGATATACTCGATGTAGCGGTCGCGGACACCGTCGAGGCGCTGGGCCCGGCCGATGTCGGCACCGGTGGCGAGGCGCTTGGTCAGATCCTCCTGCATCAGCCGCTCGATCTCCAGCTCCACCTCGTCGGAGAGCTTGAAACCGTCGGCTCCGAAGATCTTGATGCCGTTGTCCTCGTACGGGTTGTGCGAGGCGGAGATCATCACGCCGATGTCGGCGCGCAGAGAGCGGGTCAGCATGGCGACGCCGGGGGTGGGAACCGGGCCGAGCAGGAACACGTCGACGCCCACCGCCGTGAAACCGGCGACCAGGGCGTTCTCGATCATGTAGCCGGACAGCCGGGTGTCCTTGCCGATCACGACCCGGTGCTGTTGCTCCCCGTTGAGCAGCGCCAACCCGGTCGCCATTCCCACCTTGAGAGCGATGTCCGGCGTCATCGGCCAGCGATTGGCCTGACCACGGATTCCGTCGGTTCCGAAGAAGGTGCGCATGTGGCTTGAACATTCCCTGTGCAGTCGGTTCGGCGTCGCGGCCGGACCGGGCGCAAGAGATATCGCGAGACTGCGGCGGATGTCTCGCCGCAAATCTCAAATCGTGTGCGCAATTGTTACAGTCCGCTGACGCCGCGGCGAACGAAAAAGGCCGGGCGTTTGCCCGGCCTTCTCGGTCCGTGTGGCGGCGGTCGCCCCGGCTCAGCCCTGCGGCTGAGGCTCCAGGCCGCCGGGCTCTCCGCCGCGGTCGTCCTTCTCGCGCGAGCCGCCGGTGGAGGGCACCGTGGCGACGCGCGGACCCTTCGGCGTGTCGTCGTCCATGGTCTCGCGCACGGGCGACTTGCCGTTGAGGAGATCGCGGATCTCGTCGCCGGTAAGCGTCTCGTACTCAAGCAGTCCCTTGGCGATCGTGTGCAGCTGGTCGATGTGCGACTTGAGCAGCGAGTTGGCCGTCTCGTAGCCATCGTTGACGAAGCCCTTCACCTCGGCGTCCACGACCTGCTGGGTCGTTTCCGCCACCTGCTGCTGGCGCGCCACAGAATGGCCGAGGAAGACCTCTTCCTCGTTCTCGGCGTAGAGCAGCGGCCCGAGCTTGTCGGACATGCCGTACTGGGTCGCCATCGCCTTGGCGAGTTTCGTCGCCATGCGGATATCGGCCGAGGCACCGGACGTGACCTTCTCGTGGCCGAAGATCAGCTCTTCCGCCACGCGGCCGCCCATGGCCACCGCGAGATCCGCCTTGCACTTGGCGCGGGTCAGCGAGAGCTGGTCGCGTTCCGGCAGGCGCATCACCATGCCGAGCGCGCGGCCGCGGGGGATGATCGTCGCCTTGTGGATCGGGTCGGACGCCGGCATGTGCAGGGCGACCAGGGCGTGGCCGGCCTCGTGATAAGCGGTGAGCTTCTTCTCCTCCTCCGTCATCACGAGGGTGCGGCGTTCCGCGCCCATCATCACCTTGTCCTTGGCGTCCTCGAATTCCTGCATGGTGACGAGACGCTTGTTGCGCCGCGCCGCCATCAGCGCCGCCTCGTTGACCAGGTTCATCAGGTCTGCACCGGCGAAGCCGGGCGTGCCGCGGGCGATGGTCTTCAGGTCGACGTCGGGCGCCAGCGGCACCTTGCGCACGTGCACCTTCAGGATCTTCTCGCGACCGACGATGTCCGGATTCGGCACCACGATCTGCCGGTCGAAACGGCCCGGACGCAGGAGCGCCGGGTCGAGCACGTCCGGACGGTTGGTCGCGGCGATCAGGATGATGCCCTCGTTCGGCTCGAAGCCGTCCATCTCCACCAGGAGCTGGTTGAGGGTCTGCTCGCGCTCGTCGTTGCCGCCGCCCAGGCCGGCGCCGCGATGGCGGCCGACCGCGTCGATCTCGTCGATGAAGATGATGCAGGGCGCGTTCTTCTTCGCCTGCTCGAACATATCGCGTACGCGGCTGGCGCCGACGCCCACGAACATCTCCACGAAGTCGGAGCCGGAGATGGTGAAGAACGGCACGTTGGCTTCGCCGGCGATGGCGCGGGCGAGCAGCGTCTTACCGGTACCGGGAGGGCCGACCAGCAGCACGCCGCGCGGGATACGGCCGCCGAGGCGCTGGAAGCGCTGCGGATCGCGCAGGAAGTCGACGATCTCCTGCAGGTCTTCCTTGGCCTCGTCGACGCCGGCGACGTCCTCGAACAGGACGCGGCCGTGCGCTTCGGTGAGCAGCTTGGCCTTGGACTTGCCGAAGCCCATCGCCTTGCCGCCGGCACCGCCCTGCATCTGGCGCATCAGGAACAGCCAGATGCCGAGGATCAGGAGCATCGGGAACCAGGTCGCGAGGATGCCCAGCAGCGAGAAGCCGTCATTCGCCGGCTTGGCCGTGATGGAGACGCCGCTGGTCTCGAGCTTGTCGATGTAGTTGGCATCCGATGGGGCGAACGTCTGGAACGCGCCGCCATGGTTGTACTTGCCGGCGATCTGCTGGTCGGTGATCGTCACCGACTGCACGTTGCCCTGGCCAACCTCGTCGAGGAACTGCGAGAAGGAGATCTCGGAGCTGTTGGTGCGCTGGTTCGGGCTCTGAAAGAGCTGGAACAGGGCAATCAGCAGCAAGCCGATAATCACCCAGAGCGCAAAGTTGCGAAACGTGTTGTTCATCACGGCCCTTTCGCAGCCCGTCATTCTTACGCGTGCGGCACCAGGCCGGGCGCCGCCTTTGGCAAAAAGATAGGGTCCCGCCCAGCCGGTGCCAAGCCGGACTGCGCCGAATTCGCAGGACCGCCCGCCTATCCGGTCGACAAGGTTAGCGCGTCGGCCGCGCCACCCGGCGGCTCGGAGGCGAAGCCGGCCTCGACCGCCTCCCGCCAAGCTGGGCCGGCAAAGTGGCCGAATGCAGGCGCCGCAACAAGGCTTTCCCCGGCAAATAGCCCCGGAACGACGGCCAGCACCGCCGCCTCCGCTCCCCCGTCTACAGGCGCAAGCTTGCGCCAGGCGGAACCGAGGGCGCGCACCTGAACGGCCGCCGGGGCCGCGTCGGTGAGCCGCACCCGCCAGCGCCCGTCCCACACCCTCGTGCTGCCGGGATCGACGGCAACCTCCGGCAAGCCCGACCGTCCCGCCTCGCGCGCGATCGCAATCGTTCCGTGGCGCCGCGTCACCAGCGCACCCGACAGGGTGAATCGCCCGTCGGGTCCCTCCGCAAGGCGTGCGGCAGCGCGCTCCAGCCGATCCAGCCGCGGCCCGTAGTCGCCCGCGCACCCAGCGGCCCAGCCGAGCATCCGCGCCAGGAGCCGCAACCGCAGCTCCTGTTCGGCTGCCGCGAAGCCCAAGATGCCGAGACGCAGAACCCCGAACCGGTCGGCCGTGACCTCGGCCGCCGCCAGCCGCTGCACCATGGCATCGAGCGCCGCATCGGCGCGCGCCAGGCGATCGGCCGTCTCGGCGAGCCGACGCGCCGTCAGCCCCTCCTTCGCCAGCGCTGGCATGAGCGCGCGCATCCGCACCCGGGCGAAACGCGCATTGTCGTTTGAGGGATCGTCGCACCAGCCGAGGCCGTCGCGGACCAGCGCAGCCCTGAGCCGCTCCCGCGAAACGGACAGCAGCGGACGGACCAGGTCGACATCGCCGAGCCGGCGGACCGGGCTCATCGCGGCCAGCCCCTTCACGCCGGAGCCGCGCGCCAGCCGGAGCATTACGGTCTCGGCCTGATCGTCGAGGGTGTGTGCGGTGAGGATGGCGCCCGCCCCTTCCGCAACGGCGGTCTCGGTGAGCAGCCGGTAGCGGGCGTCGCGCGCTGCAGCCTGGAGGTCGGATGCCGGCTTGTCGCCGTCCCAGCGACGCACCTCCGTCGGCAGGCCGAGGCGCGCAGCCTCCGCCACGACGAAGCGGGCATCGTCGGCAGAGCCGGTCCGAAGCCCGTGGTCGATGGTCACGACCAGTGCTTCCGGCGCGGCGGGGTTCACCCGCCGCCAGGCCTCGAAGAGCGCCATCAGCGCCAGGGAATCGGAACCGCCGGAGACGGCGAGGACGACGCGGGCATGCCGCCCGGCGGCGGCGAAAAGGCCGCTCAGCTCGTCGCCGGAGAAGGGCCGGTCGTCAGGCGCAGCCGGCACGCTGGCGCTCCTGGCGAGCGCGGTCGAGGAGCGAGGGATCGGCGGCCGGATAGCTCTGCAGAAGCTCGCTGAAGGACGAGCACGCAGCGGTGCCCTCTCCCATGCCGGAGAGCGCGATCCCGAGCTTCAGCAGGCTGTCGGGGGCCTTCTCGCCATCGGGATAGTCGGTATAGCTCTTCAGGAAGGCTTCCGCTGCCTGGGAATGCTGACCCGACTGCAGCAGCGCCTCGCCGACCCAGAACTGCGCGTCGCCGACGCGCGGATCCTCCGGATGCGCGGCCATGAAATTTCGGAAGGCGCTTTCCGCCTCGCCGTAGCGGCCGGCCATCACCAGGCTGTAGGCCGCCTCGTATTCCGCTGTCGCCGAGGTGCTCGGCGCCGCATCGTAGGTGGGCACCCCCGGCAGAGCACCGCTCGGCGGGGAGAGAACGTCGCCACGCGCCAGCGCCGACAGGTCGAGCGGACCGGACGAGCCGATGGACCCCGTCGTCTGCGGGTCACCGAGGCCGGCATCGCGCTGGGTGTCGCCGGCAGAGGGGGCGGAGCCCTCGAAATTCTGACGCCGGGGCTGGCCGCCCTCGAGCTGCTGCAGGCGGAACTCGTTGTCCTCCTGCATGCGCCGCATCTGATCCTGCATCTGCCGCATCTGGTGCGCCATCTGCTCGATCTGGCCGTTCAGCTGGCGGATCTGGTCCTCCAGCCGGCTGATGCGAAGCGTCAGCTCGCCCTGCTGGCGATTGCCGCTGCCCCACTGGACCTGCTGGAACAGGCCATCGGGCGCGGCCATGGCCGGGGAGACGGAAAGCGCGGCGGCGACGACCGCTGCCGCGGCAACTGTGCGTGCAAAGATCATGCGCATCCCTCGATTTCGCGATGGCGATCGGCCTCGACCCTACGCCGATCCGCGACTGAGCCCAATACCACCGCCCTCATGTGCCGATCGTGTGACGGCCCGGTGGCCTCACGCACAAGGGCGCCTTCCGATCTCCGAAAGGCGCCCTCGTGCGTTGCAGTCCGTGACGTGGCCGCGCGAGACGGCCTGCCGGAGCCAGTGGCTTGACGCGTTTCCGGACGGCGAACCGGTTCCCAATTCGCCTGGAAACGCTTTAGCTGCCGGCGTTGTCCAGCACCGTCACCGAGCGGCGGTTCTGCGACCAACAGGATTCGTTATCGCAGACGGCGACCGGGCGTTCCTTGCCATAGGAGATGGTCCGCATCCGGTTCGGGGCAACGCCCCGGCTGGCCAGGTAGGCCTTAACCGCGCTGGCACGCCGGGCGCCGAGCGCCAGGTTGTACTCGCGGGTGCCGCGCTCGTCGGCGTGGCCTTCGACGGTGATGGTGTAGCGGTTGTAGCGCTGCAGCCACTGGGCCTGCTTGTCCAGCGTCGCCTGCGCGGTGCCGGACAGGTCGGAGCTGTCCACCGCGAAGTAGACGCGATCGCCGACATTGACGACGAAGTCCTGCGCCGAGCCCGGAACGGCCTGACCGTTCAGCTGCTCCTGCTTCTGGGCGCAAGCGGCCATGAAAGCCGCGACCAGAATGACGATCGCCGCGCGTCCTGCACTCCGCAGCGAAATATTGGTGACCATTCCAAGTGCTCCTTTTGCCCCCACCCCAGCGGAAGCGTTCTTGCGCGGGACGTTAGGATCCGGTGGTAAAAACTCGGTTCCGAAAGAGGGTTAACGGCGTCAATTCGATCGAACCCGGTAACGATGGCGCGCAATGGTGCAGCGCGGTCCAGCGCCCGGCAAACCCTGTTCGTGCATAGCAGCGTGGCGCTGGTGAGGCAAAATCACGACAACCGGAGCGGAGCACGCTTCCGGCTGCCGGATTTTTGACCCTGCCCCCTCTAGTCGAGGAGCGGCGACCAGGCGGGATCGGAGGAGAAGGTATCCGTCGTCACCCGCATTTCGTTGCGTCCGGTGATATCGACCGTGTAGAGCGACGGGCCGCCCTGGGCGCCCTGCGTCTCGCGGAAGAACATCAGCACGCGCCCGTTCGGAGCCCAGGTGGGGCCCTCGTTGTGATAGCCCTCCGTCAGGATCCGCTCGCCGGACCCGTCGGGCTTCATCACGCCGATGGAGAAGCGGCCGCCGCTCTGCTTGGTGAACGCGATCAGGTCTCCGCGCGGCGACCAGACCGGCGTGGAGTAGCGCCCGTTGCCGAACGAGATGCGCTGCGGATTGGAGCCGTCCGCCCCCATCACGTAGAGCTGCTGGGCGCCGCCGCGGTCGGATTCGAACACGATCTGGCGTCCGTCCGGCGAGAAGGACGGCGAGGTGTCGATGGAGGCGGAGTTGGTCAGGCGGGTGGTGCGGCGCGAGCCGAGGTCCATGGCGTAGATGTTGGCGTTGCCCTCCTGCTGGAGGCTCATCACCACAGACCGCCCGTCCGGCGAGAAGCGCGGCGCAAAGGTCATGCCCGGGAAGTTGCCCAGCACCTCGCGCTCACCGGTCTCAATGTTCAGCAGATACACGCTCGGAACGCCGCCGGAGTAGGACATGTAGGTCACGTCCTGGCTCGACGGGGAGAAGCGCGGCGTCAGCACCAGATCGTCGCCCCGGGTCAGGTAGCGCACGTTGGCGCCGTCCTGGTCCATGATGGCGAGCCGCTTGGTGCGGTCGTTCTTCGGTCCCGTCTCCGAGACGAACACGACGCGCGTGTCGAAGTAGCCCTTTTCGCCGGTCAGCCGCTCGTAGATCGCGTCCGCGATGATGTGAGCGAGCCGGCGCCAGTTGTCCGGCTGGGTGTAATATTGCTGGCCGATCATCTGCTCGGCGGCGAAAACGTCCCACAGGCGGAACTCCGCCTTCAGCCGGCCGTCGGGCTCGCGCGTGAGCGTGCCGGCGACCAGCGCCTGGGCGTCGATCGCGCGCCAGTTCTGGAAGTTCGGCACGGCCGCCGCATCCAGCGTCTGGTCGACATAGGAGGCGGGGTCGAGCGGCCGGAACAGGCCGGACCGCTTGAGGTCGTTGGCGATGACCTCGGTCATCTGCCGCGCCAGATCCGCCTCTCCGCCCGTCGAGCCGAAGCTCGGCAGGGCGATGGGCAGGGGCTCGACCTGGCCCTGGGTGATGTCGATCTGGACCAGGGCCTGGGCGGGCGCGGCAAGGCCGACCGCGCCGATGGCGGCGGCGACCAGCGCCACGGCGCGCAGGCGCCAGCGCTTCAGCGAATTGGAGATCCGGCGCGGGGCCGGAAGGGTCATGTCGAGGGCCATTGGCAAGCTCATCCTCTTGAATGGGCGCAGGCGGGGCCGGTTCGGCCTCAGAAGAGATCGCGTGGATCGAAGGTGACGCGCACCTCGCGCCACGTGTCGTATTTCTCGAGCGGCAGGTTGTAGGGCTGGCACCGCAGCACGGCGCGCCGGGCGCTGTCGGCCGCGGCCTGGAAGAACGGGTTCGAGCTGGAATTGGTAATCGTCGGAGACCCCGAAACGGTTCCGTTCTGGTTCAGGGCCATCTGTACGGTGACGATCAGGTCCTCCGCGCCCTGGGCCCCGATCGGCGGGTTCCAGCAGCGCTGGATCTGCGCCCTCAGCGCGTCCAGCTCGGTCATGGTCATCGCCGCGTTGGTGCCGTCGGACCGAATGCCGGCGGACGCCTGCGAGGCGCCGCTGCCGCCACCGGATGGCTCGACCTTGTTCAGGAGCGCGGAAATCCGGTCGGCATCGAAGCTCTCGTTGGACTGGGACGCGGCCGACTGGGTCGGCTGCTGACGCCGCGGCGGCGGCGTCGGCCGGGCGCGCGGCACCACGTCGGTGGAGGGCGTCGGCTCGGCCTCGGCCTGCTGTTCCGGTTCCGGCTGGGGCTCCGGTTCGGGCTCGGGCTGCACCTCTTCCTGCGGAGCGGGTTCGGGCTCCGGCTCGCTCTCGGCTTCCGGCTCCGCGGCTTCCTCAGCCGGCGCCTCGGGCTCCTCGGACGGAAGCGGCGCGGCGGATTCGGCCGTCGACGGGTTCTCGCGCTCCGCCGGGCTGTCGGCCGGCGTTTCGGTCTCGCCGGCGCTCTCCGCCTCGCTTTCGCTTTCGACGCTTTCCACCTCGGGCTTCGGTTCCGGCTCCACCGGCGCCGTTGGCGACCCCATGGAAATGTCGGTCACCTCGCCGATGGTGACGAGCTCGATCGGCAGCGCTTCGATGGGCTTGGCCGCGAACGATTCCGCGTCCGGCCACGCGATCACGCTCCAGAGGAGAATCGCGCCGTGTCCTGCCACAGAGACGATCAAGCCGACACGCATGGGAAAAAGATCTAGCCTTCGATTACCGCTTCAAGGGTCCGACCCGTTCACATTCGCCGGAAGGGCCCATGGCTCAGCCTCAGTTCGAGGCGCTCTCGGGTTCCTGCTCGGTAACGAGGCCGATGCGCTTGAAGCCGGCCGAGTTCAGCCGCCCCATCACCCGCATGATCGACCCGTAGCCGACGTCCTGGTCGCCGCGCACGTAGATGCGCTCGTCGTAGCCGTTCTGCGCGATCGCGGTGAGCCTCGGCACCAGATCGTCGATGGCGATCTCGCTGTCCTGCAGGAACACCTGGCCCTGCGCGTTGATCGACACGGTCAGCGGCTCGGTGTCACCTTCGAGCGGCTTCGCACGCGATTGCGGCAGATCGATGGGAACGCCCACCGTCAGCAGCGGCGCCGACACCATGAACACGATGAGCAGCACCAGCATCACGTCGACGAACGGCGTGACGTTGATCTCGCTCATCGGCTGGTAGCGCGGCGCCCGGCGCCGGCCGCGTCCGCCGGAAGAGTTGGATACCTGCATGCCCATCGGTCAGTAGCGCTCTTCTTCCAGCCGCTCGTCGATCTCGCGGGTCAGGATCGCCAGGAACTCGTCCGCGAACGCGTCCATGCGCGAGATGATCTTGGAGACGTCGCCTGACAGCTTGTTGAAGAAGATCACCGCGGGGATGGCGGCAAGAAGGCCGAGGGCTGTCGCAAACAGGGCCTCGGCGATGCCGGGAGCGACGACGGCGAGATTGGTGCTTTCCGAGACCGCGATGGCCTGGAACGAGGTCATGATACCCCAGACCGTACCGAACAGGCCGATGAAGGGACCGGCGGAGCCGACCGAGGCGAGCACCGCGAGCTTGCTTTCCAGCCGCTCGCCCTCGCGCGCAATGGTCAGCGTCATCACCCGGTCGAGACGCTGGGAGAGGCTCGCCAGCGCCGGGTGATCGCCCTCGTGGCTGCGCTTCCACTCCGTCATTGCGGCAACGAAGATCGCCGACAGGGCGTGGTTGGTGCGCCCCGACAATGTGCGGAACAGGTCTTCCAGGGACTGGCCCGACCAGAACGCATCCTCAAACCGGTTCATCGCCGCGCGGGTGCGCCGGTACAGAAGCCACTTGTCGATGATGATCGCCCAGCACCAGACCGACGCCGAGATCAGTCCCAGCATGACGATCTTGACGACGATGTGCGCCTGCCAGAACAGCCCGAACAGGGAAAAGCCGGAATGGGCGGCGAGATCGGCGCCGGCAACGGCAACGGTGGAGTCCATGGTTCGTCCCGACTTTGCTTCTCGTCACCCGTCGGCCGGCTGAGGCGCGTCGCGCCGCTGGCCGGATCGGATGGGAGGCAGGTGTCAACGTGAGGGTTCG
The DNA here is from genome assembly GCF_000374525.1 of Amorphus coralli DSM 19760. GTDB lineage: Bacteria > Pseudomonadota > Alphaproteobacteria > Rhizobiales > Amorphaceae > Amorphus > Amorphus coralli. The sequence goes on from NZ_KB894574.1 coordinate 295,500, forward strand.
AGGGTGACCGGCGCCTCTGTCGGCACAGAGTTTGTCAAAACTGCGACTCCCGCTGGAAAACGGGCGTCTACACCTCTCGCCAATTAGGGTGAACAGACCGTTAACCGGCCGGCCCCTCATCGCGCGAGACCCGCTCCAGAAGCAGGGCCAGCACCGGTTTCGGCAACCTGCGCGGGCGTCCGTCCGGCGAGATCACCACAGCCTCCACCTCTGCACGCACCAGCGGCTGTTCGCGCTTGAGCACCACCTGGCTCAGCGTGAGCCGGGCGGCGGTGGCGCGGACGAGCCGAGTTTCCACCTCCAGAACGTCGTCGATGCGCGCCGGTGCCTTGAACTCCAGGTTCATGGCCCGCACCGCGAAGGCGATGGCGGCACCGTGGGAACCGTCGGCCAATTCATTGTGATGGACGCCGCACAGCCGCAGGAAGTCGGATCGTCCGCGCTCCAGGTAGCGCAGATAGTTGGCGTGATAGACAACGCCGGAGAAGTCGGTGTCCTCGTAATAGACGCGCACCGCCAGTCGGTGGCTGTCGCCCACGAGCCTGCCTGCGAGATCTGGCCAGTCGGTCATGCGCTGTCCTGCGATGTGGCTTTATTTCCGGCCGAAGAGCCGCTCGATGTCGGAAAGCTTGAGTTCCACGAAGGTCGGGCGGCCGTGGTTGCACTGGCCGGACTTCGGCGTTGCCTCCATCTCGCGCAGGAGCGCATCCATTTCCTCCGGCTTGAGGCGCCGGCCGGTCCGGACCGAGCCGTGGCAGGCCACCGTGGCGGCCACATGGTCGAGCCGGTCGGCCAGCCGCTCGGAGGTCTCCCATTCGGCCAGGTCGTCGACCAGATCGCGCACCAGCCCCTGGATGTCGAGCCGGCCCGCCAGCACCGACGGCACCTCGCGCACCGCCACGGCGCCGGGACCGAACGCCTCGACGACCAGCCCGGTCTCGGCCAGGGCGTCGGCGGCGGACACCAGGCGCTCCACGTCCTCTTCCGGCAGATCGACCACCTCCGGCACCAGCAGCATCTGCCGGGCGACGCCGGAGCGGGCACGCTCCGCCTTCAGGCGTTCGTAGACGAGGCGCTCGTGGGCGGCGTGGCTGTCGACGATGACGATGCCGTCACGGGTCTGGGCGAGAATGTAGTTCTCGTGGAGGTGCGCCCGGGCAGCCCCGAGAGGCCGGTCGAGGTCGCCCTCCGTCTCCGGCCGGGAGAAGGCGCGGGTCTCGGCGGAGGGGGTGGCGAGGGCGGAAAAGGCCGCCTGGCCCTCCTCGTGGAAGCCGGTGGCGGCGGCGGGCGTCTGCGCACCGTAGGCCTGCGCAGACGGGTGCGCGGGCGCTGCGCGATTCTGCGCGATCGTGCGCGATTGCGCAGGATTCGGGTGCGCGGACCATCCGCCCCCGCCGGCCGTGCCGGACGCCGGTGCCGCGTGTGGACGCAGCGCGTCGATGGCGGAGCGGGCCGTCGCGGTGTTGGCGGCAAGCCCGGCCTGGGCGAGCGCGTGCTTGATGGAGCCCACCAGGAGCCCCCGGACGAGGCCTGGATCGCGGAAACGCACGTCGGCCTTGGCCGGATGCACGTTGACGTCCACCTCGGCCGGGTCGAGCTCGATGTAGAGGGCTGCAACGGGATGGCGGTCGCGGGCCATGACGTCGGAAACCGCGCCCCTGAGCGCGCCGAGCAGCAGCTTGTCGCGCACCGGGCGACCGTTGACGAACAGGAACTGGTGCTGCGAGTTCGCCCGATGGAAGGTCGGCCGGCCGATCAGGCCCTCCAGCCGCACGCCCTCGCGCGCCGCATCGATGACCAGCGCGTTGTCGACGAAGTCGCGGCTGATGACGTCGGCGATGCGGGCCGCGTCTGCCCCCTCGCCCTCGCGGGCCGGATAGTCGGTGCGGCTGCGATCCGAGCCGGTCAGCACGAAGCGCACCTCGGGATGGGCGAGCGCCAGCCGGCGCACCACGTCGGAGATGGCGTTGGCCTCGGCCCGGTCGGACTTCAGGAACTTGAGCCGCGCCGGGGTGGCGAAGAACAGGTCGCGGACGTCAACGATGGTTCCGGCCGACAGCGCCGCCGGCTTCGGCCCTTCGCAGAGCCCGCCTTCCACCGAGATCGTCCAGCCGCTGTCGCCGCCGCGTGCCCGGGTGGAGATCGACAGCCGCGCCACCGAGCCGATGGACGGCAGCGCCTCGCCGCGAAAGCCAAGCGTTGCGATGGAGAACAGCGTGTCCTCGGTGAGCTTGGAGGTGCAGTGGCGCTCCACGGCCAGCGCGAGATCCTCCCGGCTCATGCCGCAGCCGTCGTCGATGACCCGGATCAGGCTCTTGCCGCCGGCCGCGGTGACCACCTCGATGCGCCGCGCACCGGCATCGATGGCGTTCTCCACGAGCTCCTTGACGACGCTCGCGGGGCGCTCCACCACCTCGCCTGCGGCGATCCGGTTGATCACGGCACTGGAAAGCTGGCGGACGGGCATGGCGGTCGGACGGTCTCGCGTGGCGATTCGAGCGAAGGGTTAACGCCCGACAATGACGGATTCGCGGTCGCGGGTCAGGCCCCGTCCACACGGCCTCCACTGCTCGGCCGACGGGTCGATCGGTCCGGCGATATCCAACCACACGCCTTTTTGCAGTGCAGCGGCTTGACCCGGAGACGGGTTGAGGCGATGCCCTTGCCCATCATGACACACGCCGCCCCCGACTTCCCCACCGGTCTCTCCGCCCTCGCTCCCGAATACGACGCGCTGCTCGTCGATGTCTGGGGCGTGATCCACAACGGCGTCACCCATTTCGAGGCGGCGGCCGATGCGCTGGTGCGCTTCCGGCGCGAGCGCGGCGGCTCGGTGGTGCTGATCACCAACGCGCCCCGCCCGCACCCGCCCATCGTCGAACAACTCGTCGAGCTGGGCGTGCCGGACGCCGCTTACGACGCGGTGGTGACGTCGGGCGACGTGACGCTGGGCCAGATTTCCGGTCTGGGCGTGGAGCCGATCTACCATATCGGCCCGGAGCGCGACCTGTCGCTGTTCGACGGGCTGGGGGTGCGCCTTGTCGAGGCGGAGGCCGCGCAGGCCATCTGCTGCACCGGCCTCTTCGACGACTGGAACGAAACGCCGGAAGACTACCGTGAGGGCCTGTCGGCTCTCGCCGCTCGCAAGCTGCCCTTCGTCTGCGCCAATCCCGACATCGTCGTGCAGCGCGGTGGCGAGCAGATCTACTGCGCCGGCGCGCTGGCCCAGCTCTACCGCGAGCTCGGCGGTGAAGTGCGCCTGGCCGGCAAGCCGCACCCGCCGATCTACGAGGCGGCCTTCGCCCGGCTCCAGGAGGTCATGGGCAGCGCCCCCGACCGCGACCGGGTGCTTGCGGTGGGCGACGGGCTGATGACCGACATCCGTGGCGCCGTCGGCCAGGGCCTGGCCGCCCTTTTGATCACCCAGGGCATCCACTCCGCCGAGTTCGGCCCGCCCGACGCGCCGGATCCGCAGGCGGTGGCCGACCGGCTGGGCCGCGACGGACTGGCGGTGCGCGCCGTGCTGCCCAGCCTTCGCTGGTAGGCGCGAGTCCTTCTCCCACCTTGCGTCGGCCACGCGGACCGCGCACCGTCATGAAACGGTGAAAGCCCGTGTCCTATGAGCGGGACACGGGCGGAAAACCGGATTCCACTTTTCCTCGTCCCGAAGATCTTTCCCTTGCGCGGGACGCGGGCGGAAAACCGAATTCCACTTTTCCTCGTCCCGAAGGTCTTTCCCTTGCGCGGGACGCGGGCGGAAAACCGGATTCCACTTTTCCTCGTCCCGCTTTAGGCTTTGCCGCGCGCGCGACGGGGATGCGCGGCTGGGGAGCTCACACCAATGACCAGGACCATCGACGCGCAGCGCTATCGCGGCCGCCGGCTGATCGACACGCCGCTGCTCAACAAGTCCGACGCCTTCACCGATGCCGAGCGCACGGCCTTTCACCTGCACGGGCTGCTGCCGCCCTCGGTGGAGACGCTGGAAAACCAGGTCGCCCGCGCCAAGGACGCCTACGCCCAGAAGACCACGGACCTCGAGCGCCACATCTACCTGCGCGCCCTGCAGGACACCAACGAGACGCTCTTCTACGCCCTGATGGCGGAGAACATCACCGAGCTGATGCCGATGGTCTACACGCCGGTGGTCGGGCTCGGCTGCCAGCGCTTTTCCGAGATCTACCGCAAGCCGCGCGGCCTGTTCGTCTCCTACCCGCTGCGCGATCAGATGGACGACCTTCTGGACTCCGCCGGCGCCCAGGACGTGCGCGTGATCGTGGTGACCGACGGCGAACGAATCCTCGGCCTCGGCGACCAGGGCACCGGCGGCATGGGCATCCCGATCGGCAAGCTGTCGCTCTACACCGCCTGCGGCGGCGTGGCCCCGGACTACACCCTGCCGATCACCCTGGACGTGGGCACCAACAACCAGGACCTGATCGACGACCCGTTCTATATCGGCTGGCGCCACGAGCGGATCACCGGCGACGACTACGTGGCCTTCGTCGACGCCTTCGTGGACGCGGTGAAGCGCAAGTGGCCGAACGTGCTGCTGCAGTTCGAGGACTTCGCCCAGAACCACGCGACCATGTTCCTGGAGCGCTACCGCGACCAGCTCTGCATGTTCAACGACGACGTCCAGGGCACCGCCTCGGTGGTGGTCGGCACGGTCCTGTCGGCGGTCAAGGAATCCGGGCGGCCGCTGTCGGAGCAGCGCGTGGTGGTCGTCGGCGCCGGCTCAGCCGGCTGCGGCATCGCCGAGCAGATGATCCGCCTGATGGTGGAAGACGGGCTCGATCCGGAGGAGGCCCGCAAGCGCTTCTACATGATCGACCGGGAAGGCCTGGTCTTCGACACCCAGAAGGATCTCTGGCCGTTCCAGGCAGCACTCGCCCACACCGCTGACCACGTCGCAGCATGGACGGCCGGCGAAACGCCCGGGAAGTTCTCCCTCCTGGAAACCGTGCAGAACGCGAAGCCGACCATCATCATCGGCGTGACCGGCCATCCCGGCGTGTTCACCGAGGAGGTGATCCGCGCCATGGCCGCAACCGCGGAACGGCCCATCGTGTTCCCGCTGTCCAATCCGACCTCCCGCTGCGAGGCACAGCCGGAAGACGTGCTCGCCTGGACCGACGGCCGCGCCATCATCGGTACCGGCAGCCCGTTCCAGCCGGTGACGCACGGCGGCAAGACCTATCCCATCGCCCAGACCAACAACTCGTACATCTTCCCGGGTCTGGGCCTCGGCATTCTGGCGCTCGACATTCCCCGGGTGAGCGACGCCATGTTCATGGCCGCCTCGCGGGCCCTGGCAGACTGCAACACCGGCGGCGCCGGCGACGTGCCGGTGCTTCTGCCGCCGCTCGCCGACATCCGGCAGGTCTCGCGCGCCATTGCCATTGCCGTGGGCAAGGCGGCGGCCGCCGAGGGACTGATCGCGGCGATGGACGATGCGGCGATCGCCGCGAAGGTCGACGCCGCCGTGTGGGAACCCGTCTACAGCGACTACGTGGCCGCCTGAGCGCGACCGGCAGGGGAGTTCGAGTGATGGCTAAGATGCGGGTTGCGGACCAGATGGCGCAGGCCCTCGAGGCGGCCGGCGTGGAGCGGGTGTGGGGCGTCGTGGGCGACAGCCTGAACGGCTTCACCGATGCGCTGAGGACCTCCAAGACGATCTCGTGGATGCACACGCGCCACGAGGAGACGGCGGCGTTCGCCGCCGGCGCCGAGGCGCAGCTCACCGGCAAGCTCGCCGTGTGCGCGGGAAGCTGCGGGCCGGGCAACCTGCACCTCATCAACGGGCTGTTCGACTGCCACCGCACCCGCACGCCGGTGCTGGCGATCGCCGCGCACATCCCCAGCGCGGAGATCGGCTCCGGCTACTTCCAGGAGACCCATCCGGAAAATCTCTTCCGCGAGTGCAGCCACTATTGCGAGCTGGTCTCCAGCCCGGCGCAGATGCCGCGCGCCATGGAGATCGCCATGCGCACGGCGATCCAGAAGCAGGGCGTGGCGGTGCTCGTCATTCCCGGCGACGTGGCGCTGGCGGCTGCGGAAAGCGACGCGCCAGTGACCTTCGCCGAAACCGAGCTGCCGGTTGTGGTGCCGCCGGAAGCCGAGATCGACCGGCTGGCCGAGCGCCTCAACGGCGCCGGCAAGATCACCCTTCTGTGCGGCGCGGGCTGCGCCGGCGCGCACGCCGAGGTGGTCGCGCTGGCCGATGCGCTGAAGGCCCCCATCGTGCATTCGCTGCGCGGCAAGGACCACGTGGAGCACGACAACCCGTACGATGTCGGCATGACCGGCTTCATCGGCTTCTCGTCCGGCTACCACGCCATGGTGAGCGCCGACCTGCTCCTGATGCTGGGCACCGACTTTCCCTACCGCCAGTTCTATCCCGCCGACGCCAAGGTCGCGCAGGTTGACATACGCGGTGAAAATCTCGGCAAGCGCACCCGCCTCGATCTCGGTCTCGTGGGCGATGTCGGGGAAACCCTGCGCCGCCTCAACCCGAAGGTCCGCGCCAGAAGCGACGACGCCTTCCTGAAGAAGGCGCAGGACCACTATCGCAAGGCGCGCCACGACCTCGACCAGTTGGCCGTCGGCAAGCCCGGCTCGAAGCCGGTTCATCCGCAATATGTGGCGAAGATCATCGACGAGGTGGCCGCCGACGACGCGATCCTTTCCTGCGACGTCGGCCAGACCACGGTCTGGGCCGCCCGCTACCTCCACCTCAAGGGCACGCGGCGGCTGATCGGCTCCATGCTGCACGGCTCCATGGCCAACGCCATGCCGCAGGCGCTGGGCGCCCAGGCGGCCTATCCGGGCCGGCAGGTGGTGTCCATGTCCGGCGACGGCGGCTTCACCATGATGATGGGTGACATCATCTCCGCCACCCAGCTCGGCCTGCCGATCAAGATCGTGGTCTTCAACAACGGGCTGCTCGGCTTCGTCGACATCGAGATGAAGGCGGCCGGCTTCCTGCCCTTCGGCACCGACCTGAAGAACCCGAACTTCGCTGCCATGGCCGAGGCGCTGGGCATTCTCGGCATCCGGGCTGAGGATCCGGCCGAGGTCCGTCCGGCCATCGAGCGCGCCTTCGCCCACGGCGGGCCGGCGCTCGTCGACGTGGTGACGGATCCGATGGAGCTGGTCATGCCGCCGGAGATCAAGGCGGAGCAGGCCGTCGGCTTCAGCCTCTATGCCGCGCGCGCCATCATGAACGGACGCGGCGACGAGATCGTGGAGCTTGCGAAGAGCGCGCTCTTCCGGTGATCCTGCAGGAGCCGGGCGCGATCCCGGCTCCGCCCTCCGGCGGTCCGCTTCCCTCGTACCCGGAGACCGGCCATCCCATGACCCTGATGCTCCAGACCCTCTATTTCGAGGATCTCTCCCTCGGTCAGCGCGACAGCTTCGAGAAGACGGTGATGGCCGACGACGTGGTCGGCTTCGCGGAAGTGTCCGGCGACCGCAACCCGATCCACCTGTCGGAGCATTTCGCGGCCCGCACGCCCTTCAAGACGCGCATCGCCCACGGCCTCTACACCGCCAGCCTGATCTCCGCCCTGCTCGGCACCCGCCTGCCGGGTCCCGGCGCCATCTACCTCTCCCAGAGCCTCAACTTCCGCGCCCCGGTGAAGATCGGCGATACGGTGACCGTGTCGGTGGAGGTGGTGGAGCTGATCGCGGAGAAGAACCGCGCCCGGCTCTCCTGCGAGTGCCGGGTCGGCGAGACGGTGGTGCTCGACGGCGAAGCGCTGGTGAAGGTGCCGTCGCGCGCCGAGATCGAGGTCGCGTGAGAGGGGAAGCAGCCACGCCGGCCACGCGGCACTTGATTTTGGCGCGGGGGGTGGGCAGCTTCCGCCAGCCGGGCGCGCGCCCGGTTCCGTTTTACGCCGGGTCCGTTCCCGGCCCCGATCCCGTGACCGGTCCGCGCCCTTCATGAGCTCCCAGTCCGCCGCCTTTTCCGACGGCTCCTTCACCTTCCCCATCGCGGAGGTTCCCGAGCGGCTGCGCGGCGGCGTTGCGGCCATCGGCAATTTCGACGGCGTTCACCGGGGCCATCAGATGGTTCTGAACGAGGCGCGGACCGCCGCCCGACGCATGGGCGTGCCTGCGGTGGCCCTGACCTTCGAGCCGCACCCGCGCACGTTCTTCCGGCCCGACCAGCCGGTGTTTCGGCTGACGCCACCGGCCGAGCGCGCCGTTGTGCTGAGCGCGCTGGGCCTGGACGGCGTGGTGATCGTGCCGTTCGATGCGGCCCTGGCGGCCACGGAAGCCGACCGGTTCGTCGACGGCATCCTGCGCGACCGCCTGGCGATCCGCGGCGCAGTGGTCGGCTACAATTTCCATTTCGGCAAGGCGCGCGGCGGCACGCCCGACTTCCTGCGCGAGCGCGGCGAGGCGGACGGCTTCGCCGTCACCGTGGTGGAGGCGACCGTCGACGAGGGCGGCGAGCCGATTTCCTCCACGCGGGTGCGCGCGGCGCTGGAGGCCGGTGCTCCGGAGGTGGCGGCCCGGCTGCTCGGCCATCGCTGGCTTGTGGTGGGCGAGGTCATTCACGGCGATGCCCGCGGCCGGACGCTGGGCTATCCCACCGCCAACATAAGGCTGGCGCCGGACTGCGCGCTGCGCCATGGCGTCTATGCGGTGCGGGTGGCGGTCGACGGGCAGACTTATGACGGCGTCGCGAGCTATGGCCGCCGACCGATGTTCGACGACGGCGCGCCGCTGTTCGAGACCTTCCTGTTCGACTTCTCCGGCGATCTCTACGGCCGCAAGCTCACCATCTCGGTGTTTTCCTTCCTGCGGCCGGAGCTGCGCTTCGACGGGGTGGAGGGTCTGATCGCTCAGATGGACGCCGACAGCGCCGATGCCCAGCGGATCCTCGGCGAGGCCGAGCCGCTCTCCGACCTCGACCGGATGCTGTCGTTCAGGGCGGGATAGGGCGGCGGGAGGCGGCCGGGAAAGCGGCCCGCCTTCAGAGGCCGGTCTCGCCGTCGGGTCGCAGCCGGCGCCACGCGTAGGCGCCGTAGACGAAGACCAGAACGATCGCCAGACCGTACCAGGTGACCGCGTACTGAAGGTGGCTGTTGGAGAAGGTGAGCGGCGTCTCGCCGGCCTGGGGCAGGCCGTTCGGCGGCGTCTGGGAGGCCACCAGCGACACGTAGTAGGGGGCGACCTTGTCGGCATCGAGGTCCAGCGGCGCGGCCATCTTCGACAGGTCGCGAACGATCCACTCGTTGTCCTCGACATTGGGATCGGGCGTGAAGAAGGCGCCGGTCTCCCCGAAGCGGACCAGCCCCTCGATGGTGGTCTCGCCGGGCGGCGGGCCGGGGCGCGTGCCCGGCTCCTTCTTGTCGAGCGGCACGAAGCCGCGGTCGACCAGCAGCGTCCAGCCGTCGTCCGTCTGGAAGGGCGCGAAGATCAGGTAGCCGGGACCGCCGAGCGGGCCATTGGGCTCGCCCAGCGCCATGAAGACATGGATCTCGCCCTCGCCGTAGCGGCCGTTCGCCTCGACGCGCTGGAAGATCCAGCGATCGGGATCGACATCGGGCCAGCGGCCCGGGCCGGGCGCGGCCACCGGATCGGCAACGCTGCGCGATTCAGCCGCCGCGATCAGGCCTTCCTTCCAGTCGAGCCGCCGCATCTGCCAGTTGCCCAGCGTGACCAGGATGGCGAGGGCGACGAGGGTGGCGAGCGTCGGCCAAACGAGGCTGCGGAGGGCGGAACGGGGCGTGGCGCTCACGCCTCCTCGACCCGGCCTTCGGCGGCCTTCATCTCGTACTGGCGGGCGATCAGCCAGCCCTTGAGCGGCCGGATCATGCCCAGCGACAGGCCTATTGTGAGCGGACCGAGGATGAGCATCTGCAGCCACAAGGGCGGCTGCCAGAGCACTTCCATGAGAAGCGCCAGGCCGACCACGAGGAAGCCGACGATGAGAATGACGAACACGGCCGGGCCGTCGCCGGAATCGATGAACTTGAAATCGAGGCCGCAGACCTTGCAGGAATCCGCCGTCTGCAGGAAGCCGTCGAAAAGCCGCCCCTCGCCGCAGCGCGGGCAGCGGCCGGCCGGGCCGGTGGAGGCGGCGGGCAGCGGCGGATAGGTCCGCTTGCGGGCGGGCCGCGTGGCGGCCGGCTGCCCGGAAGTCGCGTTGTCGCTCATGGCGTCGCATTCAGGCTGGCGGTGGAGGGCGCGGCGGGTGCCGCGCCCGGCCAGATCAGGAGAGCATGGAGCCCACGTTGGCGAGGAAGGCCTGGACCTCCTCGGTGTGGGCGGATGCGCCCCAGACGTAGATGCAGGCGAAGAGGAACAGCCAGACCACGTCGACGAAATGCCAGTACCAGGCGGCCGCCTCGAAGCCGAAGTGATGATCCTTGGTCCAGTGGCCGCGCAGCGCGCGTCCGAGGCAGACCATCAGGAAGATCGTTCCGACGATGACGTGGAAGCCGTGGAAGCCGGTCGCCATGAAGAAGGTCGACCCGTAGATCGATCCGGCGAAGGCGAAGTCGGCGTGGCTATATTCCAGATACTGGACGTAGGAGAAGAACAGGCCCAGCAGGATCGTCAGGATCAGGCCCCACTTCAGGCTCTGCCGGTCGTCGTGCAGCAGCGCGTGGTGGGCCCAGGTGACGGTGGTGCCGGAGGTCAGCAGGATCAGCGTGTTGAGCAGCGGCAGGTGCCACGGATCGAAGCTCTCGACCCCCTCGGGCGGCCAGACGCCGCCGGTGTGCTCCAGCTTGAGATACTCGATGGGCGCGTTGATGAAGAGCGCCGCGTCGAAATAGGCCCAGAACCAGGCCACGAAGAACATCGCCTCGGAGGCGATGAACAGGATCATGCCGTAGCGCAGGTGCAGCTTGACGACGCGGGTGTGGTCACCGCCGAGCGATTCCTTGATGGTCGCCGACCACCAGCCGTACATCGTGTAGAGCACGATGAGCAGGCCGACGACGAAGAGACCCCAGCCCTCGAACGGGATGCCCGCGACGACGAGTTCGTCACCCTGGTGCCAGCGGAACAGGCCGACGGCGCCGAACGCCATGACAAATGCGCCAACCGACCCCAGGAACGGCCACGGGCTAGGCTCTACGAGATGGTAGTCGTGGTTCTTCTGGTGCGCCTCGGCCATCGCTGCGTCCCGATCCTTCGTCCTGTGTGTCCCGCTCTCGGGTCTTGATTTCGAACGTTTCTACAACCGCGGGACCGGCTTCGCCAGAGCGAGACGCCCGCTTTTGCAGCCCGTCCGGCTGACGCCGGCCCGGATTAGTCTGTGGCGGGAGGCCGTCCGGCCCGCCTGCCCGGTCGTGCGGGATGCCCCGCCCTCAGTCCATCGTCTTCTAGAGAGGCCGGTCGACGACCGCGCCGCCCATCTTGAAGATCGTGATCACGTAAAACAGCACCACCAGCACCGCCAGAAGGGCCGCGATCGCCAGGGACCGTGCCCTGCGATTGCGCTTCTGCCGGTCTGTCAGGCGGATGCCGTCATCGTCGCCACCGTCGCTCATGCCGCCTCACACCAGCCCTGCGATGCGCTCGCCGAGCAGCGTTGCGAACAGGAGGAAGAGGTAGATCAGCGAAAATCCGAAGAGCTGCCCGCAGGCCCGCGCCGCCGCCTTGCCCTCGCGGCGCACCAAGACGTTGACCGCGCCGGCCAGGAACACGGCACCCGCCACCACCGACACGGCGAGATAGGCCGGGCCGGCGAAGCCGAGGAACCAGGGCGAGATGCCGGCCGGAACCAGCACGACGGCGTAAAGCAGGATCTGCCAGCGCGTCGCCGTCGGCCCGGCCACCACCGGCAGCATCGGCACGCCGGCGCGCGTGTAGTCCTCGTTCTTGAGCAGCGCCAGCGCCCAGAAGTGGGGCGGCGTCCACAGGAAGATGATGGTGAACAGCACCAGCGGCGGAACCGCGAGGCTGCCCGTCATGGCGGCCCAGCCGATCACCGGCGGCAGCGCGCCGGACGCACCGCCGATGACGATGTTCTGGGCGGTGCGGCGCTTCAGGACCACCGTGTAGAAATGCGCGTAGAACCAGATGGTGAAGGCGAGAAGCCCGGCCGCCAGCCAGTTGGCCGTCAGCCCGAGCGTCAGAACGGAGCCCACCGACAGCGCCATGCCGAAGGCGAGCGCGGCTTCCGGCTGGACCCGCCCCGTCGGCACCGGCCGATTGCGGGTGCGCGTCATCACGGCGTCGATGTCGGCGTCCCACCACATGTTGAGCGCAGCGGACGCGCCCGCGCCCACCGCGATGGCCAGCAGCGAGATGCCGGCGAGCACCGGGTGCAGGCCGGTCGGGGCGATCGCCATGCCGACCAGCGCGGTGAAGATCACCAGCGACATCACCCGCGGCTTCAGCAGCGCGACATAGTCGGCGACGGTCGCCTCGCCTGCGACATCGATATCCGGGTGGGTAAGCGTGGCGTGAGCCATGGAGGCGTGGATCCGTCCCTGTCTGGCGTTGGGCGGGGCGGGGTTCGGCCCCGGCAGGACCGGCCGCCGATGCGGCCTCGTCCCGACCCCTGGTCGCTTCAGTCATGGACAAGCCGGCCAACCGGGCCGGCTTGTCGTGGTCGTTTCGAACCCGGCGCGGATCCTACTTGATGCGCGGCAGGGTCGAGAACTGGTGGAACGGCGGCGGAGAGGACAGGGTCCACTCCAGCGTCGTGGCGCCGGCACCCCACGGGTTGTCACCCGCGACCCGCTTCTTCGAGAAGGCCTCGATGATGCCCCAGAGGAACACCAGCACGGCCAGGCCGGACAGATAGGAGCCGAGCGAGGACACGAAGTTCCAGCCGGCGAAGGCGTCCGGATAGTCGGCGTAGCGGCGCGGCATGCCGGAGACACCGAGGAAGTGCTGCGGGAAGAAGATGAGGTTCACGCCGATGAACGTCATCCAGAAATGCAGCTTGCCGATGAACTCGTTGTACATGTAGCCGAACATCTTGGGGAACCAGTAGTACCAGCCCGCGAATATGCCGAACACGGCGCCCATCGACAGCACGTAGTGGAAGTGGGCGACGACGAAGTAGGTGTCGTGCATGGCCCGGTCGAGGCCCGCGTTGGCGAGCTGGACACCGGTTACGCCGCCCAGCGTGAACAGGAAGATGAAGCCGATCGCCCACAGCATCGGGGTGCGGAAGGAGATGGAACCGCCCCACATCGTGGCGATCCAGGAGAACACCTTCACGCCCGTGGGCACCGCGATCACCATGGTGGCGAACACGAAGTAGGCCTGCGTGTCGGCCGACAGACCCACCGTGTACATGTGGTGCGCCCACACGACGAAGCCGATCACGCCGATGGCGATCATGGCGTAGGCCATGCCGATATAGCCGAACACCGGCTTGCGGGCGAAGGTCGACACCACGTGGCTGACGATGCCGAAGGCCGGCAGGATCAGGATGTACACCTCGGGGTGGCCGAAGAACCAGAACAGGTGCTGGTAGAGGATCGGGTCACCGCCGCCGGCCGGGTCGAAGAAGGCCGTGGCGAAGTTGCGGTCCGTCAGCAGCATGGTGATCGCGCCGGCAAGCACCGGAAGCGACAGCAGCAGCAGGAACGCGGTGACCAGCACCGACCACACGAACAGCGGCATCTTGTGCAGGGTCATGCCCGGCGCGCGCATGTTCAGGATGGTGGTGATGAAGTTGATCGCGCCGAGGATCGACGAGGCGCCGGCGATGTGGAGCGCGAAGATCGCGAAGTCCATGGCCGGTCCGGGGCTTCCCGAGCTCGACAGCGGCGGATAGGCGGTCCAGCCGCCACCGAAGCCGTTCGACCCCGGCGCGCCGGGCACGAACAGCGAAATGATGAGCATCGCGAACGCGGTCGGCAGCAGCCAGAAGGAGATGTTGTTCATGCGCGGGAACGCCATGTCCGGCGCACCGATCATGATCGGGACGAACCAGTTGCCGAAGCCGCCGATCAGCGCCGGCATGACCATGAAGAAGATCATGATCAGGCCGTGCGAAGTCGTGAAGACGTTGTAGACCTCGGGGTTGGTGAAGATCTGGAGCCCCGGCTCCTGCAGCTCGGCACGCATGGCGACGGAAAGGGCGCCGCCGATGATCCCCGCGGTGATCGCGAAGATCAGGTACATCGTGCCGATGTCCTTGTGGTTCGTGGAGTAGACCCAGCGCCGCCATCCGGTCGGATGGTCGTGAGCGGCGTCAGCGACAGTGGTGCTCATCGTCCCAATCTCCTTGTCGATCCGGTTCGGCCCGCGCCCGCAAGCAGCCGGCCGTCGGTCGATCCCTTATTCAGCGGCGGCGCCGGCGGTCTCGGCCGCGGCGACCTTCTGCTCTTCTGCATCGTTGTGGGCGGCCAGGCTGCGACGCTCCTCAGCCTGCCAGGCGAGCAGCATGTCGTTGGCCTTCTGGATGTCGTCCTTCGCGGCCGCCGCCCACTGGTCGAACTGGTCCTGCTCGACCACGCGGATCGCGATCGGCATGAAGGCGTGGCTCTGGCCGCAGAGCTCAGAGCACTGGCCGTAATAGACGCCGGTCTTCTCGGCCTGGAACCAGGTCTCGTTCAGGCGGCCCGGAAGGGCGTCCATCTTGATGCCGAAGGCCGGCATGGCAAACGAGTGGATCACGTCGGCCGAGGTGATCTGCATCCGGACGATCTTGTCGACGGGCACGACCATGTCGACATCGACGGCGAGCAGCCGGGGCGCCTGCTCGGGCGTCAGGTTGTGCTTCTCGCGGAACGCGTCGAGGTCGGCGTTCTGGATCATGTAGGACGTGAAGTCGATGCCCTCATATTCCTCGTCCGGGTAGGTGTAGCCCCAGTACCACTGGTACCCGGTGGCCTTCACCGTGAGGTCGGCTTCCGGGATGGTGGTCTGGAAGAACAGGAGCCGGAAGGACGGCACCGCGATGGCCACCAGGATGAGCACCGGAACGACGGTCCAGACGACCTCGATCAGGGTGTTGTGCGAGGTCTTGGAGGGGACCGGGTTGGCGCGCTCGGAAAAGCGCCACATGCACCAGCCGAGCAGCGCCATCACGAAGATGACGATCAGCGTCATGATGACGAAGGTGTAATTACTGAACCATGTCACGCCGGCCATGATGTCCGTCGCGGCGGGCTGGAAGGTCATCTCCCACGGCTGCGGCTGTGCGGCCATGGCCGATCCCAGCGGAGCAGCCGCGGCAAGCGCGGCGATCCCGGCCCGGGCGGTCCAGTTCCTCAGTCTTGCCCCACACTTCATCGCGGTCGACACCTCGTCTCGCATTCGTATCTCGCTTCCGTCCCAGTCGCCGGCCGGCCTCGCCGATCAGCGCCAATACCCACCGAAGGGCCATCCGGATCCGGCCATCCCGCCCGGGGCACGATGCCGGGGAACGACCGGTGCGCACATGCGCCCCGTTATGTATCAGCCACCGCTGGATGAAAAGCGTCACTGCGACGCATTCCAACAAGAGGCCTTAAAATAGCTCCAACCTTTACACCATGCACTCTCTTGCACGCTCCGAGACGAAACGCCACGCCCAAAACCGGCTGCGGGACGCGACCGGGCTCCTGCATCGCGCAGCCATCGGGGATGCCATCCCGCCGCCTTGATCGGGGCGCAAGCCTCCCGCGTCTTTTCGAGCAGCCAACGATCGGGCAGGGTCGGCAAACGCCCGCCAATGCTGCTAAGAAGACCGACACTCTTTCAAGCCGACGGAACGAGAACGGTATGAAAACTGACACGTCCTCCGCATTTGCGCCGCGAATCGCCTGGATCGCCGCGGCTGTCTGCCTGTTCTTCACAGTGGCGGCGACGCCGGTTCCCGCGAACGCGCAGGGGCAGGTGAAGTCGACCCACGGCGACTGGCAGATCCGCTGCGACACGCCGCCCGGCGCGCAGGGGGAACAGTGCGCCCTGATCCAGAACGTGACCGCGGAAGACCGCGAGAATGTCGGACTGACCGTCATCGTGCTGCACACCGCCGACAAGGACGGGCGCATCCTCCGGGTGCTGGCGCCGCTCGGCGTGCTGCTGCCGTCCGGCCTCGGCCTGACCATCGACGACGAGGACGTGGGCCGGGCCGGCTTCGTGCGCTGCCTGCCGAACGGCTGCGTGGCCGAGGTGATGCTGGACGACGAGCTTCTGGGCAAGCTGGAAAGCGGCTCCACCGCCACGTTCATCATCTTCCAGACGCCCGAAGAGGGCATCGGCATTCCGATCTCGCTGGCCGGATTCACCGAGGGTTTCACCACCCTTCCGTGATCCGGGCCCGCCCGGCACGCGGCTGACGTCCGGTCTTGGCGGCCGGGCGTGCGGGCCACATATGCCGGACTGCGGACCGGGCTGCCGGTCCGGCCTGGCCCGTGCGACCGCGCGGGCCGTTTTCTGGAGGATTCCATGAGCGACCACGCCCCCGATCTCATCGCCACCGCCGGTCTGGCCCCGGAGCGCGTGGCCACGCTGGTCGGAGAGGCGGTCGACGGCGCCGACGACGGCGAGCTGTTCCTCGAGTACCGCCAGTCGGAAGGCCTCGTCTTCGACAACGGGCGCCTCAAGTCGGCGACCTTCGACACCGCCCAGGGCTTCGGCCTGCGCGCGGTTGCCGGCGAGGCGGTGGGATACGCCCATTCCGGCGAGATTTCCGAAGCCGCGCTGAAGCGCGCCTCCGACGCGGTGCAGCAGGCCAAGCACGGTCATTCCGGCACCGGCTACGCCGCGCCGCCGGCCGGCACCAACCTCCGGCTCTACGGTCCGGAGAACCCGCTCGGAGCGCCCTCCTTCGAGGAGAAGGTCAAGCTTCTGGAGCGCATCGACGCCGCCGCCCGCGCCCGCGACCCACGCGTGCGCCAGGTGTCGGTGTCGCTGGCCGGCTCGTGGCAGGTGGTGGAGATCCTGCGCGCCGACGGCTACCGGGTGCGCGACATCCGGCCGCTGGTGCGGCTCAACGTGTCGGTGATCGCCGGAGACGGCGACCGGCAGGAGAGCGGCTCCTACGGCATTGGCGGGCGCGAGGGCTTCGAGCGCTTCATCACCGAGGAGCAGTGGGGCTTCGCCGTCGACGAGGCGCTGCGCCAGGCGCTGGTGAACCTGGAGGCGGTTCCGGCCCCGGCCGGCACCTTCGACGTGGTGCTCGGCGCCGGCTGGCCCGGCATCCTGCTGCACGAGGCGGTGGGGCACGGCCTGGAGGGCGACTTCAACCGGCGCAAGAGCTCCGCCTTCTCCGACCTGATGGGCGAGAAGGTCGCGTCCGAGGGCGTCACCATCGTCGACGACGGAACGCTCTCCGCCCGGCGCGGCTCGCTCACCGTCGACGACGAGGGCACGCCCAGCCACGAGACCACGCTGATCGAGGACGGCCGGCTGGTCGGCTACATGCAGGACCGGCAGAATGCCCGGCTGATGGGCATGGTGGCCACCGGCAACGGACGGCGCGAATCCTATGCGCACGTGCCGATGCCGCGGATGACCAACACCTACATGCGCGGTGGCGACCACGACCCGGGCGAGATCCTCGGCTCGCTGAAGGACGGGCTTTACATGGTCTCGTTCGGCGGCGGACAGGTGGACATCACCTCCGGCAAGTTCGTGTTCTCCTCCACCGAGGCCTACCGGGTGCGCGACGGCAAGATCGGCGAGCCGGTGAAGGGTGCCATGCTGATCGGCAACGGCGCCGACGCGCTCACCCGCATCCGCATGGTCGGTTCCGACATGAAGCTCGATCCGGGCATCGGCACCTGCGGCAAGCAGGGCCAGGGCGTGCCGGTGGGCGTCGGCCAGCCGACCATCCGTATCGACGGCTTGACCGTCGGCGGCACCCAGGCCTAAAGCCCGGCCAGATGTCCGGTCCCGGCTACGGGACCGTCCCCCTCAACGGAGCCTTCCATGATCGAACTGACCCCTTTCCATATCGCCTTCCCGGTGCACGACCTGGAGGCGGCCCGCGCCTTCTATACCGGCCCGCTCGGCTGCGGCACCGGACGCGAGGACACCACCTGGATCGATTTCGACCTGTTCGGCCACCAGATCGTGGCGCACCTCGACCCCGGCATGAACGCCAAGCCGCACGTCAACCCGGTGGACGGCGACCACGTGCCGGTGCCGCATTTCGGCGTGGTGCTGCACATGGACGCCTGGGAGGCGCTGCGCGACCGGCTCAAGACGGCGGACGGCATCGACTGGGTGATCGAGCCGCGCGTGCGCTTCAAGGGTGAGCCGGGCGAGCAGGCGACCATGTTCCTGCGCGATCCCTCCGGCAACGCGCTGGAATTCAAGGCCTTCGCCGATCTCGGCCACCTCTTCGCGACGAGCTGACGGCCGGTTCTGGACAGCCTGACCTATTTGCCCTGACACTGACGCCCACGGTCCGGCGCAAGCCGGCCGGCCAGACCACCGAACGAGGCAGCCATGAACCGCCACACCCCCGGACAGCCCGACGGCGAGGCGCGCGTGCGCTACCTGGACGGCGACTTCCAGGTCATCGCGCCGGGCAGCTTCGTGCGCTGCGCCGTGACCGGCCGAGCGATCCCGCTCGACGAGCTGCGCTACTGGAACGTCGACCTGCAGGAGGCGTACGCGGATCCCGCAACCGCTCTCGCCCGGCACCAGGAGATGGTAGCGAAGGGTTAGGCTCAGGCCGCTCCACAGACGCGGGCAAGACGGGCCCGCATGGCCGTCTCGTCATCGAAGACGAGCCGTACGGCGATCGGACGGGCCCTGGCCGCCAACCGGCCGCGCGCGCCGTCGAGACCGGCGAGCCGGGCACAATCCTTTTCCGTCGTCACCAGATCCAGACCGTCGCGATCGGCCTCCGACAACAACCGCTCCGCGTCCGCCTCGCTGTAGGGATGGTGGTCGGGAAAGGCGGTGAGCCGAACCACCTCGGCCCCCGCCTCACGTAGCGTTGCCGCGACCTTGTCCGGCCGGCCGATGCCGGCAAAAAGATGCACCCGGGCGCCGTCGAAATCCTGCTCTGCGGCGGGCTCCAGCCGAGCCCGAACCACCGGCAGGCCGCGCGCGGCCGCCAGGTCCACCAGAGTTTCGCCCCGCGCACCCTCCCCCACCAGGATCAGCGCATCGGCCCGGTCGAGCTGCGGGCCAAGCGCGGCGCGCAGCGGGCCGGCCGGCGTGATCCGGCCGTTGCCCACGCCCACGCCGGCATCCACCACGAGGGCGGAAAAATCCTTGTGAAGGCTCGGATTCTGGAAGCCGTCGTCCATGACAATGACGTCGGCACCCGAACGCTCGGCCAGTTGCCCACCGGCCAGCCGGTCGCGGGAGACCACCGTCGGTG
This sequence comes from Amorphus coralli DSM 19760, assembly GCF_000374525.1. Classification (GTDB taxonomy): domain Bacteria; phylum Pseudomonadota; class Alphaproteobacteria; order Rhizobiales; family Amorphaceae; genus Amorphus; species Amorphus coralli. Next base: position 314,755 of record NZ_KB894574.1, read on the forward strand.
CGTGGCGGGCAAGAAGCAGCGCCTCGTCGCCAACATCCACCGCCGTGTGGGTGGCCGGATCGACCACCACCGGGCCGGCCATCCGGCCGCCATAGCCGCGCAGCAGGAAGGCGGGACGGCGACCCGCGTCGCGCAGCATGCCGGCGACGGCGATGGCCGTCGGCGTCTTGCCGGACCCGCCGACGGTGGGGTTGCCGATGCAGACGACGGGGATGGAGAGCCGGCCTGCCGGCGGCTGCCGCAACCGGCGGCCGGCCACGAAGCCGACGAGCGCTCCGAACGGCGCGAGCACGACACCCGCCGGTCCCCCCTCCCACCAGAAGCGGGGGGCGGAGCGTCTCACGAGGCCGCTCCCGGGCCGCCCGCCGCCGGCAGGTGATCCTTCAGCGCCAGCATCGTCCGCTCGACGGCGCCGCCATGGGCCAGCGCCACCTGGCTGGCCGCCTCGGCGATGGCCGCGGTTTCCTCCGGGTCGGCCAGCAGGCGGTCGACAGTGGCGACCAGCGTCTCGACATCGGCGACGGAAACCGCCCCGCCGGCGTTCAGGAAGGTCCGGTAGACAGCGGAGAAATTGTCGGTGTGCGGACCGACCAGCACCCCGCATCCCAGGCGGCCGGGCTCGATCGGGTTCTGCCCGCCCTTCTCCACCAGCGAACCGCCCATGAACACCACGGCGGCAAGGCGGAAGAACAGGCCGAGTTCGCCGATCGTGTCGGCGATGTAGATGCCGCCGTCGGACGGAACCGGCTCGCCGGAGGACCGCAGCGCCACGGTGTGGCCGGCCTCGGCAAGCCTGGCGCGGATCTCCGGACCGCGCTGCGGGTGACGCGGCACCAGCAGGGTCACGAGGCCCGCCCAGCGCTCCTCCAGCCGCGCATGGGCCTCGGCGACCAGGTCCTCCTCGCCCGGATGCGTCGAGGCGGCCAGCCAGCGCGGGCCTTCGCCCAGCGCCGCCCGCAGGCTGTCCAGCGCATCCGGTTCGGCCGACAGCGCAGCGCCGTCATATTTCATGTTGCCGACGTCGCGCACCTTCGCCACACCGAGCGCCCGGAAGCGGTCGGCATCGTCGGCGGACTGGGCGAGCACCTCGGTGATGCGCCCGAAGATGGCGCGGTGGACCAGCGGGACGCGTGACCAGCCCCGCGCCGAGCGCTTCGACATGCGCCCGTTGACGACGATGGCTGGAATTGCCTTGCGGGAGAGTTCGTCGAGCGCGACGGGCCAGAGTTCCGATTCCACGAAGAGTGCCAGGCTCGGGCGCCAGTGGCGCAGGAAGCGGTGCAGGTACGTGACGACATCCAGCGCCGCGAACTGGTGCAGCGCCCCAGGCGGCAGCTTCTCCGCCGCGACCCGCGAGGCGGTGACGGTGGTGGTGGTCAGCAGAACCGGAAGGCCGAGCCCGACAAGGCGCTCGATCAGCGGCAACACGGCGTTGGTCTCGCCGACGCTGGCGCAGTGGATCCAGACGAGGGCGCCCTCCGGCCTGGGCAGCGACGGCCGGCCGCGGCGCTCGGCGAGGCGGGCGGGATCCTCCTTGCCGCGGCGCACGCGCACCAGAAGCAGGCCATAGAGCACGGGCCGCGCGGCGCGGCTCAGGCCGCGCCAGAAGCTGTAGAGGATCGCGTCAGCCCGCATGCCCGTCCACGATCGCGTAGGCGCGCTCCGTCACGGCGTTCAACCCGTCCTCGATGCGCTTGCGGGCCGCCTCCAGGTCCTCGTCGGAGAGATGCCGGTCGACATAAATCGGCTCACCGCTGACCGCGGCGGAGCGGCCGAACGGCAGGTTCACCGTGGCCTTGTCCCAGGAATTGAGATTGAAGCGGCGGCTGGTGGCGAAAGCGACCGGAATTACCGGGCGACCCGAGCGGCTGGCGAGCTGGACGATGCCCTCGCCGGCAACGCGCGCCGGGCCTTTCGGAATGTCGGCGGTGAGCGCCACGACGGCCCCTTCCTCCAGCGCCGTCATGGCCTGCAGGAAGCCCCGCACGCCATGCCGCTTCCTGATCTGGTGGGCGTTACGGCCCCCGGAGGCGCGGATCAGGCCAAGGCCAAGATGGGCAGCGGCAATCGCGTTGACGTCCCCGTCGGCCGACCGCGAGATCATCACCCGGCAGTCGGTCCACTCCTTTGGGCGGGCGAAGGGCATCATGAAGTGCTGGCCATGCCACATGGCAACGATGGCCGGCAGATGCGGCGCCGCGTCCTCCACCATGGTTTCCGGCTCGAGCCGAAGCTTGTTCGTCCGGTCCACGAAGCTGAGATAGTTGGCCAGGGTCAGGCCGAGCGCGCGCCGGGCCTTTTCCGAGCGCATCAAGCGTTTCCACATCGTCTCAGCAGACCCTGCCGGTTCGGCGCCCGCCAGATGGCGGGCCAATTGGTGTTTGGGCGGCCGTCCGGACCAACGGGTCCTGCACCGGACGGTTCCGGTCGATACCCGGGCCGGACAACAGCCGGCGGAACGGATCGTCCGTCCCGGTCGTCTTCAGCATCGCACGGATCGCGTGCGGCGCGCGCCGCGAAACCGGGTGGGCGCGATCGACGCTCAGTGGTGGTCCGGCTCGTGGCCCTTCTCAGGGTCGAGGAGCCGGTGCATGTGCACGATGAAATAGCGCATCAGGGCGTTGTCGACGGAGGCCTGGGCCTTGCCCCGCCACGCATCGTAGGCTGCCTTGTAGTCCGGATAGATACCGACGATGTCGAGCTTCGACAGGTCCTTGAACTCGACCCGGTCGACATGGGTGAGTTCGCCGCCGAAGACGAGATGGAGAAGCTGCTTCGGCTCGGTGCCTTCGTTCATCCGACAATCCTTCCGCGCTGTGGATCACGATGAAGTGGGAATGAACCGACCCGAACCGGTGGCACGCGATCGATTCCGGTAGCCTCGACTGCCATGCGTTGCCCGGCCGGGATCACGCCTGCGTCCTGGGCCGATCCGCCAGCGTCGCCGCCAGCAACGCAAGCAATGCCTCGTGAAGCGGCTCGCCAGACGCGGCGATCGGCGGATGAACCGGACGCTCCCGATTGTAGAGCAGCGGTTCCCCCGACAGCTGCGACAGACGGCCTCCGGCTTCGTGCACCAAAAGGTCTGCGCCCGCAAGATCCCAATCGCAGGGGCCGCGGGTCGACGCCGCGCCATCGAGCCGTCCGTCGGCGACAAGGGCCAGCCGATAGGCGAGCGAGGGCACGAACGGCACCACGTCGACGCCTGCGGCCTTCGCCGCCTCGTGGCCCATGACCTTGCGCGGACCGGCCAGCCGGGCGCCGCTCAGCACGGCCTGGCGTCCCGCCCGCATGCGCCGGTCGTTGACGAAGGCGCCCTGCCCTTTTCCGGCGACAAACATCTCGTCGTGGCGCGGACAGAAGACGCAGGAAGCGGTGGGGCGGCCATCGGTAACGATCGCCAGGCTAATGGTCCATTCGTCGGCGCCGCGGATGAAGGCACGCGTCCCGTCGATGGGATCGACGACGAACACCGTGCGCCGCTCGCGCCGATCGGATGTGTCGGCAGTTTCCTCCGACAGCCAGCCATAGCCGGGCCGCTCCCGGGACAGGTGTTCGCGCAAATAGCCATCGACGGCGAGGTCGGCTTCCGTCACCGGCGACTCGTCGCCCTTGGTCCAGCGCTTGACGTCGGTGTCGAAGAAGCCGAGCGCGATATCGCCGGCCGCGCGGGCGGCCCGCTCCAGAAGCGCCACGTCGGCGTCCTGTGCGGCAAGAGGGGATCGGGCGTCAGCGTCCGGCAATCGTCATGTCCTCGATGGCGACCGTCGGCGCGTTCACGGCGCGGGTCTCTTCCAGATCGTTCGCCACCATCATGCGCGCGAACATGTCGTCGAGCTTGCCGGCAATGGTGATCTCGCTCACCGGGTAGGCAATCTCGCCGTTCTCGATCCAGAATCCCGCAGCGCCGCGGGAATAGTCACCGGTCACGAGATTGACGCCTTGGCCGATGAGTTCGGTCACCAGCAACCCCTGGCCGATGTCGCGCAGGAGCTCGTCACGCGTCCGGGTCCCGGCATGCAGCGTGACATTGGTGGCGCCCGGTCCCGGACCTCCGACACCGCGCCGGGCGCGGCCGTTGGTCTCGGTGCCCAGCTCACGCGCGGTGGCGGAGTCCAGAAGCCAGCGCCGCAGCACGCCGTCCTCGATGATGTCGAACGCCTCGCCGGGGACGCCCTCGCCGTCGAACGGGCGCGAGGAGGGGCCGCGCCGGCGAAACGGGTTGTCGGAGATGCGGATGCCGTCGGCGAAGATCTTCTGACCCATCCTTTCGCGCAGGAAGCTGGTCTTGCGGGCGATGGACGCGCCATTCACCGCGCCGAGAAGATGGCCGACAAGGCTGGTGGCGATGCGCGGCTCGAAGATGACCGCGGCCTTGCGGGTGGTCAATTTCTCAGGCTCGAGCCGGCGGACGGCGCGCTCGCCGGCGCGCTCGCCGATGGTGGCCTCCGACGGCATGTCGGACAGGTGCACCCGGCCTTCCGCCCAGTAGTCGCGCTCCATATGCGAGCCGCCGCCGGCAATGGCGGAAGCCGAGCGACCGTGGCGGGTGACGCGGTAGCCGTCGGAGAAGCCGGTCGAGGTCACCAGCACGATGCCGCCCGCCGAAGCACTGGCCGAGGCACCGCCCGAGCGGGTGACGCCGGCGACCTTCATCATCGCGTCCTCCAGCCGGTGGGCGGAGCGCGTCAGCGGCTCGGCGTCCGGGAGGCCGTCATCTTCCAGGTCGAGATCGGCGGTGCTGCGGCCGAGCCGGGCGGGATCGGCGAGGCCAGCATAGGGATCCTCCGGCGCGACGCGGGCCATGGCCACGGCGCGCTCGGCCAACGTCGCGGGATCCTCGGTGAGGTTTGCGGAGACGATCGCCGAGCGCCGGCCGACGAAGACCCGCAGGCCGAGATCGGCCGATTCGGCGCGCTCGGTCTCCTCGACCTTGCCCTCGCGCACGGAGACGGAGAGCGCGGTGCCGTGCACGACGACCGCGTCGGCCTCGTCGGCACCGGCCGAACGCGCCGCGCCCACCAGCCGGTCGGCAACCTCGGTCAGCGCGGAAAGGTCGGTCGCATCGGTCATGAAAATCCTGCGGGTGAAGGACGGGGCGGGTGACGGAACTCGGCGGCGCGGCAAATCCGCGGAGAAAGCGGAGCGGCGCCATGTCTGTGCGTCATGTACGGAGCGGGCAGCCCGCGCGCAAGCCGCACGCCCCGGCGGAAGCGGCCGGCGGGATTTGGTTTAGGAAAGGTCACCGCGATACCGGGCATTGTGATGCGCCGTTTAATGGGGCCGAAAAGTGGCCCCGCTATAGTCCTCTCCATCGGACGCGGACCGGCCACCCAAGACGCCGGCCGCCTCAGTAGGAGATGCGTTATGATCCAGGCCCTTCACGAGACGCAGGCGGGTGCGCTCGATGCAGCGGTCGAACACCACGCCGGCGCCTGCAAGGTGCCGGCCAAGTTCACCGTCACAGTCGACGACGCAACGCTGAACGTGCACCTCGACAGAGACCGCGCTCTGATCCGGCGGGTTGGACCGGAGGGGACCGACACGGCCGTGGTGCCGATGGCGGCCTACCGCGGCGTGGCGGTGAGCGCCCACCACGACGCTGCGGCGGGGCCGACCTTCCGGCTGACGCTGTGCCATCCGGACCCGAGCCTGTCGGTTCCGCTGGCGAGCGGCACCTGCACCACCGAGATCGGTGCCGCCTGGCGCGCCTGGGGCCAGGCCCTGGAGCGTCCGCTGCTGGTGCTCGACCAGACCGGCGGCGTGTCGGCCCGTCTCGACCAGCTCGGCGCCGTGTTCGCGGAAAAGCCGTCGCCCCGCCGCAAGGGCTCGGCCCTGGTCGGCCGGCGCTCCCGCTTCGCCCGCCGGCGGACGGCCGGAACGCCGGGCGCCCCGCGGGTCTACCGGGAAGAGCGCGAGATCATCGCGCGGAATTAGTCTTTAACCCCTCACGCCGAGTTCGCTAGCGCTCACCGGCTCCGGGTGGGCGCCCTGACCGGGCGGCGCGCAGTCGCGCGCTGGTGGGTGCTGTCCGGAAAAGCGGAGGTCGTTTCGTTCCAGAAACCAGCACCGGCCCTGCGGTATCACGCCAACCAGCGGGCGACCGCCCGCCGGCCGGAGGCTGCGCCCGCGCAGCGGCGAACGAAGTGAGCTCGCGTGAGCGGATAAGAAAACAAGCCACAGCTCGCAGCCTCTCCCTCACCTCTCACACGAACCCGCCGTTCCTGACCAGCGCGTCGGCCACCAGCCCGGCGAAGAAGAACCAGCCGGCGTGCCAGTTGGAACGGAAGAGCCTGAGGCAGACCATCGGCTCGGCGATGTCGAGCACCTTCACCTGCCAGGCGAGATGCGCCGCGAAGCCGGCGAGGCCGACATAGGCCAGCGGCCCGACCCCGGCCAGCCAGCAGGCGAGCGCCAGGACCGCCACCGTCAGCGTCCCGAAGGCCGACAGGATCGGCTTGGTGCGCGGCCCGAACAGGAGGGCGGTGGACTTGATGCCGACCAGCACGTCGTCCTCCTTGTCCTGGTGGGCGTAGATGGTGTCGTAGAAGATTGTCCAGGCAATCGAGGCGGTGTAGATCAGCACCGCCGGCCAGCCGAGCGATCCGAACACCGACGTCCAGCCCAGGAACGCGCCCCAGGAGAAGGCGAGGCCGAGGACGAACTGCGGCCAGTAGGTGATGCGCTTCATGAACGGGTAGATCGCCACCACGCCGAGCGAAGCGAAACCCATCAGGACGGTGAAGCGGTTGAACTGCAGGAGCACCGCCAGCCCGATCAGCGCCAGGATCACCAGGAAGACGGCCGCCTGCTTGCGGCTGACCTGGCCGGACGGGATCGGCCGATTGCGGGTGCGGTAGACCTGGGCGTCGAGATCCTTGTCGACGATGTCGTTGAAGACGCAGCCGGCGCCGCGCATGGAGACCGCGCCGATCAGGAACAGGAGCCAGTGCCATGGGTTCGGCCAGGGCTCGCCCGCCGCGTTGCTGGCCAGCGCCAGCGACCACCAGCACGGCCACAAGAGCAGCTGCCAGCCCACCGGGCGCTCCAGCCGCGCCATGCGGGCATAGGGCAGGAACCAGGCCGGCGACCACCGCTCCACCCAGTGGCCCCGGACGGTATCGGGAAGGGAAGCGCTGCGGGTCATGACGGGCTCCGGCGGATTGCGGGGTGCATCGTGCCGACATCGCGCAGCCCCGCGCCCGGGTCAAGCGGCTCGACCGGTCGCGGGCGCGATGCTAAAGGCGGCACGATCCATTCTGCGGCTGAGGCATCCACGCATCCATGAACATCCTCCTGATCGGCGGCGGTGGCCGCGAGCATGCGCTGGCCTGGGCGCTCCTGAAGTCGCCGCTCACCGAGCGGCTGGTGGTGGCGCCGGGCAACGCCGGCATCGCGGCGATCGCGGAAACCACGGCGCTTAACGCCGACGACCATGCCGCCGTGATCGGCTTCTGCGAGGCCAATGCCATCGATCTCGTCGTGGTCGGGCCGGAAGCGCCGCTGGTCGGCGGACTGGTCGATGCGCTGGAGGCCGCCGGCATCGCCGCGTTCGGGCCGTCCAGGGCGGCGAGCGCACTGGAAGGCTCCAAGGGCTTCACCAAGGAGCTGTGCTCGGAGGCCTCGATCCCCACCGCCGCCTATCGCCGTGCCGCCACCCGCGAGGACGCGCTGGCGGCGCTCGCCGAGATGGGCGCTCCCATCGTGGTGAAGGCCGACGGGCTCGCCGCCGGCAAGGGCGTCGTCGTGGCGGAAACGGTGGAGGACGCCACCGCCGCCATCGAGGCGTGCTTCGCCGGCTCGTTCGGATCCGCCGGCGCGGAGGTGGTGCTGGAGGAGAAGCTCGTCGGCGAGGAGGCGAGCTTCTTCGCCGTGACCGACGGCGAGACGGTGCTGCCGCTCGCCACCGCGCAGGACCACAAGCGCGCCTACGACAACGACGAGGGACCGAACACCGGCGGCATGGGCGCCTATTCGCCGGCGCCGGTGATGACGGAGGCTATGATCGCGCGGACCATGCGCGAGATTGTCGAGCCGACGGTGGCCGCCATGAAGGCGCGGGGCACGCCGGTGAAGGGCGTGCTCTATGCCGGGCTGATGATCACGGACAAGGGCCCGGAGCTGATCGAATACAATGTCCGCTTCGGCGATCCGGAGTGCCAGGCGCTGATGATGCGGCTGGAAAGCGACCTCGCGACCCTGCTGATGGCAGCGGCGCAAGGGCGGCTGGCCGGCGAGACGGTCGCCTGGTCGGACGAACCGGCAATGACCGTGGTGTTCGCGGCGAAGGGCTATCCCGGCCCGGTGGAGAAGGGCAGCGAGATCCGCGGGCTCGAAGGGCTGGACGGGCCGGACACGGTGGTCTTCCACGCCGGAACCGCGAAGGATGGCGAAAAGCTGGTGGCCAAGGGCGGCCGCGTGCTGGGCGTCACCGCGAAGGGCGCGACCATCGCCGAGGCGCGCGACAAGGCCTATGCGGCCGTCGCCAAGGTCGACTGGCCCGGCGGCTTCCACCGCACCGACATCGGGGCGAAGGCGCTGAACCGCTGATTGCTTGCCGCTCACGCCGAGTGCGCTGCTTCGTAATACCTCCGCCATCGCCCGAACTTTTTTTGCGTGCCCCTGTCGATTCTGGTCTGCGCCGTTCGTCGTGAGGGCATCGGGCCGGACGGCGGCCTGCACATCGCAAAGGGAGACGAGACGATGCGCGTGATGGTGATGGTGAAGGCGACGGAGGATTCAGAAGCCGGTGTGATGCCGTCGATGGAGCTTCTGGAGGCCATGGGCAAGTTCAACGAGGAACTGGCCGCAGCCGGCGTGATCCTGACGGGTGACGGGCTGAAGCCCTCATCGCAGGGCAAGCGGATTGCCTTCGACGGTCCGGACCGCACGGTGATCGATGGACCGTTCGCGGAGACGCGCGAGCTGGTCGCGGGCTTCTGGCTCTGGGAGGTGAAGGACCTCGCCGAGGCGGTGGAATGGGCCAAGCGCTGCCCCAACCCGATGCCGGGCCCGAGCGAGCTGGAGATCCGGCCGCTCTACGAGGCTGCCGACTTCGGTCCCGAGATGGAAGAGGCCATGGCGGCGGAGATGGATCGCGTCCACGCCGGGTCCGCGAAGACCTGAAGGCGAGCAGATCCAGCGCCGCTGGCGCTGCGTAGCTCCGGAAACCGACCAGCCGCCGGCGCACTCCGCCGGCGGTTTCGCATCCAGGCCCCGACGGGAGGCTCCAGACGCCATGACCGCTGCCACCAGCAAGCGCTGTCTCCAGATCGTGGTCGCTGTTCTGGCCCTGGTGCCGGTCTCCGCCGGTCTCGCAGGCGTGATCCTCGGCCCGTCGGCATTCGCGGACGCGGCGGAGTGGCCCGTCGATCTCGACAGCCACCTACGGTACCTGTCCGGCATCTTCCTGGCCGTGGGAATTGGTTTCTGGACCACGGTTCCGGCCATCGAGCGCAAGACGGCGCTGTTCCGTCTGGCGGCCACCGCCGTGGTCATCGGCGGGCTTGCCCGGCTCCTGTCGCTGGTCCTCCACGGCGCGCCATCCGCGCCGCATGTTGCGGGGCTCGGCCTGGAGCTCGTGGTGGTACCGCTGCTCGCTGTGTGGCAGGGCCGGGTCGCGCGCGCCGCGTCCTGACGGTCAGGCGAGCACCGGAAGCAGGAAAGCAAGCCCCCCGAGGGCTCCGGCCGTGCCAAGCACCCGGAGCGTCGATGGGCCCCGCTCCTGATCGAGTAGCAGACCCGCCCCCGCCAGACCGGCGGCATGCAGGCCGGCCGTGGTGACGAGGAAGCCGATGGCATAATCGATGCCCGCCGCAGCCGGCATCTCGACGCCGTGGGCGGCGCCATGCGCCCAGCCGAACACAAGGGTGGCCGTCGCGGCGAACGGGACCGCCACCGGCCGCGCCAGCGCCACCGCCACCCCGAGGGCGACCCCGGACGCCGCAATCGCTGCCTCCGTTCCCGGAAGGACCAGGCCGGCCCGTGCGGTGAGGGCACCCGCCGCCATCGCCGCGACGAAGGCCGCCGGAACCGCCGACAGGCCGCGCCCCCCGAGCTGGGCGCTCCAGGCGCCGACCAGCACCATGGCCAGCATGTGGTCGGGCCCGGTGAGCGGATGCAGCCAGCCGCTGCCGGCGAAGCCGTGCGCGACCGCCGGCGCCGGTGCGAGCACGGCGAGGCCGGCGAGAAGCGTGCGGCCGATCATGCCGTCTTCCGCCGGGTGCGCAGGATCTCGGCCAGCGCCAGAATGGCCGGGATCATCGGGACGAGGGCGGAGTACATGCCGGAGAAGTAGGCATAGCCGCCGCCGTGCTCGATCATCACCACGACGGGAAAGATGAGCACGTGCGCCGGCTCGCCGAGGATCATGCCGACGATCAGGAACCAGAGCAGGAAATTGCCCGCCGCCTGGCCCTTCCACAGGCTCCAGGCGGCGAAGAACCAGACGACCGGACCGGCCAGCGCGATGATCAGCAGGAACCGGTCCTCCGGCCACGGGTTGCCGGTGAGCGCGGCGATGGCCTGGTTGAAGCCGGTGAGCGTCTCCTCGCCGACATGGACATAGAAGAAGGCGAGCATCAGCAGGAGCAGCGGCAGCAGGCGCGCCGGATCGGCGGGCCTCAGCGACGTGGTGTGCCACCAGCCGATCAGTCCGCCCATCATGGAGCCGATGATGACCCCGACCACCAGGAGACCCGCCTCAACGTAGAGGGTGGCGGCGTAGACGAGGGCCAGCGCGACGAACAGCACGGCCCAGAGACGGCGCCTGCGGGGATCCGGAAGGGCCGGCTCGGGGCGCGGTCGCGCCTTTCCGGCGCCGAGCCGCTGCAGGAGCAGCGCACCGACGACGACCAGCGCAGCGGCCACGACAAGGCCCGCGGCATCCAGGGCCGACCAGCCCCCGGCACCGGCGAGCGCCACCTGCAGCAGCGCCTCGGCGATGGCCCAGAGAGCGGCCCACCACGCCATCAGCCAGCCGAGCGGATGACGGACGGCCAGCGCGAAGCCGCCCAGTGCTGCCGCCGACACTGGCGCGCAGACGAAGACCAGGAACCAGAGCGCGTCGGTGAGACCCGGACCGACCGAGCCGGTCGCGACCAGCGGGCCAAACCCGGCAACCCAGCCGCCCCCATAGCGCAGGGTCTGCAGAAGCAGAACCAGCGGGACGAGGGCGAGATAGAGCGACAGGAGCCCCTCGGCCTCAGGCACCTCTCCAGCCCATAGCCACGCGAGGGTGGCGATCAGGCAGAGGACGGCGAGGATGAAGCCGACAGGCGCCCCGAAGGCCGCAAGCGCGGCAGCGGTCGCGGTGACGGAGAGGCAGATGGCAAAGAGCAGGGACGCGAAACGGGAGTGCATGGCGAACCCTCCCCCGGATTTCAACGGATGTTGACATACGCCTTTTGCTTGCAGAAGTCAACGCATGTTGACATAGCTCGCCCATGGCGAAGTCTCCCTCCCCGACAAAATCGGCCCTCACCCGCGCCCGCATCCTCGCCGCCGCCAAGGCGCTGTTCGCCGAGCACGGCTACGCCGGCGCCTCCGTGCGCGACATCGCGGCCGCGGCCGCGGCCGACCCGTCGCTGGTCATCCGCTATTTCGGCTCGAAGGAGCAACTGTTCGCCGCCGCAGGCACCATCGATCTTCACCTGCCCGATCTCGATGGGGTCCCCGCCGACGCGATCGGGCACACGCTGGCCCGTCACTTCACCACCCTGTGGAGCGATCCGCGCACCGCGCCCGGGTTGCGCGTCCTGCTGCGCTCCGCCGCCACCCAGCCCGAAGCAAAGGAGCGGATGCGCGCCGTCTTCGCCTCGCAGGTGGTCCCGGCGATCCGGGCGATCGATCCGACCGGCGCGAGCGACTGGAAAACCGCGCTGGTGTCCAGCCAGGTTCTCGGCTTCGCCCTCACCCGCTATGTGCTGGAACTGCCGGTGATCGCATCCATGTCTGAGGAGGCGCTGCAGCGCTATCTTGGCCGGCTGATCCAGGCGGCGCTCGAGCTGGACAGCGACTGAGGCGCCAGGCGCAGCGCGAGAGCGTCCGCGAGAGAAACCGTCCCCCGTCAGCCGTCAGAGTTTGAGCCATGCCGCACTCCGAGACGACGCAGGCCATAGAGACGGTCTTCCGCATGGAGCGCGCGCGCCTTGTCGCCGGGCTCGCCCGCATGCTGCGCGACACGGACCGGGCCGAGGAACTCGCCCAGGACGCGCTCGTCGCAGCGCTCCGGGAGTGGCCGAAGACCGGTGTGCCGGAGCGTCCCGGCGCATGGCTGATGGCGATCGCGAAGCGCCGCGCCATCGACGGCATCCGGCACGAGCGGATGCGAACGGAAAAGCATGCCGAGATCGGCCGCGACTTGGAGGCGACCGAGCAGGACCCGGCGGAGGCGATCGAGGCCGCTCTCGACGACGACATCGGCGACGAGCTGCTGGGCCTGATCTTCACCGCCTGCCATCCGATCCTGTCGCGCTAGGCCCGCGCCGCGCTGACCCTCAAGCTTGTCGGGGGGCTGAGCACCAACGAGATCGCCCGCGCGTTCCTGTCCAGCGAGGCCGCCGTCGCCCAGCGCATCGTCCGCGCCAAGAAGGCAATCAAGGCGGCCGATCTCGCGTTCGAGGTCCCGCACGGAAGCGAGCGCGAAACCCGGCTCGCCTCCGTGCTGGAGGTGGTCTATCTGATCTTCAACGAGGGCTACGCGGCAACGGCCGGAGACGACCTGATCCGGCCCGCCCTGTGTGCAGAGGCACGCCGCCTCGGGCGAATTCTGGTCGGCCTCGCGCCCGACGAGGCGGAGGGTCTGGGCCTGTCGGCGCTGATGGACCTGCAGGCCTCGCGGCTCGATGCCCGAACCGCTCCCGACGGATCGTCGATCCCGCTCCCGGAACAGAACAGGGCCCGATGGGACCGGCTGCTGATTCGGCAAGGGCTGGAGACGCTGACCCGCGCAGACGCGCTCCCCGGCCCGCCGGGTCCTTACCGTCTGCAGGCTGCCATCGCCGCCTGTCACGCGCGGGCAGCCACGGCGGACGCGACAGACTGGCCGGCGATTGCCCGCCATTATGACCGGCTCCTGGACGCCCTCCCCTCTCCCGTCGTCGCGCTGAACCGGGCCGTCGCCCATTCGATGGCCTTCGGACCGGATTCGGGGCTCGGACTGCTTGCCGAAATCGAAACCGCGCCAGCCCTCTCGGCCTATGCGCCACTGCCCGCCGCGCGGGGCGACTTCCTGCGGCGCGCCGGCCGAAACGCGGAGGCGAAGGCCCAGTTCGAGCGCGCCGCCAGCCTGAGCCGCAACGCCCGTGAGCGGGACTTTCTGCTGAGGCGCGCCGCGGAATGCGGGGACTGATCCGACCGGCGCGGCAGAAATGCCACGGCGTGTCGCCCGTCTCGCCCGTGCCCTTGCGCGCTGGCGAGGCCGCCTCCATGCTCGCCGCCATCCGCCCCTAGTGTCGTGTGTCCCCCCAGTCGCGAGAGTGCCCCATGGCCGATCTGCCCGACCTTTTCGCCGGCTTCCGGTCCGAGACGATCGAAGGGGACGGAACGCAGATCTTCTGCCGGATCGGGGGTGAAGGCCCGCCGCTCGTCTGCCTGCACGGCTTCCCGCAGACCCACGCCATGTGGCACCGGATCGCGCCGGCACTGGCCACCCGCTACACGGTGGTCCTGCCCGACCTGCGCGGCTACGGCCAGAGCGGCCTCGCCGGGCCGGGGGCCGACCAAGGCGCCTACTCCAAGCGGGCAATGGCGAAGGACATCGTCGCGGTGATGAACCGGCTCGGCTTCCCGAGCTTTCGCATCGCCGGCCACGACCGGGGCGCGCGGGTCGCCTACCGGCTGGCGTTCGACTTTCCCGAGGCCGTGGAGAAGCTCGCCGTTCTCGACGTGGTGCCGACCAAGGCCATGTGGGACGGCTTCGACGTCAACCGGGCGATGAAGACCTATCACTGGCTGTTCCTGGCCCAGCCCGAACCGCTGCCGGAATTGCTGATTGCGCGAGCACCCGGCCAGTATCTGGACTACACCATCGCCAGTTGGACGAAGAGCGGCAACCTCTCCGCCTTCGACGAGCGGGCGCTCGGCCATTACCGCGCCTTCTACTCCCAGACCGAGCGGATGCACGCCACCTGCGAGGACTACCGGGCCGGCGCGACGTCGGACTGGGACGCCGACAGGGACGATTTCGACGCCGGCCGGAAGATCGCGGCGCCGACCTGCGTGCTGTGGGGCTCCCACGGGATACCCGCCGGCGACGAGACGCCGCTCTCCATCTGGGCCGACTGGGCGGACGAGGTGGACGGCCAGCAGATCGATTCCGGGCATTTCCTGTGCGAAGAGGCCCCCGACGAGACACTCGCGGCGCTGCTTCTCTTCTTCGAGGATCCGGAAGAAGCCGACGCGGACGCCGAGTAAGGAATCCGCTGGGCGGACGGACGCTCAGGCGGCGCGAGCGACCCGCCGGGCCTTCTTCATCCCTCGGTTCGCAGATGAGCCCATTTCTCGGCAGCCGCGTCGTCGGCGTCGCGGGCCTCGACCCAGCTGCCCTCGGACCCGTCGGCAAGATGCTCCTTCTTCCAGAAGGGCGCCCGGGTCTTGAGAAAGTCCATCAGGAAGGAGGCCGCCTCGAAGGCGGCGGCGCGGTGGGCGGAGGCGGCGGCCACCAGCACGATCACCTCGCCCGGCCGGATGGGACCCGACCGGTGCACGACCCTGAGCCCGAGCAGCGGCCAGCGGGCGGCAGCCTGCGCCGCGATCCGGCCGATCTCGGCCTCGGCCATGCCGGGATAGTGTTCCAGCTCCAGCACCGCGAGCCGGCCTGCCTCGTCGCGGCAGAGGCCGGTGAAAGCGACGACCGCTCCCACGTCGGTGCGGCCGGCGGTCAGCGCGTCGGTCTCGGCGGCGACGTCGATGGGGTCGGTGCCGACGCGGACGGACGGCTCGACGGCGGCTGGATCAGCCATCGGGGTCGGGACAGTCCTGGAAGGGGAATTGGCCATCTGCGCTCCAACCGATTGTCCAGTCGCGAATTCGGACGGGAAACCGGTGCTCACCTTACCTGAAATCGCTATCCGCCCGTCATCGGCGGAAACAGCGCCACCTCGCGTGCGCCGGCGATGGGCTGGTCCGGTTGGGCGTGCACCCGGTCGACGGCGATGCGGATGATGTCGGGCTCCTCTAGCGCGAAGGCGTGGCCCGGGCTGCGCTCGCGCAGCCAGGACACGAGATCGCCGGCGGTCTTCACCTCCGCCGGAACCTCGACGTCTTCCTCTTCCAGTCCGACCCGCTCGCGCACCCAGGCGAAATAGACGACACGCATCACTCGGCCTCGTTCAGGACGTGGGGCAATCCACCCTTCAGATAATCATAGCCGGTGTAGACGGTCAGGATGGCGGCAATCCAGAGGATTGCCAGGCCCAGCCATTCCGTCGCCGTGGCGGCGGAGCCGAGCAGCGGCGCCACCATGAGGACGGCGATGGCGACGAGCTGCGCCGTCGTCTTCCACTTGGCGAGCTTGGAGACGTGAATGACCACCGTTCCGCCGAGAAACTCGCGCAGGCCCGACACGAAGATCTCGCGCATCATGATGAACACCGCGGCGAGCACATGGAGGCCGTCGATGGAGCCATCGGCGGACAGCGCGATCAGCAATGCAGCGACGATCAGCTTGTCGGCGATCGGGTCCAGCATGCGGCCCAGCGGCGAAAACTGGTCCAGGGCGCGGGCGAGGTAGCCGTCGAGATAGTCCGTCAGCGCGGCGGCGACATAGAGCACCACCGCCACCCAGCGGGCCGTCGGATCGGGAACGAGCAACAGCACCGCGATGACCGGCACGGCCACGATGCGGAGGTAGGTCAGGAGGTTGGGGACGGTGAAGGCGTCGCTGCGGCTCATGCTCTGACCGGAAAGCAAGGGCGGGGCCAGCCCCTCAAGGCCCGACAGACCACAGGGCGCGGCCGCCGTCAACGCAACGGGCTGGCGGCGGGGACGTTCCCTCGCGAGGCCGTCAGGCGGGATCGCCCGTCCGGTCGTCTCCGGTGACCGACGGCGCCAGGGCCGCCGGTGGCGCCAGTGGCGGAGTGAGGACCACGGCGACGAGCACCGCGGCGCCGGCGGCGAGTTGCGCCAGGCTGAGCGGTTCGCCGAAGGCCAGCCAGCCGATGACGAACATGGTGGGAAGCTCGACACTGCCGGCCATCGCCGTGCGGGCCGCCCCGATGGCGGGCGCCGCGATCACGTAGAGGAGCTGCGGCAGGAGCGCGGTGAGCACAGCGATGCCGGCAATCAGTGCCCAGCCGTCGACCGTCTCGGGAAGAAGCGCGTCGGCCTCGACGCCGGCGAGCATGGGCAGCAGTCCGATGGTGGCGCCGAGGGCGGCGAAGAAGACGCGCTCCAGCGGCGTCAGCGCGGCAAGCTTGCCGGTGAGGATGGCGATGGACGTGCCGAAGGTGACCGGCGCGGCGAACGAGACGAGCAGCGCCCAGACCGCCTCGGCCGGCAGCCGCGAGGGCCCCAGCGCCAGCACCGCCGCGCCGAGGATCAGGGCGGCCGCCGCGAGCGAGCGCACCGCCGGGCGCTGGCCGAGCAGCACCCAGGCGGACAGCAGCGCGAAGACGGGATAGGACATGTAGACGACGCCGGCGCTCGCCACCGGAGCCACCTTGATGGCGGCGACGTAGCCGGTCCAGCCGATCCCCATGGCGAAGCCCGCCCCCAGCGCCCAGAGGACAGGCCGGCCCTTGCCGCGCGCCGCCAGCCCGACGGGCAGCAGGACGAGAGCGACAAAGCCGAAGCGGAACAGCGCGATGACGGGCGACGCGATGCCCGCGTCGGCCAGCGATCGGGCGAAGAAGGCGACGGAGCCGAAGCCGAGCGCGGCCAGCACGATCGCCAGGGTGGCGAGCGTCGTGCGCAGGCGCGGCGCGGCCGTGAGAATCGCGGCGGACGGGGGAGCAACACGGGAACCCATGGTCCCGGCTCTTATCCCGACCGTCGCGCCGAGCAAAGGGGTCCTGCCGCCTCAGCCGCCGCTCTCGTGGAAGTGGGAATAGATCGAGCGCGCCATGGCCTCGGAAATGCCGTCGACGGAGAGGAGATCCTCGATGCCGGCCTTGGAGACGGCCTTGGCGGTGCCGAAATGGCGCAGGAGCGCGCGTTTGCGTGCGGCGCCGATGCCCTGGATCTCGTCCAGCGGATTGGCGGCGATCTCCTTGGAGCGCTTGGCCCGGTGGGTGCCGATGGCGAAGCGGTGAGCCTCGTCGCGCAGGCGCTGCACGAAGTAGAGCACGGGATCGCGCGGCGGCAGCCGGAACGGCTTGCGGCCGGGGATGTGGAACTCCTCGCGACCGGCGTCACGGTCGACGCCCTTGGCCACCCCCACCATCGGCAGGCCCTCGATACCGAGATCCGCAACCACCTCGCGCGCCGCGGCGAGCTGGGTCGCGCCGCCGTCGATGAGCACCAGGTCCGGCCATGGCCCGACACCCTCCTGCGGCGCCTCGCGCTCGCCGCGCGGACCGGCCTCCCTGAGCAGCCGCTTGAAGCGACGCTCCAGCACCTCGCGCATCATGCCGAGATCGTCACCCGGCGTGACGTCCTCCGACTTGATGTTGAACTTGCGATAGTGCGCCTTGGCGAAGCCATCCGGCCCGGCGACGATCATGCCGCCGACGGCGTTGGTGCCCATGATGTGGGAGTTGTCGTAGACCTCGATACGGCGCGGCGGTGCCTCCAGCCCGAACGCATCGGCCACGCCCTTCAGGAGCGTCGTCTGGCTGGCGCTCTCGGCGAGCTTGCGGCCCAGCGCCTCGCGGGCGTTCTGCAGCGCATGGTCGACCAGCTCGCGCTTGGTGCCGCGCTGGGGTGCGGCGACCGTGACCTTACGCTCGGCCCGCTCCGCCAGCGCTTGGGCGAGGAGCTCCTGCTCCGGCAGCTGCTCGGACAGGAGGATCAGGCGCGGGCACGGCTTGTCGTCGTAGAACTGGGCGAGGAAGCTCTCCAGCACTTCCGCCAGCGACCAGTGGGCGTCGGCCTTGGGAAAGTAGGCGCGGTTGCCCCAGTTCTGGCCGGTGCGGAAGAAGAACACTTGGATGCAGGTCTGGCCGCCCTCCTGGTGGACCGCGAAGACGTCGGCCTCCTCGATCCCCTGCGGGTTGATGCCCTGGTGCGACTGGATGTGCGACAGCGCCGCCAGCCGGTCGCGGTAGCGCGCCGCCTGCTCGAAATCGAGCCGCTCCGACGCCCGCTCCATCTCCGTGGCAAGCTCCGCCTTCACCGCCTTGCTCTTGCCGGCGAGGAAGGTGTGCGCCTCGTCGACCAGGTGGCGGTAGCCATCGATGTCGATCTCGCCGGTGCACGGTCCGGCGCAGCGCTTGATCTGGAAAAGCAGGCACGGCCGGGTGCGGCTCTCGTAGACGGAGTCCGTGCACGAGCGCAGCAGGAAGGCCTTCTGCAGCGCGTTGATGGTGCGGTTCACGGCGCCGGCGGAGGCGAACGGCCCGAAATAGGCGCCCTTCTTGCTGCGCGCGCCGCGGTGCTTGACGATCTGCGGTGCCTCGTGGTCGCCGGTGATGAGAATGTAGGGAAACGACTTGTCGTCGCGCAAAAGCACGTTGAAGCGCGGCCTGAGGCGCTTGATGAGGTTCGCCTCGAGCAGCAGCGCCTCGGTTTCGGTGCGGGTGGTGACGAATTCCATCGCCACCGTCGCCGAGATCATCGTCAGCGTGCGGTAGTGCAGGCCGGTGGGCCGGGCGTAGTTCGCCACCCGCTTCTTCAGGCTGCGCGCCTTGCCGACATAGAGGACGTCGCCCTTTTTATCGAGCATCCGGTAGACGCCCGGCGCATTGGGCAGGCGCTTGACGAGATCGCCGATCAGATCGGCACCGGTGCGCGCAGTCTCCCCGTCCGGAGTCTCGGCGACGGGCTCCAGGGCGATGCGCTCGAAGGCGTCGTCGGCGGGCACGGCGGCCTTGCCCGGTTTCGGCGGGCTCTGGACTTCAGCGGAAGTCTGATTGGTCATTCAACAATCCCCAGGACGTCCGGCGTCTCCCAGGCCAGGTGCTGGCCGCCGTCGAGCAGGATGGTCTGCCCGGTGATCGACGGCGTTGCGGCCAGGAAGCGCACCGTGGCGCCGAATTCGTCGAGCGACGGACCGTGCCCGAGAAGCAGCGCACCGGTCTGGCGTGCGAAGTCCTCGTCCGACTGACGCGCGCTCTTCAGGACAGGGCCCGGCGCGATGGCATTGACGCGAACGCGCGGCGCCAGCGCCTGGGCCATGGTGATCGTCGCACGGTCCAATGTGGCCTTCGACAGGCCATAGGAAAAGTGTCCGGGCACGGGTTTTTGAACTCGCTGGTCGGTGACATTGACCACGAGGCCGTGCGCCTTGGCGTCCAGTCGACGCGCGAACGCCTGCGCCAGAAAGAGCGGCGCGCCGGCATTGACCGCCATGTGGGCACGGAAGCTCTCCGGCGTCATGGCGGTGAACTCGTCGTTGCCGAACATCGAGGCGTTGTTCACCAGGACGCCAAGCGGGCCGAGGGCGTCGACGGCCTGCCGGACCAGTGCATCGAGCCCCTCCAGATCGGCGAGATCGGCTGTCACGACGCAGGCATCCCCCCCGCCCTCGCGCAGCGCGGCCGCCAGCGCCTCCGCCGCGTCCACCGAGTGGTGGCAGTGCAGCGCGACGCGGTAGCCGTGGGCGGCGAGATCCTCCGCGATGGCGCGTCCGATGCGGCGCGCCGCGCCCGTGACGAGGGCGGTCTTCACGGGAGAGGGTGGGGAAACGGCCATCGGATCTCTTAGCCTGGGGAGAGTCGCCGGACCTGCCGGAGCCTGGAACGGACGACCGATCGAATCGAATGTCCGCTGCCGCCAGCTTGTCACATACGCCCGTTTCTTATAGGCGGATCGAAGCTTCGACGCCCCTTGCGGGGCCCCTGCCCCGAAACAAGGCAAGATGACAGCTCCCGTCAACATCGTCTGCATGAAGTGGGGCACCGTCTACGGGCCGCACTACGTCAACCGGCTCCGCGCCATGGTCGCCCGTCACATGGAGCGGCCGTTCCGCTTCATGTGCTTCACCGACGATCCCGAGGGGATCGACCCGGAGGTGGAAACCGCGCCGCTGCCGCCCATCACGCTGGACGCCTACGAAAACCTGCCCTGGAAAAAGGTCGCGCTGTTCAATCGCGAGCTCGCCGATCTCAAGGGCACTGCGCTGTTTCTCGATCTCGACCTGATCGTGGTCGACAGCCTGGAGCCCTTCTTCGACTACCAGCCGGGCAAGCTGTGCATCATCCACAACTGGACGCATCCAGACCGGCGCGTCGGGAACTCGTCCGTGTTCCGTTTCGAGATCGGCGCCGACGCCCAGGTGCTCGACACCTTCCACGAACACTCCGTCCAGCATTGGGTCGACCTCTACCGCAACGAGCAGGCCTATCTGTCGCACATGAAGCCGGACATCGAATTCTGGCCGGCCGAGTGGTGCGTTTCCTTCAAGAAACACTGCCTGCCGAAAGGCATCCGGCGCTGGTTCGTGCCGGCGACAATCCCCGAGGGCGCGAAGATCGTCGTCTTCCACGGCCATCCGAAGCCCGACGAGGCGTTCGAGGGCCGGTGGCCCGGCGGCATCCACAAGCAGCTCCGGCCGGCGCGCTGGATCGGCGACCACTGGCGCGTGTAGGGCCTTGTCCGTCGACGTCTCCTACCTTGTCACGGTCTATAACAAGGCCGATGCGCTGCCGGCGGTCTGGGACAGCCTGAAGGCCCAGACGGGCGACTTCTCCCGCGAGTTCGTCTTCGTCGACGACGCCTCCACCGACGCCTCCGTCTCGGTGCTGGAAGCAATCGCGGCAGAGGACGACCGCGTCCGCATCCTGCGCAACGACACCAACCGCGGCCCGGCGATCCGCCTCAACCAGGCGGCCGCAGAAGCGACCGGCCGGTGGCTCCACCCCGTGGACGGCGACGATCTGCTGCCGCCCAACGCCAGCACCTGGATGCTGGCCCGGCTGGACGAGGCGGGCGCGCCGCTGATCTATGGCCGGCGGCGCAAGGAGATGCCGAAGCCCATCGACAACGAGGCCTACCGCACCACCGTGGAGCAGCCGCTGATCCAGGCGGCCAGCCGGCCCATCGTGCACGTGGCGCTGATGGTGGAGCGTGCGCTCTACCAGACGGCCGGGGGCTGCGATGAAACAGTGTTCATCCAGGATCAGTCGCTGGCGCTCAGGCTGTCGGCCGCCGCCCGCAGCATGGTTCTCACCGATGCCACCGTGGTCTGCGCGCCGAAGGAGACGGCGGGGCCGACGCTGTCGGCCGACAAGCGCCAGCAGCACCACGACCGCTACGTCTCCGCCTGGCGGCTCTGGCAGTCCTTGCCGAAACCGCATGCCGCCCGTCCCGCGCTGGCACGGCTGTGCATCTCGGCCGCCTGGAAGCTGAGGCGTGACGAGGGCGGGCTTGCGTGGCTCTCCACCGACTTCCTGCGCTATCTCGCCATGGAGATCGGTTTTCCGGTGGCCAGCCCGGGGACGCTGGAGATGTTGGCGAACCGGATGGCTGCTCTGCAGGGGATCAGGCGGCCGGGCTGATTTTGTCCCTCACGCCGAGTTCGCTTCGCTCACCGGCTCCGGGTGGGCGGCGCATAAGCGCCGGCACGCGGTCGCGCGCTGGCTTCGCGGCAAACAATCGCAGGAAACGCGCGAACCGGCTTTCCTCCGCACATCTAGTTGTCGGGCACCCCCGCGAAGGCCCGCTCGACCCGCTTCGGGCAGCGCCACAACAGCGTCAGGCCGCGCAAGCTCAGAAAGCAGATCAGCGCCAGCCAAAGGCCGTGGTTGCCCCACAGGGGCATCGCCACCGCCCAGATGGCGAAATAGGCGGCCAGCGACAGGAGCATCATGTTGCGCATCTCGCCGGTCCAGGTGGCACCGATGAAGACGCCGTCCATCTCGAAGGCGAGCACGCCGGCGAGCGGCAGCAGCATGGCCCAGACGAGATAGACCCGCGCCGTCTCGCGCACCTCCGGCGACGCGGTGATGAAGTCCACCAGCAGGCCGCCGCCCAGCACGGTGGCCAGCGACAGGATGGCCGCCATGACGAACCCCCAGCCCACGCAGAGCTTGACGGCGCGCACGAAGGCCGGCCGGTAGCGCGCGCCCAGCGCCCGTCCCGTGAGCTGTTCGGCGGCGGTTGCGAACCCGTCGAGGAAGAACGAGCCGACCATGAAGAAATTCATCAGGACGGCGTTGGCGGCGAGCGTCACGTCGCCGGCCCGCGCCCCCTGCGCGGTGAAGAAGGTGAAGGCCGTCATCAGCGCCATCGACCGGATCATGATGTCGCGGTTGACCGCACCCATGCGCAGGAACTGGACCCGGTCGGCAATGCGGCTCCAGGACGGCCAGGCGCTCGCGCGCGACAGCCGCAGCACGACGCCGATGGCCACCGCCAGCGCTGCCGCCTCCGCCGCCACCGAAGCCCAGGCGACGCCTGCCACACCGTAGCCGAGCCCGAGCACCAGCACGATGTTGAGGACCACGTTGAATCCGGCGAGGACGAACTGGATGGCAAGCCCGGTCCCCGCGCGCCCCAGCCCCAGCAGCCAGCCCAGCAGCGCGTAGTTCATCAGTTGCAGCGGCGAGGCGAGCACCCGGATGCCGAAATAGGTGCGGGTTGCCTCGTCCACCGCCGCGCTCGCCCCCATCAGCGCCAGGAAGCCGGCCAGGATCGGCCCCTGTAGCAGGATGATCAGAAGCCCGGCGCCAAGCGCCACCATCAGCGCCCGGACCAGAACGGCCTGGATCTCGACCCGGTCGTCGGCGCCCAGCGCCTGGGCGGTGAGGCCCGTCGTGCCCATGCGGAGAAAGTTGAAGCTGGTGCCGACGAAATCGAACAGGATCGCGCCCACCGCGATGGCGCCGAGCAGCGCCGGATCGCCGAGCTGGCCGATCACCGCCGTATCGGAAATGCCCACAAGCGGCGTCGTCACGTAGGCGAGCGTCATCGGCACGGCGATGGCGAGCACCATACGGTGGGTCACCGCGAACGGGCGGACGCGCGAGGCGGGGCGGGTGTCCATGGAAGCGGGGCTTTCGGCGAACGGACAGGGCTTTGGGCTGCAAGCATGAAGCCGATCGCGCCCGGGCGCGCAATCGCGTCGGCGGCCCGCCGCGGCAAATTCGTCGAAATCCCGACCGGCTCTTGCCGGGGCGTTCTCGAACGCCACACTCTGTCGCCATGCTGCCGATCGTTCACAACCCCCGCTACAACGCCGAGTTTCCCGCCGACCACCGCTTTCCCATGGGCAAGTTCCAGCGGCTGGCGGAGGTGCTGATGGAGGAGGGGCTGGCCGGGCCGGGCACCTTTCACGTGCCGGCCGAGGCGCCGGCCTCGTGGATCGCGCTCGCCCACGACCGGACCTATGTCGACCAGGTGTTCTCCTCCGCCGTGCCCACGGCCATCGCCCGGGAGATCGGCTTCGCCATGACGCCGCCAGTGGCGACGAGGGCGCGTTGCGCCAGCGCGGGCACGCTGATGACTGCCCGGCTGGCGATGGAGCATGGCATCGCCTGCAACACGGCAGGCGGCAGCCACCATGCCCGCTTCGCCCAGGGTGCAGGGTTCTGCGTGTTCAACGACGTGGCGGTGGCGATCCGGGTGCTGATGGCCGACGGCGCCATCGAGCGCGCACTGGTCGTCGATTGCGACGTCCATCAGGGCGACGGCACGGCGGCGATCTTCGCGAACGACCCGGCGGTCTTCACCCTGTCGCTGCACGCGGAGAAGAACTACCCGGTGCGCAAGGTGCCGTCGTCGCTCGACGTGCCGCTGTTCGACGAATGCGACGACGCGGCCTATCTGGAGGCGGTCCGCGCAGTGGTCGGCCCGGCAATGGCCAACTTCCGCCCCGACATCGTCTTCTACAACGCCGGCGTGGACCCGCACCGCGACGACCGGCTGGGCCGGCTGGCGCTGTCGGACGAGGGCCTCGTGGAGCGCGACCGGTTCGTCATCGACGCCGTGCGCGAGGCCGGCATTCCGCTTGCCGGCGTCCTCGGCGGCGGCTACCAGCGCGACATCGACAGCCTCGCCCGCCGCCACGCGACATTGCACCGTGTGGCGTGGGAGTTCGTGTGAGGTTTCTCCGCGCGGACGCGCACTGACCGGGCGGCGCGCGGTCGCGCGCTGGTGGATTGCTGTTCGGCGAGGCCTCCCGCACGGGACCGGGTGATGCCCCTAGCGCCGGTCGCGGAAGAAATCCCGCAAGAGCGCGGCGGCTTCGCTCTCGCCGATCCCGCCATAGACCTCCGGCGCGTGGTGGCAGGTGGGCTGATCGAAGACGCGCGGCCCATGCTCGACACCGCCACCCTTGGGATCGGAGGCGGCGAAGTAGAGCCGGCGGATGCGCGCGAACGAGATGGCGGTGGCGCACATCGGACACGGCTCCAGCGTGACGTAGAGATCGCAGCCGGTCAGGCGCTCGTCGCCCAGCGCCGCGCAGGCGGCCCGGATCACCTGGATTTCGGCGTGCGCGGTGGGGTCGAAAAGCTCCCGCGTGCGGTTTCCGTCCAGCGCCAGCAGCTTTCCGTCCTTGACGAGGGCCGCGCCGACGGGCACCTCTCCCCGTTCCGCAGCATCGCGCGCCGCAGAGAGCGCCTCGTCCATGAAGGTCGAGGTCCCGCCGCGCCGTCCGCCCTCTGGTTCGATCATGTCCGACACGCCCGAAACGCCCTCTCAAGACCGGATTGCCAAGGTGATGGCCCGCGCCGGTCTCTGCTCGCGCCGCGAGGCGGAGGTCTGGATCGCCGAAGGCCGCGTCGCCGTCAACGGCCAGACGCTGGAGACGCCGGCGGTCACGGTCAGTCCGGACGACAAGGTCACCGTCGACGGCAAGCCGCTCCCGGTCAAGGAGCGCACCCGGCTGTGGCTCTACCACAAGCCCCGCGGCCTGGTGACCACCGCCTACGACCCGCAGGGCCGGCCCACCGTGTTCGAGCGGTTGCCGGAAACCCTGCCCCGGGTGATGAGCGTCGGCCGGCTCGACATCAACACCGAGGGCCTGCTGCTGCTCACCAACGATGGCGGCCTGTCGCGCGTGCTGGAGCTGCCGACCACCGGCTGGCTGCGCAAGTACCGGGTGCGCGCCCACGGCCGGGTGACCCAGGCCGACCTCGACACGCTGAAGGACGGCATCGCTGTTGATGGCGTGCTGTATGGCGGGATCGAGGCGAAGATTGACCACGAGCAGGGCGCCAATGTCTGGATGACCATAGGCCTGCGCGAGGGCAAGAACCGCGAGATCAAGAACGTGCTCGGCGCCCTCGGGATGGAGGTGAGCCGGCTCATCCGCGTCTCATTCGGTCCGTTCCAGCTCGGCGACGTGCCGCTCGGCCAGGCCGTCGAGGTGGCCGGCCGGACGCTGCGCGACCAGCTCGGCCGCAAGCTGGCGGACGCCGCCAACGCCGACTTCACCGCCCCGATCCATACCCAGCCGGTGCGCCAGGACGGCGGCGATCGCCCGCGCGGCGGCTCACACGGTGGTCGTGGCGCCGGCCCGGCCCGGGACGAGCGCGCCGGCGGCGGACGCCAGGGCGGCCGCAGCGAGGGCTGGGGCGGGCGTGAGGGCGGGTCCCAGGGCGAGAGGACCGACAGGAGCGGACGGGGCGGTGGCACCCGGGGGCGGCCGGAAAGTGGCCGGCGCCCCTACGGCAGCGACACAGGCGAGCGCGGCGAAGGCCGCCCGGCGCGCGGTGGCGGTCGCTTCGGGAAGGACGAGCGGTCCGGGTCGCGTCCGTCCGGCGGCGGAGCCGGCCGCGGCTCCCGACGCGAGGGCGACAGCGGCGAGCGCAGGTTTGACCGCGGAGACCGGCCGCAGCAGGCCCGTGGCGACAGGCCGGGCGGCGAGCGCGGCACCCGGGGCAAACCCCGCGAGGCAGAGGGGCCGGACCGGTCCGGCGAGGCACCGTGGCAGAGCCGGGGCGAGCGAACCGATCGGCCCGGTCGCAGCCCGCGCCGCGCGGGCACCGGAGGTCCGAGCCGCGGCCCCGGTGGCGAGGCCCGTCCGCGCGGCGGATATGGTGGCAAGCCGGGTGGCGGCTTCAAGGGCAAACCGCGTGACGACGGCGAAGCGCGTGGCGAGCGCGGCGAGGGCCGGCCGGCGCGGTCCGGCGACACCGGCGACCGGCGCGGCTACCAGGGCGGACGCGGGGCCGCGCCCCGTCCCGACCGTCCGGAAGGCGAACGCAGGGGTCCGGCCCGGGGCGACCGACCCGCGGGCGGAGCCGGCGGAGCGCCGCGCCGCGGACCTGGCGGTGGGCCCGGAAGGCCTCGAGACGGTGGCGACGGCGAGCGGGGCGGCTACAGAGGCAAGCCCCGCGACGGGGCCGGCACCAAGGGCAAGGCGCCGCGCACCGCCCGTGGCGGCGGCAGTGAGAACGCAGGCGAGAGCGGCGCGGGCAGGCCAAACCGGCTGGCCGATCCCTCCTTCCGGCCGTCGGGACCGAAACCGCGCAATGCACAACGCCCCTCCGGCGCCGCCGGGCGCGGTCCCCGCAAGCCCGGACCGGGCGGCGGTGCGCCGCGCAAGCCCGGCGGCGGGCCCAAGAAGGGTCCGCGCTCGTGAGGATCGTCGGCGGACGGTTCCGGGGCAAGAAGCTCTCCGCCCCCGAGGGACTGGCCACACGGCCCACCACCGACCGGCTGCGCGAGGCGGTCTTCAACGTGCTCCAGCACGGCTACGGAGACCCGGTGACCGGAGCCCGGGTTCTGGATCTCTTCGCCGGAACCGGAGCGCTCGGGCTGGAGGCCCTGTCGCGGGGCGCCAAGTTCACCCTGTTTGTCGAACAGGCGGCGGGTGCCCGGGGCGTTCTGCGCAACAACGCCGAGGCGCTGGGGCTGACCGGCCTGGTCCGGATCTGGCGGCGCGACGCCACCACGCTCGGGCCGGTGGGCACGCTGGCTCCATTCGATTTCTGCTTCGCCGACCCGCCCTACGGCCACGGCCTCGGCACGGCGGCGCTCACTTCGGCGCTTGAAGGCGGCTGGCTGAAGCCCGGCGCGCTGTGCGTGCTGGAGGAAACCGCCCAGGAGCCGATCGAGGTGCTTCCCGGCTTCACCGTTCTGGAGCGCCGGGTGTACGGCGAGACGGCGGTGACGTTTCTGGAGGTCGGGGAGAGCTGACCGGCTCCAGGTCCGGCTGCAAGCCAGATCTTTGACGTTGGGCCCGCACCGGATCGGCGCGGGCCTTGTTCATTTCATCCTTGCCTCGGACCGAACCGGTCGATCCGGGACAGAATTATTCAGCCGCGCTGGTGAGTTCCGGCGCCGCCTGCAGGACGCTGGCGTCCACGTGATCGGCGAAGCGGGCGAAGTTGTCGATGAACATCTGCACCAGCTTGGCCGCCTGGCGGTCGTAGGCCGCCTTGTCCGCCCAGGTGGAGCGGGGATCGAGGATCCTGGCGTCGACGCCCGGCACCGCGACCGGAACGGCAAAGCCGAAGTTGGGATCGGTCCGGTACTCTGCGGAATGAAGCGAGCCGTCGAGAGCGGCGTCGAGCAGCGTCCGCGTGGCAGAGATGGGCATGCGGTGGCCCTCGCCGTAGGCGCCACCGGTCCAGCCGGTGTTGAGCAGCCAGCAGTCGACCTGGTGCTCGGCGATGAGCGCGCGCAGCAGGTTGCCGTATTCCACCGGGTGGCGTGGCAGGAACGGCGCCCCGAAGCAGGTGGAGAAGGTCGCCTGCGGCTCGGTCACACCCTTCTCGGTCCCGGCGATCTTCGCCGTGTAACCGGACAGGAAGGTGTACATCGCCTGCGCCGGCGTGAGCTTCGCGATCGGCGGCATCACGCCGAAGGCATCCGCCGTCAGCATGATGATGTTCTTGGGGTGCGGCCCCCTGCTGCCGGGCAGCACGTTCGGCATGAAGTCGATCGGATAGGCGCCGCGCGTGTTTTCCGTCTTGGAGTCGTCGTTGAAGTCCGGCTCGCGCGTCTCCGGATCGATGGTGACGTTCTCGTAGATCACCCCGAAGCGCTGGCTGGCGGCCCAGATCTGCGGCTCCGCCTCGGCGGAGAGCTTGATCATCTTGGCGTAGGAGCCGCCCTCGAAATTGAAGACGCCGCTCTCGCCCCAACCGTGCTCGTCGTCACCGATGAGCTTGCGCTTGGGGTCCGCCGAAAGCGTCGTCTTGCCGGTGCCGGACAGGCCGAAGAAGATCGCCGTGTCGCCGCCCGCGCCGAGATTGGCGGAGCAGTGCATCGGCATGACGCCCTTCGGTGGCAGCAGGTAGTTGAGGACGGTGAACACCGACTTCTTCATCTCGCCCGCATAGGACGTGCCGGCGATGAGAATGATGTTGCGGCGGAAATCGCAGGCGATCAGCGTCTCCGACCGGCAGCCATAGCGCTCCGGGTCGGCGGAGAAGGACGGCAGGTCGATGATGGTCAGTTCGGGGCTGAAGCTCTCCAGCTCACCGCGCTCCGGACGGATCAGCAGGTTGCGGATGAAGAGCGAGTGCCACGCATATTCGGTGTAGACCCGGACATTGATCCGGTGTTCGGGATCGGCGCCGCCGTAAAGGTCCTGGGCGAAGAGATCCATGCCCTCGGCATGCTTGCGCATGTCGTCGAACAGGAGATCGAACGCGCCCGGCTCGAGCTTGTTGTTGTTGTCCCACCAGATCTGGTCAGCGGTGGTCTCGTCGGAAACGACGAACTTGTCCTTGGGCGAGCGGCCGGTGTGCACACCGGTGTCGGCCGCAAGCGTTCCCGCCGCGGTCAGGATGCCCTCGCCGCGCTTGATGGCCTCTTCATAGAGGGTGGGCGCGGTCAGATTCCAGCGCATCGAGGCAAGACCGGACAAGCCGATCGTGTCGACGCCCGCAGCCGGGTTTCGCAAACCGAATTCTTTCACTGTTCTAACCTTTCGTTGACCAGCCGGTGCAGGGGTTCCATCCCCGATTTTATTGTGCGATGCAGCACCCGACGGCGTGGCGACAGATCTGCGCCTGCCGCTTCACTCCACCTCCCACGCGAATTCTGGCGAGAGCCTAGTAAACCCCTTGGCGGGTATCAAGCGAAACAAGTGCGACTCCCGCGCACGCACCGGTCACCTCCGGCGGCCGTTCCCGTCGGCAGCCGCTTCACATCCCGCGCGCGTCCTTCGCCATGGCGACCAGCACGGCGCGCAGCGGACCGCCGGCCCTGACGCGCTGCGGGAACGGCACGCGGACGGCTTCGTGGCCCGCAACGAGATCGATGCCCTCCGGGTCCAGCCCCGTGGCCCGCCATTCGCCCGCGCCCGCCCCGCCGAGACGCGTCGCGTAAAGCGCCAGCGCATCGGCATGGTCCTCGTTCATGTGCGCCACGGACCCTTCTTCCGCCGCAAGGAGCTCCTCGGCATCCGCTATGTCCGTTCCGATCTCGGCGCCGGAAAGCGTCACGATCCGGCCAAAGCCGGCCACCAGGTGGGCTTTCTCCATCTCGATCACGTAGATTCCGAAGTCGGGGAAGGCGGCATACTCGGCAGCGTCGGGATGGCGCGCCAGAAAACGGCGATAGGCCGTCTCGTCGTCGGTGCGCACGATCCGGCCACCAATGCTGACCCGGGCAAGGGCCAGCGGATCTCCCGGCCTCACCGGCTCGGTGACCAGCAGCGAAACGCGCGGATCGGCCTTGAGATTGCGGGTATGCACAGCGAGATCGGAGAGGAGCAGGATCGGCGACCCGTCAGGCATGGTCGCCACCGTCACCAGCGAGACGTGGGGCGCGCCCGTCTCCGGATCGAGCGTTCCAAGGGCGGCCTGAAAGGCCGTTCGCACGAGGTTTCTAGCGGTGGCGACAGCGTCGACCTGGGTCGTCATGTGGCATCCCTCCCCTGCCGCAACCGACGGCGCGGCGTCCCGGCCAGCCCGCTGCGATCGGCCCGTCTAGCGCGATCGGGTGGGGCTGGCCTTGCGACTGATCAAGACCCCTTCGTTTCCGAATGAGCCGGCCTTCGCAAGGGATGCGCGCTGATCCCGATCCCCAAAATTGCATCGAAACAGTGGATGGATGCCCGGATTCCGGCAAGGCGGGGCTTTCAGATCACAGTCAAGAGGCCATATTTTACACGCAATTGGTGCCTCTTACCGACCGCCACGCAGTGCGGCGGAACCGGAGTGCGTGGCGTCGGGCTGCGCGCAAGCGCATCATGGCCGAACGAAACGGGCCCGCCGGACTTGAAGACCTGAAGCCCGGACCCGGCAGCCAGCGGACAGATCGGCTGCGGCCCGGCTCCAGACCGCGACGAAAGGACGATTAATGGCGACGGTTGCACTCGTCGACGACGACCGGAACATCCTGGCCTCGGTGTCGATCGCCCTCGAATCGGAAGGCTACCGGGTCCAGACCTACACGGACGGATCCTCGGCGCTTCAGGGCTTGTCCCAGGACCCGCCCGATCTCGCGATCTTCGATATCAAGATGCCGCGCATGGACGGCATGGAGCTTTTGAGGCGCGTGCGACAGCAGACCGACATGCCGGTGATCTTCCTCACCTCCAAGGACGAGGAAATCGACGAACTGTTCGGCCTGAAGATGGGCGCCGACGACTTCATCCGGAAGCCGTTTTCCCAGCGGCTTCTCGTGGAGCGCGTGAAGGCGGTCATGCGCCGCGCCCAGCCGCGCGACGGCAGCGCCCCGAAGCCGACCGACGCCAGCAAGATCCTGGAACGCGGCCTGCTGAAGATGGACCAGGAGCGGCACACCTGCACCTGGCAGGGCGAGCCCGTGACGCTGACGGTGACGGAATTCCTGATCCTGTTCGCGCTGGCCCAGCGCCCCGGCGTGGTGAAGAGCCGCAACGCCCTGATGGACGCGGCCTATGACGACCAGGTCTACGTGGATGACCGCACCATCGACAGCCACATCAAGCGGCTGCGCAAGAAGTTCAAGGTGGTCGACACCAACTTCGACATGATCGAGACCCTGTACGGGGTCGGCTACCGCTTCAAGGAGATGTAGGCCGCGACAAGCGGACCGGTTCATGGCTGTCGATACCGACACACAGGAGAGCGAGCGCAGAGCGCCACGCCGCCGGCCACGGCTGCGGGCCATCGGCCGGATCGCGCGCAGCGTCGGCGGATCGCTGTCGGCCACGGTCTTCTCCAGCGTGACCCGGCGGATCCTGGTGCTGAACCTGGTCGGCCTCGTCGCCCTCGTCTCCGGCACGCTCTACCTGAACCAGTTCCGCGCCGGCCTGATCGACGCGCGGGTGGAGAGCCTGCTGATCCAGGGCGAGATCATCGCCGCGGCCATCGCCGCCTCCGCCACCGTCGACACCGACACGATCTCCGTCGATCCGGAACGGCTGCTGGAGCTGCAGGCCGGCGAGAGCGTCTCGCCCATCGACCAGGGGGTGCACGCGCTCGACTTTCCCATCAATCCCGAACGCGTCGCGCCGATCCTCCGGCGGCTGATCTCGCCCACCAAGACCCGGGCGCGGATCTACGACCGCGACGGGCTGCTGCTGCTGGACTCCCGCCACCTTTATTCGCGCGGCCAGATCCTCCGCTTCGACCTGCCGCCGCCGCAGGAGAGCGAGCCCGGCCCGCTGGAAAAGATCTGGGAGAGGTTGAAGGCCTGGACATTGCACGGCGACCTACCCCTTTACCGGGAGATCGGCGGCTCCAACGGCCGGGAATATCCCGAGGTTGAGCGCGCCGTATCCGGCGCGCCGGCCAGCGTGGTCCGCGTCAACGAGAAGGGCGAGCTGATCGTCTCCGTGGCGGTGCCAATCCAGCGCTTCCGCGCCGTTCTGGGCGCGCTGCTTCTCTCCACCCAGGGCGGCGACATCGATTCCATCCTGCGCGCCGAGCGGCTCGCGATCGTGCGGGTGTTCCTGGTGTCCGCCGGTGTCATGGCGGTTCTGTCGATCCTGATGGCCGGCACAATCGCCGGCCCGATCCGGCGGCTTGCGGCCGGCGCGGAACGGGTGCGGCGCGGCGTGCGCGGACGCCAGGCGATCCCCTCCTTCTCCGAGCGCACCGACGAGATCGGCCATCTCGGCCGGGCGCTGAAGGAAATGACCGACGCGCTCTACAACCGGATCGACGCCATCGAGACGTTCGCCGCCGACGTGGCGCACGAGCTCAAGAACCCGCTCACCTCGCTGCGCAGCGCGGTGGAGACGCTACCGCGCGCCAAGACGGAGGAGTCCCGCGACCGGCTTCTCGGCATCATCCAGCACGACGTGCGCCGGCTCGACCGGCTGATCTCCGACATTTCCGACGCCTCGCGTCTCGACGCCGAACTGGCACGCCGCGACGCAGAGCCGGTGGATCTCGCGGCGCTGCTGGAGGCGGTGGTGGAGCTACAGCGCGAGCTGGCGCGCCCCGACGGCATCAAGATCGCCCTCAAGGTCGACACCAAGGCCGCCCGCGGCGGCCGCGACGCCTATCTCGTCAACGGCCACGACAGCCGCCTCAGCCAGGTCTTCACCAACCTGCTCGACAATGCGCGCTCCTTCTCCCCGCCCGGCAGCACCATCACCGTCAGCGCGCATCGGCGCGAAGGCGAGGTTGAGGTGATCGTGGACGACCAGGGACCAGGCATCACCGCGGAGAAGGTGGAGCGGATCTTCGAGCGCTTTTATACGGATCGCCCGGAGGTGCAGGGGTTCGGCGACAATTCCGGCCTCGGCCTGTCGATCACCCAGCAGATCGTCGAAGCCCATCGCGGCAGCGTCTCGGCGGAAAACCGCACGGTCTCCGACGACGGCCAGATCCATGTCGCCGGCGCCCGCTTCATCGTGCGGCTGCCGGCCCTGACCGTGTGAGCACACGGGAGATGGAAACCGTTCATGCCACCTGCCTGCTGATCGGACGGCATGGCGTCCTGATCCGGGGCGCCTCGGGCTCCGGCAAGACGGCGCTGGCCGGCGCACTCATCGATGCCGCACAGGCCCGGGGCGGCTTCGCCTGCCTGGTGGCAGACGATCGCGTGTCGCTTGCGGCGATCAACGGCCGGCTCGTGGCGCGGGTCCCGGACACCATCGCCGGGCTGATGGAAATTCGCGGCCGCGGCATCGAGCGCGTGGATCACGAACCGGCGGCCGTGGTGCGGCTGGTGGTGGACATGGTGCCGCAGGGCGAGGTCGACCGTCTGCCGGATGACGCTGCCCGTATCACCGAGATCGAGGGAATTCGACTGCCGCTGCAGGCGGTGAGCGGCCACGACTGGCCGGCTCTCGCTTCGGTTCGCGCGGCCCTGGCGCGCCTCGCCGATGAGGATGCCGGGACCGTGATCGTCGATTTCCCTTGAACTGCTTTGCCGGGTGGCCGATTTTTGCCGGCACCCTTCGTCGACCCCAGGGTTCTCGCTTCGTGACGGATCGCTCCTTCCGACCTGCCTCGACCGGCGGCCGCCCCGCGCCCGCCCCCGCCCGCCATGCGCCGGCCCCCTCCCACGACCGCACCTGCGAGGTCCTATGATCGGTCTCGTTCTCGTCACCCATGGACGGCTCGCCGAAGAGCTCAAATCGGCGCTGGAGCACGTCGTCGGTGCCCAGGAACACATCGCCACGATCTGCATCGGGCCGGACGACGACATGGAGAAACGCCGCACCGACATCGTCGAGGCGATCGCCGCCGTCGACCAGGGCGACGGTGTGGTGGTGCTCACCGACATGTTCGGCGGGACGCCTTCCAACCTCGCCATATCGGTGATGCGAGCCGGCGAGATCGAGGTGATCGCAGGCGTCAACCTGCCGATGCTGGTGAAGCTGGCCAGCGTGCGCGCCGACACGCCCCTGGTGAAGGCCGTCGACGACGCCAAGACCGCCGGCCAGAAATATATCAGCGTGGCGAGCCAGGTGCTGTCGGGTAGCCGATGAGCGATGCCGGGGCCGAGCCCCTTACCGTCACCCTGACCATCGTCAACCGGCGCGGCCTGCACGCCCGGGCTTCCGCCAAATTCGTCAAGACCATCGAGACCTTCGATGCCGAGATTACCGTCGAGCGCGATGGTCAGAGCGTCGGCGGAACCTCCATCATGGGCCTGCTGATGCTGGGCGCGGGCAAGGGCACCCAGATCGTCGTATCGGCGCGCGGCCCGGAGGCGGACGCCGCGATCGCAGCGGTAACCGCTCTGGTCGAGAACGGGTTCGGCGAGGACGGGCCCGGGGCCGCCTGACCCCGCTCATCGCATGATTGGTGTCCACTGGTCGGGCCGCGGATTGCGGTCCGCGCGTGCGCGCGTCGTTCAGCCGGGGGCCCACCGCTGGCCGAACATATATAAAGAAATCTTTATATCGTTATTGAACCCGGGCGCCGGGACCGCTATACCCCATTCCACGTGGCGCACCGCGTGAACCCGCGCGCGCCCTCTCAATCCGAGAACGCCAACAAGGAGCGACCACCATGCTCGACAAGCCCGCCACCGATTTTATCGTGAAGGACATCGGCCTCGCCGACTGGGGCCGCACCGAAATCGACATCGCCGAGACCGAGATGCCGGGCCTGATGGCCGTGCGCGAGGAATATGCCGCCTCGAAGCCGCTGAAAGGCGCCCGCATCGCCGGTTCGCTGCACATGACGATCCAGACCGCCGTCCTGATCGAGACCCTGGTCGCCCTCGGCGCCGAGGTCCGCTGGGCGTCGTGCAACATCTTCTCGACCCAGGACCAGGCCGCCGCCGCCATCGCCGCGACGGGCACGCCGGTCTTCGCCATCAAGGGCGAGACGCTGGAAGAGTACTGGGACTACGCCGACCGGATCCTCGACTGGGGTGACGGCGAGACCTGCAACATGATCCTCGACGACGGCGGCGACGCCACCATGCTCGTCATGCTCGGCGCCAAGGCCGAGAAGGATCCCTCGGTTCTCGACAATCCGAAGAACGAGGAAGAGAAGTTCCTGTGCGCGACGATCAAGCGTCGCCTCGAGAAGGACCCGACCTTCTACTCGCGCTGCCGCGACGCCATCCGCGGCGTCTCCGAGGAGACGACCACGGGCGTGATGCGTCTCTACCAGATGGAGAAGCGCGGCGAACTGCCGTTCCCGGCCATTAACGTCAACGACTCCGTCACCAAGTCGAAATTCGACAACAAGTACGGCTGCCGTGAATCGCTGGTGGACGCCATCCGCCGCGGTACCGACGTGATGATGGCCGGCAAGGTGGCCGTCGTCTGCGGTTACGGCGACGTCGGCAAGGGCTCCGCCCAGTCGCTCTCCGGCTCCGGCGCCCGCGTGCTGGTCACCGAGATCGATCCGATCTGCGCCCTGCAGGCCGCCATGGACGGCTACGAGGTCGTGACCATGGAAGAGGCCGCCCCGCGCGCCGACATCGTCGTCACCGCGACCGGCAACAAGGACGTGCTGACCGTCGATCACATGCGCGCCCTGAAGGACATGGCGATCGTCTGCAACATCGGCCACTTCGACAACGAGATTCAGGTCGACGGCCTGAAGAACTTCAAGTGGAAGAACGTCAAGCCGCAGGTCGACCTGATCGAGTATCCGGACGGCAAGCGGATGATCCTGCTCTCCGAGGGCCGCCTCGTGAACCTCGGCAACGCCACCGGCCACCCGAGCTTTGTGATGTCGGCGTCCTTCTCCAACCAGACGCTGGCTCAGATCGAGCTCTGGACCAAGGGCGACCAGTACGAGAAGAAGGTCTACGTGCTGCCGAAGCACCTGGACGAGAAGGTCGCCGAGTTGCACCTGCGCAAGCTCTCGGCCCAGCTGACCAAGCTCTCCGACGAGCAGGCCGACTATATCGGCGTTCCGGTCAACGGCCCGTTCAAGTCGGACCTCTATCGCTACTAGAATGGGGTGACGGGGCGCCGGCAGCCAGCCGGGCCGCTCCCACGCCGACATCGAAGCGCCGGTCCCCCGCGGGCCGGCGCTTTCTCGTGCGCCGCCGGTCGCCGCGACGAGAACCGGTCCCATCCGCCGCCACGATGAATTAGGGTTCGCCGACTGCGCCACCCGATTCGACCGACCGACCCGAAATCCCGAGCCGGCTTCGCGACCGCCATGACCGCTCGACCGCCCAGGCCCTTCGCCGCACCGTCCGTTGCCGCCCTCTGGTTCGCCGCCGGAGCGGGACCGGCCGTGGCGACCCCCTACGAGACCGGGCCGAGCCTGGTTCCGCTGGTGCTGGGCGCCACCACGGTGGCGGGTCTCCTGGCGACGATCGGGTTCGGCGCGCTGGCCTGGTCGATCCACCGCCGGCAGGCCGCCCTGCGCGCCCAGGTCGAGGAGAACGGTTTGCGGGCGGAGCGCGCCGAAACCGTTCTCGATGCCGCCGGTCGGCGCACCCTCGTCCTGCCCTCGGACGACGGTCGTCCCGCCGTCTTCGGCGCCACCGCCATGGAAGGCGTACCGGCCACCCCCGACGACCTGCTCGACGCATCACGCTGGCTGGTTGGAGAGGACGCTGCGCGCCTGTCCGAAGCGCTGGCCTCCCTGCGCGCGGACGGCACCCCATTCGAGATGGAACTGGCGACCGATGCCGGCCCCACCGTCATGGTCCGGGGCCGCATTGCCGGCGACAGCGCCACGCTGACGATCGCCCCCATTACCGCCGGGCCCCGCGCGCCGCAGAGCGACGCGCTTCGCGACTTCCTGGAACGGCTGCCCTACCCCGTGTGGATGCGCGACCGGGACGGCCGCCTCCACTGGGTCAACGCGGCCTACGCCAATGCCGTGGAGCGGGCCGACGCGGCGGACGCGGTGGCCGCGAACGACGAACTTCTGGATACCGCCGGCCGCGAAACCCTGGCGGCGCGTCGCACCGGCGACGGCCGCTCCGACGTGCGTGTCTCGACGGTGATCCGCGGCGAAAACCGCACGCTCGACGTGGTCGAACTGACCACTGCCAACGGCCGTGTCGGCGTCGGCATCGACGTGACCGCGCTGGAACAGGCCCATGCCGTCCTGCGCCGCACCGTCGACTTCCACGCCCGCACCCTCGACGAACTCGCCACTCCGGTAGCCGTCTTCGGACCCGACCGGCGGCTGCAATTCTACAACCCCGCCTATCGCGCGCTCTGGGACCTGGACGCCACCTATCTCGACACCCACCCGGAGGACGCGGCCCTTCTCAAGGTGCTGCGCGCAGCGCGCAAGCTGCCCGAGCAGGCCGACTTCGACGCCTGGGCACGCCTCGTCACCCGCGGCTACCAGTCGGTGGAGAGCTTCGAGGAGTGGTGGCATCTGCCCGATGGCCAGACACTGCGCGTCATCGCCAACCCGCATCCGCACGGCGGCGTCACCTACATCTACGAAAACGTCACCGAGCGGCTCGACCTGGAAAGCCGCTACAACGCCCTGATCCGGGTGCAGAGCGAAACGCTGGACCACTTGGCGGAAGGTGTCGCGGTGTTCGGGCCCGACGGTCGTCTACGCCTGTGCAACCCGGTCTTCTCCGAGTTGTGGCAGGTGCCGGCCGATGCGCTCGCCGACCAGACCCACATCACCCGCATCAGCAATGCCAGCGCCCGCAGCCCCGCCGATCGGACCGCCTGGGTGAAGATCGCCGGCGCCGTGACCAGCCTCGACGACCGCCGCGAACCGGTGGCCGACCGGCTGGAGCGCGAGGACGGAAGCGTCGTGGATTACGCCACCGTTCCGCTGCCCGACGGCGCGACGCTCGCCACCTTCGTCGACGTGACCGACACCGTGCAGGTCGAGCGCGCGCTGAAGGAGCGCAACCAGGCCCTGGAGCAGGCCGACCAGCTCAAGACCGCCTTCATCGGCCACGTCTCCTACGAGCTGCGCTCGCCGCTGACCACGATCATCGGCTTCACCCAGCTCCTCACCGGCAGCGGCATCGGCCCGCTGAACGAAAAGCAGCGCGAATACGCCAGCTACATCCACTCCTCCTCCGAGGCGCTGCTGGCCATCATCAACGACATTCTCGACCTCACCACCATCGACGCCGGCATCATGGAGCTGGAGCTCTCCGACGTGGACCTGGCGGCGGTCGTGACGGCGGCGACAGAGGGCCTGCAGGACCGGATCAAGGAAGCACGCCTCACCGTCGCCAGCGACATATCGACCGACATCGGCATCTTCCAGGCCGACGAGAAGCGCGTGCGTCAGGTGATCTACAACCTGCTCGCCAACGCCATCACCTTCTCGCCGGAGGACGACACGGTGGAGATTCGCGGTGCGCGGGAGGGCGGCGAAATGGTGCTGTCGGTCTCCGATCACGGCCGGGGCATCCCGGAGGAGAAGATCGACGCGGTGTTCGACCGCTTCGTCTCCGATCCGTCCGGCGGGCGGCGCCGCGGCGCGGGATTGGGGCTTGCCATCGTGCGGAGCTTCGTCGAACTTCACGGTGGCTCGGTGGACATCGCTTCCGAGCCCGGCGCCGGCACCACCGTGACCGTGCGCCTTCCCCTCCGTCAGTGATCGCTCCTCCATTGCGCGCCGCCCGCGTCCGGCCCCGCTCCCACACCCGCTCATGACCTGCGACCCGATCGACATTGCCATCGAGGACGAAGCCGCCACCGGCCGGCTGGCAGAGGACATCGCCGCGATCCTGGGAGCCGGCGACCTCGTGACGCTGTCCGGACCGCTTGGCGCCGGCAAGACCAGCTTCGCGCGGGCGCTTCTGCGCGCGCTGGCCGACGATCCCGAACTGGAAGTCCCGAGCCCGACCTACACGCTGATGCAGCCCTATGCGCTGCCGCGGTTCGCCATCGCCCACATCGATCTCTACCGGCTCGGCGATCCCGACGAGGCGGCGGAACTCGGCATCGAAGAGCTTCTGACCCAGGGCGCCGTTCTTCTGGAATGGCCCGAGCAGGGCGAGGGCGCGCTGCCGCCCGCCTCGCTTGCCATCGCGATCGAACCCGGCCCGGATCCCGATGCCCGCACCGTCCGGCTCGCCCCCGACCCGGACCTGGCCGACCGTCTGCACCGCACGCTCGCCGTTCGCAGCTT
Source organism: Amorphus coralli DSM 19760 (assembly GCF_000374525.1). Taxonomy (GTDB): domain Bacteria; phylum Pseudomonadota; class Alphaproteobacteria; order Rhizobiales; family Amorphaceae; genus Amorphus; species Amorphus coralli. The sequence continues at coordinate 353,685 of NZ_KB894574.1, forward strand.
CCTTGAGGGGGCCGGCCGCGCCGGCGCGGCTCGCCGCCACCTGCAGGGCGACGCGTCATCGCGCACCTACGAGCGGATCGCCGATGCTAGCGGCCGCGCGGTCCTGATGAACGCGCCATCCCGGCCCGACGGCCCGCCGATCGCCGGCGGCCTGCCCTATTCCAAGCGCGCCCATCTGGCCGAGAGCGTGCACCCCTTCGTTGCCATCGGCGACGGCCTGCGTGCCCGCGGCTATTCGGCGCCGGCCGTGCTCGCCCACGACATGGACGCCGGCCTGCTGCTGCTGGAAGATCTCGGCACGGACCCCATCCTGAAGGACGGCCGGGTTCTGGAGGATCGTTACGCGCTGGCCGTCGACCTTCTCGCCGATCTCCATTCCAGATCGATGCCGAAGACCGCGCCGCTGCCCGGCGGCGGCAGCCACGCCGTGCCGCGCTTCGACGCCGGCGTTTTCGGCATCGAGCTGTCGCTCTACCCGGAATGGTTTCTGCGCCACGTTACCGGCGCGCCCATGGACGCTGCGACCCAGGCCGAGTTTTCCGAGGCGTGGGATGCGCTGTGGCCCTTCGTCGACGAGGCCGAGACGAACTGGCTGCTGCGCGATTTCCATTCGCCGAACCTGATGTGGCTGCCGGAGCGCGGCGGCCTCGCAACCGTCGGTCTGCTGGACTACCAGGACGCGCTCATCGGTCCGACCGCCTACGACGTGGCGTCGCTGCTGCAGGACGCGCGCGTGACCGTGGACGCAGGCATCGAGGCGCGGCTTCTGGACCGCTATGCCAGCGCCCGCCACGCCGCCGGCGCCTTCGACGACGCCGGATTCCGCCGCGCCTACACCGTGGTCGCGGCGCAGCGGGCGACAAAGATCCTGGGAATTTTCGCCCGCCTTAATGCGCGCGACAAGAAACCCGCCTATCTCGCGCACCTGCCGCGTATCGCCGATTACATGCGGCGATCGCTCGCCGATCCCATTTTCGCCGAACTCAGGGGCTTCTACGAGCCGGCGCTTTCCGCCCTCGACAGACCGGCCCCCTCCACGCAAGCCTCGGACCCATGACCCAGACCTCGACCCGCCCCACCCGCGCCATGGTGCTCGCCGCCGGCATCGGCAAGCGCATGCGCCCCGTCACGGCCACCACGCCGAAGCCGCTGGTGGAGGTCGCCGGCCGCGCGCTCATCGACTACGGGCTCGACCGGCTGCAGGCGGCCGGTGTCGAGGAGGCCGTGGTCAACGTGCACTACCTGGCGGACCTCATGGAATTCCACCTGACCAAGTGCCGGGCGCCGAAGATCACCGTGTCCAACGAGCGCGGTCGGCTACTCGACACCGGCGGCGGCATCGCCAATGCGCTGCCCCACTTCAAGGGCGAGCCGTTCTTCCTGCTGAACGCCGACACCTTCTGGCTGGAGGGCGCGACGCCGAACCTGGTGCGCCTCGCCGACGTCTGGGACCCGGAGATCATGGACGGTCTTCTGATGCTGGCGCCCACCGTCACCAGTGTCGGCTACGACGGGGCCGGTGATTTCGTGCTGTCGACCGACGGCCGCATCGAACGGCGCGGCGAACGCCAGGTGGCGCCGTTTGCCTATGCCGGCGCCGGCATTCTGTCTCCGGCCATGTTCTCCGACGGACCGGAAGGCAAGTTCTCGCTGAACCTGCTGTTCGATCGGGCCATCGCCGAGGGGCGCATGTTCGGGCTGAGGATGGACGGGCTGTGGCTGCACGTTGGCACGCCCCGCGCCATCAAGGACGCCGAGGCGGCGATCGCGGAAAGCGCCGCCTGACAGGACGCTGCACCGCCCCGCCGGACCGGGCCGAAGAAGACGCCTTGGCCGGGTGTGGCTCCTGGCCCACGATGGGAAGGAGCGAATCGTCCCCGGCGGTGGCCAGGGAGGGTTCGGACCGACCAACCCTTCACCGGGCCTTCTGATGCAGGACATGGCAACCAGCGACCCTAGCCAGCCAGGTCACGGCCACGCGGTTCCGCGCGTCTTCTCCATTCCCCCCTCCGTTCCCTTCCTGCCGACCCTGGTCGCCGCGCTTGCCGACGGAACCCTGTGGCCGGGCGGCCGGGTGCCCGACGATCCGCTGGCGCTGGCCGACGCCATCATCTACCTGCCGACCCGCCGCGCGGTGCGCGCGCTGGAGGCTGCCTTTCTTGCCGCGTCCCCCGGGCCGAGCGCGGTCCTGCCCGACATCCGCGCCATCGGCACCGTCTCCGAGGACCTGCTGGTCCTGGAGGAGGAGCAGGGCGACACCAGCCTGCTGGCCCCGCCGCTGCCGGACCTGACCCGCCGGGTGGCCATGGCCGGGCTGGTGCAGCGCTGGGCGGAGCGGCTCTCCACCGACACGCTGGACCTGCTGCCGGGCGACACCGTTGCCGTGCCCACCTCGCCGGCCGATGCGGCCCGGCTGGCGAACGAGCTTCTCGGCCTGATGGACCAGGTGGAGACGCTGGAAGCCGACTGGGGCGCGCTGGGAAGCCTCGTGCCGGAAGAGCTGGCGCAGTACTGGCAGCTGACCACAACCTTCCTCGGCATCGCGGTGGAGCTCTGGCCGGCCTTCCTAGAGGAGCGCGGCGCCATGGAACCGGCCCGCCGCCGCCGGCTGCTGGTCGACGCGGAGACCCAGCGCCTGGTTGCCGCCCCGCCCAGAGGGCCGGTGATCGTTGCCGGATCGACCGGCTCGATCCCCGCAACAGCGCGGCTGATCGCGGCGATTTCCCGCATGCCGACCGGTGCCGTGGTGTTGCCCGGTCTCGACCGGGCGCTCGACGCGGACGCCTGGGACGCCATCGACGATGCGAAGGCCCCGTCCTTCAGTCACCCGCAGTTCGGACTGAAGCAGCTCCTGAAGCGCATTGGCATCACCCGCGACGAGGTCGCCTCGCTCGGCGCGGCCCCCGATACGGTCGCGACCGCCCGGGCCGGCATCGTGTCCGCCGCCTTCCGGCCGGCATCGACCACCGACGCATGGGCGTCCGCCTTCGACGCCAGCGCCGCCGAAACCGCATCCGAGGGGCTCGCCCTGATCGAAGCGGAAACGGCGCGCGAGGAAGCGCTGGCCATCGCGCTGGCGCTGCGCGAGACGCTGGAGACGCCGGGCGCCACCGCCGCCCTGGTGACCCCGGATCGGTCCATCGCCCGGCGGGTCGCGACCGAAATGAAGCGGTGGGAAATCGCGGTGGACGATTCCGCCGGTCGGCCGCTCGGCATGACGTCGGCCGGTGTCTTCGCCCGGCTTGCGGCCTCGGTGGGCACCGATGGCGACGCCCATACGCTCATCGCTCTTCTGAAGCACCCATTTTGCCGGCTCAATATCCCGTATGGCGACTACATCCGGGCGGTCGACGGGCTGGAACGGTACGTTCTGCGCGGCCACCGGGTCCGCCCCGGCAGCGCCGGCCTGAAGGCCGCGCTGGACGCCCGCATCGACGAAACCCGCGCCGCCGATCCCGGCCTGTCGGCCCTCGCCGACGCCTCCACGCTGGTCGACGCGCTCATCGCGGCGCTCGCCCCGATGGAAGCGCTGGCGGCCGAGGGCGCGCCGGTGCCGCTCAGCCGGCTCGCGGCCGCGCACCGGGCGGTGATCGAGGCGCTCGCCACCGATCCGGACCACCCGGACACCCTCATCCGCCGCGATGACGGCGCCACGCTTCTCGCCGCGCTGGAGGGCATCTCCGCAACGGAGGACGTGGACTTCGCGGTGCTGCCGGCCGACTGGCCATCGCTGTTCGAGGCGCTGGCCGGCGATGCCGCCGTGCGCGGCCCCGTCCCCACCGACGACCGGCTGTTCATCTGGGGGCCTCTCGAAGCGCGTCTGCAGAGCGTCGACCGGCTGGTGATCGCCGGCCTCAACGAGGGCGCCTGGCCAGCCGCCGTGGACATCGGCCCGTGGATGTCGCGTCCCATGCTCGGTGCGTTCGGGCTGGAACCGCCGGAGCGGCGCATCGGCCTGGCCGCCCATGACGTGGCCCAGGCGCTGGGCGCCCGCGACGTGGTGATAAGCCGGGCGAAGCGGGTTTCCGGCACGCCCACGGTGGCATCCCGCTGGCTGCAGCGGCTTCTGGCCGTGGCCGGACCGGAGGCCTCCGCGGCCGTCGCGTCACGCGGCCAGACCTATGCCGCCTGGGCTTCGGCCATCGACACGCCCGATGGGCCGGCTGCCCCCACTGAGCGGCCGAACCCGAAGCCCCCCCTCGACGCGCGACCGCGCCACCTGCGCATCACCGAGATCGGCACACTCATCCGCGACCCCTACGCCGTCTACGCCCGGCGGGTGCTGGGGCTCGATCCGCTCGATCCCATCGCCCCGTCGCTGGAGGCGCCGGAGCGCGGCACGATCATCCATGACGTGCTCGCCAGGTTCATCGGCAGCTGGAGAGGACCGCTCGACAGCACCGCCGTCGACGAGCTCAACCGGCTGGCCCGGGAGCAATTCGCCGAGCTGGACGAGGCCGAGGTGACGGCCCTGTGGCTGCCGCGCTTCGGCCGCATCGCCGAGGCGTTCGTGGATCTGGAGGCGCGGCGCGCGCCGGAAATCATGGAGCGCCGGGTGGAGATCGACGGCCGGATGGAGCGGCAGACACCCACCGGCACGGTGACCATCACCGGCCGCGCCGACCGCATCGATCGGACGGCCGACGGGCGGCTCACCCTCATCGACTACAAGACCGGCAGCGCGCCCTCGCCGCAGCAGGTCGCCGCCCACCTGGAGCCGCAGCTTACCATCGAGGCGCTGATGCTGGCCCGCGGCGGCTTCGGCGATCTTGGCAGCACGGCGATCGGCGATCTCGCCTATATCGAGCTGAAGGGGTCGCGGGAGCCGGTGAAGCTGCGCTCCATGCTCGACAACAAGGAGGGCAAGGACGCCGCTGCCCTCACGGACGAGGTGGACGAGAAGCTGCGCGGGCTCCTGGAACGCTACAGCCACGCCGAGGCCGGCTACCTGTCGCGCGCCCGCGTCTTCCAGGAGAAGACCTTCGGCGGCGCCTACGATCACCTGGCCCGTGCCCGGGAATGGGCGCTTTCGGTGGAGGGCGGCGAATGACCGTGCGCGCGATCCCCGAGGCGACGCTGCTCGCCCAGGCCCAGGCTTCCGATCCCGGCGCCTCGGCCTGGGTGTCCGCCAATGCCGGCTCCGGCAAGACCCATGTGCTGGTGGAGCGGGTGGTGAATCTGCTCCTCTCCGGCGTCGCACCGGGCCGGATCCTGTGCCTGACCTTCACCAACGCCGCGGCGGCCCAGATGAGCCAGCGCGTGTTCGACCGGCTGGCCGCCTTCACCCGGGCCGACGACGCCACGCTGGACAAGCTGCTCTCCCCCCGCCTTGGGCGTGCTCCGGCCGCCGACGACCGGGCCGACGCACGCCGGCTTTTCGCCGAGGCGCTGGAAACGCCCGGCGGGCTGAAGATCCAGACCATTCACGCCTTCTGCGCGGCGCTGCTGCACCAGTTTCCGCTGGAGGCGAACCTCGCCGCGCGTTTCACGGTGCTCGACGATGCGGCGAGCGCCGAGCTGTGCGACGACGCCATCGAGAAGACGCTCGCCGAGGCCGCCGCCGCGCCGGACGGGCCGCTGGCCCGCGCCATCGCCGCCATCCTGCCGCTGTCGGCCGACCTGACGCTGCTCGGCGCGATCCGCGCGATGATCCGCGAGCGCGAGGCCTTCCGTGCCTGGCTGACCCATGCCGACGGTCTGGACGGCGCCATCGCGGAGTTGCGGGCCGCGCTCGGGCTAGCGCCCGGCGACACGCTGGATGCGCTCACTCAGGAGATCCTCACTTCCCCCGGCTTCGATGCCGGCTTCCGGTCGGCCTATGCCGAGGCGCTGGCGCGCGGCAGTGCCGCCGACCTCAAGCGGCACGAGCAACTGCGGCTCTGCGGCGATGTCACCGTCGAGCCGGCCGCCCGGGTGGAGGCCTGGCAGGCCCTGTTTCTCACCGCCGCGGGGGCGCCGCGCGCCGCCTCCGGCGCCGGCACGAAGGCCGTCCAGGCCGCGCTGCCCGACCTCGCCGGCCGCTACGCCGACGAGCAGGCGCGCCTTCTCTCGCTCCTCGACAAGGCCGCCGCCATCCGCGCCGTCTCGGTGACGGCAGCGCTCGCCTGCCTGGCCGACCGGGCCCTGGGCCACATGGAGGTGGAAAAGGCGCGCGAAGGCCTCGTCGACTACGACGACCAGATCGCCCGGACAGCCCTTCTGCTGGCACGCTCCGATGCCGCCCAGTGGATCCACTACAAGCTGGATCGCGGCATCGACCACATCCTCGTCGACGAGGCCCAGGACACCAGCCCCCGCCAGTGGGAAATCGTCAACGCGCTCGCCGGCGAGTTCTTCGCGGGACAGGGCGCGCACGAGAAAGGTCCGCGCACCGTCTTCGCCGTGGGCGACGAGAAGCAGTCCATCTACGGCTTCCAAGGCGCGGCACCCGATGCCTTCCACCGTCAGCACGGCCACTTCGAGGGGTTGGCGACGGGAATCGAGGCAGCGTTTCATTCCGTCCAGCTGACGCTGTCCTTCCGCTCGACCCCGGACGTGCTCGGCGCGGTGGACGCCGTGTTCGCCGATCCAGACCTGGCGCAGCGCATCGCCAGCGACGGCACCGCCACCGTCCACGAACCCATCCGCGCCAACGAACCGGGACGGGTGACCCTGTGGCCGCTGATGGAAACGGTCGCGGCCGAAGCGCCGGAAGACTGGACCCAGCCCATCGATCACGAGGCGGGCACGTCCGGCCCCTGGCAACTCGCCGAACGCATCGCCGAAACCATCCGCGACTGGCTGGCCAGCGGCGCGCGGCACCCGAACGGGGCACCGGTGAAGGCTGGAGACATCCTGGTCCTGCTGCGCAAGCGCCAGCCCTTCGCCGATCTCGTCAACCGGGCGCTCAAGGCGGCCGGCGTGCCGGTGGCCGGTGCCGACCGGCTGACCGTCACCGAGCACATCGCGGTGGAGGACCTGATTGCGCTGGGCCGCGCGCTGCTGACGCCGGCCGACGACCTGTCGCTCGCCTGCGTCCTGAAATGCCCGCTCTTCGGGCTGGACGAGGAGACACTCTTCGAGATCGCCCACGACCGGCCGGGAACCCTGGAGGCGTCGCTGCGTGACGCCGGGGCGGCCGATCCGCGCCTGGCCTCGATTGCCGAGCGGCTCGCGCGCTGGCGCCGGATCGCGCTCGCCGACCGACCCTTCGACCTCTACGCCACGGTGCTCGGCGCCGACGAAGGCCGCCGCCTGTTCCGAGGCCGATTGGGCTCGGAAGTGGACGAGGTACTCGACGCCTTCCTGGACATGGCCCTCGACTACGAGCGCACCGGCGTGCCGACGCTGGAAGGATTTCTCGTGCGGGTGACGGCCAGTGCCGCCGAGCTGAAGCGCGAGAGCGACGCAGCCTCCGATGCGGTCCGCGTGATGACGGTCCATGGCGCCAAGGGCCTGGAAGCGCGCATCGTGTTCCTGGTGGACGGCTGCGGCGCGCCGCTTCATGCCGCCCACGACCCGAAGATCGTGCCGCTGCCGCCGGCCGTCGCCGGGGCGGCGGCGCCCCTGGTCTGGGCGCCAAACGGCGACCATCGCCCGCAGGCGGTGACCGACGTGATCGAGGCGGGCCGCGACCGGCAGGAGGCGGAGTATGCGCGGCTCCTCTACGTCGCCATGACCCGCGCCATGGACCAGCTCATCGTCTGCGGCTGGTCGCCGGCCCGTGGACCCCACGAGCGCTGCTGGTACAAGCTCATTGAAACGGGCCTCGCCGGAGCCCTGGTCGACATCACCGCGGAAGACGGCAAAACGCTGGTCGCGCGCGAATGGCGCGGCATCACCCGCGAGCGCGGCGAACAGGTCACCGAAGTCCGGGCCGAAACGGTGCCGGCGGCCCCGCCGCTCCCCGCCTGGGCGCGCACGCCTGCCCCGCCGCCGGTGATCGAGGCGCCGTCGCTGAGCCCGTCCCGCGCCCTGCCACATGCCAGCAGCCACAAGTCGTCGGCGCCGGCAGGATCGCAGGCCGGCCAACCCGGCCTCGCGCCGGAGGCGGCCCGGCGCGCGGCGATGCTGCGCGGAACCATTGCCCATCGGCTCCTGGAGGTGCTGCCAGACCTCGCGCCGGACCAGCGGGCAGACGCGGCCCGCCGCCTCGTTGCCGCACAGCCGGGGGCCGACACCGTCGACGCCGACGCCCTGATCGCCTCGGTTCTGGCCATTCTCGAGGCCCCGGAGTTTGCCGCGGTGTTCGGCCCGGGCAGCCGCGCCGAGGTGGGCCTCGCCGGCCACCTCACCCTGGCCGGCGCCCGCCGGCTCGTCACCGGACGGGTCGACCGCATGGTGCGCACGCCGGGCAAAGTGCTCATTGTCGACTACAAGAGCGACCGACCGGTTCCCGACAGCCTGGACGACGTGCCGCCGGCCTACATCGCGCAGCTCGCGCTCTACCGGGAGATCATGCGCCCGCTGGAGCCCGACGCGGAGATCGGCGCGGCGCTCGTGTGGACCGACACGGCCCGGCTGATGCCGGTTCCGGGACACCGGCTGGATGCGGTTCTGGCCGCTCTCGACCGGGCCGGCAGAGCGGAAAACGAATCTCCCGAAGGACCGGCCGCGAGCCCGCCGTTCGCTTGACGCTCATTCCGGCGCTCCCTACCTTGCGGGCAACCCTGAAGGGCCGCGCCTCGAAGCCGCGTCCGATCGCGTCTCCTTCGAAGCGTCCGGCTTTTCCCAACAGGCGGCCGGAGCGCCGCCCCGCCGCCGCCAACCCGGCGCCGGGAACCATGATCCGAGGTATGCCATGAGCCCGACCAACGTGACGGATTCGTCCTTCAAGACCGATGTCCTGGACTCCGACGAGCCGGTGGTCGTCGACTTCTGGGCCGAGTGGTGCGGCCCCTGCAAGATGATCGCCCCCTCGCTGGAGCAGATCGCCACCGAGATGGACGGCAAGGTGAAGATCGCCAAGCTGAACATCGACGAGAACCAGCAGATCGCCATGCAGTACGGCGTGCGCTCGATCCCGACGCTGATTTTGTTCAAGAATGGTGCCCCGGCCGCCACCCAGGTCGGCGCCGTGCCGAAGGGCAAGCTCGTCGAATGGATCAACGCCTCGATCTGATCCGCCTGCCGGCGAGACCGACGCCTTCGCGAGCCCGGGCGATTGCGACCGGGCTCGCATTTGCGTGCCGAAATTCCTAGATAGCATCCGAGACGGGCCGCAACCGGCGACCCCGCACCGACTGCCCAAGACGAGCGATGATGAGCAACGACACCGCGAACAAGGCCCCCTCCGACGACATCGAGCCCGAGGTCGAGGCGCCGGAAGCCGACGCTGCTGCCGAGGAGTCCGGCGTCGATGATCCGGTGACCCGGCTCGAACGCGAGGTTTCCGACCTCAAGGACCAGCTGCTGCGCGCGCTGGCTGAGGCGGAGAACACCCGGCGCCGCGCCGAGCGCGACGTGGCGGACGCGCGGCGCTACTCCATCGCCGGCTTTGCCCGCGATATGCTGTCGGTGGGCGACAACTTCCGCCGGGCCCTGGAGGCCCTGCCGGAGAACGAAGAGCCGGCCGATCCGAACATGAAGGCGCTGATCGACGGCGTCGCCATGACCGAGCGCGAATTCCTGAACGCGCTGGAAAAGCACGGCATCGCCAAGATCGAGCCGCACGGCGAGCGCTTTGACCCGAACAAGCATCAGGCGATGTTCGAGGTGCCCAACGAGGACGTGCCGAACGGAACCGTCGTGCAGGTCGTCCAGCCGGGCTACGTCATCGCCGACCGCGTTCTGCGTCCCGCCATGGTGGGCGTCTCCAAGGGCGGCCCGAAGGCCGCGCCGAAGGCCGAGAACGACGCCTGACCAGGCTTTCTCCGATCGCGTCTTTGCGGCCCGACGCCCAGAGCGCCGGGCCGTTGCCATGCTCGGGGCAACGCTTCTGTGGTTGTCTCATGAACAGGAAAAGCCAGGGCGGCTTTCCTCGCGCGCGGAACGTGCATAGTCTGCCCGCATGACGCACGATACCGTTTCCCTTGACGGCTATGACCGGCGGCTCCTGGCCGCCCTCCAGGACGACGGCGCGCTGACCAACCAGGCGCTGGCTGAAATCGTCCACCTGTCCGCCTCGCAATGCTCGCGCCGCCGTCAGCGGCTGGAGCAGGCCGGCCTGATCCGTGGCTACCGCGCCGACCTCGACGCCGCGAAGCTCGGCCTGACCATCACCGTCTATGTCAACGTCATGCTGGACACCCATTCGCCGGAGAATGCCGACCGCTTCCAGCGCCTCGTCGCGCGACTTCCCGAGGTGCAGGAGGCGCACGCGCTGACCGGCGACATGGACTATCTCCTGAAGATCGTCGTCGCCGACCTGCCGGCCCTGTCCGAGCTGATCAACGGCGAATTGCTGCCGCACCCGTCGGTGTCGACCGTAAAATCGTCGATCGTGCTCTCGACCCTGAAGGCAGACCAGCGGCTGCCGATCCCGGAATAGGGCGGGCGGAACACGCGGCGTGAGGCCCATTTTCTGGACCGCAATCGCAGGCGGAAAACCGCAAGCACTTCTCTGCGATTGCTCTAGAGCGCCGGCAGCACGCGTTCCACGATCCGCGCCGAGGACTGGGAAACTGCGTCCACGAAGGCGTTGAAGTCCATTTTGGAGGAGTGGCCGGCGAGGTCCGACAACGCGCGGATGACGACGCAGTCGACCCCGTGCAGGTCGCAGACCTGGGCGAGCGCCGCGCCCTCCATTTCCGTGGCGCGGCCGCCATAGGTCTCGAACAGGCGCTGCCGGGTCGCTTCGCAGTTCACGTACTGGTCGCCGGTCACCACCGTTCCGAAAACGATCTTCGGCGGCCGCCCCTCGCCGCCGGCTTCGGCCGCCACAGGCTCAAGCGCCAGGCCCGACAGCGCCTCCTCCAGTCGGGCACGGGTGTCCGGGCGGAGCGTATAGCCGAAGCGCTCGGTGGGCAGAAAGAAAGGGAGGTGGCCAGGGTGATAGGGGTTGAGCCGTTCCTCCTCGAACCAGCCGAAATCGTGCTGCACCAGCCGGTCCGCGATGACCACGTCGCCGATGGCGAGCGCCGGGTCGAGCCCGCCGGCCACGCCGGAGAACAGGATCGTCCGCGCCCCGAGCCGGTCGATCAGGTGGGTGGCCACCATCGCCGCGTTGACCTTGCCGATGCCGGTGCCGACCAGGACCACGTCACGCCCGTGCAGCCGTCCGTGATCGAAGCGCAAATGCGCGATCTCGACACTCTCGCGGTGATCGAGTTCGGCCCGCAGGACGGCCAGTTCCTGGGGGATGGCGCACTGAATGGCGATGGTCATCGGCGATCGGCTCCGCTCGCAGGGCTTGGAAGTTCGCGCCAGAAGAGGCAGAGACTGGCGCCACAGGCAACCGCCCGCGGCAGAATGCGGGCCGCCACCCTTGGGATTGCCCTCCGCGCACCCAATTTCGGGTTTAACCAACGCCGGGTGCAGCCGCCGCTGTTGCTCGATTGTTCCAATCGGCTCAGGATCACCGAATGATTCGTTCTACCGATGGCTCGGCCATGCCCGCCGTGCCGGGTTTCGAGGAGAGTGCGTCCGCGCCCCTGCGCGGACCCGGCATGCCGGCGCCCAAGCGCGGCGGGATCGCGGAGCGCGCGCTCGGCGGCGCGCGTCCCGCTGCCGCCTATCTCGACAAGCTCAACGACGAGCAGCGCCGCGCCGTGGAGACGGTGGACGGGCCCGTCCTCGTGCTCGCCGGCGCCGGCACCGGCAAGACCCGGGTGCTGACCACCCGCATCGCCCACATCCTTGCCACCGGCCGCGCCCGGCCGGGCGAAATCCTGGCCGTCACCTTCACCAACAAGGCGGCCCGGGAAATGAAGGAGCGCGTGGCGAGCCTCGTCGGCCCCTCGGCCGAGGGGATGGCCTGGCTCGGCACCTTCCACGCCATCGGCACCCGCATCCTGCGCCGGCATGCCGAGCTGGTGGGCCTGCGCCCCGACTTCACCATCCTCGACGCCGACGACCAGATCCGGCTCGCCAAGCAGATCATCCAGGCGGAAGGGCTGGACGAGAAGCGCTGGCCGGCGCGCCAGATGCACAACATCATCGACGGCTGGAAGAATCGCGGCCTGACGCCGGCCAACGTGCCGCTGGGCGAGGCGCGGGCGTTCGCCAACGGTCGCGGCGCCGATCTCTACAAGGCCTACCAGGAGCGGCTGCGCGTCCTCAACGCCACCGACTTCGGCGACCTGCTGCTGGAGCCGATCCAGATCTTCCGCACCCACCCGGACGTGCTCGCCTCCTACCAGGAGCGCTTCCGCTACATGCTGGTGGACGAGTACCAGGACACCAACGTCGCCCAGTATCTCTGGCTGCGGCTTCTCGCCCAGGGTAACCGCAACCTCTGCGTGGTCGGCGACGACGACCAGTCGATCTACGGCTGGCGCGGCGCCGAGGTCGACAACATCCTGCGCTTCGAGAACGACTTCCCCGGTGCCGCGGTGGTTCGGCTGGAGAACAACTACCGCTCCACCGCGCCGATCCTGGCCGCCGCCTCGCACCTGATCGGCCACAACGAGGGCCGGCTCGGCAAGACGCTGTTCACCGAGGACGTGGATGCCGACGCGGAGAAGCTGACCGTCGCCTCCTCCTGGGATTCGGAGGAAGAGGCGCGCGCCATCGGCGAGGAGATCGAGTCCCTCCAGCGCAAGAGCCACTCCCTCGACCAGATGGCGATCCTGGTGCGCGCATCCTTCCAGATGCGCGAGTTCGAGGACCGGTTCGTCACCCTGGGCCTACCCTACCGGGTCATCGGCGGTCCGCGCTTCTACGAGCGCAAGGAGATCCGCGACGCGCTCGCCTATTTCCGCGTCATCGTGCAGCCGGCCGACGATCTCGCCTTCGAGCGTATCGTCAACACGCCGAAGCGCGGCATCGGCGAAGTAGCGGTGAAGACGCTCTACGACACGGCGCGCTCCCGGCAGATCCCGCTGGTCCAGGCCGCCACCGAGCTCGTCCAGACCGAGGAGCTGAAGCCGAAGACCCGCACCTCGCTCAAGGATCTGATCGCCTCCTTCGCGCGCTGGCGCTCCGAGCTCGACCGGCTGACCCACACCGAGCTGGCCGAGATCGTGCTCGACGAGAGCGGCTACACCGAGATGTGGCGGATGGACCGCTCGGCCGATGCGCCGGGCCGTCTGGAGAACCTCAAGGAGCTCGTCCGCGCCATGGACGAGTTCGATTCCCTGCCGAGCTTCCTCGAGCACATCTCGCTGGTGATGGACACCGAGAACGAGGCCGGCCAGGAAGCCGTCACCATCATGACGCTGCACGCCGCCAAGGGGCTGGAATTCGACACCGTGTTCCTGCCGGGCTGGGAGGAAGGCCTGTTCCCCCACCAGCGCGCCGTCGACGAGAGCGGCCAGGCAGGCCTGGAGGAAGAGCGCCGGCTGGCCTATGTCGGCCTGACCCGCGCCCGCCAGCGCATCTTCGTGTGGTTCGCGGTCAACCGGCGCGTTCACGGCATGTGGCAATCGACCATTCCGTCGCGCTTCCTCGACGAACTGCCCGAGGAGCACGTGGACGTGCGCGAACAGTCGGGCTACGGCGGTGGCTATGGCGGTTATGGCCAGAGCCGGTTCGACCGGGTGGAACCGTTCTCCTCCACCTACGCGACCCCGGGCTGGGAGCGCGCCCAGCGGCGCAAGTCGCAAGGCACGCCGCAGCCCCGCGCCCGCGAGCCGCTCACCATTGAGGGCGAGCTGGTCGCCAAGAGCGTGTCGGACGCCGAGCCGGCGTTTCCGGTCGGCACCCGTGTCTTTCACATGAAGTTCGGAAACGGCTCCGTTGCGGCCGTCGAGGGCAACAAGCTGACCGTCGATTTCGACAAGGCGGGTCGAAAGCGGGTGCTGGACTCGTTCGTCCAGAGACCCTGAGCCGGCAAAAAAGAACGGCGGCACAAGGGCTTCCGCAGCGGCGCTTGCGCCCGGCCGGACGGTGGTCTAGTTCCGGTCATCCTCGGCGGGTTGCCCGGGCCGGAAACCGGTCGCGGTGACCGGCCCGCAGAGGCTCTGTTCGAGCGGACCTTCGGCGCCGGCATCCGGCACGCCGCCCGCTCCGAGGCACGTGCGCGAGAAGGGTCTGCCACATGGATCGCATTCGGCTCAGGGGCGGGGGCCCGCTGGAAGGGACGATCCCGATTTCCGGCGCGAAGAACGCGGCTCTGCCGCTGATGATCGCCAGCCTGCTCACCGACGAGACGCTGACGCTGGAGAACGTGCCGCGCCTGCGCGACGTGCAGCAGCTCTTCCACATCCTCGCCAACCACGGCACCGACTGGTCGGTGGAGGGCAAGCGCGCCGGCCAGAACGACATGACCGGCCAGACGGTGCATCTGTGCGCCCGCGCCATCGTCGACACCACCGCCCCCTACGAGCTCGTCTCCACCATGCGGGCGAGCTTCTGGGTGATCGGCCCGCTGGTGGCGCGCATGGGCGTGGCCCGGGTGTCGCTGCCCGGCGGCTGCGCCATCGGCACCCGACCGGTGGACTTCTTCATCCAGGGTCTTGAGCAGCTCGGCGCCGAGATCGAGATCGACCAGGGCTACGCCATCGCCCGGGCACCGAACGGGCTCGTCGGCGCCCGCATCGACCTGCCGCGGGTCTCCGTCGGCGCCACCCACACGCTGCTGATGGCGGCGGCGCTGGCCAAGGGCGAGACGCTGATCACCAATGCGGCGCGCGAGCCCGAGGTTGTCGACCTTGCCAACTGCCTCATCGCCATGGGCGCGAAGATCGAGGGCGCCGGAACGTCGGAAATCAGCATTCAGGGCGTCGAGCGGCTGCGCGGCGCGCGCCACCGGGTGCTGCCCGACCGCATCGAGACCGGCACCTACGCCATGGCGGTTGCCATGACCGGCGGTGACGTGACGCTGGAACACGCCCGCGGCGACCTGCTCACGGCGCCGCTGGCCATCCTGGAACGGGCCGGCGCGGAGATCAGCGAGACCAATCGCGGCATCCGCATCCGCCGCAACGGCGCCGGCATTGCCGCCGTCGACGTGGAGACCGATCCGTTCCCCGGCTTCCCGACCGACCTGCAGGCGCAGTTCATGGCGCTGATGACGACGGCGAAGGGAACCTCGCACATCACCGAGACGATCTTCGAGAACCGCTTTATGCACGTGCAGGAGCTGGCCCGCCTCGGCGCCAACATCCACCTCGACGGCCAGGTGGCCACCATCGAGGGCGTCGAGCGGTTGCGCGGCGCGCCGGTGATGGCGACCGACCTGCGCGCCTCGGTATCGCTGGTGATCGCGGGGCTGGTGGCGGAAGGGGAAACGACGATCAACCGCGTCTACCATCTCGATCGAGGCTTCGAGCGGCTGGAGGACAAGCTCGGCCGCTGCGGCGCCGACATCGAGCGCATTTCCGGCTGACGGGAACCCGCGCCGCGATTGCATCGCCGCCCGTGACTGGCTAGACCCTAAAGCGACGCTCGTCCGGATGTCAGCGATCCGGCGCGGGCGACGAGGCTCAGATATCCGGCCGGCATTTCCTGCCGGCCGAACCCGGATCGCAAGACGCCCGCCATGGACCAACTGAAGCTCGCGGCCTTCGACAGCGACGACCTCGCCGTTGTCTCCGCGCACGTCCAGGATGCCGTGCTCAATGTCGGCGCGCTGCGCTGGCGCGCGGCGGACAACCGGTTCGTCGTCGTGTTGAACCGGTTCGTCTGGGAAAAGGCGTCGTCCGGCCGCCGCAAGCGCGACGAGCGCCACCGCGCCGTGCTCGACTTCGCCCACGTGACCGCCGCGCGGGCTCAGAACCTGCGGCGCGACGCCCCCGACGCGGTGCTGTCCCTGCTGGCGGTCACCTTCGACGAGGGCGAAGCGCCCGCCGGCCGGATCACGCTGCATTTTTCCGGCGGTGGTGCCATGCAGCTCGACGTGGACTGCATCGAGGTCACGCTGACAGATCTCGGCGCGGCGTGGGCGGCCCAGGGCCGTCCGGAGCACGATCTCGACGACTGAATGCCATGCCCGATCCCGGCGCGACTTCCGGGATCCGCCCGATCTTGAGGAAGGACACGCGCCCGTGCCCCTGCGACTGACCAGCACCGAGGCCGGCTTCGAGGACAGCTTCACGGCGCTGCTCGCCACCAAGCGCGAGGTCTCCGAGGACGTCGACGCCACGGTCCGCGCGATCGTCGCCGATGTCCGCGCCCGCGGCGATGCCGCCCTCATCGAGTACACCAGCCGCTTCGATCGTCTCGACCTCACCGCCGAGACCATCGCCATCGACCGCGATACGGTCGCCGAAGCTGCCGCGGGCGTTCCGGACGAGCAGCGCGAGGCGCTGGCCTTCGCCAAGGCGCGCATCGAGGCCTACCATTCCCGCCAGCGCCCCGACGACGCGCGCTTCACCGACGAGGCCGGGGTCGAGCTCGGCTGGCGGTGGTCCGCGGTGCCCTCAGTCGGCCTTTACGTGCCGGGCGGCACCGCCGCCTATCCGAGCTCGGTGCTGATGAACGCCGTTCCCGCGAAGGTCGCCGGCGTCGAGCGCGTCGCCATGGTGGTGCCGACGCCAGACGGCACGATCGCACCCCTGGTGCTCGCCGCCGCCCAGATCGCCGGTGTCGACGAGATCTACCGGGTGGGCGGCGCCCAGGCGGTTGCCGCGCTTGCCTACGGCACGGAAACCATCGCGCCGGTGGCCAAGATCGTCGGTCCGGGCAACGCCTTCGTCGCCGCCGCCAAGCGGCAGGTTTTCGGCACCGTCGGCATCGACATGATCGCCGGTCCCTCGGAGGTCGTGGTGGTCGCCGACGCGGCCAACAACCCTGACTGGATCGCCGCCGACCTCCTGGCGCAGGCGGAACATGACACCGCCGCCCAGTCCATCCTCATCACCGACGACGCCGGTTTCGCCGATGCCGTGGAGCGCGCCGTCGCGGCGCATCTGACCACCCTGTCCCGGTCCGCCATCGCCAGCGCCAGCTGGCGCGACTTCGGCGCCATCGTCGTTCTGGGCTCGCTGGACGAGGCACCGGCGCTGGTCGATCGGCTCGCGCCGGAGCATCTGGAACTGGCGGTTGCCGATCCGGACGCGCTCGCGGGACGGATCCGCCACGCCGGCGCGATCTTCCTCGGCGCCTACACGCCCGAGGCGGTGGGCGACTACGTGGCCGGATCCAACCACGTGCTGCCGACGGCCCGCTCGGCGCGCTTCTCGTCCGGGCTGTCTGTGCTGGACTTCATGAAGCGGACGTCACTCCTGCGCTGCAATGCGGAGAGCCTGGCGCGGCTCGGCGCGGCGACGCGCACGCTGGCGGCGGCGGAGGGGCTCGACGCCCACGGCCGCTCGGTCTCGATCCGGCTGAACCACTGACGAGGCGAACGGACATGGTCGACGCTTCCGCAGACGGCTCCCGCCAACGGCTCCTAGCGATCGACCTCGACGAGAGCTCGATCGCCCGCTCCACGCCCGATATCGAGCACGAACGTGCTGTCGCCATCTACGATCTCCTGGAGGACAACCACTTCGCGCCGGTCGGTCACGACGGCGGCCCCTACCGGCTGGCGCTGGCCATCGTGGAAAACCGCCTGGTCTTCGCCATATCGCTGGAGGACGGCACCGCGCTCGCCACCCACGTCCTGTCGCTGACGCCCTTCCGCAAGATCGTGAAGGACTATTTCCTGATGTGCTCGAGCTACTTCGAGGCCATCAAGACCGCTTCGCCGAGCCAGATCGAGGCCATCGACATGGGCCGCCGCGGCGTCCACAACGAAGGCTCGCAGATCCTGCTGGACCGGCTTGAAGGTAAGATCGAGGTGGATTTCGACACCGCCCGACGGCTGTTCACCCTCCTTTGCGCACTCCATTGGCGAGGCTAGGCTCGTGACAGGAACCGGGCGCCCGGGCGCGGTTCTCTTCGTCTGCCGACAGAACGCGGTCCGCTCGCCGATGGCGGCCGCCCTGGCGCATCACCTGTTTCCGCACAGCCTCTACACCCGCTCCGCCGGTGTCGTGGGCGGCGGCAAGCCGGACCCGTTCGCCGTTGCCATCATGGACGAGCTCGGCCTCGACATCTCCGGGCACCAGCCCCGGACCCTTGAGGAACTCGCCGATACAAGCTTCGACCTGGTCGTGACGCTGGCGCCCGAGGCCCACCACCGGGCGCTGGAGATGGCGCGGACCGAGGCCTTCGACGTGGAGTACTGGCCAACCCCCGACCCGACCGTGACCGGTGGATCGCGGTCGCAGATCATGGACGGATACCGATCGGTGCGCGACGGACTGGCAACCCGCATCAAGCAACGTTTCTCGGTTTGACAGCAAAACACGACCTTCGGTCGCTTTACGCCGCCAAATCCCGTCGTCAGAACTGTTTCCAACCGCAGCGCGATTCGCTACGGTCTCGCCGACCCGGTATCGGCAGAGACCATCCAAGCGCATGGCCAAAGAAGAAGTTTTGGAATTTCCTGGCACCGTTACGGAGCTTCTCCCCAACGCCACGTTTCGCGTCCAACTGGAAAACGACCACGAGATCATCGCCCACACGGCCGGCCGGATGCGCAAGAACCGCATTCGCGTGCTGGCCGGCGACAAGGTTCTGGTCGAGATGACGCCTTACGACCTTACCAAGGGCCGGATCACCTACCGGTTCAAGTAAGACGCTCCGCCCCTCGGACCCCGGACCGATACCCGCATCATGACTGACGGTCAGACCCTCGTTCTCGCCTCCGGCTCGCCGCGGCGCCTCGCGCTTCTCGAGCAGATCGGCGTCGTGCCGGATCACCTCGCACCGTCCGACGTCGACGAGACGCCGGCCGAGGGAGAAAGTCCGCACGCACTGGCGCAGCGCCTGGCGCGGATGAAGGCCGACGACGCCTACGAGCGCGCCCGCGCCGACAAGGAGGTCGGCACCGCCTACATCCTGGCCGCCGACACCGTCGTCGCAGTGGGACGCCGGGTGCTGCCGAAAGCGGAATCGCTGAGCGACGCCGAGGAGTGCCTCGACCTGCTCTCCGGGCGCGGCCACCGGGTCTACACGGGCGTGACGCTGATCTCGCCGCGCGGCAAGCTGCGCCAGAAGACGGTGGAGACCCGGGTGCGCTTCAAGCGGCTGTCGCGCCAGGAAACCGAAGCCTACCTCGCCTCCGGCGAATGGAAGGGCAAGGCCGGCGGCTACGCCATCCAGGGCATCGCGGCCGCCTTCGTCGCCAAGCTGGTCGGATCCTATTCCAATGTGGTTGGACTGCCGCTGTTCGAGACGGCGGCGCTGCTGACCGGCGAAGGCTACCCCGTTCTCGGCGGCTGGACGCCGGGCACGCGCGAGACCTCGGCGGCCCCCACGGAAATCGCATCGAAGGACGCCGCGGGGTGAACAGTCTCCGCGCCGAGCGCGTTCGCCAGCCATGAGATACCGGGAGAAACCCTTGAACCAGCCCAGGCCCGCCGGTGGCGGGGGCGGCCGGTCGTCCACGGGCGGCAAGGGCCGCAAGTGCCCCATCTGCAGCAAGCCGACGGTGCAGGACTATCGTCCCTTCTGCTCCAAGCGCTGCGCCGACATCGATCTCGGCAAGTGGCTCGGCGGCGGCTATTCCATTCCGGTCGTGGAAGAAGACGGCTCGGCCGGCGGCCCGCCGGAAGAGGACTGACAGGGCCGCCCGCTGCACTCTGCGCGCCTGCCCCGGTTGACAGGCGAGCGGCCAGAGCCCATACAACGCCCCGTCAGTTTCATTCTGGGCGCGCGCGGAGCCCGTGCGCGCCTTTGTTGTTTGCCCAGGGTCATCCGATGAAAATCAAGAACTCGCTCAAGGCCCTCCTCAAGCGCGACCGGAACAACCGGCTCGTGCGCCGGAAGGGACGGGTCTTCATCATCAACAAGAAGGCTCCGCGCTACAAGGCGCGCCAGGGCTGAGCCCGCGCATCTGTACGCACAGCGCCCGCGGCCGAGCCGGCCCGACCTGTCGAGCGGAGACACATCCGCTTGCGCCGGGATCCAGGCTCCGCTGCCCGCCAGCCGCCGTCTTGCCAGCGTCCGCGACCGGACCCTCAACGCAACCGTGATGCGGCTGCGAACGCTCTCCCTTTGACGGGTTTGCGCCGCGGCGCCATATTCCGGTGATGACACGATCCATCCCGACGGTGCTGATCCTTGCTGGCGCGCTTGCGCTCGCCGCGCCCGCGTTCGCCCAGGATCTCGGCGAGCGCTTTCCCGGCCTCCTTCCGGAAGCCGGATCCCCCGACGACATCCCCCTTCCGCCCGGCCTTGAGGCGGAGGATGAAGCCGAGGCCGACATTGCGGACACGCCCGAGGCCCGCATGGATCGGCTGTTCGGACGGCTGCGCGAGGCGCCGACCGAGCAGCGCGCCGCGGCCATCGCGCGCACCATCCAGCGCGAATTCCTGGATTCCGGCAGCCCGACCATCGCGCTCTTGATGAAGCAGGCGGCCTCGGCCGTCGAAGCCAAACAGCTCCCCGTGGCCCTGGACCTTCTCGACGCGGTGGTGCGCCTGAAGCCCGACTATGCGGAGGGCTGGAACCGCCGGGCCACCGTTCACTTCATGCGGGAGGACTTCGGCCGGTCCATGGCCGACCTGGAACGCGCGCTCGCCATCGAGCCGCGCAACTGGGAAGCCATCGGCGGGCTGGCCACCATCCTCAACGCCCTCGACCAGAAGGACGAGGCCCGCGAGGCCTGCGAGCAGGCGCTGGCCATCTACCCGCTCCAGCCGCGCATCAAGGAGGCCTGCGACGATCTGGAGGCCGAGCGCGACGGCGAAGACATCTGACAGACGGGGGACGCGCTGCCGCGCGCCAGCGCAGTCTTCAGGGGCAGCCTATTCTCCGGCGGTCAGCGCCACGTCGCGGTCCGTCCGGCGACGTCCGTCGATGGTGGCGAACAGCCGGCCGATGTCTCCGCCGATCCCGATCAGGGCGGGCACCAGAACCAGGACCAGCAGCGTTGCCGCGGCGATGCCGAACACCATGGTGATCGCCATGGGCAGCAGGAACTGGGCCTGCAGGCTCGTCTCGAACAACAGCGGCGTCAGGCCGCCGATCGTCGTCAGCGACGTGAGCAGCACCGCCCGCAGCCGGTCGCAACCCGCCCCGATGGCCGCAGTCTCAAGCGCGTCGCCCTCGCGCAGCCGCTCGTCGAGACGGCTGACCAGGATGATGGAGTCGTTCACCAGGATGCCGGAAAGGCCCAGAAGACCGATGAGGCTCATGATGGTGAGATTGAAGCCGAGGATCAGGTGGCCGAGCACGGCGCCGACGATGCCGAACGGAATGATGGCCATCACCGCCAGCGGCCGCCAGTAGGAACCGAACACCCAGGCCAGCACGATGTAGATCACGACCAGCGCTATGACGGTGCCAAGCTTGAGATCGGCGAAGGAGTCGCGCCGTTCTTCGTCGCGCCCCGAGAAGGAAAAATCGATGCCGTGCTTCGCAGCGATCTGCGGCATGATGTCAGCACGCAGAAGCTCGGTGATGGCCGTGGAGGTGTTCACGTCCGGATCCACGTCCGCCGTAACCGACACCGTCGTCCGGCCGTCGCGTCGCAGGATGACGGAGAACGCGTCGCGCTCCTCCAGCGTCACGACTTCGGAGAGAGGCACGAAGGACCCGGTTGCGCTCCTGAGCCACATGTCGCGCAACGCCGCGTCGCCGGACCCGTCATCGGCGAGCTTGACGCGGACCTTCACCTCTTCATCGCCCACCGGTATGCGACGGGCTATGGCGCCTTCGAAGGCGTTGGAGACCTGGGTGGCCACGCTGTCCAGCGTGAATCCCAGCGCCGCTCCCCGTGGCGTCAGGCGCATGGCGAGTTCCGGCTTGCCGTAGGGCAGATCGTCGGAAACGGCGCTGACGCCGGGAATGGTTTCCAGTTCGGCGATGACGTCCTGGGCCGCGTCCTTCAGCAGGACCGGGTCGGCGCCCTGAAGACGCACGTCCAGGTCGCGTCCCGGCGGGCCGCCCCGGCGCTCGTTGATGGCGAAAGACTTGAGACCCGGAATGTCGGGCACCGCGTTTCGCCACGCGCGCACCACTTCGGGTGTCCGCACGCTGCGCGCTTCCGAGGCGGTGAGCTGGACGTCGATCTCGGCGAGGTTGTCGCCCTTGTTCTGTCCGGACACGCCCAGTGTCGTGGAAATGGAGCGCAGCAACGGCTCGCTGCCGCCGGACAACTGCTGCTCGGCAAGCTCCAGCGCCCCCTCGATGCTCTGCACGGCCGCGATCAGTTCGTCTTCCGGCGTTCCCGCGTTGACCTCGACGGTGGCGCGCAGGCTCTCCGCCTCCGGCGAGGGGAAGAAGACGAAGCCGATCCGCCCGCCCGCGATCAACCCGAAACCCACAATCAGCAGCGCCGACAGCGCCACGGCGAGCGTGGTGTAGCGCCAGGCGTAGGTCAGGCGCACGAAGCGGCGGAAGAGGCCGTCGCGAAAGGCCGCGAACCCGCGATCGAACCAGGGGCGGAAGCCGCCCCGCGTGCGCCCCTCGGACTTGCGCCGGCTGGCCGCCAGCCGGGTGCGGAGCAGCCCGAGCTCGACGAGGCCGGCAAGAACGAACGCCAGCGCGGAAACCGCGAGGATGCTGGCGACGGGGCCGATGGCGGCGCGGGTCGCTCCGAGTGCCGACACCAGGCCGGCCAGCGCGCCCTCCCCGGTCGCCCCCGCCGCCGGCGCGACGACGACCAGAAGCGCTCCGATCGCGATGGCCACCACCATCTGCCGCACCAGCGACCAGCGCGGCTCTCCGGTGCCTCCACCGGAGTGGGCCAGGTGCGCCGGCAGGACCAGAAAACACTCCACCAGCGAGGCGAACAGAACCGAGATGGTGACCAGCGGCAGGACCTCGATCATCTGGCCCATGACGCCGGTCATCAGGAACAACGGCGCAAACGCGGCGATGGTCGTCAGGCTGGCTGCGAAGACCGGCACCATCATCTGACGGGCGCCCCGTTCCGCCGCCAGTGCGGGCGGGTCCCCCGCCTCCTCGCGCGTCGCCGTCTGCTCCCCCACGACGATGGCGTCGTCGACGATGATGCCCAGCATCATGATCAGGGCGAACAGGCTCATCATGTTAATGGTCTGGCCGGTGGCGAACATGATCGCCAGCGTTGCCGCCATGGAGATCGGAATGCCGAGCGCCACCCAGGCGGCGATGCGCGCATTGAGAAAGACGAACAGGACCCCGAGCACCAGCAGCAGCCCCTGCCAGCCGTTGCGCACGAGCAAGTTGATCCGGTCCCAAAGGAAACTCGCCTGGTTCCGCGTCTCGTAGATCTGAACCGTCGGCGGCAGCTTGGCGCGCGCCTCGGCGAGGTAGTCCTTCACGATCTGGTCGGTTTCGAGTGCATCCGCGGTGACACTGCGCTCCACCGATATGGCGATTGCCGGGTTTCCGTCGTGGATCCCGCGCTGGGCATCGTCATCGAAGGCAGCCTCGACCGACGCGATGTCGCCGAGAAGGATCCGCTCGCCGCTCGAGAAGGTTTTCACCTCGATCCCGGACAAGGTCTCCGGCGTTTCCCCCGGCGCCAGGGCACGGACCTGCTTCTCCACCGTGCCGGAAACCGTGCCCGTCGGCCGGTCGAGCGTGTTGCTGGCGACGGCCTGGGCGATCTCCTCGATGCTCGTGCCGAGGCGCACAAGGGTGGATTCGGCAACGGCGACCTCGATCTCCTGGTCGCGCATGCCGCTGAACCCGACCTTGTCGATGCCCCGGTCGAGAAGGTCGTCACGGATCTGCTTGGCAAAGATCTGCAGCGCGGCCTCTTCGAACGGACCGGTCAGGATGAGCCGCGAGACGACATCGTGATGGCGCGTGGAGCTGATCGTCGGCTCTTCGCTGGCCTCCGGCAGCGTGGTGATCTGATCGAGTTCCTGTTCGACGTCGGCCACCGCCTTCTGCATGTCGGTGGCCGCGTCATATTCGATGATCGTCGTCCCGGAGCCCTCCCGGGCATAGGAGGTCACCGCGTCGACACCGTCGAGAAAGCGGACGGCCGGCTCGATCGCGTCGAGGATGTTGGCGGCCACGTCGTCGGCGCTGGCGCCCGACCAGGTCGTGGTGATGGTGATCACCTTTTCCTCGACCGTCGGAAAGAACTGCGTGTTGATGCGGGCCAGCGACACGACGCCGGCAATGAGCATCAGCGCCATGAGGAGATTGGCGGCGTTGGGGTGGCGGACAAACAGGCCGATGAGGCCGCCGCCGCGGCGCGGGCTGGTCATCGCTGGACCGTTCCCGCCGCCCGCACGGCCGTCGCCGGCTCGGCGGCCGGCGGCGTAAGGGTCTCGTTGACAAGAAGGCCGTCGCCGGCTTCCGCTATGCGGGTGAGCAGCACGTGGTCACCCGGCGCCACCTCGCCCGCCACGATCACGGTGTCGCCATCCTGGGCGAGCACGGCGACGGTGCGGCGTTCCAGCCGGCTGTCGCGCACCACGAAGACGTGGTCGCGGTCGTAGACCGAGGCCGCCGCGATCCGGATGGAATCGGCGAACACCCGTCCGGGAAGCCGCACTTCCACGAACGCCCCGGGACGCGGCAGAGCCTTTTCTTGGCTCTCGTCCAACCTGGCATAGACCTGGATCCCGCCTCGCGCCGACGAGATCTCCGCCCCGACGCGCTCCACCGTCGCCGTGTAGCGGCGCGGCGTGTCACCGATACGCCAGATCACCTCGATCGGCGTGCCTTCCAGCGAGCCGCCATCGTTGACGAGAACCCCGTACTGGCGGTCGGAGAGGGTGAATTCGACATCCACCGCATCCAACCTGTCGAGGGTCACGGCCACGTCGTTCTCTCCGATGAGCCGGCCCACCTCCACTGTCTCGTTCACGACCACGGCATCGAACGGCGCCTTGAGCGCGGTGTCGGCGAGATCGCGCTCGGCGTTGCGCACCCGCCAGCGCAGCCGCTCGATCGCGGCCGTCTGCTGTTTGATGCCCGCCTCTTCGATGGCGATCTCGTTGACAAGCTGGCTGATCGACTGGCGGCGCTGGCTGACCACCAGGCTGCGCTCGTCCACCGACTGTTCCGTTCCGGCCTGCCGGGTGACGAGGGTACGGCCGCGCTCCAGGTCGCGCTCGGCGAGGTCCAGCTGGGTGCGCACCTCCGCGAGACTTTCGGTCTTGAGCGCGACGCGGGACCGGGCTGCCGTGAGCTCGGCCTCGGCCTCGGCAAGGTTCGCCTTCGCCTCGACCAGAGCCCCCTCATAGGAAAAGGCATCGATCGCCAGCAGGTCGTCGCCGGCGGCAACGGTGGCGCCCGCCTTGAGGCCGGGAGCAACCTCCATGATCTCGCCGTCGACCAGCGCGCGCAGTTCGACCCGCGCGGCGGATACCACTTCGCCATAGACGGAGACGGTGGGGCTGTGGGCGCCCCGCTCCGGCTCGACGGTCTCCACCGAGTAGGCGGTTTCCGTCGGTGGGCGGCGCTGCATTTCGGGCTTCGAGCCGACGAGCCACTGGGTAAACGCCACCGCGCCGACCAGCACCAGCACCGGCAGGACGGCCCGAGCCGTCAGCCCGAGTGCCGACCGCACGCGGCCTCTTTCGGAGCGATCATGTTGCGTCAATAGGGTCAAGCCTCGTCGGCCGGCCGCGCCCCCATCGGCGCGGACCGCAATGAAACTGGAACGTATCCCGTTTCTAAACCCTACGCGTCGGCTTCAAAATCAGATGGATCAAACCGGTAGGTGGAGCTGCAGAACTCGCAGGTCACCACGATCTCGCCATTCTCGATCATCTCGCGGCGCTCGTCGTCGCCGAACTGACGCACGATGCCCTCGACCCGCTCGCGCGAGCACGAGCAGATTTCCTCGACCGCAACCGGGTCGAAGACCCGCACGTCGCGCTCGTGGAAGAGGCGCAGCAACAGCCGGGGCGGCGCCACGTCCGGATCGATGAGCTCGACGTCTTCCAGTGTGCCGACCCGCGCCAGCGCCTCCACCCAGGCATCGTCGTCATCGACCGGCATGGCGGCCGATGCGGCGGGGGCGTCGCCGGGGTCGAGATCGCGGTGTCGGATGCGGTCCTCCGATTCCGGCAGGAACTGCACGAGCACGCCGCCGGCGCGCCAGCTCTGGCGGGGGGCCTCGCCCTCCTGCCGGTCGAACACCTCGGCAACAGCGAGACGCACCGTCGTCGGGATCTGCTCGGACTGCTCGAAATAGGCGTGGGCGACCTCTTCCAGGCTGTCGCCGTCGAGCGGCACCACGCCCTGGTAGCGGCGCATGTGGCCGCCCGGATCGATGGTCAGCGCCAGGTGACCCGTTCCGACCAGGTCGCGGAAGCCGAGCGTGCCCGCCTCGGCGCGCGCAGCGATGGCGGCTTCGTCGAACCGCGCATAGGCCCGCACCCGCTCCGGTGAGCGAAAGTCGACGACGAGAAGGTTGATCGGCCCGTCGCTCTGGATCTGGGTGATGAAGCGGCCTTCGAACTTCAGCGCACTGCCGAGAAGAACGGTGAGCACCAGCGCCTCGCCGAGCAGGCGCGCGACAGTGTCCGGATAGCCGTGGCGGGACAGAACCGTGTCCACCACAGGCCCCAGATGAGCCACGCGCCCGCGCACGTCGAGCGCATTCACCGAAAAGGGCAGGACGAGATCGTCCGACGGAAGCCTCAGGGCATCCGCTCCGACTTCGCTCATTCCGCCGCTGCTTGCTCCGCCAAACACCATGCCAGAATTCCTTTCTGCGCATGTAGGCGATTTTCCGCCTCGTCAAAGACCACCGACTGCGGTCCGTCGATCACGCTTTCCGTGACCTCCTCGCCGCGGTGGGCCGGCAGGCAGTGCATGAAGATCGCCTCGGGCGCGGCCGCGGCCATCAGCCGGTCGTTGACCTGGTACGGCTTCAGCAGGTTGTGCCGGCGCTCGCGTTCGCGGTCACCCATGGACATCCAGGTGTCGGTGACCACGCAGTCGACGCCGTCGACCGCCTCGAACGGATCTTCCGTCCACACCACGTTGGCCCCGGCCGCACGCGCCTTCTCGACGTTGCTGTCGCTGGGCGCGAGCTGCTTGGGCGTCGCGATGCGCAGCTCGAAGGCGAAGCGCTCCGCCGCCTGGACCCAGGACGCCAGCACGTTGTTGGCGTCGCCCGTCCACGCCACCTTGCGGCCCTTGATGGGGCCGCGATGCTCCTCGAAGGTCAGCACGTCCGCCATGATCTGGCAGGGATGCGACACCTTGGTGAGCCCGTTGATCACCGGAACGGTGGCGAACTCGGCGAACTCGATCAGCGCGTCGTGATCGAGAATCCGGATCATCACCGCGTCCACGTAGCGCGACAGCACCCGCGCCGTGTCGGCGATGGTCTCGCCGCGGCCGAGCTGCATTTCCGCACCCGTCAGCATCAGCGTTTCGCCGCCCAGCTCGCGCATGCCCACGTCGAAGGAGACGCGAGTCCGGGTCGAGGGACGCTCGAACACCATCGCCAGCACGCGGCCGGCCAGCGGACCATGGCCCCGGCGCGCGCCATCGCGGGTCTCCTTGAGTACCCGGCTGTGGTCAATGATGCCCCGCAACACGTCCGTGGACAGGACGTCGAGGTCGAGAAAGTGCCTGATCGTAGTCGTCGTTGTCATGCCGTTCCCCCGGCCTGGGCCACGCTCGCCTGCTCCAGCGCCGTCGCGGCGCGGTCGAGACGGCCAACGGCCTCGTCAATCTCGTCCGCCGTCACCACCAGGGGCGGCAACAGGCGGACCACGTTGTCTCCGGCGCCGATGGTAATGAGGCCTTCCTCGCGCGTGGCGAGGACCACATCCTGAGGCGCCACGCGGCATTTGAGGCCCTGCATCAGGCCTTCGCCACGCACGGTGTCGAAGATGGCCGGATGCGCGTCGACCACGGCCGCGAGCTTCTGCTTCAGCACGATGCCCTGCTCGGACACCTTGTCCAGGAACCCGGGCGCCAGCACCACGTCGAGCACGGCATTGCCAACCGCGCAGGCGAGCGCATTGCCGCCATAGGTGGACCCGTGCGTGCCGGCCACCATCGCGTCGCCCACCTCGGCCGTGGCGAGGCAGGCGCCCAGCGGGAAGCCGCCGCCGATGCCCTTGGCGATCGCCATCACGTCCGGCGTGATCCCCGACCATTCGTGGGCGAACAGCTTGCCCGTGCGCCCGACGCCGGTCTGCACCTCGTCAAGCACGAGCAGCGTGCCCGTCTCGTCGCAGAGATCCCTCAGCTTGCGCAGGAACTCGTTGGCGAACGGACGGATGCCGCCCTCGCCCTGCACCGGCTCGATCAGGACCGCCGCCGTCTGCGGACCGACCACCGCCTTGACCGCCTCGAAATCGCCGAACGGCACCTGGTCGAAGCCTTCCAGCGCCGGGCCGAAGCCTTCCAGATACTTGGCGTTGCCGCCGGCGGCGATCGCCGCGATGGTGCGGCCGTGGAAGGCCCCGTCAAAGGTCACGATCCGGTAGCGATCCGGCTCGCCGTTGGCGAAATGGTAGCGGCGCGCGGTCTTGATCGCCGCCTCAACGGCTTCCGTGCCCGAATTGGTCACGAAGACGCGGTCGGAGAACGTCGCCGCGCACAGCCGCTCGGCGAACCGCTCCTGCTCGGGAATGCGGAAGACATTGGACGTGTGCCAGACCTTGCCGGCCATCTCGGTCAGCGTTTCCACCATGTGGGGATGGGCGTGACCGAGCGCGGTCACCGCGATCCCGGAGCCGAAATCGAGATATCGTCGGCCGTCGGACCCGTTCAGCCAGGCACCCTCGCCGCTCTCGAACGAGAGATCAGCGCGCGCATAGGTCTTGTACAGGGCCGACGTTGCCATGGGTTCTCTCAAGTTTAGGCGCCTAAGGGCATGTTGGGGCACCCGAAAAACAAATCGTGCCGCCAGGTGGCGGCACGATCGAAAGCTTTCTATATTCTGGGAACCCCGCCTTCTGTCAATCTCCGAGCCGGTTTTCAGGCCTTTTCCGGCGCCCCAAATGCGTTGGGGAAAACTGATTCGGTCCACAGCGCTTCGGCGCCCGGAATCTTGTCATCGATTCCCGCGATGTTGTAGTCTTCATCCCGTCGAGGCACGAGATATCGTGCATGGCCCCATCCAGAACCCTATATGCGCACCTGCGTGGGCTGGTCCCGCAGCGCTGACGGATTCTGCGAGCCGCAGACGGAGGTCCCGAATGGGCGACGAAACACCGATGTCCTGGACTGAGGAGCGCGTGGCGCTGCTGGAGAAGCTCTGGGCGGAAGGCCTCAGTGCCAGCCAGATCGCCGGCCAGCTGGGCGGGATCACCCGCAATGCCGTCATCGGCAAGATCCATCGTCTCGGCCTGTCGGGCCGTGCCAAGGCGCCCAGCGCATCGCGGCCGCGCAAGCCGCGCCCGGCTTCCAAGCCGAGCACCGGCCGCACCACCCATACCGGCAGCGGCGGTGGGGGCGGCGGCGGCGCATCGGTGGCGCGCCAGACCCGCGTCGTCGGCAACACGGCGCTTAAGGTCGTCGCGGAGCAGGTCATCGAGGCGGAGGTCGTGCCGGCCGCCGCGGCCGAAGTCGTGCCGTTCGGCGAGCGCAAGACGCTCATGGAGCTCAACGAGCACACCTGCCGCTGGCCCATGGGCGACCCCGGCTCGTCCGACTTCGCCTTCTGCGGCCGCGACTCCACGCCCGGTCAGCCCTATTGCGCGGCCCATTCGCGCGTCGCCTATCAACCTGCGCCCGACCGCCGGAAGAAGTCGTCCAGCTAGGGCGCTGTCCGCCGGCACCCCTCACCAGCCGCATCATCGATCCCGGGGCATCCGC
This sequence comes from Amorphus coralli DSM 19760, assembly GCF_000374525.1. Lineage (GTDB taxonomy): Bacteria > Pseudomonadota > Alphaproteobacteria > Rhizobiales > Amorphaceae > Amorphus > Amorphus coralli. The sequence goes on from NZ_KB894574.1 coordinate 383,433, forward strand.
TCCGGGATTTTTTGTTGTCTAGGTTGCCGTTCGCGGACATCTCCGGCAATTCCGCTTTTCCCTCCGGCACATGACAGTTACCGTTGGGCATCCATCTCGTGGGGGCGAGTAGTCGCTGCGGTCCATCGCCCGCAGATGATCGGAGGTTGGAGCTGGGGGGCTCCATTCGATGACAAGCAGTCATTCCAACGGCTCAGCAAGCCGTCTCGCTTTATGCGTCTCCGTGGTTGTTGGCGCCGTCCTGCTTTTCACGGGGTTTGGTCTGGCAGACGCCCGGGCAGACTGCACCACGTCCGGCACAACGGCCACCTGTACGGGCGACCCGGGGGCCATTTCCTACGACCAGGACGACGGCATCGACACGGTGGTGGTCGAAACCCTGACCAGCGACATCGACACCGGCGGAAGCAACATTTCCCTTGTCGAGCAGGGCTTCGTCGGCAGTGACGACGGCGACGCCGGATCGGACGGGTCGGACGCCACGATCACCTTCACCGGCACGAACGGGGACGCCTCCTACGGCGTCTCGGGTGCCACCGCCAACAGCATCTACATCGCCACGGCCGGAGGGGACGGCGCCGCCGGAGAGTCGGTCGACACGACCGCAGATGCCGGCGCCACCGGCGGCAAGGGCGGCGCCGGAGGGACTGCTGGAACGGCAACGCTGACGATGACCGGCGGGTTTATTTCGCAGACGGAAGGCGTAACCGGACTGTATGCCATCAGCGAGGGTGGTGACGGCGCCGCGGGCGGCGAGGCCACGTTCGGCAACTACTACAACAGAACCGCGGGACCCAGTGCCTCTGGCGGCGATGGCGGCGCCGGCGGAGCAGCCGGTGCGGTCAAGGTCACGCTCACCGGCCTGTCCAACTCCAGTGCCGATGCTGGCATCGACGTTTCAGGCGTTGAATACGGTATTCAATTGCAGAGCCTGGGCGGGGCGGGTGGCGCGGGCGGAGAAGCACGCTGCGACAACAAGGATTCCACCGGCTGCAATGCCTATTCGGGAAACGGCGGCGCCGGCGGTACGGCTGGCGACGCCGGCCTCACGATCAGCGATACCGATGTCAGCATCAGTGATTTTTCCGCCATCGGCATCGAGATCGCAAGCGCCGGTGGTGCAGGCGCCAAGGCCGGTCTCGGCAAGGGTGAATGGTCGGTCTACCTGATCAACAACCTTGCCGATTCCGGCAAGGGAGGGGCCGGCGGCGCCGGCGGAAATGTCAGCCTGACCCTGGACGGCGCCACGGCCAGCGTGATTGACACTTCGTCCTCGGCCACCTACGGCGTCGCGATCATGAGCACGGGTGGCGCTGGCGGCGACAGCAACGACGTCGAGCTCAAGGACTGCACAGGTTTCTGCGATGCCGGTTACGGTGCTGCCGGCGCCGGCGGTGACGGCGGAGCGGGTTCGCTGATCTTGCAGAACAGCTCCAGCCTGACGGTCGAAACCAGTGCCGAAGCGTCCGTTGCCTTCGCCATGACCTCGACCGGCGGCGACGGCGGCACCTATGGCTCCTATTCTCACAGCAACACCGAGGGCGGTGGCGGCGACAACGATCAGGCCGCTGACGGCGGGGATGGCGGGGCGGGCGGCGCTGTCTCGATCACCGTGGACACCGGTTCGACGCTTGCCGTCACCACCAGCGCCAGCGGCGGTTCCATGGGCGCGCTCACCCTGTCGAGCACCGGCGGCGCCGGCGGCAAAGGGGGCGATGGCGACGACCTGTCCGGCGACGGCGATGGCGGCAGCGGCGGCGACGGGGGCAAGATCTCCGGAACGGTCGCCTCCGTCAGCGCGACAACCAGCGGGGCGGACGCCTTCGGCATCCTGCTGCAGAGCATCGGCGGGGCGGGCGCCACCGGCAAGGGAAGCGATGGCACCGGCGGCGATGGCGGCATCATCGATCTGGCCTTCGACACGGTCACGATCACGACCGCCGGATCTGGCTCGCACGGCCTCTACGCGCTCAGCCAATCGGCGGCCGGCGGCGACAGCTCGAGCGGGGGCGACGACGGTACGGCGGGTAACGTCTCGCTCACCGTCAGCGGCGGCACCATCGAGACCAGCGGCGCGGGCGCACACGGTATCGTCGCGATCAGCCAGGCGCAGAGCGGCGGCAGCGGCACTGCCGGCAATTCCGGCGACGTTACCGTCACCACCGGTGCTTCGATCACCGCGTCGGGCTCGGACGCCTACGGCATCTACATGGAAAGCACCAGCAGCGCCACCAACGGCACTCTGTCGCTGACCGTCGACAGCAGTGGCTCCGTGACCGCCGATACGGATGCGACGGCGGCCGTGGCCTTCGCCAATGGCAGCACGACCGGCAACACCATCATCAACAACGGCACCATCACCACTGGCGACGTCACCGACAGCACGCTCTACGCCGTTTCCGCGACGGGCGGCCTCGTCAGCATCACCAATGCCGGCACGTTCGGTGGTTCTCTCACCACGGACGCCAGCTACGCCAACAACTTCACCAACACAGGCACCGTCGCGATGGGCGCGGCGTTCGACGTGGGAGCGAGCGGCACCTTCACCAATTCCGGAACCATGTCGCCGGGCGGCGTAGGGACTGTCCTGACAACCTCCCTCACCGGTGTCGTGACCCAGAGCAGCGACGGCCTTTATGTCGTCGACATCAGCACCGACGGAACCGACCTGATCCGGTTCCAGACGGCCGGGACGGTTCTGGCCGGCTCGGTGCAGGGCAACGCGGTATCCCTGAGCTCCGCCAACGGCACCGCGCTCGTCGGCCTGGCCGACAACGGCACGATCGATGCGTCAGCGCTGACGGTCACGAATACGTCGACGGCGAGCTACACCCTCGACACCACCAGCGATGTCGAGCTGCTGCTCAGCTACAACATAAATTTGACCGACAGCGACGCCCTTGCCTCGGCGAATGCCAACCAGAGCGCGCTTGCCGGCCATCTGCAGGACGTCATCGAGAACGAGGGCGAGATTGCCGGCGCGCTTGCCGGTCTCGTCAACATCGTCGAGGCAGGTGACTATGTCGCTGCTCTCGACAGCCTTGTCCCCGAGGTCCACACCCACACACAGTCAGCCACCCTCTTCTCGTCCATGCGTCTGTCGGACGCCCTTCTCAGCTGCGCGGCGCGGGAGGGCGCCTACCGCTTCGTCCAGCAGGACAGCTGCGGCTGGATGCGCATCGGCGCGGCGCACCTGGACCGTTCCGAGAGCGCGGCCAACAACGGCTACGACCAGTCCAGCTATGTCTTCGCAGGCGGTGGCCAGCTCACCGTGAACGAGGTCTGGTCGTTCGGCACGGCGGTGTCCTACGAGACCCAGACCCTGGACGTGACCAATCTGGCGACCAGTGACGGCTATTTCACCCAGGCCGGTCTCGTCGCCAAGCGGCGGTTCGGCGACACGATGCTGTCGGCCTCGCTGTCGGGCGGCATCGGCAATCACGACGTGACGCGGCGGGTCTACACCGGCACTACCCTCGAGAGCAGCCAGTCGTTGTCGACGGTCTCCGGCCAGATATCCGCCTCCCACGCGTTCGCCCGGGACTCCTGGTACATCAAACCGCGCATCGACCTCGCCTTCGATCAGGTGATGACGGATGGCTTCACCGAAACCGGAGCCAGCGGTGCGGAAATCACCGTGGGCAGCCAGTCGGAGACCTACTTCAACATCCAGCCGGCGGTGGAGATCGGTGGCGAATTCGCGCTTGCGGGCGGAACGCTACTGCGTCCAAGCCTGACGGTGGGGCTGACCCAGTTCCTCGGCGATGCCAACCCGTCGCTGACCGCCAGCTTTGTCGGAACGCCTGCCGGCGTTGCTCCGTTCACGGTGACAAGCGACTTCGACGAGACCTACCTCGATCTCGGCGCTGGTCTCGACATTCTCTCACGCACGTCCATCGTGGGTTCGATCAAGGCGTTCGGCCAGTTTTCCGACAACACCCAGAGCTACGGCGGCAGCGCCAAGCTCGCGATCGCTTTCTAACACGACGGGGGCGGCTGACCGCCTCCCGCAGACGCCCCGGCGCCAGACTGACGGTCAGAGGGACCGCATCGCGCGCCCGTCAGCCGGTCGCACCTCGAAGAGGAGCAGACCGGACACAGACAGGTGCCCGCGCTACTTCACCAGGTCGGCGAACTGGTCGTTGAAAGCATAGCCGGCGCCACGGACGGTGCGGATCGGATCGCGCGCCTTGCCGCGGTTGATCGCCTTGCGCAGCCGTCCGATGTGGACGTCCACGGTGCGCTCGTCGACATAGACGTCGTGACCCCAGACCCCGTCGAGCAGCTGCTCGCGCGAGAACACCCGGCCCGGCGACTGCATCAGGAATTCCAGCAGCCTGAACTCGGTCGGGCCGAGATGGATCTCACGGCCCATGCGACGCACCCGATGGGTGGTGCGGTCGAGCTCGATGTCGCCCGCCGTCAGCATGGAGGACACCACCGCCGGCTTGGAGCGGCGCAGGATCGCGCCGATGCGCGCCATAAGCTCCGGCACCGAGAACGGCTTGACCACGTAGTCGTCGGCGCCGGTGGACAGGCCGCGGATCCGCTCCGTTTCCTCGCCACGCGCGGTCAGCATGATGATCGGCAACTTTTCCGTCTGGGGCCAGTTGCGCACGCGCCGGCAGAGCTCGATGCCAGACAGGCCCGGCAGCATCCAGTCGAGCACCAGCAGGTCGGGAACGCTCTCGCGCAACCGGATCTCCGCTTCGTCGCCGCGCATGCAGACGTCGACGTCATAGCCCTCAGCTTCGAGATTGTAGCGCAGCAGCAGCGTCAGAGGCTCTTCGTCCTCGACAATCAAGACCTTCGGCATACTGAGGGCGTCTCCCTACCTCACTCGTCCGTATTGTAGCTGGCCGGGATGTAGCTCGACTCGTCGTGCTTCGGCCGATCTTCCTCGAGCTGCTCGCCCGTGATCATGAAGTGGATGTTTTCGGCGATGTTCGTGGCGTGATCGCCGATCCGCTCGATGTTCTTGGCGCAGAACAGGAGATGCGTGCACACGGTGATGTTGCGCGGATCTTCCATCATGTAGGTCAGAAGCTCGCGGAACAGCGAGGTGTACATCGCGTCGATTTCGTCGTCGCGGTTGCGCACCGCCCGCGCCGCCTCGAGATCCTGGGCCGTGTAGGCGTCCAGAACCGCCTTGAGCTGCTCCAGCGTGATCTCGGAAATGTGCTCCACGCCGAAGGCGAGGCGCTTGGTGTGGAACTGGTCCTGGATGGCGATGACGCGCTTGGCGATGTTCTTGGCGAGATCGCCAACGCGTTCCAGGTCGGCGGAGACCCGAAGCGCGGCGATGATCTCGCGCAGATCCTTCGCCACCGGCTGGCGGCGGGCGATGACGCTGATCGCCCGCTCCTCGATCTGGCGCTGCATCTCGTCGAGCTTGTGATCGCGGAAGATGACGTCCTGCGCCTTGGCGATGTCGAACTTCGCCAGCGCGGTCACGGCATCCGAGACCAGCCCCTCGGCGAGCCCACCCATCTCGGCAATGCGGCCGACGAGATCACGCAGCTCGTCGTCGTACGCCCCGGTGATGTGCTCGCTGACCATTTCGTCCCGCCTTCCTGCCGGTCCGCCCGGCCGATCAGCCGAAGCGGCCGGTGATGTAGTCCTGGGTCCGCTTCTCCTTCGGGCTGGTGAAGAGGACGTTGGTCGGCCCCTCCTCGACCAGGATGCCGAGATGGAAGAAAGCGGTGCGCTGCGAGACGCGCGCGGCCTGCTGCATGGAGTGGGTGACGATGACGATCGTGTAGTTCTCGCGCAGCTCGTCGATCAGTTCCTCGACCTTGGCGGTCGCGATCGGGTCGAGGGCCGAGCACGGCTCGTCCATCAGGATGACTTCCGGGCTCACCGCAACCGCGCGTGCGATGCATAGACGCTGCTGCTGGCCGCCAGACAGGCCCGTACCGGGCTCATGCAGGCGATCCTTCACCTCGTTCCACAGGCCCGCCTTCTGCAGACTTTCCTCGACGATCACGTCGAACTCCGCCTTGGTCTTGGCGAGGCCGTGAATCTTAGGACCGTAGGCGATGTTGTCCCAGATCGACTTCGGGAACGGGTTCGGCTTCTGGAACACCATGCCGACGCGCGCCCGCAGCTCGACCACGTCGAGGCGCGGATCGTAGATGTTCGCATCGGACACCAGCATCTCGCCGGTGACGCGGCAGATGTCGATGGTGTCGTTCATGCGGTTGAAGCAGCGCAGGAAGGTCGACTTGCCGCAACCCGACGGTCCGATGAAGGCGGTCACCGCCCGCTCCGGAATGTCGATCGACACGTCGAACAGGGCCTGCTTCTCGCCATAGAAGACGGACACGTCGCTGGCTTTGATCTTGATCGGGCGCGGCTCCGGATCGGGAGTCCGCACGGTCTCGAAGGCCTTGTCGTTGGCTGCCACTGCCACTGCACTCATTTGTCGTCTCCCGTCTTTAGCAAGGCTGGTCCACGCATGGACACCATCCTCGGCCCTATTACCAGCGTCGCTCAAGTCGGCTGCGCAAGAAGATTGCAATCATGTTCATGGTGATCAGGAAGCCGAGCAGCACCAGGATTGCCGCCGACGTCCGTGCCACGAAGCCGCGCTCGGGGCTGTCCGCCCAGATGAAGATCTGGGTCGGCAGGGCCGTGGCCGGCTCCATGATGCCGCCGGGAGGGCTCGTGATGAAGGCGTTCATGCCGATCAGCAGCAGCGGTGCCGTCTCGCCCAGCGCCTGGGCGAGACCCAGGATCGTGCCGGTCAGGATGCCCGGCAGGGCCAGCGGCAGCACGTGCTGGGTGATCACCTGATGCTTCGACGCCCCCATTCCCAGAGCGCCCTCGCGGATCGACGGAGGAACCGCTTTGAGAGACGCCCGCGTCACGATGATCATCGTCGGCAGCGTCATCAGCGAGAGCACCATGCCGCCGACCAGAGGGGCCGACCGCGGTAGCCCGAAGAAGTTGAGGAAGACCGCCAGACCGAGCAGACCGAACACCACCGACGGGACCGCCGCCAGGTTGTTGATGTTCACCTCGATGATGTCAGTCAGCCGGTTCTTCGGCGCGAACTCTTCCAGATACACGGCCGCGGCGATGCCGACCGGGAAGCTGATCAGGAAGCAGACCAGCAGGGCGTAGAACGATCCGACGATGGCGCCGGCTAGGCCTGCCAGCTCGGGGAACCGGCTGTCGGCATTGAAGAACAGGCCCCAGTTGAACGGCGTGGAGACCAGTCCGCGCTGCTCCATCTGGTCGAACAGCTCGACCTGAACGTTCGACACCCGGCGCCGGTCTTCCGGCGTTTCGGCCGAAATGACGCCCTTGTTCAGCTGATCGATCGGATCGGCCATCGGGATGTGGAAGGTCGTGGTCTGCCCCACCAGGGACGGGTTGGACACGACCCTGTCGCGGACGATGAACTGCGCATTGCGCGTCAGCATCTGCTCCAGTTGCCGGAACTCGCTGTCGCCGACATCCGGGAACTCCGCATGGAGCGCCTGCCGGATGAGGTCGCGATAGTCGCCCTTCGACGGGTCGTCCCGACTGACTTCCTCGGACGACACATTCACCGGCAGCGCGATTTCCGTCTGCACGAAGGCCTGGTAGCCGGTCGAGACCAGCGACACGATCAGGATGCCGAGCAGTCCGATCGCGATCGTGATCGCCGTGATGCCGAAGATCTGCAGGCGCCGGTCGGCGCCGTGCCGCTTCTTCCGGCGGGCGATGGCCGCCTCGCTGTGCCAGAAGCTGTCTGTGCTCGTGGGGGCTGTCGTGCTCATCTAGTCATACTTCTCGCGGTATTTCTGGACGATCCGGATCGCCAGAACGTTGAGGCACAGCGTGATGATGAAGAGGACCAGGCCAAGGGCGAACGCGGCCAGCGTCTTGGGACTGTCGAAGGACGTGTCGCCAATCAGCAGCGTGACGATCTGAACGGTCACCGTGGTCACGCTGTCGACCGGGTTGAAGGTCAGGTTCGCGATCAGGCCGGCGGCCATGACCACGATCATCGTCTCGCCGATCGCGCGGCTGAGCGCCAGCAGGATGCCGCCCATGATACCGGGCAGCGCCGCCGGCAGCAGCACGTTGAGCATGGTCTCGCTACGGGTCGAGCCCATGGCCAGCGAGCCATCGCGCATCGCCCGCGGCACCGCATTGAGGGCATCGTCGGACAGGGACGAGATGAACGGGATGATCATGATGCCCATCACGCCGCCGGCGGCGAGCGCACTGTTGGGCGACACGGCAAGCCCGAGCACCGACCCGAAGTCACGCACGGCCGGCGCCACGATGAGCACCGCGAAGAAGCCGTAGACGACGGTGGGCACGCCGGCCAGGATCTCCATGATCGGCTTGACCGTGGAGCGGACCCGGTCGGAGGCGTACTCGACAAGGTAGATGGCGGTCAGCAGGCCGATGGGCGTTGCCACCAGCATCGCGATGAAGGCGATCAGCAGCGTACCGGTGAAGACCGGGATCGCGCCGAAGGCGCCGGCGGCGGCCACCTGGTCCTCGCGGATCGGGATCTGCGGTTCCCAATTCAGACCGAACAGGAACTCGCTCACCGGCACCATCTGGAAGAACGCCCAGGCCTCGAAGAGCAGCGAGCCGATGATGCCCAGCGTGGTCAGGATGGCGAGTGTGGCGCAGAAGATCATCAGACCCGAAACGATGCGCTCGACATTGTTGCGTGCGCGGAAGCGGGGGGACAGCTGGGCCCGCGTGATCATCAGGACTACGATGGTCAGCGCCAGGATGACCACCAGCATCGCCCAGCGCGCGATCGCCTCCCAGCGGATCAGGCGCTCGGCCGCAGCCTTGATCTCGGGCGAGGGCTCGCCGAAGACGCGGCCGGTCGTGACGTTATGAATTTCCTGGAGGTAGAGGTTCAGCTGCGACGCCGAAGCGCCCTCCGTCATCTGCTCGGGCAGGCTGGACAGAAGCAGCTGGTCGATGGCCGTTCCCTGCAGGCCGACCCAGAGCAGCAGCAGGATCAGGGCGGGAATGCCGACCCAGACCGCCACGAATGCACCGTGGTAGGACGGCAGGGAGTGGATCTTTTCCTGCGAGTTCGTCGCGAACCTCGAGCCGGCCGAGCGGCCGACGAAGTACGCGATGAGCGACATCGCGATGATTAGGAGTAGCGCGTAGCCAAACACGAACCCGCCCCCGATTGTCCTGGTTTCGTCCCGGCGGTGGCGGAGCCACCCCCCTCGCACGCCGTCAGACTGGATGGTTTAGACACGGAAGCCGGCGGGCGCGCACGCGCACCCGCCGGATCCGTCAGTGCCGGAAGGATTAGCCCTTCGGAGCCTGCATGGTCGTGCCGTCCACGGCTTCCTTCGAGGTCTGCTCGCGCTTCTCGTCGGAAAGCGGGGTCAGGCCACGCTCCTTGAGGTAGCCGTCAGCACCGAGGGCGTCCTCGGAGACGTACTCCTCAACGAACGCCTGCAGGCCCGGGATGGCGTTGCGGTGGGCGTTCTTGATGTAGAAGTAGAGCGGGCGGGCGATGTCGTACTCGCCGGACGCGATCGTGTCGAAGGACGGCGTGACGCCGTTCACGGACGCGGCCTTCAGCTTGTCTTCGTTCTCGAAGAGGAAGGAGTAGCCGAAGATACCGAGGGCGTTCGGATCAGCTTCGATGCGCTGAACGATCAGGTTGTCGTTCTCGCCGGCTTCGATGAACGGGCCGTCGGTGCGCATGCGCGAGCAGACCTGCTCCCACTTGTCCTCGTCGGCGTCTTCCATCTCGGCCATCATCGGATACTCGTTGCAGCCGTCGTGCATGGCGAGCTCGACGAAAGCGTCACGGGTACCGGACGTCGGCGGGGGGCCGAAGACGGTGATGGCGACATCCGGAAGCTCCGGATTGATCTCGGACCACTTCTTGTAAGGATTGGCCTTCAGCTCGCCGTCCACCGGAACCTCGGCGGCAAGCGCGGTGAAGAGATCCTTCTCCGTCAGCTGCCAGTCGGCGTCGGACTCGCGCGACACGGCGATCGAGAGACCGTCATAGCCCAGCAGAACCTCGGTGACGTTGTCGACACCGTTGGTCTGGCACAGCTCGTACTCGGACGCCTTCATGGCGCGCGACGCGCCCGTGACGTCCGGATGATCGGCGCCAACGCCGGCGCAGAAGATCTGCATGCCGCCGCCCGTACCGGTCGATTCCACGACGGGAGCCGGGAATTCGGTCGAGTTGGCGAACTGCTCCGACACCGCCTGGGTGTACGGAAAGACGGTGGACGAGCCGACGATGCGGATCTGGTCACGCGCCTCGGCAGCGCCAGCGAAAAGGATGCCGGCCGACGCGAGCGCGACGGCGCCGGTAAGAATCTTCGTGTTCACCTGGGTCTCTCCCTAGGTTGGGGACGTGGTGTGAGTGGCGCCCTCGGTTGAGGAAAGAGGCTTCGGAAACCGCGCCAGACACCGACGACAACTAGCCGTCGGTGGCCACCGTTCTATGAAAGGGCAGTGATCCTTTTATGACAGTTTAACTGTCTGATTTTTCACTGCTATTTCAGAGACCTCGTCCGGCAGGTCGGGCGCCGGCTCCAGCTCCAGCCGAATGGTGAACGTGGCGCCCCGTCCGGGCTGGCTGTGGATGGAAAGCCGGCCGCGGTGCCGGGTCAGGATATGCTTGACGATGGCAAGTCCCAGCCCGGTTCCCTTGTTGGCCCGGCTGGTCGCCACGTCGACCCGGTAGAAGCGCTCCGTCAGCCGGGGCAGATGCTCCGGCGGAATACCCGGCCCCCAGTCGCGCACCGAGATCACCGCCAGGTCACCGCCGGCACGGCTTTCGCGCTCGGCGAACACCGCCACGCGCTCGCCGGTCGCGCCGTACTTGATGGCGTTCTCGATCAGATTGTCGAAGACCTGCACGAGTTCGTCACGCTCTCCGCGCACCCAGAGCGGGCTCTCCGTGGCATCGAAGGTCAGCGCCATGCCGGAATCGGCGGCCACGGGCTTGAGCGAATCCACCGCCGAGCGTGCCACGGCAGCCGCATCGACCACGCCCTTCGGCCGGACATGGGCCCGCATCTCGATCTGCGACAGCGACAGGAGATCATCGATCAGCCGCCGCATCCGCTCCGCCTGATCGTGCATGATGATCAGGAAGCGCTCGCGGGCGGCATCGTCGCGCCGGGCCGGGCCCTGCAGCGTCTCGATGAAGCCCGTGAGCGAGGCCAGCGGCGTGCGCAGCTCGTGGCTGGCGTTCGCCACGAAGTCCTCGCGCATGCGTTCCAGACGGCGCTGCTCGGTGAGATCGCGCACCAGCACACAGATCAGATCGGCATAACCGGCATCGGAGGGCGTGTCCGGCGGTCCGGCCAGGGGCGCCACGAAAGCCTCGAACCAGCGTTCGGTCGGAACCTTTTCCGACCAATTGATGTGATCCGCGCGACGCTCCGCCAGCGCCTTCTCCAGCGCCTCCAGGAACACCGGCACCCTGAGCTTGAACGACAGCGGCTCGCCGATGCGGACCGCACCGAGCTGGTCGCTGGCCGCCTTGTTGGCGAAGCGGACGAGACCCTTCCGGTCGATCAGGAAGCAGGGATCGGGGAGGGCATCGATGGCGGTGCGCATGGACGGCGGCGGCGTGAGGTCGCGGTCGCGCCCGAAGCCCTTGCTCACCGCCCGCTTGCGCTTGGCAACGCGGGTCCGGCCGAGAAGGGAAGCGACCAGCACGCCGGCCGTTCCAGCCACCGCGACCAGGGCGGGCACGTCCCAACGGATGGCGCCCGCGCCCAGCACGAGCCCGGCCACGGCTGCGGGCGCAACCAGTCCCGCACAGCGCCGCACGACATTAGCCGTACCGGCCGCCGGCGCCCGCTCGTCGATCGGCTGGGCAGCCATTCGGGTCGATCCCTCCGCGGACGCACGCACACTCCGGACGCGGGTCTCGCTGTTTTCCTCGAGGACGTTTTCGTCCTCGGCCGGTATTCCGACGAGCTCCACGACGTGTTCGTCGGAAGCCGTCTGAGCGCGGCGATGATCGACTGCTTCTTTTGAATTCACATGACACCCCGTCGGGATCGGCCGCGCGCAACCGCCCCCCGATGGGCAAAACGCGTCGACGACTTCGGGTGAATGAGCGGATATCCGGACAACCTTCAAAAGATTTTCTGCCCATATCCGCTTGCGTTGCAAGCCTTTTGCGGCCGGTGGGCGGCCCCGGGCGTAGTCAGCGCTGCCGGGTGCGGCCTGGGACGCGGTGACGAAAGGGTGATTTGTGCGCGAGCAGACGCGAACCCCAGACTCTGCCCGACCCTGAGCTTGAACCGTGTGTGTCCGGGTTGCGTATCCGTCTGGATGCCGGATGATTCGCCGGCGCCGGCGACCGGGCGGTCCTTGCGGACCCGTCGGCTGCCGTTTCCTGAAACCACTACGACAGAGACCGTGTCATGTTCGTCAAGAGACGCCGGGGCTGGGAGATACCGGAGCGCGAAGCCACGCCGGAGAGCATCTATCTCTCGCGGCGCTCGCTGATGGGACTGGCCGGCGCGGGTGCCATCGCCACCGTGGCAGCGCCCTCTCCCGCCAACGCGCTCATCGGCTCGCTGTTCGGCTCGTCCGAGGGCCTGGAGCAGACACTCGATACCAGCGCCGACCCGACCTTCGACCTCTACCCGTTCAAGCGCAACGACACCTACACGCTGTCGCGGCCGCTGACGGCGGAGGCCGACGCCGGAAGCTACAACAATTTCTACGAGTTCGGCTCCCACAAGGAGATCTGGCAGGCCGCCCAGGCGCTGCCGACCCGGCCCTGGACCATCACCCTGGATGGCATGGTGGAAGAGGAGAAGACCGTCGACATCGACACCCTCATCCGCGCCATGCCGCTGGAAGAGCGCCTCTACAGGCACCGCTGCGTCGAGGCCTGGTCGATGACCGTGCCCTGGTCGGGCTTCGCCATGAAGGCCCTCGTCGATTATGCCCGCCCGCTCGGCTCGGCAAAGTACGTGACCATGCAGACCTTCATGGATCCGAAGGTGGCCAGCGGCCAGAACCAGAGCTGGTATCCCTGGCCCTATGTCGAGGGCCTGACAATCGAGGAGGCGACCAACGACCTCGCCTTCCTGGTAACCGGCGTCTACGGCAAGCCGGCGGCAAAGCAGTATGGCGCGCCGCTGCGGCTGGCGGCCCCCTGGAAATACGGCTTCAAGTCGGCGAAATCCCTGGTGAAGTTCACCTTCACCGACAAGCGGCCGGAAACCTTCTGGGAAGGCATCGCACCCAACGAGTACGGCTTCTGGGCGAACGTGAACCCCGAGGTTCCCCACCGCCGCTGGAGCCAGGCCCAGGAGCGCGTGCTCGGGACGGGCGAAACGATCCCGACCCGGATGTTCAACGGCTACGGCGAGTATGTCGCCGGCCTTTACGCCAGCATGAGCGGCGAGAAGCTCTACATGTAGGGATGGCGGCCGGGTAATCCCGCCGTCAGGCTTTCTCGGCGCCGGGCTTCGGTCCGCGGGCGAAGGACCAGAAGGTGCGCCGCGCCCGGTGCGCCTTCATCTGGCCGTCGGCGACCTGGGTGGCGAAGGGTGGCGCACCGTCCGGCGGATAGGGCAGCGAATTCTGCGCCGCGGCGATCTCCTCCGCGGTGAAATTCGGGAACGGCAGGGTCTGCGCCTCGCGCCAGCCGGCCACCGTTTCCACGGCCTTCTCCGCGTCCTCGCCGTTCAGACCCTGATCCCGGCCGAGCCGCAGGGTGCGCGTCGGCACCGCGAACGCCGTGCCCGCGCGCTCCACCACGTCCATCATGCGCAGGTAGATGTCCTCGCGGATGGCGAGGAATTCCGACCAGTCCGTCGACTGGACGTAGGCGAAGACCTCCACCTCCAGCGCGTTCTCGCCGAAACCGACGAAGCGCACCCGCGCCGGGTCCTCGGTCACCTTGGGATGCGCGATCATCAGCCGGCGCAGCTCCGCCAGGACGAAGCGAAGCTGATCCGGCGTGGTCTCGTACCGCAGCGCGAACGTCTTGTGCAGGAGGATGCGGTCGCGCTTGCCGAAATTCTCCAGGTGCATGTTGACGAAATCGGCGTTCGGCACCGACACCAGCGTCCGGTCCAGCGTGCGCACGTTGGTGGAGCGGATGCCGATGCGCTCGACCGTGCCGATCTTGTCGCCGAAGCGGCAGAAATCGCCGACGGCCAGCGGCTTGTCGGCGAACAGGATGAAGCCGGCGATGACATTTTCCAGCGTCGAGCGGGCGGCCAGCGCGACCGCCAGACCGCCGATGCCGAAGCCGGCCAGCGCTGCGCCGTAGGGGATATTCAGCGCTTCCGCCAGAAGCAGCACGTTGCCGAGCACGATGGCGAGCTTGGCAATGCCCACCAGCAGCGAGGCCAGCACGTCGCCACGCACCGTGATGACGCCGGCCCGGTCCAGCCAGGCCCGGATCTCGTCGACGATCCAGAACTCGATCGGGATCGCACCGGCGATCATCGCCACCAGCGCCACGGCGAAAACGATGCTGGCGAAGCTGTCCGGCAGGCCAAGAACGGCAAGCCCGAAATAGCTGATCAGTCCGAAGACCAGGAACCGCGCGCCCCACATGGCCATCCGCGCCGAGGAAAAGCGCGTGCCGGCCTCATCCTCGGTGCGCGACCAGACGAGGCCGGAGGCGAAGTAGGCGAACAGGCTGATAAGGGCCGTGGCCAGCAGCGCGAATACGAACACCGCCGCCATGGCGCCCCACTGCCAGAATTCGAGCGGCCCGAGCGGATCGAGAAGGCGCGGCTGCATCTCGCCGAGGAAGCTGCGGATCTGGAAGAAGACGGCCGTGTCGGGCCGGTAGAGGGGAAGCACCCGCGGCGCGGGCGGCATATCCTCGGTCGCGGTGAACAGCTGGCGGATGGAGCGCAGCGTGTCCGGCGTGAACTTCCACTTCACGCCGTCCTCGGTGTCGACGGGCGCGATGACGATGTCACCCTTCGGGTGGGTGAAGTGGATGTAGGGCGTCCGGTTTTCCGGATCGTTCGGCACTTCCTGGTAGACCACTTCGCCGAGCCGCGCGAGCACCTGCTCCAGATACTGCGCGATCAGAACCGCTTCGCGCTCACGGCCGACCGGGTTCAGTTCCGACAGGTCGAGGGTGTCGATGGCCGTGTCGAGGCCCCCGGGCCCCACCCGCATGGAATCGATGAACGCTTCCAGCGCATCGCGCGGCGTGGCCAGCTTGAACATGTGGTTCACCGGCGGCACCCGGCCGTCGGTCATCGTCAACAGGCCGGAAAGGGTGACCTCCAGCTCTGCCACGGGCGGCGCGTCGATGAACCAGTCGGACCCCTTCTTCACGAAAGCGAGGTCGAAGGTCGCGCCATCGTAGCGGGTCAGGGTGGCAACCTGCCGATCGCCCTCGTCGGGCACGAGCAGCCGCATATCGTCCAGTTGGAACCGGAACTGATCGAGCACCAGCGACAGGAGCGTCGCCTCCCGCAGCAGGTCGCGCTGGTCGACCTCGCCATTCTCGAAGGCCAGCAGCCGAACGGCGTTGTCGAGATATTCCAGCTGGCCGTTCTCCACCGCATCCGAGATGACCATGAATGCCTGCAGAACGTCGGTCGGCGTCGCCTGCGAGATATTCGTCTCCGTCTCCACGCTTTCCTGCGCGATCCGCGAGCCGGTCCACCACAGGTCGCGGCCGAAGCGCCCCATGAAGCTCTTGCCGTCTTCCGACATGACGAATGTGAATTCCCCGCGGCCCTCCGGTGAGTCCCAGGTGCCGGTCAGGCTGCGACCGTCGACCTCGCCCTCGACAATGCCGCGCAGGAGCGGATAGCGACCCGTGACCCGATCGCCGTCCTGCTGCAGGATCAGCCGGGCGCCCCCGTCGGGCCAGCGCGTGTCCCAGGTGCCGGACCAGTTCGCCTCGGCGGCGGCCACCGGAGCGATACCGCCCGGAAGAAGCAGCAGGACCAGCACGGCAAGGATCCGAACGGCCAGGCAGGCCGGATTCGCGATCGTGGCCTGGTCCTTCATGCAGCTGCTCCCGGTCTGCGCCGCATCGCCCTACGGGCGCTTTCGCGGCCGGCTCAGGCATTCTTCGGCCATCGCGCGCATCGATCACAAGGAAAAAATCGCTGCCAGGCCAACCGATAGCTGGCGGACCTGCCGGCTGGCGCAGCGCGTGCATGCCGTCGTGAAGGGGCGGCAACCGAATTGACCGGCCCGGGTCGGGGGGTGACACTTGCCGGCCGATCGCGTGCAGTTAGGAGCCTCGGTCCATGACCTACCGAATGTCAGCCGGGCGCCAGACCTATGTCTTCGCCGACATGAAGGAGGTGATGGCCAAGGCCACCCCGATGCGCTCCGGCGACATGCTGGCCGGCATTGCCGCCACCTCTGCGGAGGAGGGCGTGGCCGCCCGCATGTGCCTTGCCGATCTGCCCCTGAAGACCTTTCTCGACGAAGCCCTGGTGCCCTACGAGACGGACGAGGTTACCCGGCTCATCATCGACAGCCACGACGCAGACGCCTTCGAACCCGTGGCGTCGCTGACCGTCGGCGCCTTCCGTGACCATCTCCTGTCGGAGGCGGCCGACGCGGCCGCGCTGGCCCGTCTCGCGCCGGGCCTGACACCGGAAATGGTGGCCGCCGTCTGCAAGCTCATGCGCAACCAGGACCTCGTTGCGGTGGCCCGCAAGTGCCGCAAAGTGACTGCCTTCCGAAACACGATCGGGCTGGAGGGTCGGATGGCCGTGCGGCTGCAGCCCAATCATCCAACCGATGATCCAGCCGGCATCGCGGCCTCGGTGGTCGACGGGCTGATGTACGGATGCGGCGACGCCGTCATCGGCATCAACCCGGCTTCCGATTCCACCGAAACCATGGCCGCTCTCGCGCGGCTTCTCGACGACATCATTGTCCGCTTCGACATCCCCACCCAGTCGTGCGTGCTCACCCATGTCACCACCTCCATCGAACTCGTGGAGCAGGGCGCGCCGGTGGATCTCGTCTTCCAGTCCATCGCCGGGACGGAGGCCGCAAACCGCTCCTTCGGCATCGATCTGGCCCTGCTGGCCGAAGGCCGGGATGCCGCGCTGTCGCTCAGGCGCGGCAGCGTCGGGTCAAACGTCATGTATTTCGAGACCGGGCAGGGATCGGCACTCTCCGCCGAGGCTCATCACGGCGTCGATCAGCAGACCCTGGAGGCGCGCGCCTACGGCGTCGCCCGGGCCTACGATCCGCTGCTGGTCAACACCGTCGTCGGCTTCATCGGTCCGGAATATCTCTATGACGGCAAGCAGATCATCCGCGCCGGGCTGGAAGACCATTTCTGCGGCAAGCTGCTCGGCCTGCCGATCGGCTGCGACGTCTGCTACACCAATCACGCCGAGGCGGACCAGGACGACATGGACACGCTTCTCACCATGCTCGCCGTTGCCGGCGTGACCTTCGTCATGGGAGTGCCGGGTGCCGACGACGTCATGCTGAACTACCAGTCGACCTCCTTTCACGACCAGCTCTACGTCCGCGAGGTGCTGGGGCTGAAGCGTGCGCCGGAGTTCGAGGCCTGGCTCACGGAGACCGGCATCACCGACGATGCCGGCCGTCTGCTGTCCACCGCCGACCTGCCGCTCTTGCAGGCGCCGATGGCGCTCGCCGGATGAGCGGCGACCTCACCGACCGCTGGCGCCGGCTGGCCTCCCTGACGCCGGCCCGTATCGCGCTCGGTCGCTCGGGCGCAGGGTTGCCAACGGATGAGGTGCTCAGGTTCTCTCTCGCGCATGCCCAGGCCCGCGACGCCGTCCACACCCGCTTCGACGCGGAGATGCTGGCGCGCACCCTGGCGGACGGCCTGCCCCGCGACGCACCGAGGCCGCTCCGCGTTGCAAGCCAGGCCGTCGACCGAGCCCTCTATCTCCGCCGACCGGACCTCGGTCGCCGTCTCGATGCAGATGGCGCACGGATCCTGAACGAAGCGGCCACCGGGACATCGTGCGACCTCGCCATCGTCGTCGGCGACGGCCTTTCCTCCACCGCCGTCAGCGAGAATGCCGCACCGCTTCTCGCCGCGCTGCGCCCGCATCTCGACCGGCTGGACCTTACTGTCGCGCCGCTTGTGATCGCGACGGGCGCCCGGGTGGCGCTGGGCGACGCCATCGGCGAACAGTTGGGCGCCCGCATGGTGCTGGTGCTGATCGGCGAGCGCCCGGGCCTCTCCTCGCCCGACAGCCTGGGCGCCTACCTCACCTTCGCACCCAAGCCCGGCCGCAGCGACGCGGAGCGCAACTGCGTCTCCAACATTCGACCCGGCGGTCTTTCCGCCGATGCCGCAGCATTCCGGATCGCATGGCTGATCGAAGCCGGTTTCCGGGTCGGCCTGACCGGCGTCGGCCTGAAGGATCACAGCGGGTCAGCGCTGACGGCCACCGCTACCCCGCCCCTGCCGGGCACCAGTCAAACCGCCTGAAACCGTCAGGCGTGGGACGCGCCCGGCCCGCCCGCGCGCCTGCTGCCGCGCCCCCGCTTGCGCCGCGTGCCGGTTCGCGCCACGCTGTGCGCCGGAAAACACCGATCCGTTCGCGCGCGGAGAAGACCGGCTCCGAGGCCGGCGGCGCGCTTGGAACCGGATCGGTCTGGGGAATGCGCGTCCGCATGGCAAACAAGACAAAGCCGAACTCTGCCGGCCGGCCGAGCATCGTGACGATCCTGGTGGGCAGCCTGGTCCTGTTCCTGCTCCCGACAATCGCCATCGTCGCGGCCTTCATCTACGAAATCCAGCGGTCCGAGACCAACCAGACGCTGCAATATCTGGAGACCGAGGCGCGCTCGCTCTCCAACGGCATCTCCAACGAGATCAACGAGGCACAACTGTTCATGCGCCTCGCCCGGCGGGCCCTCACCCCGCTGATCGAACGGGGAGACCGCACGGGGTGCGAGGCCGTGGCGGCGGAACTGGAGGACGGTGAAGGCACGCTGAAGCGCTTCTACGTGACGGATTCCAGCGGCACGGTCGTGTGCACGGCGGATACGGCGCTGTCGGGCGAAAGCATCGCGTCCACCAGCGCCTTCGAGGCGCTTCGCCTTGGCGGCCGGCTGTTCATGGGCGCTCCGACGCTCGGCCCCAACAACCGGCCCACCGCACCGCTGGCGCTGAGCTGGCGCGCGCCTGACGACAGCTTCGCCGGCGTGGTCGGCGCGGAGATCGACCTGGCCGTGGTGCTGGCCAAGGTCCGGTCCGGCTACGCGCTGCCCGAGAGCGTCGTGATGATGACCGATTCCACCGGGGTGATCCTGGCACAGATCCCGGATCCCGGTGGCAGCATCGGCAGCCAGGCGAAGACCGGGCCCGGCGCACCGTTCGTGGACGGCATCGAGCGCGACTGGTCGCAGCAGCAGATCCCGCTCGGCGGCGACCTCCTGACCCTGTCCGTCGGCGTGCCACGCTCCATCCTGGAGGCCCGCACGGCGCAGGTCGCGTGGTGGATCATCGCAAGCCTCGCCGCGATCCTCGTCGTCGCGGTCATTCTCGGACTGTGGCTATCGTCCTATTTCGTGCGGCGGCCCGTGCGCGCCCTGGTCGGCGCGGCCGACAAGCTCGGCTCCGGCGACCGCAGCGCCCGGGCCGGGTCGGTGGGCGGCGCCCGCGAACTCGCCACCCTCGGCGGCGCGTTCGACCACATGGCCGCGAACCTCGATGCCCGCGAAGAGGAGAACGAGCGCTATCGCGGCGCGCTGGAGGAAGCCCGAGACGACCTCGAAGCCCGCGTCAAGGAGCGGACCCAGGAACTCGCCCTCATGACCCGCAAGGCGGAGGATCGGGCCGACACGGTGGAGCGCCGCTTCGACCAGGAGATCCGGCTGCGCGAGATCGTGACCCTCATCCAGGCCAGCAAGGACCTGGAGGAAAGCGCGGAGATCCTGCGCGCGCGCATGCAGGACCTGTTCCCCGGGACACGCGGTTCATTGGCCCTTTTCGCCGAGACCCGCAGCGAGCTGGAGACGGTGGCGCGCTGGGGCGAACAGGACGCCTTCGCGGAGACCTTCACCCCCGATGCCTGTTGGGCGCTGCGCCTGGGCTCCGCGCACCGCTCCGGCCGCCACGGCGTCGGCAATCCGCGCTGCCGGCACATCGAGGATCCGGAGCTCGATGTGATCTGCGCCCCGATCCTGGTGCAGGGCGAGGCGCGCGGCGTCATCTCCGTCGACCTGTCGAAGATGACCGAGGAGATGATCGGCCGCGACGGCGAACGCGCGATGTCCACCCTCGAGACCGCCGCGGCCTCCATCGGCATCGCGCTCTACAATGTCCGCCTGCGCGGCGCGCTGCGCGCCATCACCATTCGCGACACCCTCACAGGGCTTCACAACAAGCGCTTCGCCGACGACGTGGTCGCCAAGGAAATGGCCCGATCCCGGCGCAGCCACCAGCCGGTGACGCTGGTGCGCATCGACATCGACCGGTTCAAGGCGATCAATGACGAATTCGGCTTCGAGGCCGGCGATGCCGTGCTGCGCGAGATGGCCGGCCTGATCGAGCACTTCTTCCGCTACGAGGACGTGTGCAGCCGCTATGGCGGTCAGGACTTCCTGATCGTGATGGTGGGGGCGACCAAGATCGACGCGATCCGGCGCTGCAACACGCTGCGCGGACGCCTGAACGACCACAACTACTTCTATCGCGGGATGGCCCTGCCGCGGATCACGGTCTCCATCGGCATCGCCACCTTCCCCGACGACGGGTCGAGCGAGGACGCGATCGTGGCGGCCGCCGAGGCGGCCCTGTCGACCGCCAAGCACGACGGCCGCGACCGTGTCGCCGCGGCACCCGGTGCCGCGCCTCCCGAACAGCCGGCGCCGTTCTCCACCGAGACCGAGGCTACAGACAGCCCGAAAAGTGACGGCGCATGACCGACAGCGTCATCAGGTGGAGCGTCGAGGCGAAATAGGTCGTTGTCCGGAACCGGGCGAGTTCGGGCTCGACCCGCGTGCCGTGCAGCGCGCACGCCACCAGCGCCGCGATCGCCTTGTAACCGGGCTCCACCATGGGGCCGAGAACTGCACCGGTGCGCACGTTGATGACCGCCGGACCCCGCGCACCCGGTCCGTTCCAGGCCTGGTCGAACGGGATCAGCTGCTGGCGCGGAACCACGCCGGAAAACACCAGATAGAGCGGGATGCGCACCGCGTCGTAGCTGGATAGCGGCGGGAAGCCGCGCGCCGGCTTCGGCCGCTCGGGATCGGCGATGGACGTCCAGTTGGAGGGGAGCACGTAGCGGCCGGAGGCCGACGCAGCCGTCAGCCCGAGGCCGGATTCCACCAGGCTGCGCCACAAGCCGTCGGGCAGGACCAGGTTGAAATAGGGAAAGGCCGGGTAGATCCAGTAGGACAGGTTGATGACCGGGCCGTCCGACTGCTCCTCGGCGCTGAAGCCTTTGATGCCGGGCTTGAGCACCGTCACCTGGCGCCGCCTGTAGATCAGGTTGCGCGCCACCTCCTCGATGATCCGGACGGATTCGTCGACATAGGCCGGCTCCTCCCACTTGAGACCGGCCAGAAGCAGCGCCCAGGCGATGAAGATGTCGCCATCGGAAGCGTCGTTGCGGTCCTCGATCGCCGGAACGGTGAACGGATTCCACTTCCAATAGAAGAGCGGCGCGGTCGGCATCCGCATCTCGGTGCGGGTGAACGTCCAGATCTGCTCGAAATCGGCGCGTGCGTCCGCTTCCACGGCAAGGAACATGGCATAGCCCTGCCCTTCGCTGTGCGAGATCATCCCGTTTTCGAAATCGACCACCCGACCGGACGGCTTGATGAAGGCGGCCCTGTAGGAGGCCCACTCGTCCGGGTAGACGGCGTTCGCCCGCAGCGCCTCGATATCGAGCTGGGCCGCGGCCCGCGGCGCCAACGCCAGGACGCTGAGCACGCAGCCCACGAACGCAAGCAGCCCAAGCCGCATCCCAACACACTTCCGCACGCAGCCGTATCCTTTCGATACAGCCACCATGGTGGACGATGTGGCGGATGGTGAACAGGCCCCGCCGGCCGTTCCGGCCGGAAACAGCCTGGAGGGTGGGACCGATTGGCGCGTGCCGGCCCGCTCAGGCGACGGAGCGGCCCTTGGACTGGACGTTGGTTATGATCGGCTGGGCGACCGTGTCAGGCCCGTATTCCGCCACGGACTCGACTGAAAGCAGTTCGCCCAGGCGGGTACGTGCGCGGTTGACGCGGCTCTTGACGGTGCCGACGGCACATTCGCAGATCTGCGCCGCTTCTTCGTAGGAGAAGCCAGACGCCCCGATCAGGACCAGGGCCTCCTTCTGGTCCGGCGGCAGTTCCTCCAGCGCCCGGCGGAAATCGTCGAGATCCATGTGGCCGAACTGCTCTGGATGGCTGGACAGCTTCGCCGCCATGGCCCCGTCGGCATCTTCGACCTCGCGCCGCTTCTTGCGGAATTCCGAATAGAAGGCGTTGCGGAGGATCGTGAACAGCCAGGCGCGCATATTGGTGCCGGGCTGAAACCGCTCCAGCGAGGTCCACGCCTTCATCAGCGCTTCCTGAACGAGATCGTCCGCCTGGTCGGCGTTGCCGGTGAGCGACAGGGCGAAGGCGCGCAGGTTCGGAATATGCTGCAGCAGTTCCTGGCGCGGGTTCATGACTTGTTGCCCTCGCGCGGCTTCTGCTCACGCTGGGACGACATTTCGTCGAGCTGTTCCAAAAGCGAAACCAGCCGATCGGGGACCGGCTCGCTTAGATACGAATCGTACATCGCCTTCAGCTTTCGGCCGATCTGCGCCTGCAGCTGCGGCTCAAGGCTCGGTCCGTCTTCCGCAGACTCCGTCATTCGCTTCGACGGTGCGTCATCCGCCACGTGCTTTTCATCCTTTTTTCTCAACACCTTCTGCTCCACCCTCCAGCCTTGCGCCGCCCGACGACCCACACCAACGCACCCGCGGACCATCGGTTCCCCGACATTCAACTTTTTTCTCGTCGCAGGGGAACCAACGGTATGGATCCGCGTTGAGGACGAGTTGTACGCTTGGGCCTGTGTCGCTCACAGACCTTGAAGGGGGTTTGTCTATGTCGATTGCAATGGCGATTGCGCCGCATCTTCCCTACCTGCGCCGTTTCGCCCGCGCGCTGACCGGCAGCCAGGCTGGCGGCGATGCCTACGTTGCCGCGTGTCTGGAAGCCATCATTGCCGAACCGAGCCTGTTCGACGAGGAGCTGGAACCGCGCGTCGCGATCTACCGGGTTCTTCTGGGCATCTGGGATTCCATCGACATCAATCGACGGGTCGACACCTCGGAGCTTCCGCACGAGCGCAATCTCGACGCGATGACGCCGCGGGCGCGGCAGGCGTTCCTGCTGACCACGGTCGAGGGCTTCTCCGCGGCTCAGACTGCGACAATCCTCAGCACCGACGAGAGCGGCGTTTCCGACCTTCTCGACGAGGCTGGCCGCGAGATCGCTTCCCAGGTTGCCACCTCGGTGATGATCATCGAGGACGAACCGCTGATCGCCATGGACATCGAGGTTCTGGTGGAAGGCCTCGGCCACGAGGTCGCCGGCATCGCCCGGACCCATACCGAGGCCGCCGCCCTCGCCCGCCGCACCAATCCCGGCATGATCCTCGCCGATATCCAGCTTGCCGACGGAAGTTCGGGCCTGGAGGCGGTGAACGAGCTGCTCCAGGAAATCGACGTACCGGTCATCTTCATCACTGCCTATCCGGAGCGCCTCCTGACCGGCGAACGCCCCGAGCCGGCCTTCCTGGTGACCAAGCCGTTCGAGCCGGAAGTGGTGAAGGCTGTCATAAGTCAGGCGCTGTTCTTCGATACGCGCGCCGGCAAGTCGAGCAAGGTGGCCGCCGCCGGCTGACGGCGCTTTGCCGACCCATCGCCAGACCGTTCAAGCTGCGCCCCCAGGGGCGCAGTTTTCGTTTGAGCCGATCGCAACCACGCCGGTCACGCCGACGCAACCGGGCCCGCGGTCCGCGAGCCGGTATGGATGGTGTCCTCCGCGCCCGGCTTGTTGGCCGGGTCGTCCTCAGGCATCGGCAGCCGCGCCAGCTCCAGTTCCCGACTGATACGCGCCATCGGTCGCAGCACGAAAAACACGCTTCCGACCACGAACAACCAGATCGCCGCCGTTTCGGTCGCTTTCCAGAAGAAAAGGATCGAGCCCACGAGAAAGGTGGCGCCGGCGATCAGATCGATCGTGGTGTAGGCAATCTCGTATCGGCGGTAGACCGCGCGATGAGCCGCGCTCGCGGCAAAGCTGGCCGCGTTGAAATAGGACCGGCTGTCGGCCATCGGCAAAATCTCCTTGCATCCGGACACTGTCGAAACGAGACGCACCGAGCGGGTCGCGGGTTCCCGGCTGTCCGTGCCCGGGAACATCAATTGCCGGGCATCGTTGCTGATCATCGATTGACCGAACCGGAAGACAGGCGGAGCCCCCGATGACCGACCGCAGGACCGAAGCGACGCCAGCCGGCACGGACGACGAGCCCGACGGCCCCCGCGCCGCTCTCTACGATTGGCGCGGCCTGATCAACGCGACGCTGATCATCGCCGGGGTTCTGCTGGCCGGCTTCGCGGTCTGGAAGCTTTCGTCGGTGCTGCTTCTGATCTTGTGCGCGGTCATGGTGGCCATCGTGCTCGACGCTGCCGCCAACGCCATGACCCGTCCCCTCGGCCTGCCGCGCTGGCTCGGGCTCGCCGTCGCCGTTACCGTTGCCGCATCGGCCATCGTGTCGGCGGCCGTGTTTGCCGGCCCGACGCTGGCCGACCAGTTCGGCGGTGTCACCGGGCAGGCGACCGCAGGCTTGCAGCGGCTGCAGGACAATCTGGCGACGCTGGGCCTGTCCACGGAGGGCTCCGACCCCGATATCGGCATGAAAGAGGTGATGCCGGCCCCCGGCGGGCTCCTGTCCAGCGCGACCAAGGCCCTCACCGGCCTGCTCGGCGGCCTGGGCAGCGCGCTCGTGGTGGCAGTGGTCGGCATTTACTTCGCCGCGTCGCCGGATGCCTATGCCTCGGGTCTTGTCCGGTTCGCTCCCAAGGGGAAGCGTCGGACCCTGCGCCGGCTGGTCACCCGCACCGGTGACGTGCTCCGCCGCTGGCTGATCGGCAAGGGCATCTCGATGCTGATCGTCGGCCTTCTCTCCTATGCCGGACTGATCATTCTTGGCGTGCCGCTGGCTCTGCTCCTCGCCGTGTTCGCCGGCCTTGCTGCCTTCGTTCCCTTCCTCGGCCCGGTTATCGGCGGGCTCGCCATGTGCCTTGTTGCGCTGTCGGAAAGCTGGCAGCTCGCGCTCTGGACGGCCGGCCTCTACGTCATCGTGCAGACGGTGGAGAGCTATCTGCTGACGCCGATCATCCAGCAGCGGACGGTGTACCTGCTTCCCGGCGTGGTCCTGACCGCGCAGCTGGTGATGGGCACGCTGTTCGGCATCATGGGCGTTGCCCTGGCCACGCCGCTGACCGCCATCCTGATGACCGTGCTCGACGAAACCTACTTCCGCACCGGGCCGGCAAGCCAGGACGCTTGACCGCCGCCGGCTGGCCCGGAACGCCGTCCGGGTCAGCCGGCACACGCCTCAGCCCTGAACCGCCTGGATTGCCACACCGCCGATGAACACAGTGATCAGGGCGGCACTCTCGAACCCGATCCGCCCCACGCCGTAGCGTTCCCGGCGAATGAGGCCAAGAAGCAGGATGCCGGTCATGAGGATCGCCCAGACCAGCAGGAACAGCGCCCGATCGCCCACGGCGTGGAAGATGGACCCGTCGCGATAGGCCGCGTCGGCCGCCACCAGGAACAGGACGTCGAACGTGTTGCCGCCGATGATGCCGCCCACGGCGAGCTGCAGCGCGCCACGCCGGACGGCAGCGATAGTGGTCACGAGTTCCGGCAGCGAGGTGGCAATCGCGGTAAAGAAACTGCCGACGATGGTCTGTGACAGGTTTGCCCACTGCGAGATGGTGACGGCGCTCTGCGCCAGAACCCAGCCACACACGCCCATGACGACGAGCAGCAGGGCGAAGCGGCCGAACAGAGAGGCGGTCGATCCGTCGTTGGGATCCGGTTCTTCCGGGATGTCGTCGCGCGTCTCCTCGGTCTTCATCGGCCGCCACATCGGCTGTTCCTGCGCACTTTGGGACAGCTTCAGGCCGAAAATGTAGACTGCGACCAGCAGTGGCGTGACCGGATGCACGGCGAAGATGGCGAAGGCCGGCGTTGCAATGGCGAGCGCCGGCAGCGCCAGGAGGACTACCAGAAGCGCGCCCTGAAGGAGGTTCGTTTCCGAGGCCGCGGCGTGTTCGAGATTGCTCTTGCGGTAGAGGATATCCGCGATCGCTAGAAACACGGTCTGGGCCGCGATGCCGCCGACCGCATTGGCTACGGCGAGTTCCGCGTGGCCATTGAGGGCAGCCGTGACGGACGTCACCGTTCCGGACAGCGACGTCGCGGCGCCAAGCAGGACGCCCCCGACCAGGGCCTCACCAAACCCCGTTCGGTCGGCCAGCTTGTCGGCGATCGAGGACATCCAGATGCCCGCGAAGGCGATCACCGCTGCCGCGACGATGAATCCGATAAGGGCAATTTGCGGCTGGTCGAACATACGGAAACAGGCTTTCGTCGGACGGTGCGCCCCGACCATAGCCGAGCGATCGCACTCAGTGCGTGAAAATGAGGGACGATGGGAGGGCCATCGATCGATAGCAAAAGTTCCCTGCGGCCGGCGCCCAGCGGGCGCCAGCGACGGCGGGAAAATCAGGCACGCTGCGTCCGCCGTTGCGGCAGACGTCGAGGGGAGGCGGTTGGCTACACCCGCTCCTCTAAGACGCGCATCAGGAAACGGCGGAGCGGCCGGAGGGGCCGAAGAGCCACCACAGGATGAGGCCGATCAGCGGCAGGAACAGGATGATCAGGATCCACAGGACCTTCGCGCCGGCCGACGCGCCGGACCCAATGATCTTGACGATTGCGTAGATGTCGAGAGCGAGGATGATCAGGCCGATAATTCCGCCAAACTCGAGACCCATTTGTCCATTCTCCTTGTGTCGTGCAGGCTGCCGGGCATGTGGTCACCGCCCGGCGCGCGAATTCGCGATGCTGTCCGGCCACGCCCTCGGCCTGCCCGGCTGTGAAAGGTTGGCCTCTGGAGACGGGGTCGCCCCGTTTGAGACGCACCAGTTGCGCCCAGCCGCCGAGAAGCTAACGCTGCCTTGCAGGGTGGGTTCCGCGCCTCCGTGAAAAAGCAGTGGGACCTGGCGGAAGCCGGCTTCCAGACCGCATGAAGCGGGCGCTTGAGCGGGAGGAACGCCGATGGTTCGGCAACGTTGATCGACAGCCTCACCGCGCCCTTCACGCGCGCCTTTCAAGGAGAGACCTCCATGCTTTATCCGGTCATTTACGGTTCGGTTCGCAGCGAGCGCCAGGGGATCCGTGCCGCCCGCTACATCTGCAACGAGATCGGCAAGCGCGGCGACGAGGCGCATCTCGTCGACCCGGTCGAGCTTGATCTGCCGCTCCTCGACAAGCGGCGGGGCGAATACGAGGAAGGCCAGGCCCCGGAAGCCATGGAGAAGCTCGGTCAGTTGATCGAGCGGGCCGACGGGTTCGTCATGGTGACGGGCGAATACAACCACTCGATTCCGCCGGCGCTGAAGAACACCCTCGATCACTATCTGCCCGAATGGTACTTCCGGCCCGCTGCGATCATGAGCTACTCGGCCGGCCGCTACGGCGGCGTGCGTGCCGCGGTACAGCTGCGCCCGATCCTGGGCGAACTCGGCATGGTCTCCATTTCATCCATCTTCGCGGTACCGCGCGTCTCGAAGGCCTTCACCGAGACGGGCGAACCTCAGGAAGACTATCTGGCGGACGAGGCCGGCCGCTTCCTTGATGAGTTGGACTGGTGGGCCCGGGCAGCCAAGGCCCAGAAGGCGGCTGCCGGTACGCCGTTCTGACCGGCCCGGGCCCCATCAACATGGAAACCAACCTGTCTCAAATCGCCCTGACACCGGAGATGCCGGTGGTCGTTGCCGTGGCGCGGATGGGCATCGCCGCCCTTCTCGGCGCCGCCATCGGCTTCGATCAGGAGTGGCGCCAGCGCTCCGCCGGCCTCAGGACGCACATGCTCGTCTCCCTGGCTGCCGCGGTCTTCGCCATCCTCATGCAGGAAGTGATGGTGATGTCGCTGCCCGACCACGCCCGGGTCGACCCGATCCGCGTGCTGGAGGCCGTCACTGCGGGGGTCGCGTTCCTTGCCGCCGGCTCCATCATCCGATCGGGACGCAACGTCCGCGGCATCACCACAGGCGCCGGGCTGTGGCTCGCCGGCGCGATCGGTGCGGCAACGGGGCTCGGCCTCGTCTGGATCGCGGCCGTTGCGGCCGGTTTTGCCCTTGTCATCATCGTGGCGCTGCGGGTCGTCGATCGGCAGATCGAGAAGGTCGTCGACAAGGATCCGCCGAAATAGGCCCTGCGCCACGATGCCCGGAACCGAAGAAGGCCGGCCCCGGGGGCCGACCTTCGAACAGGATGCCGTGATTTCCGGCTGACGACGGTCAGATCTCGCCCCAGACCTCCTTGGCGATATCGACCACGAACTCCAGCTTCTTCCACTGCTGCTCCTCGGTGAGGATGTTGCCCTCCTCGGTGGAGGCGAAACCGCACTGCGGGCTCAGGCAGAACTGGTCGAGCGGGGCATAGTTCTGCGCCTCCTCGATGCGGGACAGCACGGCGTCCCGGCTTTCCAGGTCGCCCGACTTGGAGGTGATCAGGCCAAGGACGACGCGCTTGTCGCCCTTCGGCAGGAAGCGCAGCGGCTCGAAGCCGCCGGCCCGGTCGCTGTCATATTCGAGGAAGTAGCCGTCGTAGTCGATCTTGGAGAGGAGCGTTTCCGCCACCGGCTCGTAGCCGCCTTCCGAGATCCACGAGGAGCGGAAGTTGCCGCGGCAGACATGGGTGGTGATGGTCATGTCGTCCGGCCTGGATTTCAGGGCCTCGTTGATCATGTCGGCGTAGATCTGCTGCAGGTTCTCCGGATCGTCGCCCCGCTCCCGGGCCGCCTGCATTTCCTTCTCCGAGCAGAGATAGGCCCAGACGGTGTCATCCATCTGCAGATACCGGCATCCCGCGTCGTAGAAGGCCCTTATGGCCTTGCCATAAGCCGCCGCCGCATCGGCGTAGAAGGCGTCTAGATTGGGATAGACGTCCCTCGAGATCGCCTTGCGACCGCCGCGGAAATGCAGCACCGACGGGGACGGAATGGTCATTTTCGGGGTGACCGTGGCGACCGACTTCAGGAAGCGGAAATGCTCCAGCATGTAGTGGTCGGAAAAGTCCACCCGAGCGTTGATCGCCAGCGTCTGCGCCTTGGTCTGGATGCCGCTGAACTGGATGCCCTGATCGTGCTCGACCACGTCGACGCCCTCGAGGCCGCCTAGGAAGTCGAAGTGCCACCAGGAGCGACGGAATTCGCCGTCGGTGACCGCCTGCAGACCGACCCGCTCCTGGTGCGCCACGGCGTCCGTGATGCAGGCGTCCTCGACCGCCTTCAGGCCTGCGGCATCAAGCTTGCCCTCGGCGTGCGCGGCTCGCGCTTCCTTCAGCTTCTGCGGGCGCAGCAGGCTACCGACCTCATCGGCGCGATGCGGAGCTCTGGTCATCCAAGTCCCTCCCGGTCTGCTTTGGGCGGAGCGCACCGGCCGGTGCCGGCGCGGGCCCGGCCCGCCGCGGTTCGCGGCGCCTGATTGCGCCGTCGTTGCCTGGATTTATCCGACCTCGCGCGGCTGAGGTCAACCTGTATACAGTGCAACGAAGACTGCGCGGCGCGTCGCCGATGAGCCTGCGCGATCGTGCGCGATTTCGCGCTTTTCTGCGCAGAACCGTGCGCAGAGGCCTCGCCGCGCAGAGAGGCGACTGCGCACGCGCGGCGCTGGTCTCGCACAGCCCAGTTGATGTATACAGGGGCGGAGGTCATAAGCGCGTCGCCGGGCGAACGGGCCCGACGCGTTCGTGCAGCGGGGAGAAGGGCACCATGACGTCCGCCATCGACCGGATCGCGCCCCAGTCCGTGAAGGCGATCCTCGGGGTCCGCAATCTCGTCTTCTCCGGCGATGTCGGACCCGGCGAGCGCCTGTCGGAAATCACCGTTTCCGAACGCCTCGGCCTGTCGCGCACCCCGGTCCGCGCGGCACTCGCCCGGCTCGAGCAGGAGGGCATCCTCGAGGCCATCCCGTCGGGCGGCTACGCGGTGCGGGCGTTCACCGAGGCCGACATCGTGGACGCCATCGAGCTCAGGGGCGTCCTGGAAGGCACCGCCGCCCGCCTTGCCGCGGAACGCGGCGTCGCCCCCGCCAAGCTCTCCGCCCTCAACGGGCTGATGGTGGAGCTCGACGCCATCGTCGGCGTGCCGCCGGAGGCGTTCGACTTTCCCGCCTACATTTCCCGCAACCGCGAGTTTCACGACGCGCTGAAGGGGCTTGCCGGCAGCGCCATGCTCCGCCGCGAGATCGAGCGCGTCACGAGCCTGCCCTTCGCCGGACCCTCCGCCTTCCTGGACGCCCAGGCGGAGATCCCGGAGTGCCGTGCCTCGCTGGTCGTCGGCCAGGCGCACCACCGCGCCATCCTGAATGCCATCGAGCTGCGCGAGGGCGGCCGCGCCGAGGCCATCGCCCGCGAGCACGCACGGCTGGCCCGTCAGAACCTGGCCTTCGTCATCGAGAACCGGAAGCTGATGCAGAAGGTCCCCGGCCTGCAGCTGATCGCCGGGTAGCAACCGGTCAGTAGCGGCCGTTGGCCCGCATCAGGCGATCGGCACGGGTCTGAGCGTCGGAGAGCGCCGAAGCGACGGTCTTTTCCCGGCGCAGCATCAGGTGGATCTCCTCGCCGAGGATGCCGGTGATCTCGGCGAATTCCGGTACCGGCGGACGCGGCCAGAGCTGCAGGCTGCCGTCACGGGCGATGTCGTCCACCGCCTCCACGATGGGCGAGAGATCGCGCACGTCCGGATCGGCGGAAACGGAGTAGCGCGGGCAGACCCGCGAGCCGTTGGTGATGTAGAGCTTGCAGGCCTCCGCCGAGGTGAGATGGCGGACGGCCTTCTCGGTGGCGAGCCGGCGCTCCGGCGCGATGTTGGCCGGAATGCCGAGGACGTAGCCGCCGACGGGCGCGACCCGCACTGCCCCCGGACCCGCCGGGTGCGGCAGGAAGCCGGTGCGGCCGTGAACCGGCGAGGTCGGGTCGAGCTCGAAATAGGGCGCCAGCAGCGAATAGCCGTAGGCCATCGCCACCCGCCCTTCCGAGTAGGCCTTCACCCGCTCGAACCACGACATGGTGAGCACGTCGGGCGCGGAGACGTCGAGAAGCCGCATCAGGAAGTCGGCCGCCGCCCGGCCACCTTCGCTGTCGATCATCGGCCGCAGGCGCTCGCCCTCCAGGTCGCCGGGATCGAAATGGGCGCCGCGCCGGCGCAGATTGACCACCGGCTGGCCGAAGTCCGCCATGGTGAACATGAAGGTGTGGCCCAGCGGCGTGCCCTTCGCCCCGTTCCACGCAATGCCGCGCATGTTGCGCTCGGGCCGGTGCAACCGCCTGGCGACCGTCAGAAGCTCGTCGGTGGTGGCGGGCGGCGAGAGCCCCGCCTCCTCCAGGAGATCGGTGCGGTAGAACAGGAGCTCCGGCGTCGTCTGGATCGGCACGCCGTACTGGCGGCCGCGATAGAAGCAGCCCTGCCAGCCGGCGGCGTGGAAGTCGGACGCGTCGACGTGATCGCGGGCAACGAAATCGTCGATGGGTGCCAGGACACCTTTTTCCCCGAACTCGCCGATCCACGGCAGGTCGGCGGCGATGATGTCGTAGGCCGAGGCCGGGCGCGCGGCATTGTCCAGCGCCTCCAGCCGCAGCCGGTCGATGGAGAGCGCGCGGTTGCGGATGGTGACGCCGAGGAGCTGCTCGAACTGGCGCTTGAGCGAATCCATGGTCATGAAGGTCGGGTCGGCGTGAACCAGGATCCTGAGCGGCGCGGCGATGTTGAGCGGCGTGGTGCGCGCCGCCGGCATGGGAATGATCTTCGCCTTCAGATAGGAGCCGCCGAAATAATAGTCGGTGCCTCGGCCCTTGTCGGACAGGCCGAGCGCCTTGCCGACCAGCAGCTTCACCCGGTGGGCGTAGTCGACCCAGGCCTCGATCAGGCCGGCGCTCGGGTGCAGCGAGAAGGACTTGCCCGAGGAGGAGCGGGGCCGCTGATCGATAAGGCCGGAGCCGATCATGTCCTGGATGCGGCGCATGGCGGTGGCGTAGGGCACGCCGGAGGCGATGGCCAGCGAGGAGATGGTGGTGAGCTTTCCCTCGATGTGGTTGCGCATCATGAAGAGAGTCATGCGCA
Organism: Amorphus coralli DSM 19760; assembly: GCF_000374525.1. GTDB lineage: Bacteria > Pseudomonadota > Alphaproteobacteria > Rhizobiales > Amorphaceae > Amorphus > Amorphus coralli. The sequence continues at coordinate 415,777 of NZ_KB894574.1, forward strand.
GATAGGGGTCGGCGGTGAACAGCGGCAGCACGTGCTCGCCCTCGCTCTCCACCTCCTCCAGGAAGTCGATGAAGCGCAGCATTTCCTCCGGCGTGAAGCGGATGGTCGCCGTGGGGTCGGCGCCGCGCGCACTCCGTCGGCCCGCTCCGGGCGGCGCCGGTCCAAACCCCTCGCCTCGTCGGTTCGGTGCGTTCATGACCCCTGCCGGGCGGCCCACAGGGCGCCGCGTCGGATGATCTCCGTCACCTGCGGCACCTCCAGATCGGCCAGTTCGTGGCCGATTGAACAGTAGAAGACCCGACCCCTGTCCCACCGGCGCGTCCAGACCACGGGGATCCGCGCGCCCTCGATCCACCACAGATGCTCGCCGGAAAAGGTCGTCGTGGCGAGCACGTCGTTGGAGGGATCGACGAGCATATAATACTGCTCCGAGCGCAGGCGGAAACTGCCGATCCCTTCCATGATCGGATGCTCCGGCCGGGTGACCGTCACGTCGTAGTCGACATAGTCGTCGGACGGCACCGGATTGTCCGGCCAGCCGGGCGGATGCGCCACGAACTGACCGCCGATGAGGAAATGGTAGGTCGGCCGGTCGCGAAAGGCATCGCCCATGTGGCCGTGCCAGCCTGCGATGCCGCAGCCGCCGGCGATCGCGGCGATGAGCCCAACCTCCTCATCCCTGGTCATGGTGCCGAATTCCGGCTGGTGGGACGAGCGCGCCGACGACCAGATGGGCACGATCAGATCCACGCCGGCCATGGCGTCAGGGTCGGCGAGCGGTGCCAACGTGTCGTGGCTCACCACCTCGAACCCGTTGGCGGAGAGGAGATCGTCGGCCCAGGCGCGGAAAGCCTCGGGATCGTGGCCCTCCCAGCCGCCGCAGAAGAGTGCTGCCTTCATGGTCCGCTTCCCGTCATCGGAGGTGAAGTGCCGATAAGAGGCCCGTCACATGCCGGAAATGGCCTGCACGAGCGCGTCCTCGGTGACGCTCGCGGCGTCGAACTCGGCGGCGAGCCGGCCGTGATAGAGCGCCAGGATCCGGTCGGACACGCCCAGCACCTCAGGCATCTCCGACGAGATGACCAGCACCGCGATGCCGCTTGCGGCGAGCCTGCGGATCAGCGCGTGGATCTCGGACTTGGAGCCGACATCGATGCCGCGGGTCGGCTCGTCGACGATGAGGATCTCCGGCCTTGTGGAGAGCCACTTGCCGAGCACCACCTTCTGCTGGTTGCCGCCGGAGAGATTGACCACCGGCGTGCGCCAGCTCGGCGACTTCAGCGCCAAGCGCTCGGCATACTCGTCGTAGATCGCCTGCTCGGCGCCTCGATCGAGCCAGCCGGTGGCGGAGACGCCCTCCAGCTGGGCGAGCGACATGTTGTCCCGGCAGCTCATGCCGAGGACGAGGCCCTGCTCCTTGCGGCTTTCCGGGGCGAGCGCGATGCCGTGGCGGATGGCGTCCGGCGGCGAGGCGATCTGCACCACCTCGCCGTGGACGCGGATCTCGCCGGCGTCGGGCGTGCGCAGGCCGAAGATAGTCTCGGCGATCTCGGTGCGGCCGGCCCCGATGAGGCCGTACATGCCGACCACCTCGCCCCGGCGCAGCGAGAAGGAGACGTCGCGGAAGAGATCGCCGCAGGACAGGCCCTTCAGCTCCAGCGCCACCTCGCCGATGGCGCCCGGGGCGGCGGCGGGCCGGCCTTCCAGCGAGCGCCCGATCATCAGCCGGGTTACCTCGTCCTCGGTGGTCTCCGCGGTCTTCAGCGTGCCGCTCACCTGGCCATCGCGCAGCACCGTGATGCGGTCGGAAAGGCGGAAGATCTCGTCCATCCGGTGAGAGATGTAGACGATGCCGACGTCCTGCTCCTTCAGCCGCTCGATGATGTCGAAGAGGACGACCTTTTCCGCGTCGGTAAGCGAGGCGGTGGGCTCGTCGAACACAACCACCTTGGGCGTGAAGACGAGCGCGCGGGCGATCTCCACCATCTGCCGGTTGGCGATGGACAGCCGGTCGACCTTGTCGGAGGCGGCAAAGCGGCAGCCGAGCTGATCGAGGATGCGGCCGGCCCGGTCGAACAGGGTGCGCCAGTTGACGATGCCAAGCGCCGTCGTCGGCAGCGAGCCGAGGAAGATGTTTTCCGCCACCGTCATCTCCGGCACCAGCGACAGCTCCTGATGAATGAGGACGATGCCGCGCTTCTTGGCCTCCAGCGGGTTGGCGACCCGGATCGCCTCGCCCTCCAGGTGGACCTGGCCCCGCTCGGCCTGGTGATTGCCGGCGAGCACCTTCATCAGGGTGGACTTGCCGGCACCGTTTTCGCCGAGAAGCGCGTGGACCTCGCCGTGGCGGACCTCGAACGACACGTCGTCGAGAGCCTTCACGCCGGGGAAGGTCTTGGTGACGCCGTCGAGCACCAGAAGCGGCGCTTTGGCCTTGAGGTCGTCGAGCTCGGACTGGGTGTGATGCGCAACAGGGGTCACAGCTTCAGCTCCTCCGCTTCGCGGCGCGACACGCGCTGATCGACGAACAGGACGGCAATGAGGATCACGCCCATGACGACAAGCACGTAGAAGGCCGGCACCTGCATCAGGTTCATGCCGTTCCTGAGCACGCCGATGGTGAGAACACCGCCGAGCGTGCCGAGGATCGAGCCCGATCCGCCGGCGAGCTTGGTGCCGCCGAGCACCACCGCGGTGATGGTCCAGAGCTCGTAGTTGATGCCGAGGTTGGGCGTGGAGGCGCCCATCTGGGTGGACAGCGTGATGCCGGCCAGCGCCGCGAAGAAACCCACCAGCACGAAGTTGGCCACCATGTGCCAGCCGACGCGGATGCCGGCATTCTGCGCCGCTTCCCGGTTGCCGCCCACGGCATACGCATTGCGGCCGTGCGAGGTCGACGTCATCAGCCAGTGCATGATCGCGGTGAACACGAGGAAGACGATGGCCAGCGTCGGAACCCCGGCCATCGACGACATGCCGAAGTCGGCATAGGCGAAGTTCATGGAGAAGAAGGACTGTTCCTGCGTGTAGAGGAACACCAGGCCCCGCACGCCGATCATGGCGCCCAACGTGACGATGAAGGCGTCGACGCCGGTTTTCCAGACGATGACGCCGTTGAGGAAGCCGAGCGCCATGCCCGAGCCGAGCCCGACGGCCACCGCCGGCAGGATGCCGAGCTGGTCCTGCATGCCAACCGACAGGCTGGCAGCCAGCGCCACCACGGCGCCCACCGAGAGATCGATGTTGCCGTTGATCATGACCACCGTCATGCCGAGCGCGATGAGCCCGATGGTTGAGGTCTGGATCAGAATGTTGGTGAAGTTGTTCAGCGCCAGGAAATTGTCGGCGGCAAACGAGAAGAACACCACGCAGGCGATCAGGATCAGCCAGATCGGCGGCACGATCATCACCCGCCGCAGGCTGGTGTGAAGGGTGGAGGATGTCATCGCCGCCCCCTCAGCTCGTTGTGGTGAACAGGCGGCCGCGCTTCGACGCCACGTCGAGCCAGACCGCGAGAATGATGACCACCCAGGTGACCAGCCACTGGGCGTAGTAGGGATAGCCCATCAGCAGAAGTCCGTTCTGGATGAAGCCCAGGATCAGAACGCCGATCACCGTCTTCGGGATGGAGCCGGAGCCGCCCAGCAGCGACGTGCCGCCGAGGATCACCCCGGCGAGCACCAAGAGCTCGTAGCCCTGGCCGACATTGTTCTGGCTGCCCATGACCCGGCTGCCGAGGATGAGGGCGGCGCAGCCGGTGGCCGCCGCCGAGATCAGGTAGGTGGAGAAGACGACCCGCGCGCGGCGCACGCCGGAGAAGGCGGAGGCCGTGGGATTGCCGCCCACGGCGAAGACGCGCCGGCCGAAGGTGGTGCGGGTGAGCACGATGTGGAGCGCCACAGCCAGCACCAGGAAGATCCAGGTCGGCACGGCGATGCCAAGCAGGAAGTCGCGGCCAAAGAAGGTGAACCAGGTCCCTTCCTGATCGACGATGTCGACATTCTGGCCGCCGGTATAGATCAGCGTCACGCCCTGGATCGCCGACAGCATCCCGAGCGTCACGATCAGCGAGTTGAGCCGGGCGAAGCCGACGAGCAATCCGTTGACGGCGCCGACGGCAAGCGCGGCGGCGAACATGACTAGGATCGCGCCGGTGGGGCCGATCTTGTCGTGAAGGTCCACCACCAGGACCGTCGTGAAGGAGAGCAGCGACCCGACGGACAGGTCGAGATTGCCGCCGATCACCACGATGGTGACGCCCAGCGCGATGGTGCCGATGATCGACACCTGCCGGAACACGGTGGAGACGTTGTCGAAGCTGGCGAACCGGTCGCTCGACAGCGAGAAGGCGACCAGGAAGAGGATGAAGGCGATCAGGATGCCCTGCGTCTGCAGGATCCGCCGAACATTCTCCCCGCTGATCAGCCGCTGCCGATCGCTGGACCGGCCGGCTTGCGCGTCGGCCTTGGCCATTGTCGTTTCCTCCCCCTCCGCCCGGTCTTATGCCGGATTCGCGAAGGCCTCGGCGACCCCGGACGGGGCCGCGCCATCTCGAGCGTTCAGGTCACGCCGCTTCCGTGGTTCGCGCGGGTTGGTGGGCGACCGGGAGCCGGTGCCCGCTCCGCGTGACTGTGTCGTCTTCGACCGCGATCCCGGACGGAAAACCGCAAGAGCACTTTTCCTGGGATTGTTCTTTTCAGTCGCAATCGCGGACGGAAAACCGCAAGAGCACTTTTCCTGGGATTGCTCTTTTCAGTCGCAATCGCGGACGGAAAACCGGTTCCCACTTTTCCTGCGATTGCTCAGACCAAAATCATCCCGCCGTCGATCATGATGCACTGGCCGGTCATGTAGTCGGACGCACCCGACGCCAGGAACATCGCCGTTCCGACGATGTCGTCCGGCGTCGCCGGCCGGCCCATCAGGATGCCGGAGGAAAACTCCTCCATCGCCTGGCCCGGCTTCTGCGAGGCGCCGATCTCCATCAGGTCCTCGTCGAGCTGGCGCCACAGCTCCGTGTTGACCACGCCCGGCGCGAAGCCGTTGACGGTGATCTTGTGCTTCGCCAGATCGCGGGCGGCCGACTGGGTCAGCGACAGAACCGCGAACTTGGAGGCGCAGTAGGGCGCGACATTGTCGAACCCCTGCCGACTGGCGATGGAGCAGGTGTTGACGATCTTGCCGCCGTGGCCTTGCGCGATCATCTGCCGGGCCGCCTCCTGGGATCCGATCAGAACGCCCAGCCCATTGATGCGCATGATGAAATCCCAGTTCTCCTCGGTCACGTCGAGGAAGTTCATGGGCTTGTTCACGCCGGCATTGTTGAACTTCACGTCGAGGGAGCCGAAGCGGCCGACCACCTCGTCGATCATCGCCTTCACCTGGTCGCGCTGCGTGACATCGACCTGAACGCCGATCGCGGTGCCGGAGGCGGCCCCGCCGGTCCGCTCGGTGGCGGCCGCGGCCACGTCCCCCACGTCGGCGCTCAGATCGCCGAAGCAGACATTGGCCCCTTCCGTCAGCATCGCGTCGGCAATGGCCCGGCCAATGCCGCGACCGGCGCCGGTGACGATGACCGTCTTGCCCTCCATGCGTCCCATGGATTGTTCCCCTGCAATTGGCCGCGCGACCGCTCCCGGCGGGCCGGCAGCGGACGCACGGGCCCGCTGCCGCTCTACGCGGTGTCAGACGTGATCGGGTGGATCGGTGGACAGCTTCGCCGCGCCGCTCAGAAGACCGGCTTGTCGAAGTCCTTCATGTTGTCCTGGGTGATCTTCGGCGTGTCGAAGTAGTTGAGCTTCGGCACGTCCTCGCCGGCGACCACGGCCTTGGCCGTCGCCAGGGCGTTCTTCGCGTCCTCGACCGGCGACTGGTAGACCGAGCCGTAATACTCGCCGCGGCCCATGGCCTCGTAGCCCACCGCGAAGTTGGTGGCGCCGATGAAGATCACCCCGTCGGCCCGGTTGGCGGCCTTGGCCGCGTTCAGCGCGCCGACGCCCATGTTGTCGTCACCGGAATAGACGCCGTCGATGGTGTCGTACTTGGTGAGGAAGTTCTCCATCACCCGCTGCGACTTCTCGCGGTTCCAGTCGCCCGGCTGGGTCTCCAGGATCGTCACGTCCGGGCAGGCCTTGGCCAGCTCGTCCTCGAAGCCCTTCTGGCGCTCGATGGCGGTGGTGTAGCCCGGCTGGCCGGCGATCTGGACGATCTGGCCCTTCCCGTCCAGCGCGTCGCACATCATCTGCGCGGAATACTGGCCCTGGATGATGTTGTTCGGGCCGGAGAAGGCGGCGATGAACTCCTGGCCGGCATCGGCGATCTGGCTGTTGGTGACCACCACCGGGATGCCCTTCTGGTGGGCCTGGCGGACGATGGGCACCACGGCCTGGCCATTGGTCGGCCAGATCACGATGACGTCCACTTCCTTCTGGATGAGGTCCTGCATCTGGCCGATCTGGCGGGCGACGTCGCCGCCGGCATCGAGCACCACGGCCTCGACGCCCGGATCGGCCTCGGCCGCCTCGATGAAGGCCTTCTCGTAGGTCGTCTGATAGCTGTCGACGCCGACATTGTTCTGGGTGATGCCGACGGTGATCGTCTCGGCGAGCGCCGGGCCCGCGAGCAAGACGGACGCGGCCACGGATGCAAGCAGCGTGCGCTTCATGATGTCCTCCCATTGCGCGCGACCGTATCGACCGCGCCGTGTCTTTTTATCCGGCGTGCAGCGATCGCCGCCGGTGACATGTCCAAGGTGGCACAGCCGCCGCCGGGCCGGTCCCGCGAATCTGTCCAAAATGGACATCGACCGGGAGGCGCCGACCGGTTTCGGCTGCAGCGCCAGGCTGTTGCGGCAACGGCAGGCAGCCGCGCTGCGTGCGGGCCGGACCCGGAAAAGCCCCGGAGTCGGGGACCCGGCGATGCTGCGCCGCCGACCGACGCACGCCTCGCTACCGGCACGATTCTGTAATCATTCCAATTATAATCAATAGAACTTTCTGGAATTATTCCACTTCCGATCTTGAGGGCTTCGAAAAGATAGTGGTTGAGGCAACTTCTGTTCCGTTTTATTGCTCGGATCGAACCGAGTAGACAGTTTAGAACCGTTTTATCTTGACGCCGCGGCCATTTATCGGGTGCGGAGATCGTCGACGGGGTGCATGGGGCGATCAGCCTGCCGCCCACCGCCGCCGGCCGAGACGTCAGGCGCGACGGGGGACCAATCGATGCGCCACGAGACCTGCGAAGCACCGAGCAGCTACCTGGAGCGCCGGCCCGAACGGCTGGTGGTGGAAGGCTACCGCCGCTGGATGGCCGGCTACGAGACCGGCTCCATCGAGCCGTGGGAACTCGCCTGGAGCTACTACACGTCGGAACTCGGCGACGTGGAGGGGCGCCGCGCCGTGGCCGACCTGTCGAGCTTCGTGCGCGCCCTGCGCGGCTGCGCCCAGTGCCCGCTGCGCATCTTCCCCTACGGCGCCAAGAGCCTGTGCCGCGAGGAATGCCTCGCCGTGGGCCTGATCGCCGCCTGCCAGCACAACGACCTGACCCTGCGCGGCGGCTGCATCACCGCGCTCGGCGGCTGCCCGCGCTCCAACGAGATCGGCGAGGCGGCCGGCCGCTACGCGGCGACGCTGATGGAGCTCGGCCAGGCCCTGATGCCGATCCCGCCGGAGGTCATCGACGACATCGTCGGACGGCCCGCACACGCGCGGTTCCACTGACGGCCTCTATTTCCGGACTTCAGAAGGAGACTGCAATGTTCCGTGACCTCTCGCTCGCCGTCGCCGTTTCGGCGGTGGCCTTCACGCTGCCGGCGGCGGCCCAGTCGCCCAAGGACGTGCTGACCACCTATGCCGACATCGCCCACGCCGGCTACGAGGATTCGCTGAAGACGGCAAAGGCGCTGGACGCCGCCATCGATGCGCTGATCGCCGACCCGTCCGAGGCCACGCTCGGTGCCGCCAAGGCCGCCTGGATCGCCGCCCGCGCCCCCTACCAGCAGACCGAGGTCTACCGGTTCGGCAACGCCATCGTCGATGACTGGGAGGGCAAGGTGAACGCCTGGCCGCTGGACGAGGGCCTGATCGACTATGTCGATGCCTCCTACGGCACGGAATCGGATGCCAACGCGCTCTACACCACCAACGTGATCGCCAACCCGGAGATCACCATCAACGGCGAGGCCGTCGACGCCGCCGAGATCACCCCAGCGCTGCTGGCCGACACGCTGCAGGAGGCCGAGGAAGTCGAGGCCAACGTCGCCACCGGCTACCACGCCATCGAGTTCCTGCTCTGGGGCCAGGACCTGAACGGTACCGGCGCCGGCGCCGGCATGCGCCCGGCCAGCGACTACGCCTCCGGCGACGCCTGCACCCACGGCAACTGCGACCGCCGCGCCCAGTATTTGAAGGCGGCCTCCACCCTGCTGATCTCCGACCTGGAAGAGATGGTCGGCAACTGGGAAGAGGACGGCGAGGCCCGTGCCACGCTGATGGAAGACGAGAATGCCGGCCTGGTGGCGATCCTCACCGGCATGGGCTCGCTCTCCTACGGCGAGCTGGCCGGCGAGCGCATGAAGCTCGGCCTGCTGCTGCATGATCCGGAGGAGGAGCACGACTGCTTCGCCGACAACACGATCAACTCGCACTTCTTCGACCAAGTCGGCATCCGCAACGTCTACACCGGCCACTACCGCCGGATCGACGGATCGGTCGTCGAGGGTCCGTCCATCAGCGACCTGATCGCCGCCGCCGACGGGGCGCTGGCGCAGGAGCTGACCGACAAGATCGAGGCGACCATGGTCGCCATGGCGATCATGAAGGCGCGCGGCGAGACGGTCGAGGCCTACGACCAGATGATCGGCGAGGGCAACGACATTGGCAACGCGGTGGTGCAGGCGGCGATCGACGGCCTCATCGACCAGACCCGCTCCATCGAGCGGGCCGTCGCGGCGCTGGAGCTGACGGACATCGAGTTCGAGGGCTCCGACAGCCTCGACAACCCGAACGCCGTCTTCCAGTGACCTGACGGATTACTCCGTTCCACGCGAGCGATGAGCGGGCCCCGGCCCGCTCATTCCGTTTCAGGAGCCGGCGGACGGGACGATTTGTCCCTGCGGCCGCCCGCCCACATCGAGTAGATTGCCGCCGATCATGACCCGTTCGGCCCCGCCCCACCCGTTGCGCCACAGGCTCGTCCTGCCGGCCGCCTGCGCCCTGCTCGTGGCGGGCAGCGCCGTGCTGGCCGCCGCCGGATCCACCGCGCCCGGTCCGCTCCCCGGCCTGCCCACCACCCGCACCGACCTGACACCGAAGGACCGCGCCCGGGTGGAGGCCGTGACCCGGCCGGCGACCGCGTTTTCCGGGCCGGAGACCTTCGAGCGCATGTCGGGCGGCGCCGCCACCTCCACCGCGCGCGTCGGCATCAACTCCTTCTCCGACTTTTCCGCGAACCTGAGTTTCGAGGGCGAGCAGGACTTCAAGCTCGGCAACGGCCTGTTCAAGAAGGTCTGGGTGCCGTCGCCGTCCTCCACCCAGGCCTCCGACGGGCTCGGTCCGCTATACAACGCGCGCTCCTGCCAGCGCTGCCACCTGAAGGACGGGCGCGGCCACCCGCCGGCCGGCCCCGACGATGCCGCCACCTCCATGTTCCTGCGCCTGTCGGTGCCGCCGAAGACCGAGGCCGAGCACGCCGCGCTCGCCGCCCGCGACCTCGTGTTCATTCCCGAACCGACCTATGGCGGCCAGTTGCAGGACTTTGCCGCGCCCGGCATGCCCATCGAGGGCACCATGCGGATCGACTACGCGGAGATCCCGGTCACGCTTGGAGGCGGCGAGACGGTCAGCCTGCGCAAGCCCACCTACTCCGTCGCCGATCTCGGCTACGGCCCGATGGACCCGGACGTGATGCTGTCGCCCCGAGTGGCCTCGCCGATGATCGGGCTGGGGCTCCTGGAGGCGATCCACCCGGCCGACATCCTCGCCCACGCCGACCCCGACGACGCCGACGGCGACGGCATCTCCGGCCGGCCGAACATCGTGCGCGATCCCTTCACCGGCGACCTGACGCTGGGCCGCTTCGGCTGGAAGGCCTCGATGCCGGACGTCCGCACCCAGTCGGCCAACGCCTTTTCCGGCGACATCGGCATTTCCACGCCGGACGTCCCCGACCCGTGGGGCGACTGCACGGAAAACCAGGCCGAATGCATCGAACGGCCCACCGGCGTCCAGCACCGGCTTGGCGACACCGAGGCGCCGGACCCGATCATGGAGCTCGTCTCCTTCTACTCGCGCAACCTGGCCGTGCCGGCGCGGCGCGATGTCGACGACCCGGCGGTGCTTGAGGGCAAGCGGCTCTTCTACGAGGCCGGCTGCGCCGTCTGCCATGTGCCGAAATTCGTCACCCGCCGCGACGCGGAGCAGGAAGAGCTCCGCTTCCAGCTCATCTGGCCCTACACCGACATGCTGCTGCACGACATGGGCGAGGGGCTGGCCGACGGCCGGCCGGTTGGCGAGGCGAGCGGCCGGGAATGGCGCACCGCCCCGCTCTGGGGGATCGGACTGACGGAAACCGTCAGCGGCCACACCTTCTTCCTGCACGACGGCCGGGCGCGGAACCTGACCGAGGCGATCCTCTGGCACGGCGGCGAGGCGCAGGCCTCCCGCGATGCCTTCGCCGCCATGCCGCCGGATGACCGCGCCGCCCTGATCTCGTTCCTGGAGTCGCTCTGATGCCCCGATCCCGACTTCGCACTGTCCATTGCACGCTCTCCGCCCTGCCGGCGCTGCTGCTGGCCACAGCGCTCGCCGCGCCCGCCGCGGCGCAGGAGCAGCGCCAGCCGGTGGCCTTCAAGCCGATCCTGGAGCGGATCGTCGCCGACGTGGTGGAACCCTCCTACGACCGGCTGGTGGAGGCCGCTGAGGCCGAGCGCGACGCGGTGGCCGCCCTGTGCGAAGCGCCCGGCGACGACGCGCTGGCCGCCGCCCGGGACGGCTTCGCCGACCTGGTGCTCGCCTTTTCCGCCGTGGAGCCCTACCGGTTCGGCCCGGCCCGCGAGGACAACCGGTTCGAGAAGCTGTTCTTCTGGCCCGACCGGCGCGGCATCGGTCTGCGCCAGGTGCAGGGGCTGCTCGCCGAGGAAGATCCGTCTGCCACCGCGGTGGACACGCTGCGCGACAAGAGCGTCGCCGTGCAGGGGCTCCTCGCCCTCGACTACGTGCTATCCGACGACGACGCGGACGTGCTCGCCGAAACGCCGGCCGGCTATCGCTGCGCCTACGCCGAGGCCATCGCCGGTGCGATCCTGACCACCGCGACGGAAATCCGCGACGGCTGGATCGGCCCGGACGGCTACGGCGCGCTGATGATGGCCGCCGGACCGGACAACCCGGTCTTCCGCAGCCACGGCGAGGCGGTGCAGGAGTTCCTCGAGGCCGGCCGCGAACAGCTGCAGGTGGTCGGGGCGATGAAGATCGCCGCGATCATCGGCGAGACGCCGAAGAAGGCCCGGCCGAAACTCGCCCCCTTCTGGCGCTCCGGCCTGGTGCTGGCCTCGCTGCAGGCAAACCTGGAGGCCGTCGAGGCGCTCCAGGAGGGAGGCGGCATCGCCGAGGCGCTGCCCGAGGATGAGGCCTTCAACGCCGATTCCCTTTCCTTCCAGCTGGGCGAGGCGGCCGGCGTGTTCGCGGCGCTGGAGGCCGACGGACGGGACTGGATCGAACTGGCCAAGGACCCGGGGGCGCACGACCGGCTGAGCTATTCCGCGATCCCGGTCGCCGGCGCGCTCACCATCCTCGCCGACCGCTACCCGGCGGCGCTGGGCCTGACCCTCGGCTTCAACTCGCTGGATGGAGACTGAAGGACTCTCAGGAAAGGGGGAACCGGTTGTCCGAAGGTGCGCCGAAAGATCATCAGACCGCCCTCTTCACCGTTTAACCGACCTGACCGCCTCGAACCAGACAGACTGACGACCCCTCAGGATCATGACCCAGGGGCCGCCGGACCACCCCGGACCCGGAGCCTCCCGATGCACATCAGCCGCCGCACCCTGCTGGCCTCTCTCGCCGCCTTCGGCGCGACGCCGCTCTGCCCGATGGCCCGGGCCGACGGCATGCCGGCCCTCGTCGCCTGCCGCCGCGAGCGCGACGGCAGCCACACCGCCTGCGTCTTCGATCTCGACGGCAATATCCTGTTCTCCGAGCCGCTGGAACGGCGCGGTCACGACGCGGCCATCGCGCCGGACCGCTCCACCGCCATCGTCTTCGCCCGCCGGCCGGACCGGTTTGCCATGGTGCTGGATCTGGTCGCGCGCCGGCGTGTGCTGGTCTTCACCCCGCCGGAGGACCGCCATTTCTACGGCCACGGCTTCTTCTCCGCCGATGGCCGCATCCTCTACGCCACGGAGAACGACTTCGACGGCGAGCGCGGCGTCATCGGGCTCTACGACGCCACCGATGGCTACCGGCGCATCGGCGAGTTCGACGCCGGCGGCATCGGCCCGCACCAGGCGATGCTGATGTCCGACGGGCGCACCATCGCCATCGCCAATGGCGGGCTCGCCACCCATCCGGACTTCCCGCGCATGAAGCTCAACCTCGCGACCATGGAGCCGTGCCTGGCCTATCTCGACGCGGAAACCGGCGACCTGGTGGACCGGGCGGTGCTGCCGGCTGCCTACCGGCAGATGTCGATCCGCCACCTGACGGAGGCCGGAGACGGCTCGATCTGGTTCGGCGGCCAGTATGAGGGGCCGGTCACCGACGCGGTGGAGCTGGTGGGCAGTCACGCGCGCGGCGGCGAGGCGCGCACCGTGTCCGCCCCGCCCCAGGTCTACCGGCACATGAACCACTATATCGGCGCCATGGCGACCAGCCCGGACGGCGGCCGCGTCGCCTCCACCAGTCCGCGCGGCGGCTCCATGGCGGTGTTCGACGTGGCCACCCGGCAGGTGCTGGCCGACCGCGACGTGCCGGACACGTGCGGGCTCGCCGGCTACGGCGACGGCTTCGCCTATACCGACGGCCGCGGCCATTTCTGGCGCGACGGCCGGCTGGTGCGCGCGGACGACGGCATCGCCTGGGACAACCACATCGCCACCGTCAGGCTGTGACCACGCCGGCGCAATAAAGAGCGGGCCGGCGTTCTCAAGATGCTGACGCCGGCCGTCGGCGCCGTCCCATCTTTTCCGAAAATCCCTCGCCCTCTGACCGACCGCCGCCGTGCGCGCGGCGACGTCTCCCGCTTTGCCTTGAGCGGCGGCATCTGCGCGTCTTCTGAGACGGGTGATTGACGCTTTAGGACAACCGTCCTATAGATTTCGATCACAGATGGAATCGAGGCGCTTCACCCAATGCTTGCCGCATCCACCCGCGATCAGATCATCACGGAAGCCGATACGCTTTTTTACGAAAGCGGATTCGAGGCGACCTCGTTTTCCGACATCGCCTCGGCGGTGGGTATTTCGCGCGGCAACTTCTATTACCACTTCAAATCGAAGGACGAGATCCTCGACGCGGTCATTGCGCGCAGGCTCGTCTCGACCCGGGAGATGCTGGAGCGCTGGGAAGCGGAGACGACCGATCCCCGGGAGAGGATCATGAGCTTCTTCCGCATCCTTCTGGTCAATCGCACGAAGATCATGGCGTTCGGCTGCCCTGTCGGCACCCTGTGCGCGGAGCTTGCCAAGCTCGACCACATGGCGCGCGGCCGCGCCGAGGACATCCTTGCCCTCTTTCGCGACTGGCTGGAGGGCCAGTTCCGGGCCCTCGGCCATGGAGAAGACGAGGCAAACGATTTCGCCCTGCACGTGCTCATGCGCTCGCAGGGCCTCGCGATCCTGGCCAGCGCTTTTCGCGACGCGGACTACGTCCGCAAGGAGGTCGACGACCTCGCGGACTGGCTCGACCGACTTCCCGCGCCCGGCGGGCAAACCTCAACCCGGAGATGAGGGCATGTTCATCGTCTTTCTGACGTTTTCCGACAACAAGGCCGCAGCCCCGCAGTTCATGGACGGCCACAACGCGTGGATCGCCGAAGGCTTCGACGCCGGCGTGTTCCTCTGCACGGGCTCGCTGAGGCCAGCCGCCGGCGGCGTGGTCATCGCCCACGGCGAGAGCCGGGAGGCCCTGGAAGCACGCCTCGACGCCGATCCCTTCGTCGTCCACGACGTGGTCAAGACCGAGATCCGCGAAATTGCACCGGGCCGGACCGTTCCCGCGCTCGATTTCCTCACGGCGTGAACCGTGGCCGGCACGATCGCCGGGCCCGATGGCCAGCCGCGCTGCGCGTGGTGTGCCGCTGCGCCGGAATTCCTGGACTATCACGACCGGGAATGGGGGTTTCCCGTCGCCGATGACGTGCGCCTGTTCGAAAAGCTGTCGCTGGAGAGCTTCCAGTCGGGTTTAAGCTGGCGCACCATCCTGGCCAAGCGGGGCGGCTTCGGGGCCGCCTTCGCCGGATTCGACTTCACGGCCATTGCCGATTTCGACGAAACCGACGTCGCCCGCCTGCTGGCGGACGCAGGCATCGTGCGCCATCGCGGCAAGATCGAGGCCGTGATCAACAATGCCCGCCGCGCCTGCGAAATGGTCGCCGAGGAAGGATCCCTCGCAGCTTTCGTCTGGCGTTACGAGCCAACGCCGGATGCGCTTGCGGCGCCACAGACCGCCTCGACATCGGCGGCATCGCACGCCCTCTCCAAGGAGTTGAAACGGCGCGGCTGGCGCTTCGTGGGCCCGACCACGGTCTACGCGTTCATGCAGGCGATGGGGCTGATCAACGATCACGCCGAAGGATGCGCGCTGCGCCCCGACGTGGCCCGCGCCCGGGAAGCCTTCCGGAAGCCCGTGTGACCGGCGCCGTCACTACCCCTCCCCACCCGCCACGGCCTTCCGCTCCGCCCGGGCGGTGCGGACGCTGGACCAGGCGAAGGCGGCGACGAAGGCGATGGTCATCAGCAGCACGATGGTCGGCGCCGGGGCGCTGTCGATGAAGAAGCTCGCATAGACGCCGGCAAAGGACGCCGCCGTGCCGATGGCGACGGACAGCGCCAGCATCGCGCCGAACGAGCGGGTCAGCAGGAAGGCGATGGCGCCGGGCGAGATCAGCATGGCGATGGCCAGTATGATGCCCACGGCCTTGAGCGCGCCGACGATTGTCAGCGACAGGATCGCCAGCAGCCCGTAATGCAGCACGCGGACCGGCAGGCCGACGGCGCGGGCCTGGGCCGGGTCGAAGGCATGCAGCAGCAGGTCGCGCCACTTCAGCACGATGAGGCCGCCGCAGACGGCCGCGATGAGGCCGGTCTCGGCGATGTCGCCCCAGCCGACGCCCAGCATGTCGCCGAACAGGATGTGGTCGAGGTGCACGTCGGACTGGATCTTGGTGTAGAGCACGATGCCCAGCCCGAACATGCCGGAGAAGACCACGCCCATCACCGTGTCCTGCTTGATGCGGCTGTTCTCCTTCAGGAAGCCGGTCGCCAGCGCGCAGACCATGCCGGCGGCGAAGGCGCCGACACCGAGCGGCACCTTGACGATGTAGGCGAGCACCACGCCGGGCAGCACGGCGTGGGAGACCGCGTCGCCCATGAGCGACCAGCCCTTGAGCACCAGGAAGCAGGAGAGCAGCGACGCCGGCAGCGCCACCAGCACGGAGATGATCAGCGCGTTGCGCATGAACTCGAACTGGAAGGGAAGCAGCAGGGCCTCGGGGCTCATGCGGCCTCCCTGATCGCTTCGGCGGCGCGGCGCCTGGCCGCCAGAATGCCGTGCTTGGGCGCGAACACGAAGGCGGTCAGAAACACCAGCGTTTGCAGGACGACGATGATGCCGCCGGTGGCGCCGTCGAGATAGTAGCTGGCATAGGCCCCCACCGCGCTGGTCAGCGCGCCGATGGCGACGGAGATCACCAGCAGGCGCGGAAAACGGTCGGTGAGCAGATAGGCGGTGGCGCCGGGCGTCACCACCATGGCGATGACCAGGAAGGCGCCCACCGTCTGCAGGGCGGCGACGGTGGAGGCGGACAGCAGCGTGAAGAACAGCAGCTTCAGGGCCGTCGGATTGAGGCCGATGGAGCGGGCGTGGTTCTCGTCGAAGAAGGTGACCATCAGGTCCTTCCACTTGAGAAGCAGGATCGCCAGCGAGACAAAGCCGATCAGCGCCAGCTGGATCGTGTCTGACGGCGTGATGGCGAGGATGTTGCCGAGCACGATGGTCTGGATGTTCACCGAAGCCGGCGACAGCGACACCATGAACAGGCCGAGCCCGAAGAAGGAGGTGAAGATCAGCCCGATGATGGCGTCCTCCTTCAGCCGGGTGCGCTGGTTGAGGAACAGCATCGCGGCCGCCGCGAGCCCGCCGGAGAAGAAGGCGCCGACGGAAAAGGGCAGGCCGAGCATGTAGGCGCCGGCGACGCCGGGCACGATGGAGTGGGAGAGCGCGTCGCCGATCAGCGACCAGCCCTTCAGCATCAGGTAGGCGGAGAGGAAGGCGCAGACGGCACCCACCAGCGCCGACACCCAGATGGCGTTGACCATGTAGCCGTAGCCGAAGGGCTGGACGAGGAGGTCGATCACGACCGCAGGCCTCCCTCCGGCGCGACAGGATCGACCTCGTCGCCATAGACCACGAAGGGGCGCTCGTCGTCGGTGATGACGCCGACGGCACGCGGCGCGCCGGCCGCCGCCTCGCCGAGCACGAAGTGGCGTAGCACGCCGCCGAAGGCCTTCTCCAGATTGTCCTGGGTGAAGACGTCCGCCGTCGGCCCATGGGCGAGCACGGTGTTCTTGAGCAGGACGGTGCGGTCGCAGAATTCCGGCACGGAGCCGAGATTGTGGGTGGAGACCAGCATCACCCGGCCCTCCTCGCGCAGCGCCTTGAGAAGCCGGATGATCGCCTCCTCCGTCTTCACGTCGACGCCGGTGAACGGCTCGTCGAGGAGGATGACGCGGCCGTCCTGGGCCAGCGCCCGGGCCAGGAACACGCGCTTGCGCTGGCCGCCGGAGAGCTCGCCGATCTGGCGGTGGCGGAAGTCGGCCATGTTGACCCGGGCCAGCGCTTCGGTGACCGCCCTGCGGTCGGCCGCCGACGGGATGCGCAGCAGGTTCATGTGGCCGTAGCGACCCATCATGACCACGTCCTCCACGAGGACGGGGAAGTTCCAGTCCACCTCCTCCGCCTGCGGCACGTAGGCGATGAGGTTCTGTTTCAGCGCGCGATGGACGCTCTGGCCGAGCACGGAGATCTCGCCCTTCGAGACGCGCACGAAGCCCATGATCGCCTTGAACAGCGTCGACTTGCCGGAGCCGTTGACGCCGACCAGCGCGGTGATCGTACCCGTGGGGATGGCGAAGCTGGCCTCGCGCAGCGCCGTGTGGCCGTTGCGATAGGTGACGGTCACGTCGGAGACGGCGATCCCCTCGCCGTCTCCTGCGTCCCCGTCGGATGATTTCGCCGGTGTCAGCGCGTCAAGCATGAAGCGATGGTGCCCGCTGTTGTCTTTAGAAGTTCTATATAGGTCGGAACCGGCCCGTCGGGATCGCTCAGCGAGTCCACGTAGAGCACGCCGCCATAGGTCGCGCCCGTTTCCCGAGCCACCTGCTCGGCCGGCTTGGCCGACACCGTGCTCTCGGAGAAGACGCAGGTGATGTCGTTCTCGCGGACCGTGTCGATCAGCCGGCGCACCTGCTGCGGCGTGCCCTGCTGGTCGGCGTTGATCGGCCAGAGATAAAGCTCCTTGAGGCCGAAATCGCGGGCCAGGTAGGAGAACGCCCCCTCGCTGGTGACCAGCCAGCGCCGGTCTTCCGGAATGGCCGCCAGCTCCTCGCGGATCGGATCGATGGCGTCCCGGATCTCCTGCTTGTAGACCTCCGCGTTGGCCTCGTAGAGGGCGGCGTTGTCGGGATCGTTGGCGATGAAGGCGTCGCGGATGTTGTCGACATAGACGAGTGCCCCGTCCGGAGACATCCAGGCATGCGGGTTCGGCTTGCCGCTGTAAGGCCCCTCGCCGATGCTCATCGGCTCGATGCCGTCGGAAACGGTTGCACTCGGCACGTCGCGCAGGTTGCGGAAGAATTTCTCGAACCAGCGCTCCAGGTTCAGCCCGTTCCAGAGGATCAAATCGGCATCCTGGGCCTTCAGGATGTCGCCGGGCGTCGGCTGGTAGTTGTGAATCTCCGCCCCCGGCTTGGTGATGGACACGACCTCGGCCGTGTCGCCGGCGACGTTCTGGGCCATGTCGGCGATGACGGTGAACGTCGTCGCCGCCTTGAAGCCGTCGTCCGCGCGCGCCGGCACTCCCGCCAGGACCCCCACGAAAACGCCCGCCGATAGGATCCGGGCTGCCAGCCCGATCACCCTGTTTCCGCTCGACATGTGCGCTCCTCTAGCAATGCGCGTTTCAGTTGCTGTGGCAGGTGTAGCGCATCGGCCGCCAACATTGCAACTGCGAATTAATTGCAAGAAAGAAAATGTCGCGGCTTCGCCGTGTTGCGGGCCGCCGCGCAGGGAACGCATCCGCGAGCCTACGGATCCTTCGCTTCCGCGCCGTCTTGCCAAGGCCGGGTGCGGTGACTACCGTCGCTATATTCCTTTAGATATAGCGAAGGGGCGGAGACGACATGGCTGCAGGCAGGACCGGGATCGCGCTCGCGGCTGCAGTCCTGGTCGCGGGCATCCTCCAGGCCGACCCCGCCGTGGCCGGACAGGCGCGCGTGGCGGTGGCTTCGAACTTCACCGATGCGGCCCGAAGGATCGCCGCCGCGTTCGAGGCGCAGGGCGATCACACGGTGACGCTCTCGTTCGGCTCGACCGGGCAGATCTTCACCCAGATCGCCCAGGGCGCCCCGTTCGATGCCTTCCTCGCCGCCGACCAGACAAGGCCGGAGCGCGCGGTCGCCGAGGGTCTCGCTGTCGCCGGCAGCCGCTTCACCTACGCCAGCGGCCGGCTCGCCCTCTACTCGGCCGACCCCGGCCTCGTGACGGGCGAGACCACCCTGGCACGCGGCACATTCGACAAGCTGGCCATCGCCAATCCCGAAACGGCGCCCTACGGAGCGGCCGCGATCGAGACGATGGAAGCGCTGGGCGTGCTGGACGCAATCCGGCCGAAGCTCGTTCGCGGCGCCAACATCGCCCAGACCTACCAGTTCGTGGCCACCGGCAACGCCGAGCTTGGCTTCGTTGCCCTCTCCCAGATCGCCGCCAGCGAGGGCGGCTCGCGATGGATCGTGCCGGAGACGCTGCATGCCCCGATCGCCCAGGACGCCGTGCTGCTGAGCGAGGCCGCCGACAGGCAAGCCGCGATCGCCTTTCTCGCCTTCCTGAAAGGCCCGGACGCGCGCGCCATCATCGCGGGCTTCGGCTACGGCGTACCCGCGCCATGACCGTCCCGGACCCGCGCCGATGATCGACCCCGCGCTCTGGTCGCCGATCCGCCTGACCCTGGAACTCGCCACCGTCTCCACGCTGGCACTGCTGGTGATCGGTACCCCGATCGCCTGGTGGCTGGCGCGCTCCCGGGCCCCCTGGAAGGATGCCGTCGCGGCGATCGTGGCGCTGCCGCTGGTGCTGCCGCCGACGGTGCTGGGTTTCTATCTGCTGATCGCGCTCGGCCCGAACGGCCCCGGCGGTGTCATCGGTG
Source organism: Amorphus coralli DSM 19760 (assembly GCF_000374525.1). Lineage (GTDB taxonomy): Bacteria > Pseudomonadota > Alphaproteobacteria > Rhizobiales > Amorphaceae > Amorphus > Amorphus coralli. The sequence goes on from NZ_KB894574.1 coordinate 435,415, forward strand.
GCCTGTTCGGCCTGCGCTCCCTCGCCTTCACCTTCGAGGGGCTGGTCATCGGCTCGGTGATCTACTCCCTGCCCTTCGTGGTCCAGCCGATCCGCAACGCCTTCGCCGCCTTCGGCGACCGGCCGCTGGAAGTGGCGGCGACGCTGCGCGCCGGCCCGTGGGACGCGTTCTGGTCGGTGGCGCTGCCGCTGGCCCGCCCGGGCCTTGTCACCGGCGCGGTGCTCGGCTTTGCCCACACCGTCGGCGAGTTCGGCGTGGTGCTCATGATCGGCGGCAACATTCCGGGAGAAACCCGGGTCCTGTCCGTCGCCATCTACGATTTCGTGGAGACGCTGCAGTGGCGCGAAGCGCACCTGCTGTCCGCCGGGCTGGTGGTCTTCGCCTTCCTGGTCATCCTGTCGATGATGCTGGTTGAGAAGCGCCTCGGACGGAGGTCGGGGCTGTGAGCGGCGGAGACCGGCTGTCCGTCGCCCTCAGTGGCCGGGTCGGCGGCTTCGCCCTCGACGCCGCCTTCGCGGCGCCGGTCTCCGGCGTCACGGTACTGTTCGGCCCGTCGGGGTCCGGCAAGACGACGATCCTGCGCGCGATCGCCGGCCTCGCACGCATCGGCGGCCGCGTCGCCATGGGACCCGAGATCTGGCAGGACGACGAGCGCGGAACCTTCGTGAAACCGCACCGCCGGCCCATCGGGACCGTCTTCCAGGAGGCCAGCCTGTTCCCGCATCTTTCGGTGCGCGGCAATCTCGACTTCGCGGCAAAGCGGGCCGGTCCGAGGGCGCGCGAGGAGTTCGATGCCATCGTCGCGCTGCTCGGCATCACGCCGCTGCTGCCCCGCTCTCCCGCGGCCTTGTCCGGCGGCGAGCGGCAGCGGGTGGCGGTGGGCCGCGCGCTCCTCACCGCGCCGCGCCTGCTGCTGATGGACGAGCCGCTGTCCGCGCTGGACCGCGCCACGCGACAGGAGATCCTGCCCTACCTGGAGCGGCTGCCGGAAGAGCGCGGCATTCCCATCGTCTACGTCACCCACGACGTGGCGGAAGTGGCGCGGCTCGGCGACCGGGTGGTGGTGATCGACGGCGGGAGGGTCCAGGCGACCGGCAGCGTGGAAGAGGTGTTCGAGGACGTCGACTTGCACCTGGGCGGCGAGCGCGCCGAGGACAGCGTCGTGGTCGGCGCCCAAGTGGTGCGGACGGATGCCGCGTTCGGCATGACCCGTCTCGACCTCGCCGGCCAGATCCTCTCCGTGCCCTTTTCCGGATTGGCCGACGGCAGCGAGGTCCGGCTGCGCATCCGTGCCCGCGATGTCTCGGTGGCGCTGGACCGGCCGAAGGCCATCAGCGTGCGCAACGTGCTGTCCGCCACCGTGGAGAGGATCGTCGCCGATCCGGATACCGCCTTCGCCGAGGCCCTGCTGTCGGTCGGGCCGGTCCGGTTGCGCGCCCAGCTGACCCGCGAGGCGGTGGCAGAGCTTGGACTGGCGCCCGGACAGGACGTCTTCGCCCTGGTGAAGTCGGTGTCGTTCGACCAGCGCCCGTTTGCGCCGCCCGGTGCGAGCGGCTAGCACTGTACCGACCCGAATTCGAGAGACGCCCGTGATCCGTCCGCTTCGCCCCGTCATTCTCCATCGTAGCGCGCGCGCGGACCGGCCCCGCCGAACTGGATCCGTGCGCTGATGGTCCGCGCGGCGCCCCCCGACCGGCTGATCGTCGGCATCAGCGGCGCCTCCGGTGCCATCTACGGCGTGCGCATGCTGGAAGCCCTGCGCCAGTCGGAGATCGAGAGCCATCTCGTGATCTCCCGGGCGGCCGCAATGACGATCGCCTACGAGCTCGACATCTCCGTGCAGGAGGTGCGCGAGCTGGCCGATGTCGTGTACCCGATCCAGGACGTGGGCGCGGCCATCTCCAGCGGCTCGTTCAGGACCCGCGGTATGGTGGTGGCCCCCTGCTCGGCCCGCAGCCTCGCCGACATCGCCTACAGCTCGACCGACTCGCTTCTGACGCGGGCCGCGGACGTGGTGCTCAAGGAGCGCCGCCGCCTGGTGCTTCTCATGCGCGAGACGCCGCTTCACCTCGGCCACATCCGGGCGATGGCCCAGGCCACCGAGATGGGTGCGATCGTCATGCCGCCGGTGCCGGCCTTCTATGCCAGGCCGACCTCGATTGCCGAGATCGTGGACCACACCATCGGCCGCGTCCTCGACCTGTTCGAGATCGAGACAGACCTCGTCCGCCGCTGGCGCGAGCATGAGGAAGACGCGATGCCGCTCCAGGATCCCGGGGCACATCGCGGCGCGGACCTGCCCGACGACTAGCCGGCCTCCGGTCCCCAAGTCCCGGAAGCCCCGAATCTGCCCGGCCCGACCCGGGTGTGGCAGGACCCCTGAGGTTGTCCGCTTTAAATCGGACATCCGGGGATGGCTTCCGTCCCACCGTGCCAGTTTCCCGGCTCCGACAGGAGCCCGGGATCGAGGCGGGGACAGTTGAAGCAGCGCCCTCCCCCCGCAAGCCCCTGCAAAAACGAACCAAACAGGGATCGGCTGGCGCACGCACTCGACGCGTCAAGTTAGTCACTCAAAAGGATTTAATCCAAAATGGAGGGAATATCGGTGCCAGATCCGAACAGGTTCTGGTTGAGTGGATGTATTTTAGAAAATATTCAAATAGCGTCGATGGGGCCGTGCCTCGACCCGCTTTCGACATGTATTACTCCCTTTCTCGACAGCATTAGGCTTTGGAGGGTCTGAGATGTATGTCGTTGTTGACAGTCGAAACAGTGTTACCGAAGGCTACATGGCCGGATTTGCACGTGAAGGCTTTGCTTCACTCGGCCTGGATTCTTCCGATTTCAAGGATTGGCTGAGCAGCGCTTCGGACGACGACATCGATGCGGTGCAGGGTTTCATTCTCGGCGAGCTCGACGAGCGCCCGGCCTTTCCGGACATAATCCGCAGCCACTCCCGCGCGCCGATCATCGCGCTGAGCGAGGAGCGGTCGCTGGATCAGACCCTTGAACTCTTCACCGCCGGCGCCGACGACGTGGTGCGCAAGCCCGTCCACACACGCGAGATCGTGGCCCGGAGCGACGCCATCTGGCGCCGGACCAACCAGGTCGAGAAGCCGGCGACGACCGGCCGTCTCCAGGTCTTCTTCAACGGCCGTGATCCGGAAATCGACGGCAAGCCGCTGCCGCTGCCGCGCCGCGAGCGCCACATCCTGGAGCACCTGGTGAAGAACGCCTCGCGCCGGGTGACCAAGGGCCAGCTCTTCAACGCCATTTACGGCTTGTTCAACGACCAGCTCGACGAGACCGTCATCGAAGGACACATGAGCAAGCTGCGCAAGAAGCTGCGACAGGCTCTCGGCCACGACGTGATCGATTCCAAGCGGTTCATCGGATACCGCTTCGTCGGCTGACCAGCCGGCCGGACCGGCGGCGAGCCCCTCCTACTTGCCGCCGGATGCCCCGTCCTGCATGCGCTTCATCTGACGATCGGTGAAGTCGCGCATGCGCTGCCTCCCCCGATCCGTCAATCGCACCACGATACGCCGCCGGTCGTCCCGGTCCGGGATCCGCTCGATCAGACCCGCGCCCTGCAGATCGTCGATGCGGCGCAGCGCCGTTGTCGTCGGCGCCCTCGACGCCAGGCAGAGGCTCGTGACCGACGTCGCCCGACCGCTGGCCTCGGCGAGCGCCAGGTCGAGCAGCATGTCCCACGCCGGATCGGAAAACAGCCCCGGGTCGAAGATGGAATCCCGGTCCGAGCGCGCCGCGATCAGCGCCTTCAGATAATCCGGCTGCTTGAAATCGGCCGCCGCCTCGGCTCCGCCGCTCGCGGGCTTCTCCTCGCTGAGCGCCATGGCGCGTTCGATGGCGTGGGCCACCTCTTCGGGAAGCACCGGTTTCTGCAGGAAATCGATGGCATGCAGGCGCAGGGCGGCGACGGCCCGGTCGAGCGAGGCATTGCCGGTGATGACGATGGCCGCGAGCGGCCGTTGCTTGCGCTTGAAGGCCAGCTTCTGAAGCAGCTCGATGCCGTTGATGTTCGGCATCTGGATGTCGGTGACGACCACGCTCAGCTCGGGATGCTCGTCCACCAGCGTCAGCGCCTCATTGGCGCTGGCGGCCGACAAGACCCTGTGCCCGAGCAGCTCCAGGCCCTCGCCGAGCTCCTCCAGCACAAGTGGATCATCGTCCACGATCAGGACCTGCGGCGCTCCGCCGCCTTCGTTCATGCTCACCGGATCAGCTCGCCCGTCGCTTCGGATCCCGTGCCGCCATGGCAGTCTTCCACACGCGCACCCATCGACTGCACCCCTGATCACGCAATGGTTTACGATCAGGGAACACGAGCGTAGTCCAACATCCCGCGCCGAACCAGCGCGCCGTGCCGGTGTCGCCCGGTTGACGGGAGCCAGCATCCCCGCACCCCCTGATATCTGACGGAGCAGCGCGGCGGCACGGGTGCGGCCGACCCGTCCGGGGCGGACTTCACCCCGCCGCCCGACAAGGCTGCATGATTCAGAAAAACTGCCCGAAATGCACGCGAATGGCGCACCAGCAGCCTGCCGGATCGGCAGACTGTCCTGCCGGGGCGCGCCGTCGACGGCGCCGCAGCGGCCCCTCACGGAGTTTTGAAGCCGTCTTATGGTTCCCGCCGCTAGGGCGCGCGGCTTTCGTCCTCGCCATGCTTCGGTTGGCGCGGCTCGAGCCGGGCCTCGAAATCAGCGACCAGCGCCTCAGGATCGACCGGCTTGACGTAGAGCGCGTCGACGCCGAGCTCCCCGGCCATGGTGGCGGGCGCGACATCGCCGGTCATGATGGCATGAATGCGGGGTCGCTGGGACTGCGGCAGGGCCCTGGCGAACCCGACCAGGGTCGCTCCGTCCTGGTCATCGATCCTGAGATCGGTGAGCAGAATGTCCGGCTTCAGCCCATTGAGCAGCATCATCATGGCTTCCCCCGCAGCGTGGCAGAGGCTGACTCGCCAGCCGGCGCCGGCGAAATACTCTGCGAGCTCCTCGGCCAGCGCGACCTCGTCGTCGCAGAGCAGGATCGAGAGACCGGCCATCACGCGACCACCTTGTCGTCGAGCGAGCGGCGGGCCTTTGGCAGGTCGATGGTGAAGCAGGCGCCGCCGTCGACGTTGAGCACGCTGATGTCGCCGCTCATCTTCCGCACGATGTTGCGCGACAGGGACAGACCGAGGCCGGTTCCCTTGTCGTCGGGCTTGGTGGTGGTGAAGGGCTCGAACACCTCGCCGATGATCGCTTCCGGAATGCCCCCCGCCCGGTCCAGCACCTCGATGCGGATCCGGTCGGCTTCGACGCGCGCACGGATGGTGATGGTCCGCTCCCGCGCGGCGCCCTCGTCCGCCTGCATCTCGAACGCGTCCTTGGCGTTCAGCAGAAGGTTCACGATCACCTGCTCGAACAGCGTCTGCTCGCCTTCCACGACGAGGTCCTCGGGCAGATCGATGTCCATGACGAAGCGGATGTTGGCCATGCGCAGCTGCTCGGCCACGAAGCTGATCGCCAGGTCGATGGTGCGGGCCAGCGGAAAGCGCTCGGACCGCAGCGACGGCTTGCGGCCGTAGCGCCTCACCTGGTCGATGATCCGCTTGGCACGCTCCACCTGCTGGTCGATTCGCGAGAGCTTCGCAGCCAGCGCCGGGGCGTCGCCGTTTTCGAGAAGCCGGCGGGAATTGGCAGCCGCCATGCGGATCACGGTGAGCGGCTGATTGATCTCGTGGGCGATCGCCGAGGCCATTTCGCCCAGGGTGGACAGCTTGGCGGCCTGCAGGATCTGGTATTCCGCGTCGCGCAGCTGCGTGGTGTCGCCGAGGATCAGAGCGCACTGGTCGCGGTCTTCCCAGACCAGCGGCCGGGTCCGCCCGCGCAGGGCCAGCAGCGTGCCGTCGCTGCGCTGGAACGAGAACGCCCCCCACGGCGCATCGACGGAGCATGCCGGCAACGCGGACCGGGCTGTGGCCACGAACCGCTCCCAGTCCTGATGGTCGGGCGAGGGATGGATCAGCGCCAGAGCGAAGCTGTTGATGAACGAGATCTTCAGGGTCTCGGGGTCGTAAACCACGATGAGCGCGGGCGTCGCCTCGATCAGCGCCCGCATGTTCTGGCGGGCGCTGGCCGCTTCCTCTTCCGCCGCGGTCATGGCGCGCAGCCTGCGGCGACCGCGCACGGTCTCCACCAGCAGAAAGATGATCAGCATCAGGCCGGACAGGATCAGCAGCGCTCCGGGCAGGACCTTCGGATTCTCCGCGATGTCCAGTTCGCGCTCGTGCAACCCGATCTGGTAGGTGATCCAGGCCCGCTCGATTTCCTGGACCGTGGACTGCACCGCGTCGAGGTCGGCGCGCACCGCCTCCAGAGCGGCGCGGATACCCGGGGCCGGCGCCTCCAGCCCGCCGGAATCGAGGTAGCTGTCGAGCATCCGCCCGAACGCCACCAGATCCTCCCGCCAGCGTTCGATGCCGGGCAGGGCTCCGTTGCCCTCGGTGCGATTGAGCAGTGGAAGCCTCGATCGCAAAATGGCCAGTCGGAGCCGCGCGTCGGAGAGCCGCGACGCGCTCGGATCGACCAGCGCAAGCTCGATCGCACCGATCGCCTTCACCACTTCCAACTGGGTCTGGTAGGCGTGCCAGCCGGACGTGCGCGCGCTCGTCGACAGCGCCTCGCGGCTGCGCTCGTGCTGCCGGTAGAGCATCGGAACGCTGGTTACCAGCCCGATACACGTCAGCACGACCACGATGGTGAGAAACGGCGACCAGCCGGCCCCTGCACGGCTAGTCGACAACGAATTCGACCTCTCTGACCTGCCAGACCATCCGGCTGAAATAGCGCGCCGTGCCGAGGACACGCGGATTGGCGTCGATGGGGAACATCACCCAGAAAGGGCCCTTGTCGCGGATCATCATGCGCTCGCCGTTTTGCCGGACAGCGAGGATGGCACCGTGCTCCGTCCAGTCCGTTGATTCCAGATCGTGAACATAGTCGTTGAGGGCGACGACGGTCGCTTTCGATGCGGGCTGCGGACCCATCGCGGCCAGCGTGGCAATGGCCGGACCGGAAAAACGGGAGACGCCGTCCGTCCACGGGGTGGACGTGTCGATCGCCTGCTGCTCAAGGCCCTCCACCGCATCGACGTCCAGAACCTCCTCCTTCAGCACGCCACCGTCCGACGCGACCCAGCGCAGCGTCAGCGGGATCGTCGGCTCCTGTGTCCAGCCCGATAGCGGAGCGACCGCTGCGAAGACACACACCAGCGAAAGCTTGATGATCCAGCTCATCAGCGGGTCCCTCCCGTTCCAGCGATCACATCCATGCGGGTCTTGCGGCCAAAATCGATCCGACCGCGTGCCCATCGTGCGACCGCAGCGGGCAGATGTCGATCTTTGCACGACCCCACCCGCCGGACGACCCGGATTTCGCTCCATTGTGGCATCGACCCGGCAGTTTCGGCTTGGCAGCGCACAATCTTGCCCGGGAGGTCCGCGCGGCCAGCTTCGCACAAGCCCGAAGGTTTAGGGTCTCACTTGTCAGAGGCCGATGCCGACAGCGGTGCTTCGGAACCCGCCCCCGGCTTCAGACCACCAGGATCAACGGTCTTGGGGACATCGCCTGACCCTCCCACCTCGAGGCGGTGTCCACGAGAGGCCCGGCCCCGGTTACCCAGGGCCGGGCTGCTCCTGTTGAGGCCTATGGCGCGATGCACGCACAACGCAAGCCTCGCACAAGCGTACCCATTCAAGATTACAGCGCTCCAACGAGGGCAGCGAGCCGGTGACCCCAAGCCGGCCCGCGCAACTTTCCTCGAGGGTGCGGCCCTGTCCCTCCTCCCCCACGAGGGGGCCGCACCCTACCTCGAGGCCCGGACCGCCCTTTCCTCGTGGTCCGGGCCTCGTTTTCCCCTGCTTGGGCCGCGTGGGCCTTTCGCCCCGGCTGCGTCGTCCCGCCGCTTGCGGCGCGTCCGCCGCTGCGTCACCCTCCCAGTCGCCATGACCGAGCCCTCTTCATCCGCACCGGCGGGCAGCCTGCTGCGCGCGCCGCTTCATCCCGCCATCACGGAGGCGATGATCCGAACCCTCGTCACCCGCTTCTACGGACGGGTGCGGGAGGACCGCGAGCTTGCGCCCATCTTTGCGGCCGAGGTCGACGACTGGGATGCCCACATCGACACGCTGTGCGATTTCTGGTCGTCGATCACGCTGAAATCCGGCCGCTATCATGGCCGGCCCATGCCGGTTCACGCCCGGCTGGCGGGCGTTCGTCCCGAGCATTTCGAAACGTGGCTGGGTCATTTTCGCGACACGGCCCGCGAGGTGTGCGGCGATGTGGTCGCCCCGCTCTTCATCGAGCGCGCAGAGCGCATCGCGGAAAGCTTCAAGCTGGGCATGTTCTACCGCCCCGACCGTCCCTGGCCGGGCTAGAGACCGCACGTTCCCGGACGGAAAACCGGTGCCCACTTTTCCTGGCTTTGCTCTTCCCCCGCAATCGCGGACGGAAAACCGCATTCGCCCTTTTCCTGCGATTGGCTCGTTTAGCCGCAATCGCGGACGGAAAACCGCAAGGGCACTTTTCCTGCGATTGCTTGATCAGCCCGCAACCGCGGGCCGGCCGGTCAGGCCGCCCTCCCGGAGCCGGTGAGTGCAAGCGAACTCGGCGTGATTAGACTCTTCTCTCGCAAAGCCGGACGGAAAACCGGTGCCCACTTTTCCTGGCTTTGCTCTCCCCCGCAATCGCGGACGGAAACCGCATTCGCCCTTTTCCTGCGATTGGCTCGTTTAGCCGCAATCGCGGACGGAAAACCGCGAGAGCACTTTTCCTGCGATTGCTCTAGCGCCGTCGACGGGCGGCCTGGGCCAGCGCGAGAAAGGTGTCGGCCACGAGTTCGTCGGCCAGCCCAGGCGAGCGCCTCGTGTTCAGAACCGTGTCGGCGAGCCGGCGCTGGGCGCGGATCAGCTGCTCCGACGACCAGGCGCGCAGCATCGTCTTGATGGCCGGTTTGCGGCGGAAAAAGATCCGCGGCTGCACCCCGTCCACCACGGTGTCGGCGGCGAGGCCCTGGTCCACCTGCGCCCGCATTTTCTGGAGCGACTGGGCCAGGCGCAGCGCGAAGCCGGCCGTCACCGAGGGATGCGTGCCCGCCGCCTGCAGCCGCTTCAGCCGGCGGATGGCGCCGGCCGCATCGCCGAGAAAAGCCGCGTCCACAGCCTCCTCGATGGACAGCGCCGCACTGTCGCCCACCACCGCCTGCACGTGCTCCAGCCGGATCTCGCCGTCACCGTGGGCGTAGAGACAGAGCTTGGTGATCTCCGAGCGGCTGCCCGCCCGGTCCGAACCAAGCAACGCGTGCAGCGCTTCCCGGGCCTCGCCGCTGACGGTCAGGCCGTGATGCGCCGCTTCCTGCTCCAGAAGCCGATCGATATCGCGGGCGCTGTCGGCATAGCAGGGCACCACCAGCGAAGCGCCGTGCTTCTCGAGAGCCTTGCGCACCGGCGAGGTCGGCCGCAGATCGCCGGCCTCGATGACGATCTGCGCATCCGTGGGCGGGTCGTCGAGAAGCGGTTGGATCGCCGCCATGATGTTGCGGCTGCCGATGTCGCGGACCCAGACAACCCGCTTGCCGCCGAACAGCGCGATGGTGCGAGCCTCGTCGCTGAGCCGGCCGGGGTCGGAGCCGAGTTCGTCGCCGTCGATCCGCACCAGGCCGAAGGGATCCTCTTCGCCCGAGGCGCGCTTCAGGATCTGCCTGGCCCGTTCCCCGACCAGGCCGTGATCCGGCCCGTAGACGAGCACCAGCGGCGGCAGCTCGGCCGCTTCGGCAAGACGCCGATCGATATCCTGGGGCTTCAGGACGGCCATGCACACCCCTGGTCCGGCGACCGGCCGCACCCGGGCCGGGTTGCCCTGTGAACGATCAGTCGACCGGCGCGGAAGCGGGCGCGGCGGCGACGGCGGGCGTCACCTTCGGCGCAAGCGGTCGCGGATTGGCGGAGAAATAGGCCGCCAGCCGGTTGGAAATGTCCTCTGCAACGGCCCGGCCGGCACGGTCCTGGGCGTCGATGGCGGCGCGCGCGTTGGCAAAGCGCTGGGTGGAATAGTCGTAGGTGGCCGTGGCGAAGCTGGTGCCGGTGAGGAGCGTCAGGCCCGTATCGGCATCGGAAAGCACGAAGTCGACCCCCAGCGTCACCGAGATCGCGGTCGGCTCGTCGAGGGTCACAGGCACGGCCAGCGAGGCCGTCCGGTCGTTGGTGAGATAGGTGAACCTGTAGCGCACCGGGGCGGGATCGCCGCCGCCGTGCAGCCGGAACGTCAGCTCGCGCACGAACTCCAGCAGCGACCGGGAGCCGGCCGGCGGCACGGAGACGGCGGCGAGGTGGGCCTGCACGTCGGCGTTGCTGGCCATCCCGACGTCGCCATAGAGCGGCTTCACCTGGCAACCGCCCAGCGCGGCAAGACCGACGGCGACAACCATTCCGGCGCAAAGGGACCGGGCGGTGCGAACTGTCTCAGACGACCACATTGACGATCCTTTGCGGGACAACGATGACCTTCTTCGGCGAGCGGCCGTCCAGGTGACGGCGGACGTCTTCCATTTCCAGCACGGCGCTTTCGATCTCCTGCGGCGAAGCGGAGCGCTCGACATGGATTTCGGCGCGCTTCTTTCCGTTGATCTGAATCGGCAGAGTAACCGTGCTGTCGACGAGAAGCGACCGGTCGACCTCGGGCCAGGCCGCGCGGGCGAGAAGCCCGTCATAACCGAGCGCCGCCCAGCCTTCCTCGGCAAGGTGCGGTGTCATCGGTCCGATGATCTGCAGGAGATAGCGCAGCGCCTTCTTGAGCACCGGCGCGATGTCGGAAGAGCTCACTCCCGTTGCCATGTACGGGTGCAGCGCGTTGACGAACTCGTAGACGCGGGCGACCGCGCGGTTGAACGCCAGGCTCTCGATGTCGTTCTCCACCGCCGCGGCGGCGCGGTGCATGGCCTTGCGGATAGTCTCGGCATCGGCGCCCGAGCCGTCGCCTTCCCTGACGCCCTTCAGCGCCGGTGCGGCGTCCTGCACCATCCGCCAGACACGCTGGATGAAGCGGTGGGCGCCTTCCGCGCCGGCCTCGGTCCACTGGATGTCGCGCTCCGGCGGCGTGTCGGACAGCATGAACCAGCGGGCGGTGTCGGCACCGAAGGATTCGATGATCGCGGTCGGGTCGACCACGTTCTTCTTCGACTTCGACATGGACTCCACCGGGCCCACGGTCACCGGCGCGCCGGTCTTCGCATGGACGTGGGCGCCATCGCGGACCACCACGTCCTCGGGGAAAAGCCAGGCGCCCGCCTCGTCCTTGTAGGTCTCGTGGGTGACCATGCCCTGGGTGAACAGGCCCGCGAACGGTTCGTCGAGCCGAGCGTGGCCGGTCTTCTTCATGGCGCGCAGGAAGAAGCGCGAATAAAGCAGGTGCAGGATCGCGTGCTCGACACCGCCGATATACTGATCGACCGGCAGCCAATGATCGACGGCCTCGACCTCGGTCGGCGCGGGCGAATGCGGCGCGGTGAACCGGGCGAAGTACCAGGACGAGTCCACGAAGGTGTCCATCGTGTCGGTCTCGCGGCGCGCCGGCTTGCCGCACTCCGGACAGTCGACCTTCGACCAGGTCGGATGATGGTCGAGCGGATTGCCCGGACGGTCGAAGCTGACGTCGGCGGGCAGTTCCACCGGCAGGAAGCGCTCAGGCACCGGTACCGTGCCGCAGGCCTCGCAGTGGACCATCGGGATCGGACAGCCCCAGTAGCGCTGGCGCGAGATGCCCCAGTCCCGCAGGCGGTAGTTGACCTGGCGCTCCGCCTGCGGGGCGCCGTCCAGCGCGCGCTTTTCCAGCCGGGTGGCAACCACGTCCTTGGCGTCTTCGATGGAGAGGCCGTCGAGGAAGCTGGAATGGTAGATGGTGCCCGGCCCGGTATAGGCCTCGTCGGCGATGGTGAAGACGGCCGGATCCGCATCCGGCGGCAGCACCACCGGCGTCACCGGCAGCCCGTAGGCGCGGGCAAAATCCAGGTCGCGCTGGTCGTGGGCCGGGCAGCCGAAGATGGCGCCGGTGCCGTACTCCATCAGAATGAAGTTGGCCACAAAGACCGGCAACGTCACGTCCGGCTGGAAAGGATGACGGGCACGCAGGCCGGTGTCGTAGCCCTTCTTGTCGGCGGTCTCGATGGCCAGCGCGCTGGTGCCGAGCTTGCGGCACTCGGCCTGGAAGTCGCGCAGGGCCGAATCGCGCTCGCCGGCGGCGATCGCCAGCGGATGGTCCGCGGCCACCGCCAGGAAGCTGGCCCCGAACAGGGTGTCGGGCCGGGTGGTGAAGACCTCCAGGTCTGACGAGCCGTCCGGACCGCGCCCGGTGAGCTCGAAGCGCACGCGCAGGCCTTCCGACCGGCCGATCCAGTTCTTCTGCATCAGCCGGACCTTTTCCGGCCAGCGCTCCAGCCCGTCGAGCGCCTCAAGCAGCTCCTGGCTGTAGTCGGTGATGCGGAAGAACCACTGGGTCAGCTCGCGCTGCTCCACCAGCGCACCGGAACGCCAGCCGCGGCCCTCGATCACCTGCTCGTTGGCGAGCACCGTCTGATCCACCGGATCCCAGTTCACCTTGGCCGTCTTCCGGGCGACCAGGCCGGCCTTGTAGAAGTCGAGAAACAGGCGCTGCTGCTGCTGGTAGTAGCTGACGTCGCAGGTGGCGATTTCGCGGTCCCAGTCGATGGACAGGCCCATCTGCTTCAGCTGGCCGCGCATGTGGGCGATGTTGGAGTAGGTCCAGTCGCGCGGATGCACCTTGTTCTGCATCGCCGCGTTCTCCGCCGGCATGCCGAACGCATCCCAGCCCATCGGGTGCAGCACGTTGAAGCCCTTCGCCCGCTTGTAGCGCGCGATGACGTCGCCCATGGCGTAGTTGCGCACGTGGCCCATGTGGATGCGCCCCGAGGGATAGGGGAACATCTCCAGCACGTAGTATTTCTGGCGGGGGTCTTCGTTACGGGTGCGGAAAACGCCGTGCGTCTCCCACTCGCGCTGCCAGCGCATTTCCACGTCGCGGGCGTTGTAGCGCTCCGGTGTCGTCATCGGACGGAATCTGCTCGTGTAGAGGGGGCCTGGTGCGGTGTCGGCAGACAGTCACCAAAAATCGGCACCCCGGTCAACTGGAACCGCCGGGGGCGGGTTTGCTAAGGAAGGGCCCGGCAACCCGGCAAGGACAAGGCACGAGCATGAGCGCGAACCCATCGGAACGGCTGGACGCGGTGACCCACGCCATCGAGCGGGCGGAACGCATCGCCGGGCGCGCGAAGGGATCCGTGACGCTGATCGCCGTCTCCAAGACCTTCCCGGCCGAAGACGCCGAGGCGCTGATTGCGGCCGGCCAGGCGGTGTTCGGCGAGAACCGGGTGCAGGAAGCGAAGGCCAAGTGGCCCGCCCTCAAGGAAACCCATCCGCACGTCGAACTGCACCTGATCGGGCCGCTCCAGTCCAACAAGACGAAGGAGGCGGTGGCGCTGTTCGACGCCATTCATACCGTCGACCGGGAGAAGATCGCCGCGGCGATCGCCGCCGAGTGCGCCCGCCAGGACCGCCGTCCTGCCCTGTTCGTGCAGGTGAACACCGGCGAGGAACCGCAGAAGGCGGGCATCCCGCCGCGCGAGGCGGTGGCCTTCGTCGCCCGCTGCCGGGAGGTGCACGGGCTCGCCATTGCCGGGCTGATGTGCATTCCGCCGGTGGAGGATGAGCCGGGGCCGCATTTCGCCCTCCTCAAGAAGCTGGCACGCGAGGCCGACGTGGCGGGCCTGTCCATGGGCATGTCGGCGGACTTCGAGACGGCGGTGTCGTTCGGCGCCACCCACGTGCGGGTCGGCTCGGCGCTGTTCGGCACCCGGCCGAAGCCGGACAGCGCCTGAAGCGGGGCGCAAGCGCCCGTCCGCCGGCCCACGCCGCGCGAACCGGTCGACAGGGGACGGATTTCCGGCTAGGAGCACGAGCCGGGCCGGGTGCGCACCTTCCGCTGGCGCTCCCGCCCCCACGGGCCATGCCGCCGCGCTCCCTGGAGCCGGCATGTCGAGGCCTCGGCGCGATGCGGGTGTGGCGGAATTGGTAGACGCGCCGGACTCAAAATCCGGTTCTGGCGACAGAGTGTCGGTTCGAGCCCGACCACCCGCACCATCGCTATTCCGGACGCTTCCCTCCAAATCCACCGTTCCAGTCCCGGCATGACCCGCCACCGGCTCACCCGATCCGGCGACGGCGCGAACGATCTGCGCACCGTGGTCGCTGCGCGAACGCGCGCGAAAGTGCGCAGATCCGCGCGGTACGGACCGGTGCTCGCCTGCGCGACGCCCCGAAAGCTTGTGCGGGCCTGTGCAGTTTCGGTGGAGATGACAAAAAAATGTCGCTGGCCCCTTTCACCCGGCAGGGGCGTTTGCTACATGAGCTTCACCGCTGACGCGGGGTGGAGCAGCCCGGTAGCTCGTCAGGCTCATAACCTGAAGGTCGTAGGTTCAAATCCTACCCCCGCAACCAAAAGTCCGAAGTAAAATCAATGCTTTGTAAAAACGCCCCGACCTCCGGCCGGGGCGTTTTTGCGTGATAGGGACAAATTAGGGACAGCTCCGTCGAGCTGCACTCTAGGCCGGAGTGAGTTCGCTGGCCTGACCGCTGTTGAGCGGTCAGCCAGGGTAATCCGCTTTGCGAATGTACTTACACCACAGAGTTGGCGATCTTCAGCATGCCGCGACCGTCAAACGCTCTACGTTGATCGGTCGGCCTCAAACACGCAGCCGATCTATCGTCACCGGCACCTATGTCAGTCATCGATTGAGGCGATCACAAGTCGCCGGAAGCAACGTAGAGCTGGGCGGTGCCGCTACGGTCGGAGGTGAACACGATCTGCCGACCGTCCGGGGAAAAGCGGGGGTGGGGATGGGTGTGCTGAGGCGCGTAGACCTTCACCGGTCCGTTGGCGTAGGGAAATGGCCCGGCCCAATGCTCGCCCATCGAGCTTGCCTCAGGCCGGCAGACGAAATGGGCGCGCTGCCGGTTCCGCTCGGCGAGGTCGAGCAAGTGGATCCCGATGTCCGGAAAATTGGTGTCGCAGACCAGACGCCGTCCCGATGCGTCGGGGGCGCCGTGCCAGACCGGAAAATCGGTCAACATCCTGACCTCGCCGGTGGCGACGTCGATCTCGCCCAGGCCGTTCGGCCAGTCGACGAACAGGATCGAACGGTGTCCCGGACGCCAGACCTCGTGGGTGATCCATTGCAGATCGTGGGTGCGCCGATGCATCCGCCGATCCTGCCGGCCGCTGCGGTCGGTCACCCAGACCCTGTCGGTCATCGGGCCGGCATACAGGATCAGGTCGTCGTCGTCGGGACAGAACTGCGGATGGCCGATGGTGGCCTTTTCCAGAAACACCTCGGCCGAGCCCCGTTCGGTGTCGACCATCCAGAAGCGGGTGATGGCGCCGTCGCGGACGGGAACCGCCCACCAGCGTCCGCCAGCCGACAGCGCCGTGGTGCCCATCGCCGCCCCGACCATGCCCTTCTCGCGCATCTCGGCGGCGCCGAAATGGATCAGACACTCGCGCTCGCCGGTGGTCGGCGAGACCCGGTAGCCTGACTGACCAGCGACGTAGTAGATCCAGCGGCCGTCCCTGGACGGAATGACCGACCATTCGGCGAGCGCCTCCTCATCGGTGAGCTGGATCAGCTCCAGGCTTTCCTGATCCTCGACGAAGATCTCCGGCCGGCCGGTGCGGTGGGATAGAAACACGAGCCGCAGCATCGCCTGATCGAACGCATCCACGAAGAAGAAGGGATGGTGTTGAATCGACGGGTGGGTCGTCACCTGGCGCAGGGTGCGCCCATCCTTATCGGTCCAGGTCCGGCCTTCGGCAGGCCATGTCCGCCACGCCACTTCGCTACTCCGCGGGTTGAATGAAGAGGTGATTGCCGACCGTCCGCCAATGCAGGCGGAAGGCGAGGTATGCGGCTGCCAGGACGCCCCAGCCGATGACAATTCCGGCGAGCCAGAGTGGCGATCCGAACGGTTCAATCACAGCGAGGATGCCAGCAACAGCGACGACCATCCGGAGCGGCAGCGCGAGCGGCCGGCCGCACCATCCGCCGAAAGCGACCGCCCACAGCGCGGTAGAGACCATCAGCGCGAGCGCGCTCGTGGCGATCGCCCCGGCGCTGCCCTGGCCCAGGATCGCGGGATCGAACACGAAGCCGAAGGGGATGAAGAAGGCGACGAGGCTGAGCCCGAACGCCGACATGCTCGTCTTCATCGCCGATGCCTGGCCGACGCCGGCCGCCGCAAAGGAGGCGAGCGCCACCGGCGGCGTCACCATTGACAGGACGCAGTAGTAGAAGATGAAGAAGTGGGCGGCGAGCGGCTCGAGACCGAGCTTCTGCAGGGCCGGGACGTAGAGCACCGCGCCGATGATGTAGGCGGCGACCGTCGGCAGCCCCATGCCCATGATGATGCAGCCGACCATCGCCAGGCCCAGCGAGGCGTAGATCGACCCTTCCGCCAGCGACAGCAGGGACGCCGCGAACTTCAGCGCCAGGTTCGACTGAACGGCGACGGCGATCACCAGCCCGATGGCAGCGATGGGAACCGCGACCTCGGCCGCCTGGCGGGGGGCGTTGCGCAAGCCGCCGACGATGCGCTCGCTGCCGATCCAGGTGCTGCGGCGGAGGTAGGGAACGACCAGGCAGCTCAGTGTCGCGAACACGGCGGCGTAGGACGCCGAATAGCCGTAGACGAGCGCCGTGACGAGAACGATCGGCGGCAGCAGCAGGTGAATGCGCGGCAGGAGCGGCGCGGTCTGCGCCACCTCCTCGGCCGTCATCGCGCGCTGGCCGTCGCGCCGTGCCACCAGGTCGACGACGAGCAACAGCGCCAGATAGAAGGCGACGGCCGGGATGAGGCCCGCCAGCGCGATGCGCGCGTACGGAACGTTCAGCATCTCCGCCATGATGAACGCCGCCACGCCCATCACCGGCGGCATCAGCTGCCCGCCGGTCGACGCGATCGCCTCGATGCCGCTGGCCTGGTGGCCCCTGAAGCCGCAGCGCTTCATCAGCGGTATGGTGAACACGCCGGTGGAGACGACGTTGGCGACGGCGCTGCCGGAGATGGAGCCCATCAGGCTCGACGCGATGATCGCCGTCTTGGCGGTGCCGCCGACGGCCCGGCCGGCAAGCCGGATGGCGAGGTCGATGAAAAGCTGGCCACCGCCGATGGCGGCATAGAAGGCGCCGAAGAGGATGAAATAGAAGACGAAGTCGACCGAGGTGGAGGTCGTGATGCCGAGCACGCCGGCCGTCGTCATGGTGCTGATCTCGATCGCTGCGTCGAGGGTGAAGCCGCGGAACGAGAGCCAGCCGGGCAAAGCCCCGCCCAGGAAGGCGTAGGCGATGAACACCAGAAGTACGGCCACGAGAATCCACCCGACGGCGCGCCGCGCACCCTCGAGCAGCAGCGCGATCAGGATGGCGCCCGCCCAGATGTCCACCGGGAAGACCGGCGAGACGTTCTCCATACGGGTGGTCAGCCGCTCGAAGCCGGTGAGGTAGTAGGCGGCGACGGCGAGCGTCGCGGCCAGCACCAGAGCGTCCAGGGCGATGCGCAGCGCGCGCGGCATCCAGGGCGCTGTCAGCGGCCGGCACAGGAATAGAAGCACCAGCGCGAAACAGAGATGGACCGGGCGCTGGAACATCGGCTGCTGCGGTTCCAGCAGGATCCAGCCCTGAAACGCGATGAACGCCAACCCGATCAGGAAGATCGCGGAACCCAGAACGGAGGGACGAACCTTCGAGGGCATGGACAAGCCTCCTCGGCGGTGTGAGCCGCACCGGGTGGCGCCGGCGGACGCCCGCGCCACCCGGCCCGCGCCTACAGCCAGCCACGCTCCTTGTAGTAGCGAATCGCGCCGGGATGCAGGTCGATGCCCACATTCTCTGGCTTCCACCCCTCTTCCGGGTTGAAGTTTCGCCATGCCGCATGGGCCTCGCCCATCGCCCCGGCGTTCTCCACCAGCGCCTTGGTGATCTGGTAGGCGACCTCGTCGTCCAGCGAGGCGCTGGCGATCAGAACCGTGCCGAGGTTGGCGCCGGTGTTGGCCTTCGTCTGGTCCTCGAACCAGGGTCCGTAGGTGCCCGGCTGCAGACCGTTCTCGGCGAGCAGGTCCATCGCCTTCGGCGGAATGTCGAGGAACACCACGTCCGAGGTCAGATTGACCTCCGTGATCGTGGGATGCCCCTTGATCATGGTGTCGATGTAGATGTCGGCGTTGCCATTGCGGAGCTGATCGGGGATCTGGGCGGCGGCGACCTGGATGACGTCTCCGCCGTCCTCCTTGATCTTGTCGAAGCTCGAGCCGTAGGCCTCGAGGATCATTTCCGCGGTCGGTACGGCGCTCGATCCGGTCGGCTTGATGAGGAGCCGGATCGGCTCGCCCGAGGTGATGATTTCCACGAGGTCCTCGGTTCCGGCCTTGTCGATGAACTCCTTGCGGGCCATGGCGCCGACATAGACGCTGTTGAGCCCGCCGACGAGGGCGCGGATGTCGGGCGCGGACGCCCCCTGATAGAGGTCGGCGCCATCGCGGGCCCAGACCGCCGTCGCGACGTTGGACAGCGCGATTTCCGCCTTGCCGTTCTCCACCACCATCGGATTGGCCACGCCGCCGCCGCGGGCGATCACCTCGACCGAGTTGTTGCCGAGAATCGGCTCGATCATCTGTTCCAAGGTCGCCGCGAACACGTACCACGACGACCCTTCCCGCATGGCGCCGATGCGCACGTCCTGGGCCTGGGCCGGGACCACCGCCGCGAACGCCGCGGATGCGGCGATGATCGCCGAGCCGAGGCCGAGCTTCATTGACTGGATCACGATATTCCTCCCTGGTTTTTCTTTCCGGCTCGGGGGGCCCGATCGCGCCGCGCCCCCCTCCTCCGTTGCAGTCTCATCCGTGCTGCCGGACGGCGCCTTCGCGAACGAACGGCGCGGCCGGTCCTTCGGGTCGCCGGATCAGGCGGCCTTGGTCTGCCGGGCGGCGGCGAAGCCGGCCGCCTCCATCGCCGCCTGGATCTCCCGCTCCGCGGCTTCGCCCAGCGGCTGCAGCGGTTCGCGAACGGTCGCGTGGTCCAGAATGCCGCGATGCACGAGGCCGATCTTCAGCGCCACGGTACCCTCCATGTGCGACCCGCGATGATAGATCGCCTGGGTCACGGGCAGCAGCCGGTCGTGGATCGCCCTGGCGCCGGCATAGTCCTGCGCCTTGCCGACTTTAATCAGCTCGACCAGCGGCTCCGGCGTAACCGACCCGTAGCCGACGAGGAGACCGTCGACGTCGAACATCGTCGGCAGCAGCCACTCGTCGTGGCACGACAGGATCTGAAGATCCGGATGGGCGGCGCGCAACTGCGGAATCTCAGTGTACCAGCGGCGCATGTTGCGCACGCCGTTCTTGGTCGCCACCACGCCCGGCTGACCGGCGATCTCCAGCTGCGTCTCCAGATCGTAGGTGGCCTTGGTCGCGTCGGGGTACTGGAACAAGATGCACTGCAGCCCCGATTCCTCGTAGATGGCGCGGTAGCGCTCCTGCGGGGCGCCCTTCTGGAAGCCGAACCGCAGCCAGCCGTGGTTCGGGTAGACGAGGGCGCCGGTGGCGCCGGCTTCCCGCGCCCGCTTCGCCTCGAGGGCGGCGACCTTGGTGCCTTCGCCGGTGATGCCGGCGACGATCGGGATGCGGTTGTCGACGGCTTCGGCGTAGGTGCGGATGAGCGCCACCTGCTCGTCGGACGTCAGGAACGTCCCCTCGCCGGCGTGGCCGAGGATCACGAGACTCTTGACCCCGTCGATCGAGGCGAGCCAGCGGGCCACCTTGGCGTTGGCATCGTGATCGACCTCACCGGACTTGGTGAAGGCGGTGACCGGGGCGGGGTTGAGCCCGCGAAGATCCATGACAGACATCGGCATTTCCTTCCAGCATTGTCTGTGGGAACGTTCCCATTCCTGCGCCGGCGTGTTCGCACTTGCGAGAAGGGATCGTTTGTGGGAACGTTCCCAGATAACGGTCAGGCGAAAGATGAGTCAAGGGGAATGTGCGGGCGTGCGGAGCGGCGAAGGGCGAGGACGGTAGGGTGACCGGCGAGATCGATTCAGCGGAGCGGAAGC
Organism: Amorphus coralli DSM 19760; assembly: GCF_000374525.1. Lineage (GTDB taxonomy): Bacteria > Pseudomonadota > Alphaproteobacteria > Rhizobiales > Amorphaceae > Amorphus > Amorphus coralli. The sequence goes on from NZ_KB894574.1 coordinate 455,651, forward strand.
CCCGCGTCACCATTCTCGACGTGGCGGCGGCAGCGGGCGTCTCGAAATCCACGGTCTCGCGGATCCTGGACGACCGTCTGCCGCGTTCTGACAGTGAGACCGCGCGCCGGGTGCGCAAGGTCGCCGCGGAGCTCGGATACGTCCGCGACGTCTCGGCGGCCAGCCTGCGCCGCGGGCGGACGATGACGATCGGGGTGATCGTGCCGCGGCTGACCGACACGGTCATGGCGATGCTCTACGAGGCCATCGCGCGGGCCTGCGGGCGCACCGGCCAGTTCGCCATCGTGGCCACCACCAACGACAACCCAGACGCGGGCCGCGAAGCCGCCGACACCCTGCTCAGCCGCGGCGTCGACGGGCTGATCCTGTCGACCACGCGGATGGACGACGACTTTCCCTCCCAACTCGACCAGCGCGGCGTGAATTATGTGCTGACACTGAGGACAGACGGTCAGAGCCCAGCATCGGTTGGTGACGACCATCTCGGCGGCTACCTCGCTACCCGTCATCTCCTCGACCTGGGCCACCGCCACATTGGCCTCATCGCGGGACCATCCTACGCGTCTAGTTCCGCGAACCGGGTGGCAGGGTACCGACAGGCGATGACCGAGGCAGGCGTGGAGATTGAGCCGGACTGGATCGTGAAATCGACATTCGGAATGGATGCTGGGGGCGATGCCGCGCATCGGCTGATGGAGCTCAACCGGCGCCCGACGGCGATCTTCGCTGTGAACGATAATACAGCAATCGGCGCACTGTCGGCGTTGTCGCAAATGGGCCTGTCGGTCCCAAACGACATATCCCTCGTCGGCTACAACGATATTCCGCTGGTCAGCCGGCTGCCGACGCCCCTGACTTCGGTCCGTGTTCCCTTCGACCAAATCGCCACGTCCGCGCTTGAGCTTCTGGAGCTTGGCGCGGGACGGCGGGGGGACCGCCTCAGGGTCGCCACCCCATCCCTGATTCCCCGTCAGTCGACCCGTCCGTTAAAGTAGACAACAGTCACATCATCTTTTCCGCTCTCGAAGAAACCCATCGCGGCGGACTGTTTCCGGGTGACGGCGTCCAAGGCGGTTCTTCATCTCACTTAGGGTCTGGACTCATAACCAGTTGCTGACGGTTGCTGCGATGCAGACTTCGGCAAGGAAGTTGGTTGCCGATCGCTCATAGCGTGTGGCGATGCGTCGGAAGTCCTTGAGCCTCCCGAACATGCGCTCGATGGCGTTGCGGTCGCGGCAGAGGAAGGGCGAGAAGCAGTTTTTCCAGCGCCGGTTGGCCTTCGGCGGAATGTTGGGCATTGCCCCTTTGCCTCAACCTTGCGGCGGATCGCGTCGGTGTCATAGCCCTTGTCGCCGAGCAGCATCCGGCTCCTTGGCATCCGCTCTGCGGCGGTGCAATCGGCAACCTGGCCGCCCCTTCAGGAGCAAGACGATTGGACGACATCGGCCGTCGGGCAGGGCATGGATCTTGGTGGTGCGCCCGCCGCGGGACCGGCCGATTACTTGAGCGCGCTCCACCCTTTGCCGCAGGATGCGCGGCGGCGCGCTTTCACCGCCGAGGAACGATCAAAACCTGTGCCGGAGGCCCCTGCGTAGGCCAGAGCATGGAAGATCTCCAGCCCCAAACGCCTTTGGCGGCCCATCGGACGAAGCGATTGTAGAGGGTCTTGCGAGGTCCGTAGACCGATGGCGCATCAACCCAGCAACCGCCCGACTTCAGCACATGCACGATGCCGCTGATCACACGGTGATCGTCGACACGGCTTGCCGCGCGTATCGGTCGGAAGCAACGGCTGAAGCCGCGCAAACTGGTCTTCACTGAGCCAGAAGCAATCACGATCCATCGGTGATCTTCCTTCAGAGACCGTGAAACACGAACCCGCCTCCAACGGAATCCCTTTTATGGGTCCTCACCCTAGGAAGGTAATGGTGTGCTACTCGACGCAATTGTACTCCTGCCACCTTGAGACCGGACGGTGGCCCCGGTCGGGGCTGCATTTTCGGGACAAGGTCGAAAGATGCGGGCCTACCGCGCCGGGGGCGAGCCGCTTCCGCCAGTCGCCTCATGACGACGCGACGAATGGAACTGTGCCTACGACGGATCGGTGCGGTTGCTTCACGGGCAGAACACCGCATTTTATCGCTTGATGTTGCGTTCGACCATTAGGCCGCATTGGCCCTTTGTTCTGCGGCAAGCAATCAGAAGCGATAGCTTAACCGCCCAGAGATGTTCTGGTTTAGGAAGTCACTGTTTCCCTGGGCTTCATATTCGACACGCAACTCCAGCCCTTCGCCGGACACAATCTCCGCCCCAAGCGCGCCCTTGCCGTAGAATTCAGAGCCGTCGAAAACATTGCTGTGGCCTTGGTCACCAGCGGCGGCACCTTCGAATCTGACCGCGTGTTCCCAGTCCCTGTCGTTCCAATAGGTAAAACCGGCGCGGGCGTACGCGCGCATGGTACCGAGTCCGAGATCGATCCGGCGCCCCACCTCCAGGCTAGGACTGATGGCAGCCTGATAGTCGCTTTCGGCTCCGTAGTGCAGGTTCCAATCACCCGCCCCGCTCTCGTTGTAGCCCGGAACGTGAAGATAGACTGCATCGAGGTCGACCATCGGCTTGGCGTAAAAGCGACCTAGGTCCGCATAGTAGGCAAAGCGGACGCGGCCGGCCAGCGTATGGGCATCATTGCTGGAGGTGGCGAGCGGAAAGAGCCCATTCGGAAGGCGAGCCAACTCGGAGGCGACCAATCGAGAGGTGTCGGCCGTTGCATAGGTGTAGCTTCCCGACACTGCTATTTCCCAAGCGTCGTGGATACGCTTCTTCACAACCAGACCGACGGCGTAATCGTTGGCATTGGACCCATGGGTGCCGTCGTTGCTGTCGAGGTTCGACTGGCCGAGTGAAAGAGCTCCGCCCAGAAACCAATCGTTCTCGAGCGCCTTCTGGCCGCCCATCTGGAAGGCGCTCCAATCAATGTCGTAGCCGTTAATTCCGGAGGAGTTGTATTCGGTGTGTCGACCTCCGACGACCCGTGACCAGACGCAGCTCTCCTCCATAAGAAAGGCCGATGTGCCGACGAAGACTGGGCACGAATGCAGCGCGTTCGCGAAGCGCTGCGCGGTGACCGGCGCAGCCGATGCGGCAGCTGCGCTGCCTTCGCCAGACACGCCTTCCAACGCGTCGTTGTAGGCCGCTTCCTGGCCGACAGGGATGTTGGCCAGCTGCACCAACTCGTCAGAGAGTTGACCGACGGTACCGCCCTCCCAGGCGCGCTGGAAGTTCGCAGCTATGTTCTTGGCGGCCGAGGATTGCACCGCGCTATTGTTGAACTGCAGTCCATCGAACGACACGGTCACATTGCGACGATCGGTCGTGACCGACGACGAATACTGGGCGGCCAGCGTATCCCGTGCCGCTGGATCGCCGGTGATCAACTCTTGAGCCGTAAAGACGGTGACCGGTTTAAGGCCAGAAGGTGCTGGCAAGGTGGTCAGGTAGGGCGCAACCTCGCCATTCATCTCAGCCTTGCCGGTTACCGTCAGTATGTCGGCCTGAGCGCCGTTGAAGTCGATATCGGCCTGCAGAACACCAGCCTTCGTCAGGACGTAGGTGCTGACGTCGAACCGGCTGGCCGCGATCTTGCCAACGCCCCCGACATTGGTGAGACCGGCGTCCGTGAACGTGTCGGACCCTTTTGTGTAGGTGCCCAGATCGTCGCTGGGGGTGCCGTTCACCAGGAGTTCGCTCGAAATCGGATACCAATAGGCATCCCCGGTCGAGTTGTTGATGATCACGTTCGGCCCTGGATAGAAGGTGCCGTTGTTCTGGAAGCTGTTCTTGGCGCTGCGCCCGAGATCCACATCGCCAATGATCGTGCCGTTGTTGATCACGGAGACCTGGGAGATTCCGTCTGCAGACTGGAGTGCGGCAACGGCGAAGCCTCCGGTGCCCGCCGACACGCTTCCGCCGGCAATGGTGATCGTGTTCTGGCCACCGCCGATCAGGGCAATGCCGGCGCCACGGTTGCCTTTTCCGCCGACAATTGTGCCGTTCGTGGTCACGCCGATCGTGGGGATGGCCGTGAAGGAGATATCGCCGCCGACCGTGTCCGTGCCTCCCGTCGCTTCGGCAAAGATACCGACGGAGTTTTTGCCGGTGGCCGAGATTGCGCCGGTGTAGTCGATTTCGATGTCACCGCCGCCCCCGGGAGCGCCGTTGTGGGCCTCGGATCCGTGCAGCGTGATCATGCCGTCATAAGTGCCGACTGCGCCGCCGCCGCCGCCCACGGATTGGGCGAAGATGCCATGAGCACCGATGTTGCTGGTGGTGATGCTGGCCCTTGCGCCCTCCTCGGTGCGGATGGTGATCTTGCCGCCATTTCCACCATTGCCGCCAACATTGTCGCGGCCGCTTCCGAAGTTGAGCCCCCACGAGCCGGTGACGCCGCCAGCCTGGCCGCCGCCGCCTCCGATGGACTGGGCCACAATACCGGCTGCCCCCACACCGGTGGTTTTGATGGACAGTCCCTCTTTGAGGGTCACCTTGACTTCGCCGCCGTTGCCGCCCGCACCGCCATCTGCGCCGATCTGCACATTGGCGATCCCGACCGGGCCGGAGTTGGCGCCGCCAAGACCGCCGCCCCCGCCGACCGACTGAGCGAACACGCCATAGGCATCGTCGCCTGACGTCTTGATGGTCGATCCGGCGGTGATCGAAACCGTCCCGCCGTCGCCGGAGTTGCCGCCCTTCGTGGCGAAATTGAAGCTCAGCCCCAGCGAGCCGCCGCTCGCCCCCGCCGCCCCGCCGTCCGGGGATCCGGGGGTGGTATAGATCTGCGCATCGTCGCTGACGCCCGGATTGCCATCCGTCTGGCCCGTCGTCTGCTGCGTAAGATACTGAAAATCCTGGAAGTTGACGGCGATCGTGCCGCCACCACCACCGACCGACTGGGCGACGACACCGTGCGAGTGAGCCCCCTTGGTCGTGACCGGACCCGTATTTGTCACGTCAACCGAACCGCCGGCACCGGATGTGCCCGAGCCGCCGCCGAACTGGAACGAGGTGTTCGCGACTGCTGAAGACTTGTCGAGAGCGGAGCCACCGGTGCCGCCACCGCCACCGACGGATTGCGCGAACACGCCCATTGAGAAGGCTGAGTTCGTCGTCACTGAGCCGGAGTTGGTGACCGTCACGGCTCCACCGTCGCCGGCCGAGCCGCCGGCCCCGCCGACGTTCACGTCGATGTTTACGAGCGCGGCGCCGGCGCCCGTCGCAGCTCCGCCAACGCCGCCGCCGCCGCCGATCGACTGGGCAATGATGCCCTCCGCCTTGTCGCCCCACGTTGTGATGGTGCCATCGTTGGTGACGGTAACGTCTCGACCGTCTCCGGCCACGCCACCCTTGCCGCCCACGTTCACCGACTGGCTGGCGCTGTATTTCGACGTTTCGCCGCCGACCTTGCTGGCCAGATCCTTCAGTTTGCTGCTGAGCGCCTTGAGCGTATTCGCCGCAGCGCTGCCCGTTGCGAATGCTTGCGACGCCGACGCGGAGCCGCCGGTGCCGCCGCCGCCGCCGATCGATTGGGCGACGATGCCGGAGCCGCCGTCCTGTTGCGTCGTGATCGTACCCGCCTTCTCGTTGGTCACGTCGACCGAGCCGCCGGAACCGCCGGAGCCACCGGTGCCACCGACGCCGACGTTCGCCGCCTCCGTCGTCGAAATACCGATCGACTGGGCCCCACCGCCGTTGCCGCCGCCGCCGCCCACGGATTGGGCGAAGATGCCGCGCGAGCCCTGACCGTCGGTCTCGATCTCCCCGGCATTGGTGACGGAAACGGCAGCCCCGTCACCGCCCTTGCCGCCTCTGCCGCCGACGGAGACTGAAGCGGTGAAGTTCTTTCCCGTGGGGATCACGCCCGGCACGGCGTAGGACGCTCCGTTCCCACCGGTGCCGCCGCCGCCGCCGATCGACTGGGCGTGAAGCGCATCGGCGAACTGCCCATCCGTAGACAGCGAAGCTTCGTTCTTGACCGTGACCGTGCCGCCCGAGCCGCCGTCGCCGCCTTTGGCGCCCACCGTCACAGTGGCGCTTCCGGAGTTGAAGCCGTTGATCGCGGCCGAATAGCCCGTTGCGTCACCGCCAGCGCCGCCACCGCCGCCAACGGATTGCGCCAGAAGGGCGCCGGACATATCTCCCGTGGCGTCCACGGAGGCGTAGTTGTTGACCGCAACGTCCCCGCCTTTGCCGCCGCCTCCGCCTTTGCCGCCGATATCGACGGCCACCGATCCGGACGGGATGGAGGAGGGGGCGCCGAGAGACAGACTCACACCGGTGGACGAGCCACCGGTGCCGCCACCGCCACCCACAGACTGGGCGAAGATGCCGTAGGAATTGATGTCCTTGACCGTGATTTCAGAGATGTTGTTGACGTTGACCGTGCCGCCGTCGCCACCGTCTCCGCCGGTTCCTCCGAGGCCCACCTGCACGGAGTAGGCCGCTCCCGCCGTGAGTTCCGTTGGCAGGCCGAGCGCCACGCCGAGTGTCGCCCCTCCGTCGCCGCCACCTCCACCGACCGATGACGCGTAGATGCCGTAGGAGCTGGCCCTTTCGGTGAGGATCTTGCCGGAGGGCGAGGCTGGCTTGGACGTCACGTCGGAATTGATGGAGACCGCGCCGCCGTCACCTCCGTTGCCGCCGTCACCGCCAATCGTGACACTCGCGAACAGACCGAAGTCGTAAGCGCCGCCCCCTTGTCCGCCACCACCGCCGATCGACTGAGCCTGGATGGCGTGCGAGTTCGCCGCCTTGGTGGTGACGGAGCCGGTATTGGAGACGCTGACATCGCCGCCATCCCCGCCGCCGCCTCCGGTTCCGCCCATGGAGAAGGGACCGAGGATCGAGAAGCTCGTGCCGCCGTCGCCGCCACCCTGGGGGGGAGCAGACGATTGCACAGTTTCTCCGAGCAGGATGCCACCGCCACCGCCGACGCTGAGCGCGGTGATGCCGGGTGAGCCCTGGCCGGACGTGGTCACGGAGCCGGCGTTGGTCACTGTCGCTTTGCCGCCGGAGCCTGCAGCTCCACCATCTCCGCCGAGCGAGACCGCTGCTGAGTCGGCCTTTCCACCGCCCCCGCCAACGCCTCCAAGCGACTGGGCGATGATACCATAGGCTCCCTGGCCACCGGTCGTGATCAAGCCTTTGGTTTCGTGGGTTACGGTCGCCGTTCCACCGTTGCCGCCGCCGGCGCCCGGGGTCCCGTCAGACACGATAAGGCCGATCTGTCCGGTTCCGTCACCCCCGGCGCCTCCCTGAGACTGCGCGACAATCCCGTGCGCGGCATCGCCCGAGGTCGTGACTGTGGCAGCAGACGTGATCTCTGCGGTGCCGCCGTTTCCGCTGCGTCCAGCCTGGCCAGACCGGACATCAAGCGAGATGTCGACCGCTCCGGAGTTTCCGCCCGCACCGCCGTTCGCTTCGGCGAGAACGCCCGGCGACGAGTCGGTCGATGTCGTCACGGTCGTGCCGGCATCAAGCGTCACTTTCACGGCCCCTCCGGCCCCACCGTCGCCTCCGGCATTCGGCTTCGACGTAAAGCCTGCCTGGTTCGGGCTGCCGTCCGTCCCGTCACCGCCGTTGGCGGTTGCGAGGATGCCGGGCGAATTGGTGCCGGTCGTCGTGATAGAAATGCCAGTTCCGGTGACCGTGACGGTGCCGCCGGCACCACCTGCACCGCCGTTCGTCCCGGTGTTGCGATTGGATCCGTTCGCTGTACCGCCGTCACCGCCGTTGGCCCTGGCGACAACGCCGGCGCCGTTGGTTCGGCTGGACGAAATCGATCCCGACAATTTCGCGGTGGTCGTGCCTCCCGAGCCGCCGGTGCCGGCTGTCCCGGTTCCACCTCCCGAAGGATTGCCGTCACCTCCCACGCCGCCATCGGCGATCAGATTGACCGCTCCGGCACCCGTCGCGGCGCTGACGAGGTCCAGAATGAATTCGACTGCGCCGCTTCCGCCCGTATCGCCGACCAGATTCGCTTCGATTGTGAGGTCTATCGTGCCGCCCGCGCCGCCGGTGGCTCCGTTTTCCGGGCTGGTGAACGAATAGGCGCCCGTATAGGCGTTTCCTCCCTTTCCTCCCGTGACAATGACGGATACCGGGCCGGTGGGGCCGTCCTTGATCGGTCCGCCAGTCACCGTGGCCGTCACAGAGCCGCCTTCGTGTCCGGGACTCGCATGGGTCTTCGATCCAAAATATGGATCGTCCCCATCTGCACCATTGCCACCCACAAGGGTGATCAAGAGCGGCTCGCCCTTGACGCTGACAGTCTCCGCGGAGCCATCCACCGTCAGTGCGGACCAGCTGAATGTGGTCACGAAAAGCGTGATCACAGTCTTGCTAACGGCGAGTGTCAGTCGATTATTCGTTCGACGCTGGCGGTGCATCTTCTTTCTCTGGACGACTGAAGGGATAGGGCAACGCCTCTTGAGAGGAAGCCCCAAAAACAAGCAGGGCCAAAAAGCAGAAAGAGGCGTCAAATTCTTAAGTCGGAAATATAACGTGGACCATATGACGGATTAATGCCAAATTTTCTCAGATTTCGCGATTTCTCTCATAATGACCTTTGTTCCGATCCCAACACTATGACGAAGACCGGGATCGACGGCTGAGAGAGCGGTCCGCCTTGCCGCTCAGAAGCGGAAGGAGGCTTCGGCGGAGAAGGTGTGGCCGGTGAGGTTGTCGCGGATCTCCGCCTGGTAGGAGGCGCCGAAGGCGAA
>NZ_KB894575.1 GCF_000374525.1 Amorphus coralli DSM 19760
CCACTTTTCCTGGCTTTGCTTTCTTTGGTCGCAAAGCCGGACGGAAAACCGGTGCCACTTTTCCTGGCTTTGCTTGGGCCGGCGCGCGGTCGCGCTGGTGAGTGCTGTCCGGGAAGGCCGGGAGTTGTGTCAGTCAGTGCCCGCCCCACCCTCCGCTCATTCCTGCGAAGGCGGGAATCCATGGGGCCTGTCGGCAGGCGCCCAACGGAATGATGGTTGCTCCAGGACCAACCTTCTGCGCCGCGCAGTCCAGCGAAGGCCGGATCCAGTTGCGGCGGAAAACGGGGCCGACTGGGCGAGAGGATGCCCGCCGCCACCGGCGACGGGTCTCGTCCCGCCGCGCCATCTACAGCCGACTCGGCACCTGCGTTCCGGCCTGCGCCGGAACGAGCCGAGATCGGAACGCCCGCGGAGACCCGGCACCCGCCGCGCTCGCCGCGCTTTCTGCATTCCGCACCGGCCGCGTCTTTGCTAACCCTTGGAGCCACAGAGCGTTTTCAACGGGTCGAAGGGGGACCGGGCCATGACATTTCCGAGCTGGATCGCACCGCGGGTGCTGAGCGTCACGCGGCTCGTCGCCGGGCTCCTGTTCCTGCAGCACGGCACCCAGAAGCTGATCGGCATCCCGGCCACCGACCACGCGCCGGCCTTCCTGTCGCTCTTCTGGGTGGGCGGCGTCATCGAGATCGTCACCGGCGTGCTGATCGCCATCGGCCTGTTCACGCGGCCCGCCGCCTTCGTCGCCTCCGGCATGATGGCGGTGGCCTACTGGATGGTCCACGCGCCGCGAGGCTTCTTCCCCGCCACCAACGGCGGGGACGCGGCGGTCCTGTTCTGCTTCCTGTTCCTGTACCTCGTCTTCGCCGGCCCAGGGCCGTGGAGCGCGGATCAGAGGAAGTTTTAGAGGGGAGTGGAGAAGGTCGCGAAGCGCCGCCAGCACAACCGAAGACGACGCATTATCGGAGATCGTGAGGTCTTCGTGCAATGCGGATACGGTTTCGTGTCCGCATTGCACACACCATTAAACTAACAAGAGACCGAACGCCGCTGCTTTCTCACGCTCAACATCTTTCTTGTGGCTTCTCATTAACTCCCCACGAAGCTCGGCGACCTTACTCGGACTTTTCAGATCTCCCTTATAGTCGAAGCCTTCCCCCAGAGATTTTACTTCATAATTCAAGTCGACAATAAGTGTCTTCAATACCTCAGTGACAGCATCGCAAAATTTCTCGTCCAATCCATCTTCAAAAACTTTCCTTGGACTTCGCATAAGGTCGCGCGATGCCTCATCCTCCTGAATGAGACTAAATACACAAGAAAGTATAAAAAATCGAGTTAGCCCGTACCTTGCCAGAGGCTTGTAATCTATCCTCTCAAGAGACGCCTCGACACGCTCCATTACCTTATGGAGCAATATTATTCTCCAAGCACTAACAGCCGGCCGAGCAAATATTTCGGCATACTTTTCATCAAAAAGCTTATAAATCTGATGACAAGAATAAGGCTCACCTAGATCACTTGCCAGGAGAAGGCGTCCGGCCTCTTCGTTCGTGATAACCTTGGCGCCTTCGCGCGCTTTTTCACCACGCTTGATCTCAAGATCGAACTCGCCACCTGACACCTCCTTCATCTCTTCCTTTAGACGAATCTGAACCTCATTGTTTGACTTCAAGTCTCTTGCTTTTATTGCATTTTGATTATTGCTATTTACCGTTATCTTACGTGCCAAGCCTGTGTTGTTTAGCTCAACTATTTTTACTAAAACTCTCAGATCGTCTGTCAAATGAGACGACGATTTTTTAAAAGTAGAAATACTCTGAGCGCCGTTGACAACCATATAATTATTAATCACCACCGTCTCGTTTATATATCGCGCGCTCGAACAGAGAATCGTTACGCCATTGTGATACAGGGGGAAATTTTTGTGTTCTCTCTTATCTTTTATACTTTCCTCGAGAGATTTGTTTACTTTTGTATTGCCTAGTGAAAGTCGAACATTCTGAGAGAATAGTGTTCCATCATCGATTCCTGACATTCCAACAAGCTCGGAAGCTTTTGCCGGGAAAATATAGCTTGTAGCTTCATCGCCCGTCTGAATCTTCATTGGATCTACATAACTTGCGTCCAAAGAAAACTCCCCCTCAACACCACCCTTAGCTTCAATATCAATAAACTCTGAACATATCCTATTACGGTCGTACGCGCGGATATTGCCTGCTTGATCCAGAAATTCTCTGCCATTTGCGTCAAGAGGTAGATTCGTGACAAAGCTACCGATGACCCCGTATCCTTTTTCAACCAGGTCGGCCACATGCTCACGCAAGAGAAGCTTTTTTAGCTCTTCATTTCCGCCACCCAACTGCAGAGCCTCCACTGAAGCTCGATCTTTAAACTGAGTCAGTGTTCCCGCAAGATCGCGGAGAGGGGCGTCGCCGACAGTTGCTTCTTTTTGTCGAATTTTACCTTGCAATATAACAATTTTTTCTTGGTCATGATCAACATAAACGCCGTCTATACCTCGATCATTAGGCCGATCGCAAATCGAATCGTCCGCAGATATTGAATCTAGGCGAAAGATATTTTCTAAGAACCAATTAAGAAAAGATACCGATTCACCACGCCCTTTGTCTGAATAAGAAGATAGAAGTATGGTGAGATTTCCGTATTGAAGATCTTCGGGTATCATGAGCTAAACCTCCCACTGAAATTGACGCAAGATGGCTTCGGCCGTCCATTAAAACCAATCCCTTATTCGGCCGACCCGCAAGAGAAATATTGCTTCCGCTGTTTGTTTCAGCAAGTGACTGCGCGCCGACCGACCCGGTTTCACGCGCTCAGTGATGGGTCAAGCGAACTTGTGTGATCGGACTTTAGGAGCGCGACGACCTGAAGCTGCGGGGTGTCGCCCTGGATTCCTGCCTTCGCAGGAATGAGCGGAGTGAGTGGTTCGTTCGGAGCGAACCAATCTCCGCCTGACCGGACTGCCCCCACCATAGCGCGACCACGCGCCGGCCGGTCAGGCCGCCCTCGCGGAGCGGTGAGCGCAGCGAACTCGCGCGAGCGGAATCCAAAATAGCCTCACGCGACTGTGAGTGTGCGCTGCCGCGCAAATGCCCACCTCCGTTGGTAATTGGCGGGGTGACGCCCTAGGTCGGTGTCAAAGGCGGTCGGGATCCGTCCGACGACGACCCGGCCCGTCCGACCGTGCGATCATCAGGAGGCCCCCTCATGAGTTCCAGCTTGATCGACCGCCGCGCGCTTCTCGCCGCCGGAGGCGCAGCCCTTGCCACCGGCGCTACCGGGCTGCTCGTTCCCGCCCGGGCCCGCGCCAGCGGCGTTGCGCCGACACCCTCCATGCGCGGCGGCTCCAACAACTACCGGCCCGGCGCGCCCATCGTGGAGCGCATCGGCGGCGGCGGGTTCTGGATGACCGGCACGGTGCGCCGCGTCGGCGACGGGGCGCCGCTGGCCGGCCAGCGCATCCAGGTCTGGGCCCACACCACCGAGGGCTACGAGCGCGACCCGGAAAGCCACGGCGCCACGCTGACCGACGAAAACGGCGTGTTCCGGCTGGAGATGCCGCAGATCGTGCCGGCCTTCGGCCAGGCGCACGGACACCTCGCCTATGACAGCGGCGACTTCCAGACGGTGTTCCTGCGCCCCGTGATGGCGAGCTCCAGCGACACCAGCCTCGAAGCCCACTTCGTGCTGCAGCCGGCCTGAGCCCCTTGACGCCACCGCGCATGCGCCCGGCCCGCGCGATCCTGATATGGGCCGTGGCGGGAGCGGCCGTCGCCGTGCCCCTGGCGCTCGCCGCCCTGAGCCCGCTCCTCGCCTGGCGGAGCCCGGTCTATATCGCGGCCGGGTTCGCAGGCATCGTCGCGCTGGGCCTGCTCTTATTCCAGCCGCTCGCGATCGGCGGGTTCCTGCCGGGACTTTCGCCCGCGCGGCGCCGGCGGCTGCACCGTTTTGTCGGCGTCGCCCTCGTCGCGGCGCTTGTCGTGCACGTGGCGGGGCTGTGGATCACCAGCCCGCCGGACGTGGTGGACGCGCTCCTGTTCCGCTCGCCGACGCCGTTCTCCGCCTGGGGTGTGATTGCCATGTGGGCGGTGTTTGCGAGCGCCGGGCTGGCCGCCCTGCGCCGCCCCCTGCGCATCCCGCCGCGCTGGTGGCGGGCCGGCCACCTGTCGCTGGCGGTGGTGATCGTCGCCGGCGTGGTGGCGCACGCGCTGCTGATCGAGGGGACGATGGAGAGCGTGTCGAAGATCGCGCTGTGCGGGTTGGTGGTCGCGGCGACGGTGAAGCTGCTCGTCGATCGGAGCAAGCGGAGGGTCACAGGAAGACGGGCGGAGTGATGGGCGGGCCGGACCCGCCGGGGTTCCCAGTTGAAAGCCTCCGGTCTGTGGCCCTGGATTCCCACCTTCGCGGGAATGAGCGGTGTTTGGATCGGGGTCTGGAGTAACCCATCATTCCGTTGGGAGGCGGCCGGCAGGCCCTATGGATCCCCGCTTTCGCGGGGATGAGCGGAGTAAATGCGAATGCTCCGGGCATCAGGATCCCGGTCGTGCCGGACTGCTCCCCCAAAGCGCGACTGCGGGCCGCCGAGCAAAGCCAGGCGAAGTGGGAACCGGTTCGCCGTCCGGCTTTGCGACTCAAAAAGACCAGGTCGCCCACCCGGAGCCGGTGCGCGAAGCGCACTCGGCGCGAGGGGCTAGAAAGCTTCTTTACTCCGCAATCGCGGACGGAAAACCGCAAGGGCACTTTTCCTGCGATTGGCTCGTTTAGCCGCAATCGCGGACGGAAAACCGCAAGGGCACTTTTCCTGCGATTGCTTATAATTCCAGCGCGTCGAGGCCGGCCTCGAGATAGTCGGCCAGAAGCGGCATCGCCATCAGGTAGGCGGAGGTCGGGCCTTCCGCCCGGTCCTGGGCCTCGCGGCGGGCCTGCTCGAACTCGGCGGCCTCGAAATCGTTGCGGCCGACCCAGGTGATCGCGACGAGATCGGCCGCCTCGTCGACGTTGAGGTCGTCGATGAGCTCCTTCAGCTCCTCCTCGGTGAGGTTGGATTCCTCCTCCTCCTCGAGGCCGTCATGGGCGTGGCTGCGCTCCAGCGTCTCCGGATCGAACTCGGTGTCGTGCTCGCCGCCGTCCTCGAAGGTGTCGGTGAGTTCGGCGGAGACCGTGCGCGCCTTGTCGATCACCAGACGGATGGTTTCGGGAGAGATCGACAGGTCGACGGCCATGACGGGTCCTTTCTGCAAGCGAGTCTGTCAGCGCGGCATCCGGCCTGCGACTGATTGCAGGCACGCCCGCCCCTGACAAGACGGACCCTGTCATCCTATCTCAGGAGGCCGGCCATCGCGCGGGGAATGTTGACGCTGCGCGGCGGACGGACTAGGAAGCGGGGTCCACCGATCCTGAGCGATCACCGAGACCCGCCGACCGGGACTGAGATCCCGGAGGCCACCACCCGCCAGCGATGTTCGCCCGCGGGTGCGTTTTGCGTTGGTCTGGATGATGGCCGGGAGGTCCGGCGGCGAGGAGTGCGAGAAGCGATGTTCGACAGTCTGAGTGACCGCCTGAGCGGCATATTCGACAAGCTGACCCGGCGCGGCGCGCTGTCGGCCGACGACGTCGACGCCGCGCTGCGCGAGATCCGCCGCGCGCTCCTGGAAGCCGACGTGGCGCTGGAAGTGGTGCGCCCCTTCGTGGAGCGCATCCGCGAAAAGGCGGTGGGCGCGGAAATCGTCCGCTCGGTCACGCCGGGCCAGATGGTGGTCAAGATCGTCCACGACGAGCTGGTCGCCACGCTGGGCGAAGAGGCCGTGCCGATCGACCTGAACGCGCCGCCGCCGGTGGCGATCATGATGGTCGGCCTGCAGGGCTCGGGCAAGACGACCACCACTGCCAAGATCGCCAAGCGCCTCGCCACCCGCGACAAGCGCAAGGTGCTGATGGCCTCGCTTGACACGCGCCGCCCCGCCGCGATGGAGCAGCTCAAGGTGCTCGGCGAGGAAAACGGCATCGAGACGCTGAAGATCGTGCCGGGCCAGACGCCGCCGCAGATCGCCGAGCGCGCGCTGACCGCCGCCCGGCTCGGCGGCTTCGACATCGTGCTCCTGGACACCGCCGGCCGGCTGCACGTCGACGAGGCGCTGATGCACGAGATGGCGGAGGTCAAGCGGATCTCCGACCCGCACGAGATCCTGCTGGTGGCGGATGCGCTCACCGGCCAGGACGCGGTGAAGGTGGCGCGCTCCTTCGACGAGCGCGTGGGCGTCTCCGGCATCGTGCTGACCCGTGTCGACGGCGACGGGCGTGGCGGTGCGGCGCTCTCCATGCGCGCCGTCACCGGCAAGCCGATCAAGCTCATCGGCGTCGGCGAGCGTGCCGACCAGCTGGAGGACTTCCACCCCAAGCGCATCGCCGACCGCATTCTCGGCATGGGCGACATCGTTTCCCTGGTGGAAAAGGCCGCGGCCAACATCGACCAGGAACAGGCCGAGGCGATGGCCAAGAAGCTGCAGAAGGGCGGCTTCGACCTGGAAGACCTCAAGGGCCAGCTGCAGCAGATGGAAAAGCTCGGCGGGCTGGGCGGGCTGATGGGCATGATGCCCGGCATCGGCAAGGCCAAGAAGCAGATGGAAGCCTCCGGCATCAACGACAAGATCATCGGCCGGCAGGTGGCGATCATCAACTCGATGACGCCGAAGGAGCGGCGCAAGCCGGAGCTCCTCAAGGCCAGCCGCAAGAAGCGCATCGCCGCCGGCTCCGGCACCCGCGTGGAGGAGGTCAACAAGCTCCTCAAGATGCACCGCCAGATGGCCGACATGATGAAGACCGTCGGCAAGAAGAAGGGCCTTTTCTCCGGCCTGATGGGCGGCGGTGGCGGCGGCGGCATGCCGCAGATGGATCCGGCGGAGCTGGAAAAGCTCGCCAAGCAGGGCGGCCTGCCCGGTGGCGGCGGGATGCCCCCCGGACTGCCGCCGATGCCCGGCGGCTTCCCCGGCGCTCCCGGCGGCCTTCCCGGACTGCCGGGCATGCCCGGCGCCGGCGGCGGCCAGAAGTTCAAGTTCAAGAAGCGCTGAGACGCGGCGCTTCTCCCTCAACCCGAACACGTCAAGATCAACAAAAGGACTGATCCCATGTCTCTCAAGATCCGCCTCACCCGCGGCGGCGCCAAGAAGCGCCCCTACTACCGCGTCGTCATCGCCGACGCCCGCGCGCCGCGCGACGGCCGCTTCATCGAGAAGGTCGGCACCTTCAACCCGCTGCTCCCGAAGGACAGCCCGGAGCGCTTCACCCTGGTGGAAGAGCGCGTGAAGCACTGGCTCGACGCCGGCGCCCAGCCGACCGACCGCGTGCTGCGCCTGCTCGACGCCGCCGGCATCAAGTCGCGCCCGGCGCGCAACAACCCGAACAAGGCGCAGCCGGGCAAGAAGGCCCAGGAGCGCGCCGAGGCCCGCAAGCAGGCCGAGGCCGATGCGGCCGAAGCCGCGGCCGCTCCCGCCGAGGAGGCTCCGGCCACGGAAGAGGCGGCGGCCGAGTAATCGGCCCCCGCTCCGGGCGTTGCCGCCATGGCGGACCGGCCCAGGGACAGACGAACCGGGCGGCGGCCGGCGAAGACCGGCCCCGCAGCGACCCCCGCGGACTATGTGGCGCTCGCCGAGATCGGCGCGGCCCACGGCGTGCGCGGGGCCGCGCGTCTGCGCGTCTTCGCCGAGGAGGCGGAGACGCTGACGGACTGCGGCCCGCTGGCGCTTTCCGACGGGCGCACCATCGAGATCACCCGGCTGGAGACGTCCGGCGGCAAGCTGATCGCCTGGTTTTCCGGCATCCCGGACCGCACGGCGGTGGAGACGCTGAGGGGCGAGACGCTCTGGCTGCCCCGCGCCCGGCTGCCCGAGATCGATGAAGACGACACCTTCTACCATGTCGACCTGATGGGCCTCGCCGTCGTCGACGCCGCAGGAACGGTGCTCGGTACGGTGAAATCCGTCCAGGATTTCGGTGCCGGCGACCTGATCGAGGTGGCCCGCCCGGACGGACCCAGCGTCTACCTGCCGTTCACCCGCGCCTGCGTGCCCGAGGTGGACATTGCCGGCGGCCGGCTGGTGGCGACGCTTCCGGACAATCTGTTCGACGATGCCTCCCCCGAGCCGGGCGAGGCGGAGGACGGGCCGGACGACGAGGCGCCCGACCAGGACACACCGCCGGAGGGGCGGCCGTGAGCTTCCGGGCCACCGTCCTCACCCTGTTTCCCGACATGTTTCCCGGCCCGCTCGGCTTTTCGCTGGCCGGACGCGCGCTCGGTGAGGGCGGCTGGTCGCTCGACACCGTCGACATCCGCGACCATGCCAGCGATCGGCACCGCTCGGTCGATGACACGCCGGCGGGCGGCGGTCCCGGCATGGTCATGCGCGCCGACGTGCTGGCCCGGGCCATCGACGCCGCAAGCCCGGAGGGCGACGCCCGGCCGCGCCTGCTGATGAGCCCGCGCGGCAAGCCGCTGACCCAGGCCGACGTGAAGCGCTTCGCCGCCGGACCGGGGCTGACGATCCTCTGCGGCCGCTTCGAGGGCGTCGACGAGCGCCTGATCGAGGCGCGCGGCCTCGTCGAGGTCTCCGTCGGCGACTACGTGCTCTCCGGCGGCGAGGTGGCGGCAATGACGCTGCTGGACGCCGTGGTCCGGCTTCTGCCGGGCGTCATGGGGGCGGCCGAGTCCGCCAGCGAGGAAAGCTTCGAGGGCGGGCTGCTGGAATATCCCCAGTACACCCGGCCAGCCGAATGGGAGGGGCGGACGATCCCGCCGGTTCTCACCTCCGGCGATCACGGCAAGGTGGCGGCCTGGCGCCGCGCCCAGGCGGAAGCGCTCACCCGGGCGCGCCGGCCGGACCTCCTGGCGCGCGACGACGGCACCGACTGAGGCGGCCCCCTGCGCGCCGCCCGCGCGCGCGGCTCCCGGGTCCCAGCGCCGGGGCCGGCTGCTTGAACGCGTCCGGACTTTCCCCATATTTCCAGTCGGGCAAGACGCCCCGGCATGCCGGATGCCAGTTCGGGTCCGGCCGCCGCACGGTCGCTTTGAACAAGGACTGCGCAATGTCACGTCTGACGACGTTTTCGAGCCCGTTCCTGCTCGGGTTCGACGATATCGAGCGGGTGCTCGACCGGGTGTCGAAGGCCGCCAACGACGGCTATCCGCCCTACAACATCGAACGGTTGTCCGCCGATCCGGGCCGCGGCGACGTCCTGAGGATCACGCTGGCGGTGGCGGGGTTCACCCGCGACCAGCTCGAAATCACGCTGGAGGAAAGCCAGCTGGTGATCCGCGGCCGGCAGAGCGAGGACGACAGCGGCCGCCAGTTCCTGCATCGCGGTATTGCGGCGCGGCAGTTCCAGCGGACCTTCGTGCTCGCCGAGGGCATCGAGATCAAGACGGCAGAGCTGAAGGACGGGCTTCTGTCCATCGACCTGGTACGGCCCGAGCCGGAACGCATCGTCCGCAAGATCGACATCACCGCCCGCGACTAGAGCGCAGCACCGCCCAAGCGTCGCGCCCGTTCGGCTCACCGGATCGGGGCGCGGCCACGCTGCCCGACCCTTCCACGCCAGCGGCCCGAGGAAGGCGGCATGGGCGGACAGACCTCGGCCGGCCCAAACGCCCTCTGGGACGTCGGGCCGAGCCAGACGGCTCCCGCACGATCCGGCCAGCACGGCCGGACGCAACGGAGAAGAGGCCCGCCGGAAACGGGGGCATCGCCGAACCGGTCCCGAAGGACGGTCGGCGTGGACAGGTAGAGGAGTACAGGATCATGAACCATCGGTTCGACCGCACCGGCAGCAACGAGACGCCGGCCATCACCCCGGAAGCCCTCGCCCAGCTCGGCGGCGGGCAGATCGCCTACATGAAGCCGATGACGGGCCAGGAGGTGCAGAGCCTCTTCCCCGACGCGCCGCAGCTTTCCCCCGACCACAAGCTCTGGGCGCTGCTTTCGGCCGACGGCACGCCGATCATGGTGGCGGATTCCCGCGAGGCGGTCATCGCCAACGCGCACCAGAACCAGTTGCACATGGCGACGGTGCACTGAGCCACGACGCGGCCCGCTGACGGGTCGCAGCGCCCTCAGACGACGGGGCGACCCGGCACAAGCCTATCGAATGAACGCCGCCGAGGCCCAGCTTCGGCGGCGTTTTCGTGTCCAGCGCCCCCTTTTTTAGGGCGTTTCAGGCAGCGCAAAGGAACGAAGCGGGTCCGCCCCCTGATATTCCCTTATTGCGTGTTCTGTGCAAAAATGCTCTCAATAATTGCATTGGAGCAGTATGATGGGCCCGACTAGCATTCTTGTCTTCTCTCTCGCTGCGGCACTGGGCTTCGCAATATTCCACTACATCTGGGAGCCAGAGCACCCCGACAAATACTATGAGTGGTTCGAAAAGCCGAAAATCACCTATATATGCCTTGGAATATTTGCACTTCTACTTTCGAGTATCGCCGTATACTCACTAGACCTACATCCATCAATTGGAACACACGTCTGGTTTGTATTTGTATTAGTCAACTCGTCGATAGGCTATTCGGCAGTTCTCGGAATTCTGTTCGGCCTGCTGTTTGGCTTTGGGAGTTTCATGATCATGTCTCCAGACCAACTGGAGACCGAGAGCGCGCGACTGGTTCACAATCGATGGGGCTATGCGCTCGCGCTAATCATCTTCATGGCAATTGTCGGCCCAGGGCTCAAAGGGCTGCTGGAGAGGATCACCGAAATCCGGTCTGCACCGCTGCAACTTTCTCTCGCACAACCACGGGCCAATGCGACGCCCGATGCCTCAATTGTCCAAGGCACCTTTCGAGGCGAACGCAAACAACCTTCTCCTCTCACTCTTTCCGACTACTACACATGTTCAGCCATCCCATACTTAAAGAACAACATAGCCTCCGATAATGAATACATTTTCATACTGAAAGGAGAGCCAATAACTGAGAATAGCGTCAGCGCAATCAAGCAGTTCAACCGGCGAAACTCGTTTGTACAATGCCTTTCTTCGATCATCGAGGAGACCGATGATCCGAAACTCTTGCATGATTTCTACGGCGTTTTCCTGCACCAGGCACGAAGCAGATACAGCGGCAACTTCTTGTCGCTGTTGAAGCGGCTAGATGCACCGCCATTCAACTGGATCGAACTCGCCAATATTCCAAATCCGAAGCTCCTTCTCTACGGAATCCGGGCCAGGCAAGAATATAACTTCGGCCTCCTGGATCATCTTCTTGGAAGACGGATTCAGCCTTGCGAGTGGAATTTCGATCTTTGGCGCCATGACAACAACGGCAACACCCTATCCAGTCTTTATGAGGAACTGCTCGTCAGCTTTGCGTTGGGCAGCGCCGGGGCCAATGAAGCTGCGATCAGGCACCTAGCAGATTGGATCAAGGCCAATAGCGAACGCCAACAAAAGGATACCGACGACATCACCGCCGAATGGGCCATTATCCGAGCCATGCAATATCTCCAGCTTGCGCTCTCGCAACAAGGTATGGAGACAGCACGTCAGGAATTGCTCAGGGCGCTCCTCGGACGGATGGAAGCGGCCTTTGCCCAGGCGCCAGTGGATGTCTCGGGGGAGGTTCTTGCAAACCGTTCGGAATGGACAAAATCATCCATCTGCAGTGCATTCCGCAAACGCTATCCGAAAACCGATGAGTGGGTCCGATTTCGTAGCGACTTCCACAAGACTGCCGTCGAAAACGCCCTCTTTCAGGAGAAGGACAACTATGAGCAGCTTGACCACTCCAAATCGATTGCTTTACTCGCAGTTAGCTACCTAAGCTTTTCGTATTTATACGTGGAAAGCGCCTACATTTCCGGCAACGTTTCACTTCCCACAATCGAGCTAGCGCGGCGAAACGCGCTCGTCCAAGAATGTGTTTTCACGCAGGGAATGAAGAATCCGAAGGACGCGTATGTCCTGATTGCGAAGCACAACGAACTTTACGGACGCGTCATTCTTTCCGCGACTGACGTCTGGAAGAAAAAGTTGTTCGTGCTCGGCATTCGGTCCGACCAGATCAATCGGGAAGCATTCCGGCACCTAATTCTCGCTCAGTCCTACCTAGACAAGGCCGGCATAACCGCAACCCGCTCCGATACAGATTCCTGGCATGAAACCATCGAAGATGGCGAAGACGGTAACAGGGCGCGGCGCCGGAGGATCGACGCGCTGGTTGGTCAACTCAGCCGGTCAATCACCGACTAACTTCCTGTCCAGCGATGGCGCCCAAATGGCTATCCTAGGCAAACAAGAGAGCCGGGACCCTGGGGCCCCGGCTCGATAGCCTGTCAGTATTCCGGTTCTCACGGAATGACGGCAGACGCCACCGCAACCCCGATGGGGACGAGCACCGCCGCACAGACCAGGGCAAACATAAGATGCCGCATAGGGCTTCTCCCGCTCTAAACTGAAGCCAGACAACCCCTATATCGTGCATTCGTACAATAATTGCAACCATTGCGAGTCTGGCTGTCGCTCAAGCCGCCTCGGTCTCGCCCGCCGCGACGATGGTCACGATCTGGCGCATGATCTCCGACAGCTGGAAATCCTTGGGCGTGTAGACGGCGGCGACGCCGCGGGCCTTCAGGGTTTCGGCATCCTCCGCCGGGATGATGCCGCCGACCACGACGGGCACGTCGTCGAGCCCGGCGCGGTGCATCCGCTGCATGACCTCGCTGACCAGCGCCACGTGCGAGCCCGACAGCACCGACAGGCCGACCACGTGGACGCCCTCCTCCAGCGCCGCGTTGACGATCTCCGCCGGCGTCAGCCGGATGCCCTCGTAGACCACCTCCATGCCACAGTCGCGGGCGCGCATGGCGATCTGCTCAGCACCGTTGGAATGGCCGTCGAGCCCCGGCTTGCCGACCAGAAATTTCAGCCGCCGCCCGAGCCGCTCCGAGACGGCGTCCACCTCGGCGCGGATCGCCGCCAGTTCGTCGCTGGATGAGCGCATCGCCTGGCCGACACCGGTGGGCGCGCGGAACTCGCCAAAGATGCGGCGCAGCGTGGCGCCCCATTCGCCGGTGGTGACGCCCGCCCTGGCGCAGGCGATGGACGGCTCCATGACGTTGCGGCCCTCGCGCGCTGCCGCCTCCAGATCGGCCAGCGCGGCTTGCGCGGCCGTCTCGTCGCGTCCCGCGCGCCAGGCATCCAGGCGCTCGATCGCCTCCGCCTCGACGGTTTCCGGCACCGTCATCACCGCGCCGACGCCGGTGGCCAGCGGAGACGGCTCGCCCTCGGTGTAGGCGTTGACGCCGACGACCACCTGCTCGCCGGTCTCGATGCGGGCGAGCCGGCGGGCGTTCGCCTCGACAAGCTGCTGCTTCATGTAGCTGGACTCGATGGCCGCGACGGCGCCGCCCATGGCGTCGATGCGGGCGAGCTCGGCGCGCGCGGCCTCCTTCAGCTCGTCCACGCGAGCCTCCACGACGGTGGAGCCGTCGAACAGGTCGCCATATTCCAGAAGGTCGGTCTCGTAGGCGAGGATCTGCTGGGCGCGCAGGCTCCATTGCTGGTCGAAGGGCCGCGGCAGGCCGAGCGCCTCGTTCCAGGCCGGAAGCTGCACGGCGCGGGCCCGCGCCGTCTTCGACAGGGTGACGGCCAGCATCTCGATGAGGATGCGGTAGACGTTGTTTTCCGGCTGGCTTTCCGTCAGGCCGAGCGAGTTCACCTGCACGCCGTAGCGGAAGCGGCGGAATTTCGGGTCCTCGACGCCGTAGCGGTCGGCGCAGATCTCGTCCCACAGCTCCACGAACGCCCGCATCTTGCAGAGCTCGGTGACGAAGCGCAGGCCGGCGTTGACGAAGAAGGAGATGCGGCCGACGGCCTGCGGGAACTCGGCCTCGGGAATGGCGCCGGACGCCTTCGCCGCGTCGAGGACGGCGATGGCGGTCGCAAGCGCGAAGGCGAGCTCCTGGGTCGGCGTCGCGCCGGCCTCCTGCAGATGGTAGGAGCAGACGTTGATCGGGTTGAACTTCGGCGCCTCGCGGCCCGTCCAGGCGATGACGTCGGTGATCAGCCGGAGCGACGGCGCCGGCGGGAACACGTAGGTGCCCCGCGACAGATATTCCTTGATGATGTCGTTCTGGGTGGTGCCGGTGAGGCTTTGCCGCGGCGCGCCGGTCTCGTCGGCGACCGCCACGTAGAGCGCCAGCAGCCAGGCGGCCGTGGCGTTGATGGTCATCGACGTGTTCATACGGTCGAGCGGAATCTGGTCGAACAGCGCCCGCATGTCGCCGATGTGCGCGATGGAGACGCCCACCTTGCCGACCTCGCCCTTCGCCAGCGCGTGGTCGGGGTCGTAGCCGGTCTGGGTGGGGAGATCGAAGGCGACGGAGAGCCCGGTCTGCCCCTTCGCGAGGTTGGAGCGGTACAGCGCGTTGGACGCCGCGGCCGAGGAATGACCCGCGTAGGTGCGGAAGATCCAGGGCTTGTCGCGCGCAGGCGCCTTGCTCTCGTCGGTCATGGCTCTCGCCTCCCCTTTCACGACATTGGCACAATGCCAACGTGCATCGCGGCGCGTCCAGCATCATTCGCCGACCGGCCGCCCTCCTCCCGGCTTCCGCTCTCCGCGATTGGCGAACGATCCGCAACGTGCCAGCATCGAAAGCGACGTCGGGACCGCTGGACAGGAGCGGATATTGCACTGCAATATGCCCGAAACGCCGTCGACAGGGGAGGAAAACAATGTCGATTGCCGAGTCCCGACCCGAGAAGGACCTCTACGAGATCGGCGAGATCCCACCGCTCGGCCACGTGCCGGAGAAGATGTACGCCTGGGCGATCCGCCGCGAGCGCCACGGGCCGCCGGACGAGGCCATGCAGGTGGAGGTCCTCCCGACCTGGGAGATCGACAGCCACGAGGTGCTGGTCCTCGTGATGGCGGCGGGGGTGAACTACAACGGCATCTGGGCGGCGCTCGGCGAGCCCATCTCTCCCTTCGACGGCCACAAGCAGCCCTATCACATCGCCGGATCCGACGCGTCGGGCATCGTCTGGGCGGTGGGCTCCAAGGTCACCCGCTGGAAGGTGGGCGACGAGGTGGTGGTTCACTGCAACCAGGATGACGGCGACGACGAGGAGTGCAACGGCGGCGACCCGATGTTCTCCTCCTCCCAGCGCATCTGGGGATACGAGACGCCGGACGGCGGCTTTGCCCAGTTCGCCCGGGTGCAGGCGCGCCAGCTGATGCCCCGCCCGCAGCACCTGACCTGGGAGGAGTCGGCCTGTTACACGCTGACCCTCGCCACCGCCTACCGGATGCTCTACGGCCACCCGCCGCACACCCTGAAGCCCGGCGACAACGTGCTGGTGTGGGGCGCCTCGGGCGGGCTGGGCGTGTTCGGCATCCAGATCTGCGCGGCAGCCGGCGCCAACGCCATCGGCGTGATCTCCGACGAGACCAAGCGCGACTTCGTGCTGAGCCTGGGCGCGCGCGGCGTCATCAACCGCAAGGACTTCGATTGCTGGGGCCAGCTGCCCAAGGTCGGCAGCCCGGAATATGACGCCTGGGGCAAGGAAGGCCGCCGCTTCGGCAAGGCGATCTGGGACATAACCGGCAAGGGCAAGAATGTCGACATCGTCTTCGAGCACCCCGGCGAGGCGACGTTTCCGATCTCCACCTTCGTGGTGCGCCGCGGCGGCATGGTGGTATTCTGCGCGGGTACGACCGGCTTTAACCTGACCATGGACGCCCGCTACGTCTGGATGCACCAGAAGCGCGTGCAGGGCTCGCACTTCGCCCACCTGAAGCAGGCGAGCGAGGCCAACCGGTTCGTCCTCGACCAGCGCATCGACCCGTGCATGAGCGAGGTCTTCCCCTGGGCGCAGATCCCGCGCGCCCACACCAAGATGTGGAACAACCAGCATGCTCCCGGAAACATGGCGGTGCTGGTGTCGGCCCCGACCACCGGACTGAGGACGTTCGACGACATCCTGGAAGCGAGCGGCCAGGCCGCGGCCTGATCACCGCGCCGGCGACCGGACGGCTCCCGCACCGCCACGCTGCGGTGCGGGACAGCACGCGCTTGCGTTGCCGAAGCGCTTGACTAGGCTTGTCGCCAAGACAGTCAGTCGAGACACGGGCAGCGCGCAGGCACGGCCCGACCCCGCATCCGGCCCGAGGGGGCCAGCCTTCACCCTTTTGCAGACGCACCGTGAGGACCCGGACGATGCCCGCTTCCCGCTCCGCCCGCCTTGTCGCCCTCGCCGCCGCAGCCTTCGCGGCCTCGACGCTTGCCGGCACCGCCGCCCGGGCGGCCGACGACAGCTGCGACATCGATCGGCCGGTCATGTTCGCCGGCCTGGACTACCAGTCCGCCGCCTTCCACACCGCGCTCGCCAAGTTCATCGTCAAGACCGGCTACGGCTGCGAGGTGGACGACCTGCCGGGCTCCACCATCCCGCTGATCAACGGCGTGGCGCGCGGCGACGTCGACGTGATCATGGAGATCTGGACGGCCAACCCGGCCCAGGCGTGGGTCGATGCGGAAAAGGCGGGCACGGTCGTGGCGCTCGGCACCACCTTCCCTGACGCCGTGGAAGGCTGGTTCGTGCCCACTTACCTGGTGGAAGGCGCGGAAGCGCCGGCGCCGACGCTGAAGAAGGCGGAGGACCTGCCGCAGTTCGCGCCGCTGTTCACCGACCCGGAGGAGCCGAGCAAGGGCCGCTTCTACAACTGCCCGGCCGGCTGGCAGTGCGAGGTGGTGAATTCCAAGAAGCTCGTCGCCTACGGGCTGGAGGACTCCTACACCAACTTCCGGCCCGGCACCGGCGCCTCGCTGCAGGCCGCGGTCGATTCCGCTTACCTGCGCAAGAAGCCGATCCTGTTCTACTACTGGGCGCCGACGGCGCTGATGGGCAAGCACGAGTTCGTGCAGCTGGAGGAGCCGGCCTTCAACCGCGAGATCTGGGACGCGATGATGGCGGCCGAGGTGCCGGATGCCGCCACCGCCTATCCGGTCAGCAAGGTGATCATCGGCGCCAACAAGGCGTTCTCCGAAAGCGCGCCGAACCTGACGGCCTTCTTCAACGCCTACTCGACGACCAGCGCGCTGACCAGCAAGGCGCTGGCCGACATGGAAGACAATGGCGGCGACGCGGACGTGGCGGCGCAGACCTTCCTCAAGGCCAACGAAGACGTGTGGACCAAATGGGTTCCGGCGTCCGTGGCGGAGAAGGTGAAGGCGGCGCTCTAGCCTAAAACGTCAATTTTTCCAAGATCTTGAACCAGTGTCCGGCGGCCGCCCGCCCGGATCGCGTGGATCGGTGAGCGGGGCCGCTCGGGGTGGGCGGACGGCTGTGTGGCCTGCCCCATTTCGGCCACACGGGTTCACAAACGGGCCCGACCCTCTATACTGAGCTATGCGCTGAGCGCATCGCCCGTCCATGTGAACGCATGGCTGGGCCATGCCTCTTTTCACAAGCCAGTTGGACGGATCGTCCTGCGCGCCAGCCCGGCGCCGCGGATGTCGATCCGCGCCAAGGAGGATATCCGTGCTGAACCACGCCCTCGCCAAGATCGCCCTTGCGGCACCGCTCGGCCTTGCCGCGTTCGCCGCGCCGGCCATGGCCCAGGACACCCCGGTCTGCGAGATCGACCGCCCGGTCGTCTTCGCCGGTCTGGACTGGGATTCCAACTCCTTCCACAACGGCGTCGCCAGCTACATCATCGAGAAGGGCTACGGCTGCCAGACGGACTCCATTCCCGGCTCCACGATCCCGCTGCTCAACGGCATGGCCCGCGGCGACATCGACGTGACCATGGAAATGTGGATCCCGAACGTGCGCGACGCCTGGGAGCAGGCTGTCGAGCGCGGCCAGGTGAAGTCGGTGGGCATCAACTTCCCCGACGCCACGCAGGCCTGGTTCGTGCCGAAATACCTGGTCGAGGGTGACGATGCGCCGGCCGCCGGCCTGAAGTCCGTCTCCGACCTGCCGAAGTTCAAGGACGTGTTCGAAGATCCGGAAGAGCCGGGCAAGGGCCGCTTCTACAACTGCATCCTCGGCTGGGGCTGCGAGGTGATCAACACCAAGAAGCTTCACGCCTACGGCCTGACCGACAGCTACACGAACTTCCGCCCGGGCACCGGCGCGGCGCTGTCCGCGGCCATCGAGAGCTCCATCCTGCGCGAACAGCCGATCGTCTTCTACTACTGGGGCCCGACCTGGGTGCTCGGCAAGATCGGCGACCAGGTCGTCGCGCTCGAAGAGCCTGAGTACAACGAGGAAATCTGGACCAAGCTGAACGAGGCGGCCAACCCGGAAGACGTGACGGAAGCCACGGCCTACCCGCTGGTGGAGGTCTCCCTTGCGGTGAACAACAAGTTCGCCGAGACGGCTCCGGACCTGATCGAGTTCCTGTCCAACTACGAGACCACCAACGCCATGGTCTCCAAGGCGCTGGCCTACATGCAGGACAACAACGCCACGGCCGACGAGGCCGCCGAGCACTTCCTGAAGGAAAACCCGGACATCTGGACGCAGTGGGTTCCGGCGGAAGTGGCGGAGACCGTGAAGGCCTCGCTCAACGGCGGCTGATCGGGCCCGCGCGAACCGGGCACGATGAACCATCGGTCCGCCAATGCGTTGTCGTGTTGCCACGCAGTGCGGCAGCAGCCGGGCGGCGGATCGCGCATCGACACCTGTGATGACCTGGGGGCCGGCCTCGCCGCCGGCCCCTTTTTTGAGATCCGGACCCCACAGCACGCAGGCGTTGCGGGACGAACCGGGCCAGTAAGCCAGAGGCGAACATGAACCAGGAAGCCTTCTTTCTCGGCGAAAACGTCGGCCGCGCAATCCGCGGTGCCACCAACGACTTCGTCACCTTCCTGGTGGTGAATTACGGCAACTTCTTCGAAGCCATTTCCGACGCGCTCCTGACGGTGCTCGTGGCACTCGAGCAGGGACTGCGCGCCGCGCCCGCCTGGACCATCATCCTGCTGATCGGCATCCTTGCCTACGCGGCGAGCCGGCGCATCGTGCTGTCGCTCGCCATGATGCTGGCCATGTGGTTCATCGGCACGCTGGGCCTGTGGGAACAGGCCATGCAGACGGTGGCGATCATGCTCGTCTCGGTGGGCATCGCGATCGTGGTCGGCGTCCCGCTCGGCGTCCTGTCGGCGCGCTCCAACACGACCCGGACGATCCTGAATCCTATCCTCGACCTGATGCAGACGATTCCGAGCTTCGTCTATCTAATCCCGGCGGCCATGCTGTTCGGCCTCGGCAAGGTCCCGGCGATCCTCGCCACCGTCATCTACGCGACGCCGCCGCTGATCCGCCTCACCGACCTGGGCATCCGCCTGGTCGACAGCGAGGTCGTGGAAGCCAGCCGCGCCTTCGGCGCCACGCGCTGGCAGATGCTGAAGGGCGTGCAGATCCCGCTGGCGCTGCCGTCCATCATGCAGGGCATCAACCAGACCACCATGATGGCGCTGGCCATGGTCGTGATCGCCTCGATGATCGGCGCGCGCGGCGTCGGCGAGACGGTGCTGCTCGGCCTGCAGCGCAACGATTCCGGCCAGGGCCTCGTCGGCGGCATCGCCATCGTGATCCTTGCCGTGGTGTTCGACCGCATCAGCCAGTCGATCGGCCAGCGGGCCCAGGCCTATCGCAACGTCGCCAACTCCTGATCCCACCCCGCCAAAGCAGAAGACCACAAGGACACCGAGATGGCGCTGATCGAAGTCGAGCACATCACGAAGATCTTCGGCCCCGACCCCAAGAGCGCGCTGGCGCTGGTCAAGCAGGGGATGGGCAAGGACGAACTCCTGGCGGAAACCGGGCACACGCTGGGCCTGCACGACGTCTCCCTTTCCATCAAGAAGGGCGAGATCTTCGTGATCATGGGGCTGTCGGGGTCCGGCAAGTCCACCCTGATCCGGCACTTCAACCGGCTGATCGATCCCACCGACGGCCACATCGTCGTCGACGGGACCGACATCATCGGCCTGAACATGCACGATCTCGGCGAATTCCGCCGTCGGCGCATGAGCATGGTGTTCCAGCGCTTCGGTCTGATGCCGCACCGCACCGTCATGGAGAATGTCGGTTACGGGCTGGAAGTGCGCGGCATGAAGCGCCGCGAGCGCGACGAGCACGCCCAGCGCTGGATCGACGCGGTCGGGCTCTCCGGCTTCGAGCACCAGTATCCGAGCCAGCTCTCCGGCGGCATGCAGCAGCGCGTCGGCCTCGCCCGGGCCCTGGCGACGGACGCCGAGGTGCTCTTAATGGACGAGGCCTTCTCCGCGCTCGACCCGCTGATCCGAAGCCAGATGCAGGACCAGCTGATCTCGCTGCAGGCGGAGCTGAACAAGACCATCGTGTTCATCACCCACGATCTCGACGAGGCGCTGCGGATCGGCGACCGGATTGCCATCCTGAAGGACGGCCGCCTGTCGCAGGTGGGCACGCCCCCGGAGATCCTGCTGCAGCCGGCGGACGACTATGTGCGGGCCTTCGTGCGCGACGTGAACCGCGCGCGGGTGCTGACGGTGGACGTGATCATGAACGCCCCGCAGTACCGCATCACCGAAGAGAACCTGGAGCGCGCGCTCAGCGACATGCGCCGCAGGGGCGCGGAATACGGCTACGCGGTGGAGGGAGACGCCTATCGCGGCTTCGTCACCCAGGACGCCGTGCAGGCGGCGCTTGACGAGCCCAACGGAACGAAGACGATCTGGGACGTCGCCGAGGATCTGCCCGTCCTCAAGGAAGACGACCGGCTCGAGGTGGCGCTGCCGACCACGCTGGCCGCGGAATATCCCGTCGCGGTGGTCGACAACGAGGGCCGGCTGCGGGGCGTCGTAAGCTCCGACGGCATGTCCGACGTGCTGACCCCGCCCGAGGAAGAGGACGGCGACGAGGAAAAGCCGGTCGAACGGGCCTGAGGAGGGCCGGCCGGCTGCCTTGCGTGTCGGCACGGCCGACGGGCTGCCTTATCCACGCCGCGTTCTGTTGCAGGGTGCGGACGCAACCGGTAGCCGCGCGTCGCCGGGACCGTCATTCTTTCCGGCACCCAGCAGATGGCCCGGCCGTGCGACACACACTTCGCCATATCCTGAGCGGCCTCGTGGTGGCGGCGGTTCTCGCCACCGGGCTGTCGGCTGCGACCGCGCAGACCTCCACGACGGGACAGGTCTCTCCCCTCACCTCGCCGATCACCGGCACCTTCCGCGGAACGCCCGGGACCGGCTCGGCAGATAGCCAGCCAGAAGCGGACTCGTCGACCGAGAGCGATGCCACGCCCAGCCAGAAGCCGGCCGAGCCGCCACCACCGCCCGCGACGGTGGATCCGAACGACCAGGCGCTCGTGGACGAGTGGCGCGCCGAACTCGATCGAATCGCCGAGCAGCTCGCCTCCGAGGACATCGGCGACCACGCCCTGGTCGAACATCGACGCTCGATCATCGAGCTGCGCGACACCATCAACCCGCTGACCGAACGGCTTCAGCCGAGGGCAAACGCCCTCACCGCGCGGCTGGAAGAGTTGAGCCTGCCGGACGAGCAGAGCGCGCTGGAGCCAGCCACCCTCAAGCAGGAACGTGAACTGCAGACCCGCCTTCTGGTGGCCCACGAGGCCATTCTTAAGCAGGCCCAGGCGACACGGCTGCGCGCCGACGAACTCATCGCAACCATCGAGGAACGGCGCCGGAAGCTGTTCGCCGAGCAGGTCGGAGAACGGCGGCGCAGCATCCTCAACCCCAATCTCTGGTCGGATATCGTCTCCGAACTTCCTCGGGCCGCGGTCAGCCTGAACCTGCTGGTCGACGACTGGACGACACTGATCCACAACCGCGCCGGGGGCACGTCGGCCGCGGCCATCATCATCCTGCTGATCGCCAGCCTCATCGTCGTCGGTCCGGTGCGCCGCTTCCTCGACCGGCGGACCAACCGCAACCCGGACGCCACCAACGTGGCGGCGCTCCCGCGCGTCACCCATGCCTCGGCCATCGCAACCGTCACGGTCGGCATTGCAGTGACGTTGCTGGGCGGCTTCATCCTGCTGCTCGATGCCTTCGACCTGTCGCCGCAGCGCATCGACGAGACGCTGATCGCGGCCTTGCAGTCGGTCGCCCTGTTCGCCGCGGTGCGCGGGCTGAGCCAGGCGATCATCGCGCCCAGCCGGCCGACCTGGCGCTATCTCGCGGTGGGCGATGAAGCCGCCGCCGGCATCATGAAATGGGTGCTGGTCTACGGCGGCATCTTCTCCGTCGGGCTGTTCATCGTGAACATGTCCGACGTGCTCGCCATGCCGCTGCCGGTCATCCAGGGCCTGCAGGGCATATTCGCCGTGCTCACTGCCATCGCCTCGATGGGCACGCTGCACGCCATTGCGCGCGGGCTGAACGAGGAGACCGACAGCGCCGAATCCAGCACGGTGGAGGTTTGGCGCTGGCTGCTGCCACCCGCCTGGCTCACCGCCATCGTTGCCGCGCTCGCGCCGCTCGCCGGCTATCTCACCCTCGGCTGGTTCCTCGTCGGCCAGTCGGTGTGGGTATCGGTGGTTCTCAGCGTGCTGTTCCTGGCGCTGGCCTTCACCGACGAGACGATCAGCGCCGGCTTCCGGTCCGGCACCACCGTCGGCAACATCCTCTCCGGAAACCTGCGCTTCCGCACGGCCACCATCGAGCAGTCCGGCGCGGTCCTGTCCGGCATCATCAGGATCTTCCTGATCATCGTGGCGGTGAGCGTGATGCTCGCGCCGTTCGGCCTGAACAGCGATGATCTGTCGAGCGCGCTGCGCCGGCTGGCGACGGGCATGAGCATTGGCTCTGTCACGATCTCGCCAACGGCCATCGTCGGCGCGCTGGTCGTGTTCGTCATCGGCATGCTGGCCACCCGGGCCTTCCAGCGCTGGCTGGACACGCGCTTCCTGCCGCACACCCGCATGGACATCGGCCTGAAGACGTCGGTGCGCACCGGGCTCGGCTATATCGGCGTGATCTTCGCCGGCATGGTCGCGTTCTCCATCGCCGGCTTCAACCTGCAGAACGTCGCGATCATCGCCGGCGCGCTTTCGGTCGGTGTCGGTTTCGGCCTGCAGTCCATCGTCAACAACTTCGTTTCCGGCCTGATCCTGCTCGCGGAGCGGCCGATCAAGGCCGGCGACTGGATCGTCGTGGGCGCCGAACAGGGCTACGTGAAGCGCATCAACGTGCGCTCCACGGAAATCGAGACCTTCGACCGCTCCACGGTGATCGTGCCGAACTCCGACCTCATCTCCGGGGTCGTGAAGAACTGGATGCACACCGACAATTCCGGCCGGGTGATCATCGACGTGCGGGTGCCCTTCGACATCGATCCGGACATGGTGCACGATCTCCTGCTGGAGGTCGCCCAGGCACATCCGAACGTGCTCGCCTACCCGGAGGCGAAGGTGTATCTCTCGGACTTCGGCGAATCGGCGCTGGAGTTCCAGATCTTCTGCTATCTCGGCAACGTGGACTACATCCTGAGCGCCAAGTCCGAGCTGCGTTTCGCCGTCTACCGGACCCTCCGGGAGAACGGCATCTCCATTCCCTACACGCGCCGCGACGTGCACCTGACGGAAAGCCGCGCGGGGCGCCAGACGGATGGCCGGGGCGGCGCGCAGTCTGCGCCGCACGATACCAACCCGTCCGCCGAACCGATCTCCGACGCGCCCGACGGGGACGGCGCCGAGATATAGCCGACCCCTTCCCCGAGGACCTGCCGATGCCCCTCCGCCGCGTTTCCCGCATTCTGGTGCTTGCCGCGCTCGCCGGCCTTGCCGCCTGCGCCCAGCCCACCGAAAAGCCGGCCTTCTACCAGGATCTCGGCTCGCCGACGGCCCAGGTCGATCCGACCGCCGCCCTCGGTCTGATCAACTCCTACCGGCAGAACAACGGGCTCGGCGCGCTCACCGTCGACCCGGCGCTGAATGCCATCGCCCAGGAACAGGCCAATGCGCTGGCCGCCCGCGACAGCGTGCAGCTGTCGCTCTCCGGCGAGCGTGCCATCAAGGCGCGGCTGGAGGCGGCCGGCTATGCGGCATCCAGCGCCGTGGAGAATGTCAGCGCCGGCTACCGCACCACGGCGGAAGCCTTCTCCGGCTGGCGCGAGCTGAAGACCCACAACGCCCACATGCTCGACCCGGATGCGACCCGCTTCGGCATCGCCACGGCGTATGCGCCGAACTCGAAATACAAGGTGTTCTGGGCGGCCATCTTCGCCGCGCCGGCCTCGGCCGCGGTGGACTGAGCACCACCCCGATTGCAGTCGCGCGGGTCCGTTCCCATAGTACGCCGCCGGCCGGGCGGAGAGAACGAAAGGACGGACCCCGTGACGACGCTTGCCCCTGCGGCGGACTATGACAGCCTGGTTGCCGGTTTCCGCTGGCAAATCCCGGAGCATTACAACATTGCCGCCGACGCCTGCGACGCGTGGGCCCGGCGCGATCCGGACCGGCGCGCGCTGATCGAGTTCGGCCCGGAAGGCACACGGCGCGAGCTCAGCTACCGCACGCTTGCCCGGCTCTCCAACCGGCTGGCCAACGCGCTCACCGCCAAGGGCATCGCCCGCGGCGACCGGGTGGCCGTGTTCCTGCCGCAGGTGAGCGAAACGGCGGTCGCGCACCTGGCGATCTACAAGATGGGCGCCGTCGCGCTGCCGCTCGCCGCCGTGTTCGGACCCGAGGCGCTGCGCTTCCGGCTGGCCGATGCCGGCGTGCGCGCCCTGATCACCAACCGGGCCGGAGCGGAGAAGGTCGCCGGCATCCGCGACGCACTGCCCGCGCTTGGCCTGGTCGTCTCCATCGACGGGACGGAGAGCGGCGCGGAGGATTACGGCACCCTCGTCGACCGGGCCTCCGACCGGTTCGAGACGGTGGACACCGGCGCCGACGAGCCGGCGATGATGATCTACACCTCCGGCACGACGGGACCGCCCAAGGGCGCGCTGCACGGCCACCGAGTGCTGCTCGGCCACATCCCGGGCGTGCAGATGCATCACGATTTCCTGCCGCAACCGGGCGACCGGATCTGGACGCCGGCCGACTGGGCCTGGGCCGGGGGGCTCCTGAACGTGCTGCTGCCGGCGCTGAAGCTCGGCGTTCCCGTCGTGGCGCGCCGCTTCGACCGGTTCGACCCGGAAGAGGCCTGGCGGCTGATGGTGGACGCGGAGGTGCGCAACGCCTTCATCCCACCGACGGCGCTCAGGATGCTGAAGGCCGCGCCGCCACCGGCTGGCGTTGCGTTGCGCTCCATCGGCTCCGGCGGCGAAAGCCTCGGCCGCGGCACCTTCGACTGGGGCCGGGAGACGCTGGGACTGACGATCAACGAGTTCTACGGCCAGACCGAGTGCAACCTGGTGCTCTCCTCGTGTGCCGCCATCGGCGTCAACAAGGGCGGCGCCATCGGCCGCGCGGTGCCGGGCCACGAGGTCGCCGTCGTGGACGCGGACGGTCGCGAGGTCCCCCATGGCACGCAGGGCACCATCGCGGTGAAGGCGCCGGACCCGGTGATGTTCCTGACCTACTGGAACAACGACCAGGCCATGGCCGACAAGTTTCGCGGCGACTGGCTGATGACCGGCGACCAGGGGACCATGGACGACGATGGCTACGTCACCTTCGTCGGCCGCGACGACGACGTCATCACCTCGGCCGGCTACCGGATCGGCCCCACCGAGATCGAGGACTGCCTTGTGGCCCATCCCGCCGTCCAGCTGGCGGCGGTGGTGGGCAAGCCGGACGCCATCCGCACCGAGATCGTCAAGGCGTTCGTGCTGCTGCGCCCGGACGTGGAACCGGCGGAAACGCTCGCCAGCGAGATCCAGGGCCATGTCCGCGACCGCCTCTCCGCGCACGAGTATCCGCGCGAGATCGAATTCGTGGAAGAGATGCCGCTGACCACCACGGGCAAGGTGATCCGGCGCGTCTTCCGCGACCGGGTGCGCGACGAGGCCCAGTCACCCGATCACGGCACGGACTGAGCGGCCGGGGCGACCATGATGCGGCTCGCCACCTTCAACATGGAATCCTTTGGAGGCGACCGGGCCGGCGACAGCGAAACCGAGGCGCGCCTCGCACCCATGCGGGAGCGGCTCGTCTCGCTCGACCCCGACATTCTCTGCCTGCAGGAGGTGAATGGCCAGCGCCCCGTCGGCGGCGGCGAGCGCGTGCTGGCCGACCTCGATGCGCTGCTTGAGGGCACGCCGCTTGCGGATTTTCACCGCGTCTCGGCCGGGCCGGACGGGCCGGTCGGCGACCGGCACAACCTGGTGACCCTATCGCGCCTGCCCGTCACCGCCCACCGCAGCCTGCGCCACGACCTGGTACCGCCGGTCTCCATCCGGCTGCCCACCGCCCCGGACGATCCGGTCGACGTACGCTTCGACCGCCCGGTGCTCCAGGCTTGCCTTGCGCTCGCCGACGGACGGACGCTGGAGGTCTTCAATGCCCACCTGAGGGCGCCGCTGGCCGCCCCCGTGCCCGGCGAGAAGCTCGACGCGCACCGCTGGCGCAGCGCCACGGGTTGGGCGGAGGGCTATCACCTGGCAGCGCTGAAGCGGACGGGACAGGCACTGGAAATCCGCCACGCCATCGACCTGCTCCTGGACGCGGATCCCCGCGCACTGATCGCCGTGGCTGGCGATCTGAACGCCGATCTGTTCGAGACCCCGCTGCGCATGCTGATGGCGCCGGTGGACGAGACAGAGACCCCGGACCTGGCCGACCGGGCGCTGGCGGCGGCTGAAATGCGGGTGCCGGCCGAGCGACGCCATTCCGCCCTGCACGCCGGCCGGCGGCAACTCCTCGACCACATCCTGATGTCGCAGGCGCTGGCGGAGAAACTGGCGGGGGTCGACATCGAGAACGACGCCCTCATCGACGACACCGACATTCCCAACGGCTTCCGGGGATCGCTGCACGCGCCGGTGTGGGCGGATCTCGATCTCTGAGGGAGCGGTCGTCCTGGCGCGTTTCCTGCCGGTGAACCGGTCTCCACTTCACCGGGAAACGCTCTGGCGTCACTCCGACCGAAGCGAGCGGATATAGGCCACGAGATCGGCGATCTCATCGCGCGTCAGCGCCATGTCCGGCATGACCGGATGGGGATTGGCGAGGAAGGCGGCGAGGTTGTCCGCCGTCAGGGTTTCGGCGGCGGCAATCTCGGTGAAGGGCGGCACGTCGGCGCTGCCGCTGGCCTGGGCGGCATCGGCGATGTGGCAGGCCGAACACCATTGCCGCGCCAGAAGATGCCCTTCGGCGACGCTTCCGGCGGCAGCGACCGGGGAGCCTGTCGCCAGGAGGACAGCAAGGCCGAGGAACGGGCCGGCTGCGAGAGCTTTCCTGACGAACATCGCGGACCTCTCAGGAAGACCGCGCGGCCGGTCG
Source organism: Amorphus coralli DSM 19760 (assembly GCF_000374525.1). GTDB lineage: Bacteria > Pseudomonadota > Alphaproteobacteria > Rhizobiales > Amorphaceae > Amorphus > Amorphus coralli. The sequence goes on from NZ_KB894575.1 coordinate 27,410, forward strand.
TGGATCACGGCTCACGCGGCGGATGGCTTCGGGACGGCCGCCTGAGCGACCATCCCGAGACAATCACGTCCGGATCCGCGATCCCCTGATCTCGATCAAGTGCTGATGGAGGCACTCACGGGACGGCGCCTCAGGCGTCGATCTTCGCCTTGACGCTCATTGCCGCCGCCTGGCCCACCCAGTCGTCGCGCCGGATGCGGCCGGGGAAGGCCAGCACGCCATCGATCTCCTCGATGGCGGCGTCGGAGAGGGCGGCAAGCTGGGAGAAGTGCCAGATGCCCATCTCGTTGAGGCGCTGGGCGAGACGCGGACCGATGCCCACGATCTTCGTCAGATCGTCGGCCGTCCCCTTGGGCGCGGACAGCGCCAGATCGGAGAGCGCCACGGCGGCCGATGCCATGGCGGCGACGGGAGCCTGTGCAGCCTCAGCGGCAACCTTGGCGGCCGAGGTCGCGGCCGGCTTGCGCGGGGCCGGCTTCGCCTTCGGGGCAGACGCCTGCTTTTTCGCCGCGGCCGGCTTCGGGTCGGAGGCCGCCGACGGGGCGGCCGGCGCCGCGCCATTGGCCTTTGCAGGGGCCTTCGAGGACTGCTCGTGGGTCTGGATGAAGTCGGCGATGCGCGGGCAGATTTCCGAGCGATAGCGGGAGCCGTTGAAGACGCCGTAGTGGCCGACGCCCGGCTGCTCGTAGTGGCCGCGCTTGTCGTCCGGCAGGTTGGCCGCGAGACGGTGCGCCGCCTGGGTCTGGCCCACGCCGGAGATGTCGTCCTTCTCGCCCTCCACGGTGAGCAGAGCGGTCCGCTTGATGGCGCCCGGGTTCACCAGCCGGTCGCGGTGCATGAAGGTCCCGTTGGGAAGGTCGTGCTTCATGAAGACCTTCTCCACCGTCTGCAGGTAGAACTCGGCCGTCAGATCCATCACCGCGAGATATTCGTCGTAGAAGTCGCGGTGCTTCTCCGCGGAATCGCCGTCGCCCTGCACCAGGTGGTGGAAATAGTCGTGGTGCGCCGTCATGTGGCGATCGAGGTTCATGCTCATGAAACCGGTGAGCTGCAGGAAGCCCGGATAGACTTCGCGCATGAAGCCGGGATGCGGAAACGGCACCCGCATGACGACGTTGTGGCGGAACCAGTTCAGGTCGTGCTGCTTGGCGAGATCATTGACGCCGGTGGGATTGACCTGCGTGTCGATCGGCCCGCCCATCAGCGTCATGGAGCGCGGCGCGTACGGATCATCGTCCTCCTCCATCAGCGCCACGGCCGCGAACACCGGGACCGCCGGCTGGCAGACGGCCATAACGTGCGTGTCGCCGCCGAGGAAGTGCAGCATGGAGATCACGTAGTCGATGTAGTCGTCGAGATCGAACAGCCCGTCGGTGAGCGGCACCATGCGGGCGTCGATCCAGTCGGTGATGTAGACGTCGTGGTTCGGCAGCAGCGCCTCGACGGTGCCGCGCAGCAGCGTCGCGTAGTGGCCCGACATGGGGGCGACCACCAGCACCTTCGGGTCGTTGCGCCGGCCCCGCGGCAGGGCACGGGCGAAGTGCAGCAGCCGGCAGAACGGGCGTTCCCAGACGATTTCCTCGCGCACCGACACCCGGGTGCCACCGACGGTCGTCTCTTCGAGCCCGAATTCCGGCTTGCCGTAGCGCCGGGTCATGCGCTCGAACAGCTCGCTGCCGGCGGCGAGGCTCTTGCCGAACGTGGTGTGGGACAACGGGTTGAGCGGGTTGCGGAAATAAAGGCGCGTCGCGTCGGCTGCCGCCCGCCACGGGCTCAGCGCGGCATGATTCAGTTCGTAGAGTTCATAGTACACGACGAGATGTCCCGTGGTCGAAGATCGCGGCGACGCGCGGCCGGAGCCGTCCAAAGCCGTTCGACACGATCGATTTCATGATCCAGCGCCCGGCAAGGACACGGGTTTTCAAGCTGTCCTCGCGAGACCTGGTGCAATGCCCGCTCGCAAACCTCGCGATTTCGCGCCGCAGCAAAGAATAGCGGTTCGAAAGTAAGCTCCGCAAGCCACACCCAGTCTGCCATGCCTGGCTTGCGGGAAGCTGAGTGCGATCAAGGCGATGGACTGGGTGCACCCGGCGGCGGCCGGTCCGGGATGCACGGCGGATGCGCAGGACGTGCGAATCAGGTGGGCATCATTCGCCCAGCGACAAGAGCGAGCCGACCCGGCGCGACTGGTTGAACAGCCGCACGAAGATGGTCACGGCGAGCGCCATGTAGAGCGCGTTCAGGCCGAGCGCCCAGGCCATCAGGTCGGCCCGGAAGACGCCGTCGATCAGAACCGCGCGCATCCCCTCGAACACGTAGGTGGGCGGCAGCATCCAGGAGACGGTCTGCAGCCAGCCCGGCAGCACCGCGACGGGATAGTAGACGCAGGTCAGCGGCAGCAGCAGGAAGGCGATCGACCAGGCCAGCGTCTCCGCGCCGAGCCCGTGGCGCAGCACCAGACCCGACACGGCGATGCCGATCGACCAGCTCGTCAGGATCAGGTTGACGAAGAAGGCCACCAGCACCAGCCCGAGAGACCAGAGATTGAAGGAAAATAAGGCGTAGGCCATCAGCGTGACGGGCACCATGCCGATGGCCAGCCGGATGACGCTCATGGCCATCAGGGCGGCGAGGAATTCGCCGGGCCTGAGCGGCGACATCATCAGGTTGCCGATGTTGCGCGCCCACATCTCCTCCAGAAAGGAGATGGAAAAGCCGAGCTGGCCGCGGAACAGGATGTCCCACAGGAGCACCGAGCCGATCAGCACGCCGCCGGCGCCGGCAACGAAGCCCGTCTGCTCATCGAGATAGAGCTGCAGGAAGCCCCACATGAGCATCTGCACCGTCGGCCAGTAGACGAGTTCCAGAAGCCGCGGCCAGGAGGAGCGCAGGAGATACCAGTAGCGCAACACCATGGCAGAGGTGCGCGCCACGGAGATGGACCTGTAGCGGGCCTCGCCATGGCCGGAGGTGGAGTAGAGCATGGCGATCTCCTATTCGACCGGCGTGGCCGAGCGGCCACGGGCGACGTCGAGGAAGACGTCCTCGAGGGTGTCGCGGCCGTAGCGTTCGATCAGGTCGTCCGGCGCACCGCGGTCGACGATCGCGCCCGTGCGCATCATGATCACGTCGTCGCAGAGGCGTTCCACCTCGCGCATGTTGTGGGAGGCGAGCAGGATGGTCGCGCCGCGCTCGCGCCGGTAATCTTCCAGCCGGGTGCGGATCCAGTCGGCGGTATCGGGGTCGAGCGAGGCGGTGGGCTCGTCGAGAAGCAGGACCTCCGGCATGTTGACCAGGGCCTTTGCCAGGCTGACCCTCGTCTTCTGCCCCGCAGAGAGCTTGCCCGACGGCCGGTCGAGAACCTCGACGAGATCGAGCGCCTCGGCGAGTTCCGCCACCCGGCCCCGCACATCGGCGATGCCGTAGAGGCGGCCGAAAACGGTCAGGTTCTGGCGAACGGTGAGCCGCATGGGCATTTCAACATAGGGGCTCTCGAAGTTGATCCGGTGCAGCACGCGGTGCCGCTCCCGCGCCATGTCGTGACCGAGCACGCGAATGGCGCCGGAGGTCGGCAGCACCAGCCCCATGATCATCGCGATCGTCGTGGTCTTGCCGGCGCCGTTGCCGCCGAGGAGCCCCGTGACCGATCCGCGCGGGATGGCGAAGGAGATTCCATTGACGGCGCGAACCCCGGAATATGACTTTATGATTGCGTCGACCTCGATCACCGCCTCGGCGGCGGGGCGCCGTGGCGCGCCTGCGACAGTCGTGTCCATGAAACCGCCTTGTAACCTCTTGTCGATTGCGGAGCGCACCGCCCGGCGATCGACGCCGAACCGCCAACCGGCAGGCCGCGGGATCCCCGGTCCAATGCCGGAGATGAGGCGCCTGCCATGACCGCTCCCGTTTTGCTCGATGGTACGCCGGCCTTCGGCCAGCGCAACGTTCGTCTCGACACGCTGATCCGGCTGCGCTGGCTGGCCGTGTTCGGCCAGACGGTCACCGTTCTCGTCGTGGCGTTCGGCTTCGGCTTCCCGCTGCCGCTCGGCGCCTGCATGCTGCTGATCGCGGCTTCCGCCTTTCTCAACGTCGTTCTCAGGCTCCGGTTCTCCTCGAGCCGGCGCCTGTCGGAGCCGAACACCGCGATCCTGCTTGCCTTCGACATCCTGCAACTTGCCGGGCTCCTCTACCTGACCGGCGGTCTGTTCAATCCGTTCGCCTTCCTGATGATCGCGCCGGTGATGATCTCGGCCACCGCGCTGCCGCCCCAGAAGACGGTGCTGCTGGCGAGCCTCGTCCTGGTGATGGCGACCCTGCTGGCGATCCACCATTTCCCGCTGCCCTGGTATCCCGGCGAGCTTCTGGAGCTGCCGCTGCTGTTCGTGGGCGGCGTCTGGCTGGCCCTGACCTGCAGCCTGGCGCTGATGGGCGTGTTCACGTTCCGCGTGGCGGAGGAGGCTCGCCAGCTGGGGGACGCCCTCGCCGCCACCGAGCTGATCCTGGCGCGCGAGCAGCATCTGAGCGCGCTGGACGGACTGGCGGCCGCGGCGGCGCACGAGCTCGGCACGCCGCTGGCCACCATCGCCCTCGTCTCCAAGGAGCTGGAGCGCGAGATCGAGCCGTCCTCGCCGCATGCCGAAGACATCCATCTCCTGCGCAGCCAGACGGACCGCTGCCGGGAGATCCTGCGCAAGCTCACCACGCTTGCCAACGAGCCCGACGGCCATTTCGACCGCATGAGCCTCGCCCAGCTCATCGAGGAAGTGGTCGCGCCGACCCGCGATTTCGGCATCGAGGTCGACGTGACGCGTGGCGGCACCACGGGTCGCGAGCCGGTGGTCGCGCGCAGCCCCGCCATTCTCTACGGCCTCGGCAATCTCCTGGAAAACGCGGTCGATTTTGCCGAAAGCCACGTGACGGTGACCGCAGAGTGGAGCGAGAGCGAGGTCTCCATCACCATCGAGGACGATGGGCGCGGTTTCTCTGAGACGGTCCTCGACCGGTTGGGCGACCCCTACGTCACCAGCCGCGCCACGCGGTCGTCGGGCGGCGGCCTGGGACTCGGCTTCTTCATCGCCAAGACGCTCCTGGAACGCACCGGTGCCCACCTCGCCTTTTCCAACCGCCGTCCGCCGGACCGCGGCGCCGTGGTCAAGGTGCACTGGGACCGGCAGGCGGTCGACCTCGGCCGGTTGCCGGGAACCGTGGACGGCCGCCCGGCGGACGCGGACGACGGGGACAGATCTTTGCCCGACGCCGGTGCGTACTTATAAATATGACAAAGGAACCGTACGGATGGGCCGGCATCGCTGCCTATTGGCGCAACGCCCCGCCACCGTCGAGAGCAAGCGTGTAGCCCAATGACCGAGACCACAGACCTGGGAGACGACCCCACCCTGCTGATCGTCGACGACGATCATTCCTTCGTGCAGCGCCTGGCGCGCGCCATGGAAAAGCGCGGGTTCGAGACGGACACGGCGGAGACCATCGAGGAAGCCATCGGCAAGGTGGACCGCAGCCCGCCGGCCTACGCGGTCGTCGACATGCGGCTTGGTGACGGCAACGGCCTCGACGTGGTGGACCGTCTGCGTCGGGCGCGGCCTGACGCCCGCAGCGTCGTGCTCACCGGCTACGGCAACATCGCGACGGCCGTCACCGCCGTGAAGCTCGGGGCCATGGACTATCTGTCCAAGCCGGCCGACGCCGACGACGTCTTCGCCGCGCTGACCCGCAGCCCGGACGATCGGGCTCTGCCGCCGGACAACCCGATGTCTGCCGACCGGGTGCGCTGGGAACACATCCAGCGGATCTACGAGCTGTGCGACCGCAACGTTTCCGAAACGGCCCGCCGGCTGAACATGCACCGGCGCACGCTGCAACGCATCCTCGCCAAGCGCGCGCCGCGCTAGGCGCACGGACGTCCCGGCCGCATGGCAGGCGCGGGCAGACCCCGGATGGGGCCGGCCGCTTCCCGTGTTGCCGCCGGTGAGCAGACTGTGTCCCCATGATCGCCAGGGGATCGGGTAGAGTCGCGCCTGATTCGGTTCCCGATTCGTACGCGCCGGAGTGAGTGATGAAACGCGTCCTGATCGCCCTGGCGGGTTTCTGCGTCCTGGTCGTCGCGGCGCTCATGGCCCTGCCCCTGTTCGTCTCGACCCAATGGGTCCGGCAGACGGTGGTCGACCAGATCAGCCAGGCGACCGGCCTTGCGATCTCCATCGACGGGCCGGTGGGGCTGCGTGCCTTCCCCACCGTTGCGCTCTCCGCCGACGCCGTGCGCGTGCGCGCCCCGGACGGGGCCGACGTGATGTCGCTGGAGACGCTGCGCGCCGACCTTGCGCTGATTCCGCTCCTGTCCGGCTACGTCACCGTCAACGAGATCGTGCTCGACGGGCTTAACGTCGCGCTCGTGCGGCTTGAGGACGGCTCCATCACGCTGCCGGGCCTCGCCGGCCGGACCGCGGCAACGGATGCGCCTGCCAACGGCGGCGAAGAAACCGATCCCCTCGCCATGCTGGAACGCCTTTCGGTGGGCCGCTTCAGCGTCCAGAACGGGCTGGTGGTGCTGGAGGACGTAGCTTCGGGCGTGCGCGAAACGGCCAGCGACGTGGCGCTGGAGATCCGGCTTCCCGGGGTGGATCAGCCGGCCCACGCGGAGGGAAGCCTGGTCTTCCGCGGCCGCGCCCTGGCCGTGCAGGCCGACATCGAGACGCCCCAGACGCTGGCGCGCACCGCGCCGACGGCCGTCTCGCTCGAGATCGCCGATGGTCCCGTCACGGGGTCGATCGTCGGGACGGCCATCCTGGCAGACAGCGTAAGCTTTGACGGCACCCTGTCGCTGGCCAGCGCCAACCTGTCAGACGCGGTCGCGTGGGCGAGTGGTAGCGCACCGGGCGTGGCGATCGGGGAAATGTCGCTGGAAGCGACCGCGGTGATGAACCCTCTGGCGCTCGCTCTCACCGACATCGCCGGCTCCATCAACGGTACCGCCTTCACCGGCGAGATCACCCTGCCCACCGCCACGGAAGTTCCGCAGGTGCGCGGCCGCATCGCAGCCGACCGCATCGACGTGGCGCGCTTCCTGCCCGAGCAGGCCGAGACAGAGGCTCAGAGCGGGCAAGCCGACGACGGCGCGGTCGACCTGTCCGCCCTGTCGTCGGTGGACGCGGACCTCACGCTGACGGTTCGCGAACTCGTGGCGCCGGAGATCACACTGAGCGGGCTCACCGCCCGCGCGCTGCTGCAGAACGGCGTGTTGCAGCTCGACGTGCCGCAGGTCGGCTTCGGCGGCGGATCGGTGGCCTTCTCCGCCCGGGCCTTCGACGAGAACGGAACGGCGGTCGCAGCCGGCACGGCGACGGTGGCCGACATGCCGCTCGCCACCCTGCTGGCCTTCGCCCCCGCCCCTTACGAGGCCAGCGGCCAGGTCTTCGCCGACGTGGGCTTCAACACCCGCGGCACCACCACCGACGCGCTGCTGCTGAATGCCTACGCCGAGGGTTCGCTGGGCCTGCGCGGCGGCCGTATTTCCGGGCTGCCGCTCGCGGAGGCCGTGCCGGGCGACGCCTCCGCCGGCACCCTCGACCAGGTGAGCGTCAACGCCCGCTTTGCCGGGGCAGACCAGCCGGTCTCGCTGGATGGCGGGTTCGTCTGGCGCGGCGAGCGCTTCAGCCTGTCCGGCACCTCCGGCCCGCCGGGCGTGCTCCTCTCCGGTGCACCGTCGGCGCTCAAGGCATCGCTGCAGTCGCCCCGGGTCGCCACCAGCTATGACGGCACCATCAGCCTGAGCGGCGCGGCCAACGGCCGGGTCGGCCTGTCAACGCCGTCGCTGCGCGACCTGATGGCCTGGCTCGAACGCCCGCTCGGCGAGGGCAACGGGCTGCAGACCGTGTCCATCGAAGGGACGTTTTCCGCGACCCAGACCGGCGTGGCGGTGTCCGACACGGTGTTCGCGGTCGACCGAAGCACCGGGCGCGGGTCGGGATCGGTGGCGCTCGATGGCGCGAAGCCCGTGATTCAGGCCGATCTTGCCTTCGATACGCTGGACCTGACCCCGTACCTGTCGGGCGGCACCACGGACGCCCAGCCCGCCGCCGGCGGAAGCAGCGGCTGGAGCCGGGAACCGCTCGATCTTTCCGTCCTGGACATGCTGGACGCCACCTTGTCGATGACCACCGGTTCGATCGTCATCGACACGCTCAAGACCGGGACCGCCATCCTTGGCGTGACGCTTCGCGGCGGCAATCTCGATGCCCGGCTGTCGCGCTTTGACCTCTATTCCGGCACCGGCACCGGCCAGGTGGTGCTGGCCAACGACAACGGGGCGACCACCAAGGCGGACTTCACCATGGAGGGCGTCGACGTCCACCGGCTGTTCAAGGACGCCGCCGGCTTCGGCGCGCTCGCGGGCACGGGCCACGTGGCCCTGAGCGTCGCGGGCGCCGGTGACAGCGTCTACGCGCTGGTGGATTCGCTCGACGGAACCGCCTCGCTGCAGATCGCCGACGGCGCGATCATGGGCATCAACATTCCGCGTATGCTGCGCAGTCTGACTTCGTCGATCCTGTCCGGCTGGCAGTCCGACCCGGGCCAGAAAACCGATTTCACGGCGTTCGGCGCCACCTTCCAGATCACCGACGGCGTCGCCGCCACCGACGACCTCAGCCTGATCGGACCGCTGGTGCGGATGACCGGCACCGGCAACGCGGACCTGGCGGAGAAGACGCTGTCCTTTCGCGTCGATCCCCGGCTGGTGGCCAACCTGGAGGGTCAGGGCAGCGAGGCGGAGACGACCGGCCTGGGCGTTCCGATCGTCATCGAGGGCGCCTGGTCGGGACCGCGCATATACCCCGACATCCAGGGCATCCTGCAGGACCCGCAAGCGGCGCTGCAGCAGCTCCAGTCGCTGGGCAATCTGGGCGACATCGCCAACATCGACGGGCTCGGCAACGCCGCCGGCGTGGTCGGCCAGCTTGCTTCCGGCGACACCCAGGGTGCCATCGGCTCGCTGATCGACCAGCAGCTTGGTCAGATCAGCGGCGGCGACGGATCCGGCAGTGGCAACAGCCTGCAGCAGGCGCTGGCCAGTGCCGCTCAGCAGCAGCTGGGCGGCGCCACGGGAGGGACGTCCGGCGGCACGGCGAACGACGTTCTCGGGACGGCCATCGGCGGTCTCGTGGGGGGGCTGGCGGGAGGACAGAACCAGTCCGCCCCCGACCCGGTGCAGACCCAGCCCGTCGCGCCTGCCGAAGCCCCGGCGCCGTCCGAAACGCTCCCGGCTCCCGCGCCGGCTCCCGTACCCGACACGGCCCAGGTGGTGTCCGGCGTGATCGGCGGTCTTCTCGGCCAGCAGCCGGCCGCGTCCGCGCCCGCCCAGGCGACGCAGCAGGCGCAGCCGCAGCAACAGGCGCCGACCACCGAGCAGGCGATCGGTGGGCTGGTGGGCGGCCTCCTCGGACAGGCGGCCGGCCAATCCGCGCAGTCGGGCAACGCCGCCGCCCTGCTGGGCCAGGCCTTCGGCGGCCGGCAGCAGCAACAGCAGGCCGCTCCCGCAGCGGCGCCACAACAGCCGGCCCCAGTTGTCACCATCGACGTCATCCCGAAGCCGAACCCGCGCCGCTGATCACGACGGGCGCGGCCCTCGCCCGTCGCAAAAGTGTGGCCGACCGACCGTATCATCGCCGTGCGGCGATGTCGGATGCATCCCGCAAGCCAGCGTCGCCCGGCCGGGCGGCCTCCCCCTCATCAGCGTTGCGATTTCACGACATGCAGGACAGCCCTACCCCGGACGCTGAGCGAGCCCGCGGCACGCCCGCCGAGGTGTTTCGCGTCTTCCTCCTGCTCGGCCTGACCTCCTTCGGCGGCCCCATCGCGCATCTGGGCTATTTCCGCACCGCAATCGTGGAGCGCCGCCGCTGGCTCTCCGAGGCGGCCTATGCCGACCTGATCGCCCTCTGCCAGTTCCTGCCCGGCCCGGCGTCCAGCCAGGTGGGCATGGGAATCGGGCTCAGCCGCGCCGGCTATCCCGGCATGGCGGCGGCCTTCGTGGCCTTCACCCTGCCCTCGGCCATCGTGCTGGTGGCCTTCGCCTACGGGCTCGCCGCCGTGGGCGACACCGAGGGCGCCGGCTGGATCGCGGGCCTCAAGTCCGCCGCCGTGGCCGTGGTCGCCCAGGCGCTGATCGGCATGGCCCGGTCGCTGGCCCCGGATGCGCTGCGCGCCAGCATCGCCGGCGGCGCCATGGTTTTGCTGCTGGTCGCCCCCGCCGCCTGGATGCAGGTGGGGGTGATCGCGCTCGGCGCGCTGGCCGGCCTGGCCGTCCTGCCGAAACCCGAACAGGCCCCCGAGCCGGGCGGGCTCGCCGTGCCGGTGGGCAAGGGTGTCGCGCTGGCCTCGCTCGCGCTGTTTTTCGCACTGCTGATCGGGCTGCCGCTGGCGGCAGCGGCAAGCGACGGCTTCACGCTGTCCATCATCGACCGCTTCTACCGGGCCGGCAGCCTCGTCTTCGGCGGCGGCCACGTGGTGCTGCCGCTTCTGGAACAGTCGGTGGTGGCGCCGGGGCTGGTGACGGAATCGGAGTTTCTCGCCGGCTACGGCGCGGCGCAGGCGATCCCGGGTCCTCTGTTCACCTTCGCGGCCTTCCTCGGCACCGTGCTCGACGGTCCGCTGACCGGGGTGGCGGGCGCCATCGTCGCCTTGCTCGCGATCTTCCTGCCCTCGGCGCTTCTGGTGCTCGGCACGCTGCCCTTCTGGTCGGCACTGCGCCATCGGCCGAACGCGAGGCGGGCCCTTGCCGGCGTGAACGCCGCGGTCGTCGGGCTGCTGGCCGCGGCCCTCTACGACCCGGTCTTCACCCGGGGGATCACGTCGCCCGTGGCGCTGGCCATCGCGGTCGCCGCCTTCGTGGCGCTGACCCAGTGGAAGGCCCCGCCCTGGGCCGTGGTGATCGCGGCGGGCGTCATCGGCGGGATCGTCCTGTAGAGACGCCCGCGCCCACGGTTTCCGGTCGTCGCACCGCCGACAAACTGACGTGGCGGGGTTGATCGCGCGGAACAAAAGCGGAACTATGGGCCGATCCGTTCCTGCCGCACATGTCGAAGCTGCCCATGTCGCTGACGCCCTCGCCTGTTCCCCAGCCGTCGCTGCCCGTCGACGGCCGCCAGTCGCCGAACGCGCTGAAGGTGCGGCGTGGCACCTGCCGGCTGTTGCGCCAGCTCGGCTTCTCCACGCTGCCGGAGGTGGGGCTCGCATCGGGACGGCGGGCCGACCTGGTCGCGGTGGGCAAGGGCGGCGAGATCTGGATCGTCGAGATCAAGTCATCGCTGGAGGACCTGCGCGCCGATGCCAAGTGGCCCTTCTACCGGCTGCACTGCGACCGGCTGTTCTTCGCCACCCATCCCGACGTGCCTCTGGAGCCCTTTCCGGAAGAGGCCGGGCTGATCCTGTCGGACGGCTTCGAGGCGGAGATCTTGCGCGAGGCGCCGGCGCACAAGCTCGCCGGGGCGACGCGCAAATCGATGACGCTGAAGGTGGCGCAGCTTGCCTCCAGCCGCCTGCATCTGCTGGAGGATCCCGAGGCCGGCAACGTGGAACTGCCCGTCTGGTAGCGGTCGCCACGAGGTGCCATCCGGCTGCCGCTCCGGCGCGGCGCGGCTGGACCGGAGCAACGCCCCCGCGCGTCAGCGGGACACGCTTTCGCCGTGCCAGAGGCCCGGCGCCTCGCGCAGCAGCCGGGCGAGCGTGTGGAGTTCGCGGTCGAGAACCCGGACCAGCGACAGGTCCGCGTCATCGGTCACCGGCGCCGCCGGGATTTCCGCCGTCGGCATGGCGGCCAGACGGCCGGCCCGCAGCGCGGCGGCGATCTCGTCCAGCATCCGGCAGGGAACGGAAAGGTCCGGCGGATCGATGGGCGCGGCGGCGATGAGCTCCACCGACGAGACGATCACCCGCACGCTGCGCTGGATCTCCTCCAGGTGGGCGAGCGGCAGGCCGCCCTCGCGCGCCGCCGACGGCATCAGCCCGCGCAGGCTCTGAAGCGTGCCGCCGATGCCGGCAAGGCCGGGCCGCTCCGGCGTGGTCTCCACCGCGTGCAGCACCTCCCGGCAATGGCCGAGAGCGCGCGACAGCACGTCTCGCCAGAACCAGGTGGCGTAGATGGGCTGCACGAAGGAGAGCGCCAGCGCAATGGCGATGCCGATCATCACGTTGAGCGCCCGCCAGAGGCCGACATCAAGCGGCTCGGATCCGTGGCCGGCGACGATAACCAGGGTGAGCCCCGACAGGAGCGCCGTGTAGCCGCCCTTGCCGATGGCGTGATAGGCGCAGATCGCGCAGAAGCCGGCGATCAGCCCCCAGGTCAGCGGTGTCAGCTGGAGCCATTCCTGCTGCAGAAGCACCAGAAGCCCGGCGGCGGCCCCGATCATGGTGCCGAGCGCACGCTCCAGCGCCCGGTGGCGGATGTTGCCGTGGTGATGGAAGCCGGTCATCACCACCAGGAAGGAGATGGCCGTCCAGAGGCCGTGCGGGATGCCGAACACGACGCCGACACCGATGCACAGAAGCACGCCCACCCCGGTGCGCACGCCGTGGAAGGCGCGGTAGTGCCGGTAGCGGAACGGCGTCGCGGCCTGCGCCGCCTCCAGGCTCTGGCTCATGCGGTCCCGACCTCCCCGCGATCCCTCAGTGCAGATCCTTCGTATAGACGAATTTCGGCATGTGGAGATCGTAACGCAGCGCCAGCAGCCGCAGCGCGAGGCCGACGGCCATGGCACACACCATCACCAGGTCGTGCTGCAGGCCAGCCGCCAGTCCGCCCACATAGAGGCCGGCGGTGACGATGGAGACGCTGGCGTAGAGCTCGCGGCGGAAGAGGAGCGGCACCTCGGTGCAGAGGATGTCGCGCAGCACACCGCCGGCCGTGCCGGTGATCATGCCCGCGACCACGACGATGGCGAGCGGCTGGCCCATGTCGAGCGCCACGTTGCAGCCGATGACCGTGAAGACGACCAGGCCGATCGCATCCAGCACGAGGAAGACGCCGCGCAGGCGCTCCATGAACCGGGCCAGCACGATGGTGGCGCAGGCGGCGGTGACGGCGATGGCGAGATAGGAGGGATGCGCCACCCAGGACAGCGGATGGTGGCCCAGAAGCACGTCGCGGATGGAGCCGCCGCCCAGCGCGGTGATGCAGCCCAGCATCGCCACGCCGAACCAGTCCATGTTGCGGCGCCCCGCTGCGAGCGCGGCGGTCATCGCCTCGGCACTGACGGCGATCAGATAGAAGATGTGCAGGACGGTTTCGCTCATGGCAGCCGGCCCCCTCGGCCACGGTGCAGGATGGTGTGCGTTCAGGGCCACTTCACCAGCGGCGGCATCGACGACAGGATCGAGGTGACGTTGCCGCCGGTCTTCAGGCCGAAGATGGTGCCGCGATCGTAGAGCAGATTGAACTCCACATAGCGCCCGCGCCGGACGAGTTGCTCGTCGCGCTCCGCCTCCCCGTAGGGAGTGCGCAGGTTTCGGCGCACCAGATCCGGGTAGATGTCGGCGAAGGCCTCGCCCACGGTCCGCGTGAAGGCGAAGTCCGCCTCCCAGTCGCCGGAGTTCAGATAGTCGTAGAAGATGCCGCCGATGCCGCGCATCTCGCCCCGGTGTTTCAGGAAGAAATACTCGTCGCACCACGCCTTGTAGCGGGGATAGTCGGCGACGGCGTGCGGCGCGCAGGCGGCCTCCATCGCGGCGTGGAAGGCGACGGTGTCGGGATCGTCCTGGGTGCGGCGCGCGTCCAGCACGGGGGTCAGGTCGGCCCCGCCCCCAAACCACTGGCGCGTGGTGACCACCATGCGGGTGTTCATGTGCACGGCCGGCACGTTCGGGTTCAGCGGGTGGGCGATCAGCGAGATGCCGGAGGCCCAGAAGCGCGGGTCCGCGTCCGCACCGGGGATCTGCTTGCGGAACTCCTCCGAAAAGGTGCCATGGACCGTGGAGGTGTGGACGCCGGCCTTCTCGAAGACGCGGCCGCCGATCATGCTCATGGTGCCGCCACCGCCGGGTTCGCCGTCGGCGTTGGTGCGCTCCCAGGGCGTGCGCTCGAAGCGTCCGGCCGGCAGGTCGCCGGTGCCCGGCGCGCCTTCCGCCTCGTCCTCCAGCGCCTCGAAGGAGGCGCAGATCCGGTCGCGCAGCGCCTGAAACCAGTCCTGCGCCAAGCTCTTCTTGGTGTCCAGATCGTCGGGCAGCGGCCGGTCGGGGACTTTCTGGTCGCTCATGGTCGTGCGCTCTCCATCGACAGGTCCGGCCGGTGTGGCGGAAAGCGCCGGAGAGCGCAAGGCGGCCCCCTCCCGGTGAACCACGAAGGACGCTATGCTCCACAATCCCACGTTTCATCCGGAGCCCGACACTCATGGCCGAAGACGACAGCCGATCGATCATGCTGGAAAAGGGCGAAGGCCGGCACTACGCGATGGGCGCCATGCGCGCGGTCTTCAAGGCCGACGAGGCCGAGACCGGCTGCCGCTACTCGGTGTCGGAATGGTGGCTGGAGCCGGGCTGCGAGGGACCGGGTGCCCATTCCCACGACGCCAACGAGGAGCTTTTCTATGTGCTGGAAGGCACGATGTCGTTTCTCGTCGGCGACACGTGGCGGGACGCTTCCGCCGGCGCTTTCCTGCGCATCCCGGCAGGCGTGTTGCACGACTTCAGCAACCGCACCGATGCGCGCGCCGGGCTCCTGAACGTCTTTCTTCCGGGAGGGTTCGAGCGGAACATGCCGATGATCGTCGACTGGTTCGAGAAGCAGTCGGACGCCGGCTGACGGCGCGCCGGGCTTCGCCGGGACGCGCTCCGCCAACCCCGCGCCTCAATCCATCGGCCGCCCTTTTGCCGCGGACGCCGGTTGCGCGCCGTGAGCGGCACGACGCGAACCGGCCCCACGGAGTGTGTCACGCGCCGCGCGTTTCCGGCGGCGCCATGAAGTCCGGCGCCAGCGGCTCGGGCACCGTTTCGGACAGGATCCGGTCGATCTCGGTCTTCGTCTCCTCGTCCAGGCTCCAGCCATCGACGTCGGCAATCGGATCGAGCTGGTCCGGTCGCCGCGCGCCCCACAGCGCGATCGTCGGCCCCTGGTCCAGCACCCAGCGCACGGCAAGCGACAGGACCGACTTGCCGAAGCGCTCGCGGGCCAGCGCGTCGAGCCGGTCGACGGCATCGAGATAGGCCTCGACGCGCCCCGGCTGGAACTTGGGATCCGACTGACGCAGATCGTCGCCCTCGAAGACGCGCTGCTTCGACACCTTGCCGGACAGGAGACCCCGGCACAGCGCCCCGTACGTCAGGAGCGTCAGGCCGGTGGACGCCGCATAGGGCAGCACGTCCGCTTCCATCTCGCGCTCGAAGAGGTTGTAGGGCGGCTGCACGGTGTCGAGCCGCGCCGCTTTGCGGAAGGCGTCCATCTGGTCCGGCGAGAAGTTGGAGACACCGATCGCGCGGATCTTGCCCTCGGCGCGGAAGGCTTCCAGCGTCTCGGCCGTTTCCTCGAAGGGCGTTTCCAGGTCCGGCCAGTGGATCTGGTAGAGGTCGATCACATCGGTCCGGAGCCGCCGCAGCGAGTCTTCCAGTTCGGACCGCAGACGCCCGGGACGGGAATCGCACACCACGCCATCCCCGGACCAGTCCAGACCGGCCTTGGTCGCGATGACAACGCGGTCCCGCAGACCGCTCTCCGCGAGCGCCTTGCCGACGATCTCTTCGGAGGTGCCGAACCCGTAGATGGGCGCGGTATCGATGAGGGTGACGCCGCGCTCGATGGCGCCGCGGATCGTGGCAATCGACCGTGCCTCGTCGGTACCACCCCATTGCCAGCCGCCGATGGCCCAGGTTCCGAGGCCGATGCGCGAGGCGGACAGGCCGGACCGGCCGATCTCGATCGTTTCCATGGATGTGCTCCGCACGTCTGAATGGGTGTTTGGTCCGTCCGTCACCGGTCGGGCCTTGCTTGGTGGCCCTCACTTGGGGACGGCGTGCGGTGATAAAAGGTGTCCGCTGGAATCGCGGCGCCTACCCTGTCCGGCCAGTGCGAATGCCGTCGGTGCCACGCTCGCCGGAAAGCGGCGGGGCGCTCTTCGGGAAGCCGCCCTGCAGGTAGCGCCCCTCGAACTGGCCCGCCTCGGCCAGCCCGGACCAGTTCTGGATGGTCAGGACGCCGGCAGCGAGGCGGATGAGCCCCTCGCCCCGCAAGGCCTGGATGGACCGGTTGACGTGGACCACCGACAGGCCGGTGGCGTCGGCGATTTCCGTCTGGGTCATCGGCCAGGCGACGCTGTCGCCGTCGACGAGATCGACCAGCTTGTGGCGGGCGTAGAACTCGCACATGACATGGGCGATGCGCTGATACGCGCTGCGCCGCCCGAGATTCACGATCCATTCGCGGAAGACCGCGGCCTCGAACAGCGATTCCTTCCAGACGGCGCGGCTGACGCGCGGCGAGTCGTTGCTGATCTGGATCAGCGTCTCGTGCGGAATCATGGCGACAGTCGACGGCGCGATGGTGCCGACCGAATGGTCCATGACCTCAAGCAGCAGGCTTTGAATGTCGAAGATGTCGCCGGGGACGATGAAGGCGGTGATCTGGCGCTTGCCGTCGGCGGTCATGGCGTAGCGGCAGGCCAGGCCGGACAGCAGCAGGCTGCACTCGCGCGCCCGGTCGCCTTCCCGCACAACATCCTGGCGCGGGCCAAGATGAACCGTGCGGGTGTAGAGGGAGGTGAGAAGACGCTGCTCCTCCTCCGAGAACGGCTCGAGCGCGCGCAACTTGCGCAGCATCGGGTTCTCGCCAACGAGCATGGATTCCGCGTCTCCCCCTTGAAGAGCCTGGCCGAGCCCATCGCCGACGTGACCGCGCGGTCTCATCGGCCAATTTCGGCTCACCAGACCGACGCCGTCGCCCCGACCCGCGTCTGCCCGACCAGTCCAGACTGGATAAGGTGCAAGTCTAGGCGGTCGCTCACCGCCGAACATTAACTTAGGTTATCACAGTCGGGGACGCCACACGCCGCAGGGCGCCGAGACTTCAGTTGCGGTGCTGCAGGATGTTGAGAAGCCGGCCCAGCGGATCGCGGACAAACAGCCGGCGCACGCCCCAGGGCTCGTCCACGGGGCCGTATTCAGGCACCAGACCCGCTGCATCGAGGCGCGCGATCAGCTGATCGAGGTCGTCGACCTCGATGGAGAGGTCGGGAACCGGCGTGCCCGATCCACCCTCCGACATGAGGCTGAGCTGGACACGCGCCGTGGCGTCTGACTCGCAGGTAACAATGAAGCCCATGTCCATCAGGACATCGAGGCCCAGCAGATCGCGGTAGAAGGCCACTGCGGCCTGCGGATCGGTCGCCTCCAGGTTCGCCACGATCCGCTTGACCTTCATCGCCTGCCCTCAGCGCTGCCGCACCCCGGCTGCACGGTCCGCCGTTTCCGGGTAGGTGGCCGCGACCCGGTTCCGCCCCTCGCGCTTTGCCCGGTAAAGGGCAACGTCCGCCGCGAAGATGAGGCTCTGGGGGATCGGGACCGCCTCCTCGCTGTCGGCCTTCGCCGTTGCGACGCCGAAACTCACGGTAACATATGCCTGGCCCGACCGGCACTTCCCCTTCGGCATCTTCAGCGCCTCGACCTTGGTGCGGACCGTGTCGGCCACCTCGCACGCGGTGTCCAGGTCCGCCTCGGGCAGCACGATCGCCAGTTCCTCGCCGCCATAGCGGGCCGCGACGGCCCCAGGCATCCGCCGGGCGACCGAACCGAACACGCCCGCCACCGCGCGCAGGCAATCGTCGCCGGCCTGGTGGCCGAAGCTGTCGTTGAAGCTCTTGAAGTGGTCGATATCGCCGATGATCAGGGACATCTGGTCGCTGTTCGACCAGCAACCCGTCAGCGCATCGTCCAGGGCACGCCGGTTCGCAAGCCCGGTCAAAGCGTCGGTGGAGGCCAGGGTGGCGAGCTCCATCTCCAGCTTCTTGCGCGCGGTGATGTCGCGCATGGTCACCACCACGCCCTGCAGGAAATCGCCGGATTGCGGATCGCGGATACGGACTGCGCGGCATTCGACCCAGACAAAGGCACCATCGGTGCGCCGCACCCGCAGCGTGAAGGTGAACGGTCCCGGCTCGCCGACGACGGCACGGCGGACGACATCCTCGACGATGGGGACGTCCGCCGTGTGCGCGATCTCGATCGGCTGGCGATCGATCAGGTCGTCCGGCTGCCAGCCGAGCAGTGCGGTCACCGCGTTGGAGACATAGCGGATCGTGTAATCGGGGTGGAGCAGCCAGAGCACGTCCGTGGAATAGTCCACGAGGACGCGATGAATGTCGGCGTCCCGGATCGACAGGGATTCCGAGATCCCGGTGGCAAAGTAGCCGCCGCTATCGTCGCCGGACATCGCGAATGTCTCTTGTCTCACTGTTCCCTCGCAATTCTCCTCGGATCACACGACCTATAGAAACCGTAGCCTGCGCCAAGCTGTGCTCCGGAGGGGAGCCGGCACCACCGACCCGGGGGAGGAAATGCCAATGGACGCCATCGACATCGGACCGGCCCGCGATGACGCGTTCGCCTGTGCGGTGGACTGGGCCGCGGCGGAGGGCTGGAACCCCGGCCTCGACGACCTCGCGGCCTTCCGGGCGGCCGACCCGGACGGGTTGATCCTCGGCCGGGTCGGGGGACGCCCGGTCGCGTCGATCTCGGCGGTGCGCTACGGCGAGCGCTTCGGCTTCCTGGGCTTTTATATCGTGGTGCCCGAGGCGTGGGGCGCAGGCCATGGGCTTGCCGTCTGGCAGGCTGCCATGGCGCGATTCGGCGACCGGATCGTGGGCCTCGACGGCGTGGTGGCGCAGCAGGACAATTAACGAAAGAGCGGCTTCGTTCTCGCCGGCCGCAACATCCGCTTCACCGGACCGGCGCCGAGAGCGCCGGCGCAGGCCGGCATGGCCGTCACCCGCCCCTTGGAGCCCGACGATTTGCCGGCCGTGATGGCCTACGACCGTCCGTTCTTCCCCGATGACCGCCAGGGGTTCATGCGGGTATGGGTGGCGCCGCGCGCCGGCACGGCCCGGCAGACACATGTCGCAGAAGCAGACGGATCGCTCACCGGGTTCGGCGTCATCCGCGCCTGCCGGACCGGCCACAAGATCGGACCGCTGTTCGCCGACGATGCGCGAACCGCCGAGGCGTTGTTCGTCTCGCTCGCGGCCACGGCGGCGCCCGGCGAACCGGTCAGCCTCGACGTGCCGGAAACGAACCGGGAGGCGACCGCGCTCGCCGGACGCTTCGGGCTGACGCCCTCGTTCGAGACGGCCCGCATGTACCGCGGCCCCGCGCCCGACCTGCCCACGGGCCGATCCTTCGGGGTCACCACCTTCGAGCTTGGCTAATGCCGGGTGCGGCCACCCGTGGCCGCGCGGCAACAGTCGCCGGAATCCGGAATTGCGGGGGATGCATTCCCCGAACGTCTGACGTATGTCCACCCTGCTTCGTTGGAACGGCAAACCAGACAGCCTCCGACGTCATACCCAACCGGAGATCGAGATGATCCGACGCGTCACGCCCATTTTCTGACGCGCCCTGCCTGCTCCCGGCCTCCGGCCGCAGAGCTCCGCATCGGCGCGAACCTTTTCCAAGTCGCAGCCATGCCCGGAGCTCAGCCATGCTCTCGTATTTCGAGTCGCTCGTAGACCCCCTCACCGACCGTCCCAACGCCCGGCCTCCGGATCGGCTTTGGCCGTTCGTCTGGCATTTCGTGCGCCAAGCATGGCGGGTGATCGCCGCGCTTCTGGTGGTCGCCGGCATCGTGGCGCTTATCGAGGTCAGCCTGTTCGACTTCGTCGGCCGCATCGTCGACATGCTGGCGGACACGCCGCCCTCCGCGCTCTTCGCCGAGCACGGCACGACGCTGCTCGTCATGGCGCTCGTGGCGGTCGTCCTGCGTCCGCTTGCGGCGACGCTGCATCTGTTTCTGGTGCACCAGGCGGTGGAGCCGGGGCTGACCAACCTCATCCGCTGGCAGACCCATCGCTACGTGCTGCGGCAGAGCGTGTCGTTCTTCCAGAACGATTTCGCCGGCCGGCTGGCCAACAAGATCGTCCAGACCGGGCCCTCGCTGCGCGAGGCGGTGGTCTCGATGATCGACGCCATCTGGTACGTGACGATCTACACCGGGTCGGCGCTGGTCCTGTTCGCCCAGGCGGACATCTGGCTGACGGTGCCGCTGATCTTCTGGATCGTCGCCTATGTGTGGGTGCTGGTGCATTTCGTGCCGCGGGTGAAGAACCAGGCGACGGTGATGGCGGAGGCACGGTCGACGATGACCGGGCGGATCGTGGACAGCTACACCAACATCATGACGGTGAAGCTGTTCGCCCACGCCGAGCGGGAGGACGATTACGCCCGCGAGTCGATCGTCGATCACACGGCCAAGTTCCGGACGATGACCCGTCTGGTGACCGGCATGAACATCTCGCTCGTCACCATCAACGGGCTCCTGATCGCCGGAACGCTCGGCACGGCCCTCTGGCTGTGGCAGAGCGGTGCGATCACCATAGGCGCCATCGCGCTTGCCGCGGGGCTGGTCATGCGCATCAACGCAATGTCCGGCTGGATCATGTGGGTTGTGACCGGGATCTTCGAGAACCTGGGCACCGTGGCGGAAGGCATGGAGGCGATCGCGCGGCCCTACGCGGTGACCGACCGGGCGGACGCCAAGCCGCTGGCCGTCACCCGGGGCGAGATCCGCTACGAGGACGCGTCTTTCCACTACGGACAGACGCGCGGCGTCATCGACCGGCTGAGCCTGACCATCGCGCCGGGCGAACGGGTCGGCCTCGTCGGCCGGTCCGGGGCGGGCAAGTCCACGATGGTGAACCTGCTCTTGCGCTTCCACGACGTGGAAGGCGGGCGCATCCTGATCGACGGCCAGGACATCTCCGCCGTGACCCAGGAAAGCCTGCGCTCGGCCATCGGCATGGTGACCCAGGATACGTCGCTGCTCCACCGTTCGGTGCGCGACAACATCCGCTACGGCCTGCCCGACGCCGATGACGCCGCCATCCAGGCGGCTCTGGAGCGTTCGCATGCCGACGGGTTCGTGCCCGACCTGGTGGACCTCGGCGGACGGCGGGGGCTGGATGCCCACGTCGGCGAGCGTGGCGTGAAGCTCTCGGGCGGCCAGCGCCAGCGGATCGCCATTGCCCGCGTGCTCCTCAAGGACGCGCCGATCCTGATCCTCGACGAGGCCACCTCGGCCCTCGATTCGGAGATCGAAGCGGCGATCCAGGAGGATCTGGAAGCGCTGATGGAGGGCAAGACGGTGATCGCCATCGCGCACCGCCTGTCCACCATCGCGCGGATGGACCGGCTGGTGGTGATGGATGCCGGCCGCATCGTGGAGACCGGACGCCACGACGAGCTCGTCGCGGCAGGCGGGATCTACGCCCGCCTCTGGGCGCATCAGTCGGGCGGCTTCCTCGGTGAGATCGACCTCGAAGCCGAGGCCGTCTAGACCTGCACGACAGGCTCCGTCAGGCCGGTGGGAAACCGCCGGTCTGACGGAGCGCCTCGCCGACGACCAGCGCCACGGATACGGCCAGGTTGAGGGACCGCACACCGTCCACCATGGGAATTCGGATGCGCGCGTCTGCCGCGGCGTGAACGATTTCCGGCGCCCCCGACGATTCCCGGCCGAACAGGAGGATGTCGTCTGGCGCGAACCCGAACCCGGCGTGCGTCTGCGACGCGCGGGTGGTGGACAGCACCAGCCGGCCCGGCCGTTCGGCCCTCTCCGCCATGAAGGCCTCCCACGAGGCGTGCCGGACCAGCGCCGCCTTTTCCAGATAATCGAGCCCCGCTCGCCTGAATGCGGCATCCGTCAGCGAGAAGCCCGCCGGGCCGATCACGTCGACGGAGAGCCCGAAACAGGCCGCCATTCTGAGAATCGTTCCGGTATTCTGGGGAATGTCCGGCTGATAGAGCGCAATCCGCACCGTCTGTCTTTCCGTCACCTGGGGTGAGCTTGGGCCGGACGGAACGGGGAAAAATCCAATACAGCGCGCATGATGTCGCCATTTGCGACAAACCGTCCAAAGCCCCTGCTCGCCACTGGACAACCGCATGAAGGGGTGCAAAAACGCAAGCGGTTCTAAAAGAGCCGATCGCGTGCGGTGAGCTGCGGTGTCCTCAATGGCTGTCGATGGGACACCCGGGGTCTTTCAAGGTCCGCCCCGCACGCGGCGAAACAAGATCATCATCGGCATCGAGAGGAGCCGACCTTGGCGAGCATGGATTCGTCGGAACCGACACGTCGCGACTTTATGTACCTGGCGACAGGCGCCTTTGGTGCAGTCGGAGTCGCGGCTGTTGCGTGGCCGTTCATTGACCAGATGAACCCGGACGCCGCCGCCCTCGCGCTGGCCACCACCGAGGTGGACGTGTCGTCGATGGCGCCGGGTCAGTCGATCACCGTGAGCTGGCGCGGCAAGCCGGTCTTCATCCGGTACCGGACCGAGAAGGAAATCACCGAGGCGAAGGACGTTCCCCTCGGCGACCTCAAGGATCCGATCGCGCGCAACGAGAACCTTCCCTCCGACGCGCCCGCGACCGACGCGAACCGCGCGGCCGAGGGCAAGGAGCCGTGGCTCGTGATGGTCGGCATCTGCACCCATCTGGGTTGCGTCCCCATCGGCGAGGCGGGTGAGTACGACGGCTGGTTCTGCCCCTGTCACGGCTCGTCCTACGACACCGCCGGCCGCATCCGCAAAGGTCCCGCTCCGGAGAACCTGCTGGTGCCCACCTACGCATTCACCGCCGATACCGTCATCCGGATCGGCTGACGGCGGGAAGGAACGGTATCGATGTCCGGACACTCGACCTATCAGCCCCAGGGCAAGCTCGCGAAGTGGATTGATTCGCGCCTGCCTATCCTGACCCTCATGAACGCGCAGGCGATCGACTTCCCGACGCCGCGCAACCTGAACTACTTCTGGACCTTCGGCGCCATCCTCATGATGATGCTGGTGGTGCAGATCATCACCGGCATCGTGCTGGCGATGCACTACACGGCCAACACCGAGCTCGCCTTCGCGTCGGTCGAGAAGATCATGCGCGACGTGAACTTCGGCTGGCTGCTGCGCTACATGCACGCCAACGGCGCGTCGATGTTCTTCATCGCCGTCTACATCCACATCTTCCGCGGTCTCTACTACGGCTCCTACAAGGCGCCGCGCGAGATCCTCTGGATGCTGGGCGTGGTGATCTTCCTCCTCATGATGGCCACCGCCTTCATGGGTTACGTGCTGCCCTGGGGCCAGATGTCCTTCTGGGGCGCCACCGTGATCACCAACCTGTTCTCGGCAATCCCGCTGGTGGGCGAGAGCATCGTGCAGTGGCTGTGGGGCGGCTTCTCCGTCGCCAACCCGACGCTGAACCGCTTCTTCGCGCTGCACTACCTGCTGCCGTTCATGATCGTCGGCGTGGTGATCCTGCACATCTGGGCGCTCCACGTTCCCGGCAACAACAACCCGACCGGCGTGTCGGTGAAGTCGGGGCAGGACACGGTTCCGTTCCACCCGTACATCACCGTCAAGGACATGTTCGCGATGGTGGTGTTCCTCCTGTTCTTCGGGTGGTTCCTCTTCTACATCCCGAACTACATGGGTCACGCGGACAACTACATCCCGGCCGACCCGCTGGTGACGCCGGCGCACATCGTCCCGGAATGGTACTTCCTGCCGTTCTACGCGATCCTGCGCGCCGTGCCGTCCAAGCTCGGCGGCGTGATCGCCATGTTCGGCGCCATCGCCATCCTGTTCTTCCTGCCCTGGCTGGACACCTCGAAGGTCCGCTCCGGCGCCTTCCGGCCGCTGTTCCGCCAGTTCTTCTGGGTCTTCGCCATCGTGTGCGTCTTCCTGGGATGGCTCGGAGCGCAGCCGGCGGAAGGCATCTACGTGGTGCTGGCCCGGATCGCGATGGCCTACTACTTCGCCTACTTCATCATCATCCTGCCGGTGCTCGGCCTCGTCGAGCGCACCAAGCCGCTTCCCGCCTCGATCACCGAATCGGTGCTCGGGAAGAAGTCGGGCGGCGGCGCCCAGCCGGCCGGATCGACGGCCGCACCGCAGGACAAGGGGTGAGCCGGGAATGCTTGTGACACGGAAGAAACCGATGATCGTTCGGCTCAGCCTGGCGCTTGCTGCCGGCCTCGCCGGCGCCCTGATGATGGGCGCCGGGACACCGGCCACCGCCGCCGGTGGCGAAGCTCCGCACATTCCGCGCGAGGACTGGAGCTTCTCCGGCCCGTTCGGCAGCTACGACCCGGGCCAGCTGCAGCGCGGCTTCAAGGTCTACCAGCAGGTCTGCGCCGCCTGTCACTCCCTGGAGTTCGTGGCGATCCGCACCCTGGCCTCGCCGAGCGGTCCGTACTTCTCGGACGCCGCGGTGAAGGTGATCGCGTCGGAGTACACCGTCGAGGACGGTCCGGACGACAGCGGCGAGATGTTCGAGCGGGAAGCGCGTCCGTCCGACCACTTCCCCGCGCCCTTCCCGAACCAGCAGGCGGCCCGTGCGGCCAATGGCGGCGCTTACCCGCCGGACCTGTCGCTGATCGCGAAGGCGCGTGCCGCCCATGCCGGCTTCCCGACCTTCGTGTTCGATGCGCTGACCCAGTACCAGGAAGCGGGCCCGGACTATCTCCACGCGCTCCTCACCCACTACGAGGAGCCGCCGGAGGACGTCACCCTGGCGCCGGGCATGTACTACAACACCGCCTTCCTCTCCGGTAACCAGATCGCGATGCCGCCGCCGCTCTCCGACGGGCTCGTCGAGTACAGCGACGGCGCCCCGGAGACCGTCGACCAGTACTCGCGCGACGTGTCCGCCTTCCTGATGTGGGCAGCGGAGCCGAAGCTGGAGGCACGCAAGCAGACGGGCATGCGGGTCATGCTCTTCCTGCTGGTCTTCGCCGGTCTGCTCTACTTCACGAAGCGCAAGATCTGGAGCAACGTCGAGCATTAGGCCCGGCAACGCACCACCCGAAACTGCCGAACGCGCCCGGAGCACTCCGGGCGCGTTTTTTGTTGGCCACGGGTCGGGCGGCAGGCTCAAAAAGATGCAGAAAAATGCAAATGCATGCATTTCCCTCGAAACAGATCAATTCTAAGATGGAATTATAACGCCACATCGGATCCCGCCCGCCGCGTGCCGGCAGAAGAGCGGGACCGACACGCCACGGGAGGACCCCTATGAAACGCACTTCGCTCTGCCTCGCCCTTCTCATCGGCACGCCCCTCGGCGCCTCAGCCGAGGAAGTTACCCTGCGCGGCGCCAGCGCCTTCGCCGCCGGCACGACCTTCGACCGCCCCTTCAAGGCGTTCGTCGACTGGATCAACGAGAACGGCGAAGGCGTGCTGCAGATCAACGTGGTGGGCGGACCGGAAGCCGTGCCGCCGTTCGAGGTCGGCAATGCCGTGTCCTCCGGCGTCGTCGACATCGCCAACGTGACCGCCGCCTTCTATACGAACCTGCTCCCCGAGGGCGACGCGCTCAAGCTGGCCACCAACACCATCCAGGAACAGCGCGCGAACGGCTGCTACGACCTGATCGACGGGCTCCACCAGGACGCGATGAACGTGAAATATCTCGGCCGCACCGGCGACGGGATTCCGTTCCATCTCTACCTGACGAAGCCGGTCGAGGGCGCCGATCTCAGCGGCCTCACCATCCGGACGACGCCGGTCTACCAGGCGATGTTCGATTCGCTCGGCGCCAACCTCGTGCGCACCGCGCCGGGCGAGGTCTACACCGCGCTGGAGCGCGGCACGATCGACGGATATGGCTGGCCGGCCCAGGGCGTCCTGGATCTCGGCTGGGACGAGCAGACCAAGTACCGTGTCGATCCGGGCTTCTATCAGGTGGATGTCGACCTGATCATGAATCTCGACGCCTGGAACAATCTCGGCGACGAACAGAAGAACCTGCTTCAGCGCGGCATCGAGTGGATCGAGGCGAAGAATGCCGAGAACACCGACATCAACGCCAGCGAGCGGGACAAGCAGGCCGAGGCCGGCATCGAAACGATCAGCCTCGATGGGGCCGAGCGCGAGAAGTGGCTGACCGCCGCCCAGGAGGAAGGCTGGAAGGCGATCTCGGCCGTCAATGCCGAGAACGCCGAGAAGCTGCGCGCCTGCCTGACCGACTGATCCGGCCGGCATGCGCCTGTTTTCCTCTGCCCTGCAATCGCTGATGAACGCTCTCGCCCTCGTGGCGGGAGCGATCTTCGCTGCAATCGCCGTGGCCATCGCCGTCAATGTCGGACTGCGGGCCGTTGACGGGCCGCAGATCCGCGGCCTCGTCGACCTGATCGAAGCCGGCATGGTGGCTGCGACCTTCCTCGGCGCTCCCTGGGTTCTGTCCAAGAACGCCCATGTCACCGTGGACATCTTTACGACGCAGCTGTCGCCCGACCGGCGCCGCCAGCTCGGTCGCATCGTGTGCCTCGTCGGCATGACCGTGTCGGCGGTGCTGTTCTGGAGCGCGCTGCAGGCGGTTCTCGTCAGTTTCGGACGCGGCTCCATGGTGCGCGGCATCCTGGTCTATCCGGAGTGGTGGCCACTGATGGCTCCGACGGTCTCCGGCGCCCTGCTTGCGCTGGAGTTCGCCCGGCGCGCCATCGAGGGCACCGACACCGCAGACAGACAGGCGAGCGGGCTCTGATCATGGACTGGTCCACAACGCTCCTGCTGATGCTTGGCGGGCTCGTCGCGCTGCTCGCCGTCGGGCTGCCCGTGGCGTTTGCCTTCATCGCCGTTAACATCGCCGGCGCCTTCTTCATCCTTGGCGGAGAGAACGGGCTCATCCAGATGGCCCGCAACGCCACCCAGTCCATCTCCAACTTCTCCCTCGCCCCCATCCCGCTGTTTATCCTGATGGGCGAGATCCTGTTCCAGACCAAGGTGGCGCACCGGGCCATCGACGCCATCGAACGGGTGGTCACCCGCGTGCCCGGCCGGCTTTCGGTGGTCACGGTGTTCGGCGGCACGATCTTCGCGGCGCTGTCCGGCTCGACCATCGCCAACACGGCGATGCTCGGCTCCACGCTGCTCCCATCGATGCTGAAACGCGGCTATCACCCGACGCTGGCCATGGGTCCGATCATGGCGTCGGGCGCCATCGCCATGCTGATCCCCCCGTCCGCGCTCGCCGTTCTGCTCGGCTCGCTGGCCGGGATCTCCATCGCCGGGCTGTTGGTGGCCGGCATCTTCCCCGCCATCATCCTGTCGGCGCTGTGCGTTCTGGCAATCGCCGGCGCGGCAACGATCCGGCCCGACCTCGCCCCCCAGGACGACCAGCCGCGGATGAGCCTCCGCGAGCGCTGGACACCGTTCCTTGTCTACGTGGCACCGCTGTCCGGAATCTTCATCGTGGTCATCGGCAGCCTGCTCACGGGTCTCGCCACCCCGACGGAATCGGCCGCCCTCGGCTGCGTCGCAGCCATCATCGCCGGCCTCGCCTACCGCTCGGTCACGCTGCCGGCGCTGGCGACCGCGCTGATGGAGACGGTGAAGCTCTCGGTGATGATCCTGTTCATCATCGCGGCGAGCCAGACCTTCAGCCAGATCCTCTCCTTCTCAGGCGCCACCGGGGGACTGATCCGGCTGATCCAGGGCTTCGACCTCTCCGCCCTGCACATCCTGATCGGGATGATCGTGATCCTCCTGTTCCTCGGCTGCTTCATCGACCAGATCAGCATGCTGATGGTGACGATCCCGGTGTTCATCCCGCTGGCGAAGTCGGTGGGGATCGACGAACTGGTGCTGGGCGTCGTCTATCTCCTGACCATGGAGATCGCGCTCTTGACGCCGCCCTTCGGGCTGCTGCTGTTCGTCATGCAGGGGGTGGCGCCACCGGCCATCCGGATGCGCCAGATCTACGCGGCCGTGACGCCGTTCCTGATCATCAAGCTGGTCGTCCTGGCACTGGTCGTCGCCGTCCCGGCGCTGGGAACATGGCTGCCGGCGCAACTCGGGCGCTGAAGCGCTTTCAGGAAAAGTGCTCTTGCGATTTTCCGACCGGAAACGCGCAAGCAAAGAGCGCTTCCGGGAAAAGTGGAAACGGGCCGTCCGTCCCGACATGCGACGGACAGAACCCCGCCGTCATCGGCGGCCTCTGGCTCAGAATCCCGCGAGCCGGTTGACCAGTTCGCCGAGCACCAGGCTCAGGAGAAGGTCGAAGAGCACCACCCCGATCGACATCGCGACGGTCGTCTGCAGCGCGATGCGGACCACGAGATAGAGGTAGCGGATGACCACGACCGCCACCGCGAGGAACAGGATCGCTGCGAGTTCCTGTCCGATCAGCCCCGAGGCGAACAGCACCGAGGGCAGGATCGACAGCGACATGGCAACCGGGCTGGTCCAGTTGCGCGCGACGACGAAGGGCACATAGCGAGCGGCCAGCCCGAGCGGGCGCGCCAGCGCCGCCAGCACGACCGGAAAGGCCAGGAGATCAACGGCCAGGCCGACGAACTTCCAGCCGAAGAACCAGACGTAGGGAAAGCCGTCGATCGGGGCACCGTCGATCTGCAGCAGACGGACCTCGGCCAGCACCGAAACGGCGTAGAGGGGTGCCAGCAGAAAGATCACGCCGAACGACCGGAAGAAGCCGTCGACCGTCGTGTCGAGCGCCTGCATGCCCTCCGGACGGTTCAGGAACAGCGCACATGCGCCGACGAGCGAGCGCTGGATCTCGTCACGACGCAGCATCACGCCTCGTCGGTCTCGGCATCCGCCGCCAGGGTCGCGGCGATGAAGGCGCGGTAGATTTCCGTGAGGGCCTCGAGATCGGCCAGCGGCACGCGCTCGTCCACCTGGTGCATGGTGTCACCGACGAGGCCGAATTCGATCACCGGACAATAGGCCTGGATGTAGCGGGCATCCGAGGTGCCGCCGGTGGTGGAGAGTTCCGGCTCGCGCCCCGTCACGGCCTGCACGGCGGCGGAAAGCCGTTCCGCCAACGCCGCGTCACGGGTGAGAAACGATTCCGACGCCTTCTCCCAGGCGACCGCGACCTCGATGCCCTCCGGCCGCGCGCTCTCGATGCGGGACAGGAGCTCGTCCTTCAGGGACGCAGACGTCCAGCGGTCGGAAAAGCGCACGTTGAAGCGAATCTCGGCGGCCGCCGGGATCACGTTGAAGGCCATGTTGCCGGTGTCGATGGACACCACCTGGAGGCTCGTCGGCTGGAAGGCCTCGCTGCCGTGGTCAAGCGGCGTGCCCTGCAGCGCATCGGCTATCGCGACCACCGCCTGCATCGGGTTGAGGGCCCGGTGCGGATAGGCCGCGTGGCCCTGGCGGCCCTCGATGCGGAGCGTGCCGGACAGCGAGCCGCGGCGGCCGATCTTGGCCATGTCACCCAGGGTCTCGACATTGGTGGGCTCTCCGACCAGGGCGGCATCGAAGCGCATGCCCTGCTCGTGACACCAGGCGAGCAGCTTCTCCGTGCCGTTGATCGACGGCCCTTCCTCGTCACCGGTGAGAAGCAGCGTGACGGAGCCGCGCGTCGGGACGCCCTCGGCCCTGAGGCGCGCCACGGCCGCCACGAAGGCCGCGACACCACCCTTCATGTCCACCGCGCCCCGCCCGTAGAGAAGCCCCTCGTCGATATCGGCGGAGAAGGGGTGATGGGTCCACAGCGCACCCGAGCCGGGGGGCACCACATCGGTGTGTCCGGCCAGCATCAGGTGCGGCGCGCCTTCGCCGAGGGTTGCGACGAGGTTGTCCACGTCCGGCGTGCCCTCGTCGGAGAAGCGCACCCGCTTGGTCGAAAAGCCCAGCGGCTGCAGGACGGCCTCCAGCAGCGTCAGCGCCCCGCCCTCCTCCGGTGTCACGCTCGGACAGGCGATCAGGGCGCGCGCCACCTCGACCGGGTCGCCGGCGGTCGGCAGGTTGGACGGGCGATCGGCGGAAGCGGGCACGGCGGCGCTCACGGCTTGCGGGTGTTGGGGGCCGGGCCGAAGGCGTTCGGCCCCTTGTCGCCCGGGATCAGGCCCAGCACGACAAAGACGACGAGGTTGAGGACCGGAACGAACAGCAGAACGGCCAGCCAACCGGACAGGCCGCGATCGTGCAATCGCTTCACGGCCAGGGCCAGTTCGCTCCACAGCGCGACGACGAGGATCATCAGAAAGCCGAGATTGACCATCACCGGATCGTCGCCCTGGGGTCGGAACGGCGTCAGCATGACGCTGGCCAGTAGGGTGACGAACAGGAACCCCAGCCAGAACGGCTCGCGCGAGATCCGTCCGTCGAAGCCGAACGCCACCCACAAGACCGAGGGATCCTTGCGTACCGGACGCCGTGTCTGGTTCATCATCCTGCCTCTTGCGCCCGCGGGCGCACTGGTCCTTCAAAGTCGCCCGCACGCGAGCGCAACGAACTATGGACACCGAATTGCGATCCGGCACCGTCGTCCGGTCGTTGGTTCTGTCGCGATTCCGGACGGCGAACCGGTGTCCACTTCGCCTGGAAACGCTTTTAGAGCCCGACCACCCGCGTCGGCTGCTCGGTTTCGTCCGGCGACGCAACCGGCTTGCGCCGCCCCGGCCAGAGCAGGCCGAGAAGCAGAAACAGCGCCATCAATCCACCCGCGCCCGCAAGGATGGGCATGCGCTCCGGCGTCAGCAGGCCGCAGGCGCCCAGCTCCGGCAGTCGAAGCGCCACGATGGCTCCCATAGCCGCAAGCGCCGGAAGGGCCGCCAGCCATCCCGGCCACCCCATGTCGGCGAACCGCTTCGCCCCGACGGCGACCAACATCACCGCTGCGATCAGCACCATCAGGCCCAGCGCGGCGAAGTAGATCCGCCCCATCAGCGCCTGATGATCCATGCCGCAGAAGGCACCCTGGGGGATGCGGAACACGATTGCAGTCGCCGCGCCATAGATTGCGACGGCAACCACCCCGCCCAGGAAGCCGCGGCGGCTCAGGCGTCCGGATCCCGACAGCAGAAGGTTTTCCAGATCCACTGCCGGGCTCCCCGCCTCGCCCCGCCGACTACGACCGGAGCAGCTCGTTGATGGACGTCTTGGAGCGGGTACGCTCGTCGACGCGCTTGACGATAACGGCGCAGGCCAGCGACGGACCCGGCTCGCCGCTCGGCAGCGGCTTGCCCGGGAGCGCGCCCGGCACCACCACGGAGTAGGCCGGCACATGGCCGACGAAGGTCTCGCCCGTCTCCCGGTCGACGATCTTGGTGGAGGCGCCGATGAAGACGCCCATGGAGATCACCGCGCCTTCCCCGATGAACGCCCCTTCGGCGACCTCGGAGCGCGCGCCGATGAAGCAATTGTCCTCGATGACCACCGGGCCGGCCTGCAGCGGCTCCAGCACGCCGCCGATGCCGACACCGCCGGAGATGTGGCAGTTCTCGCCGATCTGGGCGCAGCTGCCCACCGTCGCCCAGGTGTCGATCATCGTGCCGGCGCCGACATAGGCGCCGAGATTGACGAAAGACGGCATCAGCACGACGCCCGGCGCGATGTGGGCGGAGCGGCGCACGATGGCACCCGGCACGGCGCGGAAACCGGCCTGCTCGAAGTCGATGGCGCCCCAGCCCTGGAACTTCGAGGGCACCTTGTCCCACCAGGTGGAGCCGCCGGGGCCGCCCGGAATAGCGCTCATCGGGTTGAGGCGGAAGGACAGCAGGACCGCCTTCTTCAGCCACTGATTGACCGTCCAGGTGCCGTCCACCTTCTCCGCGACGCGCGCCTCGCCCCGGTCGAGCAGGCCAAGTGCCGCCTCGACGGCCTCGCGCACTTCGCCGCCGGTATCGGCGCCGACGGAGGCCCGGTTCTCGAAGGCCTCGTCGACGATCGAGGCGAGTTTCTCGGGCGAGGCGGCAAGCGTCATCGAATTCTCCAATCGGTCAGGATCCCGCAGGACCGCGACGGCCCGGAACCGGGTCGCCGCTGGCGGTGCGGGAGGATCGCGGCGGACGATAGCTGCGGAAACGGACGAGTCAACGCTGGTTCAATCCCGCGGACCCGGTGTCGCGCCCCAGCAGCCGCTCCAGGAAGTCGGCAAGATGGTCCGTGACGAAATCGATGTGGGGTGCGGTCCGGCCTTCCAGCTCCCAGCTCTCCCGGAAGACTTCGCGTGTCCCCTCCGGTACCACCAGCACCGTCCGCATGCCGAGCCGCGCCGGCACTTCCAAATTCCGCGACAGATCCTCGAACATCGCCGCGTGCGCCGGCGTCAGCCCATGCTTCTCCAGGAAGCGGGCATAGGTCGCCTGTTCCGGCTTGGGCAGGAGATCGGCGGCGACGATATCGAAAATGTCCTCGAAATGGTCGGTTATGCCGAGGCGTCCGGCCACCTTCTCGGCATGACTGCGGGCGCCGTTGGTCATGATGAAGCGCCGGCCCGGCAAGGCCGCGATGGCCTCGCCGAGGCGCGGATCCGGATCGAGGTGCGAGTGGTCGATGTCGTGGACGTATTCCAGGAATTCGTCGGTGGCGATCTCGTGCTCGATCATCAGGCCGCGCAGCGTGGTGCCGTAGCGCCGATAATAGTCCTTCTGGATGACCTGCGCCTCGTCGGCTTCGATATCCAGGAGGCGTTGCACGTAGTCGCGGATGCGCTCGTCCACCTGCCCGAACAGGTTCGAGTGGGCCGGGTAGAGCGTGTTGTCGAGATCGAACACCCAGGTGTCGACGTGATCGAACGCCTTCGCCAGGGGCGTGTCGGACCCGGCCTGCGGGCCGGCGTCGCCTTCGGTGCGCACGATGGACCGTCCTAAGCGTTGGCCGCGCGGAAACTCACGGCGTCATCAGGGTGCCGGCGCCGCGCTCGGTGAAGAGCTCCAGCAGCACCGCGTGGGGCAGCTTGCCGTTCAGGATCACGACGCCCTTCACGCCCCGCTCCAGCGCTTCGATACAGGTTTCCACCTTGGGGATCATGCCGCCGGTGATGGTGCCCTCGATGATCATCCGGCGGGCATCGGACACGGTCAGCTCCTTGATGAGCCGGCCGTTGGCGTCCAGCACACCCGCCACGTCGGTCAGGAACAAGAGGCGCGAGGCGTTCAGCGACCCGGCGATGGCACCGGCGAAGGTGTCGGCATTGACGTTGTAGGTCTCGCCGTCGTCACCGGGCGCCACCGGCGCGATCACCGGAATGATCTCGCTCTGGGCGAGCATGTCGAGGACCTCGCGGCGCACCTCCTTGGGCTCGCCCACGAAGCCGAGATCGACGACCTTCTCGATGTTGGAATCGGGATCGATGACGGTGCGCTTCACCCGCTCCGCGGTGACCATGCGGCCGTCCTTGCCGCACAGGCCGACGGCGCGGCCGCCGGCGCCGTTGATGGCGCGCACGATCTCCTTGTTGATGGAGCCGGCCAGCACCATCTCGACCACCTCGACGGTGGCGCGGTCGGTCACGCGCAGCCCGCCGCGAAATTCCGAGCGGATGCCGAGTCGGTCCAGCATGGCGCCGATCTGCGGGCCGCCGCCATGCACCACCACCGGGTTGATCCCGGCAAGCTTCATGAGCGTGACGTCCTCGGCGAAGGCCTTGGCCAGCGACGGATCGCCCATGGCGTGGCCGCCATATTTCACGACGATGGTGCGCTCGTCGTAGCGCAGCATGAAGGGAAGCGCCTCGGCGATCACCCGCGCCCGCGACAGGTCTGCTTCGTCGGTCTCCGTGTCAGCCGTCGTCATCGCACTGTTCCTGCTTCCCACATCCGGTTGGCCTCTATAGCCGCCGCAGCGGCCCGGCTCAATCGGTGTCCGGCCCTCGTGGGCCAAACCGTCCGCTCAGCCCTCGGCGAAGGTGGCGATTTCGGCCCGCAGCTCGTCGATCCCGGCGCGGGTAACCGAGGAAGTCGCGATGACGGTGGGGTGCGCCGCCGGGCGCTTGCGGATCTTCTCCATCGTCTCCTCGATCAGCGTTTCGAGCTGCTTCGGGCCGATCTTGTCCGCCTTGGTCAACACGATGAGATAGGAGACGGCGGCCTGGTCGAGAGAGGTCATGACCTCCTCGTCGATAGTCTTCAGGCCGTGCCGGGCGTCGATCAGGAGATAGACGCGGCGCAGGCTCTGGCGGCCGCGGAGGAAGTCGAACACCAGCCGTGTCCACGCCTCCACCGCCTTCTTCGGCGCGGAGGCATAGCCGTAGCCCGGCATGTCGACGATGACGAGCGGCGCCTGGTCGGTGACGAAGAAATTCAGTTCCTGGGTCCGACCCGGCGTGTTGGACGTGCGTGCCAGGCTCTTCTGCCCGACCAGCGCATTGAGCAGGCTAGACTTGCCGACATTGGAGCGGCCGGCAAAGGCCACCTCGACACGCGCGCCATCCGGCAGGTCGTCCATGGACCGCGCGCCCCGGAGGAAGTCCCAGGGGCGCTTGAAGAGGGTGTCCGGTCTGTCGCTCACGCGTGGTTCACCCCCGGAACCGGCTTTCCCGTCACGAGGACGAGGAGCCGGTGTCCTTGCTTTCCTTGTTGCGCTTGAACGGGCTGGCGATGTTGTCCCACAACTCCACCTTCACCCCCTGGCGCCGCATGATGACGTACTGCTGCAGCACCGACAGGGCGTTGTTCCAGGCCCAGTAGATGACCAGGCCGGCCGGGAAGCTGGCGAGCATGAAGGTGAAGATCACCGGCATCCAGTTGAAGATCATCGCCTGGGTCGGGTCCGGCGGGGTCGGGTTCATCTTCATCTGCAGCCACATCGTGACACCCATGATGAGCGGCCAGATGCCGATCATGAGGAACGACGGCGGATCCCACGGGATCAGGCCGAACAGGTTGAAGATGGTCGTCGGGTCGGGCGCCGAGAGGTCCTGGATCCAGCCGAAGAAGGGCGCGTGCCGCATCTCGATGGTGACCAGGATGACCTTGTAGAGCGCGAAGAAGACCGGGATCTGGATCAGGATCGGAATACAGCCCGAGACCGGGTTGATCTTCTCCTTCTTGTAGATCTCCATCATGGCCTGCTGCTGCTTGACGCGGTCGTCCTTGTACCGCTCGCGCAGCTTGACCATTTCCGGCTGCAGCTTCTTCATCTTGCTCATCGACACGTAGGCCTTGTTGGCCAACGGGAAGAAGATTGCCTTCACCAGCACGGTGACGATGAGGATGGCGACGCCGAAGTTGCCCACGAGCTTGTAGAAGAAGTCGAGGGCGTAGAACATCGGCTTGGTGAGGAAATAGAACCAGCCCCAGTCGATCAACAGGTCGAACTTCTCGATGCCGAGCGACGACTCGTAGCCGGAAATGACGTCGACTTCCTTGGCGCCGGCAAACAGCAGGTTGCGCGCCTCGCCACTCTGACCCGGCTGGATCGTGACCGCATCCTCCAGGAAGTCGGTCTGGAAGATCGGTTTGCCGTCGCGCTGGGTGGCCGACAGCCGCGGCTGGAACTGCGATCCCGGGTTCGGGACCAGCGTTGCCGCCCAGTATTTGTCGGTGAAGCCGAGCCAGCCGCCGGAGCTCTTCGTCGGCGTGATCGGGCCGTCGTCGACGAGATCGTCGTAGCTGAACTCCTCAAGCCCCTCCTCGCCGAAGACGCCGATCGGTCCCTCGTGCAGCACGAAGAAGCCGGACACCTCGGGCTCGCCATGGCGCGAGATCAGGCCGTAGGGGTAGAGCGTCACCGCGTTCGGGGTGTCGTTGGTGACCCCCTGGGTGACGGTGAACATGTAGTTGTCGTCGATGGCGTAGGTGCGGGTGAAGGTGATGCCCGCGTCGTTGGTCCACTTGACGGTGACCGGCGTGTCCTGGGTCAGCTTGCCGGCGCCGTCGACCTCCCATTCCGTGTCCGGACCCGGCACCTGGACCTTGGCATCGCCCTGTCCGCCGGCGACCCAGCCGAACTCCGCATAGTAGGGATCGGGCGCGCCGGACGGCGAGAACAGCACGATCGTCGGGCTCGAGGGGTCGACGGTCTCGTGGTAGTCCTTCAGCCGCAGGTCGTCGATACGCCCGCCCTGGAGGTTGATGGAGCCTTCGACCCGGTCCGTCTCGATCGGCAGGCGGGAGGTGGCCGCAAGCGCCGCGGGACGGTCGGCAGCCGGTGCGATCTGTCCGCCGGCCGAAGGTGCGCTCGACGTGGCGGAGGGCGACGCCGTGCCGTCGGTCGGCTGCGGAACATTGGAACCGGGCGTGGTCGCCGCCTGTTCCGCCTGCTCCTGCTGCGCGGCCCGGCGTTCCGCCTGCTGCGGCTCGACCAGGAAATACTGCCAGCCGATCAGAACGGCGAGCGACAGGGCGATCGCGAGAATGAAATTCTTGTTTTCCATGACCGCACCGGTTCAGGAGTCTCGGGCGCGCCGGCGCTGGGGCCGACGGTCGACGGCGTTGTGGACCCGCTCGAACGCGACTTCAAGGTCGGACAGGAGATCGGGATAGGAGCGCGACAGGGCGGACCGACGTCCGACGAGGACGTAGCTGCACCCCTGCCGGGCCTGGCCGCCTCCCTCGCCGACCGCGGCTTTCAGGCGCCTGCGAATGCGATTGCGCTCGACGGAATTGCCCGTGCGCTTGGTCACGGTGAAGCCGAACCGCGGCGGATTGTCTCCCGCCGCCTCGCATCGGGCCTGAAGCACGAACGCCGGTCGCTCGCAGCGCACGCCGCGGGCGACCGCCTTGAACTCGACACGCTTCTTGAGACGCTCCATCACGGATCCGGAAAGCCGGCCGGGCGTTCTCTCGGGCCGAAAGGACTACGCCGACAGCTTCTTGCGGCCGCGGGCACGGCGACGGGACAGGACAAGACGGCCACCCTTGGTCGCCATGCGCGCACGGAACCCGTGGCGGCGCTTGCGAACGAGACGGCTCGGCTGATAGGTGCGCTTCATCGGACAAAAACCTGCTCTCAGGGGCCCGCGCCATGCGCGTCGACGCCCATCGGATAGATCGAAATCAACGGATCACGCCCCGCCGCCTGCCTGAACGGCACTCGCTTGTGCGGCATTCGACTGGGAAGTGAGCCCCGGCTTATAGAAAGACGGCCGCGCCAAGTCAACGCACGGACGGCGTCCGCCGGGCCGAAAATCGGAGGTCGACCGGCTGCGCCGGCTTCCCCCTTTCCCGCACCCAATGCCCGCACGCCGCTCTCGACGTGTCAATTTCAGGTGAGAGCCGATCGAAGCGGGTGCGCGCGCGTTCGATCATGGGCATCTGTTAGAAAGCAGGGGCGCTCGCCGTACCCGACGATCGAAGACGAGCGGAATGTCGCAGCACCAATACACGGATGGCGCCCGCATGGCGGTTCCCCACGGACGGAAGGACGCCGGCGAGCCGTCGGGAGAAGCCCGACGCGGCAGCGCCGTCGGCTGGTTCGCCGTCGCCGCAATCCTGGCGATGATGGTCGCGGCCTGGCTGTTCGGCTGGTTCGAACAGCTCACCCTGTCCAACCTGATCCAGCGCCGTGGCGAACTGGCCGCCTTCGTCGCTGACGACGCTGTTCTCGCGCTCGCGTTCTACTGCGCCCTCTACATCGTGCTCGTGGCCCTGTCCTTCCCGGGCGCCAGCCTGCTGACCATCGCCGGCGGCTTCCTGTTCGGCGTCGTCCCGGCTGCCATCGCCACGGCAATCGCCGCGACTGCCGGTTCCGTCATCGTGTTCCTGGCGGCGCGCTCGTCCTTCGGCAGCGCGCTGCGGGCCCGCGCAGGCCCGTTCGTGACCCGCCTTGCCGAGGGGTTTCGCGAGGATGCCTGGAGCTATCTCCTGTTTCTCCGCCTGGTGCCGGTATTCCCATTCTGGCTGGTCAACCTGGCCCCGGCGCTGTTCCAGGTCCCTCTGGGAACCTATGCCGGCGCGACCTTCCTGGGCATCCTGCCTGGTACGATCGCCTATGCCTTCCTGGGAGATGGTCTCGACAGCCTGATCGCGGCCCAGGAACAGGCTCACCCCGGCTGCGTCGATGCCGGCACCTGTTCAATCGACCTGGCCGCCCTTGTGACGCCGACCTTCGTCGGCGCTCTCGTGGCGCTCGGCCTAGTCGCCCTGCTTCCGCCGCTTGTGCGGCGCTGGCGCAAGTCGCGAGGCCAGCCCCGGTGAGCGGCACGCTTCTCAAGCCCGACATCTGCGTCATCGGGGCCGGCTCGGCCGGCCTGACGGTTGCCGCCGCCGCCGCCCAGTTCGGCGCTCCAGTCGTGCTGGTGGAAAAGGGCGCGATGGGTGGCGACTGCCTGAACACCGGCTGCGTCCCGTCTAAGTCGCTGATCGCGGCCGCCGCGATCCGCCATGCAGGCAGCCGCGGACCGGCTTTCGGTATCGAGGCTACCGAGCCTTCCGTCGACTTTGCCGGCGTCCACCGCCACGTCCACGAGGTCATCGCGTCGATCGCACCGCACGATTCCGTCGAGCGGTTCGAGGGCCTCGGCGTCACCGTCCTGCGCGAGGCGGCGCATTTCACCGACCCGCGAACCCTCGTGGCCGGCGACACCACCGTCCGGGCGCGGCGTTTCGTCATCGCCACCGGGTCGCGCCCCTCCATTCCGCCCATCGAGGGGCTGGAGGGCGTTGCCTATCTCACCAACGAAACCGTCTTCGACCTCACCGAGCGCCCCGACCATCTCATCGTCATCGGCGGCGGGCCGATCGGGGTGGAGCTGGCCCAGGCCCATCGCCGGCTCGGCGCGGCCGTGACCCTGGTGGAACGGGACACCATCCTGCCGCACGACGATCCAGACCTCGTGGACGTGGTCCGCAGCGCGCTCGTCGCCGACGGCGTGACGCTTCACGAGAAGGCTTCGGTGGACGGCGCCCGCGGCGAGGCGGGGGATCTCACCGTCGATCTAACGGTGGCAGGACAGAGCTTGCGCCTTGCGGGCAGCCATCTGCTTGTCGCTGCCGGCCGAACGCCGACGGTCGAGGGGCTCGGCCTCGATGCGGCCGGCGTCGCGTACGGGCGCAAGGGGATCACCGTCGACAAGGGGCTGCGCACCACCAACCGCCGGATCTACGCCATCGGCGACTGTACCGGCGGCCTGCAGTTCACTCATGTCGCCGGCTATCACGGCAGTCTGGCGGTGCGCTCCATCGTGTTCCGGCTGCCGGTGAAGGAAGATCGGTCGCGCATTCCCCGCGTCACCTACTGCGATCCCGAGCTGGCCCAGATCGGCCTCACCGAGGCTGAGGCCCGGGAGCGCCACGGCGAGACGGTGAAGGTTCTGAAGGCTCCGCTCTCCGGCAACGACCGGGCGCGCGCGGAACGGCGCACCGAGGGTTTCATCAAGATCGTCACCGGCCGGCGCGGCCGCATCCTGGGTGTCTCCATCGTCGGAGCCCACGCCGGCGAGCTGATCGGCACATGGGCGCTCGCGGTCGCCGGCAAGATCAAGATCAGCACGGTCGCAAGCTTCGTGCCGCCCTATCCGACGCTCGGCGAGATCAGCAAGACCGCTGCGGTGGGCTACTATTCCGACAGTTTGACCAATCCCTGGCTCCGGCGCATTCTCGGCTGGTTGCGTCGTCTGGGGTAGCGTCTGCC
Source organism: Amorphus coralli DSM 19760 (assembly GCF_000374525.1). Classification (GTDB taxonomy): domain Bacteria; phylum Pseudomonadota; class Alphaproteobacteria; order Rhizobiales; family Amorphaceae; genus Amorphus; species Amorphus coralli. The sequence continues at coordinate 66,934 of NZ_KB894575.1, forward strand.
ATGCGAGCGTCCTCGCCCGCGTCATCGCCGGTTGAAAGGAAACCTGGTCTCGGGACCGGGCCGGTTCGCGTGCCCGGCCGGTCATGTCGGCGACCGGGGAGATCTCGGTGACGGACAGCGACCGCCCCGCGGAGGCGCAGGCCCAACCGAGAGACCCGTCAACCAAGGTCACCGCGCCGGACGAACAGCCGCGCCGTCCATGGCGTGCCGGCCTCAGCGGCAAGCTGCTGGTGCTGACACTTCTGTTCGTTATGATGAGTGAAATCCTCATCTACGTGCCGTCGATCGCCAATTTCCGGCTGTCGTGGCTGCGCGATTCCCACGCCACCGCCAGCGTCGCGGCGATGGTTCTGGCCGACGGCTCGGAAGTGCCCAAGGCGCTCCAGGGCCGGCTCCTCGCCTCCACCGACACAATCGCCATCGCCCTGCTGACGGGGGAACGCCGCAGGCTGCTTGCCATCGACATGCCGCCGGAAACGGTGGACGTGCACGTCGATCTCTCCGAGATGAAGCCGTTTCAGGCCATCGTCGACGCCTTCGGCGTGCTGTTCGAGGCGCATCCGCACACGATCCGCGTGACCGGAGCGGTCCCCGGCCAGGACGAACGCGTCGAGATCGTCATCTCCGACCGCCGTCTGCGCGCCGCAATGCTCGCTTATTCGCGCAACATCCTGCTGCTTTCGCTGATGATTTCGATCATCTCGGCGGTGCTGGTCTACATGAGCCTGCGCTGGCTGCTGGTGCGTCCGATCAAGCGGCTGTCCTCGGCGATCGGCCATTTCGCCGAGAACCCGGAAGACGCCGACCGGGTCATCGTTCCCTCCGGCCGGGCGGACGAGATCGGCGATGCCGAGCGCCAGCTCGCCACCATGCAGAGGCAGCTTTCGGACACGATCCAGCAGAAGCGGCGGCTCGCGGATCTCGGCCTGGCCGTCTCGAAGATCAACCACGACCTGCGCAACCTGCTGGCCTCCGCCCAGCTCTTCTCCGACCGGCTGGCCTCCAGCCCGGACCCGACGGTGCAGCGCATCCTGCCGAAGATCGTCGGCACCCTGGACCGGGCGGTGGGCTACACCCGCTCCGTCATGTCGTACGGCCGCGCCCGGGAGGCCCCGCCCTCGCGCCGCATCGTCGACCTTCGCCAGCTTGCCGATGACGTGGGCGAGGTGCTCGGCCTGCCTCAGCAGTCCGGCATCGTGTTCGACAACCGCATCGAACCGCGGCTGGAGATCGACGCCGATCCGGACCAGCTGTTTCGCGTCCTGGTGAACCTGTCGCGTAATGCCGTCCAGGTGATGGAGGCGGAAACGGGTGCGGCCCTGGTCAAGCGGCTGGAGATTTCAGCCCACAGAGAGGGCAGCGTCGTCACCATCCGGGTCACCGACACCGGTCCCGGAGTGCCGGCGAAAGTGCGGGAACACTTGTTTCAGCCGTTCCAGGGCTCCGCCCGCAAGGGAGGAACCGGCCTGGGTCTGGCGATCGCGGCCGAGCTCGTCCGCGCCCACGGCGGCACCATCCGGCTGGCCGAGGAAGCGCCGGGAACCGCCTTCGAGATCACCCTGCCCGACCGGCCCGTGGATCTCGCCGCGGTCCGCCGCGCAGCCGGACGCTGAGGCCGCGCCCCCACACCCGCGGGCAGCGCGGAAAGAGCACCGAATGCGGTTGAACATGGCCGCGGATCCCCGTATATAGGCGCCCTGCCCGCACCCCTGGAGGCGGGAGATCGGAAGCACAGGCCGCCCTGAGCGGCCTTGTTTCGTTTCATGCCATGAAGGAGAGACCGATGGCTCAAGAGTTCGTGCTCGAAGCCACGGTGCGTGACCGGGTGGGCAAGGGGGCCGCTCGTGCGCTGCGCCGCGAGAACAAGATTCCTGCCGTTATCTATGGCGACAAGCAGCAGCCGCTGCCGATCGCCCTTCCCTACAAGGACGTGTTCCTGAAGCTGCATGCCGGCGGCTTCCTGACCCACGTCTGGACGATCAAGGTCGACGGCAAGTCGATCCGCGTCCTGCCCCGCGATTATCAGCTGGAGCCGGTGCGCGACTTCCTCGTCCACGTCGACTTCCTCCGCATCGGCCGCAACAGCCGCGTCGCGGTCGAAGTGCCCGTGCACTTCGAGAACGAGGAAGAGTCCCCGGGTCTGAAGCGCGGTGGCGTGCTCAACATCGTCCGTCACACGGTCGAACTCGAGTGCCCGGCGGATTCCATTCCGGAGTCGATCAGCTTCGACCTCACCGGACTTGAGATCGGCGACAGCATCCACATCTCGGCCACGACGCTGGCCGACGGTGTCGAGCCGACGATCACCGACCGCGACTTCACCGTTGCGACGATCGCCGCTCCGGCCGTCCTGACGGCCGCGGAGGAAGCCGGCGAGACCGAGGAGCCGACCACCGAGACCGAAACCGGATCCGATTCCGACGACGGCGAGGGCGAAGGCGACAGCGACGGCGACAGCGAGAGCTGATCGGCCTCGCGGCGGTCCCCTGCCGCCGCGCCGCCTCTGCAATGCATGCAAACCGCGCCGGAAGCTGTCTTTCGGCGCGGTTTTGTTTTAGACGGGACCCGCGCGGCAGATCGCGCTCGACACCCCTCCCGTCATCCGAGCGAGGCGACATCCGATGCTGCTTCTGGTCGGTCTTGGCAATCCCGGCAGCCGCTATGCCGGCAACCGCCACAATGTCGGCTTCATGGCCGTGGACCGCATTCACGACCGGCACCGTTTCGCGCCCTGGCGCTCCCGCTTCAACGCGGAAACGGCGGACGGCACGCTGGCTGGCGACAAGGTCCAGCTCTTCAAGCCGCAGACCTATATGAACGAGTCGGGCCAGGCCGTTGGCGAGGCGATGCGCTTCTACAAGCTGTCGCCGGAGGATGTCGTGGTGATCTACGACGAGCTCGACCTGCCTCCCGGCAAGTTCCGGATGAAGGCGGGCGGCGGTCACGGCGGCCACAACGGGTTGCGCTCGATCAATGCCCATATCGGCGACACCTATCGCCGGGTGCGGATCGGGATCGGCCATCCCGGACACAAGGATGCCGTCGCGCCCTACGTGCTTCACGATTTCGCCAAGGCCGACGTCGCCTGGCTCCATCCGCTTCTGGATGCCATTGCCGATCAGGCGTCGCTGCTGGTGGATGGCAAGGATTCCACCTTCGCCAACAAGGTCCACCTCGCCACCCAGGGGGCAGCGGAGAAGACGAAATCCGGCTCGAAGGCAAAGCCGCAGGCGTCGGAAGGCGGGAATGCGGCGAAATCTGCCCCCTCCCGACCCGCCGGGTCGGACGATGCCGGCGCCTCCGGCCCCTTCGCGGCTCTCGGCAAACTCGTCCGACGCTGAGCCACCGCCTGCTTTCCGTCTCCCTCTGACCGCCACCACCGGCCATAAGAAAAAGGCCGCGCGTTGCCGCGCGGCCTTTTCCGGGAGGAGGAAGCGCCGATCAGCGCTTCCCTCAGGCAACCCAATTACTGGGCAGTCGTGCCGGTGGTGCCGGTCGCCGTGCCCGTCGTACCGGTACCCGTGGCGGTGCCGGTGGTCGCCGGCTCAGCCTGGCGCTCGGTCTCCTCGCGGACCTCTTCCTGCGACTTGAACTCCGGCAGCGCCTCGATCTCTTCCTCGGTCATGTTGAGGCGGGCGATCAGGTCATCCTCGTCTTCCGGATCGGTGGTGATCTCGAACTGGTCCCAGGGAAGCATGACTTCCTTGTCGCCAAGGCCGAGGAAACCGCCGAACGAGACGATGACGTGGCTGATGGCGCCGTCCTGGCCGATCACGAAGTCCTCGATGCCGGCAAGATCCTCGCCCTCGGCGTTCTGAACCGGCTCGCCGGTCAGCTCGCTGGCCAGGTAGGTGCCTTCCGGCTGCTCGGTGGCCATGTCGCCGGTGTCGGCGGTCATGGCGCCGTCGTTGGCTTCGTTCATGTCCGCGGTGTCGGCGTCCATCTCGCCGGAATCGGCGGCATCGCCCTCGGACTGCATCGTCTCGCCGGACTGAGCGTTGTCGGAAGCGACAGGCGCGCTGTCGGACGCGGCGTCGGAGTTCATCGAGCCGTTCGCATTCGGAGCTTCAGTCGCCTGCGGCTCGACCTGCGAAGACTGATCCGTGTCAGTGTTCGACTGCGCGAAAGTCGGCGAAACCATGCCGGACGAAATCAAAGCAGCAGCGGAAACAGCGGTGAGCAAGCTCTTACGCATCATATCCTCCTCGTTTTTACTCATCGAAAAGCGAATTCGAGGCTACAACGCCGGGATCGCCGAGTAGGTTCCGCCGGATTGTTTCTGCCACGACAATTTCTTTGAATGTTCGCCGTTTCGGCACATTCCCGGAGCGATGCCCGGCCGAGTCACCCGCCAACCGGTCCGATGCGGGGCAGAAAGCCGATTTCGCATTGTGATCGCCGCCCAAAGTGTCCTATCACCCGGCCTTGCTCCCCTTGGCGACGCATCGCGTCCGCCCCACGCTTTCGAGGACTGCAATGGGTTTCAAATGCGGCATCGTCGGCCTGCCGAACGTCGGCAAGTCGACGCTCTTCAACGCGCTCACCCGCACGGCCGCCGCCCAGGCCGCCAATTATCCGTTCTGCACCATCGAGCCGAACACCGGCGACGTGGCGGTGCCGGACCCGCGGCTCGACAAGATCGCCTCCATCGCCCAGTCGGCGCAGATCGTTCCGACGCGGCTCACCTTCGTGGACATCGCCGGCCTGGTGCGCGGCGCATCGAAGGGCGAGGGACTCGGCAACCAGTTCCTCGCCAACATCCGCGAGGTCGACGCCGTGGCGCACGTGCTGCGCTGCTTCGAGGATGACGACGTCACTCACGTCGATGGCAAGATCGACCCGATCGCCGATGCCGACACCGTCGACACGGAGCTGATGCTTTCCGACCTCGACAGCCTGGAACGCCGGGTGGTGCCGTTGCGCAAGAAGGCGACCGGCGGGGATCGCGAGGCCAAGCACATCGTGCCGGTCATGGACGCAGCCCTTGAAGTTCTGCGCGAGGGCAAGCCGGTGCGCGCCCTGCTGGCGAAGGACCCTTCGCTTGCCGAGGATATCGACAGCCTCAACCTGCTGACCGCCAAGCCGGTCCTTTATGTCTGCAACGTCGACGAGGCATCCGCTGCGACCGGCAATTCCCAGTCGGAGCGTGTCGCAGCCCGTGCCGCCGAGGAAGGTGCCGCGGTCGTGGTGATCTCCGCGGCCATCGAGGCGGAAGTCGCGCAGCTCTCCGACGAGGAAGAGCTGGAATATCTGGAAACGCTTGGACTGGACGAGCCAGGGCTCGACCGGCTCATCCGCACCGGCTACGGCCTGCTCGGCCTGATCACCTATTTCACCGCCGGCCCGAAGGAGACCCGCGCCTGGACCATTCCGGCCGGGACCAAGGCGCCCCAGGCCGCAGGTCGGATCCACACCGATTTCGAGCGCGGCTTCATCCGCGCCCAGACCATCGCCTATGACGACTATGTCTCCCACGGCGGCGAACAGGGCGCGAAGGAAGCGGGTCGTGCCCGCGACGAGGGCAAGGAATATGTCGTTGCCGATGGCGACATCATCCTCTTCAAGTTCAACACCTGATACCCGGCGCTGGACGATCGAGGGATTTGCGATCGTCTCCGACGACGACCGCATCACGGACGCCCATGGCCGGATGCCGGACGCCCTGCGCAACCAGGCCGACTGGCGGACGTTTCAGGCGGGGCTCGACCGGATGGACGCGGTGCTGCTCGGCCGCCTGTCCCACGAGGCGACCCCGAACCGGGCGGGCCGGCTTCGCATCGTCGCCTCCAGCCGCGCGCGCGGCATCGAGCGACGTGACGACGGCTGGTGGTGGTCGCCGGTGCTCGTCCCCGTTGCCGACATGCTGGCAACCGTGTTGCCGGATGGCGGTGCGGTCGGGGTTCCGGGTGGACGCGGCGTCTTCGATATCTTCCTGGCGCACGGTTACGACGCCTTCCACCTGACCCGGGCCAGGGGCGTCGAACTGCCGGGCGGAAATCCGGTCTTTTCCGACTGCTCGACCGGCAAGGCGGAACTGGTGCTCGCCCGCCACGGCCTGCAGCCCGGACCGGAAACGGTGCTCGATCCGGACTGGCCGGTGGTCCTGACGGTCTGGCGACCGGCTCACTCGGCCGGCGGGTAGATCCGTTCCGCCGTCCCGGCGTCGTCGACGAGGCTGAACCGCTCCATCTTCAGCCTGAAGTCACCCCATGACCAGATGCCGACGCCGATGCGCCCATCCGTGCCGCGTGGCCCCTCGGCGACCAGCCGTTCGGCTTCCGCGTCCCATTCCACCCCCCTCAGGAGCGCGGTGCCCTGCCAGCCATAAGCCTCGGTGTAAACGGCCAGCGGTATCGGGTGGACGCCCTCGATCTCGCCGATTTCGTGGACATAGAGACGGTAGGTGGGGCGGCTCGCGCCCGCCGTGCACGGGATCGCGTAGAGCGTTGCGGCTGGCGACAGCACCCCCCGGACGGGGTCCACATGGGACAACGGCCCGGACAGAGGCTCCTCGCAGCGCGACACCGTGAGATGCTCGATCATCACCGGTTCGGGGATCGCCATCCAGGGATCGGCGGATGCCGTGTCCTGCGCCGCCGCGGCGCCCGATACAACAAGGCCCGCCACGATGACGACCGGCGCGACCGCCGTCCGCCGGCTCATCGGCTGCGCACCGGTGGCATCCGCTGACGGCTCTGGCGGCAGGCGTTGCGATCCACCTGCGGGCAGGCGCGGAAATCGGACAGGTCGCGGGTCATGCAGATCCGGACCTCGCGGATCCGGTTGCTGCGGCAGGTGACCGCGATCGCGTCGGCCGTCAATCCCTCGTTCATGGAGAGGAAGGCGCGCTCAAGCACGTTCGGATCCACCACGATGGGCTTTTCCAGCCGAACGAGGCGCGGCGGAATCCGCACCTTGTCATAGGCCTGGCGGGTCAGCTCGAAGTAACGGCGCGGCGAGACGCCGGCGCAGCTGCCGTGCTTCTTCCACTCGTGCCGGATGAGGCCGCGGCTCGGCATGATGTCGAGCATGGAGTTGACGAGATCGCGGCCCGGAGCCCGGCGGCTAGAGCAGTATTCGGGAAAGCCGCGCTCATATTGCGGCCAGAGCCCGTGCACCACGAAGGCGTAGGGACGGCCCGAGTCGCACTGGTCGGGATCGGCGCGGTCGCCCGCGGCGGCGCAGTAGCTCGGCGACCAGGACAGCGACAGGACGTAGAAGTCGAACCGGCCGGACACGTCGTTCGCGGCAGCCGGCGGCAGGCCCGCGCCCAGCCAGAGGGCGATGACCACCAGCAGCGGCCAGACCGTTCCGCGTGCCATCGCCAGCCGGGTGCGCTTCGATGCGACCTCGCCGGTCAGCGGAGCGGCGCGGCGCGCGCGGTGCGGCAGAAGCCGTCGTAGACCCGCCATTTGTCGTAGCCCTCGAGGCAGACATTCACCGACCAGCCGAGACCGACAAAGCCGCCCTGCTCCTCCAGCCGGAAGAAGGCCGCCGTTACCCGGCCGTCCTCGAGCACGGCGCGCCCGCGGCAATAGCGACGCGCCAGCGGGCTCGGATCGTTCACGTCGAGGCGCTCCTCGAAGACGTTGTCGATCACCGCGACGCGCTCGGCCCGGTAGACCGGCTCGGCACTGTTGGAAAATTTCAGGGCCGCATTCACCACCTTGGGATCGGCGCAGGCGGGCAGCGGCCCGGCAACCGGGGCCGGTTCGACGGAGGTCGGCGCCGGCGCGATCACCATGAGGTCGGCGGCCTGCGCCGGCATCGCAAAGGACGCGGCGAGGAAAATGGCGGCGGCGAGACGGACGAACATGGCAGACCCCTGACCCGAAACGATGTCCGGGACGATGCGGGATGGGGGGTGGAGAATCAAGGCTGCCGGGCCAGCGATCCCCTTACAGCTGCGGGTGTGTGACGCGAAAGCCACCGCCGGGGGCCTGGGCGAGTGTCCGCGCGAGCCAGGGAAGCAGCGCCTCCAGTTCGTCCGCGAGCGTATAGGGCGGATTGAGGATCGCCAGGCCGCAGCCGGCCATCGGACCGTCGGCGTCGGGCGCCTGCACGGTGATCTCGGCCATCAAGCGCCTGTCGATCCCGGCCGCGGCGAGGATCGCCTCGATCTCGTCCGTTTCGTCGCCGACCTTAACCGGATACCAGCCGCAATAGACACCCGTGGGCCACTTGCGCCACGCCTCGGCCAGCCCCTTGCCGAGCCGCGCGATCTCGCCAGGCACCTCGAAGGCTGGATCGACGACGACCAGGCCGCGCCGCTCCTTCGGCGGCACGAAGGCGTTCAGCGCCAGCCAGCCGTCGAGCGCCACCGTACGCACCTGCACGTCACCGGCGAACAGTGCCTTCAGGGTTTCCGCGTCCGTCGGATGCAGCTCCACCGCCGTCAGCCGATCCTGCGGCCGCAGCAGCGCGCGGACCAGCCAGGGCGAGCCGGGATAGACGAGCAGCGCGCCGTCCGGATTCTCCGCCTCGACGACGTCGCGCCACGGCGCGATCAGTTCGGCGACGGCCTCCGGCGCCTCCGCCGACAGAACCCGCGCCACACCGCGCTCCGCCTCGCCTGTCTTCGACGCCTCGTCGCCGGTGAGATCGTAGAGCCCGATCCCGGCGTGGGTGTCGATGACCCGAAACGCGGCCGGCTTGTTCTGCAGATATCGGACGATCCGCGCCACCACGACGTGCTTGAGGACATCTCCGACATTGCCGGCATGGTAGGCGTGGCGATAGTTCATGGTCTCGGAGCGTTCCGTCTGTCGCCCGGGCGGAGCCAGAACGAGAAGGGGGGACGCGTCTGATGAGCACATTCGACACCGGGGCCGCAACCGATCTTCTGGCGACGGTGTTCGCGCCGTGGATCCAGGATCTGGGCCTGACCATCGAGCGGATCGGCGAGGCCGACGCGGTGCTGCGGATGCCGTTCTCCGACCGGCTCACCCGCGACAACGGCGTGGTCTGCGGCCAGGCGCTGATGGCGCTCGCCGACACCGCGATGGTGTTCGCGGTATCGGCGGCCTCCGGCGGCTACCGTCCGATGACCACCGTCGACCAGACCACCCACTTCCTGCGACCGGTCGCAGGCAGGGACACGCTCGCTACCGCCGAGGTGATCCGTCTCGGCCGCACGATGGCGTTCGGACGCATCACCCTGAGCGCCCATGGCGACGACCGACCCGCCGTAACGGTGCAAACCGCCTACGCGCTTCTCGGCGAACCGGCAAAATAAGTCTACAGTGCGGCGCACTGGCGCATGTGCATCGCAATGTCCGCTTCCGTCCCGGATGAGCATGCCCGGTTCGCCGCTCCTCTCCGGAGTGTCCGCGTGAACGCTTCCCTCTGACCAGCCTCCCGGCCAGGAGATCCGCCCATGCCGCCAGCCCCCCACGACCGGCCCCACGGCCTTCTCGACCGCACGTTCGGCCTCACAGCAAACGGCACCACCGCCCGGACCGAGATCGTCGCAGGTGTCACCACCTTCCTGACGATGGCCTACATTCTCTTCGTCAACCCGAGCATCCTGGCCGCGGCCGGCATGCCGGAAGGACCGGTCTTCGTGGCCACGGCGATCGCCGCCATCGCCGGCACGCTGATCATGGCGCTCGCCGCCAACTATCCGATCGCGCTTGCCCCGGGCATGGGGCTCAACGCCTTCTTCGCCTTCACCGTGGTGCTGACCATCGGCTTCACCTGGCAGGAAGCGCTGGCCGCCGTGTTCTGCTCCGGCATCCTGTTCGTGGTGATCTCGCTGATCGGCCTCAGGCGGGCAATCATCGATGCCATTCCGCACAATCTGAAGCGGGCCATTTCCGCCGGCATCGGCCTCTTCCTCGGCATCATCGCCATGGAGAATTCCGGCATCGTGGTGGACAGCCCCGCGACGCTGGTCACCGCCGGCGACTTCGCTTCCGCGCCCGTCATCCTGGCGCTGGTGGGGTTCGCCCTCATCGCCGCGCTGAACGCCATCGGCCTCGTCGGCGGCACCATCATCGGCATCCTCGTCGTCACGGTGCTCGGCGTGCCGTTCGGGCTGGTGGACTTCCAGGGCGTCGTATCGCTGCCGCCGAACCCGGCCCCGACCGTGTTCGCACTCGACTTCGCCAAGGTCGCAACCGGCACCTTCTGGATCGTGGTGTTCTCGCTGCTGCTGGTGGACCTGTTCGATACCGCCGGCACGCTGATCGGCGTCTCGTCGCGGGCCGGCCTTCTCGACAAGGACGGCAGGCTGCCGCGCATGCGCCAGGCGCTCCTGGCCGATTCCACCGCGACGGTCATCGGCTCGCTGGCCGGTACGTCCAACACCACCAGCTACGTGGAAAGCGCCACCGGCGTTGAAGCCGGCGGTCGCACCGGCCTCACCGGTGTCACGGTGGCGGTGCTGTTCGCTCTCGGCCTGCTGTTCTCGCCGCTGGCGGCGACGATCCCGGCCTACGCCACCGCGGGCGCGCTCCTGTTCGTCGCGACGATAATGCTGCAGGGCCTCGCCGATATCGACTGGAAGGACCCGACCGAGGTCGCCCCGGCCGCCGTCTGCGCCATCGGCATGCCGTTCACCTACTCCATCTCGGAAGGCATCGGGCTGGGTTTCATCACCTATGTGCTGGTCAAGCTCTTCTCCGGCCGCCTGTCCGACCTGTCTCCGGGCGTCGTCCTGATCGCGCTCGCCTTCGGCACCTTCTTCGTCTTCGGATAAGCATGAACTCAGACCCATCCAGCCGGGCGGCGTCCGCGCCGCCCGGTGACCTGCGCACGGGCCTCACCCTTCTGGCCGCAGCGGCGCTGCTGCACGCCGCGATCTGGATCCTGCTCCCGTCGCTTCTGGAGGGCTCCATCCGGCTCGATGTGGCCGAAGGCGCCATCGGCGGCCAGCACTGGCTGCCGCTCTATTCCCGCCATCCGCCGTTCACGTTGTGGCTGACGGAGATCGCCCGGCTCGCCGGGCCGCTGCGCTATCAGGCGCTCTACGCCATTGCCCAACTCCTGGCGCTGGGCGGGCTGGCCGGCGCCGTCTGGGTGGCTGCCCAAGCCGGCGGCCGCACCGCGGCCCTGCTTGCCGCTGCCATGGGGCTCCTGTCCCCCTACCTCACGATCTATCCGCTTGAGCTCAACCACAACATCGGCGTGCTGCTGTTCTGGGGCCTGACACTGGCCGCGGCCTGGGGCGCCTTCACGTCCGGGCTGTGGTGGGCCTGGCTCGTGTTCGGCCTCGCAGTCGCGGGCGGCCTGTGGGCGAAGTACGCGATCCTCCATCTGGTCGCCGGACTGGGCATCGCCTTCCTCCTCGTGCCCGCCTGGCGCCGCCAGCTTGCCTCGCCCGGCCCCTGGATCGCGGTCTGCGGTGGCCTGGTGCTTCTCGCACCCCAGCTCTACGTGCTCGCCACCCGCGACGCCTCACCGCTCGGCTGGGCGGTGCGCACCGAGGCGCGGGACATCACCCACCACGTCACATCCGCGATGGCCTTTGTCGGCGCATCGCTCGGTGCTGTCGTCCCGATGGTCGCCATCGCGCTTGCCGCCTGCCCCAGCCCGCGTCGGCTGGCGCGCTGCGTGCGGTCGGTCCTGTTCGCGCGGCCTTCGGACTCCACCAGCGTCTTCGTGACCTGGGCGGCCATCGGGCCGATCCTGGTGGTGGCGCTCGCCGCGCTCGTCTTCGGCGTTGATGCCAAGAGCCACTGGCTGGTGCCCATGCTGCCCTCGTTCGCGCTGTGGTGGGGCGTGACCGCAAGCCGGGCGGGCGCACGGACCACGGGCCGGCGGTTGCGGATCGCCGTGGTCGCCCTCGCCGTCGGCTTCGCGGTCGGCTATGCGGCGATCCGGATCCTCTCGCCCATCACCCAGTCGAAACCGGCCTATCCGGATTTCGACGGACCGGCGATGGTGGAGATCGTGGAGGACTACTGGGCGTCGGTGTCCGATCGGCCATTGGAGGTCATCGTCACGCAAGGCGTGCAGAAGGGCCGTCAGCTTGGCGGAGCGCTGGCCTTCGATCTCGGCCACCCGGTCAACGTGTTCGAGGAAGCGAGCCCGCACTTGTCGCCTTGGACGTCCGCCGCAGAGGTGCGATGCAGCGGCGCCCTGGTCGTCTCCACCGTGCCCTTGTCGAGCGACACGCTCGGCCCCGGGCTGCCGATCGAGGCGATCCGCGAGGTGGATCGGCCACTGGTGCGCGGCGCAACCTCCGACCGCGGCAAGGCCTGGCTTGGCCACATCCCGCCCAACTGCGGCGGTGAGACCGGGCCGCAATCATCGGCCGGCTGAGCTGTCTCAGCCGTCCCTGGCCCGGGCCCGTTCCTGCAGCCGCATCAACCAGCGCTCGACGCGCTTTTCGTTGACGCCGAAATCGTCACGGCCGAACTGCGCCCGGGAGTAGACTGCGATGGTGGAGCGGTCGCTGCCGAGCGGCACGGCCTCGACGGAGACCGTGTCCGGGAACCGCATCCGCCTGGAACGGACGACATAACGGGCCTGCAGCGGACGCGATCCATCGTCGACGCGCTCGGTGCGCGGCTCGGTCACCGCGATCCCGTCCACCAGCTCGATCAGCCGGGCGGCGGATACCGGGAATTCCGGCGGATCGGCCCGCACTGCATCGGACGGGCACAGATCGGCAGGGCAGACCAGATAGTGGTTCGGCCAGGGGTCAGGCTCGAGGCTGCGGAAGTCGACAGGGCCAAGATCGGCAGGGCCTGCCGCCAGTTCCCAGATGCGATCGCGCCCGACGAGGGCGCCGGCCAGCACCACCGCTCCAGCGGCAACGCCCGCGCCGATCATCACTCCCGAGCGTCTTGTCATGGTTCGCCCCGATTGACTGCCTTGCTGCAGAGCGGAACGTGCGGCCCGAGGCGTTCGTTCCGCAGCCATCGGTCCCGGCTGGCAGCGAGATGCCTCAGCGGGCGCCGGATGCCCCGACAGAAGCCTCCGGTGCGCCAAGAATGCGCCGCCCCTTTGCGAACTCCAGGAACTCGTAAGCCGGCATGGGCCTGGCAAAATAGAAGCCCTGCGCCGTTTCGCAGCCGATGCTCTGAAGGAGGCGCGCGGTTTTCGCGGTTTCCACGCCTTCCGCGCACACCGGCAGCTTGAGCTCCTTCATCAGGGCCAACAGCCCCTTCACAACCGTACGGGCACCGGAGTCGCGATCCAGGTCCGTGATCAGGCTGCGGTCGAACTTCAGCTCGGACAGCGGCATCCGGTAGATTTCGACCAGCGACGAGAAGCCCGCGCCGAAATCGTCGAGCGACACTTCGATGGACTTCAGCCTGAGCCGGGTCAAGATGTCGGTCGCCTTGCCGATGTCCGCCATGGCCGCCTGCTCCGTCACTTCGACGATCAGCAGTCTGGGATCGATCTGGTAGGTCCGCAGGAGCGAGGCGAGCCGGTCCGGCAGCGTCAGGTCGGTAAGCTGCAGCGGCGACAGATTGACGGAGATGGGAAGCGAGACATTCTGCCTGCGCCAGTCTGTGAGCTGTTCCGCCGTGATCCGCAGCACCTCTTCGGTGAGCGGTCCGATCAGGGCGGTTTCCTCCGCCATTGGAATGAAGCGGTCCGGCGGCACCAGCCCTCGCGTGGGATGCTGCCAGCGCACGAGCGCTTCGGCCCCGACGATCGGATACTCGTCTCCGAAGCGGAGATCGACCTTCGGCTGGTAGTAGACGACCAGCTCGCCGTTCCGGATGGCATTCTCGAGGGCTTCGGACGTGATACCGGCCGACTCCACGAACACCTCTTCCAGCGCCGTCTCCAGATCGATCACCGAGACGGGCTTCTGCAGCACGCCTCTCATCGGAAGCTTGAGCATCTCGCCCAGGCGCTGGGCCGTCGCCAGCACCCGCTCGTCCTGACCGCTGGACAGAAGCACGGCAGCCGTGCACCCGCGCCGGCCGAGTTCGCGCAGGAACTCGATCCCGTCGTGGTCCGGCATCGACAGATCGAGCAGGATCACCGTCGGTTCCAGTGCCGCATAGGCCCGGTCGAACGACTCGAACTCGCTGCACTCCTCGACCACGAATCCCATCTCTTCCGCGATATCGCGGAAGTAGGCCCGGATTTCGGGCTCGTCATCGATGATCAGAAGACGGTTCTGACGGCTCATGTCCATGCCTCTCGGAGCCCCGCTAGACATGCGGGACCGGCTCTTTCGATAGCACCTGAACCTTGTCCAGGGCTCGCCGCACCTTTTCGGCCAGATCTGCCATTCGATAGGGCTTCGTCACCAGGTCCCGTCCCAGGTGAATTGCGCGGCTGTGCAGAACAGTGGCCTCCGTGTAGCCGGTCGTAAAGAGGACCGGAAGATCGGGATGCAGGCGGCGCACCTCCTCCGCGAACTGCGGCCCGTCCAGCTCTCCCGGCATCACGATGTCGGAAAAGACGAGGTCGACGCTTTCCGCCGACCGCAGAACGGTGAGCCCGTCCCGCCCGCCGGACGCGGTCAGGACCCGGTATCCCAGCTCCTCCAGCATGCCGACGGCCACCTCGCGCACATCGTCCTGATCCTCCACAACGAGGATGGTCTCGCCGGCGCCCTGGCGATCGCTGCCCCGCGGGTGTTCCACAGGGACTGCGGACACCTGCGAGGTGTCCGCCGGCAGCAGGAGGCGAACGCATGTGCCCCGGTCCGGTTCGCTGTAGATCTTCACATATCCGCCGGATTGCCGGATGAACCCGTAGATCATGCTGAGGCCGAGACCGCTGCCGCCCCCGGCCTGCTTGGTGGTGAAGAAGGGCTCGAACACCTTGTCGAGGCATTCTTTCGGGATGCCGCTTCCCGTGTCGCTGACCGAGATCTCGACATAGTCGCCCGGCTGAAGATCCCCGTTCATCGCCGCGTCCTGATCCGTGAACCGGACAGCCCGGCTTTCCACCACGATCCGACCGCCATTCGGCATGGCATCGCGCGCGTTGACCACCAGGTTCAGAAGCGCCGTTTCAAGCTGGGACGCGTCGGTGCGAACGTTGGGTATGCCGCCTCCCAGCTCGAGGTCCAGCGTGATGATGTTGGACAGCGTCCCCTTCAGGATGCCGCTCATGTCCTGGATCAGCGGATTCACGGCCACGCTTTCGGTTTCCAGCTTCTGGCGCCGCGCGAAGGCCAGCAGGCGCTTCGTCAGTTCCGCGCCGCGCTCGGCCGCACCGAGCGCGGCGTGCAGCCTCCGGGCAAACTTGTCGTCGCCGGTGACCGTTCTCTGCATCAGTTGCAGGTTGCCGATCACGACGCCGAGCAGGTTGTTGAAGTCGTGGGCCAGGCCGCCGGTGAGCTGCCCGACGGATTCCATTTTCTGCGCCTGGATCAGCTGGCTGTAGAGCGCCTTCAGTTCGGTGATGTCGACCAGGACCGCCATGGTGCGTTCGATCGAGCCGTCGGCGTTGTACTCTGAGACCGCGGAGAGCAGGATATCGACGATCTCCCCGGTCTTGGTCACCATCTGGTACTCGACGTCCTTGCAGGTGCCGGTCTGCATGAAGACCGGCAGGACTTCCTCGATCGCCTTGCGGGCCGATTCCGGTGTGAGGAATTCCGAGGACTTGCGGCCGATCACCTCGTCGCGCTCGTAGCCGAGGCGCTCGAGCCAGAAATCAGAGATGGAAAGAAGCCGCCCGTTCCGGTCGATGGAATGCAGCATGACGGGCGTCTTGTTGTAGAGCGACCGGTATCGTTCCTTGCTCCTGATCAGCGCCTCTTCGGCCCTCTTCTCCGCCGAAATGTCGGTGGACACCACGAACATGTAGCGGCGGCCGGTTGCCGGATCGATGTGCGGGACCCGATCGGTCTTGACCCACGAGCGGGCTCCATCGCGGGCGATATATTCCTCCACGGCGCCGAGCGAGGGCTGGCCGGCTGCGAAGACCAGCGCGTCGTCGGCCTGCACCTTCTCGGCAAAGCGCGGCGCGAACTCCGAGAGATAGCGTCCCTCGAGCTCCTCCGGCTTGCGGTTGATGGCCCGCGCGGCCGCGGAGTTCAGCCGGATGATCCGGCCGTCCTCTTCCTTGTAGATGATGCGGGCAGGCGCATGATCGAGGATCAGCTCCAGCTCCGCCTCCCTGCGGCGCAGCTCGGTGTCGCGGCGCTTCTTGTCCGACATGTCCCGGCCCTCGGCGAGGACGTTGATCACCTTGCCGTCGTCGCTCATGACCGGCATCAGCGAGAAATCGATCGGCATCGTTCGGCCACGGGCGCCACTGATATCCGTCTCGAACCGGATGAACTCGCCTTCGCAGGCCTTCCTGAAGGCGTCTTGCAGTTCGGACCGGTTGCCGGAGCGTCCGCCCCACCAGTTTCCGTCCCACAAATTCATTCCCATCGTCTCGTCGCGTGTGCGACCGAGGAAGTCGAGCGCCGTCTGGTTGACCTCCATCACCGTCCCGTCGAGGCTGATGAGGCTGCAGAGCTGGAAGGAATTCTCGAAGATGGCCCGGTAGCGCGCGGTCGTGGCGCTCAGCTGCTCCTTGGCCAGCCGTTCGCGGGTGACGTCGTGCATCGACGCCACCGCGCCGATCTTCCGCCCCTCGACATCGAACAGTGGCTTTGCCTGTGCGACCAGGGTGCGCGCAGGCTTGCCGTGAGGCGCGATCACCATCTCCTGGGCGCTGACCACTTCGCCCTGAAGCGCGCGAAACAGGGGGATCTCCGCCGTTTCGAGCGGGGTTTTTCCATCTGCCCGATACAGGTCGTAGTGCTGAGACCACTGTTCGGGCGGCATCGGCGATGCATCGACGCCATGAAACGCGCGGGCAGCACCGTTGAAAAGTGTCAGCTTGCCCGCCTCGTCACACACCACGATGCCGTCCTGGACGTTCTGAAGCACCGTTTCGAGGAAGTTGCGGTTCTTCTGCAGCGCGGCTTCGGCATCCTTGCGCCCGGTGATGACCTCCGCGAACACCACGAGCCCACCGATCTCTCCGTTGGCGTCACGCCACGGTCGCACCTGCCGTTCGATCCAGTCGTGCGAGCCGTCGGGCCGGGTGACCCAATGTTCCTCGATCGAGAATGTGCCGTTGGCGAGCGCCGTCTCGTTCTGCTGACGCCAGGGAGTGGGAGCGCCCTGGGCAACGTCGTAGGGGGACTGGCCGACCAGCTTGAGCCCCTCTATGCCGAACAGTTCGCGCCACTGCCGGCTCGCCGCCACGTAATGCATCTCGCGGTCGAACATCGCCACGGCGACCGGCGAGTAGCGCAGGAACAGCGAGAGCCAGTTCTCCGCCGAGGCGAGGTCGTTCTCCACCTTGATCCGCGACTCCACCTCGGTGAGGACGTCAGTGGCCTCGTATCGGATCTGGATCTGGTCGGACGTGATGGCCGCCAGGTCGGCGAGCAGCGCCTCGTCATCCGCGCTGAAATCCGGGTGAGGCTCGCTGTCCACCAGGCAAATCGTGCCGATCTTGTAGCCCTCGGCGGAGTAGATCGGGGCTCCGGCATAAAAGCGGATATGCGGCTCGCCGGTGACCAGCGGGTTGTCGCAGAAGCGCGGATCGAGCCGCGCGTCCGGCACGACCATCACCTCGTCGTCAAGGATGGTGTAGGTGCAGAAGGCGAGATCCCGGTCGAGATCCATGCGGCCGAAACCGCACGAAGCCTTGAACCATTCGCGTTCCTTGTCGATCAGGCTGATGAGCGCGATCGGCACCCGGAACTGCCGCGATGCAAGCTGGACCAGCCGATCGAAGGACGCCTCGCGTTCCGTATCGAGAATTGCGAGGCGCCGGAGCGCGGCCACTCGCGCAGCGTCATCGCTCGGGATCGGAGGTTTCTTGATCATGATGCTCAATCCCCATCAGCGATGCGTGCCGCCACCGTGTCGACCCCGTCCCAAAGCCCCGGTCTACAAACGCCGCTCGATCGAAACCGGCGACTGCGACATGCTGAAAGGGCGGGAAGCCGGTGTTCGCTTCATCTTACACCGACCCCACTTTGGAATCCGTACAAAAACGGGCAGGTGCGAGCCGGACGTGCGGAGAACGCGAGGCGCTCATCCGACACATCCTGTGATAGCCCCTAGGAGCTTGCGTGAAGCTGACCAAGGTCGTCGTGGAAGCGGATGTCGGTCTGGGCGACGGGAAGATGAACCTCCACGAGGCCCTCGTCGTCGGGCACAGGCTTCACCTCGAAGCCGAGCGCGGTGCACAGCGCCAGCATGGTAGTGTTCTCGCGCAGGACCTCGCCGACGATCTCCTGCAGCCCGTCTGCCCGGGCATATTCGATGATCAGGCTCATCAGGGCCCAGCCGAGCCCCTGCCCCTTGAGCTCGGAGCGCAGAAGGATCGCGTACTCGCCGATGCGGTGATCCGGATCGGCGTGAAGCCGCACCGACCCCTGGATGGCGCCCGTCCGCGGATCCTTCGCCACGAACGCCATCGCCCTGGCATAGTCCAGCTGCGTCAGGCGAGCGAGCATCGCGTGGCCGATGTGGCGCAACGGCGCGAAGAAGCGCAGCCGCAGATCCTCCGGGTCGATGGATTCCAGGAAGGCCTTGTAGGCTGGCTCGTCCTCCGGACGGATCGGATGCACCTCCAGCCGGCGGCCATCGCGGAGCGTCAGGTCGCGCTGCCACTCGTTCGGGTAGGGCCGGATGGCCAGTCGCGGATGGCCGAGACGGCCCGCCACCGGTCCGACCGGAGCCACGTGAACGGTCACGTCCGCGGCACGCACGTGCCCGCCGCCGACCAGAAGCTGCGCGACATCGATGGCGCGGACCTCGGGGAACCGGGCCGCAAGCTGCCCGACGCGCGCCAGGGCGAGCAACAGCGCGCCGCGATCACCCGCGCCCTCCTCCCTGTCCGCTTCTCCCGGTTCGAGCCCATCCAGCCCGAGCCGGTCGACCATGCCGGCCGCGAGCTTGAGATCCAGCGGCGGCAGCTCGACGGAGACCGGCGCGGCGGTGGCTAGAGCCCCGGCATGCGCGAGCACAACGGCCGGGCCGAACGCCGGGTCGTCGACGATGCCGGCGGCCAACGCGATCGTGTCGGCGGCCGGCAGCGCCGGTTCCAGCGCGACCGCCTCGGGCACCGGACCGCCAGCCGAGGAGGCCCCGCCCGACAGGAGAAACGAGGCCAGCCTTTCGGCGCCCGCCGCGCTGGCGACCTCCACCGCGATCGGCCGTGCGGTGGTGGCATCGTCGTAGGCTGGACCGATCCGGCAGCGGGGCGCGCCGGCGAGCAGCGCCGCCGCTGCAATCCGCGCCTCTTCCGGCGTGGTCGCCAGCGTCCGCTCCAGCGTTTCGATCCCGAAGGCCCGCAGCAGCCGGCGGCTCTCGGCCTGGCCGAGCTGCGATCGGCCTTCGTCCAGCGCCGCTTCGATGATCGAGCGCGCCTCGTCGAGAAGCGGCGCCTCCATGGGCGGGCCTTCCGGCGGCGTCGAGGCGAGCTCTTCCTGGCCCCGGCCGTAGTTCACCAGATGCTGGAAGCTCCGGATGGCTGCCCCCGGCGACTGCCTGACCAGGATGCCGGCCTCGCTGAGACGCCGTTCCTCCTCCGGTTCCAGGTCGAGAAGCACCGCAAGGATCGGCTTGCGCCGCAGCGCCCGCTTGCGATGCTCCGTCGCCGCCGCAATCAGCACGTCCACCAGCGGTGCAACCGGCGCGACCGAGGTCGGTGCCGCGGCCGCCAGCACGCCATCCACCTCGCGGTCGGAGAGGAGCGCGGCCAGGGTCTCCGCCAGCGCCGTCGGATCCGCGTCGTCCTGCAGGATCACGGGGTTTGCCGGCCACGTCCCGCTGCGCACCAGCGGCTCGAGCACGGCTGTCGTCGTCTCCCCGAAGTGGGCGAGCTTTCCGCCACTGGCTGCGAGCCTGTCCGCCGCCATAGAGGCGAGGCTGCGCCCGTTGGCAATCACCCCGAGCCGGCCGCCGGCGGGCGCCTTGAAGCGGCTCACGGTTTCCGCCGCCTCAAACACCTCGTCGATGTCGAACACCCGCACGAGACCGGCCCGGGCAAACGCGGCATCGTAGACCCGGTCGGTTGGGGCGAGCCGGCTGCACAGGCTGTCGATGGCCCGCGGCAGGTCACGGGTCAGGCCGGACCTGAGCACGACGACGGGTTTGGTACGCGCCGCAGCGCGCGCCGCCGACATGAATTTCCGCGGATCGGAGATCGTTTCCATGTGGATGAGGATGGCCCGCGTGCGGCCGTCGGTGGCGAACCAGTCCAGCAGGTCGCCCACATCAACGTCCGCCTTCTGGCCAAGAGAGACGACGCCGGAAAACCCGACCCCATGGCGGGCGGCCCAGGCAAGGGTGGCGTTCACGATGGCCCCGGAGCGGGCGACGAGGGCCAGGTCGCCTGGTCTGCCCGCGTGCACCATGAGCGAGGCGTCCAGGCCGGCACCGGGAACCCGGACCCCTATGCTGCCCGGTCCGACCAGCCGCAGCCCCCGGCTGCGCCCGGCTTCCAGCGCGCGGCGCAGCACATCGTCCGGCCAGGCGTCATAGCCCACCGACAACGCCACCACGGCCCGGGTGCCGGCTTCGGCGAGGGCCGCAACGGTCTCCACGGCGTGGTCCGGCCCGCCGAGATAGACGGCGAGGTCCGGCGCGACCCCCGGGTCGCCCAGGGTTGCGGCGTCGAAGCCGGGACAGTCCGCGCCCAGGCCGATGGCCCACCGCGCCGTCCCGCACGGTGCCAGGCGGTCCGCGACGAGAGCCAGCCGATCCGGCTCGAGCCTGTTCGGTCCGACGAGCGCGACGGAGCGCGGCCGCATGAGGGCGTCGAGATTGAGGATCGTCATGCGCCTGTCCCGACCTTCCGATGGCTGAGCCCGAAGCGGAAGGGTGCGGAAGGTGGCACGCGCTGTCCAGCACCTGTTTGCGCGGTGCTGCTGCGCTGATCGTCGCGGACGGATCGCCGCCCGGCCACGCGTTCTGTCGCCCTGCGTGTGACCGCCATTGCGCCCACGCGAACAGACGACATGGGCATGGGGCCTAGGCCTCGCCGGGCATGCGACGACCGGGAGCCGCTAGGGCGCCGGAGGCGGCGGCCTTCACGATGCGGCGGAAGGTCGGGCACTCCATGTGGCTCGGCGCGGTGCAGGCGGCGGCGTGGCGCAGCCCGTCGCGCATGACAGTGAGCTCGCGGATGCGGACGTCCAGCGCGTCGGCCTTGGCCGCGAGCGCCGCCCGGTCGATGTCGGGCTGGCCGTCGAGTCCGAACATGGCGGCGATCTCGTCCAGCGAAAAGCCGGCCGCCCGTCCGAGCGCGATCAGGGCCAGCCGCTCGGTGACCTGCGGATCGAAGGTCCGCTTCAGGCCGCGCCGGCCGGTCGAGGCAATCAGGCCCTTTTCCTCATAATAGCGCAGCGTCGAGGCGGGCACGCCGGAACGGCTCGCCACCTCGGATATGTCGGGATCGCGCATGGCCCTTGACCTCAAGTCGACTTGAACTGGCAGGATGCCGCGCAACATGGACAATCGCAAGCATGGAGCGCGACGAACATGACCGAGGCGGCAGTGAACGAGGAGCAGATCGAGCTGTGGAACGGGCTGGGCGGCAGCGCCTGGGTGGACGCGCAGGAAACCCTCGACCGGATGTTTGCCGGATTCGAGCCGATCCTGGCGGAAGCCGTGCCGGAGGGGCATTCCGGCCGGGTGCTGGACGTCGGCTGCGGGACAGGGGCAACGGCGCTGGCGGTGGCGCGGCGGCTGGGCCCAGGCGGCGCGTGCGTCGGCCTCGATGTCTCCGAGCCGATGCTGGCGCTGGCGCAAAGGCGTGCCGCGGAGACCGGTCTGCCGGCGCGCTTCCAGCACGGCGATGCCCAGACGCATGCCTTCGAAGCGGACGCCTTCGACGCGATCGTGTCGCGCTTCGGGGTGATGTTCTTCTCCGATTCCGTCGCCGCATTCGCCAATCTCCGGCGGGCGGCGAAGCCCGGGGCGCCGCTGCGAATGGCGGCGTGGCGCCATCCGAAGGAGAACGGGTTCATGACGGCAGCCGTGCGGGCCGCGGCGCCGCACCTGCCGGGGCGGCCTAGCTTCGATCCCGACGCGCCCGGCCAGTTCGCCTTCGCCGACGGCGACAAGGTGCGCGCGATCTTGCGCGATGCGGGCTGGGATCGGGTGTCGGTGGAGCCCATCGACGTGGCGTGCCGCTTCTCCGCGGTCGACCTCGACCTCTACCTCACCCGGCTTGGTCCGCTCGGCCGGCTGGCGGAGGATCTCGATGAAGACACGAAACAGCGGGCGCTCGCCGCGGCGCGCGAAGGCCTTGCCCCCTATGTCGAGGGCGACGCGGTCCGCTACACGGCGGCGTGCTGGTTGATGGAGGCACGGGCGTAGGGGCTGCCGCCGCCTGTCTTCCGGAGGCTTGGGAACGTCGTGAGCCGACGGCCCTCCTGTCGAAAAGAAAAGGCCCGCCTCCTGTCGGAAGCGGGCCTCGTTAGTTTCTCAGACCGCAAAGCCGCACGGAAAACCGCAAGAGCACTTTTCCTGGCTTTGCTCTTACTCCGCCGCTTCCTTGTAGGCGCTCGGCTGGTAGTTGAGGATCGGGGCGAGCCAGCGCTCCGCTTCCTCCACCGTCCAGCCCTTGCGGGCGGCGTAGTCCTCGATCTGGTCGCGCTCGATCTTGCCGACGCCGAAATAGAAGCTCTCCGGCCGGCCGAAATAGAGGCCGGAAACGGAGGAGGCCGGCCACATGGCGTAGGACTCCGTCAGCTTCACCCCGGTCTGCTTCTCCGCGTCGAGAAGCTCGAACAGCGTCGCCTTCTCGGTGTGGTCCGGCTGGGCCGGGTAGCCGGGCGCCGGGCGGATGCCCTGATACTTCTCGCCGATCAGGTCGGCCGGCGTGAGGTCCTCGTCCGGAGCGTAGCCCCAGAACTCGCGGCGCACACGCTCGTGCATGTGTTCCGCGAAGGCCTCCGCCAGCCGGTCGGCCAGCGACTGCGACAGGATCTTGGAATAGTCGTCGTTGGCCTTGCCGAAGCGCTCCGCAACCTCTTCCTCGCCGAGGCCGGCGGTGACGCAGAAGCCGCCGACATAATCCGGCACGCCGGCATCCAGCGGCGCGACGAAGTCCGACAGGGCAGCGTTCGGCCGGTCACGGTCCCGGGCGATCTGCTGGCGCAGCGAGTGCAGCGTGGCGATCTTCTTCGTGCGCGCCTCGTCCTCGTAGACGACGATGTCGTCGCCCTCCGCCCCGGCCGGCCAGAAGCCGATGACGCCGTTCGCCGTCAGCCACTTCTCCTCAACCATCTGCTTGAGCATGGCGCGCGCATCGTCCATCAGCGCCCGCGCCGCCGGTCCCGCCTTCGGGTCGTCGAGGATCATCGGGTAGGTGCCCTTGATCTCCCAGGCGGCGAGGAACGGCGTCCAGTCGATATAGTCGACGAGCGTCTCCAGCGGATAGTTCTCAAAGGCCCTGGTGCCGAGGAAGGACGGCGTCTGGAACGGCGTCCAGTCACCCTGGACGCGCTTGGCGCGCGCGTCGGCGATCGCCAGCCGCTTCTTCGAGGTCTGGCCGCGCGAATAGGAATCCGCCGCCTTCTCGTAATCCGCCCGGATCTCCTCGAAATAGTCGTTCCGATTGGCCGACATCAGCTTCGAGCAGACGCCCACGGCGCGGCTGGCGTCGGTGACGTAGATCGCCTGGCCGCGGTCGTAGTTCGGGTGGATCTTCACCGCCGTGTGGATCTTGGAGGTCGTCGCGCCGCCGATCAGCAGCGGCACGTCGAAGCCTTCGCGCTCCAGCTCGCCAGCCACCGCGCACATCTCGTCGAGGGAGGGCGTGATCAGGCCGGACAGGCCGATGATGTCGACCTTCTCCTCCTTCGCCGTCTCCAGGATGCGCTGGGAGGGCACCATCACGCCAAGGTCGATGACGTCGAAATTGTTGCACTGGAGCACGACGCCGACGATGTTCTTGCCGATGTCGTGGACGTCGCCCTTCACCGTGGCGAGCAGGATCTTGCCGGCGTTCGACTTCTCGTCGGTGCCGAGCTGCTTCTTCTCCTCCTCCATGTAGGGCATGAGGTAGGCGACGGCCTTCTTCATCACGCGGGCCGATTTCACCACCTGGGGCAGGAACATCTTGCCGGCGCCGAACAGGTCGCCGACCACGTTCATGCCGGCCATCAGCGGCCCCTCGATGACATGCAGCGGCCGTTCCGCCCGCTGGCGGGCGAGCTCCACGTCCTCCTCGATAAAGTCGGTGATGCCGTGGACGAGGGCGTGCTCCAGCCGCTTCTCGACCTCAGCCTCGCGCCAGGAGAGATCGACGACCCGCTTCTTGCCGCCGTCGCCCTTGTAGCGCTCGGCCACTTCCAGCAGGCGGTCGGTGCCGTCGTCGCGGCGGTTGAGCACCACGTCCTCGCAGAGCTCACGCAGCTCGGCGTCGAGGTCGTCGTAGACCGCGAGCTGACCGGCGTTCACGATGCCCATGTCCATGCCGTTCTGGATGGCATGGTAGAGGAACACCGAGTGCATCGCCTCGCGCACCGGCTCGTTGCCGCGGAACGAGAAGGACAGGTTCGACACGCCGCCGGAGATGTGGGCGTGCGGCAGGTTCTTGCGGATCCAGCCGGTCGCCTCGATGAAGTCGTTGCCGTAGTTGTTGTGCTCCTCGATGCCCGTCGCCACGGCGAAGATGTTCGGGTCGAAGATGATGTCCTGCGGCGCGATGCCGACCTGTTCGGTCAGGATCTTGTAGGAGCGGGCGCAGATCTCGGTCTTACGCTCGTAGGTGTCGGCCTGGCCGGTCTCGTCGAAGGCCATGACCACGACGGCGGCCCCGTAGCGGCGCACCTTCTCCGCCTGCTCGATGAACGCCTCCTCGCCTTCCTTGAGCGAGATGGAGTTCACGATGCCCTTGCCCTGGATGCACTTCAGACCGGCCTCGATCACCGTCCACTTGGACGAGTCGACCATGATCGGCACGCGGGCGATGTCGGGCTCCGCGGCGACGAGGTTCAGGAAGGTGACCATCGCCTGCTCGGAATCGAGCAGGCCCTCGTCCATGTTGACGTCGATGATCTGGGCGCCGTTCTCGACCTGGTCGCGGGCCACCTCGAGCGCAGTGCCGTAGTCGCCCTCCTTGATCAGCCTGCGGAAGCGGGCCGAGCCGGTGACGTTCGTGCGCTCGCCGACATTCACGAACGGGATGTCGTCGGTCAGCACGAACGGCTCCAGGCCGGACAGGCGCATTTTCGGAGCGATCTGCGGGATGGCGCGCGGCTTGTGAATGCCCGCCACCTCGGCGATGGCGCGGATGTGGTCCGGAGTGGTGCCGCAGCAGCCGCCCAGCACGTTGACGAGGCCGTCGCGCGCGAAGGCGTCGAGCTGCTTGGCCATCGCCTCCGGGCTCTCGTCATACTCGCCGAGCTCGTTCGGCAGGCCGGCATTCGGATAGGCGCAGATGAAGGTGTCGGCGACGCCGGACAGCTCGGCGATGTGGCCGCGCAGCTCCTTGGCGCCCAGCGCGCAGTTCAGGCCGACCGTCATCGGGGCGGCATGGGCGACGGAGTGCCAGAAGGCGGTCGGCGTCTGGCCGGACAGGGTGCGGCCGGACAGGTCGGTGATGGTGCCGGAGATCATCACCGGCAGCCGGTAGCCAAGCTCCTCGAACAGCTGCTCGAAGGCGTAGATGCCAGCCTTGGCGTTCAGCGTGTCGAAGATGGTCTCCAGAAGCAGCAGATCGGCGCCGCCCTCCACCAGGCCGCGCGCGGCATCGCCGTAGGCTTTGGCGAGATCGTCGAAGGCGACGGCGCGATAGCCGGGGTCGTTGACGTCCGGCGAGATCGACGCGGTCCGGTTCGTCGGGCCGATGGCGCCGGCAACGAACCGCGGCCGGCCGGTGGCCTCGGCCACCTCGTCGGCTGCTTCGCGCGCCAGGCGAGCGCCCTCGCGGTTCATCTCGACGGCCAGCTCCTCCATGCCGTAGTCGGCCTGAGCGATGGTCGTGGAGGAGAAGGTGTTGGTGGCGACGATATCGGCGCCGGCTTCAAGATAAGCCTTGTGGATGCCCTTGATGGCCGGACCCTGGGTCAGGATCAGAAGGTCGTTGTTGCCCTTCAGGTCCTTTGGCCAGTCGGCGAAGCGCTCGCCGCGAAAGGCCTCCTCGTCGAGCCTGAGGTCCTGGATCATCGTCCCCATGGCACCGTCGAGCACGAGGATGCGATCCGCGGCGGCGGCGCTGAAGCGGTCGAAGGCGTCGGAGCGGCGAAGAGCCATTTAAGAATTCCCTCGGTTTCGGAGCCGGTCGCCGCTGCGCGGCGTCACTGGGCAGCTCCAAGACTTGGTTCGGTTGCACCGGCGAGGCCGGACGGTGTCCCGCTTCGCCGGTGCTTCAAGACGTGTGGCCCCGTCCCGGCGGGACGGAGCCGTCGTCGGACGGCCGGACAGGGCCCGGCCGGATGAAGGCGCAAGCGCTAGGCGGCGGCCTCGACGGCCTCGTCGGCGCGGATGCCCAGGAGGTGGCACAGGGCGTAGACCAGTTCCGACCGGTTCATCGTGTAGAAGTGGAAGTCGGTGATGCCACGGGCGTTGAGGTCGAGAACCTGTTCCGCGGCCACGGCGGCGGCGACCAGGCGACGGGTCTCGGCATCATCGTCCAGCCCTTCGAAACGCCGCTCCAGCCAGTCCGGAACGGTGGTTCCGCAGGCGGCGGAGAAGCGGGCGACCTGCTTGAAGTTGTGCACCGGCACGATGCCCGGCACGATCGGCAGGGTGACGCCGGCGTTGCGGACCCGGTTCAGATACTCCTCGAACATGTCGTTCTCGAAGAAGAACTGGGTGATGGCGCGGGTGGCCCCGGCATCTTCCTTGCGCTTCAGGTTGTCGATGTCCTCGTCCCAGTCGGCGCTGTCGGGATGGCGCTCGGGATAGGCCGAAACGGAGACCTCGAAATCGCCGATCTCGCGGATGCCAGCGGTCAGCTCGGCGCCATTGGCATAGCCGCCGGGATGCGGCTCGTAGGCCGTGCCGGCGCCGGCCGGTGGATCGCCGCGCAGCGCCACGATATGTCGGATGCCGGCTTCCCAATAGTCGCGGATGACCTCGTTGACCTCGTCCTTCGTCGCACCGACGCAGGTCAGGTGCGCGGCGGGCTTCAGCGAGGTCTCGTCGATGATACGCTTCACCGTCCGATGGGTACGCTCACGGGTGGACCCGCCGGCCCCGTAGGTCACGGAGACGAAGCGCGGCTTGAGCGGCTCGAGACGCTTCACGGAGGCCCACAGCGTCTCTTCCATCGCCTGGTTCTTGGGCGGGAAGAACTCGAAGGAGGCCGAAATCTTCGGGTGGCCGGCCGACGGGCGGCCGAGGGTATTGGTCTCGTTCATCCGATGGTCTCCAGGGTTTTGGATGCCTGGCCGGCTGCGATCTGCATGCGTGCGTCGCGGCCGAGCCAGAGGGTGACGGTGAGATCGGCGGGAGATGCGCGCTCCGGCGCCAGGTCCTCGACGACAACCGTCTCGAGGCCCGCCTGAGCGAGCCAGCCCGACACCTGCTCGTGGGAGAAACCGAGCCGGCGATGGGCGTGGTCGGAGCGGAGGAATTCCAGGTCGTGGGGCGCGAAATCGACCACCAGCAGACGGCCGCCGGGGCGGACGGCGCGGGCAGCCTCCTCGATGGCGCCAGCCGGATCTTCCAGGTAGTGGAGCACCTGGTGCAGCGTGACCACATCGTAGGAATCCGGCTCAACCGGAAGCGCGAAGATGTCGCCCTGGCGTACCCGGGCGTGCTGGATGCCGGCCTTGGCAAGATTGACCCGGGCAACGGACAGCATCGCGGCGCTGGCGTCGATACCCAGGGCCCGCTCGTAGCAGTCGGCGAAGAGCTCCAGCGTGCGCCCGGTGCCGGTGCCCAGATCCAGCATGGTCTGGAAGGACGCAGCGCCGACCAGGTTGCGCATCGCCGCCTCCACGGCGGCTTCAGGCACGTGCAGCGTCCGCAGCGCATCCCAGGCATGGGCATTGGCGGCGAAGTAGGCCGACGCGGTCTCGGCGTGCGCGCGCTGGACGGATACGAGCCGCTCCCGGTCGCGGGACAGGGTCGGATCGGCCGGGTCGAGCTGCGACAGGAGATGATCGACCAGCCGCGAACCGGTGTCGACCTCGGTGAGGCGGTAATAGGCCCAGGCCCCTTCGGGCGCGCGCACGATCAGGCCGGCATCCGTGAGGAGCTTCAGGTGACGCGAAATGCGCGGCTGGCTCTGGCCGAGGATGGTGGTGAGGTCTTTGACGGTCAGATCCGCGCCGGCAATCAGCGCAAGGATCCGCAGCCGCGTCGGCTCCCCCGCAGCGCGCAAGCCCCCCACGAGCGCGTCGAGGCCGACCACGCTTTCGGGCATCACGTCCTGGGGGCTTTCGGTTGCCAAGGTCTCTCTCGGATCAGTTGAACTCGATATAAAGATATCTTTATACGTTGAACTGAACAGAGGCAAGGGGGCGAGCGCCCCTGGCGGGAAAATGTCCCTCGGTGAAAGGATGGCGCCGGAGCACGGCTCCACACCGCGTATGCTCGGACGGGGGACGCGATGGACACGTCCGTGGACGGTGGCGCCGGATCAAACGCCAGGTGCCGCGCGCCCGGAGGACGGGCGGGTCCGGGGCCCGTCGGACGCGCCGGACCCGCCGGCGGTGGCGCCTCTCCCGGTCTCGGGCACGGGCGTCAGTCGTAGGCGATCTCGTTGTCGCCGAGATAGATGTTGCTGGCGTCGCAGACGTCGATGGAGATCGGCTGGTCGAGCACCTCGCCGCCGCCCTCCGCCGCCCAACCGACCCTCAGCAGCTGGTCACAGGCGCCGCTGTCGGCGGTGAATTCGGCCACCGCGCTCTCGCCGGGCTCCAAATCGTCGCCGAGCCAGTTGGCGCTCCAGCCGCTGCCGTCATTCGTGTAGAACCCCACGACCACGTTGCCGTCGGTGTCGTTGTGGATCTCGAAAAAGCCTTCCGAGCCGGTCCCCTGGGCGAATGCCGGGGCCGGCGCCGCCGCGACGAACGCGGCGACCGCGGCGACCGCGGCGACCGCCATGTGAGCAATCGAGGTCTTCATGTCAGCCTCCTCCAGCCGATCCGTGTCGGATCGGGGAGAAGTCTAGCGGTTTCCGCCGCGCCCCGTCGCCGAAAAGCCCGGGGGCGCGCCGATCCCGACATCGCTCTTCCCCCGCGTCGCCTAAAACGCGTAGTCGGTGAAGACGTGGTCGAGATTGCCGCCCCACTCGCCGCGATACTGGTCCAGCATCCGCTCCGCCATGGTCCGGCCGGAGGCGATCACCTCCTCCGCCGGGGCCAGGAATTGGGTCTCGTCGTTGCCGGCGCTGTTGAGAAGAGCGCGGCGTTTCAGGCCCTCGCGGGCGAGGCCCACCATGTCGCGGGCGACGTCCAGAACCGGCCGGCCGGCCACCGAGGCCCCCAGCCCCTCGCGCGGGACCGCGTCGCGGACCGCCTGGCGCTCCTCCGCGCTCCAGTCCTTCACCATCTGCCAGGCCTGGTCGAGGATGCCGTCGTCGTAGAGCAGGCCGACCCAGAGCGCGGGCACCGCGCAGATGCGCCGCCACGGTCCGCCATCGGCACCGCGCATCTCAATGAACTTCTTGAGGCGGACTTCCGGGAAGATGGTCGAGACGTGGTTGGTCCAGTCGCCCATGGTCGGCAGTTCGCCGGGCAACTGGGGCAGCCGGCCTGCCATGAACTGGCGGAAGGTGCTGCCGGTGACGTCGATGTAGCGATCGCCGCGCTTCACGAAATACATCGGCACGTCGATCACCCAGTCGACATAGGCCTCGTAGCCGAAGCCCTCGTCGAAGGCGAAGGGCAGCATGCCGGTCCGATCGGCATCGGTGTCCTTCCAGATCTCCGACCGGAAGGAGAGGAAGCCGGAGGGTCGACCATCCAGGAAGGGCGAGTTGGCGAACAGCGCGGTGGCGATGGGCTGCAGCGCCAGCCCGACGCGCATCTTGCGCACCATGTCGGCCTCGCTCGCATAGTCGAGATTCACCTGGATCGTGGCGGTCCGGTACATCATGTCGAGGCCGAGCGTGCCGACCTTCTTCATGTACTCCGTCATGATGTCGTAGCGCTGCTTGGGCATGCGCGGCATGTCAGACCGCGACCAGGTCGGCGCCACGCCCATTCCCAGGAAGCCAAGGCCGAGCGGTTTGGCGACCTCGCGCACCTGGGCCAAGTGGGCGTTTGCCTCCCGGCAGGTCTGGTGCAGGGTTTCCAGCGGCGCGCCGGAGAGCTCGAACTGGCCGCCCGGCTCCAGGCTGATGGCGCCGCCGGCCACCGGATCGGCGAGGCCGATGATCGCATCGCCATCGTAGATCGGCTCCCAGCCGAGGAGCGTTTCCATGCCCCTCAGCAGCGCGGCGATGCCGTTCGGCCCCTCGTAGGGCGCCGGTGCGTGCGTGCCGTGCACGAAGCCGAACTTCTCGTGTTCGGTGCCGATGCGGAAGGCCGCCGGCTCCTTTTCGCCGCTTGCGATCCACGCGGCGAGCGTGTCCCGGTTGTCGAGCGGCGTATCGTCAGTGGTGTCGCGAGCCATGGGAATCCGGCCAATGTCTGTCTTTGGCCGCGGACATTAGCCGGGCCCATCCATCGAAACAAACGAGTTCTGGTCACGGATTCGACACGGGATTCCGATCGATCGCGCGGACACGGCCGGACGGCTCCGCAAGGCCGTCAGCGCCAGTCGCCCAAAGCGGACTGAAGAACCGCCAGGGCGGCCACGGCGGCGGTGTCGGCGCGCAGGATGCGCGGCCCCAGCGAAATGGCGGTGACGGCCTCGTGAGCGGCAAGCGCCGCACGCTCCTCGTTGGAAAAGCCGCCCTCCGGCCCAATCAGAAGCGCCAGCGGACCCGGTCCGAGCCGGGCAAGCGCCTCCACCGGGTTGGCGATGGCCGCGCCCTCATCGCAGAAGACGAGACGACGGCCCGGCTCGCGCGCCGCCCAGCCGTCGAGCAGACGATCCAGCTTGAGCGGATCGTCCACGGCCGGCACCGCGATGACGCCGCACTGCTCGGCCGCCTCCACCACGTTGGCGCGCATGCGCTCCAGGTTGATGCGGCTTGCCTGGGTGTGCTGCGTGTAGACGGGCGCGAGCCGACCGGCGCCCATCTCCACCGCCTTCTGAACCATGTAGTCGAGGCGGGCGTGCTTCAGTGGCGCGAACAGGTAGACGAGATCGGGCAGCGGCTCCTGCGGACGCAGGCACTCCTCTGCCACGAGGCTTGCGGATTTCTTCGCCAGCGCGTCGGTCCTTGCGCGCCATTCGCCGTCGCGGCCGTTGAACACGAGGACGGTCGCGCCCTGCCCCAGCCGCATGACGTTCTTCACGTAGTTGGTGCGGGCCGCGTCGAGAGCGATCGCGGCATCCGGCGCGAGCGCGTCCTCGACGAACAGGCGGGGGGTGGTGAAATCGTAGCGGGCCATTGCGGCATGTCCTCCGGCGCGGGCATTGTGCCCACTTAGTTCCTGGCGCCTCGATCGAAAAGAGCGGTTTGCGGCCGGCCTGCCGGCGCTTCTAGAGTGGAGCCGTCGATCGCCGGTCCGATTCGACCCCGAAGCCCCACCCATCGCGGACACGTGCCATGGCGCCCGAAAGCCCGACCACGATTGCCACCAACGCCGCCGAGTTCACCGTCTCGGAGATTGCCGGTGCCATCAAGCGCTCGGTGGAGGACCAGTTCGGCTACGTGCGGGTGCGCGGTGAGGTCTCCGGCTATCGCGGGCCGCACTCGTCGGGCCACTGCTATTTCTCGCTGAAGGACGAGCGCGCCCGGCTGGAAGCGGTAGTCTGGCGCGGCACCTTTTCCAAGCTGAAGTTCAAGCCGGAAGAGGGCATGGAGGTGATCGCCACCGGGCGCATCACCACCTTCCCCGGCGCCTCGAAGTACCAGATCGTCATCGACGCCATCGAGCCGGCCGGGGCCGGCGCGCTGATGGCGCTCTTGGAAGCCCGGCGCAAGCAGTTCGCCGAGGAGGGCCTGTTCGACGCCGACCGCAAGGTGCGGCCGCCCTTCCTGCCGCGGGTCATCGGCGTGGTGACGTCGCCCACCGGCGCGGTGATCCGCGACATCCTGCACCGGCTGACCGACCGCTTTCCGGTCCACGTGCTGGTCTGGCCCGTCCGGGTCCAGGGCGAGGAATCCGCCGGCGAGGTGGCCGCCGCCGTCGCCGGCTTCAATGCGCTCGCCCCCGGCGGCACCATCCCGCGGCCGGACGTGCTGATCGTGGCGCGCGGCGGCGGCAGCCTGGAAGACCTCTGGGGCTTCAACGACGAGAAGGTGGTGCGCGCCGTCGCCGCCTCGACGATCCCCCTCATATCGGCGGTGGGCCACGAAACCGACACCACGCTCATCGACTTCGTCGCCGACATGCGGGCACCGACGCCGACGGCCGCCGCGGAGATCGCGGTGCCGGTGCGATCGGAACTGCTGGCGATCGTCGACGATCGGTCGCGCCGCCATTTCGCGGCGCTCAGGCGGCTCCTGGAAGGTCGCCGCTCGGAGGTAAGGGCGCTCGCGCGCGCCCTGCCCGGCCCGGCGGATCTCGTTGCGCCGTCGCGGCAGCGCTTCGATCTGGCCACGGCGCGCCTCGGCCATGCCCTGGCGCGCGCCACGGCGTCGCATCGCCGCCGCCTGGACGGCGCCTCGGCCCGGCTGAGGCCGGCAAGCCTCGACCAGGCGGTGAAGCGCCAGCGGCGGTCGTTGCAGGATCTGCATCTGCGTGCCGGCCAACGGCTCGTCCTCGAGACCCGACGCGCGCGTCGCCAGTTCCAGCAGTGCGGAGAGCGGCTGACGCCGGCCACGCTGACCCGGGCGGCCACGACCCAGCGCAAGGCGCTCGACGACGTGGCGCGTCGGCTGGAGCCTTGCTATCGCCGCACCACGGGCACGCGACGCGACCGGCTCGATGCCGCCTGGAAGCTGGTCGAAGCGCTGTCCCATCAGGGCGTTCTGGCGCGCGGTTTCGCGCTGGTGCGCGACGACAAGGGCCGGGCGGTGACCCACGCAGGCCTCGTGGCGCCCGGACAGGCGCTGACGCTGACCTTCGCCGACGGCGATGTGGGCGCCGTGGCCTCGGGCGGCGGCGCTGGCCGACCGCAACCGAAGCCGAAGCGATCCGGTCCGAAGGACCCGAGCGACCAGGGCCAGCTTCTCTAGCGCGCCCGCGCGCACGATCCCTCTTGCTCCATCTCCGCTTTGCAGGTTTCCTCCACACACCCAATCGTCGGGAGGTTGCCGGATGGACTTCGCCCTGTCGGAAGAGGACAGCCTTATCGCCGAGACCGCGCGGCGCATCGCCGAGGAGCGGCTGGCTCCGCTTGCGGAAGCGCTCGACCGGGGCGAGGGCCGGGACGGCTTTCTCGACAACCTGAAACTGCTCGCCGGTCAGGGCTTCATGGGCCTGAACGTGTCGGCCGATCACGGCGGCACGGAAGCGGGCACGACGGCGTTCGCCCTCTCCATCGAGGCGTTTGCCCGGACCTGTGCCTCCACCGCCGTGACGGCGTCGGTCACCAACATGGTCGGCGAGATCATCCAGGCCGTGGGCAGCGACGAGCAGCGTGGCCGCTACCTGCCGCCGCTCTGCGACGGAACCTATCCCGCCGGCGCCTTCTGCCTGACGGAGGCGGGCGCCGGGTCGGATCCCGCCTCCATGAAGACCCGCGCGGTGATGGACGGCAACGAATGGGTGCTGAACGGCGCCAAGCTCTACATCACCTCCGCCCCCTATGCGGGCATCTTCGTGGTCTGGGCGATGACCGATCCGGACGCGGCGAAGGGCAAGGGAATTTCCTGCTTTCTGGTGGAGGCGGGCACGGCCGGCATGACCATCGGCAGGCCGGAGAGAAAGCTCGGGCAGACCGGCTCGGCCACCTGCGAGGTTTCGTTCGACGACTGCCGCATCCCGGCGGATGCCCTGATGGGCCGGCTCAATGACGGCTTCCGGATCGCCGTCTCGGAGCTGGCCGGCGGGCGCATCGGCATCGGTGCCGCCGCACTCGGCATCGCCCGGGCCGCCATGGATGCGGGGATCGCCTATGCGAAGGAGCGCAGGCAGTTCGACCGCTCCATCGCCGACATGCAGGGCATCCAGTGGATGATCGCGGACCGGGAAACGGAGCTGGAGGCGGCGCGGCTGCTGATCCTGCAGGCGGCCTGGCTGAAAGACCGGGGCCAGCCGTTCGCGCGCGCGGCCTCCATGGCGAAGCTCTATGCCAGCGAAGCCGCGCAGCGCGCCACCTACACCGCGCTGCAGATCCACGGCGGTGCCGGCTATCTGAAGGACTATCCGGTGGAGCGCTACAGCCGCGACGCACGGATCACCACGATCTACGAGGGAACCAGCGAGATCCAGCGGCTCATCATCGCCCGGGACATTCTCGCCAACGCCTGAGACGGGCGGGCGCAGCCGGGACGGTGTTGATCGGCATCAAGGCGGACAACCGTCCGCCCGGCCTAGATCGCCAGTAAGAGGGACGCCCGACTGCCGCACGCCGCGATCGGCGCCGCCGTCAGGACGGCAACACGAGGAGCGGATTATGCAGATCAAAGACATCGTTGCAGTGACCGACCTGTCGGGCGACCAGAAGCCGGCAAGGCTCGCCGTCGATCTCGCCGCCAAGGCGAACGCGCATATCACCGGCATGGCGCCCGTGCTGGAGCCGATCACGCCGGCCTATCTGGCCGGCCCGCTTCCGTCCGACATCCTCGACCAGGCGCGCAAGTCATCGGAGGAGCTGGCCGACAAATCGCTGGATGCCTTCAACGAGATGGTGCGCGTACAGGGCGTCAACGGTGGCTCCGCCCGCTTCCGCTTCGTGGAAGGGGCCGCGTCGGGGCTGGTGAACCGGGTGCGCATGTCCGACCTGGCGGTGATCGGCCAGGAGACCCCGAATTCCAGCGAGCCGGGCCGCGCCGCGGTGATCGAGGCGCTGCTGTTTGAGACCGGCGTTCCGGTGATGGTCGTGCCCTACATCTCCAAGGGCACCTTCGACGCCAAGCACCTGATGGTGGCCTGGGACGGAAGCGTCACCGCCTCGCGCGCGGTTCACGCGGCGCTGCCGCTGATGAAGCTGGCGGAGAAGATCAGCGTCGTTGTGGTGGACAACGGCAAGCGCTACTCCGGCGAGCCGGGCGCGGACGTCGCCCTCTACCTGTCCCGCCATGAGCTGAACGTGTCCATCGACCACATTCCCGCGCCTTCGGGCGACGTGGCGGCAGCCCTCCTGAACTACGTCTCCGACAATGGCGTCGACGTCGCGGTGATGGGCGGTTATGGCCACAGCCGCTTCCGCGAGTTCGTCGTCGGTGGCGCCACCCGCGGCATGCTGGAGGCGATGACGGTCCCGGTCGTGATGGCGCACTAGGTGCCGTAGCCACACATTCGGTTGGTCCGGGCAGAGGCGATCTGGAAAAACGGGTCGCCTCGGACAGCCGGCTGTTCCGCTGAACGGCCGCTCCGGCCGATTCTCCTCAGATCTTCCGGAGCGCCACCGTCTCGATGTTGTGGTCGCCGCTCTTCGACAGGACCAGGTCGGCGCGCGGCCGCGTCGGGCGGATGTTCTCGCGCAGATTCATCAGGTTGATCCGTTCCCACAGCCGGTTGGCGAAGGCCAGCGCGTCCTCATCGGAGAGGTCGGCGTATTTGTGGAAGTAGGAGCGCGGATCGTGAAAGCGCGTGGTCTTGAGCCGCATGAAGCGGTCGAGATACCAGCGGTGCAGCACCTCCTCGTCCGCCTCGATGTAGATCGAGTAGTCGAAGAAGTCCGAAACGAACGGCACGCCCCGGCTCTCCCGCGACAGGCGCGAGGTCTGCAGGACGTTGAGGCCTTCCAGGATGAGGATGTCCGGCCGGTCGACGGTGATCGTCCGGCCCTCGATGACATCGTAGGTCAGGTGCGAATAGACCGGCGCCTCGACCTCGCGCTTGCCGGCCTTCACGTCGTGCAGGAAGGCGAGCAGCGTCTTCAGGTCGTAGCTTTCAGGGAAGCCCTTGCGCTCCATCAGCCCTTCCGCCTCAAGCACGGCGTTGGGGAACAGGAAGCCGTCGGTCGGCACCAGGTCGACCGTGGGGCTGGTGGGCCAGCGGGCGAGCAACGCCTGCAGGAGCCGCGCGGTGGTCGACTTGCCAACGGCGACCGACCCGGCGATGCCGATCACGAACGGGATCGGCCCGTCGCTGCGCCCCAGAAAGCGGTTGGTGGTGGCATGCAGCGCCTGGGTCGCCTCCACGTACATCGACAGGAAGCGCGCCAGCGGCAGGTAGATCGCCTCCACCTCCTCCAGGTCGACCCGGTCGTTGTAGGCCTGGAGCTCCTGCACCTCTTCCGCCGACAGCGTCATCGGCGTGTCGGCTCTCAGCCGGGCCCACTCCGCCCGGGAAAAGACGCGGTAGGGCGACAGCTCGCTCGGGTTGCTCGTATCCATGGCATCGTCTGGCGTCTTCAGCCCTTGGGCCGCGACGCCTTTTCCTCAAGCCCGGTCTGGCCGGTTCGCCGGTCCAGCTCGTCGATCACCTCCTGAAACGGCACCTCCGCCACCTGCAGCAGCACCAGCAGGTGGTAGAGAACGTCGGCCGCCTCGCCGCGCAGTCCGTCCCGGTCGCCCTCGACACCGGCAACCACGGCTTCCACGGCCTCCTCGCCGAACTTGCGGGCGCAGTAGGCCCGGCCCCGGTGGGCAAGCTTCGCCGTATAGGACGCCTCCGGATCGGCCGCCGAACGCGCCGCGATGATCTCCGCCAGCCGGGCGAGATCGAAGCCGGTCTCCGCGCTCGTCATGTCAGCCGCATCGGGATGCCGGCCGCCGCCATATGCTCCTTCGCCTCGCGAATGGAGTGGGTGCCGAAGTGAAAGATCGAGGCGGCGAGCACCGCCGAGGCATGGCCGTCGCGCACCCCGTCCACCAGGTGATCGAGGTCGCCGACGCCACCGGACGCGATCACGGGAATGGTCAGCGCGTCGGACACCGCCTTCACCAGCGCGATGTCGTAGCCGTCCTTGGTGCCGTCCCGGTCCATCGACGTCAGCAGGATCTCGCCCGCCCCCAGCGCCTCCACCTCGCGCGCATACTCGATGGCGTCGAGCCCTGCGGACCGGCGCCCCCCGTGGGTGAACACCTCCCAGCGGTCCGGCTCGCCCTCGCGGCTGACGCGCTTGGCGTCGATGGCGACCACAATGCACTGGCTGCCGAACTTCTCCGCGGCGCGGCGGACGAAGTCGCGATCGTGCACGGCCGCCGTGTTGATCGACACCTTGTCGGCACCGGCCAGCAGCAGCTGGCGGATGTCGTCATTGGTGCGCACGCCGCCACCCACCGTCACCGGCATGAAGCAGACTTCCGCCGTCCGCCGGACCACGTCGAGCAGGATCGACCGCTCCTCGTGGCTGGCCGTGATGTCGAGGAAGCAGAGCTCGTCGGCGCCGGCGGCGTCGTAGGCGATCGCCGCCTCGACCGGGTCGCCGGCGTCCACGAGGTCCACGAACTGGACGCCCTTCACGACGCGCCCCTCGTGGACGTCGAGACAGGGAATGATACGGGTTTTCAGCACGTCTCGTTGGCCTGTTCGCTGCGACGCCGACCGGTTCAGCCTAACGCCGCAATTGGGGAAGTGTCAGCCCGCCTGTTTCAGCCGGGCAAGCGCGGCCTTCGGATCCAGGCGTCCGTCGTAAAGCGCGCGGCCGGCGATGGCCCCGGCGAGGCGGGCGGCGTCCGGCTGGGCCAGCCGCTCGATGTCGTCCATGTCCTTCAGCCCGCCGGAAGCGATCACCGGGATCGTCACCGCCTCGGCCAACGCCAGCGTCTCGTCCATGTTGAGGCCGGACAGCATGCCGTCGCGGGCGATGTCGGTGTAGATGATCGCCGCCACGCCGGCATCCTCGAAGCGCCGGGCCAGATCGACGGCACGAGTCTCCGCCGTTTCCGCCCAGCCCTCCACCGCCACCCGGCCGCCGCGCGCGTCGATGCCCACGGCGATCCGGTTGGGGAACGTCCGGCAGGCCTCCAGCACGAGGTCCGGATTGCGCAGCGCCGCGGTTCCGAGGATCACCCGGGTGATGCCGCGGGCGAGCCAGCTCTCGATGCCGGCCATGTCGCGGATGCCGCCGCCGAGCTGCACCGGAATGCGCACGGCCTTCAGGATCGCCTCGACGGCGTCGACGTTGACGCTTCTGCCGGCGAAGGCGCCGTTGAGGTCGACGATGTGCAGCCACTCGAAGCCGGCGTCTGCGAAGGCCGCCGCCTGGTTGGCCGGGTTGTCGTTGAAGACCGTCGCGCGCGCCATGTCGCCCTGCAACAGGCGCACGCAGGTTCCGTCCTTCAGGTCGATTGCGGGAAAGAGGATCACGGGTTCCACTTCAGGAAATTGGCGAGAAGCGCGATGCCGAGCTTTTCGCTCTTCTCGGGATGAAACTGGGTGCCGACCACGTTGTTGCGGCCGACGATGGCCGTCACCGGGCCGGAATAATCCGACGTGGCGATCAGGTCGGCGCGGTCGGCAACAGCCAGGTGATAGGAATGCACGAAATAGGCGTGCCAGCCGTCAGGTCCGGTCGGGATGCCCTCCAGCACCGGGTGGTCGGCGATCACGTCCAGCGTGTTCCAGCCCATGTGGGGGATCTTCAGGGTCGGGTCGGCCGGCTCGATGCGGGTCACGTCGCCGTGGATCCAGCCGAAGCCGGCGGCCACCTCGTGCTCCAGGCCGCGATCGGCCATCAGCTGCATGCCGACGCAGATGCCGAGGAACGGCACGCCGCGCTGTTCAACGGCCTCC
Organism: Amorphus coralli DSM 19760; assembly: GCF_000374525.1. Lineage (GTDB taxonomy): Bacteria > Pseudomonadota > Alphaproteobacteria > Rhizobiales > Amorphaceae > Amorphus > Amorphus coralli. Next base: position 105,629 of record NZ_KB894575.1, read on the forward strand.
TGCAGGCCCTCGATCATGTCGACCTCGGTTTCCAGGCCCCGGCGACAATCTGCAAAAGCCCCGACCCCAGGCAGGATCAGCCGGTCCGCCGCGGCCACCCGCTCGGTATCGGCGGTGACGTGCAGGTCGATGTCGAGGTTGGCTTCCGACGCGGCCCGCTCCACGGCCTTGGCCGCCGAGCGCAGATTTCCGGAGCCGTAGTCGACGATGACAACCCTCATCGGGTACTCCTCGTTTCGGGAAACAGGCCCAGGATCCCCGGATCGCCCTGAGCGCGGACGGCGGGCGCAACCGGCACCGCCGACCTGTGGACCGACGGAACCGCCGGCGCCGACCGCACCGGCTGCGGCGCGAACGCCTCCTCCTCCAGCCACTGGGAGAAGAAGCGGCGCTCGCACTCGGTCCGCTTCGAACCGGCGACGATGCCGGCGAAGCGGTAGCCGCGCCGCATCAGGGCCCAGCGTTTCAGCCCGTTGGCCTCGAAGCCGAACAGAACCGCCAGCGCAACCCCGGCAAGCCCCGGCGCCGGTCCGCCGAGCAGCGACATGGCGACTTCCAGAGCCGCCGCAGCGATCACGAAGGCGAGCGTCAGGAGCCACAGCCGGTTGAACAGCAGCCACAGGACCGGGAACAGCATCGCCAGCCAAGAAAACCCGTCGCGCACGAAGACCGTGCGTTCCGCGGTCTCCTCGAGACCCGAAACTCGTTCCGGGGGAGGCAGAAGGACCGTGTAGACGGCCATGCTCGCATGTCCTCGATCGTGTCTCGGTCGGGCGGACCGTTGCTCACGGCCCGGCCGGATCACTCGGCGAGACGCCCCTTGGTGGACGGCACCTCGTCGGCCCGTCGCGGATCGATCGCCACCGCGGTACCCAGGCAGCGCGCCAGCGCCTTGAAGCAGCTTTCGGCGATATGGTGGTCGTTGTCGCCGTAAACCGTTTCCACGTGCAGCGTCACCAGCGCGTTCATGGCGAAAGCCCGGAAGAACTCCTCCACCAGCTGGGTGTCGAAGCTGCCGATCTTCGGTGTCGCGAACGGCGCCCGGAAGACGAGATAGGGCCGGCCCGACACGTCGATCGCGGCGCGGGTGAGCGTGCCGTCCATGGGCAGCGCGGCGTCGGCGTAGCGGGTGATGCCGCGCTTGTCGCCCAGCGCCTCGCGCATGGCCTGACCGAGCGCGATGCCGGTGTCCTCCACCGTGTGGTGGTCGTCGATATGCCGGTCGCCCTCGGCCGTGATGGTGATGTCGATCAGCGAATGCCGGCCGAGCTGGTCCAGCATGTGGTCGAAAAAGCCGACTCCGGTCGCGATCGCGGTCCGCCCCTTTCCGTCGAGATCGATCTCGACGGTGATGGACGTCTCGTTGGTCTGCCGGACGATCTTCGCGGTCCGAGGCACCGTCTGTAGTCCTTCATGGGTGGAGAATGAACCAGCCGCCTTGTATCAACCCGTCGCACGAATGAAAAGAATGCCGACGTCCGCCGTGCCTGCGGACCCCTGACAAGCCCGAAAGGACCCCGCCATGCGTCTGAAGCCCAGGGATGCCCGGGAGCGGCTCATCGTCGGCCTCGACCTGCCGAGCGTCGCGGAGGCGGAAGCCTGCGTGCGCGAGACGCGGGGCGCTGTCGGCGCCTACAAGATCGGGCTGGAGCTCATCTATGCCGGCGGCCTGGACCTCGCCCGCCGCCTCGCCGATGACGGCGAAACCGTGTTCCTCGACGCCAAGCTTCTCGACATCGACAACACCGTGGCCAACGCCGTGCGCTCGATCCTGTCGACCGGCGCTGCGATGCTGACGCTGCACGCCTACCCGAAAGCCATTGCCGCCGCGGCCGAGGTGGCACGTGACCGCGACCTGATGATCCTCGGCGTCACCGTGCTGACCTCCATGGACGACACCGACCTGGTCGACGCCGGCTACGCGACCGGCGTGCGCGAGCTCGTCGCCCACCGGGCCGAAAGGGCGGTCGCGGCCGGCGCCGACGGGCTGGTCTGCTCGGCGCTGGAAGTGGCCGATCTGCGCAACCGCCTCGGCAACGACGTGGTGCTGGTCACCCCCGGCATCCGCCCGGCCGGCTCCGCCACCGGCGACCAGAAGCGGGTGATGACGCCGGCCGACGCCATCCGCGCCGGCTCCGACTATCTGGTTGTCGCCCGCCCCGTGGTCATGGCCGACGACCGCCGCGCCGCCGCCGAGGCCATCGTCGAAGAGATCGAACAGGCGCTCTGAAGCAAAGCCAGAGCAAAGCCAGGAAAAGGGCTCTTGCGGTTTTCCGTCCGGCTTTGCGGTGAAAACAATCCCCTCGCGCCGAGTTCGCTTGCGCTGATCTCTATCCGCTCACGCGAGCTCACTTCGCTCGCCGCTGCGCGGGCGCGGCCTCCGGCCGGCGCGTGGTCACGCGCTGATCCGGCAATGCCAGGAAAAGTGGGGACCGGTTTTCCGTCCGGCTTTGCGATCTGGAAGGCCCGTTCACGCACCCCAACAGTTCACGTCGTCCGCTGCTATGCGAGGAGGGACGGCATACATGGCCCGGAAGACACGAAAACGCCCCGCGTCGCAGCCGACGCGGGGCGCTTGATGCCAGTCTAGGGCGCGGCGTCCTGCAAGTACAGGTTGGCCCGCAGCCCCTCCGCCCCCGGCCTATTTGGCGTCGGAGGCGCCGGCCTTCACCTGGTCCTGGATCAGCTTGCCGAGATAGGCGCCGGGCTGCTCCTTGGCGGCGCTGGCCGCCTGGTTGACCTGGTTGGCCACGTCCTGCGGCAGCGGTACCTGGATCAGGATGGTGCGGCCGGAAGTGTCCTGGCCAAGCCCGATCCGGGCATCGACTTCCTGGACGAAGTCGTTGATGCGGGCGTGCTTCTCGGCAACCGTCAGGTCGTTGTCCGCCGCCACGACCGGGCAGTAGACCGCCACCAGCTCGTCAACGATGTCGGCGTCCTGGGCGCCCGGGTTGGAGGCCTTCACCAGCCGCAGCACCTCGCCGATCCGGTTCGCCATCTCCGAGTTGGTGACGCTGGCGAAGCTCTGGACGATGTCCTTGGCCGGCAGCGGGATGACGTCCTGCGAGCCGGAATCGGAGACCGCCGGACAGCCGAAGCCGCGCGCCGCTTCCGAGGCCGGACCGGCCGGCGTCACCTGCTCGCGCAGGCTCTTGACCATGTTGGCCGTGGCGTTGGCCGAGGCCTCGTTGCCCCAGCTGGTGCGCACGAAGTTGGCCACGTCGGCGATCTCCTGGTCGGAGAACTGGCCGCCGAAGGCCGGCATCTGGCCGTAGGAGCCCTGGCCCGGGAGGCCGCCGAGCACCGCGGTGATGATGTTCTCCGGACCGCCGGCCGTCACGGCGCCGTTGCCGGCGAGCGGTGGAATCGCACCCTGGATGCCGAGGCCGGTAGACTGGTGGCACTGGGCGCAGTTGTTCAGATAGATCTCCGACCCCGCCCTGGCTGTCGTGTCGGGCAGCTTCTTCTCGTCACCGCCCTCGGCCGCGGACTGCTTCAGGTAGACCGCAATGGCGGTGATGTCGTCCTCTGTCAGCTTGGACAGCGAATGGGTCACCACATCGGCCATCGGGCCGAACACGGTGCCCTTCTTCTTGTCGGCGCCGGTGTGCAGATAGTCGACGATCTCGTCCACCGACCAGCCGCCCACGCCATCCTGCAGCGAGCCGGAGATGTCCGGCGCGTAATAGGGCTGGCCCATCAGCTTGCCGCCGCCGAGCATGTCGGAGGGGCGCATGGCGCCGGCCAGGTTGCGCGGAGTGTGGCATTCGGCGCAGTGGCCGGGCCCTTCCACGAGATAGGCGCCGCGGTTGACCTGGTCGGACTTGTTCGGGTCCGGCACGAAGGTGCCCGGCGTGAAATACATCAGGTCCCACGCCGCCAGGCCCTCGCGGACGTTGAACGGGAAGGACATCGTGCTCGGCTTGCGCGGCGCGTTCACCGGCTCAAGCGACTGAAGGTAGGCGAAGATCGCCGAGACATCGTCCTTCGTGATCTTGGTGAAGGAGGTGTAGGGCATCGCCGGGTAGAGATATTCGCCGTCCTTGCCGATGCCGTTGTGCAGGGCCTTGTAGAACTCTTCCTCGGTCCAGTCGCCGATGCCGGTCGCCTTGTCCGGGGTGATGTTCGGCGAAGAGATGCCGCCGAATGGCGTGTCCAGGATCAGCCCGCCGGAAAAAGCCTCGGCGCCCGGACCGGTGTGACAGGGCATGCAGTCGGCCGCCGTCACCAGATACTTGCCCTTGGCGACGAGGTCGGCGGCGGCGCTGCCGCCGGATGCGGGTGCCGCCGGTGTCGCGGTCGCGGCCGGCTTGTCCGTCGCCGCGTTCGTGCCGGAGGACTGCGCCTCGGCCGCCGTCGTGGCCAGAAGCCCCGCGAGCGCCGTTGCCGCGATCACGCGCATGGACCGTCCCGCCGCTTCCGTCTTTCGAATCATTCCAAGCCCCTCGTCTCCCGCGCTTCGCTGGCGAAGCCGGCTCCGTCACTGCCTCCCGGCCTCTCGCCGGGCAGTCGACATCGTCCCCATCGGCGATGATGGGCGATCGTGAACTGGATTTAAATCATTAAAGTTCTACGGGAACACGACAAAGCTGCGCTCCGGGTCGCTAACCGGCGCTTAATCTGTAAGGCGCCGCCGCCACCGGGTGGCCCAAATTGACACAAAGTTGCCTGCGCATGGTCCCTCCGCGCCCCCACCATCGTCCCATTGCGCCGCCACGTTTGGGACCATCGGTTTCGAGCCGCAGACAACGGAGACACCCGATGGATCGCCTCGCGAACGTCACGCACAGGACGCAACGGCTCTTCAGCCTGTCCGGGCGCGTTCAGACCCTCGTTATCGCGTCCGCCCTGGTGGTCGGCGTCTGCCTGCTCGCGACCGCCGGCATTGCCGAGGCTGCGCCCGCGGAGGCGGCCCATGCCGCGATCGCGGCCAAGTCGGCAGCGGCGGCGTCCGGCGCGATCCCGCATCCCGAAGCGGCTCCCGATCCGATGCTTCAGCGCATCGTGGCCGGCGGCGTGACCACGCTTCTGTTCGGCACGATGATATCCGTCGTCGTCGTTTCGTGGCGCTCCTTCCGCGAAAGCATCGAGCGCGACCAGAAGGCTCGCAAGGACCGGGCCTGACCGGTTCGCTGGCGCCGGACCCCGGCGCGACCTTGACCTGTCGTCCCGTTTCCGGCTCTGCGTTAGAGTGGGGCCTGCGACGAGACTGAACGGACGACGGAGACGGATATGAACCGCGCCACGCGCACGGCCGCCGGGTTCGCAAGCGCGGCGGCCCTGATGCTCGGGCTGAAGGCCGGCATCGACTGGCTTCCGACCGGTCCGGGGTCCGCGCTGGCGGCCGACGAGACCTTTCACATCGAGCCGGTTGCCGCGGGCCTTCTCCAACCCTGGGGCATGGACTTCCTGCCCGACGGCACCTTTCTGGTCACCGAGCGGCCCGGCCGCCTCAGCCTCGTCGACACCCGCAACGGCACCGTGACGCCGGTAGACGGTCTGCCCGAGGTCTACGCGGAGGGCCAGGGCGGTCTCCTCGACGTCACCGTCGATCCCGACTTCGCCACCACGGGCCGCATCTTCTTTACCTTCGCCGAGCCGGGCGAGAGCAATACCGCCGGCACCACGGCCGCCTGCGCGCGGCTCGTGCTCGACGATGGCCCTCCGCGTCTGGAGGGCCTGAAGATCGTCTTCCGCCAGGAGCCCAAGGTGGAGGGCAGCGAGAATTTCGGCTCGCGCATCATCGTCGCCGACGACGGCACCTTGTTCGTCACCCTCGGCGAGCGAAGCCAGCCCGGCCTTGCCCAGGACGCCACCAACCATATCGGCGCGGTGGTGCGGGTGGCGCAGGACGGCGGCGTGCCCGCCGACAATCCGTTCGTGAACGATCCCGATGCCCGCCCGGAGATCTGGTCCTACGGCCACGCCAACGTCCAGGGGGCCGACATCGACCCGTCCAGCGGCGAACTCTGGACGGTCGAGGAAGCGCCGAGCGCCGACGAGGTGAACCGCACGGTCCGCGGCGGCAATTTCGGCTGGCCGCGCGAGACCTACAGCATTCCGCCCAGCGGCGAGGTCGAGCCCGCCGACCCGGACGCACCGCGCTTCCGCGAACCGGTTCATCGCTGGGATCCGGAGATCGCCCCGTCCGGCCTGGTCTTCTACGACGGCGACCTGTTTCCCGCCTGGCAGGGCGACCTGTTCCTCGGCGCCCCCGCGGCAGAGGCCCTCATCCGCCTGGTCATGAACGACGGCAAGGTGGTCGGAGAGGAACGCCTGATCCAGGGCGAACTCGGTCACATCCGCGATGTGGCCGTGGGGCCGGACGGTGCGCTCTACCTCCTCACCGACGAGCCGGCTGGCGGCGTCTTCCGCCTCGTGCCGCGGACGGGCTGACCGCCGGGACCGCCACCCGCGACATCCGTGCAGGATGCAGGCTCGCCAGCCTCTCCGGAATCGCTCTATGGTGCCCGCCGTTTTCCACGCCCCGGGAGAGAGAGCCATGAAGCGGTTGCGGTCGGACGTCACCAAGAAGGGTCTCGACAGGACCCCGCACCGGGCCTTCATGCGCGCAATGGGTCTCGACGACGAGGCCATCGCGAAGCCGATGGTCGGCATCGTCTCCATGAAGGGCGAGCAGACGCCCTGCAACATGACCCATGCCTTCCAGGTCGAGGCCGCCGGCGCCGGCGTGGAAGAGGCCGGCGGCACGCCGCGCGAGTTCTCCACCATCACCGTTTCCGACGGTGTCGGCATGAACCACGAGGGCATGAAGTTCTCCCTCGTCTCCCGCGAGATCATCGCCGATTCCATCGAGGCCGTGGTCCAGGGCCACGCCTATGACGCGCTGATCGGTTTCGGTGGCTGCGACAAGACCTTGCCCGGCGTCATGATGGGCATCGTCCGCTGCAACGTGCCGGGCATCTTCATCTTCGGCGGCGCCGCCCTGCCCGGTCGCTTCGACGGCAAGGACGTCTCCGTGCTCGACGCCTATGAGGCCGTCGGTGCGGTGCAGACCGGCCACATGAGCGAGGCCGACCTCGCCCGGCTCGAGCGGGCCTGCAAGCCCACCATCGGCGCCTGCGCCGGCCAGTTCACCGCCAACACCATGGCCATGGTGTCGGAGGCTCTCGGCCTCTCCTTCCCCAACGTCTCCATGGTGCCGGGCGTCTACTCCGAGCGCGCCCAGCTCGCCCGCCAGGCCGGCCGTCTCGTCATGGAGATGCTGGAACGCGGCGGGCCGCTGCCGCGCGAGATCCTGTCCCGCGCCTCGCTGGAAAACGGCGCGGCCATCGTGGCGGCCACCGGCGGCTCCACCAACGCCGCCCTGCACCTTCCGGCCATCGCCAACGAGGCCGGCATCCCCTTCACCGCCGACGACGTGCAGCGCGTTTTCGAGCGCACCCCGCTGATCGGCGACCTCCGCCCGGGCGGCCGCTTCCACGCCAAGGACGTCTATGAGATCGGCGGCACCGCGGTGATCATCCGGGCGCTCATCGAGAGCGGCCACATGGACGGCTCGACGCTGACCGTCACCGGCCAGACGCTGGCCGAAACCTACGGCGCGGCTTCGGCGCCCGACGGCACCGTGATCCGTTCGCCCGCCACCCCGATCAGCCCGGACGGCGGCGTCGTCATCCTGAAGGGCTCGCTGGCGCCGGACGGCGCCTTCCTCAAGGTCGCCGGCATGAAGACCCTGGTCTTCGAGGGCAAGGCCCGTGTCTTCGAGAGCGAGGACGCGTGCGCCCGCGCTGTCGCCGCCCGCGAATATGGCGAGGGCGACGTGCTCGTCATCCGCAACGAGGGCCCGGTCGGCGGTCCCGGCATGCGCGAGATGCTCGGTGTCACCGCCCTCATCTACGGCCAGGAAATGGGCGAGAAGGTCGCGCTGATCACCGACGGCCGCTTTTCCGGTGCCACCCGCGGCATGTGCATCGGCTACGTCGCGCCCGAGGCTGCGATTGGCGGCCCGCTGGCGCTGGTGGAGGATGGCGACACCATCCGCATCGACGCCAAGGCGGTGCGCCTCGACCTCCTGATCGACGATGCGGAGATGGAACGCCGGCGCGCCGCCTGGACCCCGCGCACGCCCAACCACCGCGCCGGCGCGCTCGGCAAGTACGCCAGGCTCGTCGGCCAGGCCAACCACGGCGCCGTCACCCACGAAGGCCCCGCCTCCTGGCCCGACCTGACGGCGGAGTGAGGGGGGGGGCGGCCATCCCCTAGCGCTGGAGCAGCAATAGTCTGCATTGCATTTCTATCGCGAATTGCGATATTAGGACATGAAGACGGTTCGCTACACGGCGACAGCCATCAAGACCTTGAGAACGCACTGGTCTGAGGCGGCACGCATCCGTGCAAAGATCGCGCGCTACGCTGAAACCGGCGCGGGTGACGTGAAGGCGCTTGTTGGAAGCAGCTATCTTCGCCTTCGCATCGGCGACTACCGGGCAATTCTGTCGGAAGGCGAGGCTGAGATCCTGGTTATCAGGATAGGCCATCGCGGCGACGTCTATGATTAGGGCAACAGGGTCATGACAGATTACCCCACCATCATCACGCCAGGAGGTGAGGAACTCGTCCTTGTACCGCGGGCTGACTTCGACGCCCTGATCGCACGTCGCGACGAGGATGCAGGAGACATCGGCCTCGCCGACGCCATCGTCGCCGGTGTCCGGAACGGAGACATTGCGACCCTCTCTGACGCCGAGGCGGATCTATTGCTCGAAGCGCCCACCGCCTTGTCCGGCTGGCGCAAGATCCGTGGCTTGACGCAGGTATCACTCTCATCCGAAGCCGGCATCAGCCAGAATTATCTGTCAGAACTGGAACGTGGGAAACGAGGTGGCACCACCGACGTCCTCGCCAGGCTCGCTCGCGTTCTCCGGGTGCGGATCGACGACCTGATCGACGAGTAGGAGAGCCGTCTTCCATGCTCCCGAAACGCGCCCTGATTACCGCCTCCGCCAACGGCATCGGCGCGGCCACTGCCCGGGCGCTCGCCGCCGAGGGCTACGAGGTCGTCGTCTCCGACATCGACGAGGCGGCCGGCGAAGCAGTCGCCAAGGAAATCGGCGGCCGGTTCGTGCGCTGCGACCTCGCCCAGGCGGATCAGATCGAGGCGCTCGTCGCCGCGGCTGGTCCGGTCTCGGTGCTGGTCAACAACGGCGGCGTTTCCGGCCCCACCGCCCCGGTGCCCGACATCACGCCCGACGAGTGGAACGCCACCTTCGCGGTCAACGTTACCGCCATGTTCCTGGCCTGCCGGCTGGTCGTGCCGCAGATGACGGCGGACGGCGGCGGCACCATCGTCAATCTCTCCTCTGCCGCCGGCAAGATCGGCTATCCGAACCGCTCGCCCTACGCGGCGTCGAAGTGGGCGGTGCTCGGCTTCACCGCCTCACTCGCCCGCGAGGTCGCCACCGCCGGCATCCGGGTCAACGCGATCATGCCCGCCTCCGTCCGCGGCCCCCGCATCCAGTCGGTGATCGCCGCCTATGCGGACCGGAACGCCCTGCCGCTGGCTGAGGCCGAGGCCCACTATCTCGCGCGACAGGCCACCAAGGCCTTCGTCGAGCCGGAGGAGGTGGCGCGCACCATCGTCTTCCTGGCGTCCGGTGCGGCGCGCTCTATCAACGGCGCCTTCCTCCCCATCGACGGCGGGTTTGACTAGAGCAATCCCAGGAAAAGTGGGAACCGGATTTCCGTCCGGAAAGGCGAGAAGACGGGGCCTCGGCGACGTGCCACCACCCTCAACCCTTCTCAGCCATCCTCCGCCTCGTCCGGCCGGTACTCCAGGATGTCGCCCGGCTGGCAGTCGAGCGCCGCGCAGATCCGCTCCAGCGTCTCGAAGCGCACGCCCTTCACCTTGCCGGACTTCAGCAGCGAGACGTTCTGCTCGGTGATGCCGACGCGGTCGGCAAGCTCCCGCGAGCGCATCTTGCGGCGCACCAGCATCACGTCGAGATTGACGACGATGGCCATCCTCAGACGAACGCCGCGTTCTCGGCGCTGAGGCGTGCCGCCTCGCCCATCACGGTCGCCGCCGCGTAGAGCACTGCCCCCACCAACAGCGCGAAATAGTCGGTGGACGACAGGCCGATGGTGAGGAAGCGCTCGCCCGCCGGATTGCCGGCCGACAGGACCAGCGACAGGACCGCCGTGACAAGCGGGGACAGCGGCGCCTGCAGCACGATGGCGACGGCAAAGCGGCGCAAGTCGCCGGCCGCCCCCTCGGTGAGAATCTGGCCGCGCGCAAAGCCGGCAAAGAGCCGCCTCACCGCCATCAGCCCCCACAACATCACGGCCAGCGGCACGGCAAGGATGCCGGCGGCGGCGATCCGCAGCCCCAGCCCGACCTCCAGGCCCGTGCCGGCGGCCCCGAAGCGCCCGGCCAATGCGTCGGCCAGGAGATCCGGCACCAGGACGATGGCGAACGGGACCGCCGCCACGAGGGCGATGCCTGCCACGGTGAAGCGTTCGAAGGTGCGTGACAGGCGCTGCAGCCGGGCGAGGGACGCAGGGGCATTGGCCATGAAAGGATCTCCATTGACGTGATCATTTTTTATCGTAAAACAATAAAAAAAGATCGTCAAACAGGAATAACCCAATGACCCAACCTGGCTTCCGGACCGTCTTTCGCAGCATCCAGGCCGCTATGGCGGCCGCCGTTCTGGCCGGCCTTGCCGCCGCCTGTTCGCATGTTCCGACGACCTCTCTCCCGGCGCTGGCGCGGGTGGACTGGATGGCCACGGATCCCGACGCGCTGCTTGCCGCCCTCGTACTGCCGGAGGGCGTGCGGCCTGGCGAGGCACGGCTGCACCTCGTGCTGGCCCTGGACAGCGGCGAGATCCGCGAAGAGGTGCTGAGACTGGAGCCGGTGGGAGGCGGCGAGCCCGAACTGCCTGGCCGGCCGGACGGCACCACCGCCACCGTCTATGGGCTTCCGCCGCAGGAGGCCCGCCGGCTCGACACCTTCCGCGACGCCTTCGCCGAAGCGCGCGGCACGCAGAAGGGGGCGCTCACCATTTCCGTCGGCGCCTCGGCCTGCCGCGAGCCGGGCGTCGCGACAGAGACGCCGGTGGCGGTCTCCACCTATCTCTCGACCACGGAGACCGGCCGTTTCGTGCCGCTGGTGCGCAACGCCGGCCTTGCGAGCCTCGGCGGAGCGCAAAGCCCGCCGGCTTTACCGCCCTGCGGCTGAGCGAGCGGCAGGGTTCCCGCGTGCCATGCGATATCGACCTCCCTGTGCTATGACCGGATACCTGCAAGGGGAAGGGGAGCATTCCATGAAAACCATGTTGCGTATTGCGTTGGCACTCACGCTGTCGGTGACCGCAGGCGCCACCGCACGGGCCCAGGACGAGGATCCGTTCCTGGTGAATGTCGTGGAAAGCACCGGCGGATTCATGCATCTGCGTTACGGGGTGCCGGCGCTCGTGTTCGGCGTGGTGCGCGATGGCGAGATCGTGGTGCGCGGCTTCGGCGAGCGTCGCGACGGCAGCGGCGAAGCACCCAACGGCGACACGCTTCTGCGCATCGGATCGATCACGAAGACCTTCACCGGGGCGACCCTCGCCGGCCTCGTGGCCGACGGCACCGTCTCCTTCACGGACAAGCTGCAGGACTCGCTTGACTGGGGCATCGAGTTTCCGAGCCGCGATGGCCGCGCCATCCGGCTGATCGACCTCGCCACCCACACGAGCGGCCTGCCGCGCGAAGCCTCGGCTCCGCCCGGCCCGGCCGACGATCCGTTCTCCAACGTGACCCGGGAAGCGATGATCGCGGACCTTGAGGGAGATCCGCTCGGCTTCACGCCCGGCACAGGCGCCACCTACTCCAATTTCGGCTTCAACCTGCTCGCCCTGGCGCTGGAAGAGCGCAGCGGCACCCCCTACCGGGAGCTTCTGCAGGAGCGGGTGCTCGGCCCGATCGGTCTGACCTCAACCACCTACGAGCTCCCCGACGATCTCGACAACGTCATGCAGGGCCACGACTTCTTCGGTCAGCCGATGGCCGACGCGCCGACCTCCGGCCTCATCGAGGGCACGGGCGGTCTGTTCTCCACCCCGAACGACATCCTGCGCTGGGCCGCGTGGCACCTCGACCAGGCCTCGGACGTCGAGGCGGAACTGCGGCTTCTCGACCAGGCGGCCTACATTCCGCGCGACACGCTGGACGTGGTCTACGGCTTCGACGAGTCCGGCCACATGGACGCGCTCGGCCTTGGCTGGATCGTGATGCACCGTACGGCCGACCGGCCGACCATCCTTCAGAAGGCCGGTGGCCGCCAGGGCAACTTCTCCTATGTCGCCTTCGCGCCGGGCGCCGGGGTTGCAGCCTTCGTCACCATCAACAGCTTCAACCTCGATGCCGCCGGCGCCATGGCGGAGACCGTCAACGACCTTATCGGTCAACTCGCCCAGCCATAACCGGCACGAGGCGGTTCGGCGTCCTCCGGACCGCCGCAGGCGACGCCCGGAGACCAGGGCCTTTCCCTCGCGTCTCCGGACGGCGAACCGGTTCCCACTTCGCCTGGAGACGCTTTAGCGGACCTTGTTGTAGACCTCGGTGAAGCCGCTCAGCGACATCGGCACGGTCAGCTGCTGATTGTTCAAGCTTTCCAGGATGATGTTCAGCTTCAGGCCCTTGAACATCGCGTCCAGCGTGGCGTTGGAGATCGGGGTACGGACATAGCAGCCCTGCTGGTCGCAGGTGCGGAATTCCAGCTTCTCGGCGTTGCGGCCGTCGATGTCGACCCGCACGCCGGCCGGGAGAAAGAGCTGCAGCGGGGCGCGAATGGTGAGTACCGGCTGGCGCGACTCGCCCGGCACGGCGATGGTCACCAGAAGCAGCAGCTGCCCCGTTTCCGTCACCACCGCGCGCTGCTCGATCTGGCAGTTGAGCGGCGCGTCACGGTGCGGCGCGATGCAGCGTGCCGACCAGGGCGCGTCCGGCTCGCCGCCGGGCGCGGCGGCAGCGTCCGCCGGCGGTTGGGTCTGGTCCTGGGCCTCGACCGGCCCCGCCGGTGCGATCACCGCCAGCACGAACGCCAGTCCGGCGGCCGCGAGCCAGCCGCAAAGCCTTTTCACGCGCCGTCCACCCGGCTCCCAAGTCCCGTCGATCGTCATCGCCATGCCGGATCCCCCTGATTTGCGACAACCCGCCGCCACACATACGCCTGACCCGGATCTCCCGAGCCGGTTTCGATCCTGCTCTAGAGCATTTTCTGCGGTCGGCAAAATTGGGATCGCACGGGTCCACAATGGGTCGACGTCGACAGGGCCGCGTTCCGCACCGGGCAAAAATTCGCCCGCCCGGGCGCAAGGGGGATAGGTCCGGGCGGGCGTGGCGGGAGGAGGAGCATCCCGCCAGGTCGGCCCTGCGATGCCGGTGAGGGATGGCACCAAGAGCCGAAAGGAGACCCAATCACAACCTTAACGTGATTCTGATCCGCCTCCAAGCCTTTCGACGCCGATCAGAGACCGAGAAGCCGGCGGGCGTTCTCTTTGAGGATCAGCGGACGGACCTCGTCCTTCATCTCGATCTGCTCGAAATCGGCCAGCCACCGGTCCGGCGTGATGGCCGGCCAGTCGGAGCCGAACAGCATCTTCTTCTTCAGAAGCGAATTGGCGTACTTCACCAGGATCGGCGGGAAATATTTCGGCGACCAGCCCGACAGGTCGATGTAGACGTTCGGCTTGTGGGTCGCGACCGACAGCGCCTCCTCCTGCCAGGGGAAGGACGGGTGCGCCAGGATGATCGGCATGTCCGGGAAGTCGGCCGCCACGTCGTCCAGGTAGATCGGGTTGGAGTATTTGAGGCGCATGCCCATGCCGCCACGCATGCCGGCGCCAACCCCCGTCTGCCCGGTGTGGAAGAGCGTGATCGCCCCCTCCTCCGCGATCGCCTCGTAGAGCACGTAGGCCGAGCGGTCGTTGGGGTAGAAGCCCTGCAGCGTCGGATGGAACTTGAAACCGCGCACGCCGAACTCGCGCACCAGCCGCCTGGCCTCGCGAGCGCCGGCCTTGCCCTTGGCCGGGTCGATGGAGGCGAACGGGATCATGATGTCGGCATTTTCCGCGGCGATCTGCGCCACTTCCTCGTTGGCGTAGCGCCGGAAGCCGGTCTCGCGCTCGGCATCAACGGGAAAGATCACGCAGCCGATGCGGCGCTCGCGGAAATAGGCGGCGGTGTCATGGACGGTGGGCAACATGCCGTCCTTGCCGGCCGGATTGCGGAAATAGGTCGCCATCGCGGCCTGGAACTCGTCGTAGCCGTCGTCCCGCGGCCCGCAGCAGGGCTCTTCCGCGTGGGTGTGAATGTCGATGGCGATCAGATCGTCGACGTTCATCGGTCCTCGCTTTCAGCCAGCCCGAGATATTTCTGCAGGAGCCGGACGAGCTGGTCGCGCTCCGCCACGCTCATGCCTTCCGGCACCACCTTCTCGAACTCGCTGAAGAGCGGCCGGCGCGCATCGAGGAAGGCGTGACCCTTCCGGGTGAGCGTCAGCTCCACCACCCGGCGATCCTCGTCGGGAATGCGACGGGACACGAGACCCTTGTCTTCGAAGGCGCGCACCAGCTTGGTGATATGGGCGCGCTTGATGATGAGCTTCTGGGCGAGCACGCCCTGCCGGATACCGGGATTCTCGGCGATCACCGAAAGCACCGAATACTCGCCGGGGCGCATGTCATGCTCGCCCAGCATCTCGAAGAAGCGCTCGTAGATCTTGAGCTGCGCCAGGCGCACCAGAAAGCCGAGCGCATGGTGCATCTCGCCGAGGCGGACCTCGTCGACGCTCGACGGGCGCTCGAGCGTGGCGTCCATCACCCGTTCCCCTTCGGCACGTCGAGCCGCTTGGCCCGCTTCTCCAGGAAGGCGCGCAGTCGCTCCTCGGCCTCCGGGCTGGTGGCGGTAAAGGCGGAGATGAAGGATTCCACGAACAGCCCGTCCTCCTTCGCCATGTCCTGGATGCGTGGCAGCGCGTGGATCACGGCGTAGTTGGAGAGGCTGGCGTTGCCGGCCGCGGCGGTGGCGAGCTCGATCGCCTTGTCGAGCGCCTTGCCGCTCTCCACGACGTAGCTCGCAACGTTCCAGCGCTCCGCGGTCTCCGCGGAGATCACCCGGCCGGTGAGCATCATGTCGGCCATTCGGGCGGCCCCCATCAGCCGGGCGATGCGCACCGATCCGCCACCGCCCACGAAGATGCCGCGCTGGCCTTCCGGCAGCGCAAAAAAGGCGCCCTCGTCGGCGACGCGGATATGGGTCGAAGCGGCCAGTTCCAGGCCGCCGCCCACCACAGCGCCGTGCAGGGCGGAGATCCACGGAATGACGCCGTGCTCGATCTGGGCGAACACCTGGTGCCATCGGCGCGAGCCCTTCACGCCTTCGATGGGCGACTTCTGGACATGTTCGGCGAGATCGAGGCCGGCGCAGAAATGATTACCATGGCCAAAGATGACGCCGGCCTTCGCCTCCGACTGGGCGCGTTCGACAACGCTCGAAATCGCCTCGATGAAGCGGTCGCTGATGGCGTTGCGCTTGTCCGGCCGATTGAGGCCGATGAGCGCAACTTCACCTCTGAGTTCGTAAGACACGAACTCCACGTCCACGCCCTTGTCCGCACGATCCTGCATCAAGCCGTCGCCTCCCTGCGGCTTCACGCACGCGGTCTTCCGGCCAGATCGACCTGCACGTGAATTGTCTACAAAAAATTTGTTTCCTAGTAGACAATCTGTGTGGATCGAGTCAAGGATCTCCGAAAGGCATCGGCCGGAAGAAGCATCGGGAGGGAGACAATGGCGGAGCCCGGCCTGCGGGACGTCAAGCTGTGGTCACCGACGATCGAATGGACCGAGCGCGACGATGGCACGATCCTCGTCTGGCGCGCCGATCCCTTGCAGCCTCACCCCGATACGATCACCGACCGCCTGCTCCACTGGGCCGGCACGGATCCGGACCGCACCTGGATGGCCGAGCGCGAGGATGGCAGCGACTGGCGCCGCGTCTCCTATGGCGAGGCACTGCGGTCGGTCCGCGCCATCGGCCAGTTCTGCCTCGAGCGCGACCTGTCCGTTGAGCGACCCGTCCTGATCCTTTCGGAAAACGGCATCGCCCACGCCCTGATGGCACTTGGCGCCCAGCACGTGGGCATCGCCTCCGCTGCCATTTCCAGCGCCTACTCGCTTGTCTCCGACGATCATTCCAAGCTGCGTGACATCGTCGACCGCATGACGCCGGGCCTGATCTTCGCCGCCGATGGCGCCCGCTTCGCCCGGGCCATCGACGCGGTGGTGCCGGACGACGTGCCCGTCGTCGTGGAACGCAATCCCGTACCCGGCCGACCCTGCATCGGCTTTGACGCCGTCGTCGCGACCGAGGCGACTGAGGCCGTCGACCGAGCGCACACCGCCGTCACCCCCGATACCGTGGCGAAGTTCCTGTTCACCTCCGGCACCACCGGCTCGCCCAAGGCGGTCATCCAGACCCACCGGATGCTCACCTCCAACCAGGAGATGGTCGCCGACTGCTACGCCTACATGCGCGATGAACCGCCGGTGGTGGTGGACTGGGCGCCCTGGAACCACACGGCCGCCGGCAACAAGGTCTTCAACCTCGTCCTCTACAACGGCGGCACCTACTATATCGACGGCGGCAAGCCGACGCCGAAGCTCATCGGCGAGACCATCCGCAATCTCCGCGAGATCGCGCCCACCTGGTACTTCAACGTGCCGGCCGGTTACGAGATGCTGGTCGAGGCGATGCAGCGCGACAACGCGCTGAGACAGACCTTCTTCTCCCGTTTGAAGCTGATGATGTACGCCGGCGCCGGCATGGCCCAGCACACCTGGGACCGGCTGAATGAACTCGCCGTGGAGACCATCGGCCACCGGGTGCTGCTCGCCACCGGCCTCGGCTCCACCGAGACCGGGCCATTCGCCCTGAAGTGCACCGAGGAACAGGAGCGCGCCGGCAATGTCGGCATTCCGGCGCAGGGCGTGACCCTCAAGCTGGTGCCCGACCAGGACAAGCTGGAGGCCCGCCTCAAGGGGCCCAACATCACGCCGGGCTACTGGCGCGATCCGAAGCAGACGGCGGCGGCCTTCGACGAGGAGGGCTTCTACAGGCTCGGCGACGCGCTGCGCTTCGCCGTGCCCGGCCATCCGGAAAAGGGCTTCTTCTTCGACGGCCGGCTGGCGGAGAACTTCAAGCTGGAGACGGGGACGTGGGTCGCCGTCGGCGCGCTCAGGGCGACGCTCGTCAACGATCTCGACGGGCTCGCCCGCGACGCCGTGATCGCCGGCGAGAACCGGCACGAGCTGGGCGCGCTGCTCCTGCCCTTCATGCCGAAACTGCGAACCCTGGTGCCGAACGAGGCGGACCTCTGCGATGCCGAGATCCTTGCCCATCCGGCCGTCCGCGCCCGCCTTGCCGACCTGCTTGCCGCCCACGCCGAGAAGGCCACCGGCTCGGCGACGCGGGTGAAGCGGGTGATCCTGCTGCAGGACGAACCGTCGCTCGACCGCGGCGAGATCACCGACAAGGGCTCCATCAACCAGCGCGCCATGCTCCGCCATCGCGCCGACCTGGCCGAGGCGCTCTATGCCGACGATGACCCGCGGGTCGTTCGCGCCGCCCGCAGGGAGCCCCCGGCGTGAGGATCGATCAGACGGCTGCCATCGTCATCGGCGTCGGGACGGATATCCCGGAGGCCACTGCGCGGGCTCTCGTCGCGCTGCGCAAAATCGCGCAGAAGCGCGCAAGAGTGCGCAGAACCCGGTGCGCGGCAGGGTGGCGGCCGCGCGCATACTCCGCCCCGCGGGACCACGGCCTCGGCAAGACGTCGCGCGCGGCATCCACCGCCTCGACGGCGCGAGCCGCCTGTCCCGAAACAAGCCGGCTAACGACATGAGCGTCTTCTCCGACCCCCGCGACCATCCCGCCCGCGTCACCGGCCTGCTTGCCGCCACGCCCGGCTGGAGCCGGCTTGCAGAGATCACGGCCGTTCCCGACCGCGACACGGTGGCCGCCCTCGTCTCCGAAGCCGCCAAGATCGCCGAAGCCGTCGTTGCGCCGCTGAACCCGATTGCCGACCGGACGGGCTGCCGCATCGAGGCAGGCCGCGTCGTCACGCCCGCCGGCTACCGCGAAGCCTACCGGGCCATCGGCGAAGCCGGGATGCTCGGCCTGGAGATCGGCGAGGACCATGGCGGCCAGGGCCTGCCCATTGCCCTGCAGGCCGCCTGCGGGCCCTTCTTCGAGGGTGCGAACCCGGCCTTCATGATGCTGGCCGGCGCCAGCCGCGCCGCGTCGCATCTGCTTGCTGCCGTTGCCGACGATGAGACGGCAAAGGACTGGATCCCGCGCCTCGTCTCCGGCGAATGGGGCGCCACCATCTGCATCTCCGAACCCGACGCCGGCTCCGACGTCGGCCGCATTCGCACCCGCGCTGTAAAGGGCAACGATGGCAGCTGGCGCGTCAGCGGCCAGAAGATCTGGATCTCCTTCGGCGATCACGACGTGACCGAGCGGATCGGTCATTGCCTGCTGGCCCGCACCGGCGACGGCGTCGGCACCCGCGGCCTCAGCCTGTTCCTGGTGCCGGACACGCTGGAGGGCGGCGCCCGCAACGGCGTGATCGTCTCGCGCATCGAGGAGAAGCTCGGTCTGCACGGCTCGCCCACCTGCGCGCTCAGCTTCGAGGAGGCCAGGGCCATGCTGCTCGGCCAGGAGGGTCGCGGCCTGCCGCAGCTCTTCGCCATGATCGAGCAGATGCGCCTCTTGACCGCCTGCCAGGGGCTGGGGGTCGCCGTCCGCGCCACAGACACCGCTTTTGCCTACGCAAAAGACCGGCGTCAGGGCGGCGCGCCCGACGAAAGGCCTGTTGCCATCATCGAACATGCCGATGTGCGCCAGCAGCTCCTCGCGATGGAGGCGCGCACCG
This sequence comes from Amorphus coralli DSM 19760, assembly GCF_000374525.1. Lineage (GTDB taxonomy): Bacteria > Pseudomonadota > Alphaproteobacteria > Rhizobiales > Amorphaceae > Amorphus > Amorphus coralli. Next base: position 124,575 of record NZ_KB894575.1, read on the forward strand.
AGATCCTGCGCGCTGCGATCCTGGAACTCGGCGTCGCCATGGATCTTGCGCGCCGCGAGGCCGACGAGGCCGCCGCAGCCGACCATGCCGCCTTCGTCGCCTGGGCCCTGCCGATGGCCAAGACCTTCGGCGCCGAGGCCGGATTCGATACCGCCAGCGGCGCGATCCAGGTGCTCGGTGGCGCCGGCTACACCACCGAATGGCGGGTGGAACAGGCCCTGCGCGACACCCGCGTTCTGGCAATCTACGAGGGAACCTCGGGCATCCAGGCGCTCGATTTCCTGGCCCGTCGTCTGTGGCGGGAGAAGGGCCGCGGCCTGATCGTCTTTCTCGCGCGCGCGGCGGCCGAAATCGAGGCGTGCCGCCCGGTCGATGACGAGGCAGCCCGCGCGGCGGAGGCAATCGTTTCCCGGTTCGAGCGCCTGTCGTCGGAGATGCTGGCGCTGGAGGACACACCCCGCGCCGGCGAGGCTGGCGCCATGGGCTATCTCAAGGCCGGCTGGTGCGCGCTGTCCGCCTGGATGGCGACCCGGCTCATCGTTGCGGGCAGCGCCGACCCCGCTCTGACTGCCCTGCCGGCCATTGCCCGGTTTCGCCTCCACGGCCTCGCCGGAGAGATGGAAGCCGCCGCGAACGAGGCGCGGCTGCCGCTTTCCCGTCTCGACGAAGCCTGACCCTTCCGTGTTAAGGATGGCGCGAGGGGCGACCCGGCCGTCGCCCAACCGAGTTCGTTTTCGAGGAGACGCACGTGCAGACCAAAGCAGCCATCGCCTGGAAGGCCGGAGAGCCGCTCGCGATCGAGACCGTGGACCTGGACGGCCCGAAGGCGGGCGAGGTGCTGGTCGAGATCATGGCCACCGGCGTCTGTCATACCGACGCCTACACCCTGTCGGGTGCTGACTCGGAAGGCCTGTTTCCATCCATCCTGGGCCACGAGGGCGCCGGCATCGTGCGAGAAGTGGGCGAAGGCGTGACCAGCGTGAAGCCGGGCGACCACGTGATCCCGCTCTACACGCCCGAGTGCCGCGAGTGCAAAACCTGCCTGTCGCAGCGCTCCAATCTCTGCACCTCGATCCGCTCCACCCAGGGCCAGGGCCTGATGCCCGATGGCACCAGCCGCTTCTCCATGGGCGGCAAGGATCTGTTCCACTACATGGGCTGCTCCACCTTCTCCAACTTCACGGTGATGCCGGAGATCGCGGTGGCGAAGGTCCGCGAGGACGCCCCCTTCGACAAGATCTGCTACATCGGCTGCGGCGTGACCACCGGCATCGGCGCGGTCATCTACACCGCCAAGGTCTGGCCCGGCGCCAACGTCGTGGTGTTCGGCCTCGGCGGCATCGGCCTCAACGTGATCCAGGGCGCCCGCATGGTGGGCGCCGACAAGATCGTCGGCGTCGATATCAACCCGGCCAAGCGCGCCATGGCCGAGAAGTTCGGCATGACCGACTTCATCAATCCGGACGAGGTGGGTCGCGACAAGGTGGTGCAGGCCATCGTCGACGTGACCGACGGCGGCGCGGATTTCTCCTTCGACGCCACCGGCAACACCAACGTGATGCGCCAGGCGCTGGAGTGCTGCCACCGCGGCTGGGGCGAATCGATCGTCATCGGCGTCGCGGAAGCCGGCAAGGAAATTGCCACCCGGCCGTTCCAGCTGGTCACCGGGCGCGTCTGGAAAGGCACCGCCTTCGGCGGCGCGCGCGGCCGCACCGACGTGCCGAAGATCGTCGACTGGTACATGGAGGGGAAGATCAACATCGACGATCTGATCACCCACACCATGCCGCTGGACGAGATCAACACCGCCTTCGATCTGATGCACGAGGGCAAGTCGATTCGCTCGGTGATTCAGTACTGAGCAAATCCCAGGAAAAGTGGGAACCGGTTTTCCGTCCGGGATTTGCGCAGGAGGATAGTTCGCGCTCACGCGCGTTCGCTTCGCACACCGCTCCGCGGGGCGCGGGTTGTTTGCGCTCACGCCGAACTCGCTTGCGCTCGCCGCTCCGCGAGGGCGGCCTGGGTTTTTCTAGGCGCAAAGCCGAAAGGCGGACCGGTCCCCACTTCGCTCGGGCTTTGCTCGGCCGACGCGCGGTCGCGGGCTGGTGGGTGCGATCCGTTGAGGCCGTAGTTGGGTCAGTGGACACCCGCCCCAGACACCGCTCATCCCGACCAAATCGGGATGAGGGGGCTCCAGACCGAAGCCTAGCTGCTCACGACGAGCACGTTTACGCGCCTCACTCGAGGGCACACCCGCAGCGCGAAATCGAGTGAGCGAAAAAGGATGACGCGATGACCATCGAGACCGTATCGAGCGCCCGCTCCTTCGGCGGCACCCAGCTCGTCTGCAAGCACGCGTCCGCCGAGACCGGCACGGAGATGCGCTTTTCCGTCTACCTGCCGCCCGCCGCCGAGGTTGGCCCGGTGCCGGTGGTCTGGTTCCTGTCGGGCCTGACCTGCACGGAGGAAAACTTCACCACCAAGGCCGGCGCCCAGCGGATGGCTGCGAAGCACGGCCTGGCGATCGTCGCGCCGGACACCAGCCCGCGCGGCGAGGGCGTGCCGGACGACCCCGAGGGGGCCTACGATTTCGGCCTCGGCGCCGGCTTCTATGTCGACGCCACCGTCGAGCCGTTCGCGGCGAACTACCGGATGGCGAGCTACATCGAGAGCGAATTGCCGAAGGCGGTTGGAGAGGCGCTGCCCGTCGATCTCTCGCGCCAGGGCATCATGGGCCATTCCATGGGCGGCCACGGCGCGCTCACCATCGCGCTGCGCAACCCGGACGGGTTCAGGGCGGTGTCGGCCTTCGCACCCATCGTCTCGCCGATCAACTGCCCCTGGGGGCAGAAGGCGCTGCCGGGCTATCTCGGCGACGACCGGCAGGCGTGGCGGCGCTACGACGCCTGCGCGCTGATTGCCGACGGGCACCGGGTCGATGACATCCTCGTCGACCAGGGGCTCGCCGACGGGTTCCTGGAGAGCCAGCTCAAGCCGGAGCTTCTGGAGGCGGCCTGCGAGACCGCCGGCATCCCGCTGACGCTCAGGCGCCAGGAGGGCTACGACCACTCCTACTATTTCATCGCCAGCTTCATCGAGGATCACCTCGACTGGCATGCCGAGCGGCTGAAGCGGTAAAGCGGCGTCGCCGCGCAGGGACGGACAAGGCCGCGGGCGACCGCGGCCTTGCTCTCGTCCGACTGCGATAGCGTCCGCCTCAGAACCTGAGCGTCAGCCGTCCGGTGACGGCGTTGTCGGAGAGGCCCGAGCCGAACTGGCCGTCATAGGCAACGCCCAGGGTGGCGCCGGCGAGCCCCATGGACGGGACCGGGCCGAGGTCCACGTCGAGGCCGGCGCCCAGCACCGCAACGTCTTCCCCGATCGGCACGCCCGCCACGGTGAACGGATCGCCGCCGGCGAACGCGTTGGTCGCCGCCGGATCCAGGGAGCCGTAGGCGTGGCGCCAGCCGACAAGCCCCGTCACCCGGGTGCGCGCGAAGCCCACCGGCAGGTCGGCGCCGAGACGCAGGCCAAGGGTCGAATAGGTCACCTCGGTCGTGTCGCTCTGGATGGCGAGCGCCGCCGACCCGCCGGTCTCCGTGTAGGAATCGGTGGCGACGCTCACATAGGCCAGGCCGGCAAAGGGCTCGACCGCCACCGGCCCGGTGACCACCTCGTAGCCCGCCTCGCCGAACACCTGCGCCGTGCCGCCATTGGTGGAGCCGGTCAGATAGTCGGAGTAGCCGGTGAAGGCGACCGAGCGCGCCGTGTCGATGTCGGCCCAGGAATAGGCCGCGCCGGCGCGGAGATTGAGGCCGCGCCATGCGGTGCCGCCGTAGACGCCGAGATGATAGAGCTCCGCATCGGCGGAGGACGACCGGGCATCGGCGTCGTAGCTGGACGACTGGTAGCCGGCGAGGAAGCCGGCCCGGCCGTAAGCACCCAGCGCCGCATCGCCGCCCACCAGGAAGCCGGCCGTGTCGCGGTCGAGCGTTGCGGCGTTGCCGTTGCCGTCGGATGTGCCCCACGAGCCGAAGCCCTCGCCCCAGGCGGTGAAGCTGCTGGACGGACCGAAGCACCCGCGCGTGGCGAGCGCCGCCCGCTCGCCGTCGGTGAGCGGCACCACCGCGCCGTTCACCTCCGGGCAGACCGGCTCCGCAAAGCTGGAGAACGCCCCCTGCAGCCGGCTCATCGCCGCCTCGCGCACGATCCTGGAATCCTCCACGAGCCCCGTCTTCAGGCTCGCGTGGATCTCGCCGGAGAGCTGCGCCAGCGCTCCGGAGGCCTCGTTCGGGGTCAGCCCCACCACCGCGTCATAAATGGCCTCGTCCATGCCGAGGCTGGCAACGCCGAAGCCCGTTGCCCGCTCGTTGGGCGTCCCTCCCACCGTGGTCAGGGTCACGTCGGTGCGGGTGAGCACCAGCTCGATCAGATCCGATCCGTAGAGCAGGGCCGGGTCGAGATTGGCGAGGGCGGTGGTCACGCTGTCGTAGCGTCCTACGACGCCGCCATCGGCCGTGAGGATGATGTAGCGGGCCTGGAGCGGATAGTCGCCGGCCTCGCCGACATGCTCAACCGTGCCGCCCGACAGGGTAACGGTTCCGCTCGCCGCGATGAGATCGGCCGAGGAGGACGCAGGGTCGGTCTCCACCTCGTAGGTGGACCCGGCCGTGAAGGTGATGTCGCCCGCGACGTTGATCGTGCCGATGGAGTTGCCCGGCGCGATGGCGGCAAGAGCTTCGACACTCGTGTCGCCGACGGTGCCGTTGCCGGCGAGGACCGCGGCCTGTTCCAGGACCAACGTGCCGCCGAGATCGCCGGCAAGACGAAACTCCGCGTCCCTGACGATGGCAGTGCCCTCGAACGCCGAGGAGTCGGATGCCAGGGTCACGCCGCCGCCGGCGATCTGCAGAAGGCCTTCGCCGAGCACCGTTCCGCTGTAGACCGCGACCGTATCCTGTTCCAGCGTCAGCGCCGCATCCGCAGCGATCGCCACATCGCCCTCGAAGCGCTCGGCGGAGGCCTTCAGCGCCCCTTCGTCGATCGTCCAGTCGAGGCTGCTCGCGCCTGTGAGCGTCAGCGTGCCGGCACCTGTTTTGACCATCTGTCCGGCCATGCCGTTCATCCCGCCAATCGTGCCGGCATAGGTGCCGTCCGTCGCCTGCGCAAACTCCACCGTGCCGGCGTTGACGACATCGCCGCTGATCGAGCTGGCCGTCCCGTACAGTTTGCCGCCCTGGACCCCCGTTCCGCCGGTGTAGGTGTTGTTGCCGGTCAGCCTGAGTTCGCCGTCGCCGGACTTCATGAGCCGACCCGTGCCCGAAATTTCACCCTCGAGTCCGAGGACCCGGTCGGCGGCCACGGCGACATTGGCTTCGGCGACGACGATCTCCACCCGACGATTGGAATTGAAGGAGCGTTCGGAGACCTCGAGCGTCCCGCCGGCCATAGTGATTTGGCCACCGTCGGCGCCGAGCGCCGCATCAGACGCAACCTTGAGGGTCCCCGCCGCGATCGTCGTCGCGCCCGTGTAGGTGTTCGTTCCCTCCAGCACCAGCGTGCCGGAGCCCTGCTTGGTGAACTGCGTTCCGGTGCCGTCGGCGATCGTCGAGGCAATCGTCGCGGTGACGTTTGCATCGACGTTGACGATGCCGGCGGCGCCGGAGGCCGGCGAAAGCGCCAGCGTGCCGCCTTCAATCCGGTAGTCATCCGTCTTGAACTGCAGCGTGTCGAAGGCCTCGGTGCTGGACACCGTCATCGTGCCGGCCTTCCCGGAGAACACGCCGACGGACGAATTCCACGGCCCGTTCCTGTCGACGTTGCTGGTGGTCCAGTTGGTCGTTACCGCATCCCAGGTGCCGGTCCCGCCGTTGACCGCCCCGCTGGCGGTGGTGTTGGCGCCGTCCCAGAAGAGTAGCGTCTGCGCATCGTTGGCCACGGTGAGATTGATCTCCCCCGGGACCGATGTGTCGATGGAACTGCTGATCCATCCCACGCCGCTGACGGTCACCGTGTCGAAGGAACCACTGAACAGGCCCCCATAGTCGAACAGGTGGTAGTAGCCAGCCGAGCCCACGCTGGCTTCGAGCGTGCCGGCGAGCGTCAGGTCGCCGCCGACGGAGACAAAATCGTTGGTCGCTCCGCCGGACACGTCCGGTGTATTCAGCTCGAAGGTGCTGGTGGACCCGGACGTCAGCAAGAGATCACCGTCCACCGTCAGAGTGCCCGGGCTGGCGCCCGGTGACAGTGTTCCGTTAACCGCTACGTCGCCACCGATGGTACCGGTGCCGCCCAGCGTGCCGCCGGTACCGACCGTCAGCGACGAGGTGGGATTGCCAAGCGCACCCGTCACCTGCAGCGTACCGCCGGAGACCGTCGTGTCCCCGGCATAGCCCGAACTGTCGCCGGACAGGATCGTCGTGCCGGCCAGGTGATTGATGTCGGCGCCTGTGCCCGATCCGCCACCGATCGGGGTCGCGAAGGTGTGGCTGTCGCTCGTGTGATTGAAGACCAGCGTCGCGTCACCGCCGCCGAAGGTCAGTGCGCTCGCCGACACGGTGCCGGGTGCAGCAGCGTCATCGCCTGCCGCCGCACCGATGTTCAATGTGCCGGTCGACGAGCCCAGGAGTGCGATAAGAAGCTGAGCCGGGGCACCTGTAACGGACACGCTGCCGCCGTCGACCACGGTCAGGGTGCCCGTGCCTTCGCTCCCAACACGGAGTGAGCCGGAACTGGTCCAGGTCGAGCCGGCGCCGGTCACCGTCGCCGTGCCATCGGAGTCCTGCCGGTAGCCAATATTTCCAATCGTGTTTGAGACCGTGCCGCCGTTCGAGATGGTGAGCCTGCCCGTTCCGCTGCTACCGACATCGACGACTTCGGAATTGGTCCAGGTCGAGCCGGCGCCCGTCACCGATACAGTGCCATCGGACCCTGGATCGTCGCCCAGTATTCCATACTCATTGAAGACGCTTCCACCGTCCGAGACGGTGAGCTTCCCGGTTCCGCTGTAGCCAACGTAGAGGTCGTCTGAATTGGTCCACGTCGAACCAGCGCCCGTGACTGTCACCGTTCCATCGGAGCCTGCATCGTCGCCGATGGTGCCCTCACCGTTCGTGACCTCGCCGCCATCCGCAATTCTCAGCGTAGCCACGTCACCATTTCTATTTCCGACGGTGACGGTGTCGCCGCCAAGCCCACCTGTCACCTGCAGCGTACCGCCAGAGACCGTTGTGACCCCGGCATAGCCCGAACTGTCGCCGGACAGGATCGTCGCGCCGGCCAGGTGATCGATGTCGGCGCCTGTGCCCGATCCTCCGGTGAGCCGGGTCGCGAAGGTGTAGCTGTCGCTGGTGTGGTTGAAGACCAGCGTGCCGGTGCCAGCGCCGAAATTCAGTGCGCTTGCCGACAGCGTGCCCGGTGCAACCACAGCCTCCCCTTCCACCGCCCCGATGATCAGCGTGCCGGACCCTGCAGGACCGCCTGCAAGCGCAACCAGACCGGAACCGTTGACGACGGAGACGCTGCCCCCTTCGGCGATTGTCAACGTGCCCGTGTTCGCCTCGCCGATGTTGAACGGCCCCCCGACATGCGCAAAGGACGACCCGCTGCCTGTCACAATCATCGCGCCGTTGCCGGTCTGCTCAAAGCCTATCAGTGTGCCCGTGGCACTCGACGCCGTGCCACCGCCCTCAATCGTCAGCGTGGCATCGTCCCCGACATATAGACTTCTGAAGGAGCACGTCTCGGATGTGCTGATTGTGCGATTTGAATCAACGGCGCCGGGACACGGCTGCGCCGCCGCCGGTCCAACCTTGAAAGGCAGCATCAACGTCACGACCCCAGCCAGCCCGAACCAGAGAGCCGCTTGCCAAGACCGTCGCCCCTTGCCTGATGCTGTCATTCGGCCCCCCCAGGCCCGGGGCGCATACCAGCGCCAACCATCAACCGCCGGTCCATGCCTCTCACAGACATGAATCGCTGCTGAACACAGAGTTCCAGCAAACGGGTTCTGATGCTGAATACAAGCATCACGCTATGGTTGCAGGGGATTGCAGGCACATAAATCTTCTGGGTGTGACTTGTTCGCCACATCGCCCTCAGGTCGCAAACCTTCAGGGTGAATGCGATCCGTTTCACCAGTGTGACGGATGGCCGATTGAGCCAGCGCCTCGTTGGCCGCTCGCAAGCCGGCGCAAATCACTCACGGGCGCATCAATCCCGGCCGCCACAGCTGCCTATCTCGACACCGATTGATGGAGCTCAGGCGGGCGCGAGCTTGCCGGTGCCTAGCCGCAGGAACAGGAAGGTAGCGATCGACAAATTCAGAAGGTTCCAGGCAATGCCGTTCATGAAGGCGGGGCCATAGGAGTAGAAATAGTCGAAGATCTCGCCCGACATCCAGCCGCCGAGCGCCATGCCGATCAGCGTCGCCGAAAGCACGATACCGATCCGGCCGGCCGCCTCCTTCGCCGGGAAGAAGGCCCGGATCACCAGCGCATAGGTCGGCACGATGCCGCCCTGGGCGAGCCCGAACAGGGCCGACACGAGATAGAGCGGCGCAAGCCCGTCGAAGGGCAGGAACAGGAACAGCGACAGGCCCTGCAGGATGGAGCTGATCAACAGCGTCGGCAGCGGACCGATGCGATCCGCCACCATGCCGAAGAAGAGCCGGCTGACGATGCCCGTCACCAGCATCAGCGACAGCATCTGCACGCCGGCCTGGGCGCCGTAGCCGAGTTGGGTGCACAACGCCACGATGTGCACCTGCGGCATGGCCATGGCCACGCAGCACGCAACGCCCGCAACGATCAGAAGCGCCTGCAGAACCGGAAGCGGCAGGTCGACATCGGCGGCCGATTGGGACCCGGAACGCCGCACCGGACGCCGCGTGACGACCGGTTCGTCCGGTGCCGGCCGGCGCAGGAACAGCGTCAGCGGCAGGATGGTCACGAGGCAGATCACGCCGATCGCCAGATAGGCGGTGCGCCAGTCCCACTGCTCCACCATCGCCTGAATGGCCGAGGGCCAGACCGCGCCGGCGAAGTAGCTGCCGCAGGCCACGATGGAGACGGCGATGCCCCGCCGCCGGTCGAACCAGCGCGATACGTCGGCAATCAGCGGGCCATAGATGGCCGAGGCGCCCGCGCCGCCAATGAAGACGCCGTGGATCAGGGCGAACTGCCAGAGGCTGGTGGACAGTCCGGCCAGCGTGTAGCCGATGGCGAGCGAGACGAGGCCGATCGACAGCGTGAGCCGGACGCCGAACCGGTCGGACAGCCGGCCCATGACGATGCCGCCCACGGCGAAGCCGGTCATCAGCGCGAAATAGGGAAGCGAAGCGCCGCCCCGGCTGGCACCGAAATCCACTTCCACTGCCGGCAGCACCACCACGGACGACCAGAAACCGACGCCGCCGATGGTAGTGATCAGCGCGCAGACGACCAGCCGCATCCACGCGTGGGCGGAATCCGGACCATCGTCCGGGCGGTGGGCCGCGATCGTCGCCATGAAAGCCTCGAAACGGAAGACGGCGCCCGTACCGGCGCCAATTGCTGCATTTCGAAGCATAACAGCGACAAGCTATGCACAGAAGATAGGCACTTCCCGGCAAGCCATGCAAAAGCAGACGGCCTCGTCCGACGGGTCGGTCAGTCGGCGCCGGTGACGAGATGGGCGCAGGCCCGGGCGGCACGGATCCGGCGATCGCGGTCGCCGCCGGTCTTCAGAAGCGCCTCGCCGAGCATGAAGGACTGGGCAATGGCCACCCGCTCCGCGAGCGTATCCGCGCCGAGATCGGGGCGGGCGAGGAGCTCGCCGAAGAAGTCGGCCCGCATCTCGTCCACCCGGCGCACCGTTTCGGCGGCGAGCGGATCCTGTCGCGCCCAGTTGCGGATCGCCAGCTCGATGTCGGCGCCGTGCTTGTCGGGCCGCGAGCGGGCGGGCAGCGTCAGCAGCCAGACGAGCCGGTCACGGGGCGTTTCGCCCTCCGACCGGGCCCACCGAGTGATCTGCACGGTGGCCCAGTCCGTCCAGTGCTCGAGGATGCGTTCCAGGAGGTCCTGCCGGTTCTTGAAGTGCCAGTAGAAGCTGCCCTTGGTGACCTTGAGCTCGCGGGCGATGACCTCCACGCGCACATCGTCGACATTGCCGCGGGCCAGCATCTTCAGCCCAGTCTCCACCCAGTCGGACGCACCCAGGCGAGCGGATCCGGCCGGCGTCTGCGGGGACGGTCTGGTCGAGGCCTGTGCTGGCGCCATCGGCAACTCCCGATCATGTCTGCCTGCTTCACCTACCATACGGCACCGTATTGACATAGGCCGGATTTCTGTAGACCTTCGGATGACAACAAGAAAGGCTCGCCCGGGCGTTGCATCGCAGCGCCGCAAGACGGCAGGGCATCAAGGAATGAACAAGGTCGATCGCCGGCAGACCCGGGACAGATCGCCGCCATTGGGAGAGACGCCATGTACCTTCGCTTTGCAGCGGCGGGGCTTGCCGCCCTTGCCTTCACGGTTCCCGCATCCGCCGAGATCAATGTCTGCGTGACGGTCTCCGCGACCGGCCCGGCGGCGTCGCTCGGCGTGCCGCAAAACAACACCGTGCCGTTCCTGCCCACCGAAATGGGCGGCGAGACGGTCAACTACGTGGTCTTCGACGACGCCACCGATCCGACGGCGGCGGTGAAGAATGTCCGCAAGTGCATCGAGGAAGAGAACGCCGACATCATCATCGGCTCGTCGGCGACGCCGGCGTCCATGGCGCTGGCCGGCATCGCGGCGGAGACCAAGACGCCGGTGATCCCGCTCGCTCCGATCAAGCTGGAGGGCGACGGCGGCCACTGGGCCTTCCCGATGCCGCAGCCGAACACGCAGATGGCCGGCGCGCTGCTCGAGCACATGCAGGCCAACGACGTGAAGACGCTCGGTTTCCTGGGCTACTCGGACGCCTTCGGCGAGCAGTTCCTCAACGCCATGCAGGCCCAGCTCGACGGCACCGACATCAAGCTCGGACCGGTGGAGCGCTTTGCCCGCACCGACACGAGTGTCACGGGCCAGGTGCTGAAGCTGGTGTCCGCCAACCCGGACGCGATCCTGATCGTCGCCTCCGGCACCCCGGCGGCGCTGCCGAACCTGACGCTCGCCGAGCGCGGCTACAAGGGGCAGATCTACCAGACCCACGGCGCCGCCAGTAAGGACTTCCTGCGGGTCGCCGGCAAGGCGGCCGAGGGCACCATCCTGCCCGTCGGGCCGATCGTCGTGGCCGGCCAGCTTCCCGATGACAACTCCACCAAGGCACTCGGCGTCCAGTACACCAAGGACTACGAAGCGGCGAACGGCGAGGGCTCCCTGTCCTCCTTCGGCGGTCACATGTTCGATGCCGGACAGGTGCTGAAGGCAGCCGTCGCCCAGGCGGCGGACAGCGGGGCCGAGCCGGGCACGCCTGAGTACCGGGCCGCCCTGCGCGATGTCCTGGCGACCCTCAAGGAAGTGCCGGGCGTCCACGCGGTGTTCAACACCACGGACGACAGCCACTACGGCCATGACGAGCGCAGCCGCGTGCTCGTCGTCGTGAAAAACGGCGACTGGAAGTACATGCAGTAGCGCCCGTCCCTCACGGGTCGAGGCACGGGGCGGACCGTATCAGGCCCGCCCCTCCCCTCTGGCGGACACCTTTCCGAGGGCTGCGGTCATGACAGCACACCCAAGCATTCGCGACACGGCCGCGACCCAGTTCGCCGAGCCGCGCGTCGAAGCCGAACGACGCGCCGACGGAACGGTGATCCTGCGCTCGCCGGTCACGCTTCCCGAGCCGCCGCGCGCCGTGGGCGTCTGGCTCGAAGCCTGGGCGGCCCGGGATCCCGGGCGGGTCTTCCTGGCCGATCGCTCCAGCCCGGGCGAGCCGTGGCAGACGGTCACCTACGGCGAGATGCGCGACCGCGTCGTCCGTGTCGCCACCTGGCTGCTGGCCCAGGGTCTGTCCGCCGAGCGACCGGTGATGATCCTGTCGGAAAACGCCATCGACCATGCCGTGCTCGCGCTGGCCGCCATGGAGATAGGCGTTCCCGCCGCCACCATCTCCACCGCCTATTCGCTGATGTCCCAGGACCATCAGAAGCTGAAGGATATGACCGCCCTCCTCCAGCCGGGGGTGGTCTACGTCTCCGACGCCCAGACCTACGGCCACGCGCTGGCAGCGATCTCCGGCCTCACCGACGCAACCGTGGTGGCAAGCGCCGGCCACGGCGGCGATGTGGTGGCATTCGACGGCCTGCTTGCCGGGGCCGATGCGGATGGCGTCGCGACCGCCAATGCCGCCGTCGGACCGGACACCATCGCCCGCTTCCTGTTCACGTCCGGCTCTACTGGCACGCCCAAGGCGGTGATCAACACCCAGCGCATGCTGACCGCTAACCAGGAGGCCAAGGCGCTGACCTGGCCGTTCCTGGAGAGCGAACCACCGGTGCTGGTCGACTGGCTGCCCTGGAGCCACACCTTCGGCGCCAACCACAACTTCAACATGGTGCTGCGGAACGGCGGCTCGCTCTACATCGACCGCGGCAAGCCGATTCCCGGGGCATTCGCCACGACCGCCGCCAACATCAAGGACGTCGGCCCGACGCTCTGCTTCAATGTCCCCCGCGGCTACGACATGCTGGTCCAGGCCATGCGCGAGGATGCAGAGCTCGCCCGCCGGTTCTTCTCTTCGGTCCGGCTGGTCTTCTATGCCGCGGCGGCGCTGCCCCAGAATCTCTGGCAGGCGCTGGAGGAGCTGTCGCTGGAGACCACCGGCCGTCCGACGCCGATGGTGGGTTCCTGGGGCACGACGGAGACCGCGCCGCTGGCCACCGACTGCCATTTCCAGGCACCGCGCTCCGGCAACATCGGCATCCCCGTGCCGGGCACCGAGCTGAAGCTCGTTCCGAACGCCGGCAAGCTTGAGATCCGGGTACGCGGCCCGAACATCACGCCGGGCTACTGGAAGCAGGACGACCTCACGCAGAAAGCCTTCGACGAGGAAGGCTTTTACCTCACCGGCGACGCGGTGCGATTTGCCGACGACGCGGCACCGGAAGCCGGCCTCTTCTTCGACGGGCGCATCACCGAGGACTTCAAGCTGTCGTCCGGCACCTGGGTCTCGGTGAACGATCTCAGGGTGCACGGCATCGCCGCCCTCGATCCGGTTGCCCAGGACATCGTCGTAACCGGCCACGACCGGGATGCGGCGGGCTTCCTGATCTTCCCGAACGTCGCTGCCTGCCGGAAGATCGCCGCCCTGCACGAGGATGCGGACCTCGCCGAGATCATCGCCCATCCGAACGTCCGCGCCCACGTGGCCGCGGGCCTTGCCAGGCTGAAGACCGAAGGCGGTGGCAGCTCGCGCTACGCAGCCCGCGCCCGTCTCCTCGATCATCCGCCGGTGGTGGATGCCGGCGAGATCACCGACAAGGGCTACATCAACCAAAGGGCGGTGCTGGCGCGGCGCGAGGCGGATGTCGCCGCCCTGTACGGCGACGACCCGACCGCCTCCATCAAACCCTAGCGCGCTCCGGTACCCGCCCCTTTCCCTTCGAGAAAAGCGACCCCTCCCTTGGACGGAACGATCGCCCTCTTCCTCATCCAGGACGGCATTACCAACGGCGCCATCTACGCGCTGCTGGCGGTGGCGCTGGTCCTGGTCTTCGCCGTCACCCGGGTGATCCTGATCCCGCAGGGTGACTTCGTCACCTTCGGCGGGCTGTCGCTGGCCGCGCTGGAGATGGGGCGCGTGCCCGGCTCCGTCGCGATGCTGCTGGCACTCGCCGCCGGCGCCATGGTCATGGACCTGGTGGCGGCGCGTCACGACTTCCGCGCGAAGCGCATCGGCGCCATCCTGCTGCGCACCCTCGTTCCGGCGGGGCTTATCTCCGGCGCGGTGGTGCTTCTCGCGCCGCTGCAGCTCGGCCCGGCCGTCAGCATCCTGCTCACCGCCTGTCTGGTGATCCCGATGGGGCCGTATCTCTACCGGATCGCCTTCCAGCCTCTGGCGCGGGCCTCCGTCCTGGTGCTGCTGATCGCCTCCGTCGGAGCACACCTCGCCATGACCGGGCTCGGGCTGGTCTTCTTCGGAGCGGAGGGCTACCGCACCGCGCCGCTGATCGACGCGAACTTCCAGATCGGCCCGCTGTTCGTCTCCGCCCAGAGCCTGCTGGTCATCGGCGCAACGGTGGTGCTTCTGGTGCTGCTCTCGGTGTTCTTCGGACGCACGCTGATCGGCAAGGCGCTCAGGGCATCCGCCATCAACCAGCGCGGCGCCCGCATCGTCGGCATCTCCACCGAGCTGTCCGGCCGCGTCGCCTTCGCCATGGCCGCGGCCATCGGCATCGTCTCCGCCATCCTGATCGCCCCGCTGACCACGCTCTACTACGACTCCGGGTTCCTGATCGGGCTGAAGGGCTTCGTCGCTGCCATCATCGGTGGCCTGTCCGCCTACGTTCCCGCGGTCGGCGCGGCGTTCGCCCTCGGCATCGTGGAGAGCTTCTCCTCCTTCTGGGCCAGCGCCTTCAAGGAGGTGATCGTCTTCATGTCGATCCTGCCCATCCTTCTCTGGCGCTCCATCTGGAGCCCGCCGCACGACGACGAGGAGGAGTAGGCCATGTCCCGCCAATGGGTCGGCTTCGCCGTCTTCGCCGTGGTCATGCTGGCCGTGCCCGCGGTGCCGTTCATTCCGGACTACTGGGTGACGCTGCTCGCCTTCGTCGGCGTCTCCAGCCTGGTTGCGCTGGGCCTGGTGCTCCTGACGGGCGTCGGCGGCATGACCTCGTTCGGCCAGGCGGCCTTCGTCGGTTTCGGCGCCTATGCCACGGCGCTGCTGTCGACCTCCTACGGCTGGTCGCCATGGCCGACGCTGCTGGTCTCCATCGCCGTGACGGCGGTGGCGGCTCTCGTCATCGGGCTCGTCACGGTCCGGTTGAAGGGCCACTTCCTGCCGCTCGGCACCATCGCCTGGGGCATCTCCTTCTACTATCTCTTCGGAAACCTGCAGTTCATCGGCGCCTATGACGGCATCCAGGGCGTTCCGCCCCTGTCCATCTTCGGGACCGAGCTCCTGTCCGGCCGCGCCTTCTACCCGGTCATCTGGGTGATCGTGCTGGCCGCCATCGCGCTGACCCTGAACCTGCTGGATTCCCGTGTCGGCCGCGCCATCCGGGCGCTCAGGAGCGGTGCGGCGGCGGCGGAGTCCGTCGGCGTCAACATCTGGACGGCAAAGCTTGCCGTCTTCGTCTACGCCGCTGTCCTCGCCGGCATCGCCGGCTGGCTCTACGCCCACTTCCAGCGCGCCGTCACGCCGGGCGCCTTCGGCCTCAACGCCGGCATCGAATATCTGCTGATGGCGGTGGTGGGCGGAGCCGGCCACGTCTACGGCGCGGTGCTGGGCGCGGGCATCGTCACCATCCTCAAGGATCTGCTGCAGGACTGGCTGCCGCTGGTGTTCGGCCAGGGCGGCAACTACGAGGGCATCGTCTTCGGCATCCTGCTGGTGGCCCTGCTGCAGGGCGCCCGCACCGGCTTTTGGCCGCTGCTTGCCAGCCTGTTCCCGAAGCCCGGTGCGCGCCGCATCCTCGACGCCGAACCGCTGGGCCACGAGGGCGCCGGCACCGACAACCCGCTCCTGGAGGTGCGTGAGGCACGCAAGACCTTCGGCGGCCTCGTTGCCGTCAACGACGTCTCCTTCCAGGTGAAGCCGGGCGAGATCGTCGGCCTGATCGGCCCCAACGGCGCCGGCAAGAGCACCACCTTCAACCTCGTCACCGGCGTCACGCGGCTCACCGCGGGTCAGATCGTGTTCCGCTCGCAGACCATCACCGGGCTGGCGCCGGCCCGCGTCGCCCGCAGGCGCATCGCGCGGACCTTCCAGCACGTGAAGCTGTCGCCCGCGATGACGGTGCTCGACAACGTTGCCATCGGCGCGCACCTGCGCACCCGCGCCGGCTTCTTCTCCGGCATGCTGGCCCTCGACCGGACCGAGGAGCGCCGCATCTTCTCCGAAGCCGCCCGCCAGCTGCAGCGCGTCGGGCTGGCCGACCGCATGCACATCGAGGCGGGCGCCCTGTCGCTGGGCGAGCAGCGGTTGGCGGAGATCGCCCGCGCGCTCTGCCTCGACCCGGTGTTGCTGCTCCTCGACGAACCGGCCGCCGGTCTGCGCCACGGCGAGAAGCAGGCGCTGGCGACCCTGATCGAGACGCTGCGCGACGACGGCATGAGCGTGCTTCTCGTCGAGCACGACATGGATTTCGTGATGCGGCTGACCAACCACATCGTCGTCCTCGATTTCGGCTCCAAGATCGCCGAGGGCAGCCCGCAGGAGGTGCGGCAGAACCCGGCGGTCATCGAGGCCTATCTGGGAGCGGACCTGTGAGCGCGCTTCTTGAAGTTGCCGACCTGCGCGTCGCCTACGGCCAGGTGGAGGCCGTGCAGGGTGTGTCGCTGTCCGTCGAGCCCGGCACCATCGCCACGGTGATCGGCGCGAACGGCGCCGGCAAGACCACGCTGCTCGCCGCCATCATGGGCCTGCTTCCGGCGAAGGGCGGCGTCCACTTCGAGGGCGAGGATCTCGCCTACGTGCCGGCCGAGGAGCGGGTGGCACGCGGCATCAGCCTGGTACCGGAACAGCGCGACCTGTTCGCCACCATGAGCGTCCAGGAAAATCTCGAGCTTGGCGCCTTCCGGCGCGGCCGCGCCGAGATCCCGCAGCGGCTGGAAGAGGTCTACGCCCTCTTCCCGCGCCTGAAGGAACGCCGGCGCCAGCATGCCGGCACGCTGTCGGGCGGCGAGCGCCAGATGCTGGCCATGGGCCGGGCGCTGATGGCACGGCCGCGGCTCCTCATGCTCGACGAGCCGAGCCTCGGCCTGGCCCCACTCATCGTGCGCGACATCCTCAAGACGGTCAGCCAGCTGCGCGACACCGGGGTTTCCATCCTGCTGGTGGAGCAGAATGCCCGGGCCGCGCTCGCCGTCGCCGACACGGCCTACGTGATGGAACTCGGCGCGATCACGCTGTCCGGACCCGCCAGCACGATCGCCGCCGACCCGAAGGTGTCAGAGATCTATCTCGGCGGTGGACACTGAGCCCACCGGCTGAGGCCAGCGAACACAGGAAGCCCGAGAGATGCAGGCCTACATTCCCTATGGCGCCTATTTCGCCAGCCCGTTCGCGCGCTGGGGTGGCGACCTCGCCCATCTCCACGCCATGGAGTTTGCAGCGCACGTCACGCGCAACGCGCTGGAAGCGCGCTCCATCGCCCCGGAGATCTTCGACTACGCCGCCTACGGGCTGACGGTGCCGCAGAAGTCGAGCTTCTACTGCGTGCCGTGGTTCGCCGGCATGATTGGCGCCGAGCGCCTGACCGGACCGACCATCAACCAGGCCTGCGCCACCGGCGCCCGGCTGTTCCTCGCCGCCGCCGGCGAGATCGCGGTCGGCGCGGCGACCACCTGCCTCGTCGTATCCGGCGACCGCTGCTCCAACGGCCCGCATCTCTACTATCCCGCGCCGCACGGCCCCGGCGGGACGGGCGACAGCGAGAACTGGGTGCTGGACAACTTCTCCAACGACCCCTGGGCAAAGTGCGCCATGGTCAATACGGCGGAGAACGTGGCCGCGCGCGAGGGCATCACGACGGAGGAACAGCACGACGTGGTCCTCCACCGGCTGGCGCAGTATGACGACGCGCTGGCCGACGACGCCGCCTTCCTGAAGCGCTTCATGACCCTGCCCTTCGATGTGCCGGACGCCCGCTTCCGCAAGACCCTCGCCACGATGGACGGCGACACAGGCGTGGTGCGCTCCACGGCCGAAGGCCTCGCGCGGCTGAAACCGGTGGTGCCGGGTGGAACGGTCACCTTCGGCGGTCAGACGCATCCGGCCGACGGCGTGGCCGGATGCGTGGTGGTGGACGATTCGGAGCGGGCGGCAGAGCTGTCCCGCGACCCGGCGATCTCCATCGAACTGGTCTCGTTCGGCACTGCCCGGGTGGAGAAGGCGCACATGCCGGCCGCGCCCATCCCCGCCTCGTCCACTGCGCTGCAGCGCGCCGGCATGTCGATAGAGGAAATGACGGCGATCAAGTCGCACAACCCGTTCGCGGTGAACGATATCGCATTCGCCCGCGCCTTCGGCATCGACTGGCGGGCGATGAACAATTTCGGCTCGTCGCTGATCTGGGGCCATCCGCAGGGCCCGACAGGCCTGCGCGCCATCATCGAGCTGATCGAGGAGCTGGTGACCAAAGGCGGCGGCTACGGCCTGTTCCAGGGCTGCGCCGCGGGCGACAGCTCCACCGCCGTCGTCATTCGGGTCAGCGACCGGTAGCGGGTCCAGGCGGCCCCTCCGCCTGCCTTTTTCGCCAAACTCGCCTGCCGCCCGAGCCCGGTTGTCGGTATCAACTTCCGAACGTACATGATACCAAACTATGCGTTATGTATAATCCACTGACTCCATTTTGTACGGAGGTACAATGGATAAAAGTGATTTCATCGCGCCCGAGACCGGCAGCCTCGTTCCAACTCTCAGCCGTCAACTGGCATTCGTTCCGGCACCCCTCCCGCCACGGATCGACCTCGCGGCTGTGGCCTTGCCGCTCATGACAGCGATGGGCAGTCTTGGTGAACTCAAGGGGGCCTGCCGCCGTCTGCAGAACCCCTACATTCTCGTCCGCCCTCTTCAAAGAAATGAGGCGCTCACGTCGTCGGCAATGGAAGGCACGTACACGACCGACGATCATCTCCTGCTCGCGGAAGCAGGCCTCGATAGTGCCAGCGATGAATCGACAAGAGAGATCGTCAACTACATCCACGCATTGCAGACCAGTCTGGGTTTGCTGGGCACGCTGCCAATCTCCCATCGGCTCATCAGAAAATCGCACGAAATCCTGTTGAGCGGCCTCAGCCCTCAGCGCGGAGCGCAGAAACGGCCCGGAGAGTACAAAAGGGACCAGAACTGGATTGGCGGTCCCGTTATCGAGAAGGCCAGATTCGTCCCCGCCCCGCCGGCCGAAGCGTCCTCCTGTATGGATGACCTCGAAAAGTACATAAATCGGGACGGAAGAGAGGCAGATTCTGCGCTCATCGACCTCGCATTGGTCCACTACCAGATCGAAACGATACACCCGTTCTTGGACGGGAACGGCCGCGTCGGGCGGATGCTCATTTCTTTGATGGCTGTCCACGGCGGCCTGCTGGACATGCCGGTTCTTTATGTCAGCCCGGCTCTCGAGCAGCGGAAAGACGACTATATCGATCGGATGTACAACGTCTCGACGCGGGGAGAATGGGTCGAATGGATCACGTTCTTCGCCGAAATCGTCTCTCAAAGCTGCCGTGAAACGATCAACACGATCGATCGGCTCATAGCGCTTCATGAGCGTTACAGATCCATGGCCTCCGATATTGGACGGTCATCGAACATCGCATCAATCGTGGATCTTCTATTCGAGATCCCGATCATAACGATACCCGAGGCGAGTGAAAAACTGAATGTCACCTATCGCGCCGCAAGCATGATTGTCGAAAAGCTTGTCGGCGCGGGCATTCTGGTGGAAGTTCTCGATAGGTACCCGAAGACCTTCCTTGCTCCCGAAATCCTCAAGGCATCGCGGCCGGGCAGCGACCGGTAAACAAGGAGGCCAGCCCTCAGACCGCGTCGACCCGGTCCCAGAGCGAGACGTAGCGCGCGCCGTCTCCGGTTCCGCCGTCGAGGAAACCCTGGGAGCGGATCGTTTCCAGCACGTCCTGGAGTGTCTCGTCGATGGTGCGGCCGGAGGTGTCGACCACCGCCTCGGCGCGGGCATACAGCGCCTCTCGGCTGGTCAGGATGCTCTTCAGCTCGTCCATCGCCGCCGGGCTGCCGGCCATCGGCCGCTCGTCGCCCTGGGCGCGGACCCGCATCATGTGTTCCTCCGGCTGCGCCTTCAGCCAGATCGTGTGGAAGTGGCGCAGCAGGTAGGTGAAGGTCTCGGGCTCGGAGACGATGCCGCCCGCCACCGCCAGGATGATGGAATCGTGGGTGGCCGCCACGCGCTCCACCGACTGATGCTCCAGCCGCCGGTAGCCTTCCTGGCCATAGAGCCCGATCACGTCGTTGATCGGCATGCCGCTCGCCTGTTCGATCTCCTCGTTGAGCTCCAGGAAGGGCAGTCCGACGGTCGCTGCGGTGAGCCGGCCGAGCGTCGACTTGCCGGCGCCGCGCAGGCCGATCAGCGCGATGCGCGAGGCCCGGCGCAGGTCGGGATGTTCCGGATCGAGGACCTCCAGCACCTTGCGGCGCTGCTCGCGGGTCGCGGCCCGGTAGAGAGCCGCCATGGCCGGGATCTCGGAAACGAAGGGATCGTCCTCGCCCACCAGCCACTCGATGCGGAAATCCAGCGCATCGGCGATGCGGCGCAGAAGCGCGATGGAGATGTTGCCGGAACCGCTTTCCAGCTGGGCGAGATAGCGCTGCGAGACGCCCGACGCCTCCGACAGCGCCTTGCGCGACAGGCCGCGCCGGGCCCGACCGCTGCGCACGCGCTCGCCGACCATCTCCAGGAACGCGGTCCCCTCGTCGAGGGCGGTGTCATCCGCACTCGAGACCCGACCGCTGAAAGTGACGATTTCGCTAGCGCTGGATGAGCTCATCTTGAGGGGAATTATGCATTATATTTCATATACCCTCAAGCGGCGTCGACTGCACCGTCCCCGATCTTCGCAAGGGTGACCGTGTGGCGCAAGAGCCCCGCCCGGGCGGCGGTCAGACGGCGGTGCCGAGTGCCGGTTCGCCGAGGCGCGCGCGGATGAGCGCTGCCATGTCCGGCGCCGGTGGCTGCTTCTCGAAGGTCTCCGCGGCGACGAAAACGCTGACGAACTCGCCGCGAAAGCAGCGCGTCCCATCCTGCGAGCCGATCACCTCGAAACGGATCGAGGTGGTGCCGAGCGCCAGCGGCCGGACGGTACACTCCAGCACGTGACGCGGCGTGACCGGCGACAGGAAGTCGATCTCCATGCGCACGAAGGGCGTCTGGACGCCCCGGTCCAGCGAGAGCCCGTACCAATCGTAACCCACCGTGTCCGCCCACCAGGCGTCGATGGCCTCGAGTGCGAAATTTGGTATGCGGCCGGTATAGGCAATGGCCGCGACGTCGCAATCCGCCCAGCGAACCGTGATCGGATGAACGAAAGCCGGCACGAGCCCGATTGCCTGTTCGCCCACGTCAGTAGGTCTCGACGTGGTAGCGGCCTTCTTCGCGCATCTGGGTGCGCAGCGTCGGCCAGTCGAAGGCGCCTTCCCTGGCGATCTCCGCCAATGCGCCGTCGACGCCCTCCTCCATGCCCTTCAGGCCGCAGACGAAGATGTGGGTGCGCTCGGACTTCAGCAGCGTCAGCACCCGGGCGCGTTCGCGGCGCATCCGGTCCTGAACGTATTCCTTGTCGCTGTCGGTTGCGCGCGAGAAGCAGAGTTCCTTTTCCAGCACCCGGTCCGGCACCTTCTTCAGCGGCCCGAAATAGGGCAGCGCGTCCGGTGTGCGCGCGCCGAAGAACAGGATCATCCGCCCGTCGGCGTCCGGCATGGTGCGCTGGCGGCGCATGGTGAAGGCCCGGAACGGCGCCGAACCGGTGCCGGTGCAGATCATGATGACGTTCGCCTGCGGGTCGTTCGGCATCAGGAAGGTGGCGCCGAACGGTCCGGTCACCTGGATCCGGTCACCCTTCTTCAGGTCGCAGACATAGTTGGAACAGACGCCCATCGGCTCGCGCTTGACGGTGAGCGACAAATTGTTGGTCTGCGGTCTCTCGCCGTCGCGCGGGCTGGAGATGGAATAGAGCCTCGGCAGGAACGGCTTGCCGGCGGCATCTTCGCCCGGCGGCAGGATGCCGATGGATTGGCCTTCCAGAACCGGGAAGGACGTGTCGCCGAGGTCCAGAATGATGTGGCGGACGTCGCTGTCGGCGGTTTCGCTGGTGAGGCGGTAGTTGCCCTGCACGGTGGCGGTGGCCGGCTTGCCGAGGGTGAACAGATTCACGCTGGGCTTGGAGGCGGAGGCGGGTGGCTTCGACTTGCCGCCCGCACCGGCATGCGCCTCGTTGAGGAGCCGTTCCATTTCCTCGTCGAGCGCCTCGACCGCCGACGAGCCGGTGTCGCCGGGGCCGATGTCCTCCTGCTCCGGCAGTTCGTCCCAGCCAAACTGGTCGTCCAGGCTGTAAGGCTCCATGACCACTCGCCAGTTGTCGATGGCGCCGGTCGGGCACGGCGCAATGCACGACATGCAGTAGTCGCAGCCGGTCGGATCGACCACGACGTTGTTGTCGTCGTGGGTGATCGCGTCGATCGGGCAGGCCTCTTCGCAAGTGTAGCAGCGGATGCACGTCTCCGGATCGATGACGTGCTGCTTGAACGGCTTCTGCAGCGAGGCGGCGTCGGCGAGGGGCTTGTTCATGGTGTCCGGCCTGTCTTCTCAAGTCTGCGGGCAACGGCGGACGGGGCCGGGCGGCACCCCCGTCCGCCACCTGGTCCCGGCAGGTGGCGCGTCAGGCCATGTGCAGCTGGACGTACTCGAAGTCGCCCGGCTTGTTGTCGATGCCGACGCGCGGCGGGGCGATCCAGCCGGCGAACTTGCCGGGCTCCGTCACCTGCACCATCAGCGACTGGATGAAGTCGCCGTCGGCGTGGCTCGGCAGCCACTCGCCGACCTTCGCATCGTACTCGGCACCCGACAGCAGGTTGCCGTCCGGATCGAAGGTCTTGTCGGCGAAGACGCCGATCTTCCGGTTGAAGGACTCGTGCGGCAGCTTGAGCTGGAAGTTCACACCGGTCTTCTCGATGATCTTGTTCCAGCGGCCGATGCCGCCGGTGGCGTCCTTCGTGTAGTCGTCGCGCAGCCGCATGTTGATGGCGGTCAGCGCCGGAACATCCTTCTGGACGAGCTGGCCATTGTCGAAGTCCCACACCGGATAGGTGGCGTCCTTGAGCTGGTGATCGTCGTCGATCTTGTGCTCGTGGAAGCGTCCCTTCACGCCTGCGTTGAAGGCGTTGGCCGCGTTGGTGGACACCTCCTGGCCGAACAGGTCGAGGCTGAGCGTGTAGTGCAGGTTCAGCTTCTTCTGGATGGTCGGAAGGTCGATGACGCCGAGGGCCCGGATCCGGTCGATGTCGTAGGGATCCTCGATGCCGTTCTCCTTCATCACCTCGCAGGTGCGCTGGATGGTGCGGCCGACGCCGGTCTCGCCCACGAACATGTGGTGGGCTTCCTCCGTCAGCATGAAGCGGCAGGTGCGCGACAGCGGGTCGAAACCGGACTGGGCCAGGGCCTCAAGCTGCATCTTGCCGTCGCGGTCGGTGAAGTAGGTGAACATGAAGAAGGAGAGCCAGTCCGGCGTCTCCTCGTTGAAGGCGCCGAGCATGCGCGGGCTTTCCTCCGAGCCGGAGGAGCGGCGCAGCAGGTCGTCGGCCTCCTCGCGGCCGTCGGCGCCGAAATATTTGTGCAGCAGGTAGACCATCGCCCAGAGGTGACGACCCTCCTCGACGTTCACCTGGAACAGGTTGCGCATGTCGTAGAGCGACGGTGCGGACAGCGCCAGGAAGCGCTGCTGCTCCACTGACGCCGGCTCGGTGTCGCCCTGGATGACGATGAGCCGCTTCAGCATGTTGCGGTATTCGCCCGGCACTTCCTGCCAGGCCGGCTGGCCGGCATGCTCGCCACAGGGGATCGTGCGATCCTCCACCTGCGGTGCGAGCAGGATGCCCCAGCGGTATTCCGGCATCTTCACATAGTCGAACTTCGCCCAGCCCTTGGGATCGACGCTGACGGCGGTACGCAGGTAGACCAGCGATTCCTGAAAGTCGCGCGGGATCAGGTCATTCCACCAGTTGATGTAGCCCGGATGCCAGCGTTCCAGCGCCTTCAGCACGCGCTTGTCGGAGGACAGGCCGACATTGTTCGGGATCTGGGTGTCGTAGGAGACGTTGATGAGATCGAGCATGGTTCTCTCCCTGAGAAGATGATCTTGCCGGCGCGCCCTGGGGATCTCGCGATCGCCCCGCGGAAGCGCGCCGGGTTCAATTCCGTCGACGCCTGGCCGAGATCCCGCCGGCAGGTGCCGGCCGCCGGACCTCAGACCCGGCGCAGGTCGTATTCGCCGCGAACGCCGGTGCCGTAGCGGCGCAGCGCGCCGTCCTCGCCGACCGCGTTCGGGCGCTGGAAGATCCAGTTCTGCCAGGCGGTGAGACGGCCGAAGATGCGGGTTTCCATGGTTTCCGGACCGGCGAAGCGCAGGTTCGCCTCCATGCCGGTGAGCGCGTCCGGCGAGAAGCTCGCGCGCTCCTCCAGGAAGATACGGACCTCGTCTTCCCAGTCGATGTCGTCGTAGGCAAAGGTCACCAGGCCGAGCTCGTTGGCATCGAACGCCTCGAGCGCCTCGCCGGCACGTTCCCTGGCGGCACCGACACGCTCCGGCTCGCCCAGGAAGCGGGTCTCCAGCCGGGTCAGGTCGTTGGCCATCGGGAACGGACCGAAATTGGCCTCCGTCAGCGTGATCGACGCCACATGCCGGTTGTCGCCCTCGAAGTCGCCTTCGGCCATGTAGGTGCGGTCGACGGCGAAGAGGATTTCCGCCAGCACGCCGGAGAAGCAGGAACCGGGCTCGACCAGGGCCACGAGCGAGCGCGAGGTCATGTCGACGCGCTTCAGGACGCGCTTCCAGTAGAGAAGGATCTCCTTGGCCAACCAGTTCGACCGGTTGTCCAGCAGGAAGCGCTCGTGCGCCACCACCTGCTCGGGATCGCCCTGGGTGCGGAACACGACCACGCCCAGCTCCAGCTCGTTGAGGCGCAGGTGCAGGATCGCGTCATCGAGTTCGCGGGCGCAGCGCAGCATCCACGTCTCGGCGCCCTCGGCGTGCAACGCCTCGACGCTTGCCGGCGCCGCATCGGCGGGCCCGTTGATGGTGATGGTGGCCCGACGCTTGGCGCGGTCCACCTCGACCTCGACGGTGGAGTAGGTCACGCCACCATCGTCGTTGAACGTCCGCTTGAGCGGCGTCAGCTCGATGCCCTTGGCGTCGGCCGGGCGCTGCGACTTCGCCGCATACTCGCTGACGCGGGCGGCAACCGTCTCGTCGAACTTGGAGTTCGGGACCGCGTCGTCGACCAGGCGCCAGTCCACGGCCTTCTTGCCGCGCACGCCCTCTTCCATGGCGCAGAATACGTCGGCGAGATCGCGACGGACCTTCCGCTTGTCGGTGACGCGGGTGAGGCCGCCGGTGCCCGGCAGCACCGCCAGCAGCGGCACTTCCGGCAGCGCCACGGACGACGAGGCATCGTCGGCCAGGATGATGTGATCGCAGGCGAGCGCCAGCTCGTAGCCGCCTCCGGCGCACGCTCCCTTCACGGCGCAGATATAGTACTGGCCCGACTCTGCGCCCGCCGCCTCGAAGGTGTTGCGGGTCTCGTTGGTGAACTTGCAGAAGTTGACCTTGTGGGCATGCGCGGCGCCGGCCAGCATCCGGATGTTGGCGCCGGCACAGAAGACGCGGTCCTTGCCGGACTGCATCACCACGGCCTTCACTTCCGGGTGCTCGAAGCGCAGCCGCTGGACGGCATCCGCAAGTTCGATGTCCACGCCGAGATCGTAGGAGTTGAGCTTCAGCTCATAGCCCTCGAACAGGCCGGCGGACGGATCGACGTCCATCGTCAGGGTCGCGACCTCGCCATCGGTGGACACTTTCCAGTGCCGGTATTTCGACGGGTCGGTCTGAAAGTCGATGCGCTTGCTCACGCAGGCCTCCTCGGATCGGTATGAAGCACTATAGTGCACGTCATGAATGAGTTCAATTCCAAACTGCCGATCTACGCCGCGAAAATCGCGCTCTCACGACAAACCATCGCTTCTGCCCGGCGCCAGATCAAGCCAGTTTATGCATTATAATTCACATTTTCGCGCCGATAGGCGATCATCGTGTCGTAGCCGGGCCGGGCATCAAGCGGCGCATCGTCGACCGCGGCCGCGCCGAGATCGGCGGCAAAGCGGGTCGTAGCGGCTCTCGCGGCATCCAGATCGAGACCCATCAACCGGTCCGCACCGCCAATGGCAGCCTCGTCCAGGCAGCGCTCGGCGATCCCCATGAGCCGTACCGCGGCCCGTCTTCGCCCCATTCTGAGCTTCAGGCACGCATTGGCCACCTGGATCAGCCCCTGCACCATGACGCGCTCGGCGCTGTTGGGCCGGGCGCCGATCCAGACAGGCTCCCAGACCTCGTGGGTTTCCCAGAAATAGCCATGGCGATAGAGCCGGAACCCGGTCAGCCATGCCTCGTGCTCGAACCAACGGCCCGGATCAGTCACCTTGGGCGCGGCCTCCGAGATTTCGAAGACCCGTCCGGTTACCGGGCGCGGCGTTAC
This sequence comes from Amorphus coralli DSM 19760, assembly GCF_000374525.1. Lineage (GTDB taxonomy): Bacteria > Pseudomonadota > Alphaproteobacteria > Rhizobiales > Amorphaceae > Amorphus > Amorphus coralli. The sequence goes on from NZ_KB894575.1 coordinate 150,981, forward strand.
GCTCGGCACATAAGGCTCGTCCGGCAGCGGCCAGGCCTCGACATCGGGCATGGCCGCCGGCGGAATCACAGCGCGGCCTCGGCCGCGTCGTCAGCGAGGGCCGAAAGCAGCGTCGGAGAGCCCTGCACCGCCGTGCGTTGCATGTGCATGCGCAGGCCACGCAGGCTGCCCAGCTCCTCGCCGCCACCGGCCCGGCCGGGGCCCCCGTGCACGCACATGGGCATGACGATCGGGTGGCCGGTGTGGTCGCGGCCGACCTCGTCGTCGACGACCATCACCCGGCCGTGGAACGGGGCCACGCCGACGGTTGCCGCCTTGGCAACGGCCCCGTCGCTGGAGAAGACGCTGAGGGCCAGCGATCCGCCGCCGCGGGCGGCGAGCGCCACGGCGTCCTCCACCGAGCGGTACGGCATGACGGTGGCGCAGGGGCCGAACACCTCGATCTCGTGAACCGCCTTCGCGCCCGCAGGATCGGCGCAGGAGAGCAGTGTCGGCGCAAGGAAGGCGCCGGCCTTGGCGTCGGCGCCCACGACACCGTCGGGAATGCCCCCGCCGCAGACCACGTCCGCTTCCTGCTTCAGCGCCTCGATACCCTTCAGCGCGATGTCGCGCTGCTCCAGATCGACCAGCGGCCCGACACGCACGCTCTCGTCGGCCGGGTCGCCCACCGCGAAGGATGAGACCTTGGCGGATACCGCATCGGCGAAGGCACCCGCGTGCTCGGCCGGCACCAGCACCCGGCGGATGTTGGTGCAGAGTTGGCCGGCCTTGACGCTGAGAGCATTCACCACCTCGCGCACGGCAAGGTCGAACACGGCCGTGCCGGGAGCGGCATCGGGGCCGAGGATCGTGGCGTTGATGCTGTCGGCCTCGATGTTGACGCGCGGCGCGGCGGCCAGCACCGCCGGGTCGGAGCGCAGCATCTCGCCGGTGGCGGCCGAGCCGGTGAAGGCCAGCGAATCGAACGCCGTCAGCGCACCGACGAGATCCTTGCCGACGCCGCAGACGATGGAAAGCGCCCCTTCGGGGAGCACCTTCGCGGCAATCACGTCGGCAACCATCTGGTAGGACAGCCAGGCCGTCGCGGACGCCGGCTTCGCCACGCACGGTACGCCCGCGACGATGGCCGTCGCGACCTTTTCCCAGAGCCCCCAGGAGGGGAAGTTGAAGGCGTTGATCTGCATGGCCGCACCCGGCCGCGTCGTCCAGATGTGGCGCGCGGCGAAGTTGCCGCCCCTGGCCAGCGTGTCCTGGCCGGGCTCGACGATGGTCTTCGCATCCCCTAACGATTGGGCGAGGCGGGCATAGAACTTGAGCGTGCCGATGCCGCCATCAATGTCGATCGCCGCGTCGCGGACCGTGTTGCCGGAATTCTTCCGGGCGATCTCGCCATAGGCATCGCGATTGGCGACGAGGACGTCGGCGACGGCCTTCAGGAGGGCGCCACGCTCGGCGAACGACAGGGCGGCGAGCGCCGGCCCGCCGGTTTCCCGCGCGAATGCGAGAGCCGCCGCCCCGTCGACGCCGGTGGCGTCAACCCGGCCGAGTTCCGCGCCCGTGGTCGGGTCGATGAAGGCGCGGCCCTCGCCGCTGCCTTCGACCCAGCGTCCGCCGACATAGCTCTGAAGCTTCATGCAACCTCCACTGTCGCGGCCTCGATCCGGTCGAGGCGGGCGACGTACTCGGTGATTTCGGCGAGGGTCTCGCCGGGCTTGTCGAAGAAGGGCGCGTGGCCGGCTCCGGGGACGATGACCTTGTCGAGCGGCGAATAGAGCGCGTCGAGCGCGTCGATCTGGGCCAGCGTGCCGTACTCGTCGTCGGCGCCCTGGAGGGCGAGCACCGGCACGCGGATGTAGTCGATCGCGTAAGCGATGTTCCACTCGGCGAAGCCCGGATCGAGCCAGGCGTCGTTCCAGCCCCGGAACGCCCCTTCGGGATCGTCGTGATACTTGGCCATCCGCTCCTTCAGGTCGCCGGCCTCAAAGGCCTCCTTGGCCTTCGCGATGGACGCGAGCTGGCCCGGCTCGGTGAAGAAGTGGGGGGCGATCAGGATCAGGCCGCGGACGCGATGGTCCTGGATGTTGCCGAGATAGAGCGCGGCGATGGAGGCCCCGTCGGAATGGCCGAGCAGCACGCCGGACCGGAAGCCGATCGCCTCCAGCACCTTCGGCAGCACGTCGACCGCTTCACGGGTCATGTAGTCGAGCGGGCGTGGCAGTTCGACGGGATCGGACGTCCCGTAGCCGCGCCGGGAATAGACGAACACGCCGTGGCCGGTGGCCTCTGCGACCTTCTGCGGGAAGTCACGAAACAGCGCAACGCAGCCGAGCCCCTCGTGCAGCATCACGATGGTCGGCGCATCGGTCGGCGGCGGACCGAAGCAGCGGCCCTCGAGCCCGACGCCGTCGATCTCCAGGCGAACGGGATTTGCGGTATCCCAGATCATTGAGCACCTCCTGCCTGCTGACGCAGCTTGAAGCGCTGGATCTTGCCGGTCGCGGTCTTCGGCAGTTCCTCGACGAAATCGATCCAGCGCGGATATTTCCACTTGCCGACCCGCTCCTTCACGTGGTCGCGCAGCACCGCATCCATGCCGGCCGGCGCCACTCCGGATTTCAGGACGACGAAGGCGCGGGGCTTCTCCAGTCCGGTCTCGTCGTCGGAAGGCACCACAGCCGCCTCCAGCACGTCCGGATGCGAGACCAGAGCCTGCTCGATCTCGAAGGGCGCGACCCAGATGCCGCTCACCTTGAACATGTCGTCGGTGCGGCCGCAGTAGACGAGGCGGCCGTCCTCGCGCCGCTCGTACTTGTCGCCGGTGCGGGTCCAGGCGCCCTCGAAGGTCGAGCGGGTCTTGTCGCGCTGGTTCCAGTAGCCCTCGGCAGCCGACGGCCCGTTGACCAGCAACTCGCCGATCTCTCCGACCTCAACGTCGCGGCCCGCCTCGTCGACGAGGCGCAGTTCGTAGCCCGGAACGGCCCGCCCGGAGGTGCCGTAACAGACGTCGCCCTCGGCATTGGACAGGAAGATGTGCAGCATCTCCGTGGAGCCGACACCATCGAGAATGTCGACCTGGGTGCGCGCCTTCCAGCGGCTGCCGACTTCTTCCGGCAGCGCCTCGCCGGCGGAAATACAGATGCGCAGCCGGTCGCAGCCGGCCGGCCGGCCATCGCCCATCGCCGCCAGCATCGCGGCATAGAGCGTCGGCACGCCGCAGAACACGGTGGGGCGGGCGGTCTCGAGCACCGAGAATACGCTGTCGGGCGTCGGCCGACCTGCAAGCAGCGCCGTGGTCGCGCCCACCGACATGGGGAACGTCATGCCGTTGCCGAGCCCGTAGGCAAAGAACAGCTTGGCGGCGGAAAAGACCGTGTCGCACTCGCCGATATTCAGGACCTGGGCAGCATAGGTATCGGATGTCGCCCTGAGGCTGGAGTGCACGTGACGCACGCCCTTCGGCCGGCCGGTGGAACCGGACGAATAGAGCCAGAAGGCACACTCGTCGGGGGACGCCTCGACGGTCGAACCCGCGTCGCTCGCGTCGAGCTCCGCCTGGAAGTCGAGATGATCGCCGGCCGCGTCGTCAACCACGAAGACGGAGGCGAGATCCTCCGCCTGGTCCACGATCGGCGCAACGGTTTCCAGGAGTTCGGCGGACACGAACAGCGCCTTGGCGCGGCTGTCCCGGAGGATGGCGAGAAACAGGTCGGCCGACAGGAGCGTATTGACCGGGATCGGAATGACGCCGGCCTTGAGACTGCCCCAGAAGATGACCGGGAAATCGACCGTGTCGTGCACGATCATCACGGCCCGGTCCTCGCGGCGGATGCCGTGGCGGCGGTAGAGACCGACCATGCGGTCGGTGGCGTCGGCCAGCGCGCCGTAGGTCAGCGTCCGCCCCCGGCCGCCCGCCTCGAGGAAGGCCGTCTTGTCGCCGAGCCTGGCCCTGTGACGATCCACGAAATAGTAGGCGGCGTTGCCGCTTGCTTCCTCCACCGGACGTGTCCTCCCCGAACCGCGGTCGTTGTCTTTGGCGGCCGCGCTTGTGCACGGTCCGTTGTGATTGGCGGGCCGGGCAGGCCCGCAATACGGGCGCGCCGGGGGCGGAGCGTCCGCCTGCCCGCGCCGGCCCGGCTTAGCGGCCGGTGAACTCGATCTGCCCATCCGGCAGGAAATAGAGAACATAGGCGTCGCCGTCGGACACCGTGGGATGATGGTCGCTGCCGGGCGGGTAGACGTACCAGCCCTCCGGCATGTCATCGAATTTCGCCGCGCCCTCGATCGGCATGATTGCACCAATCTCGCCGGTGGTGTGGACGTGATGCGGACCCTTCACGTCGCGCATGCGCACGACGTCGACGCTGAAGCGTCCGGCCTCGTTGCCCGGCTTCACCGGGCGGCCGAACTTGATGCCGCCGTGCTCGCGCTGCATGAGCCAGCCCTCGGCCTCACCCTCCGCACACAGGGTGCGCAGCTCGGTGAAGTCGGCCCCGTCCCTGGGAAAGGTGGCATTGAGGAAATCGGCCAGCTCCGCATCGAGAGGCCGGTCGCCCATTGTGGTTGCGATACGGGAAACCAGGTCCCGGAAGGCCTGCTCACTCATGGGGGTCCTCCGATCTTCGCCCTCGGCGCACGCGGGGGGCGCCTTTGGAGCGGTTCGCGTTTCTGCATTATTATGCATATCACGCCCCCGACCCGCAAGCACGGAAGCGGCACTATATCCCGCGCACGGCTGGTCGATCCGATTATCGTACACATATCAGATGCTTAGTTTTCGGATCCACACCGCATCCAGAGTGTGCATTATATTGCTTGCGTGGCTGGAATCGCTCGGCTAGGCTACCGCTTGCTCGGCAGAAGCGCCCCGATCCCGCTGATAAAGAGGGCGCCCGCCAAGCGACAGTTCCGGACAGGAACCGGCTCGTCCGGATCGTCCCGTCCGGGATTCAGAGGAAACAATCGGGACTGCGGCCGGAAGGGACCCTCCCCGGACCGTGCAGTCCCTCAGGGAGGACACCGAATGATCAAGACCGTCACCGGCGCGCTCGTCTGCGCCTCGTTTGCCGTGGCCGCCGCCGGGCCGGCTTCGGCTGCCGACTACAAGGTCGGCATGCTGCTGCCCTATAGCGGTGTTTATGCCGCCCTCGGCCAGGACATCGACGACGGCTTCATGCTGGCGCTCGAGGAAGCCGGCATGGTCGACCAGGTGGAGATGGTCCGCGAGGACACCGAGGTGAAGCCGCCGGTCGGCCTCGCCAAGACCCGCAAGATGGTGCTGGAAGATCAGGTCGACGTGCTGGTCGGCCCTGTGTCGTCCGGCGTGCTCGGCGCCGTTCGCGACTTCGTCGACCAGACCAAGACGCCGCTGATCGTCGCCAACGCCGGCAACGATGCCGCCACCGGCGAGAACTGCAGCCCCTACATCGTCCGCGTGTCGTTCTCCAACAGCCAGGTCAACCGGCCGATGGGCCAGTGGATGGTCGATAACGGCGTGAAGTCGGTCTACACGCTCGCCCCCGACTACGCGGCCGGCCAGCAGCAGATCACCGCCTTCGCCGACGCCTTCAAGGAGGCCGGTGGCGAGGTCGTGGGCCAGGAATATACCCCGTTCCGCACCACCCAGGACTTCGGCCCCTATCTGAGCCAGGCGCAGTCGACCAATCCCGACGCCGTCTACGTCTTCTACGCCGGCAGCGAGGCGATCAACTTCGTCAAGCAGTACGATGCGTTCGGCCTGAAGGACAACACGACGCTTTACGGCTCGGGCTTCCTCACCTCGCCGCTCTATGTCGATGCCGAGGGTCCGGCCGCTATCGGCGTGATCGGTTCGCTGCACTACATCCCGACGCTGGACACCCCGGAGAACAAGGCGTTCGTCGAGGCCGTGCAGAAGAAGTACGACCGGGTGCCGTCGGAGTACACCGTGCAGGGCTACGACGCCGGTCGCTCGTTCGTCGAGGCGATCAAGTCGGGCGCCACGGACAAGGAAGCCATCGCCAAGGCGCTACCGACCGTCAGCTACACCAGCCCGCGCGGCCCGGTCTCCATCGATCCGGCCACCAACAACATCATCCAGAACGTCTATGTCTACGAGACGGTCGAGGGTGACGACGGCAAGCTGACCCAGAAGCTCCTCGGCACCGTCGAGAACGTCAAGGACGCGCCGAACGGCTGCGAGCTGTAGGCCTTCCGAAACGCGAAACGGGGCCGGGCGGACGCCATCAGCACCGCCCGGCCCCTTCGTTTCCAGCCCCTCCCGACGGAACGAGACCATGTCCGACTGGTCCTACTGGGCAGTGCAGACGCTGAACGGGCTTCAGCTCTCCATGCTCCTCTTCCTGCTTTCGGTGGGCCTGACGGTGATTTTCGGGCTCCTGCATTTCGTCAATCTCGCCCACGGTGCGCTTTATGCGCTGGGTGCCTATATCGGCATTTCCGCCGCCACCGCGACGGGCTCCTACTGGGCCGGTTTCGCCGCCGCGCCGGTGGTCGTCGCGCTCACCGGCATCCTCCTCTATCTCGGCCTGATGAAGCGCATGCGGCGCGCCGGGCCGATGAACCAGGTGCTCGTCACGCTCGGCCTGATCTTCGTCTTCGTCGACATCTTCCGGCTGGTATGGGGCGACATCGCCATCGGCACCGTCGAGCCTGCCCTCTTCACAGGGCGCAGCGAGCTGTTCGGCGTCGTCTATCCGACCTACCGGCTGTTCATCATCGGTCTCGGTGCGCTGGTCATGGCGGTGCTGGCGCTGGTGCTGTCGCGCACCCAGCTCGGCGCGATGATCCGCGCCGGCGTCGACAACGACCAGATGGCCGCCTGCCTCGGCGTCAACGTGGAGAAGATCTTCTTCCTCGTGTTCTGCGTCGGCTGCGCGCTGGCCGGACTGGCCGGCGCCGTGGCGGCTCCGGTTTTCTCCGCCCACCCGGACATGGGCACGGAGATCCTGATCTCGACACTCATCGTGGTCGTGGTCGGCGGCATGGGCAGCCTGCGGGGCGCCATCGCCGGATCCTTCCTGGTCGGCTTCGCCCAGACCTTCGGAACGGTCCTCCTGCCGCACGTCGCCTCGCTGCTGATCTACGCGCTCCTCGCCCTCGTGCTGGTGTTCCGGCCGACCGGCCTGTTCCCGGCCCGGGCCTGAGGCAGATCCGATGTTCCGACAGTCGCTCCTGAAGACCCTCACCGTCCTCGCCATCCTGGCGGCGGCCATCGCCTACACCTTCACCACCGGATATTTCGGCAAGGAACTGGTGATCGAGGCCGCCACGCTGGCGATCCTGGCCATCAGCCTCGACATGATCGCCGGCTACGGCGGCATGATCTCGCTCTGCCACGGCGCCATCTTCGGCGTCGGCGCCTACACCTATGCCGGGCTGACGGTGCTGTTCGAGGTGAACCCGTTCCTGGCCTTCGCCGCGGCGATCGTGGTGTCCGCCGCCTTCGCCTTCGCCGTTGGCGCGGTGACGGCGCGCACCCACGGCATCTTCTTCATCATGGCGACCCTCGCCTTCGGCCAGATGGCCTACGTGCTGGTGTTCGAGAACAAGGCGCTGGGCGGCGACGACGGCCTTGCCGGCGTGCCTCGTCTCGACGTCTCGCCGCTGGGCCTCGACTTCAACAACTCCGTTCAGTTTGCCCTGTTCGCGGTGGCGGCGGCGGCCCTCTCCTACGCCGCAGCCGCCTGGGTGCTGCGCTCCGGCTTCGGCCGCACCCTGGTCGGCATCCGCGTCAACGAGGCGCGCATGAAGGCCGTCGGCCTCACCGTCTGGCGAACCAAGGCAATCGCCTTCGCCATTTCCGGCGCGCTGGCCGGCCTTGGCGGCGCCATCGCGGCCCAGCAGACCATGTTCGTCTCGCCCGAGCTGATGGCCTGGATGGTGTCGGGAACCGTCCTGATGGTGGTCATCTTCGGCGGCATCGGCACCCTCGTCGGCCCCATTGTCGGCGCCGTGGTCTGGGTGTTCCTCAAGCACGAGATCTCGTCGGCCACACCCTACTGGCACATCGTCGCCGGCACCGTCCTCATCATCACCATCGTCGCCGGCGGCCGGGGTCTCTACGGCCAGATCGAGTACATGGTCGAGCGGCGGCGCCTGAAACGCCTCGCCGCGGCGGGCGTCCCGTCGACAGCCACCGGCCGGGAGGACGAGACCCATGCTTGAGGCCCGTTCCCTCAACCGCGCCTTCGGCTCGCTGGTGGTGACCAAGGACGTCTCGTTCGCGCTGGACAAGGGCGAGCGGCGCGTGGTGCTCGGCCCCAACGGCGCCGGAAAGACCACGCTGTTCAATATCCTTGCCGGCGAACTGAAGCCCTCCTCCGGCGCCGTGCTCATGGGCGGACGCGACATCACCGCGCTGGCCGTCGCGGCGCGCGCGCGACTGGGTCTCGCCCGCAGCTACCAGAAGAACAACCTCTTCGGCGAACTGACGGTGCGCGAGAACCTGGCGCTCGCCGTCGCCACCGCGCGCGGTGCGGCCGGCTGGATCATGCGCGACACGCTGTCCGATGCCGGAATTGCCGAGGACGTCCGAGACGCGGCGCTTGCCGTCGGCCTCACCGAGATGCTGGACGTGCCGGTGGACGCGGTCTCCTACGGCGTCCGCCGCCAGCTGGAAGTGGGCATCGCGCTGTCCACGCGGCCGAGCGTGCTGCTGATGGACGAGCCCACCTCCGGCGTCGGCCCGGGCATGATCCAGGCGTTCCACCAGCTCATGCACACGTTGCCGCGGGAACTGACCGTGCTCATCATCGAGCACGACATGGACCTCGCCTTCGACGTGGCCGACCGCATAACCGTACTGAACTACGGCGAGGTCGTCTTCGAGGGCACGCCGGATGAGACGCGCGGCAGCCCGATGGTGCGGGAGATCTATCTCGGGGAGTGGGACGCCCATGCTTGAGCTCAGCGCGCTGGAAACGGGCTACGGCGAAACCCGGGTCATCCACGGGCTCAGCCTCGAGGCGCAGGCCGGACGCATGCTTGCCATTCTCGGCCGCAACGGGGCCGGCAAGACGACAACGCTGAAGGCGGTCATGGGCCTCCTGCCCGTGACCAGCGGCGACATCCGCTTCGACGGCCACTCGATCGCGAAGACCAAGCCCTACGACATCGCCAGGCTCGGCGTCGCCTACGTGCCGGAGACGCGCGACATCTTCCCGTCCCTGACGGTGAAGGAGAATTTGACGCTCGCCGGCCGCACCGCTCCCGCCAATGCCGAATGGACGCTGGATCGGGTCATCGACTTCTTCCCGCGCCTCGGCGAGCGACTGTCCAACGGCGGCAACCAGCTCTCCGGCGGCGAGCAGCAGATGCTGGCCATCGGCCGGGCGCTGCTGATGAACCCGAGGCTGCTGATCCTCGACGAGCCGACGGAGGGCCTCGCCCCGATCATCGTGCGCCAGATCCACGACAAGCTCGCCGCGCTCAAGGAGGCCGGCCTGACCATGATCCTGGTGGAGCAGAATTTCGGCTTCGCCACGAGCCTCGCCGACGAGGTGATCATCGTCGGCCGCGGCAAGTCGGTCTGGACCGGCTCGTCGGATGCGATCCGCGCCGACAGCGAGACCCAGCACAAGTGGCTGGGGGTATGAGCGGGATCAGGAAAAGTGGGAACCGGTTTTCCGCCCGGATCCCGCTCTCAACACAGTGCTCTGCCTCTCGGGATCAATCGCCCGACGCCAGCAGCGCGAAGGGATAGCCCGAGAAGAGATCGGCGATCCGCGCAGGGCCGCCGTCACGGCGGGCGCCGGTGATGGCATCGACGTAGCCGCCGGTCCGTTCGGGCAGCAACACCGCCGTCTCGCCCCAGATCGCCTCCGATCGCGGATCGGGTCCGGCCTCGACCAGCGCGTAGGTCAGGCGCGGGACGACGGCCACCACTTCGCCTTGTCCGCGCGCGAACGCCACCACGTGGCGCGCCGCCGGTCCGCTCACCTCCAGCGGCGAATAGGCGCCCCGGGTGACGATCTCCGGCATCCGGGCGCGCACCTCCAGGCCACGCTGCACGATGCGCTGTTTGACCAGGCCGAGCGGCAGCAGGCCCGTGGCCGGCCAGCCTGGCAAATCCTCGTCGATCAGCCCGGCGAGGCGCTCGAAGTCCACCGGACGGCGGTTGTCAGGATCGACCAGCGACAGGTCGCGCCCTTCCGATCCCTGGTAGATGTCGGGCACGCCGGGCGCCGCCATCTTGAGGACGGTCTGCGCCCAGCTCGTGAGCGTACCAGCGCGGATGAAGGGCACGATCGTCCGGATGAAATCGTCGAGGAAGTCGCCTTCGGCCGGATCGAGCAGCGCGGTCGCATAGGCGCGCACGCTCGCCTCGTAATCGGCGTCGATACCGGTCCAGCTTGTGCGAGTCTTCGCCTCGCGCAGCGCCTTTTCGACGTAAGCGGTGAAGCGCTCACCGAGCGCCGCCAGCCCTTCCTCATCGTCAGGGCCGAGTTCCGGCGGCCAGACGCCGGCGAGCGCCTGAAACAGCAACCATTCCGTCTCCGGCTCCGGTGCTGGCCCGCCGGAACGGATCTCCACCCGTCCGATGGTCATCTCGCGCCAGCGCGTCACCGCGGCGCCCCATGTCTCCGGCGCCTCGCTGATGGCATAGAGGCGCGCGCGGGCGTCCTCGCCGCGCTTGGTGTCGTGGGTGGCTGTGGCCAGCAGGCCGAGGGGCTGTTCGGAAACGCGGCGGGTCATGGCGGCGTGGAAGTCGTCCGGCGCCATGCGGATATCGTCCGGATCGCCACCCACCTCGTTGACCGCGATAAGCCGGTTGAACCGGTAGAAGAGCGTGTCCTCGATGGCCTTGGCCATAACCGGGCCGGTGAGTTGCTGGAGCTTCACCCGGAAGAGCGTGGCCGTAGCGGCATGCGCCCGCGCGACCTCCCCCGTCAGTGCGGCACGAATGACGGCCAGGGCGCGGGGATCGGGGCGCGGCGCGGCGGCTTCCGCCGCATCGAGCACGTCCTCCAGGAGCGCCCGGTCCCGGTCCGGCATGCCTGCGCTCGTGCCGTAGGTCCGGTAGACGGGAAACTCAAGGATCAGCGCGATCAGCGCCGTTTCCAGCGCCTCGCGCGAGACGTCGGTATCCGGTGCATCGGCGCCGGCGATCGTGACCAGCGACGTCACCAACCCGGAAAATTCGCCGGCAAAGTTGTTGGTCGCCATCAGCAGCTTGGCGTCACGGCGCTCCTCGTCGAGATCCACCGGCTGCCCGAGCCCGGCCTCGTAGGCGGCGTGCAGCGGATCGGCCAGGGCCTCGTCGGTCATCAACCCGCCGAGCGCGGTGATGAACTCGTAGCCGGTGGTGCCTTCGATGGGCCAGTCGGCCGGCAGGGCCTCGTGCCCTTCCAGAATCTTCTCCACGTGGATGGGCACGTCGGGCCCGACGGCGGCCCGCAGCCGCTCCAGGTAGCCGGCGGGATCGGCCAGTCCGTCTACGTGATCGACGCGCAGGCCGTCCACCGTCCCGCTCGTCACCAGGTCAAGGATCAGCCGGTGCGTGTCGGTGAAGACCGCCTCGTCCTCCACCCGCATTCCCACCAGCCCCGTCACCTCGAAGAAACGGCGGTAGGAGAGGTGACGGCGGGCGTCCTGCCAGAAGGTCAGCCGCCAGGGCTGCGCCTCGTGAAGCGCCGCGATCAGCGCGTGGTCGGCGGAGAGACGGGCCAGTTCGCCGTCGAGTTCCTCCATCGCCGCGTCGGAAGCCAGCCGTCCGGCCACGGCGGCGTGGAAGGCCTCTTCATTCTCGGCCGTCGCATCCGCCCCCAGCGAGGCAATGTCCTTCAGGAGCGGGCTGTCGCTGGCATGGCCGAGCCGGCGGTAGCTCAATGGCGCCAGCGGGAACCGGTTTTCGAAATAGCCGAGCACCAGGCGCCCGGCCTCGCGGTCCGCCTCGAGCCTCAGTTCGCCGTCGGCGAGAATGGCGGAGAAGTCCTTGCCGAGCATCGGCAGCGTCAGCCGCTCGCGCCAGTCGATGTCGAAATGGCGGGCGTACGGGCTGTCGGCGCCGCATTCGATGACGTCGCGCCACCAGGCGTTTTCCAACGACGCGGCCATGTGGTTGGGCACGATGTCGACGATCAGGCCGAGACCGGCGGCGCGCAGCGCGGCGCTCAGGGTGTCGAGCCCCGCGCGCCCGCCGATCGCCGGATCCACCGCGTTGCAGTCGGTGACGTCGTAGCCGTGGGTGGAGCCGGAGACGGCGGTGAAGACGGGCGACAGGTAGAGATGGCTGACGCCGAGCCGTTCCAGGTAGGGCACGATCCCGACGGCGCGCTCGAACGTCATGCCGTCGCGCATCTGCAGCCGGTAGGTTGCGATCAGCGGCATCATCGGCCCGCCTCTGAAATGGTCACGACCACGCTGTGTGCGGCAAGCTTGCCGGGCGCCTCCGGGGCGCCGTCCGGAACGAGTCGGTAGATCGTCTCGCCCACGCCATCCGGCATGGCCATCGGCTCCGCGCTCAGGTTGGCACGCAACTGCAGCCGCCCGCCGGCGAGGGTCCAGTCGACGGCGATCACGCCCTCTTCGGAGGGCACGACCGTCCCGCAGTTGCCACCGGCTCCCTTCAGGAGCGGCACGATGCGGGCCTGGCGCAGCGCCAGAAGCTCGCGAACAAGCCCGTTCCACGCGCGCCCGGTGTCGGTGTCGAGTTTCGCCCAGTCCAGCCTGGAAGCGGCGAACGTCGTTTCCGCGTTCGGATCCGGAATGTGGTCGATCTCTTCCGGCGCGCCCTGGAAGGCGGCGAAGTGGCGGAACTCCCGCCGCCGCCCCTCGCGCACCGCGTCGGCGAGGTCGCCGTGGAAATCGGTGAAGAAGCAGAAGGGCCGGGTCTCGCCGTACTCCTCGCCCATGAACAGCAGCGGAATGTGCGGTGACAGCAGTAGGATCGCCGTCAGCACCCGCACCATGTCGCCTTCCGCAAGATCGATGAGCCGCTCGCCGAAGGCGCGGTTGCCGACCTGGTCGTGGTTCTGGATGAAGTCGACGAAGGCCGTCGGCGGCAAGTGTGCGCTCGGCTCGCCGCGCGGCGTGTCGCCGCCGTGGCGCGAGATCTCGCCCTGGAAGGCGTAGCCTTCCGCCAGCGCCCGGGCAAACTTCTCCCAGTGGTGCTCGGCGAAGTCGACATAGTACCCCTCGGTCTCGCCGGTGGCGATGACGTGGACCACGTTGTGGATGTCGTCGTTCCATTCCGCCGTGTGCAACACGACCTCACCGTCGGGGCCGCGCTCGTGGAGACGGGTGATGTTGCGGTTGTCCTCCGTCGCCAGATGGACCGGCCGATCGGTGATCCGGGCACGGATTTCTCGTGCGATCTCGATCAGGATCTCGGTGTCGGACTCGTCGTCCAGGACGTGGTCCACCGCGTCGAGGCGCAGCCCGTCGAGGTGAAACTCCTCCAGCCAGTAGAGGGCGTTCTCGATGAAGAAGCGGCGCACCGGCGGCTTCTCATAGGCGATGGCGTCGCCCCACGGCGTATGGCGGTCGGCGTGGAAGAAGTCCTTCGCATAGGCGTGGAGATAGTTTCCGTCCGGCCCGAAATGGTTGAACACCACGTCGAGAAAGACCATCAGCCCGAGACCGTGGGCGGCGTCGATGAAAGCCTTGAAGTCGTCGGGCGTGCCGTAGGCGGTATGCGGTGCGTAAAGCAGCACGCCATCGTAGCCCCAGCCGCGCGTGCCGGAAAACTGCGCAACCGGCATCACCTCCACGGCTGTCACCCCCGTTTCGGCCAGGTGCGGGAGCCGCTCGATGGCGGCCCGGAAGGTGCCTTCCGGCGTGAACGTGCCGACATGGATCTCGGTGATGACCGTGTCTTCCCAGGCCCGTCCGGGCCAGTCGGCGTGCTCCCAGCGATAGGCCGTCGGATCGACCAGCACGGACGGCCCGTGCACGTCGCCCTGCTGGCACCGCGAGGCGGGGTCCGGCACCACGGTGCCATCGCCGAGAACGTAGGCGTAGGCGGCGCCGGCGGCTGCATCGCCGTCGACCCGCTCGAACCAGCCGTCGGCGTCCTTCGCCATCGGCCTGTCCTCGCCCGCGATCCGCAGCGTGACGGCCTCCTCGTTGGGCGCCCAGAGCCGGAACCGTGCGCCGGAGGGGCCGGTCATCTCGGCCCCCCAGGTGCACGCAAAGCGGCGCCGGTCGGGTGTGGCCGCCCCGGTCACGGCTTGCGGCTTTCCAGCAGGAGGAGGGCCCGCGGCGGCGCGTCGATCGTGGCGGTGTCGAGGGTCGAGCGCACCTGCTGGCGCACCGTTCCGTCGGAAGTGTCGACGAGCACGCCCCAGGGGCCGACCGCTTCGGGCAGCGAGAAGCCAACCGGCTCGTGATGCGCGTTCATGAGGATGAACAAGCACTCCTCGCGTCCGCACAGCATCAGCCCGATGGCGCGCGCGTTCGGGTCGTCCCAGTCGCCCGGCTCCATGGCGTTGCCGTCCGGTCGCAGCCAGCGGGCGAACGATCCGGTCACGGGATCCGGCTCCTCGTGCAGGAAACGGTCGCGGCCGAGCAGCGCCCGAGACCGGCGCAGCCGGATCAGGCCCTGCACGAAGGCCTGGAAATCGAGCTGCCGTGAATCCTCGACATCCCAGCGCAGCCAGTTGATCTCGTTGTCCTGGCAGTAGGCGTTGTTGTTGCCGTTCTGGGTTCGACCGATCTCGTCGCCCATCAGGATCATCGGCGTGCCCTCCGACAGGATGAGCGTCGCCATCATATTGCGCCGCGCGCGGTCGCGCAGCGCGATGATGGAGGCATCGTCCGTCGGGCCCTCGGCACCCCATCCCCAGCTCAGATTGTGGGAATGGCCGTCGTTGTTGTCCTCGCCGTTCGCCTCGTTGTGCTTCTCGTCGTAGCTGACCACGTCCATCAGCGTGAAGCCGTCGTGGGCGGTCACGAGGTTGACGCTGGCCCAGGGGCGGCGGCCGCGCTTCTCGAACAGGCCGGACGAGCCGAGCAGGCAGTCGGCGAGGCGCGGCAGGTTGCCCTCGTCGCCCTTCCAGTAGGAACGCACCGTGTCGCGGTACTTGTCGTTCCACTCCGCCCAGCCGGGCGGGAAGTTGCCGAGCTGGTAGCCGTCCGGCCCGGTGTCCCACGGCTCGGCGATCAGCTTGACCCGCGACAGCACCGGATCCTGACGGATGGCATCGAGGAAGACGGCGTTCTGGTCGAACGTGTCCCGATCGCGGCCGAGCGAACTCGCCAGATCGAACCGGAACCCGTCGACATGGCACTGCTTGACCCAGTAGCGCAGCGAATCCATCACCATCTGCAGAACGCGCTGGTGGCGCAGGTTCACCGTGTTGCCGCAGCCGGTGGTGTCGTAATAGTAGCGCGGGTCGTCGCCGAGCAGATAGTAGCTGGCGTTGTCGATGCCCCGGAAGGACAGCGTCGGGCCGAGCTCGCTGCCCTCGGCCGTGTGGTTGTAGACAACGTCGAGGATGACCTCGATGCCCGCCTCGTGCAGCCGGCGTACCATCAGCTTGAAGTCGTGGATGTTGCCGGCCGGCGACAGGAAGCTCGGCGTCGGCGCGAAGAAGCCGATGGTGTTGTAGCCCCAGTAGTTGGTCAGCCCGCGCTCGACCAGGTATCGGTCTGGGAAGAAGGCCTGGGTCGGCATCAGCTCCACCGCCGAGACGCCAAGCTTCACCAGGTGGTCGATCACGCGCGGGTCCGCGAGCCCTTCGAAGGTGCCGCGCAGATGCTCCGGCAGGTCCTGGTGAAGCGCGGTCATGCCCTTCACGTGGGCCTCGTAGATGATGGTGTCCTTCCATGGGGTCGCGGGACGGATGTCGTTGCCCCAGGTCACCGCCGGATCGACGACGACGCACTTCGGCATCACGAAAGCGGAGTCGCGCCGGTCGAAGGACAGGTCGCCGCGCTGGTTGCCGATCCGGTAGCCGAACAGCGCATCGTGCCAGCGGATCTCGCCGTGCAGCGCCAGCGCATACGGGTCGAGCAACAGCTTGTTCGGATTGAACCGGTGGCCGGCCGAGGGCTCGTAGGGTCCGTGCACCCGGTAGCCGTAGAGTTGGCCGGGACGCACCTCCGGCAGGTAGCCGTGCCAGACTTCATCGGTGAACTCCGGCAGTACGACGCGCTCCGCCTCGCGCCGCCCCGTCTTGTCGAACAGGCAGAGCTCCACCTTGGTGGCGTTGGCGGAGAAGAGGGCGAAGTTGACGCCCGAGCCGTCCCAGTGCGCGCCCAGCGGGACCGGCGAGCCCGCTGTCACAGTCTGCCGTGTCTTGGCCATTGATGGCTGCCTGAAAGTCAGCGATCCGGTGCAAGCACCAGTGTCGCGAGGGGAGGAAGGGTCACCCGCGCGGAGGTGGAGCGGCCGTGCCAGCCCACGTCTTCTGCGGTGATGACGTCGCCGGTCGAAACGCCGGAGCCGCCATAGTGTTCCGCGTCCGTATTGAGGAGTTCGCGCCAGCGTCCGCCTTCCGGCAAGCCGATCCGGAAGTCGTGCCGGACGATGGGAGTCATGTTGCAGACCACCACGACCGGCCGCGCGTCGCCGCGCGCCCTGCGCATGTAGACGAAGACGGAGTTGTCGGCGTCGCCCGCCTCGATCCACTGGAAGCCCTGCGGGTCGCAATCCAGCTCGTGCAGCGCCGGTTCGGACCGATAGAGCCGGTTCAGGTCACGCACCGCCGATTGCAGCCCGGAATGCAGCCCGTCCTGCAACAGGTGCCAGTCGAGCGACTGGTTGTGGTTCCACTCGCGCTCCTGGCCGAACTCGCCGCCCATGAACAGCAGCTTCTTGCCGGGGTGGGTCCACATGAAGCCATAGTAGGCGCGCAGGTTGGCGAACTTCTGCCAGCGGTCGCCCGGCATCTTGCCGATCATCGACCCTTTTCCGTGCACCACCTCGTCGTGGGAGAGCGGCAGCACGAAGTTCTCCGAGAAGCCGTAGTGGATGCCGAAGGTCATCCGGCCGTGATGGTGTTTGCGGTGCACGGGATCGAGGCTCATGTAGTCGAGCGTGTCGTGCATCCACCCCATGTTCCACTTGTAGCCGAAGCCGAGGCCGCCGCTGTCCACCGGCCGGCTGACACCGGGCCACGCGGTGGATTCCTCCGCCATGGTCTGCGCGCCGGGGGTGCGCTCGTAGATGCGGGTGTTCATCTCGCGCAGGAAGGCGGTGGCATCGAGATTCTCGTTGCCGCCGTAGCGGTTGGGGATCCACTCCCCCTCCTCGCGCGAATAGTTCAGGTAGATCATCGAGGCGACGGCATCCACGCGCAGCGCGTCCACGTGGTAATGCTCCAGCCAGAACAGCGCGTTGGCCTCCAGGAAGTTGGCCACTTCCACACGGCCGAAATTGTAGATCAGCGTGTTCCAGTCGCGATGGAAGCCGAGACGCGGGTCCTCATGCTCGTACAGCGCGGTGCCGTCGAAGCGCACGAGACCATGCGCGTCTGACGGAAAATGCGCCGGCACCCAGTCGACGATAAGGCCGATATCGGCCTTGTGGAGCTTGTCGACGAAGCGGGCGAATGCCTCCGGCGGCCCGAACCGCGCCGTCGGCGCGAACAGGCCGATGGGCTGGTAGCCCCAGGAGCCGGTGAACGGGTGCTCGGTGATCGGCAGCAGCTCGACGTGGGTGAAGCCCATGTCGGTGGCGTAGTCCACCAGCAGGTCGCCGAGGCTGTCGTAGTCGAGCTCCTCGCCGCCGCCGCCACGCCGCCAGCTTCCCAGGTGCACCTCGTAGATGGAGACCGGGGCATCCAGCGCCTGCTTCTCGCGGCGCCGGTCCAGCCAGTCGGCGTCCTGCCAGTCGTGGCGGGGGAGCCCGGATACCACGGACGCCGTCGCCGGCGGGTTCTCCTGGGAGAACGAGACCGGGTCCGCCTTGAGAGGCAGAACGTCGCCCTGGACGCCGACGATCTCGTACTTGTAGAGCGCGCCGCGTTCGAGGCCGGGAATGAACAGCTCCCAGACTCCGACGCCGAGCCGCTTGCGCATGGGATGGCGGCGGCCATCCCAGGCGTTGAACGGCCCCACCACCGACACCCGCCGCGCGTTCGGCGCCCAGACGCAGAAGGCCACGCCCTCGACGCCCTCGTGCGTGGTCGGATGGGCGCCGAGCCGGTTGTAGAGCTCCAGGTGCCGGCCCTCGCCAAGGAGATATTCGTCGAGCTCACCCAGAACCGGCGAGAACCGGTAAGGGTCATCGCGCTCCCAGACGTGATCGCCCGCAGATTGGCGCAGACGATAGGGAAAGCGCGTCGTCCGGCCGGCCACTTCACCGGCAAAGAATCCTTCCGGATGGACGCGGTCGAGCTCGGCCACCGCCGCGCCGGTGGTGGCGTCGAGCACTTCAACCGTCGCGGCGTCGGGGGCGAAGACGTTGACCGCGAGCGGACTGCCGTCGCCCCCGAACATGCCGAGCACGGCAAACGGGTTGCCGTGGCGGCCCCGGATGATGGATTCGATCTCCTGGTGGGACGGTGTGAGGGTGGTCGTGGGCGTGCCGGTCACGTGTCGACCTCATCGTTACCGATCAGCGCAGCCAGGCCGCGAAGCGGAATGGCGACCCAGGCCGGACGGTTCGACAGCTCGTAGGAGACCTCGTAGGCGGCCTTCTGCATCACGAACATGTCGAGCAGCGCCCGGGCGAACGCGGGATCGTCGGGGTGTGTGGAAGAGGCGGCGATGGTGGCCTCGTAGGCCTCCATGAAGTCGCGCGTGGTCTGCTCGCGCCACAACGTGGCGCGCTCCGTGGCAATCTCCAGGTTGGCAGGCGCGATGCCGCCGCGCGGATCGAGCACGGAGGCTGCCGCGTAGTCGATGGAGCGCAGCATCCCGGCAACGTCGCGCAGCGGCGAGGTCTTGGCCCGACGCTGTTCCAGGCTGCGGCGCGGCTCGCCCTCGAAGTCGATGATCATCACGTCGTTCTGGACCATCAGCACCTGGCCCAGGTGATAGTCACCGTGGATGCGTGACTTGCCGCCGGACGGCGCGAGCGAAGACGCCGCCTCGATGCGCTCCAGAAGAGCGCCCTTCTTGCCGAGCAGGCCGTCCGCCAGCGCCTGGGCCTGCGGTTCCAACTGGTCCCGCGCAGCCGCCAGGCTCTTGAGCATCGCCGCGACATCGTCGGAGGCCTCGCTGGTCCAGGCCTTGAGATCCTTCGCCGTGATCGGCTCCGCCGCGAAGGCGGGATCGTCGGTCTCGGTCGCGAACGCCAGATGCAGCTCAGCGGTGCGGCGACCGAGGAGTTCGCCGATCTGCAGCGGGTAGGCGAAGGGCGGCTCGGCATCGGTGACGTCCTCGGCGTTCGTGCCGTAGCCGTCCACCTCGTCCACATCGCGCTCCAGAGCCGCAGTCAGCACCTCCCAGGCGTCGCCCTGATTGCGCACGAAGCCGAAGGCGGCGGCAAGCGTCGTGGCCTCACCTTCTTCGGGCTGGTGTTCCACCGTGCCCAGAAAAGCCGGCGTGTTTGCGAAGCCTGCCGTTTCGGTGAGGAACTGGGCGACTTCCACCTCCGGCTGGAGGCCGGCACGCAGCCGCCGGTAGAACTTCAGGATCAGCGTGTCTCCGAACATGATCGACACGTTGCTCTGCTCGGCGCCGATCGGGTGCGGGTCGCCGAGTTCGCCGGCCTCGGCAAGCGTCTGTTCGAGCAGCGCATTGCCCTGGAAGACGACCTGTCCGTCGGCGGCATCGATTGTGTCGCCCTTGCGGATGCATTCCAGCAGGGTCTCGGGAAGCGAGGCCTCGAACGCGCCGTCGATGAGCGCACCGACCTTCGGCCCACGGCGCAGCTTGGCCAGCGTGTAGGCAAGCGTCGGCGCACCGAAGGCAAGCGTCTCCTCACCCCAGATCGCCGACAGGGGCAGGAAGTAGCGCTGGGTCTCGCCGTCGACCTCCACATCCGCCACGGACAGCGAATGCCGGCCGCCGTCGAGTTCGGCCAGCGTGGTCACGCTGACATTCCGGATCGGACTGTCCTTGGCGGCGAACCAGCGCTGCAGCGGCAGGAATTTCGGCAGCACGTCCTTTTCCAGCTGCCGCCCCTCGCGGCCCGACAACGCCGTGGAGATCGTGCCGTCGCGCGTCGTCAGCGTGATGAAGTCCGGCAGGACCTCCGGCACCGGCGTGTGCCAGCTGGGCGCCTGGTCGGCGTCGGCCAGCAGGAACCAGTAGAAGCCGTAGGCCGGCAACGTGATCAGGTAGGGCAGGTCGCCGATCGGCGGGAAGGCCGACGCGCCGGTCATCTCGATGGGCACGAGACCGCGCTTTTCCGACAGGTCCAGCTCCACCGCCTGGGCCTGGCGCGACAGGTTGCCGACGCACAGGATCGCCTCGCCTTCGTGCTCGCGCAGATAGGCCAGCACCTTGCGGTTGGAGGGGTAGAGCAGCGTCATCGATCCGCGGCCGAGCGCGTCGTGCTGCTGGCGCACGGTGATCATGCGCCGCATCCAGTTGAGCAGCGACGAGGTGTCGGAATTCTGGCTTTCGACGTTGATCGCCTCGAAGCCGTAGATCGGATCCTGGATGACCGGCAGATAGAGCTGCTGCGGGTTGGCCCGCGAGAAGCCGGCGTTGCGGTCCGACGACCACTGCATGGGCGTGCGCACGCCGTCGCGGTCGCCGAGATAATAGTTGTCGCCCATCCCCAGCTCGTCGCCGTAGTAGAGGATCGGCGTGCCGGGGAAGGAGAGCAGGAACGAGTTCAGGAGCTCGATCTTGCGCCGGTCGTTCTGCATGAGCGGCGCCAGCCGGCGCCGGATGCCCAGGTTGATCCGGGCCCGGGTGTCCCCGGCGTAGACGCTCCACAGATAATCCCGCTCGCGGTCGGTCACCATCTCGAGCGTCAGCTCGTCGTGGTTGCGCAGGAAGATGCCCCACTGGCAGTCCTCGGGGATCTCTGGCGTCTGACGGATGATGTCGGTGATCGGATGCCGGTCCTCCTGCGCCACCGCCATGTACATGCGCGGCATCAGCGGGAAGTGGAAACCCATGTGGCATTCGTCGTTGTCGCCGAAATAGGGACGCGTGTCCTCCGGCCACTGGTTGGCCTCGGCGAGCAGCATCCGGTCGGGATAGTGCCGGTCGAGTTCCGCGCGGATCTCCTTCAGGACGTCGTGGGTTTCCGGCAGGTTCTCGTTGTTGGTGCCTTCGCGCTCGACCAGGTAGGGGATCGCGTCGAGGCGCAGCCCGTCCACCCCCATGTCGAGCCAGTAGTGCATCACCTTCAGCACTTCCTGGAGAACACGCGGGTTGTCGAAGTTGAGGTCGGGCTGATGGGAGTAGAAGCGGTGCCAGTAATAGGCGCCGGCCACCGGGTCCCAGCTCCAGTTGGATTTTTCGGTATCGGTGAAGATGATCCGCGTCTCGGAAAACTTCTGATCCGTGTCGGACCAGACGTAGAAGTCCCGCGCCGCGGATCCGGGCTTGGCGGCCCGTGCCTTCTGGAACCAGGGATGCTGGTCGGAGGTGTGGTTGATGACCAGCTCGGTGATGACCCTGAGCCCGCGCCGGTGCGCCTCCGCGATGAACGCACGAAAGTCGGCCATCTTGCCGTAGGAGGGGTGGATCGCCTTGTAGTCGGCGATGTCGTAGCCATCGTCCCTGAGCGGCGAGGGATAGAACGGCAGTAGCCAGATGGCCGTCGCGCCCAGCTCCTGAACATAGTCCAGCCGCTGCATCAGCCCGGCGAAGTCGCCCATTCCGTCGTTGTTGGAATCCTGGAACGCCTTCACGTGCAGCTGGTAGATGACGGCGTCCTTGTACCAGTCGGCGACCGAGCGATCGATGACGCCGTCGCTGCGCTTGCTCTGCGATGTCATGAGCGCGGCGCTCCCGGCGGGATCAGCCGCCAGATCGCGTAGGGACAGTCGTTCGGATCAAGTCGCAATTGCTGCATTTTGCCGTGCCAGGTGAAATGGTTGCCGTGCCTGAGGTCCTGGACCTCGATGGAGGCCTCGTCGGGGAGGCCGAACTCCCAGAGCGGCACCTCGAACTCGAACTCCTGCGGGGCGTGAGGGTCGAGGTTGACGTGGACGATGACGGTGTCGCCCGTCGCCGCATCGTGCTTGCCGTAGTAGAGCACGTTCTCGTTGAAGGCGTTGTAGAAGGCGAGGTTCGTGAAGCCCTGAAGCGCCGGGTGCGCGTTGCGCAGCCGGTTGATCAGGCGGATGTCGTCCTTGATGTGACCGGGCTGGTCCATGTCCCAGGAGCGGATCTCGTACTTTTCGGAATCGAGATACTCCTCCTTGCCCGGCACCGGCGCCGCGTCGCAGATCTCGAAGCCGTTGTAGAGGCCGTAATTGCCGGCCAGCGTCGCGGCCAGGACCAAACGCTGGCGGAAGCCTGCCCGCCCGCTGGTCTGCAGGAACACCGGATTGATATCGGGCGTGTTGGCGAAGAAGTTCGGCCGCATGTATTCCGCGCACTCGGTCTGGGTGAGCTCGGTCAGATACTCCGTCAGCTCCGCCTTCGTGTTGCGCCAGGTGAAGTAGGAATAGGACTGGTTGAAGCCGACCTTCGCCAGCCGCTTCATCACCTTGGGCCGGGTGAACGCCTCGGCCAGGAAAATCGTGTCGGGATGCTCGGCCCGCACTTCGCCGATCATCCATTCCCAGAACGGCAACGGCTTGGTGTGCGGGTTGTCGACCCGGAAGATCTTCACGCCGTGCTCGACCCAGAACAGGACCACGTCGCGCAGCGCCACCCACAGGCCCGGGATGGCGTCACGGTAGAAGTGGACGTTGACGATGTCCTCGTACTTCTTCGGCGGGTTTTCGGCGAACTTGATGGTGCCGTCGGGCCGCCAGTCGAACCATTCCGGATGGTCCTTGATCCAGGGATGGTCCGGAGAGCACTGGATGGCGAAATCGAGCGCGATTTCCATGCCGTGCGCATGGGCAGCCGCCACGAGCCGATCGAAATCCTCGATGGTCCCGAGTTCCGGGTGGATGGCGTCGTGACCGCCCTCGTCCGACCCGATGGCATAGGGGCTCCCAGGATCTTCCGGCCCCGCCGTGAGCGAATTGTTGCGGCCCTTGCGGTTGGTCACGCCGATCGGGTGGATCGGCGTGAAGTAGAGAACGTCGAAGCCGAGATCGTGGACGTAGGGCAGGCGGCCGATCACGTCGTCGAAGGTGCCGTGCTGTCCCGGCACATCGGATTGCGAGCGCGGCATCATCTCGTACCAGGCGCTGAAGGCGGCGCGCTTGCGGTCGGCAAAGACCTCCAGGTCGCGCTCGTAGCGGGTCAGATTGGTGCGCGGACCGGCGCGCTTCATCAGCGCGAGTGTCTCGGGCGCGAGCAGGATTTCCAGTCGCTCGGCTTCGTCGGCCGCAGACAGACGGTCGTTCAGACGGCCGATCTCCGCGACCCCGTCGACAAAGGCGGACCGTGCGACGGAACCGTGCCGGAAGTCCGCGCTCGCGGCCGCTTCGACCAGGCGCCGTCCCTCCTCGATCTCGAGCGAGATCTTCACGCCGGCGGCGATCTTCTTTTCGGTGTCGCGGAGCCAGCTGGCGAACTGGTCACGCCATGCGGCCAGGGAGTAGAGGTAGCGCCCGGGCTCCGGCAGCACCGCCTCGCCGCGCCAGCGATCGTTCTCCAGGAACTGCATCGGCGCCTCGCGCCATCCGCCGTCGCCTTGGGGCTTGAACAGAAGGGCCGCTGCAATCACGTCATGGCCGTCTCCGAAGATATCAGCCTCCACGACGAAAGGCTCGCCTGCAACCGCTCTCGCGGGAAACCGTCCTCCGTCGATCTCGGTGCTGATGCCCTCGATCGCCAGCCGGCGCTCGGCCAGCGCATAGATTCGCTCAATCGCCGGATCGTCCAGCGGACCGCGTCCCGCCGAGAGCGGCGGCACCGGCGACGCCAATGCATTTCGGCTCAGCTTTTCGGCCAAGACTATCCCTCTTCTTCGCGATATCGGGGGATCCGGAGCGATTGCTGTCCGGCTTCATGTCCGGTGCAGTCGCGGGACATGGTCCGGACACCCCTCCCCTTCGACCGGCCCAATCGGGCCAATACGCTCCATCGAAATGCCAACGCGACGCGCTCGCGTTGGTTCCTCTCCAGGTTGGTGATGCAAGCGTCAGGCCGTCTGCCCGGCCGCGCACCCGGCGCAACCAGCGGCGCTTAAAAAACGTTAGTTACCGCGGCTGACATTCCGGCTATGCTTATCCCCATCAGATGCACCGTTGGTCGGTCTGTGAGCGACCGGAAGAGGTCGGCCCGGCGGACACCTATGTCATTCTGACTATTCATCGCCGTTGCGCATGGCGATGATACGACGTTTCACACGATTGCCCGGCTGGCGCGCGACGAGGCGACGGCCCGCCGGCATGTCCATCCACCCAGACCTCACCCGCTGCCAAACCTTCCCGAGGGACTGACCGCATCTGCATGTCGACCGTATCGCGCCGTACCGTTCTCAGGGATCAGACGTCAGAAGCCCACGCCACGCTCGACGCGCGCGTCTCTCCGCTTCTGAGCGCCGAGGGCTACCGCGACTATCTCGTCGGTCTCCACGCCTTCCGCCACGCGACCGAGGAGCGTCTGCGGACAGCGGCGTTCCCGGCGGAGTTCGATGGCTGGGCCCCGACCCGCATTGCGGCGCATCTGCAGGACGATCTCGCCGATCTCGATGCGACGCCCGCCCCGGTGGCGCTGCCGATACCCGAGGCGCCCGATCAGTCGGAAGTCTGCGGCATCGCCTACGTACTCGAAGGCTCCGCCTTCGGTGCCCGCATTCTCATCCGCATGGCCAGGGAACTCGGGCACGACGAAACCCGCGGCGCCCGCCATCTCGCGGCCCAGAGCCGCAACCTCGACAACTGGCGGCGGTTCCAGGCCTGTCTCGACAGCGCCGAGCCCTTCGACCTGGACCGCGCCGTGACCGCTGCACAGGCGACCTTCCGTGCCGCCAGCCTTGCCTTCGAAAGACCCGTCTATGCCTCAGTCTGACACCGGCGGCCCCGCCGCCGTCGATCTCACCAACTGCGATCGCGAGCCGATCCACATCCCGGGCAGCATCCAGCCGCATGGCTGCCTGCTGGTCTGCGAACCGCGCGGCGGCGTGGTGTTGCGCCATTCGGCCAACGCCGGCGCCATGCTCGGCCTCGAGGGTCGCATCAACGGCCTGCCGCTGCACGACCTGTTCGACGACAGCTGCGTACACGCGCTGCGCAATGCGGAAACCACCTCCAGCGATGCCTCGCGTCCCGCGCTCCTGTTCGCGCTGGAAGTTGCACCGGGGCGCAGCTTCGATGTCAGTCTTCATCGATCCGGCGAGATCGTCATCATCGAGTTCGAGCCGGCGATGCAGGCGCATCAGCCTCTGCAGCTGACCCGCGAGATGGTCGGCCGGGTTGGCGACATCGAGGACGAAGACCAGCTGATGGACAAGGCCGCGCGCCTGATCCGTTCGGCGCTGGGCTATGATCGGGTGATGATCTACCGCTTCGAGGAGGATGGCGCGGGCAAGGTCATCAGCGAGGTCAAGCGCTCCGACCTGGAGAGCTTCCTCGGTCAGTATTTTCCGGCCAGCGACATCCCGAAGCAGGCGCGGGCGCTCTATCTCGCCAATACCATCCGCATCATTTCCAACGTCGATTTCGAGCGGATCCCGCTCGTCCCGGAGATTGACGACGCCGGCAATCCGCTCGACCTCTCGTTCGCGCACCTTCGCAGCGTGTCGCCTGTCCACTGCGAATATCTGCGCAACATGGGGGTCTCCGCCTCCATGTCGATCTCCGTCATTCTCGACGGGTCGCTGTGGGGTCTGATCGCCTGCCACCACTATTCGCCGCGCATCCTGCCGATGGGCGAGCGGGTTGCGGCGGAGATGTTCGGCGACTTCTTCTCGCTGCATCTCAACACGCTGAAGCAGAAGCACAGGCTCAACACTGCAACCGCGGCACGGGCCTCGCTCGACCGCTTCCTGCGGCGTGCGACGCATCGCGGCGACATCGCGGAAATGCTCTCGGACAGCCTGCCGGACTTTGCCACGCTGGTTCCGTGCGATGGCGTGGGCCTGTGGCTGGACGGAAGCTTCTACGCACACGGCGCCACGCCGCCGGCCGAAGCCGTTCCGGACCTTGCCGAGCATGTCTCAGCCTCGGCGGACGGCCGTGTCTGGAGCACCCACGCCCTGTCCACTCGCCTCTCTCCTGCCGGCGATTACGCACCGGAGACGTCGGGCGTGCTTGCCATCCCGCTCTCGCAGATCCCGCGCGACTATCTCTTCTTCTTCCGCAAGGAGCTGGTGCAGACCCTCGACTGGGCCGGCAATCCGGACAAGTCCTACGACACGGGCCCGCTCGGCGACCGGCTAACACCGCGCAAGAGTTTCGCGATCTGGAAGGAAACCGTGCGCGCCCAGTCGCAGCCGTGGACGGAGAGCGAACGCGAGATCGCCGAGGAAGCCCGCGCCGCGATGGTCGAGATCGTGCTGCGCCAGAACGAGCTCATGGCCGAGGAACGGCGCAAGTCCGACGTGCGCCAGCGCATGCTCAACCAGGAGCTCAACCACCGGGTCAAGAACATCCTGGCCATCATCAAGTCGCTTGTCGGACATCCGGTCGACCAGCAGCAGAAGCTTGCCGACTACGTGGAAGCCCTGAAGGGTCGCCTGCAGGCGCTGTCCTTTGCCCACGACCAGGTCGTGCGCGGCGATGGCGGCGGCATGCTCGTCGACCTGCTTGATGCCGAGCTGTCGCCCTACCGCAGCCCCACCACGGCAACCCGGCTGGACGGCCCCGGCCTGTGGCTCGACGGCCGCGCCTTCTCGGTTCTGGCCCTGGTGCTGCACGAGCTCGCCACCAACTCCGCCAAGTACGGGGCGCTGTCGCAGCCGGGCGGCGAGCTCCTCGTTTCCTGGCAGCTCGACCAGGACGGCGATTGCACCATCGACTGGCGCGAGGTGGGCGGCCCGCCGGTAGAGGCGCCATCGCGTTCCGGCTTCGGCTCGGCCCTCATCAACCGGTCGATTCCCTACGATCTCGGCGGACGCAGCTCGGTCGACTATGCCGAGAGCGGGGTCCGGGCGGAGCTGGTTATCCCGGCGCGGTTTGTTGAGCCGACGCTGGAGCCGGGCCGTTCGGACGGGACGCGGTCAACGATCGAAGCTGCGCCGGCATCCCTCTCCGAGCACGTTCGCGTCCTTCTGGTCGAGGATCACATGCTCATCGCGATGGATGTGGAAGCCAGCCTGGAGGATCACGGCCTGTCCGGCGTGATGACCACGGCCTCTTCGGCCGAAGCGCTGGAGAAGCTGCGGACCACGCCGCCAGATGTCGCCGTCCTCGACGTCAATCTGGGCGAAGAGACGTCGATACCCGTGGCTCAGGAGCTCGCCCGTCGAGGCATTCCGTTCGTTTTTGCAACGGGTTACGGGGACGGCTCCATGATCCCGAGCGACTTCGCCGCGGTCCCCGTGGTGCGCAAGCCCTACGAGGTCTCCTCGCTGATTTCCGCGCTCGCCTCGGTGCTGTCGCCGACGGCGCATTGACCCGCCGGTCCCGGCACCTGCCACCGCAAGGAAAAGGGCGGGCCGAAGCCCGCCCCTGATGATATCCGTCGATAAGCCGCGGGTCGCTCAGCGCTCGGCCACCACCGGGTTCACCAGCGTGCCGATCTTGGAGATCTCGATCTCCACCGTGTCGCCGTCCTTCATGTAGACCGGCGGCTTGCGCTTGAAGCCGACGCCGCCCGGCGTGCCGGACACGATCACGTCGCCCGGCTCCAGCGGCAGGATGGTCGAGATGTAGGCGATCAGGTCCGGGATCGGGGTGATCAGGAGATCCGTCGTGGACTCCTGCATGACCTCGCCGTTGAGCCGGGTCGTGAGCGACATGGTGGACGGATCCGGGATCTCGTCCGCGGTCACCATCCACGGCCCGAAGCCGCCGGTCCCCACGAACGTCTTGCCGGCCATGAACTGGCTGGTATGTCCCTGCCAGTCGCGCACCGAGCCATCATTGTAGCAGGAGTAGCCGGCCACGTGTCCCAGCGCGGCGTCCTTGGCGATGCGCCGGCCGCCCTTGCCGATGATGACGGCCAGTTCGCCCTCATAGTCCAGCTTGTCGGACTCGCGCGGCTTGATCATCGGCTGCTGGTGGCCGCACTGGCTCGCCGGGTAACGCGGGAACAGCGTCGGGTACGGCGTGACCTCGCGACCCGTCTCCTGGACGTGGTCGTGATAGTTGAGGCCGATGCAGACGATCTTGGCCGGATCCGGAATCACCGGGTCGAAGGTGATCTCGGAAAGGGCAAAGTCGGCGTCCGACGTCGATGCGAGCTCGCGGGCCTTTTCCAGGCCATCGGTCTCCAGAAGCGCCCTCAGCGTCGGTGCGCTGGAGAGCCGGCTGCCGATATCGACGATGCCGTCATCCTTGACCACGCCGTAACCGGCGGCTCCGTTTCGGCGGTACGAGACGAGTTTCATGCGCGTGCAACCTTCCCTCTGACAAAAACGTCCGGCCACGGTCCGGACTGCGGCCGTTTCCCTGGTCTGCCGACCATATGCAAGGGACCCTTACACTGTTCCGGCGTCCCGAACCAGAACCGGCGGTCGGCTTGCAGCGATCCCGCGAATCGCCGTCTTCTTGGTGGAGACCTCCCTCGCGCGGGCCCCGGCCCGTTTCCTTCCATCGGGCCACACCATGCTAGAGACACGCTATGACATCCGGGTCGACTGGGGCCACTGCGACCCTGCCCAGATCGTCTACAACCCCAACTTCGTCGTCTGGATGGAACACGGTGTGAACGTGCTGTTCGAGGCAGCCGGACACGCCCTCAGCGACCTGATCCGGGCCGATCCGAACCGGCGCGGCCTTCCGCTGGTGAAGAGCGAGGCGAGCTTCATGGCTCCGGCGCGC
Source organism: Amorphus coralli DSM 19760 (assembly GCF_000374525.1). Taxonomy (GTDB): domain Bacteria; phylum Pseudomonadota; class Alphaproteobacteria; order Rhizobiales; family Amorphaceae; genus Amorphus; species Amorphus coralli. Next base: position 179,825 of record NZ_KB894575.1, read on the forward strand.
TTCGGTGAGGTGCTGGTTCTGTCGAGCCGGGTCACGCGGTTCGGGCGCACCTCCTTCGATATCGGCCACCGCTTCACGCGGGGCGACACGGTCATCGCCGAGGGCAAGCAGATCCGCGTGTGGAGCGTTGCCGATCCCGACGACCCCGACGCGATCCGGGCCGAGCCGCTGCCGGCGGAGATCCGTGCGGGCCTTGAGGAAGACCGCATCGTCACGGTGCGCACCTTCTGGCAAGGGTGAGGCGAACGAGCCGGCGGATCGCTCAGCCCCAGTCCGGCCGCTCCGTGCCGAACTCCGGCATCGCCGCGACGAGCCGTTGCGTGTAGGCCTCGCGCGGAGCGCGGAACAGGCACTCGGTGTCCCCTTCCTCCACGATCCGGCCCTCGCGCATCACCAGGATGCGGTCGCACATCATCCGCACAACCGCGAGGTCGTGGCTGATGAAGAGGCAGCTCAGGCCAAGCTCCCGCTTCAACCGCTCCAGCAGTGTCAGGATCGATGCCTGGACGGAGACATCGAGCCCCGTTGTCGGCTCGTCGAGGACCAGCAGGTCCGGCCGGGACGCCAGCGCGCGGGCAATGCCGACCCGTGTCCTTTGTCCGCCGGAGAGGCGATGGGCGCGGCGGTCGAGCAACTCGGGCGCAAGCTGCACCTGCAGCGCAAGCTCGCGGACGCGGGCTGCCAGCGCTTCGCCGCGCAGGCCCTGCAGTCGGCGCAAAGGATCGGCGATGGCATCGAACGCCGTGGCGCGCGGGTTCAGGCTGCCGGTGGCATCCTGAAACACCAGCTGGATGCGCCGGCGTTCCGGGACGGCGTGGAACCGAGCGGCGGCCATCGCCCCGATATCGGCGTCTTCGAACATGATCCGCCCGGCATCCGGGTCGATGAGCCGGCTTACCAGCCGCGCGAGCGTGCTCTTGCCGGAGCCGCTTTCGCCGACCACGCCGACGCTCTCACCGCGCGCCAGCACAAACCCGACCTCGTCCACGGCCACCGCCTGCCCGAAGCGTTTGCTGAGCCGGCTTACCGAAAGGATCGGCGACGCGATCGCTGGGCCTTGTTCCCGTCTCGACGGCAGGGGAACGCCCGCCAGGTCGTCGATACGGACGCCCGCGCGCGGCGTCGCGGTCACCAACGCCCGCGTGTAGGGATCGCGTGGCCGAGCGAGCGTGGAGACGGCGGGCCCCTCTTCCACGATCCGCCCCACGCGCATGACGGCGATCCGGTCGGCGTAGTGAGCCGCGAGCCCGAGATCGTGGGTCACGAGAAGCAGGCCCATTCGTCGCTCGCGCACGAGATCCGCCAGCAGATCCATGACGGCCCGTTCGCTTGCCGTGTCCAGCGCCGCCGTCGGCTCGTCGGCGATCAAGAGCGCCGGCTCGCAGGCGACCGCCATGGCGATCATGGCGCGCTGGCACATGCCGCCGGAGAGTTCGTGCGGATAGGCCCGCTCGATAGGCACGGGATCGGGAAAACCGGCCCGCTTGAGAAGCGCCCGGGCCGCCACCTGCGCCTCCGCACGGCCCAGGTCGCGATGCGCCCGCAGGACATCGACGATGCCTTCGCCGACGCGCCGCACCGGGTTGAGGGCCGCGCGCGGGTTCTGGGCAATCATCGAGAGCGCCGCGCCGCGCACCGCTTCCAGCCGGGCATCATACGCGGTGACCAGGTCCTCTCCGTCGAAGCGGATCTTGCCCCGCGTGATCTGCGCGCCGGGCGCGAGCAGACCAATAGCGGCGGCGCCCAGCGTTGTCTTGCCGGCCCCGCTTTCGCCCACCACTGCCAGGATTTCGCCCCGGTCGAGCGACAGCGAGACACCATCGAGGGCCACGACGGACCGCTCCGCTGATTCGAAGGCGACACCGAGGTCGCTGATTTCCAGCAGCCGCTCAGCCACGATGCCCCCGCGGATCGAGCCGGTCGCGCAGACCGTCGCCGAGCAGGTTGAAGGCCAGCACCGCGAGCGTCAGGGCCAGGCCGGGAAAGGCCACCAGCCACCACTTGCCGGCGGTCAGGTAGCGGGCGCCTTCCGCCACCATAATCCCCCACTCCGGTGTCGGCGGCTCCACCCCGACGCCAAGAAAGGAAAGGCCGGCCGCGTTGAGGATCGCCCAGCCGAGATTAAGCGAGGCCTGCACCGCCAGCACCGGCATCACGTTGGGCAAGAGCACGCCGAACACCACCCGCCCCGGCCCATTGCCGGCGAGCCGGGCCGCTTCGACCCACCCTGCGCCGGCCCGGGCATTCACCTCCGCCCGGGTCAGCCGGACGTAGAAGGGCAGGTTCACCACCGCCGTGGCGACGACGATGGTGACGGCGCCTCCGCCCAGTGCCGCCGCCAGCGCGATCGCCAGGATGAACAGCGGAAAGGCCAGCAGCACGTCCACGCCCCGTCCGACGATGCGGTCGAGGAGCCCGCCCCGATAGCCGCACACCGCACCCAGAACGGAGCCCAGCGCCAGGGAGGCGACCACGGCGGAGAGGGCAATCGCCAGGTCGAGGCGGGTCGCGGCGATCAGGCGGGAAAAGACGTCGCGGCCCACCTGGTCGGTGCCGGCCCAGTGGGCGGCGCTCGGCGGCGCGAGCGCGTTCGCCGCGTCGGAGGCAAGCGGATCGTAGGGCGCGATCCAGGGCGCCAGCACCGCCACCGCGACAAGAGCGATCACGCCCGCGCCGGACAGCGCCGTCAGCGCGTCCGGGCGCCGCCTGTCACCCGTGCCCCGTGTCAGCCGGTTCGCCGCCGCCCTCATGCCAGCGTCACCCGCGGGTCGGCCAGCCGGTAGGCGAGATCGATCACCAGGTTGAGCACCACATAGATCAGCGCCATCAGCAGCACGAAGCCCTGCACGGGTGCGAAGTCGCCGGCGGCCAGCGCATCCAGCGAATAGGAGGCGATGCCGGGCCAGGCGAACACCTTCTCCACCAGGACGCTGGCACCCAGGAGTGTCGAGATCACCGTGCCGGCCACCGTCAGCACCGGTACCAGCGCGGTGCGCAGGCCGTAGACGAGAACCACGCGACGACGGCCGATGCCGAGAGCGCGGGCGGCGCGCACGTGCTCACTCGCCATCGCCTCCAGCATCGCCGCCCGGGTGATCCGCACCAGCGGCGCCATGACGAACAGCGCCAGCGTGGCTGCCGGAAGCACCAGCTGCGCCGCCGCCGCCCGGAACGCCGCGGGGTCTGCGGCAAGCAGGCTGTCGACCAGCAGAAACCCGGTGATGCGCGGCGGAGGGTCCAGGAACACGTCGAGCCGCCCGGTCGGATCCGGCGCCCAGCCGAGCCGGTAGTAGAAGACGTAGATAAGCAAAAGGCCGGTCACGAAGGTCGGGATCGCGACACCCAGCGTTCCCACCACCCGCACGCCGTGATCGAGCAGCGTTGCGGGCCGGAGCGCGGCTGCAACGCCCAGCGGCAACGCCACGGCGACGGCCGCGATCAGCGCCACCAGGATCAGCTCCAGCGATGCCGGCAACCGCTCCATCAGGTCGGTCGCCACCGGCTGTCCGGTGACGAAGGACTGGCCGAGATCGCCTTGCGCCAGGTCGCCGAGATACACGAGGAACTGCTCCGGGATCGGCCCGTCGAGGCCCAGCCGGGCCCGGATCTCCGCGATCTCTTCTGGCCCCGCGGACGGCGACGAGGCCATCAGGCTCGCCGGATCGCCGGGCAGGATCCGCATCAGCACGAACGTCACCACCAGCACGCCGAAGAGCGCCGGCACTGCGGCGGCGAGCCGCCGCGCCACGATGGCAACGATCCGCATCAGCCCCGCCATGGCCCTGTCCCCAGGCGGCCCGGTCGCATCGCGCCTTCAGCCGGTAAGCGGTTCCTCGCGCCTAGCGTCGCTGCAGGTCGCGCACGTCGACATAGTAGTGGTACCAGGTCGTGAACCCCTCGATGTCCTTGCCCAGGACCACATCCTGGGTCGGCTGCCAGAGAAAGGCCATGGGCACCTCTTCAGCCGCAAGCGCGATGAGCCGCTTCGCCACGGCGTCATAGGCCGCCTGGTCGGCCTCGTAGCGCGCCTTCGGCAGCAGCGCCTCGACCTCCTCGTTGCGCCAGCTGGAGAAGTTCCAGCGCGACGGCCCGCTCAGGAAGATGCGGAAGAAATACTCCGCCGACGGAAACAGCGCGTAGGAGCGCTCCAGCAGCAGCGGCAACCGCTTCTCGGTGATCGCTTCGGCCATCTGCGCATCCGGCAGCTTGTCGATGGTCACCTCGATGCCGATGCCGCCGAGGGCCTCCTGCACCAGCGTCGCCGCCGGCTCCGCCCAGGCCGCGCGGTTGACGGCGAAGGAGAGCGTCGTCTCGAACCCGTCCGGGTAACCGGCCTCGGCCAGGAGCGCCCTCGCCTTTTCCGGATCGGTGGCCAGCGGCAGCGCCTGCGGGAAGTCGGCGCCCTCCGGCCCGTCCTGCCATTCGGCGCCGTAAAGCTTGCCGCCGAGGCCCGAGGCGGCCGCACTCAGCATGGCGTCGTAGGGCAGCGCCAGCGCCACGGCGCGCCGCACCGCCGCGTCGTCGAAGGGGGCCATCCGGGTGTTGAAGACCAGCGCCATGAATGCCGTCGGCCGCGGCACGGACACGACCTGGACCTCGCCGCGATCGCGCAGCGCCTTCACGTCCTCGCCCTGCAGGTCGGTGGCCACGTCCGCGTCGCCCCGCTCCACCAGGGCGGCCCGGGTAGAGGCGTCCGGCACGGTCTGGACGATGACCCGCGGAAAGGCGGGCAGCTCACCGCCGCTCCAGTCGTCGTTGCGTGTCAGCACCACCTGCTGCCCCGGCTTGTAGCTCTCCACCGCGTAGGCGCCACTGGACGCCGTATGGGTCTTCAGCCACTCCACGCCCCAGGGATCGTCCGGCCCGGCCTCTCGCTTTACCAGGGCCGAGTTGAACATCGGCGCGTAGAGCGAGGCGAGGTTCGGCAGCGCCAGCCGGTCGACCTGCGGAAGGGTGATCTCCACCGTGCGTGCATCGACGACGCGGAACTGGTCGGGGCTCGTGAGCGAGCCGGTCTTCAGCTGCGCCTTCGACATGGTCTCGGCGCTCACCGCGCGGTCGAGCGACCATTTCACGTCCTCCGCCGTCACCGGCGTGCCATCCTGCCAGACGGCGTCGGGGCGCAGGTGTACGGTAATGGTCAGCCCGTCCTCGCTGACCTCGACGCTTTCGGCCAGTTCGCCGCGGATGGCGTTGAAGTCGAACACGTAGGTCCCGTCGCCGCGCGGCGTGCGCTCGTAGGCCACCAGCCGGTCGTAGGTGGCCGTGCTCAGCGCCAGCGCGTCGGGCGTCGCCCCCAGCGTCATCGGATCGAGCGAATTCACCGTGCCGCTAGTGACGGCGCGCAGCGTCTCCGCCCGGCTCTGCGCCTCGGCGCCGTTGGGAGTGAGCCAGCCAGACGCCAGGGCGGCGACCAGCATGGGGAGAAGGCGGCGGGTAATGCGGACCATGATTGTCTGTCCTCAACCGTCGGCGCGTGGGCCGGATGTCTTGGTGGTCGCCATAGGCCACATCCGACGGGGAAAGGTCCAGAGGCAGGCGCGCCACGATTGCAGGCGACGCCGGAAGCCGGTATCCATGGAGAATTGATATATTAGTTTCCGTGGAGCTCATGTCGAGCGTCGAGCCCATCCCCTCCGCGCTGTTCGAGCAGGGTGTCGACCCTTTCGCCGACGTCCGCGTCGACCGCAAGCGGCCGGCGGTCGCGCAGATCTACGAGCAGCTGCGCGCGCGCATCCTCTCGCTGGCCGTCCCCCCTGGCGCGACCCTGTCGCGGGCGGCCCTGTCCGACCGGTTCGGGGTCAGCCAGCAGCCGGTGCGCGAGGCGATCCTCAGGCTGGAGGAGGAGGGCCTCGTCGAGACCTATCCCCAGTCCGCCACCAAGGTCGCGAAGATCGATCTGCAGAGCGTGCGCGAGGCCCAGTTCCTGCGCCTTTCTGTCGAACTGGAAGTGGTGCGCATGCTGGCGCTCGCCGACGGCCTCGACCTCTTTCCCATCGAGAGCCTGATCCTGCAGCAGGAGCGCCACCTCAAGCGGGATGATTTCACCGCCTTCGCCGAGGCCGACCGGGAGATGCACCGCACCATGCAGGACATGGCCGGCGTGCACGGCCTGTGGGGCCTGATCAGAAGCCGCAGCGGCCATCTCGACCGGCTGCGCCACCTCCACTTGCCGACGCCCGGCAAGGCGCAGAGCATAATCGCGGGCCATCGCGGCATCCTGGCGGCCCTCGAAGCGCGCGATCCCGAGGCCGCCCAGGCGGCCCTGAGACACCATCTGTCCGGCACGCTCGCCAGCATCGGCGAGCTGCGCGAGCGCTTCCCCGACCACATCACCGACTGAGGCGGAAGCGCTCCCCGCCGCCCGAGCGGACGGCGGGGCTGTCGCCCTACACGCTGACGCCGAAGATCCAGCCCACCCCGGCCGTGACCGCCATGGCGAAAATGCCCCAGACCACGACCCGGACGGTGGCCCGCCCGACCGGCGCGGCGCCGGCCTTGGCACCCAGCGCGCCGAGCGCGGCGAGGGTGATGATGGTGACGATCAGCACCACCGGGATGATCGAACCGGCCGGCGCAAGCACCGCCGCCAGCAGCGGTACCGACGCCGCGATGCTGAAGGTGACGGCCGAGGCGAACGCCGCCTGGATCGGGTTCGCCGCGTTCACCTCGGACAGCCCGAGCTCGTCACGCACATGGGTGCCGAGCGCATCCGTCTCCGTCAGTTCCCTTGCCACCAGCTCTGCGGTGGAGCTGCTCAGGCCCTTCTCCTCGTAAATCGCGGTCAGTTCGGCCAGCTCCGCGTCGGGGAACTCGCGCAACGCCTGCTTTTCCCGGCGAATGTCGGCCCGCTCGACGTCGGACTGGGACGAGACGGACACGTACTCGCCGGCCGCCATCGACATGGCGCCCGCCGTCAACCCGGCGATACCGGCGACGAAAACGCTGTTCGGATCGGCATCGGCCGCGGCCACGCCCACGATCAGGGAGGCAACGGACACGATCCCGTCATTGGCGCCAAGCACGGCGGCGCGCAGCCAGCCGCTGCGTGTGACGTAGTGCGGGTCTCCCGGGTGGGCTGAAGCTTCCGGCATGATCTTCCCATCGCAATTCTGGAACAGGTCTCGACTGCCTCACCAAACGACGGGAAGCCTAATGCTTTCATGACAAGGGCCGAAATCGTGGCGCGCGCAACCGGAGGGCGGCCCGCCGGCCCCGCTCATGGACCGGCTCATATCAACCGGTTGGCCAGGAATCGGGCGGCCTCCCGCACCACGCCGAGCCGCCGGCCCCACCCAGCTTGTCGACGATGAGCGGTCGGAAGGCCCGCGCAATCGCCTGCGGCAAATCCGATTGACGTGCCATTTTGACATATTAATATTTCAATTGGTGTGCGCAGCCGGACCGGCTTCTGATCCGAGCGCACCGTTTGAACGATGGCACCAGCTGACGACAGGCCCGGGCAGCGCCGGCCAATCGCGCTCTGGCCCGGTGGATCCGGCTCGAAAAGGAAACGAAGGGGCATGAGCACCATGCAACGCAGCCGCTCGGGTGGCACGGAAAGCAGGACCGGCGGGCGGAGCGCGGCCTCGGGAGCGACCCGGTGAGCGCGCTCTCCGACACAACTCGTGAAACGCTCCGCGCCGTCAGCACGGCCACCCTCTCCACCGCGCTCCTGAAGCGCGGCTTCCGCAACGTCTTCCTGCAGGGCCCCCGGCGCATTGCGCCCGGCCGGACCATGGTCGGCGAGGCCTACACGCTGCGCTACATTCCAGCGCGCGAGGATCTCGATACCCTCGACGTCTTCCTCGATCCCGCCCACCCCCAGCGCGTCGGGGTCGAATCCTGCCCGCCCGGCCACGTCATGGTCATCGACGCGCGCGGCGACGCCGATGCGGCCTCCGCCGGCGGCATTCTCGTCACCCGGCTCATGGTGCGTGGGGTGGAGGGCGTGGTCACCGACGGCGGCTTGCGCGACACGCCCGACATCGCAGGGCTCGACTTCCCGGCCTATCACGCCCGTCCGTCGGCCCCGACCAACCTGATCCGCCACCACGCCGTCGATCTCGACGTGCCCATCGCCTGTGGCGGCGTGGCCGTCTATCCCGGCGACGTGATCGTCGGCGATGGCGAGGGCGTCATCGTCATTCCGGCCCATATCGCCGACGAGATCGCCCATGAGGCGCACGAGATGACCGCGTTCGAGGATTTCGTCACCGAGCGCGTCGCCGCCGGCCAGTCCATCGTCGGCCTCTACCCGCCGACGGATCCGGCGAGCCTGGACGCCTTCGCAGCCTGGCGCCGCGAGACGGGTCGCTAGGGCAATGCTGACCATGAAGAGCGTCCGGGCCTTTCCTGTCCCGCCCGGCGCGATCGCACTGTGGTTCCTTGGCCAGAGTGGCTTTCTGGTGAAATCGCCCGGCGGCACCCTGCTGGCGATCGACCCCTACCTGTCCGACCGGATCAACGGCATGCGGGACGACCTCGATACCGCCCGCCAGGTGCCTGTCCCCATCGACCCGGAAACACTCGCCGTCGACCTCTATCTCTGCACCCACAGCCACGCCGACCACGCCTGCCCGGAGACCATCGCCGCGACCTGGCGTGCCGGCACCCCCCGTTTCGCCGGGCCGCCCCAGGCGCTGCAGGTGATGGAAGCGGCCGGCGTTCCGCGGGAAGCTCGCACGCTCGCCTTTCCGAAGGGCACCATCGCGCTGGGTGATCTCACCATCACCGGCACCTTCGCCATGCCCACAGATGCCACCGACCTCAACCACATGGGCTTCGTGGTGGCGGTCGAGAACGGGCCGCGCTTCTACCACACCGGCGACACCGCCCCCTCGCCACTGCTGCGCGCCGCGAGCGAGCACGCGCCGCACGTGATGGCCGTCTGCATCAACGGCGGCTACGGCAATCTCAGCCACTTCGAGGCGGCCGAACTCGTCCGCGACATCGCCCCGGACGTGGCGCTGCCCTGCCATTTCGACATGTTCGCCGACAATGCCTGCCCGCCGCACCTCTTTCGCGCCTCGCTGACCATCCTCGGTGCGCCGGAGACCTATCGGCTGCCGGCCGTCGGCGAGCCTTTCGTCCATACCCTCACCGACCGCTCCACCAAGGACGCCCGACCGTGAAGACCAAGGAACAGCTGCGCAGCCACCGCTGGTTCGGCGCCGACGACCTGCGTTCGTTCGGCCACCGCTCGCGCATGCTGCAGATGGGCTACCGGCACGAGGAGTTCGTCGGCAAACCCATCGTCGGCATTGTCTCCACCTGGAGCGGCATGAACTCCTGCCACGCGCATTTTCCCGAACGCGTGGAGGACGTGAAGCGCGGCGTCATCGCGGCCGGCGGCTTCCCGGTCGTGCTGCCGGCGATGTCGCTCGGCGAGCCCTTCGTGAAACCCACCACCATGCTCTACCGCAACTTTCTGGCGATGGAGACGGAGGAGCTGCTGCGCTCGCATCCGATCGACGGCGCGGTGCTGATGGGTGGCTGCGACAAGACCACCCCGGGCCTGCTCATGGGTGCCATCTCAATGGGCCTGCCGGCCATCTTCGTGCCCGCCGGGCCGATGCTGCGTGGCAACTGGCGCGGCAAGACGCTCGGCAGCGGGTCAGACGTCTGGAAATACTGGGCGGAGAAGGGCGCCGGCACCATCACAGAGGAGACCTGGCAGGAGATGGAAGCCGGCATCGCCCGCTCGCATGGCCACTGCATGACCATGGGCACCGCTTCCACCCTGACCGGCATCGCCGAGGCCCTCGGCTTCACCCTTCCCGGCGCAAGCTCCATTCCCGCCCCCGACGCCGCGCATCCACGCATGGCCTCCGCCAGCGGCCGCACCATCGTCGACATGATCTGGGCCGACTGGACGCCATCGCGGATCCTTTCGGAAGGCTCAGTGCGCAACGCCCTTGTGGCGCACATGGCGATGGGCGGCTCGACCAACGCCACCATCCACCTGATCGCGATGGCCGGGCGCGCCGGCATCCCCCTGACGCTCGCGGACATCGACCGGGTCGCCCGGGAAGTGCCGGTGACGGCCAACATCCAGCCGTCCGGCGCGCACCTGATGGAGGACTTCTACTATGCCGGCGGGCTCCGGGCCTTGCTCGCCGAGCTGCGCCCCCTGCTCGACTTGGAGGCGCAGACGGTCGCCGGCACCACGCTGGGCGCGGCGCTGGAAGGCGCCGAGGTTTACGACGAGGACGTCATCCGCCCTCTCGACCGCCCGGTCTCCGCCTCCGGCGGCACCGCCGTCCTCTACGGCAACCTGGCGCCAGACGGATGTGTGATGAAGCCGTCCGCCGCCGATCGCCGGCTGCTGAAGCACTCCGGCCCGGCGCTGGTCTTCCGCGACTACAACGAGATGGCCGCCGAAATCGACCGGGAGGATCTCGACGTCACCGCCGACACGGTGCTGATTCTGCAGAATTCCGGACCGGTGGGCGGCCCCGGCATGCCGGAATGGGGCATGCTGCCGATCCCGAAGAAGCTGCTGCGCCAGGGCGTGCGCGACATGCTGCGCATTTCCGACGCGCGCATGAGCGGCACCAGCTACGGCGCCTGCGTGCTGCACGTCTCGCCGGAATCCCACATCGGCGGACCGCTCGCCGCCGTGCGCACCGGCGATATCGTCGAGGTCGACGTGGAGGCCCGGCGCATCGACGTCCGGCTGACCGACGCCGAGATCACCGCCCGGCTGGCGGAATGGTCACCGCCGGATCGCGACTATCCGCGCGGCTACAACGCGCTCTTCTCCCGTCACATCGGCCAGGCCCACGAGGGCTGCGACTTCGATTTCCTGTCCGGCTCCGGCGGTATCCCCGAGCCGGAGATCCACTAAACACCGGACGGAAAACCGGTTCCCACTTTTCCTGGGATTGCTTGTCAGCGCGCGACCGCGCGCCGGCCGAGATCAACGGACATTCGGTCAAGACCGAATGTCCAATCAGTTGATCGATCTGAAGAACGAGCAGCTTGTCTGCGGCCAAAGGGCCGCAGGCTGCTCTCAGGCCGCCCACCCGGAGCCGGTGAGCGAAGCGAACTCGGCCCGAGGGGATTAAATTATCCCCCCCTCAGGAGAACAGGTCGGAATAGGCGTCGCGCAGCAGGTTCTTCTGCACCTTGCCCATCGTGTTGCGGGGCAGCTCGTCGACGAACAGGATCCTCTTGGGCTGCTTGTACTTGGCCAGCTGGTCGTGCAGCGGCGCCAGGATGGCCGCCTCCTCCAGCTTCTCCTTTGCCACCACGACGCCGACGACGCCCTCGCCGAAGTCGGGATGCGGCACGCCGATGACGGCGCTCTCCACCACGCCCGGGAGTTCGTCGATGATCTGCTCGATCTCCTTCGGGTAGACGTTGTAGCCGCCGGAGATCACCAGGTCCTTGTCGCGGCCGACGATCACCACGTAGCCGTCGGCGTCGATCATGCCGAGATCGCCGGTGATGAAGAAGCCGTCCTCGCGAAACTCCGCCGCGGTCTTCTCCGGCATGTTCCAGTAGCCCTGGAAGACGTTCGGGCCGCGCACCTCGATGACGCCGATCTCGCCGTCGGCAACGGACTTGCCGTCCTCCTTGCCGACGATGCGCAGCTCCGTTCCCTCCAACGGGAAGCCAACCGTGCCGGCCCGGCGCTCGCCGTCATAGGGGTTGGAGGTGTTCATGTTGGTTTCGGTCATGCCGTAGCGCTCGAGGATGCGCTGGCCGGTGCGCTGTTCGAACGCGACATGGGTGTCGGCCAGAAGCGGCGCCGAGCCGGAGGTGAACAGCCGCATGTGCGCCGTCGCCTCGCGGTTCAGCCGGTCGTCGGTGAGCATGCGCGTGTAGAAGGTCGGCACGCCCATCATCGACGTCGCCTTCGGCAGCTCGGCGAACACCGTATCGAGGTCGAACTTTGCGAGGAAGATCAGCGAGCCGCCCGCCACAAGCGTCGTGTTGGTGGCAACGAACAGGCCGTGGGTGTGGAAGATCGGCAGCGCGTGCAGCAGCACGTCGTCTTCGGTGAAAGCCCACGTCTCTCGCAGCACCTGCGCGTTGGAGAGCAGGTTCGCGTGGCTCAGCATCGCGCCCTTGGAGCGCCCGGTCGTGCCGGACGTGTAGAGGATCGCCGCCAGGTCGTCCGGCCCACGATCGACCGGCTCGAAATCGGCGTCCGCCGCCTCCGCACGGGCGCGCAGCGTGCCGGCCGCCTCGCCACTGGAGCCCGCCTTGCCCAGCGTCATCAGCACGGCACCGGCCTTCTCCGCGATCGGGGCGAGCGTCGCCTCTGCCTTCGGATCGCAGACGAAGACGCGCGGCGTGGCGTCGGTCAGGAAATAGTCGATCTCGGCCGGCGTGTAGCCGGTGTTGAGCGGCAGGAAGGCAGCTCCCGCGCGCACGGTGGCGAGGTAAAGCTCCAGCGCCTCGATGGACTTGTCCACCTGCACCGCCACCCGGTCGCCGGGCACCACGCCCGCTTCCTTCAGGACCGCGGCGAAGCGCGCCGACCGCGCGTCGAGATCGCCATAGGAGGTCACGGCACCGTCCGGCAACACCGCGAACGGGCGCTCCGGCGCGGCGAGGCCCTTCTGCATCAGGCCATGGAAGAGATGGTTCGTCATGCGGCAGGCTCCGCCGATTGCGTGTTGTTGGCCGCGCGCGAGGCGCTGGCGGGAAGAAGATTCTGGACGGCGCGGCTCGCCGCGATGGCATGGCCGTCGGCGTAGGCCTCGTGGCGTTCCTCGACCTTCGGCAGATCGTAGAGATAGTTGACCATCAGCCCGTGCGCCTGACGCAGCCCGACCGATGAGACGTCGCCGAGGTGCATGATCCGGTTGAGCTGCGCGCCGTTGCCGAGATGGAAGCGCGCCACCGGATCCACCGGCTGGCCGTCGTCGCGCTTGGCCCGCAGGAAGTAGCGCGCGGCCAGCGACAGGAGGCCGGGACCGGCGTCCTCGGCCCGCTCGGGATTGCTGGCCCAGTCCGGCTCGGCCACGATCTCGATGGCCTTGCGCTCGTCCGGCTGCAGCCGCTTGCGGTCCGCCTCCGGCAGATCGGCCACCCACCTGGCGAAGGTCGGCACCGGCGACAGCGTCACGAAGGTCTTCAGGTTCGGGATGCTCTCCTTCAGGTCCTCCGCCACCTGCTTGATGAGGAACGAGCCGAACGACACGCCGGCCAGCCCCTTGTGGCAGTTGGAGATGGAGTAGAAGACCGCCGTCTGCGCATCCTCCGGCTCGATCTGCACCCGGTCGGAGGCCAGCACCGTGCCGATCTTCGCTGGAATCTCCCGGGTCAGCGCCACCTCCACGAAGATCAGCGGGTCGTCCGGAATCGACGGGTGGAAGAAGGCGAAGCAGCGCCGGTCCGGCGGCGCCAGCCGCTCGCGCAGCGCCGACCAGTCGTCGATGGCGTGCACCGCCTCGTAGTCGATGATCCGCTCCAGCACCCGGGCGGAGGTGTCCCAGTCGATGTGCCTGAGCACCAGGAAGCCGCGGTTGAACCACGACCCGAACAGGTGCTTAAGGTCCTGGTCGACCGGGCGGAAGACGGCGGCGTCGGTCCGCAGCAGCGGCAGCAGCCGCTCGCGCAGCTTGACCAGTTCCGCCGTGCCGCCGGGGGCCAGGTTGAGCCGCCGGAACAGCTCCTGGCGCGGCGGCTCCGCCTCGTGCTGGAGGCGCGACAGCGTCGTCGCGTCCGGCGTGTCGGCATAGGCCCGCGCCGCCTCCCCCAGCCGCTCTGGATCCGGCGCAAACTCCGTGGCCAGCATCTCGAAAAAGGCGCGCAGCGCCGCATCGTCGAGGCTGCGCACCCCGCGCAGGATCTCCGCCGCCACCATCACCCCGGTCGCCTCGCCGCGTGAGCGCACCAGCTTCAGGCAGAGGGCGCGGAGTTCCGCCACCTCCACCGGCCGCTTGGGCGCCCGGTCGCCCAGCCACGAGCGCCGGGCGATGGAGCCGAGAAGATCGGAGAGGAGCGACACACCGCTCATAGGGCAGGTCCCATGATGAGGTTGGGGAGGAACAGCGCGATGTCCGGGAACAGGCACAGCGCCACGATGCCCAGCACCATGCACAGCACGTAGGGCAGCGAGCCCCGCAGGATCTGCCCCAGCGAGATGTCCGGGGCAATGCCGTTGATGACGTAGAGATTGAGCCCCACCGGCGGGGTGATCAGCCCGATCTCCATGTTGATCGTCAGCACCACGGCGAACCAGTACGGGTCGAAGCCGGCCCCGGTGATGATCGGGATCAGGATCGGCGCCGTCATCAGGATCACGCCCACCGGCGGCAGGAAGAAGCCGGCCACTAGCAGGAAGATGTTGACGACGAACAGCAGCACGTACGGGTTCACGTCCATCGCCGCGATGCCCTGGGCGATGGACTGGGTGATGAACAGCGACGACAGCGCGAAGGCGAACAGCTCCGAGGCGCCGATGATCAGCATGATCATCACGCTTTCCTTCAGCGTGTCGCGGAAGATCACCGGCATCTGGCCGAACTTCCAGTTGCGCGCGAACAGCCCGTAGATGACCACCACCATCAACAGGCAGAAGAGCGCGCCGACACCGGCCGCCTCCGACGGCGTCGCCACCCCGCCATAGAGCGAGAACAGCACCGCCACCACGATCAGGAGGAACGGCAGCACCCGCGGCAGCGCCTTGAAGCGCTCGCGCATGGAGAAGCGCTTGGCCAGGTCGGTCAGGCCAAGTCCCTGCCGCTTGCAGGCGATGATCGTCCAGATCATGAAGAACACGGTGAGCATGAAGCCCGGCACCAGCCCGGCCAGGAACAGCCGGCCGATGGAGGTCTCCGTGGCGATGCCGTAGACGATCATCGTCACCGAGGGCGGGATCAGGATGCCCAGCGTGCCGCCCGCCGCGATGGAGCCGGCGGCGATCTCGGCCGGGTAGCCACGGGCGCGCATCTCCGGGATGCCCATCTTGCCGATGGCCGCGCAGGTGGCCGGCGAGGAACCCGACAGCGCCGCGAAGATGGAGCAGGCGCCGAGGTTGGACAGGACCAGCCCGCCCGGCACCCGGTTCAACCAGCGGTCCAGCGCCTCGTAGAGGTCCTTGCCGGCCGGCGAGGAGGCCACCGCCGCGCCCATCAGGATGAACATCGGGATGGAGACGAGGCTGAACGACGAGATGGCCGTGAACAGCTGCTCGCCGAGGGTTTCCAGGAAGAACGGCCCGTAGACCATGAACAGCCCGCCCATGGCGACGAGGCCGAGGGCGAAGGCGATCGGGGTGCCGATGGCCAGCAGCGAGAACAGCGCCACCAGCATCAGGATGCCGGAAGAAAGCGGGCTCATCAGCGGGCGCTCCCTTCCGTGATCTCGTCGAACAGCTCGGTCCGCGACACGCCGTGCGCGCCGCCGCCGATGCTCGGCCCGTCGAGGCAGAGGCGCACCAGCTCGGCGACATACTGCACGGCGAGCCAGACCGTACCGGCCACCACCGGCGCGACCGGCATCCACAACGGCACCGACCACACTGTCTCGCTGCGCCAGGAGAACTCCCAGGCCTCGTAGAGGAAGAACCAGGTCGCGTAGGCGAGCAGCACCACGAAGGCCAGCGAGGCAAGCCCGCTCAGCGCCTCCATGATGATCCGTCCGCGCCGACCGGCGGCCAGCGGCAGCAGGTCCACGTTGACGTGGCCGCGGACGATCAGCGTCCAGGGGGCGCCCAGGAAGGTGGCGGCGACGATGGCGTAGCTGGTGTACTCGGTCTGCCAGATGGTCGACTGGTTCAGCACGTAGCGCACGAACACCATGTGGCTGACGGAGAGCACGGCGGAGAGCAGGAGCAGGGCCGCGAGGACGCCTGCGACGCGCGAGACGAAGGACACGACAGCGACGAAGCCGCGCATCGGACACCCCCCTTCTTGGAGCAGACCCCGACCGGACCGCACCGGACCCGTCGCGAGCATCTGCCCGGCTTGAGCGAACCCCGACCCCCTCCGCTGGCCACCCCTCGGGCCGACCGGACGGGCCCGCCAGGGCCGGAAACGAAAACGGCGGGACCCGCGTGGGCCCCGCCGCGCGAAAGGCGCCGGTTACTGGACCGCGAGCGCGTCGTCGATCAGCTTCTGGCCGTTCGGAACCTTCTCCGCGAAGTTCTTGTAGGAGGTCTCCTTGGCGATCGCGAGCCAGGCGTCGTAGTTCTCCTTCGACATCTGCACGACCTCGACGCCGTTGTCCTTGTAGACCTGGATCAGCTTGTCATCGAGCTTGGCGGCTTCCGCGGCGAAATACTCTTCCGCGGCCTTGCCCGCCTCGATCAGCGCCTGCTGCTGCTCCTCGTTGAGCTTGTCGAAGGAGCGCTTCGACATGAGGATCGGCTCGTACATGAACCACAGCGCGTTCTCGCCCGGCGCCGTCAGGCACTTGGCGACCTCGTAGATCCGGTAGGAGACTAGCGAGCCGGACGAGGTGTTGGCGCCGGTCAGCACGTTGGTCTGCATGCCGGTGTAGATTTCCGAGGACGGCATGGAGGCGATGGACGCGCCCGCGCCGGCCAGCATCTCCTCGAAGGCCGGGCCGGCGGCGCGCAGCACCTGGCCCTCGGCGCTCTCCGGCGTCGTGATGCACTCTTCCGACGAGACGAAGCCGCCGGCGAGCCACGCGTCCGCCAGCACCATCGCGCCGGCCTTGTCGATGGACTCCTTGATGGCATCCATGAACGGCGAATCGTTGAGGCGCTGGGCGCGCTCGTGGTTGCCGACGAGGCCCGGCATCAGCGTCGCGGAGAACTCGGGATGGCGGCCGGAGGCGTAGTCGAGCGGGAAGGCGGTGAGGTCCACCTGGCCCTTGGTCACCGCGCCCCACTGGTCGCGCGGCTTGAACAGCGACGCGCCCGGGAAGACCTGGATGGTCAGGCCCACGTCGTCCTCGGCCACCTGGTCGGCGATCATCTGCACCATGACGTCGCGCACGTCGCCCTTGCCGCCCGGCCACTGGTGCGAGGCGCGCAGCGTGACGTCGTCGGCGATGGCTCCACCCGTCAGCGCGACGGAGCAGACCGCCGCCAGAAGCATTGTCCGTTTCATGGAATCTTCCTCCCTGGTTGCGTGCGTTTTGTGCACGGTTGCGTCCGCATTGGCTGCGCACGCTCGCGCGCCCCTGGCGCACGTTGAGGGTCAGGCAATCAGGTGTTGCATGGGATGTCAATCAGATTGTATACGATTTTGAGGATGGCGAAGGCCCCGGTTTCGTTCGACCGGCGCCCATCGCGGTCGGGCCGACACGTCGGCCGGGGAGAAGGCAGGCAGAAGACCGCCGGCGAAAGGCAGACACGATGGCCGCAGAAGCGCGCCGCCCGCGCGTCGCCGAGATTCGCGACGCGCTCGAAAACGGGATCCTGACCGGCGAGGTTCCGGCCGGCGAGCGGCTCGACGAGCAGGCGCTGGCCGACCGGTTCGGCGTCTCCCGCACGCCGGTTCGCGAGGCCGTCCGCCAGCTGGCGTCCACCGGCCTCGTGGAGCTGATCCCCAACCGCGGCGCCTTCGTGCGCAAGGTCTCCACCCGCGAGCTGATCGAGATGTTCGAGGTGATGGCGGGGCTGGAGGCCATGGCCGGCCGGCTGGCCACGCGCCGGGCGTCGCCGGAGCAGATGGGCCGCCTCGTCGCCGCGCTGGAGGCCTGCGAGCGCGCCGCGGCCTCCGGCGACACCGATGCCTACTACGCGGAAAACGGCGTCTTCCATGCCGCCATCTACGAGGCCAGCGGCAACGATTTCCTGATCGCCGAGGCGAGCCGGCTGCACCAGCGGCTGATGACCTACCGGCGGCTGCAGCTGCGCGTGCCCCGGCGCATGGGCCACTCGCTGGCGGAGCACCGCGCCATCGTCGAGGCGATCACCGCCGGCGACGAGACGCAGGCCGAAACCGCCCTGCGCGAGCACATCACCATCCAGGGCGAGCGCTTCGCCGACCTCGTCTCCATCCTCAAGGGCCGCGACGCCGCGGAGTGAGGGGGCGGCCTCGGGCCGTCAGGTCTGCATCCAGCCTTTGAGGCACCACGAATTGTGCGGTTCCCGCCATCTCCAACGCGCAACTTCGATTGGCATTGGCTGGGTTTCGGCGGGATTGCAGGGACCTGGGAGATCTATAGCGCGCAATTTCGGTTGGCGGTGGCGCGCAAGTTTGGATGGCAGCATCTCTTAGCCACGTCCCACAGGGTGGCGATGGTGATGCTGTCCCTCATTCCTCGTCGGGAAAAACGATCTTGTCGCCCAGTATCAAATCCAACTCCCTCTTCGTCGTCTTTGTCCGGACGGGGCATTCGAGCAAGCGAGAACGGCACCCGTGCCCACTTGAGTGGGCAGGCCTCCAGGAGAAGCGAAGCACGAGCTCGTGATCCTCAGGGAGGCTTTCGATTTCGAGAGGCAGAGCCACTTTCAGGTCCAGGCTTTGACCAGGCTCGACCACACAGAATGTGGAAACGCGCTGGACCACATGGCCCTCATGCCCTTCTTTTGAAGCAATCAGCGACAGATCATTCGGATTCGCTCTCGCCGATATCGCTATTGGCAATCGGCCAGGATTGCTGATGCGCGCCCAAAGCTGCTTGAAGCTGTACTGATCAAAATTTTGAAGGTTCTCCGCTCCTTCTTCGGGACGACCAAAGAGAAAAACATAGGGCTGCCCACCCGCCCAGCGGTCCCAGATCTTAATTGCGGCCAACACGATCGCGATGGCCGCACCGACAGTTTGAAACAGCGAGAGTAGGGTCATCCCCACGTCCTACTCGTGTTCGTCCGACAGCGGCTCATTCTGAAGGTCGTAAAAGTGCTGCCTGGTGATCTTGATGTCTATGGTTCGTGGCTTCGGCGGCCGCTTCCGAAATTGCATCGGCTGCCAAGCGAAGACCAAGGCAAGCTCGGTCTCAGGAGGCATGCTCATTGTTCGTTCTCTTGGAACGAGCCCAAATGCGACCGAAGCACCTGGACCCAACGATGCCCGTGACGAGTGCCCGAGCACCTGCTCCACAATGTGGCGTGTCGAGTCATCATCCAGTGCCGCAATGATGTCGCTCTTCTCGGGATCCACTGAAACCGAGATTGCCGTGCGGCCTGGGTTGTTCACCACTGCGACAACTGAACGAAACCCGGTGCGGCCGTTTGGATCGTTATCGACCGCTTGTATCGAGATAGATGGCCGAGGCTGGCGCACGCGATCCTGAAGTAGAAACACTGAGGCCGCTATACCAGCCAACCCTCCGACGTTTGTTATGATCCAGGAGATCGCGTCGACAGCGCCCATGGGTACCTCCTTACAAAGGTCCCAGCCTACCCGATCTCCTTTGCAACTTCTGCTGTAGCCGCGAGTCATTCGCATCCCAGCTGATGGCACGCCTCGACTAGCTCTCAGCTAACGAATGGGTGGCCGGACGGGAGAACGGCCGCGCCAGATAGAGTCGACGCCCTCCCACCACTCAGCCCGGCGTCGTCCGATGGCCCTATGGATTCCCGCCTTCGCGGGAATGAGCGGAGTAAATGCGAATGCTCCGGGCATCAGGATCCCGGTCGTGCCGGACTGCTCCCCCCAAAGCGCGACGGCGGGCCGCCGAGCAAAGCCAGGCGAAGTGGGAACCGGTTCGCCGTCCGGCTTTGCGACTCAAAAAGACCAGGCCGCCCACCCGGAGCCGGTGAGCGGAGCGAACTCGGCGCGAGCGAAAAGATGACGCCCCGAACCCGCGAGGGTTCGCAAGCGCGTTCAAGCGAGCGCCGAGAAAAGTGGGAACCGGTTTTCCGACCGCGCTCGCGACTGAAAACATTAGGTCGCGCCCGAGCCGATGCGAGGCCCCGGCTGGAGCGAGTGTCTTCAGTCTATCCGGACAGCACCCACCAGCCCGCGACTGCGGGCCGCCCGGTCAGGGCGCCCACCCGGAGCTGGTGAGCGCAAGCGAACTCGGCGTGAGGGGAAAAATGGTAGGCCCGGCAGGACTCGAACCTGCAACCAGACCGTTATGAGCGGTCGGCTCTAACCATTGAGCTACGGGCCCGCCGGGGGCCGGGCGCGGCCGGCCGGCACGCCCGGTCTATAGAGCCTCGGCGGGCGCGCTGTCCAGCGGCCCGGCCGTCCCGCGACCAGCGCGCAACGGCGCCTTGCGGCCTCAGGCGTTGGCGCCGCGGATCGCTTCGCAGACCGCGTCCGTCACCTCCTGGGTGGTGGCGGTGCCGCCCACGTCGGGGGTGAGGATGCCGTTGCCGGCCACCTTCTCCACCGCCGCCATCAGCCGCGTCGAGGCATTTTCCTCGCCGAGATGGTTCAGCATCGCGCTCGCCGTCCAGAAGGTGGCGATCGGATTGGCGATGCCCTTGCCGGTGATGTCGAAGGCGGAGCCGTGGATCGGCTCGAACATGGACGGGAAGCGGCGTTCCGGATCGATGTTGGCCGTCGGCGCCACGCCGAGGCTGCCGGCCAGCGCGCCGGCCAGATCGGAGAGGATGTCGGCGTGCAGGTTGGTGGCGACGATGGTGTCGAGGCTCTGCGGCTTCAGCGTCATGCGCACCGTCATCGCGTCGACCAGCATCTTGTCCCAGGTGACGTCGGGATAGTCGGCCGCAACCTCCGCCGCGATCTCGTCCCACATCACCATGCCGTGGCGCTGGGCGTTCGACTTGGTCACCACCGTCAGCAGCTTGCGCGGGCGCGAGCGGGCCAGCTCGAAGGCGTAGCGCATGATGCGGGTGACGCCGGTGCGGGTGAAGATGGCGACCTCGGTGCCGACTTCCTCCGGCAGGCCGCGATGCGCCCGGCCGCCGTGGCCGGAATATTCGCCCTCGGAGTTCTCGCGCACGATCACCCAGTCCAGGTCGCCGACGCCGACATTGCGCAGCGGCGAGGTGATGCCCGGGATGATCTTCGTCGGACGAACGTTGGCGTACTGGTCGAGGCCCTGGCAGATCGGCAGGCGCAGGCCCCAGAGCGTGATGTGGTCCGGCACGTCCGGCGCGCCGACGGCGCCGAAGAAGATCGCGTCGAAGGGCTTCAGGGTCTCCACGCCGTCTTCCGGCATCATCGCCCCGTGCGCCTTGTAGTAGTCCGAACCCCAGTCGAAGTGCTCCACCTCGAACCGGAAACCGCCCTCGCGCTGCTCCACGGCCTCCAGCACCTGCAGGCCGGCCGAGATGACCTCTGGACCGATACCGTCGGCCGGAATGGCGGCGATCTTGTACGTCTTCATGGGAAGCAACTCGTTCTTTTGCGTTCTCGGGCGCGGGTTCTTGGGCGCTGCCTCGGCCGGGTCGGACCGGCGCCTGGCGCCGGCTGCGGCGCCACGGCGGGCAGCATCGCCAATCCTACAGAGCCGGGTCCGATTGCCACACCAGCGCGGGGAATATACAAAAAAACGCAACAATCAACGCGCGGGCCCACCGCGCGGCATCCGGGAGAGCCCGATGGAGCTTCTGCAGCTGCGCTGTTTCCTCGCGGTCGCCGAGACCTTGCATTTCGGCCGCGCGGCCCAGGATCTGGACATGCTGCCCGCCTCGCTGGGCCGGCACCTGCGCAACCTGGAGGACAGTCTCGGCACCAAGCTGGTGGCCCGCACCACCCGCCACGTGGCGCTGACGGAGGCGGGCGAGGAGCTTCTCGACGACGCCCGCGACCTCGTCGGCCGGGCGGAGACGCTCGAGGCGAAGGCGCGCAACCATCAGCGCGCGCGCTCGTCGGTGCTGCGGCTCGGCGCCATCGACAGCGCCGCGGCCGGGCTGGTGCCGCAGGTGCTGTCCTATCTCCGGCAGGAGCACCCCGACATGGAGGTGACGCTCTACGAGCAGAAGACCATCCGCCTGCTGCCCCGCCTCCTGTCCGGCCGCCTCGATCTCGCCTTCGTGCGGCAGCCGGAGGTGCAGAACCCGAAGATCGTCTTCCGCCACCTTTTCTACGAAACCGCCGTGGTGGCGATGCCCGCCGACCATCGGCTCGCCTCCAAGGAGCGGGTCGAGGTCAACGAACTGGCCGACGAGCCGCTCATCGTGCCGGATCGGGGCTCTCGCCCGCACAGCCACGACCTGACCATGAAGGTGTTTCTGGAAGCCGGGCTTCCCGCCCGCGTCGCCCAGATCGCGGAAGAGAAGCACACCATCGTCAACCTGGTGAGCACCGGGCTCGGCCTTGCCATCGTGCCGCGCTGGACCGCGCGCCTCGCCGTGTCCGGCGTTCGTTTCGTGCCCTTCACCATGCCCCCAGGCGGCGCCGCGCAGCGCCTGACCATGGCGGCCGCCTGGGCGCGGGGCACCCGCGATCCGGCACGCGAGAGGCTGCTGTCCTGTCTGGCCCGCCATCTCGAAGAGATCGCCGGGACCGCCTGACGGGCGGCTCCATTATAAACTTTGGTTATATAATCTTCCTCACGTTGCGTCTGTTCTCCACCACCTCCTAGCCTTGCTAGCTACGGGTACGGCCCGAATTCAAAACGACAAGCGCCGTCAGGAGGAAACAATGAACACTGCAATCCGATTGCTCGCACCGCTGGTCCTTGGTGCCTGCATCGTGGGAACCGCCACGGCGCAGGACAAGGAAGGCTGGCCGGACAGCCTCGCCATGGGCACCGGCAGCCAGGGCGGCACCTACTTCACCTACGGCAGCGGCTTCGGCTCAATGATCACCGAGGCGCTCGGCCCGAGCGTCGCCGTGGAGATCACCGGCGGCCCGGTCCAGAACGTCACGCTGGTGGAGACCGGCGAGCACGATCTCGGCTACGTCACGCTCGGCCCGGCCGACGAGGCGCGCAAGGGCAACAGCCCGCTGATGCCGGGTGTGGCGCACGAGAAGGTCCGCGCCCTGTTCCCGATGTACCAGACCCCGCTGCAGGCGGCGGTGCTGGCCAGCTCCGACATCAAGACCTTCCAGGATCTCGACGGCAAGCGCGTCGGCGTCGGCCCGCGTGGCGGCACCAGCGCCACCTACTGGCCGCGCTTCTTCGAGGCCGCGGGGATGGACGTCACCCTCAGCCACGCCGGCGGCTCCGACACGGCCGGCCAGCTGAAGGACGGCCTCATCGACGCCTTCGTGTATGCCGCCGGTCTGCCGACGGGCGCCTACAGCCAGCTCGCCGTGGAGAACGACGTGCGCTTCCTCACCATGGACGAGGAGACGCTGAACACGATGATGGAAGCCGTCCCGGCCATGTCGCCGTTCACCATTCCGGCCAACACCTACGAGGATCAGCCGGAGGACGTGCAGACGGTGTCGCTGTGGAACTTCGCCATCGCCAACGAGGAGATGCCGGACACCCTCGCCTACGAGATCACCAAGCTCGCCATGGAGAACCATGACCGCATGGTGCAGAACCATTCGGCCGCCAAGGAGACGCTGCCGGAGAACGTGGGCAAGAACACCGTGATCCCGTTCCATCCGGGCGCCGCCAAGTGGTTCGAGGAGAACGGCCACAGCGTCCCTGAGACGAAGTAGGCCCTCCCGTTCAACCTGACATTTTCGTATGGCGGGGGGCTGAGTCTCCCGCCATACTTGTCTCTAGCGGCAAGCAGGACGGCACATGACAGATACGTCGCGCCCCCAGACCGGGTCCAACGGCACCGATGACGAGGCCCCTTCGCTGATCGAAAGCCAGGCATCGAGCGTCGATGCGGAGACGGCGGCGGCCAACCAGCGCGAGTTCGCCGGACGGCGCAACATGATCGTGGCGACGCTCTGTGTCGCCTACACCGTGTTCCACCTGTTCGTGATGAACGTCTATCCGCTGGAAACGTGGACCTATCGCCTGATCCACGTGGGCGGCGGCCTGGTCCTCGGCTTCCTGCTTTTCGGCGCGACCACCGTCATGGACGGCGCGGACCGGCGCGGCACGCTCCTGTCACGCGCCCTTCTCGCCATCGCCGGCGCCGGCATCCTCTACGGCTTGTTGGGCGTCGTCGCGATCTGGATCTCCGGAACGGTGATGGGCGAGGCACTGCCGCCGAAATGGGCGCTGACCACGTTCGGCGTTCCGCTGACCGCCGGCACCGCGCTCACCATCGTCCATGCCTGGATCTTCCCCGACCGCGCGCGCAGCCACTTCGCCCGGGCCGACGTGCTGCTCGGCGTCGCGGCCATCGCCTGCACCGCCTACCTGATCTGGTTCGCCCCCCAGCTGCAGCTGCGCGCCGGCATGCCCATGGCGCTCCCCGGCGACATGTGGGCGGCCATCACCGGCGTCATGCTGATCATCGAGCTGACCCGCCGCCTCGCCGGGCTGGCGCTGGTCATCATCGCCTCGATCTTCGTGGCCTACTCGTTCCTCGGGCCGTGGCTGCCGGGCATCCTCGCCCACCGCGGCTACGACGCGAAGCGCTTCTTCACCTACATCTTCACCGACAACGGGATTCTCGGGGCGCCGATCGCCATCTCGTCGACCTACATCATCCTGTTCGTGGTCTTCGCCGCCATTTTGCAGACCACCCGCGTCGGCGAGTATTTCGTGAACCTCGCCTTCGCCGTCGCCGGCCACAAGCGTGGCGGCCCGGCCAAGGTGTCCATCTTCGCCTCGGGCCTGATGGGCATGATCAACGGCACCTCCGCCGGCAACGTGGTGGCCACCGGCTCCCTCACCATCCCGATGATGAAGAAGGTCGGCTACAAGCCGCAGACCGCCGCCTCGGTGGAAGCGGCCGCGTCGACCGGCGGCCAGATCATGCCGCCGATCATGGGCGCTGGCGCCTTCATCATGGCCGAGATCACCGGCATTCCGTACATGGACATCGTCTGGGCGGCGATCATCCCGGCGATCATCTACTTCGCCTCGGTCTACTTCATGGTCGACCTCGCCGCCCAGAAGCGCAACATGCAGGGCCTGCCGCGCTCGCAGCTGCCGAAGGTCGGCAAGCTTTTGCGCCAGATCTACCTGTTCATGCCCATCATCGTGCTGATCTACGCGCTGTTCGTCGGCTATTCGGTGATCCGCTGCGGCACCCTGGCCATGGCCAGCGCCGCCGTCGTCTCCTGGCTCACGCCGCACCGCATGGGCATCCGCCAGCTGCTGCACGCCTTCGACATGGGCGCCCGCATGGTGCTGCAGCTGGTCGCCGTCTGCGCCACCGCCGGCATCATCGTCGGCGTCATCGCGCTCACCGGCATCGGCTCGCGCTTCTCCACCGTGCTTCTTGCGCTGGCCGATCAGAACCAGTTCCTGGCGCTCTTCTTCGCCATGATCGTCTCCATCGTGCTGGGCATGGGCATGCCGACCACCGCCGCCTACGCGGTGGCGGCCAGCGTCATCGCGCCGGGCGTCGTGGCGCTTGGCGTGGAGCCGCTGGTGGCGCACCTGTTCATCTTCTACTTCGCGGTCATGTCGGCCATCACTCCGCCGGTGGCGCTCGCCGCCTATGCCGGCTCGGCGCTGGCCGGCTCCGACCCGATGCGCACCAGCGTGGAGAGCTTCAAGATCGGCCTGGCGGCGTTCGTCGTGCCGTATATGTTTTTCTTCTCCGACGCGATGCTGATGAACGGCCACTGGCTGGCCACGCTGCACGTCACCATCACTGCCATCGTCGGCGTCTATCTCCTCTCCTGCGCGGTGCAGGGCTGGATGGTCGGCGCGACCAACGTGGTGGTGCGCATCGGTCTGGCCATCGCCGGCCTGACCATGATCAACGGCAGCTGGACCACGGATATCATCGGCGTGGTGCTGGCCGTCGCCCTGTTCGCGTTCCAGAAGCGGACCGCGGTGCCACACCCCGTCCGCGCCTGACGACCGGTCCGGGCCGCACGCGGCCCGGACCCGCCTTCCCGACCTGACACGGCCGGCATCCGGCTGGACGCTTGCGCGGCCACGTCGCAATGGCGACGCATTCGCGTGACATGCGCGATCCATTCGCGATTGCCCCAACGACAGATCGGGAGGTCTTTCCATGCGCCGCCACACGCTCGCCGCAGCGTTCGCAGTCCTTGCCCTCACCGCCGTTGCCGCCACGCCGGGCCTCGCCCGCGACCGTGGTCCGGCCATCACCGTCACCGGCCAGGGCGAGGTGACAGCCACCCCCGACATGGCCACCGTGACGGTGGGCGCGGTCTCGGAGGCCGATACCGCCGCCGACGCGCTGAGCCAGAACTCGCAGCAGGTCTCCGCAGCCATCGACGCCCTGAAGGACGCCGGCGTGGAAGCGCGCGACATCCAGACAGTCGGCTTTTCCGTCTCGCCGCGCTACGTGAACAGCCGCGAGGGCACCGACGCGCCGCGCATCGAGGGCTACCGCGTTTCCAACTCCGTCATCGTGCGGGTGCGCGATCTCGATCGGCTGGGCAGCCTGCTCGACACGCTGGTCAAGGCCGGCGCCAACGACATCGGCGGCATTGCCTTCGGCGTCTCCGACACCGACCGGTACGAGGACACCGCCCGCATCGCCGCCATTGCCGATGCCCGGCACAAGGCGGAGCTCTATGCCAAGGCGGCAGGCGTCCGGCTCAGCAAGGTGCGTGCCATCGACGAGGCCGGCGGCGGCGCGCCGGGTCCGCGCCCGATGATGCGCATGGCCGCCATGGAGGCCTCTTCCGTACCGGTGGAGCGGGGCGAGCAGACGATCTCCGCCAGCGTCCGCGTGGTCTACGAGCTGCTGCCGTCGGAGGAGTAGGTCAGACCCAGGGCTGGGCCGGCGCCGTCACAGCAGCCGGTCCACCCGGATCCGGCGTCGCCGAAGGCGCCGTTGCCGGCGCCGTCTCGCCCAGCCCGTCCCGCGTCGCCGGCTCCAGCACTGCCAGCGGATCGCTCAGGCCGCGCACCACGTGGCCACCGAGCGAGGCGAACCCTTGCGGCGGGGTTTCCAGCGCGCCGACGAAGGCCTCGGAAACGAGCAGCGGCCGGCTCAGCTCGCTGCACAGCTGCGAGACCCGCGACAGCACGTTCACGTCGCGACCCACCGCGGTGAAATCCAGCCGCGCGCCCGAGCCGACATTGCCATAGACCGCCTCGCCGAAGTGCAGGCCGATGCCGAAATGTACCGAGTGCGGCACGCCGTCGACCACCACCGGCGCCACCTCGCTGGCGATCGAGGCTTCCGCCGCCCTGAGCGCGCGCTGGGCCGCCACCCGCGAGCCGTCCGGCTCGGCGGGAAAGATCGCCAGGATCGCGTCGCCGATGAACTTCAGAACCTCGCCCCCCTCCGCAACGATGTGCGGCACGACCGCGTCGTAGAAGCGGTTCAGGAGCTCCGCCGTCTCCTCCACCGGCAGGCGGGTGGAGAGCGCTGTGAAGCCGCGCAGATCCGCCATCAACATGGCCGCATCGATGCGCGTGACCTCGCCGCGATGCACCACCCCGTCCATGATCCGCGAGGACGGACCGGGGCCGACATAGGTGGCCAGCAGCTCGCCAAGCGTTCGCCTCAGCCGCTTGATTTCCAGCACGTTGGCCAGGGCCGGCAGGATCGTCCGGATCAGGTCGCGATCGGCATCGGAAAACCCGGCCTCGGCCTTGCTGGCAAACGAGAGCGAGTTCGGCAGCCCCGTGGTGAACCAGAGCGGGACGACGAGATAGTGCCGGAGGCCCTCTTCCTTGAGGTCCGGGATGATGTCGAAGCGCTCGTCCGGGGTTTCGACCACATCGAGCTCCAGCCATTCGTTGGTGTCGTGCACCACCTTGAACGGGCTGCGCTCGTACATGCCGCTGTCGCGCTCGGCATAGTCGAAGGTGAAGTAGCGGATCGGCTCGTAGGGGCGCCAGGTGATGCCGGCGGCCAGGAGATTGGGGCTCAGCATCCTGAGCGATATCATCATCCGGTCGAGCGTCATGCCCGCTTCGCGCAGGCGCCAGCCGAGCCCGTCGACGAAGGCGCCCATCTCCAGCCGCGGCGCATCGGCCACGAGCCAGGTGACGATCTCCTGCGCCGTCATGGTGGCGGACGTTGGACGCGTCGGCTGATCGGTCATGCGGGCTTTCGGCGAACGATTGCGGGGGTCGGCCGGGTGCCACCGGTCGCAAGCCGTGCCGCTCGCAACCTGTCGCCCCTGACCTTCAATATGGTCGTTCGGCGGCTACGATCCAGTGGAGAGGGAACCGCCGGGCATTCGCATGCTCCCCGGCCGCCCCGGCCGCGCAGCGGCCGCTGGCCTGTGGATCGCGGTCGCCAACCCTCACCGCCGACCCGGCTCAACCGTCCACCGTCGCTCCCGCCTGCGCGGTGGCCAGGCCGGCGATCCGCTCCACGCAGGCCCGGAACGCCGTCAGATCGTGAAACAGCGCGCGACGGTCGGCGAGCGCGTGGCCGATGACCGCACCGCCGCTCTCGGCGATGCCGAGCGGCAGCATGAGATTGTCCACCAGCCCGAAATTCTCCACGCTCCAGCCGCCGGCCGAATGCGCCCGCACCGCCGGGTTCGCCTCGGCATGGGAGGCGACCCGCTCGTGGTAGGCGGACGGCTCGTTGGTGTAGCCGAAGACGGTCGCGCCGGCCGCCGCGAGGAAGCCCACCTCGAAGGCCGTTCCCGCATCCACCGACACGCCCCGGAACGGCGTCAGGTTGGCGATCGCGAAGCCGCAGCTTCGCATGGCGTCGCGGTTGGCGGCGAAGATCGCGTCGGCCGCGTCACCGGCCCCGTCCATCACCGGGCCGATCTCGGCATCGAGCGGCGACACGCCCTCGAGCCCAGCCTCCGCGCACACCGCCTGCTTCGCCGCCAGCACCTCCAGCGCATCGGGCAGAAAGACCTCGGGACCGGCGAGATAGATGCGGGGGGTGGTCATGGACGTATCCCTTCGTCGATACGAAAAAGGCCGGGACGTGGCCCCGGCCTTTTCTGTCTGTTGGAGCGGGTCACCGCTACCCGGACACTCAGCTGTCCAGAAAGCTCCGCAGCTTCCGCGACCGCGACGGGTGCTTCAGCTTGCGCAGCGCCTTCGCCTCGATCTGGCGGATGCGCTCGCGGGTCACCGAGAACTGCTGGCCGACTTCTTCCAGCGTGTGGTCGGTGTTCATGCCGATGCCGAAGCGCATGCGCAGCACACGTTCCTCGCGCGGCGTCAGCGAGGCCAGCACCCGCGTCGTGGTCTCGCGAAGATTAGACTGGATCGCCGCATCGATGGGCAGGACCGCGTTCTTGTCCTCGATGAAGTCGCCGAGATGGCTGTCCTCCTCATCGCCGATCGGGGTCTCGAGCGAGATCGGCTCCTTGGCGATCTTCAGGACCTTGCGGACCTTTTCCAGCGGCATCTGCAGCTTTTCCGCCAGTTCCTCCGGGGTCGGCTCGCGGCCGATCTCGTGCAGCATCTGGCGCGAGGTCCGCACGATCTTGTTGATCGTCTCGATCATGTGGACCGGGATGCGGATGGTGCGCGCCTGGTCGGCGATGGAGCGGGTGATGGCCTGCCGGATCCACCAGGTGGCGTAGGTGGAGAACTTGTAGCCGCGCCGGTACTCGAATTTGTCCACCGCCTTCATCAGGCCGATGTTGCCCTCCTGGATCAGGTCCAGGAACTGCAGGCCGCGGTTGGTGTATTTCTTGGCGATAGAGATCACCAGGCGCAGGTTGGCCTCGACCATCTCCTTCTTGGCGATGCGCGCCTCGCGCTCGCCCTTCTGAACCTTCGAGACGATCTTCCGGAACTCGGTGATTTCCAGACCCGTCTCGGTGGCCAGGGTGTGGATGTCCTGGCGCAGCTGGCGGATGTCGTCCTTTTCCGACTGCACGAACTTCTTCCAGCCGGGGCTCGCCAGGCTGGCGACGCGGCGGATCCAGTTCGGGTCGAGCTCGAAACCCTGGTACTGGCGCAGGAAGTCCTCGCGCTGCACGCCGTAGGAATCAGCGAGCCGCATCAGCCGGCCCTCGTGGCCGATCAAGCGCTTGTTGATCTCGTAGAGCTGCTCCACCAGGCTGTCGATGCGGTTCTGGTTCAGCGACAGGCTCTTCACGTCCACGATGATGTCCTCGCGAAACTTCTTGAAGCGCTTCTCCTGGCTCGGCGTCAGCGACTTGTTCTGCTGCAGCCGGTTCTCGACCTTCTGGTCCTGCAGGCGGCGCAGCTTCTTGTAATTGTCGGCGATGGCGTCGAAGGTCTCCAGGACCTTCGGCTTCAGCTCCGCCTCCATGGCCGACAGCGACACGTTGGACTCGAACTCGTCGTCGTCGTCGCTGTCGCTGTCACTGTCGTCGGAGCTCGTCTCCGACTGCGCCTCGCCGGAGGCCTCGCCGTCATTGGACGTGTTGTCCTGGTTGCCCTTGCCGTCGGGGTCGGCGTAGGTCGCTTCCAGATCGATGATGTCGCGGAGGAGAATCTTCCCCTCGTTCAGTTCGTCGCGCCAGATGATGATCGCCTGGAAGGTGAGCGGGCTCTCGCAGAGGCCCTCGATCATCGCCTCGCGGCCGGCCTCGATGCGCTTGGCGATGGCGATCTCGCCCTCGCGCGACAGAAGCTCCACCGAGCCCATCTCGCGCAAATACATGCGGACCGGATCGTCGGTGCGCTCGGCGGGCTCGCGCGTCGTGGTGGTCTTGGCGACGGCCTGGGTGCCGACCTCGACCAGCTCGCCGCCCTCTTCCTCGTCGTTGTTCTCTTCGTTGTCGGCCTCTTCCTGCTCCACAACGTTGATGCCCATGTCCGACAGCATGGCCATGGTGTCCTCGATCTGCTCGGAGGTCACCTCGTTGGAGGGAAGGACTTCGTTCAGCTCGTCATAGGTGACGTAGCCGCGCTTCTTCGCGGCCTTGATCATCTTCTTGACGGCGGCGTCGGACAGA
Source organism: Amorphus coralli DSM 19760 (assembly GCF_000374525.1). Lineage (GTDB taxonomy): Bacteria > Pseudomonadota > Alphaproteobacteria > Rhizobiales > Amorphaceae > Amorphus > Amorphus coralli. Next base: position 210,487 of record NZ_KB894575.1, read on the forward strand.
TCCAGCAGCGGGCCGTCGCTCGTTTCCGGTTGAGCGTCCTGCGTCGCTTCGGATTCCGTCGTCTTGGTCGCCATGCCGAATTCTCCTTTAGCCGGCCGCGGGCTTGCCCGCCGCCCCCTTCAAGAGGGTGCCGTGTTCACATCGATCGAGGGGGCCGTCCGCGGCGGTCGCGGCCGGTCCTGCACGTCGTCGATCCGTGTTTGCGTGTCGCCGGGCCGAGTGGCCGACAGTGACTTAGCCTGCCGCGATTCGGTTTCCGGACTGACAATATTTGTCGATCCTCGAGATCCGACCCTCATCGGAAACCGTTTACATAGCGTCGCGCGGGAATTTCGCAAGCAGACTGAATCAGTTGTAACCTTCACGCGCCGCCTCACAACCCCGCCGCGGGCATCACCGGCCCCCGCTCCGCGTCGCCGGCGGCGTGTGCTCCGCGGATCTCCTTCGCCAGATCCGCCAGGTCGCGATCCTCGTCCAGGAAGGCCTGGCGGCGGCGCGCAAGTTCCCGCGACAGCGCCAGGATCCGGGCCTCGCCCTCGGTGGTCAGCTCCTGGTCGGCCTGGGCGATGTCGCTGTCGAGATCGGCCTCCAGCACCTTCAGCTCCAGCCGGTCGAGAAAATGCAGGTAGCAGCGCTCGACGAACGCGGCCGGCGGCTCGAAGCCGAGGATCGGGAAGCGGTGCGCCAGCCGCCCGGCTCCCTCGGCGCTCTCGCCGCACACGTCGGCCAGAAGCGGCGCCAGCTCCGGCGACAAGCGCGCCCGCAGCGTCTGCTCCGTGGGCCCGGCCTCGTCGTCGATGGCCCGCGACAGGAAATGCCGCTTCAGCCGCTCGTGCGGCTCGAAGGAAAAGCGCACCCGGTCGATGCGCTCCCAGTGGGTGTCGACAAAACCGGGAAAGGCGACGCACAGGCCGAGCACGATGCGCTCCAGCTCGGCGAGCTCCGTATCGGTGGGTCCCGCGCCGGCCAGCGACATGCCCGCCGGCGGCGCCTCGCCGCCACCCCGCGCCCCGCCCCTGAAGGAGCGGCGTTCGCCGGGCCGGAAATCGCGGGCGCGGAACAGCTCCGACAGCCGCGAGCGGATGTCGAAATGGTAGCGCCGCCGGACGCGGGTATCCTTCACCGCCTCCACCAGCCCTTCCAGCCGCGCCTCCAGCGCCGCCTTGCGTTCGGGCGTGTCGAAGCGGGCGCCGGCCATCTCGCGCTCCCACACGACCTCCACCAGCGGCTTGGCGGCCCTGACCTCGGACAGGAACCCCTCCCGTCCGGCCATGGCGATCAGGTCGTCGGGATCCTTGCCGTCGGGCAGGAAGCAGAAGTTGAACGACTTTCCGCTCTCGATCAGCGGCAGGATCCGGTCCACGGCGCGCCGCGCCGCCGCCATGCCCGCCTTGTCGCCGTCGAAGCAGATGACCGGCTCCGGCGCTAGTCGCCACATGGCGCGGATCTGGTCCTCGGTGAAGGCGGTGCCGAGGCTCGCCACCACGTGCTGGATACCGGCTTTGTAGACGGCGATGGCATCCAGGTAACCCTCCACCACGATGGCCGCGCCGGCCTGGTGGGCAGCGGAGCGGGCGCGGTGGGCGTTGAACAGGACCGCGCTCTTATAGAAGAGCGGCGTCTCCGGCGAGTTCAGATATTTCGGCTCCTGGTCGGCACCCAGCGCCCGGCCGCCGAAGGCGACGATGCGGCCGCGATGATCGTGGATCGGGATCATCAGCCGGTTGCGGAACCGGTCGTAGGAGGAGCGGCCGTCGTCGGGCCGGATGATCAGGCCCGCCTCGACCATCAGCCGCTCGTCGACGCCCTCGGCCGCCAGATGGCGCTTCAGCGCGTCGCGCCCGTTCGGCGCGTAGCCGATCTCGAAGGTAGCGAGCATCTCCCGGTCCAGCCCGCGCTTGTCGGCATAGGCGCGCGCTTCGCGGCCGGCGTCGGAGACGAAGCTCTGCTTGAAGAAGCGCGCCGCCATGGCCACCACGTCGCCCAGCCCGGCGCGCTCGCGCTGGCGGCGCGCCTCGGCCGGATCCGGCGTCGGCATCGGCACGCCGGCCTGTTCGGCGAGCCGCTCGACCGCTTCGGGAAAGCTCAGCCCCTCCGCGTCGGTGAGAAAGCGGACATGGTCGCCGGACGCGCCACAGCCGAAGCAGTGATAGAACCCCTTGCGGTCGTCGACGTGGAAGGACGGCGTCTTTTCCTCGTGGAAGGGGCAGCACGCCCAGTAGTCGCCCTTGCCGAACTGGGACTTGCGCCGGTCCCAGGTCACGCGCCGGCCGACCACCTCGGAAAGAGGCAGCCGGTTGCGCAGCTCGTCCAGGAACTCAGGCGGAAATCTCATCGATACCCGATCTCGGATGACGCGGTGTGCGCCCTGCCCCGGCAGGGACGCGGGCGACCGGCAACGCGCCCTGCCGGCATCGTCGGCCGGAGGCAGCAGCCATCATGCGGCCAGATGCCCGCCTCATAAAGGCGCAACGCCTGTGAACAAATGTGGAGATCTTCGCAGACCGCCTCGCGCCGGGCCGGTTCGGCTAGCGCAGAAGGTCCTTCACGACGCAGCTGGCGCGGCCGAAATCCATCTTGCCGGGATAGCGCTGCTTGAGGGCTGCCATGGCCCGGCCCACATCGCGCAGGCCGTTGGCACCGATGTCCTCCACCACCTCGGCGCAGGCGCAGCGCATTTCGCTGTCGTCGAGCTGCGGCGGCAGGAGCGACTTGATGATGCCGATCTCCTGGCGCTCCTGCTCGGCGAGATCGATGCGGCCTGCGGCCTCGAAGGTCTGCGCCGATTCCCGGCGCTGCTCGATCATCTTGACCAGAAGGCCGGCGACCTCCGCGTCGTCGATGCCTTCCAGCCCGCGATCCCGGGCCGCCTGGTCGCGGTCCTTGATTGCGGTGTGGATAAGGCGAAGCGTGCACGCGCGGCGCTTGTCGCAATCGGCGACAGCGGCCTTCAGAGCTCGATTGATGTCGTCCCGCATGACCGGTCTCGTCGCAGAGAATGACGGATGACGCAAGATAGCTGCAGCTCCCGTCGGCGACAATACGCCCCGACTGGCATAAGTTGTTGAAAAAGAACGCATTTGGAACGCAGATCGCAAGTTGACGCAGACCGCCTGATGGCCTAGCGTCCTGTCCTCGATCGCCTCGACATCGTCGGTGTTCGCGATCCGGCGGCGGCGCTCAAGCGGCCGTCGTCGAACGCGGCGCGTGTATCGCGCCCGTTCCAACGATGCAAGAGGTAATTAGTCGATGTCAGGACTACAAGAGTTGGCCGGGGCGGATGCCTGGGCCGCCCCCGTCACCACGGCTCGTCTCATTTTCGCGGACGGGACGGAGCTCGCCGGCTATGGCGTCGGCGCCACCGGACACGCCGTCGGCGAGGTCTGCTTCAACACCGCCATGACGGGCTATCAGGAGATCCTGACCGACCCGTCCTATGCCGGTCAGATCATCACCTTCACCTTCCCGCACATCGGCAATGTCGGCACCAACGACGACGACATCGAGACGGTGAACATGGCGGCGCGCTCCGGCGTGCTGGGCTGCGTGCTGCGCGCGCCGATCACCGAGCCGTCGAACTACCGCGCCACCCGCGACCTCGACCGCTGGCTGGCCGCGCGCGGCATCATCGGCATCACCGGCGTCGACACCCGCGCGCTGACCGCGCTGATCCGCGAGAAGGGCTTCGTCAACGCCGTCATCGCCCACGACCGCAGCGGCACGTTCGACACGGCCGCGCTGGCCGCCGAGGCCCGCGCCTGGCCGGGCCTTGAAGGCATGGACCTGACCCGCGACGTCACCGGCGGCCAGACCTTTGTCTGGGACGAGACGGTCTGGGACTGGCCGACCCAGTCCTACGGCCAGCTCGCCGAGCCGCGCTACCATGTCGTCGCCATCGATTACGGCATCAAGCGCACCATCCTGCGCCTGCTCGCCAACGAAGGCTGCAAGGTCACCGTCGTGCCGGCCACCGCCACGGCGGAGGACATCATGGCGCACGAGCCGGACGGCGTGTTCCTCTCCAACGGCCCGGGCGATCCCGCGGCCACCGGCGAGTTCACCCTGCCGGCGCTGAAGACCCTCATCGACAAGGACGTGCCGGTGTTCGGCATTTGCCTCGGCCACCAGCTCCTCGGACTGGCGCTCGGCGGCCAGACGCAGAAGATGCACCAGGGCCATCACGGGGCGAACCACCCGGTGAAGGACCACACCACCGGCAAGGTCGAGATCACCTCGATGAACCACGGCTTCGCGGTGGATCCGGAGAGCCTGCCCGATACGGTCGAGCAGACGCACGTCTCGCTGTTCGACGGCTCCAATTGCGGCATCCGCCTCCGGGACAAGCCGGTCTTCTCGGTGCAGTACCATCCCGAGGCCTCGCCCGGTCCGCAGGACAGCCACTATCTCTTCAAGCGCTTCGTGAACCACATTCGCGAGCGCAAGGGTGACCCGCTGGTCGACGAGCGCGGCTGACCGAGCCGTCGCGCGCCGGTCATCGAAGCGTTACACGCGCTTGCTAGAGCGCTTCCCGGTGAAGTGGGTGCCGGTTCACCGACAGGAAGCGCCTCAAACCAACCGGCTGGGGCCGTTCAGCGGATCGCCGATCAGCTGAAGGGCTCCGGGCGGGCCGGATGAGGCGCCGGGCCCGTGGCACGCGCGACGCGCCCGCTGCCCGTGGCAACACAGCGCGGCTGGGCGCTTTGCGTGGAAGGAGCCCGGAAACCGGGCAAGGGGGGCGTGATGGCCAAGTTCACTGCGAACATGATGGATGCGGAGACCGGGAGCGGGAACTTCTACGAGTTCGACGGGCCCGATGACCTGCTCGACCGCACGCCCGTGCGCGTGATCCGGCACTTCATGGAGATCGTTGACCGCGATCTCCTGCCGAAGGAGCACATCGACTACGAGCTCAATGCCGCGATGAAGAACCGGCAGATCGGCGTCATCACCGCCATGGGCTCCATGATGCTCGAGCGCGGCGGCGAGATTCCGTTCCTGCTGATGATCTCCAAAAAGGCCTGAGGCCTTCCCGGTCAGGGGTCCTGCGGCGAGAAGGTGTCGCAGGCGCCGACCTCGCCCGTATCGAAGCCCACCTGAAACCATTTCTGCCGCTGCGCCGACGTGCCGTGGTTGAAACTGTCGGGAACGACGGTGCCCTGGGTCTTGCGCTGGATGTTGTCGTCGCCGACCGCGGCCGCCGCCGTCAGCGCCTCCTGCATGTCGCCGGCCTCCAGATAGCCCTTCTGCTGCTCGTAGTGCGCCCAGACGCCGGCGAAGCAGTCCGCCTGCAACTCCACCCGCACCGACAGCGCATTCGCCTCGCGCTGGCTCATATTCTGCCGAAGCTGATGATATTTCGGCAGGATGCCGAGCACGTTCTGAACGTGGTGACCGACCTCGTGGGCGATCACGTAGGCCTCGGCGAAGTCGCCCGACGCGCCGAAGCGCTGCGCCAGCTGATCGTAGAAGCCGAGGTCGATGTAGAGCTTCTCGTCGCCGGGGCAGTAGAACGGGCCCGTGGCGGACCCGGCCAGCCCGCAGGCCGACTGCACCCGGCCGGTGAACAGCACCAGCGTCGGTTCGCGATAGTCGTCACCGCTGCGGCTGAAGATCTCGCCCCACACGTCCTCGGTGTCGGCGAGCACGACGGAGACGAATCGCTTCATCTCGTCGGAGGTTCCGCTCTGGGCGGATTGCGACGATCCGGCTGACTGGCTGGGAAGCGTGCGCGGCGCCTGCCCTCCCGAGCCCTGCAGCAGCTCCAGCGGATTGACGCCAAGCGCCCACATCACCAGCACGAAGACGACGAGAACGCCGATGCTGCCGCCGCTCAGGCGGCCGCCTCCGCCGCGTCTGCCCCGACCGACCGGGATCCGGAATCCGCCGCCCCGCCCCGAAAAACCGCCGCCGCGCCGATCTTCGACGTTCGCGCTCTCGCGCCTGCCCCGCCACCGCATCCCGTCCTCCTTGTGCCGCTGATCGAACGCGCCCCCGAGCGCAACGGTTCCGGTTTGCCCCGCGCTCGCTGATGGCGGCACGCGCGTGCCGCCCGCCCCCGGAGACGGCTCCGGATTGCGTCCTTGGTTAACCCACAAGCTTTCGCCGGGCTGGCTTGGGTCCGAAACGGCATCCTGGCGCGGCTTTGCGGGGTTGCCACGACACGCCCATCCGGTGGTCAAACTGCCGCCGCGAAGAGTGCGTTCGTCTGCAGGGGTGTCATGCCGCATTCAACGCCCTTGCGCGCCACCCCCGCGCGAGCTAATCGGTTTCGGCACTAAGTGCGCCTCTGTAAAGAGAAAGCGCGCCTGAGGTGAATGCCATTGCGGTCGTGACCTGGTGGGGGGCGACCACTCGAGGAGAGATTCGGTGACCGACCTGAAGACGAAGCAGATTGACGAGGCCTTCGAGATGGGGCCGGAGCAATTTCGTGCTTGGCGCAAGTCGCTCGGTCTGAAGCAGAAGGAAGCCGCCGACAGGCTCGGCCTGAAGAAGCGGATGATCCAGTATTACGAAAAGGGCAACCGCGACGGGAAGGCCGTCAAGATCCCCAAGACCGTGCGTCTCGCCTGCTTCGCGCTGTCGCACAGCATCCTGGATTTCGACGGAGAACAGATCTCCAAAGGTCCCGTCGTTCCGACGGAAGGCGAGCCGGTGCAGGTTCCGTTCGAGGCCGCCGAGGCCCCGTCCGCGGCCCCTGCGGCGGAGTAACCGGAGCGAAGGCGCGGATCGGCCCTTTTCTGGTGTCTCGAAGTCTTCTATAAGCCCGCGAGCTTTTGGGTCGGATCCGGGACCCGCCGGGACACGTGACACACCGGCGCGGTGCGCAGGCGGGGGCGGATCGATCCTCGCCGGGGTATTCCATCAGCCCCTCACATATTCCCGCGATCGAACGCCCGCCCGGATGGCTTTGCCCCGGTCGGCGGCCTGCGAGCCCGGATGCCGAAAAGAACAGACCTCAACACCATCCTGATCATCGGAGCCGGGCCGATCATTATCGGCCAGGCCTGCGAATTCGATTATTCCGGGGCCCAGGCGGTCAAGGCGCTCAAGGAAGAGGGCTACCGGATCGTCCTGGTGAATTCGAACCCGGCGACGATCATGACCGATCCGGAGCTGGCGCACGCCACCTACATCGAGCCGATCACGCCGGAGCTCGTCGCCAAGGTCATCGAGAAGGAGCGCCCCGATGCGCTGCTGCCGACCATGGGCGGCCAGACCGCACTCAACTGCGCGCTGTCGCTGCGCAAGATGGGCGTCCTTGAAGAGTACGGCGTGGAGATGATCGGCGCCACCGCCGAGGCCATCGACAAGGCGGAGGACCGCGAGCTCTTCCGCCGCGCCATGGACGACATCGGCCTGGAGAGCCCGCGCTCGCGGCTCGCCCACTCGCTGCCGGAGGCCTACGAGGCGCTGGAGGCCATCGGCCTGCCGGCCATCATCCGTCCCTCCTTCACCCTGGGCGGCACGGGTGGCGGCATCGCCTACAACCGCGAGGAATTCCTCGACATCGTCGAGCGCGGCATCGATGCCTCGCCGACCAACGAGGTGCTCATCGAGGAATCCGTTCTCGGCTGGAAAGAGTACGAGATGGAGGTCGTTCGCGACCGCGACGACAACTGCATCATCATCTGCTCCATCGAGAACATCGACCCGATGGGCGTTCATACCGGTGATTCCATCACCGTCGCCCCGGCGCTGACGCTGACCGACAAGGAATATCAGCGCATGCGCGACGCCTCGCTGGCGGTGCTGCGCGAGATCGGCGTGGAGACCGGCGGCTCCAACGTCCAGTTCGCCATCAACCCGGAAGACGGGCGCATGGTGGTGATCGAGATGAACCCGCGCGTGTCGCGCTCCTCGGCGCTGGCCTCCAAGGCCACCGGCTTCCCGATCGCGAAGGTCGCCGCCAAGCTGGCCGTCGGCTACACGCTCGACGAGCTTGAGAACGACATCACCGGCGGCGCCACGCCGGCGTCCTTCGAGCCGACCATCGACTACGTCGTCACCAAGATCCCGCGCTTCGCCTTCGAGAAGTTCCCGGGCTCCGAGCCCTACCTGACCACCTCGATGAAGTCCGTCGGCGAGGTCATGGCCATCGGCCGCACCTTCGCGGAATCGCTGCAGAAGGCGCTGCGCGGCCTGGAGACCGATCTTACCGGCCTCGACGAGGTCGAGATCGAGGGGCTGGGCGTCGGCGACGACAAGAACGCCATCCGCGCCGCCCTCGGCACGCCCACGCCGGACCGGCTGCTCAAGGTCGCGCAGGCGCTGCGGCTCGGCTTCGACGTCGACCAGGTGCACGAGTCCTGCAAGGTCGATCCCTGGTTCATCGAGCAGATCGCCTACATCGTCTCCATCGAGGAGAAGATCCGCCGCCAGGGTCTGCCGGCTGATCCGACCGTGTTCCGCCACCTGAAGGCGCTCGGCTTCTCCGACACCCGGCTGGCCAGGCTCGCCGACACCACCGAGACCGAAGTCCGCGCCATGCGCGACCGGCTCGGCGTGCGGCCGGTCTACAAGCGCATCGACACCTGCGCGGCCGAGTTCGCCGCCCCCACCGCCTACATGTACTCCACCTACGAGACGGCGGCGGACGGCCTCGAGACCAACGAGGCCCGGCCCTCCGATCGCGACAAGGTGGTGATCCTCGGCGGCGGCCCGAACCGGATCGGCCAGGGCATCGAGTTCGACTATTGCTGCTGCCATGCGGCCTTTGCCCTCCGTGATGCGGGCTACGAGGCCATCATGATCAACTGCAATCCGGAGACGGTCTCCACCGACTACGACACCTCCGACCGGCTCTATTTCGAGCCGCTCACCGTCGAGGACGTGCTGGAGATCCTCAAGACGGAGCAGCAGAGCGGCCGGCTGCACGGCGTCATCGTCCAGTATGGCGGCCAGACCCCGCTGAAGCTCGCGCAGGGCCTCAAGGAGGCTGGCATCCCGATCCTCGGCACCGATCCCGACAAGATCGACCTGGCCGAGGACCGCGACCGCTTCCAGCGCCTGCTCGTCGAGCTGAACTTGAAGCAGCCGAAGAACGGCATCGCGCGCTCCCTCGACGAGGCCCGCGCCATCGTCGCCTCCATCGGCTACCCCGTCGTGGTCCGGCCCTCTTACGTGCTGGGCGGCCGGGCCATGGAGATCGTCCGCGACGAAAGCCAGTTCGAGCGCTACGTGACCCAGGCCGTGGTGGTCTCCGGGACCAGCCCGGTGCTCATCGACGGCTACCTGGCCGACGCCATCGAGGTGGACGTCGATGCGATTTCCGACGGCGCGGACGTCTTCGTCTGCGGCATCATGGAGCACATCGAGGAAGCCGGCATCCACTCCGGCGATTCCGCCTGCTCGCTGCCGGCCCACTCGCTGTCGGCCGACGCCATCGCGGCGCTCGAGGAGCAGACCCGCAAGCTTGCCCTGGGCCTCGGCGTGGTCGGCCTGATGAACGTCCAGTTCGCGATCCGCGAAGGCGAGATCTACGTGCTGGAAGTGAACCCCCGCGCCTCGCGCACGGTGCCCTTCGTGGCCAAGACCATCGGCGTGCAGATCGCCAAGGTGGCGGCGCGCGTCATGGCCGGCGAGAAGCTCGACACCTTCGGGCTGGAGCGTCGCGAGCTCGAGCACGTCGCGGTCAAGGAAGCCGTCTTCCCGTTCGCCCGTTTCCCCGGCGTCGACACCGTGCTCGGCCCGGAGATGCGCTCCACCGGCGAAGTCATGGGCCTCGACCGGGCCTTCCCCATCGCCTTCGCCAAGTCCCAGATCGGCGGCGGCACCCGCGTCCCCACCTCCGGCACGGTGTTCATCTCCGTGCGCGAGGCGGACAAGCCGAAGATCGTGGAGACCGTCCGCACCCTGGCGCGGCTGGGCTTCGAGATCATCGCCACGTCCGGCACCCAGCGCTTTCTGGCGGAGCAGGGAATTCCCGCGCGCAAGATCAACAAGGTGCTTGAAGGCCGGCCGCACATCGTCGATGCTATCAAGAACGGCGAGGTTCAGCTGGTCTTCAACACGACGGAAGGCGCACAGGCCCTCGCCGATAGCCGGTCCTTGAGGCGCGCCGCCTTGATCCAGAAGGTGCCGTACTACACCACCGTCGCGGGTGCGATTGCCGCGGCGAAGGGAATCGAGGCCTACAGCACCGGCGTTCTTGAGGTGCGGCCGTTGCAATCCTATTTCGCTCCGGCTGAGTGACGGCCAGCACAGGTGCTGCCGGCGGGTGAACCGTCGTCTCGCCCGGGCTGGCGTTTCGTGTGTTCTGTCCGGCAGCAGGCCCGGACCAACGAAAAAGGGAATGTGTCCCGATGGAAAAGGTACCGATGACCGCCGAGGGCCACGCCGCGCTCGAGGCCGAGCTCAAGCGTCGGACCTCGGAGGAGCGGCCCCGCATCATCCAGGCAATCGCGGAAGCGCGCGCCCACGGCGATCTCTCCGAGAACGCCGAGTATCACGCGGCCAAGGAAGCCCAGAGCCACAACGAGGGCCGCATCCTTGAGCTCGAGGACCAGCTGTCGCGCGCCGAGGTCATCGATGTCGCCAAGCTGTCCGGCGACAGCGTCAAGTTCGGCGCCACGGTGACCCTGGTCGACGAGGACACCGAGGAAGAGAAGACCTACAAGATCGTGGGCGACGCCGAGGCCGACGCGAAAGCCGGCAAGGTGTCCATCTCCTCGCCGATCGCGCGCGCCCTCATCGGCAAGAGCGTCGGCGACACGGTCGAGGTCACCGCGCCCGGCGGCGCCCGCTCCTACGAGATCCTGACGGTGCGCTTCCTGGCCTGACCGGGCCGCACCCTGTCGAAACCGTGCGGCGGGCCTTCGGGTCCGCCGTTTTCGTTTGCGCTCCCGCCCGCGATCCCCGCCATCTTTGGGTTTGCATTCCCCCCGCAGCCCGATCAGGGTAGCCGCGCGGCGCTCCGAGCTCGGTGCCGTCTGTTCCAGTCGGGCCGGCGCGGTGCCGGCCCTTGATCCTGCCGGCTGAGGCCGGCGTTGGCGTGGGAGGCCACCGAATGATCAAGACCGTCATCGCTGCCGGAATCGTCACCTGCTTTGCGGCCGGGGCGGCCCTTGCCCAGTCCGGACCCCAGTTCGAGGAAATCCGCTCGGCCTGCCTGGACGACGTGAAGCGCCTGTGCAGCTCCGTCGAACCGGTGGAGGTTCCCGACTGCCTCAAGCAGCACATCGATCAGGTGTCCGATGGCTGCAAGGCGACGGTGAAGAGCGTCCGCCAGGAGGACGAGGCCGGCCACGACTGACCGGCCGCATCGCCAAGACCACCTGCTCTCAGCCCTGAAAGGATGACCCGATGATCAGAACCGCCGTGGCCATTGGCCTTGTCACCTGCTTCGCCACCGGCGCCGCGATGGCGCAGTCCGGTCCGGAAGTGCAGGAAATGCGGGCCGCCTGCCGCGAGGACGCCAAGCGTCTGTGCAGCAACGTTCCGCCGATCGAAGTGCAGCTCTGCCTGCAGGAGAACATCGATCAGGTGTCGGAACGCTGCAAGGCGACCGTCGCCAGCGTGCAGCGCCAGGACGAGAACCACGACTGATCAAGGGCCGGCGCGGGGGAGTCGATCCACCCGCGCCGCCTCTTGCCACGCGGCACCCGGGCCGCGCGTCAGTCCAGGAGTTCGTAGGCCGGCAGCGTGAGGAACGGCACGAGGTCCTCGGCCGTGGACAGCGAGCGGAACAGCTCGATCGCCTCCGGGAAGCGCCCGCCATCGTACGCCTCGGCGCCGATCTCTTCGCGCACGCCCGCCATTTCCTGGTCCAGAAGCGTGTTGAACAGCGTCTCCGTCACGGTCTGGCCGTCGTCGAGCTGGGCGCCGAAGGTCAGCCACTGCCAGATCTGCGAGCGCGAGATTTCCGCCGTCGCCGCATCCTCCATCAGGTTGTAGAGCGGCACGGCGCCTTTCCCCCTGAGCCAGGCCTCGATGTACTGCACGCCGACGCGGATGTTGTCGCGCAGGCCAGCCTCCGTCTTGGTGCCGGGATGCACCTCCAAGAGCTCGCGCTGGCCGACCAGCACGTCGTCGCGCTGGCGGGTGATCTGGTTGGCCTCCGGCATCAGCCGGTCGAACACCTCCATCGCCACCGGCACCAGGTCCGGATGCGCGACCCAGGTGCCGTCGTGGCCATCGCCGGCCTCGCGCTCCTTGTCGGCGCGCACCTTGGCGAGCGCCGCCTCGTTGGCCTCCGGGTCGCGCCGGTTCGGGATCTGGGCGGCCATGCCTCCCATCGCGAAGGCACCGCGCTTGTGGCAGGTCTTGATCAGGAGCAGCGAGTAGGCGCGCAGGAACGCCTTGCCCATCACCACCTGGCTGCGGTCCGGCAGCACGTAGCTCCGGTTCCGGCGCAGCGTCTTGATGAACGAGAAGATGTAGTCCCAGCGTCCGGCGTTGCAGCCGACGATGTGGTCGCGCAGCTCGTAGAGGATCTCGTCCATCTCGAAGGCGGCCGGCAGCGTCTCGATCAGCACCGTCACCTTGATGGTGCCCACCGGAATGCCCAGCGCGTCCTGGGCATGGACGAAGACCTCGTTCCACAGCCGCGCCTCGCGATGGCTCTCCATCTTCGGCAGGTAGAAGTACGGCCCGGTGCCCTTCTCGATCAGCGTCTTGGCGTTGTGGAAGACGTAGAGGCCGAAATCGACGAAGGCGCCGGCGATCGGCTCGCCGTCGACCTCGATATGAACGTCCGGCAGGTGCCAGCCGCGCGGGCGCACCAGCAGCACCGCCGGGTTCGGGCCCAGCGCATAGTGCTTGCCGCTGGTCTCGTCGGTGAAGTCGATCCGGTCCGCCCAGCGGTCGATGAGGTTGATCTGACCCTCGATGGCGTTCGCCCAGGTCGGCGAGGTCGCGTCCTCGAAGTCGGCCATGAAGACCTTGGCGCCGGAGTTGAGCGCGTTGATGACCATCTTGCGGTCGACCGGACCGGTGATCTCGACGCGTCGGTCCTTGAGGTCGTCCGGGATGCCGGCGATGGTCCAGGCACCTTCGCGGATCTCCCTTGTCTCTTCCAGGAAGTCCGGCAGCGCTCCGTTGTCGAAGTCGCGCTGGCGCGTGGCCCGCGCCTCCAGCAGCGCCCGGCGGGTGCCGTCGAAGGTCCGGTGGAGATCGGCCAGGAAGGCGAGCGCCTCTTCGGTCAGGACCTCGGCATAGCGGGGCCCGGCGGCGCCCGTCACGACGACGTTGTCCGGAGTGGCGAACGGGGCGGCGGTGCTCTCGGCCATCAATAACTCCTTTGTCGCGGCTCTCCCTGAGAGCCGTGCTACCACGCCCGGCCGGCCGAAAGCACAGAAGATTGTTTCCCCTGCGGAGAAGCTGCTTATCCCTGTGGCAGCGGCTGGGCACCGGCCAGGGTCGGTCGCGGGGGCCTTGCCAGGCGTCGCACGGAACGGGCAGCGGGGAAGCAGATCCTCGACGGCGGGATGAGCCGGTCTACGGTGGGGCGGGCGAACAGGAACCCCTGGAACAGGGTGACGCCCTGGGCGCGCAGCGCCGCCACCTCGCTCGGGGATTCCACCCCCTCCGCGATCACCTGGATCGAGAGGTCGCGCGCGGCCTGCAGGATGGCGCGGGTGATGGAGGCGCGGGCGCGGCTTTCGTGCACGTCGCGCACCAGGTCCATCGCGATCTTGATGTAGTCGGGCTGAAAGTCGGCGAGCAGCCCGAGCCCAGCATAGCCCACGCCGAAATCGTCGATGGCCGTCTTCAGCCCGAGGCGCCGGTAGTCGGCGAAGAGCGCCGCGATCCGTACGGGCTGCGTCACCCGTTCGGCTTCGGTGATCTCGACGATGAGTTGGTCGGTGCCGATGGCGCTGGCGTTCGCCATGGCCAGGGCGGGGCTCACCGAGTTGTTCTCGGCGGCGAGACCGCTTGGCAGGAAGTTCAGCGAGAGATGGTGCGTACGATCGAGCCCGAGGCGGCCGGCGCTCGCCATGGCGGCCGAGTGGCAGGCGGCTTCGAATGCCATGAAATTTGCCGGCGTGACGTGGGACAGGACCGTCTCGGCACCCTCGCCGTTGACGCCGCGCACGAGCGCCTCGTAGCCGAACACGGTCTGCGCGGTGATGTCGACGATGGGCTGGAAAGCCATCACCAGGTCAGGGCCAGCCCAACAGGTCCCGTCCAGCCTGTTCGCCACCATCATGTCTACTCGACCGTCATTCCCCTCCTTCTATTAATCAGCCTTTCGCGAAGCGGCCGTGAACCAATCTTTGGCTGTATGGCGCAAATTTCCTGGGATCCGCGCAATCGGCTTCGCGAGAAACGTGCGCCGGGGAACCGTCTGCCGGTTGATCGGCGTTCCCAGTCGTCCACATTGTCGGGATGACCGTCCGCACGCGCGGATCGATGCGCACGGGATCCCCTGTGCCGTCCGCCACGACCGGGAGCACACGATGAGCTGGGATCGCCGCCTGAGGCCCGAACGCGATGGTCTTTGCTCGCTCGACGGCGGATTCTTCGTCGATCCCGTGCGCCCCGTCGAGACCGCCGTGATCACCCACGGTCATTCCGACCACGCGCGCTCCGGCCACGACACCGTCTACGCGACGCCGGAGACGCTCGCCATCATGGCGGCCCGCTACGGCGCCGACTTCGCCCGCCGGACCCATCCGCTTGCCTGTGGCGAGACCATCGATCTCGGCTCCACCCGCGTCAGCCTGCATCCGGCCGGTCACTGCCTCGGCTCCGCCCAGGTGCGCATCGAAAGCCCCGCCGGCGTCGCCGTCGTCTCCGGCGACTACAAGCGCCAGCCGGATCCGACCTGTCCGCCCTTCGAGGTCATCGCCTGCGATCTGTTCGTCACCGAGGCCACCTTCGCGCTGCCGGTCTTCCGCCACCCGGACGCAGCCGCCGAGGTGGCGAAGCTTCTGAACTCGCTCGCCCTGTTCCCCGACCGCGCCCATCTCGTCGGCGCCTATTCGCTCGGCAAGGCGCAGCGCGTCATCGCCCTCATCCGCGAAGCCGGATACGGCCGCGCGATCTATCTCCATGGCGCGATGGAAAAGCTCTGCGCCCTCTACGAGGAAAACGGCGTGGCGCTCGGTCCGCTGGTCCCGGTCAAGGAGGCGGCGAAGGACGCGCTCGGCGGCGAGATCGTGCTCTGCCCGCCCGGCGCGCTCGCCGATCTCTGGTCGCGCCGCTTCGGCGATCCCGTCACCGCCTTCGCCTCGGGCTGGATGCGGGTGCGCGCCCGCGCCCGCCAGCGCGGCGTCGAACTGCCCATGGTGATCTCCGACCACGCCGACTGGGAAGACCTCTGCACCACCATCGTGGAGACCGGCGCGTCGGAGGTCTGGGTCACCCATGGCCAGGAGGATGCGCTGGTCCACTGGTGCGAGACGCACGGCATCCGTGCGAAGCCGCTCCGCCTCGTCGGCTACGGCGAGGAGGACGAGGTCGCGGCCTGACGGGCGCCGCTCTGTCGCTCAGGTCGAGATGTGTTTCGCCGAGATCGCCGCCCAGGCCAGTGCCAGCCAGCCGGCCAGGAACGCCGTGCCGCCGACGGGCGTCAGCATCACCAGCGCCCGGCTGCCGGTGAAGCCCAGCACGTAGAGGCTGCCGGAGAACAGCACGATGCCGGCCAGGAACAGCCATCCGGCCGCGCTGACGCCCCGGTGCTTCAGGTGCGCCGCCGCCAGACCGACCGCCACCAGCGCCACGGCATGCACGAGGTGATAGTGCGCCCCGGTCTGGAAGATCGCCAGGTCGGCGTCCGGCACCCGGCCGCGCAGCCCGTGGGCGGCGAAGGCGCCGAACGCCACGGCCAGGAACCCGTTGAGGGCGCCGGCGACGATCCAGAGGCGCATGGTGGTTGTCCGGGTGTGCTTGCTCATGATGCCCCACCCTTCCCGATCCCGCGTCCGGCTTCAACTGGCGCGACAGCGGCCCAGCGTCGCGGCCACCTTGCGATCAGATACGGCAATGCCGTAGGATACCGACGGTGGAAATCGAATTCGACCCCGAGAAGGACACCGGCAATCGTGCGAAACACGGAGTTTCGCTCGCGTATGCGGCTGAGATCCTCGCTGACCGCAACAAACTCGATGTCCTCGATGTCCGCTTTGACTATTCGGAGGACCGCTGGGTGACCTACGGCTGTGTCGACGGCCGGGTGTGGGTTTGCGTGCACGCTCCCAGATCCGGGCGACACCGCATCATCAGCGTACGGAAAGCCAATGACCGCGAAACGAGACGCTATGACCAGACACCGCGCTGAACCGGACCCCGACGCGCCGCTCTCGGACGCCGAGTTCGAACGCGGGCGCACCGCACTTTTGGCCCGCCGCGCACGGGCCGCGACCGGGCTGTCGCAGGAGGCCTTCGCGGCCCGCTACGGGTTCGCGCTCGCCTGCATCCGCGATTGGGAGCAGGGCCGCCGCCGACCCGACACCGCTGCCCGCTCCTATCTGCGCGTCATCTCGGCCATACCCGACGCGGTGGCCGACGCCATGAAACGGGCCGGCTGATCCGAAAGCCGGTCAGGTGCGTTTAAGCGTTTCCAGGCGAAGTGGGTACCGGTTCGCCGTTCGGAAATGCGTCAATTCAGGAAGCCAGAGCCATCTGGCGGTTCGCTCAAAAGCAAGTCGCTCTGGATACGGACCATGCAGGCCTTCGCGCACCTTCTCGACCGCCTCTCCTACGAGCCCCGCCGTCTCGGCAAGCTGCGGCTCATCGAGGCCTATCTGCGCGCCGCTCCCGATCCCGAGCGCGGCTACGGCCTTGCCGCGCTCACCGGGTCGCTGAAGTTCCGCCACGCCAAGTCGGGGGTGATCCGGGCGCTTCTGGCCGAGCGCACCGACCCGACGCTGTTCGCGCTTTCCTACGACTATGTCGGCGACCTGTCGGAGACCGCCGCGCTTATGTGGCCGGCCCGGCCCGCCCCCGACGGCGGCCATCCGGCGCCGCCGGCCCTGTCGGAGGTGGTGGACACCCTCTCCACCCTGTCGAAGGCCGACCTGCCCGGCCAGATCGCCCGCTGGCTCGACGGGCTCGACGAGATCGGCCGCTGGGCGCTCCTGAAGCTCATCACCGGCAGCCTGCGGGTCGGCGTCTCCGCCCGCCTCGCCAAGACGGCGGCGGCGCAACTCGGTGGCGTCGAGGTCAACCGGGTCGAGGAGGTCTGGCATGGTCTCTCCGCCCCTTACGAGCCGCTGTTCGCCTGGCTGGAGGGCCACGGTCCGCAGCCGGAGTTCGAGGATCCCGCCCCGTTCCGCCCGGCGATGCTGTCGCATCCCATCGAGGAGACCGACTTCGCCGGTCTCGATCCGTCGGAATTCATGGTGGAGTGGAAGTGGGACGGCATCCGCGTCCAGGCCGCCGCCGGGCTCGACGAGGAGGGCCGCCGCGTCGCCCGGCTGTTCTCGCGCACCGGCGAGGACATCTCCGCCGCCTTCCCGGAGCTCCTCGAGGCGATGGAGTTCGACGGCGCCGTCGACGGCGAGCTCTTGATCGTGCGCGACGGCCGGGTCGAGCCGTTCAACGTGCTGCAGCAGCGCCTCAACCGGAAGACCGTCACGCCGAAGATGCAGGCCGAGTTTCCGCCGCGCATCCGGCTTTACGACGCGCTCTCGCTCGCCGGAGAGGACCTGCGGCCGCTGCCCTTCGCGGACCGGCGCAAGCAACTGGAGGCCTTCGTGGCCGAGCGCCCCGACGAGCGCATCGACCTGTCGCCGCTCGTCCGCTTCGAGACCTGGAAGGACGTCGCCGCCGCCCGCGCCGACCCGGCCTCCTGGGGCGCCGGCGCCGATGCCGAGGCGGTGGAGGGCGTGATGATCAAGCGCGCCGCCAGCGCCTACGTGCCCGGCCGGCCGAAGGGCCAGTGGTTCAAGTGGAAGCGCGATCCGTTCACCGTAGACGCGGTGCTGATGTACGCCCAGCGCGGCCACGGCAAGCGCTCCTCCTTCTATTCCGACTACACGTTCGGCGTCTGGCGCGCGTCGGAGGAAGGCGGCGACGAGCTGGTGCCGGTGGGCAAGGCCTATTTCGGCTTCACCGACGAGGAGCTGAAGAAGATCGACAGCTTCGTGCGCCGCAACACGCTGAACCGGTTCGGCCCGGTGCGCGAGGTGGTCCACGACGCCACCGACGGGCTGGTGCTGGAAATCGCCTTCGAGGGGCTCAACCGCTCCACCCGCCACAAGTCGGGGCTGGCCATGCGCTTCCCCCGCGTCGCCCGCCTGCGCTGGGACAAGCCGCCGGCCGAGGCCGACCGCATCGAGGCGCTCGAGGCACTTTTGCCGAAGGGGTGAGCGGTTTTGACGGCCGGCGGAGGCTATCATTTCTGGCCAGCCGGACCGCACCAACCAGCGGACGACCGTCCGCCGCCGAGCGATCGCAGGAAAAGTGCCCTTGCGGTTTTCCGTCCGCGATCGCGACTTCAAGGAGTCAGGGCGCGCCCGCGCAGCGGCGAACGAAGTGAGCTCGCGTGAGCGCTTACAACGTCGCCGCCGCTTCCAGCGTGGCCTTGTCCTCGATGCAGTAGTAGCCGGAGATGCGGCTGATGGTGCCGCCGCGCTTCCAGTCGTTCAGCACCCGGCTGACATTCTCGCGCGCGCCGCCGGCCATGGAGGCGATGTCGGACTGGCTGATCTTGTAGTGGATCAGCACCCGTCCGTTCTCCAGCGGCCGGCCGAACCCCGCGGCCAGTTGCAGGAGCGTCTGCGCCACCCGGCCCGGCAGCGGCAGGAAGGAGCGCGCGGCCAGCGCGTCGTTGGACTGGCGCAGCCGCTGGCCGACGATGGTCAGCATGTGACGGTAGACGGCCGGGTTGTCGTCGGCGTAGCGCTCGAACGCCGACTTCTCCACGAAGGCCAGCCGCGACGGCTTTGCCGCCACCACCGAGGCGGAACGCGGCCTGCCGTCGAAGATGGAGAGTTCGCCCACCACAGAACCCGGGCCCAGCATGGCCAGCAATTGTTCGGAGCCGGCGCACGAGGTCACGCAGACCTTCAGCGAGCCTTCCAGCACCGCGTAGAAGCCGTTGCCCGGATCGCCTGCGCGGAAGAGCGTCTTGTTCGGCTCCAGCTTCACGGTGCGCGCAAGCGCCGCCAGCCCGTGCGCGAAGTCCGGGTCGAGCCCCTCCAGCGAGAAGGAGTGGTCGAGGATCGTCTTTTCGATCGTCACCTTCGGCACGGTCATGTCGCGTCTCTCCCCCGCAAGCACCGGCCGGACCGGCGCCTCGGTGAAGTCTAGCACACCGATAGTCATCATCGACCTCCCGTTGCCCTCACACCGCGGTCGTCGCGAAAGGCTGAACACTCCGTCACCCCGCAAGCAGGGCCCGTCGCTGTTCCAAACCCGCGCGACCACACCATGTCTTGCCCAATCGACCATGTGCGGGACTTGCGAGGGCACCAATGCCTCCGTCCCGCGTTTACCGACAGCATAGGAAAAGAGAAAATGTCTCCGGTCAGTGGTCTTCATCACATCACGGCGATTTCTTCCTCCGCCCAGGGCAACGTGGACTTTTTCGGCAAGGTCCTGGGACTGCGGCTGGTGAAGAAAACCGTCAATTTCGACGATCCCGGAACCTACCACCTCTACTTCGCCGACCGGGTGGGCTCGCCGGGATCCGTGCTCACCTTCTTTCCCTGGGCCGGCGTTCCGAAGGGGCGTCCGGGCACCGGCGAGACCGGGCTGACGCACTTCGCCGTGGCGCCCGGCACCCTGCCGTTCTGGCGTGAGCGGCTGGAAGGGGCCGGCGTCGCCCCGGTGACGGAAGAGACCGTCTTCGGCGAAACCCGTCTGGTTTCCGCCGACCCGGACGGCTTCGGCTTCGCCATCGTCGAGGCGCGCGGCGACGACCGGGCGGGCTTCGCCACCCACGGCATCGCCGCCAACGAGGCGATCAAGGGCTTCCGCGGCGTCACGCTGACCCTCGCAGACGGTGCCGCCACGCGCGACCTTCTCACCGGGCTGATGGGCTACGAGGAGCAGGCACGCGACGGCGCCCTTACCCGGCTGGTCAGCCCGACGGCGGAAGCCGGCGTGGTCGACATCCTGGAAGCGTCGGACCAGCGTCCCGCCAGCCAGGGCGCCGGGCGGATCCACCACATCGCCTTCCGCGTCGCCGACCGCGCCGCGCAAGGCGCGATCCGCGACACCCTCACCGCCGAGGGCTTCCAGGTGACCCCGCAGATCGACCGGTCCTATTTCTACGCGATCTATTTCCGCTCCCCCGGCGGGGTGCTGTTCGAGATCGCCACGGACGAACCAGGCTTTGCCACCGACGAGAGCGTCGAGCATCTCGGCGAGGCGCTGAAGCTGCCGGCCCAGCACGAAAAACTGCGTCCGGTGCTGGAGCAGAAGCTACCCGCCCTTTCCGTCTGAACCCGACACGAGCCGCGGATGCCATCGCGTCCGCGGCCCTCCAGCCAGACGAGGCATGCCATGAGCGACACCTATGAGACGGTCGAGATCGCCGGAACCGACGGCGATGCCCGCACCCTCATCCTGCTGCACGGCACGGGTGGCGATGCCCGCAGTTTCGCATCTCTTGCCGACCACATCGCGCCGGCAGCGCACGTCCTGTCGCTGCAGGGCGACGTGCTGGAACACGGCATGCCGCGCTTTTTCCGGCGGCTTCGGGAAGGCGTTTACGACATGGACGATCTCGCCCGCGCATCCGCCAAGCTCGCCGCCTTCGTCCCCGAAGCACTGGACGCCAGGGGCCGCGATCCGGAGGGCGCCGCCTTCGCCGGCTTTTCCAACGGCGCCAATCTGGTCGCCGCGACGATGCTGGTGAAGCCGGACGTGGTCCGCCGCGCCGTGCTGATGCATCCGCTGATCCCGTTCGAGATCGATCCGGAGACGGACCTCGCCGGCGTCGAGGTGCTGGTGACCGCCGGACGGCGCGATCCCATCGCGCCATGGCCGCTCACCGAGCAGCTGGTCGATGGCCTGCGCGGCGCCGGTGCCTCGGTGACGCTGGCCGACAGCCCCGGCGGCCACGAGGTCGAGGCCGACGAGATCGCCGCCATCCGCAGCTGGCTCGACACGCCGGCCGCCGGCTGACCGGCAACGCGATACTCCGCGCTCACATTTTTGTCAGTGCGGGCGGCGGTGCCCGCCCCCATATCCCTTCTCGGCCCGTTGAACGGTCAGGAGAGGGACGATCATGACACCGAACGAACGCGAGCTTCTTGCCCGGCTTTTCGACCGCATCGACGCGGCCTCGTCCGGCCCGCGCGACAGCGATGCCGAGGCCCTGATCAACGAGCGCGTGGCTGCCAACCCGAGCGCCCCCTACCGCATGGCGCAGACCATCGCGGTGCAGGACGAGGCGTTGAAGCGGGCCGAGGAGCGGATCCGCAACCTGGAGTCCGGCTCCGGCGCCCGGCAGCCGGAGACAGCCGGCACCCCGTCGCGCAGCCTCGCCGACGAGGCCAATGCGGCCGTTCCCCCGCGCCGCTCCGCCGTGCCGTCCGCGGGCGCGCGCCCGGCCGGCTTTGGCGGCGGCGGCTTCCTCGCCGGTGCCGGGCAGGTGGCGCTTGGCATCGTCGGCGGCACGCTTCTGATGGAAGGCATCCGCGGCCTTACCGGGGACGATGGCGCCGCCCAGGCCGCGACCACCGATCCCGCGACGGACCCGTCCGCTGACACCGCCAGCGATGCGGCAGCAGACCCCGGAGCCGACGCCGCGTCGGGCGACGGCGGCGAATGGGACACGGCCGGTCTCGACGATGGCGGCGACGGCGGTGGCTTCCTGGACGGGATGTTCGACGACTTCGGGTTCTAAGAGCAATCGCAGGAAAAGTGCTCTTGCGGTTTTCCGTCCGCGATTGCGGGAATCACAAGCAAAGCCAGGCGAAGTGGGAACCGGTTCGCCGTCCGGCTTTGCGGTGAAGAAAGCAATCGCAGGAAAAGGGCGAAGGCGGTTTTCCGTCCGGGCAAAGCAATCCCAGGAAAAGTGGGAACCGGTTTTCCGTCCGGGATTGCGACTTAAGAAATCCGCTCGGTTTTCTTTCCCCTCACGCCGAGTGCGCTTGCGCGCACCGGCTCCGGGTGGGCGGCCTGACCGGCCGGCGCGCGGTCGCGCGCTGATCCAGCAATCGCAGGAAAAGAGCGAAGGCGGTTTTCCGTTCGCGATTGCGGTCTAAAAACCTCTCACGCCGAATGCGCTTGCGCGCACCGGCTCCGGGCGGGCGGCCTGAGTGCAGCCCGCGGCCTTTTCGGCCGCAGGCAAGCTACTCGTTCTTTAGATTGATCAACTTACTGAACATTTGATCTCGGCCGGCGCAAGCGGTCACCTGACAACGGGGCCTCGCGATTTCGCCAGCGCCTGCGGGAGGCAGCACCTAGAGCGGGTGCACGTCGGACTGTGGGGCGTCGTCGCAGATCTCGTACCAGCCCGGCTTCTCGGCAACAAACTCGTGAAACTGGTTCTTCAGACCGAAGTCCGTATCGAGCGCGTTTGCCGCGATCGGAAAGCTTGTGTCCTCGGACAGGATTTCACCCAGCGACGTGCCGCAAATCCTGCAAAAGGACCGACCGTAACGGTAGGGGGGCTCTGGCTGATAAAGACCCACGTGCGACTTCCCTTCGATCCAGATCAGGCTTTCCTTCTTGACGAAGACGATGGTGCTTGCCCCGACCTTCCGGCAGCGGGAGCAATGGCACGTGCCCATCAGCGTCGGTTCGGAGGTCAGTTGAAACCTGACTGCACCGCAACAGCAGCTTCCCTCGATCATCCCGCCCCAACCCCGTTCCAATATGGCGCCTCGATCCAATGAGAACAATACAGGAACATATGGCAGCGATCAACCCGGGCGACCGCCCTCGCGCACCCGCGAACGACATGAACTGACGTGAGCTGAAACACCCCCAAGAGCAGAAACAGTCGTCCGGACAACAAAAAGGCCGGCGCATGCGCCGGCCTTTTCGGATCCAGAAACCCGTGCCGAGTTGGCGGAGACCCTAGCGGGTGACCACGACCCGGGTGCCGACGGGGACGCGCTCGTAGAGATCGATCACGTCCTCGTTGCGCATGCGGATGCAGCCGGACGACACGGCGTGACCGATGGTCCAGGGCGCGTTGGAACCGTGGATGCGGTAGAGCGTGGAGCCGAGATACATGGCGCGCGCGCCGAGCGGGTTGTTCGGGCCGCCTTCCATGTGCGCCGGCAGGTCGGGCTGGCGCTTGCGCATCTGCGGCGGCGGGGTCCAGCCCGGCCATTCCGCCTTGCGGGTCACGCGATGGGTGCCGGCCCAGGAAAAGCCCGGACGACCGACGCCGACCCCGTAGCGCCGCGCCTTGTTGCCCGGCTCGACGAGGAACAGGTGGCGCGCCTCGGTGTCGATGACGATGGTGCCCGGGCTGTACGGCCCGTCATAGGCGACCGTCTTCGGCAGAAATTCGGGGTCGAGCTTGTAGGAGGCCCCGGCCGTACCCGCCGCCAGCGCCGCCACTTCGGTCTGACGCGACTGGCGCCGCTCTTCAAGCGACATGCCGCGCTCGGCGTCGGCCCGCTCGTTCAGATATTTGAGCCAGTCGGACCGGTCGTTGCCCTGGAAGGTCACGGCCGAGGCCTGACCGGCGAAAGCAAGGCCGATCGCGACCGGCAGGATCATCTTGAGGAATTTCATGTCGAGGCCCACTCGCATCCAGTCGAGAGTTGTTACACGGGCCCCGAAACGCGTCTTGGTCGGCGCAGGTTCCCTGCCATCGGCACATCTATGGCCGAAAAGTGACCGCGTCTAAAGCCCGTAGATCCCGGTATAGCGCGATTTGAGTAAACATGAGGTGATCGCGCAACAGGGAAACGCCTTAATTGTGACCGCTGTCACATTTGTTCAGCGTGCCGAGGCATTCGGCGAGATCAGCTTGCGGCTCTTGAGAACTCCACCGAGGCGGCGGCGGGCATCCTTGATGGCGGCCGGCAGCACCGGCAGCACCTCGTCGACGGTCATGCCGGTCTTCACCCGGCGGTCGTAGAGCATCGACAGGATGAACCAGTCGAACACCGAGAAACCCTGCACGTCGGATCGGTCGTTGTAGATCGAGTGCGACAGGTTCACGTCGTCGTTCACCGGCCCCAGGCTCTGGGTGATCTCCTCGATCATGCAGTGGCGGAAGTTCCGCCGGCCCTCGTTGGCGACGATGTAGACGAAGGCCCGCTCCAGCCCCCTGCCGCGGCGGCCGCCGGTCACGGCCGAGCAGTCGTTGGAGCGCAGGAAACTGGTGTCCAGATCGTCCGGCAGCGTCTCGCGGATGGTCTTCCGATACCAGGCCCTGTCCACCAGGAAGACGATCATGTTGGCCTGGTCCTCGCTCTTCACGGCGCGGATCGACAGGCCGTGGACGGTCTGGTTGAGGATCCTCAGGAACTCCACCACCTGGCGGCTTTCGTCGCGCTCCGCCTTGTTGACGATGTAGACCTTCACCGGCCCGGTGAACTTCTTCACCGTCGCATACGAATCCGGATCCGGATTGCCGCGCATGACCTCCGCGCCGAACACGGTGCCCAGGAAGCCGCGGATCAGCTCGGCGTCGGAAAAGGCGTTGACCACCCGCGCGATGGTCAGCGGTTCGGAAGCCGCCCCGTCGTCCGGCGCCTGCGCCACGGCGGGAGCGGCAAGAAGGGCCGCGAGGAGCGCGACGACGAGATACACAGGGCTTCGCATGAGGCGTCCTCGAAACGACCGATCCGACCGCGGTTCGACCATGATCGCCGCACCCTAGCAAGCGGCGCGGCCCCCGGAAACAGGAACCCCCGCCGGGCGCGCTGCCTGCTGCCCGATGCCGCCGCCGCGTCGCGGGCGCGCCATCGCGCGAAAGCCCCGGGAGAATCGCGCTTTGCCCACCTTTCCGGGACGCAGGGCGAGTGCTATCTGAACGCTCATGAGCGAATCCACACTAGCGACCCAGGCAAGCCAGGCCTCCGTCGGCGCCGAGCCGATTTCGGAGATCCGCAACTTTTCGATCGTGGCCCACATCGACCACGGGAAGTCGACGCTCGCCGACCGGCTGATCCAGGCCACCGGCAGCCTCACCGACCGGGAGATGAAGGAGCAGATCCTCGACAACATGGACATCGAGCGTGAGCGCGGCATCACGATCAAGGCGCAGACGGTCCGCCTCGTCTACACGGCGAAGGATGGCAAGACCTACAAGCTGAACCTGATCGACACGCCCGGCCACGTCGATTTCGCCTACGAGGTGAACCGCTCGCTGGCCGCCTGCGAAGGCTCGCTGCTCGTCGTCGACGCCAGCCAGGGCGTCGAGGCGCAGACGCTCGCCAACGTCTACCAGGCCATCGACAACGACCACGAGATCGTTCCGGTCCTCAACAAGATCGACCTGCCGGCCGCCGAGCCGGAGCGCATCAAGGCGCAGATCGAGGACGTCATCGGGCTCGACGCCTCCGAGGCCGTGGAGATCTCCGCCAAGACCGGGCTCGGCATCGAGAACGTGCTGGAGGCCATCGTCACCCGCCTGCCGCCGCCCACCGGCGAGGCGAAGGCGCCGCTGAAGGCGCTGCTGGTGGATTCGTGGTACGACACCTATCTCGGCGTGGTGGTTCTCGTGCGCGTCATCGACGGCTTCCTGAAGAAGGGCCAGCGCGTCAAGATGATGGGCACCGGCGCCGTCTACGACGTCGACAAGGTGGGCGTGTTCACGCCGAAGATGCTGGCCGTCGACGCGCTCGGCCCCGGCGAGATCGGCTTTGTCATGGCGGCCATCAAGGAGGTGGCCGACACCCAGGTGGGCGACACCATCACCGACGCCGGCAAGCCCGCCGCGCAGCCGCTGGCCGGCTTCCGCCCGTCGATCCCCGTCGTCTTCTGCGGCCTGTTCCCCATCGACGCCGCCGACTTCGAGGATCTGCGCGCCGCGATGGGCAAGCTGCGCCTCAACGACGCCAGCTTCTCCTACGAGATGGAAACCTCCGCGGCGCTCGGCTTCGGCTTCCGCTGCGGCTTCCTCGGCCTCCTGCACCTGGAGATCATCCAGGAGCGGCTGTCGCGCGAGTTCAATCTCGACCTGATCGCCACCGCGCCCTCGGTCGTCTACAAGCTCGCCCTCACCGACGGCACCGAGATCGACCTGCACAACCCGGCCGACATGCCGGACCCGGTGAAGATCTCCGAGATCAACGAGCCGTGGATCCGCGCGACGATTCTCACCCCGGACGACTATCTCGGCAACATCCTCAAGCTCTGCCAGGAGCGCCGCGGCGTCCAGGTCGACCTGAACTATGTCGGCTCGCGCGCCATGGCGACCTACGACCTGCCGCTCAACGAGGTGGTGTTCGACTTCTACGACCGGCTAAAGTCGGTCTCCAAGGGCTACGCCTCGTTCGACTATTCCATCACCGGCTACCAGCCGGGCGACCTGGTCAAGATGCAGATCATGGTCAACGCGGAGCCGGTCGACGCGCTGTCCATGCTGGTTCACCGCTCCCAGGCGGAACGCCGCGGCCGCGCCATGTGCGAGAAGCTGAAGGACCTGATCCCGCAGCACATGTTCCAGATCCCCATCCAGGCGGCCATCGGCGGGCGGGTGATCGCCCGCGAGACGATCCGGGCGCTGAGGAAGGACGTGACGGCCAAGTGCTATGGCGGCGACGCCACCCGCAAGCGCAAGCTTCTGGAAAAGCAGAAGGAAGGCAAGAAGCGCATGCGCCAGTTCGGCAAGGTGGAGATCCCCCAGGAGGCCTTCATCGCCGCCCTGAAGGTGGACACCTAGGGGGGTTTTTAGCGCTCACGCCGAACGCGCTGGCGCGCGCCGGCTCCGCGAGGGCGCCCTGACCTTTTGCGTCGCGAGCGCGAACGGAAAACCGGTTCCCACTTTTCCTGCGCTCGCTCGGCTGGCGCGCGGTCGCTCGCTGGTTGGTGCAGTCCGGCCGGGCCTGAGTTTGTTTTGGGAGCGCCGGCCCCATACTCCGCTCATCCCCGCGGGCGGGGATCCATAGGGCCTGTCAGCCGACACCCAGCGGAATGATGGATTGCACAAAGCCCACCCCAACCTCCGCTCATTCCGGCGAAGGCCGGAATCCAGGGCCGCAGGCCGCAGCCTGATTTTCTTCTCCGCTCACGCCGAACGCGCTGACGCGCGCCGGCTCCGCGAGGGCGCCCTGATCGGGCGGCGCGCAGTCGCGCGCTGGTTGGTGCAGTCCGGATGGGCCTGAGTTTGACGGGGGAGCGCCAGCCCCACCCTCCGCTCATCCCCGCGAAGGCGGGAATCCAGGGCCGCAAGCCGCAGCCTGGTTTCTTTTCCCCGCAATCCCGGACGAGAAAACCGCAAGAGCACTCTTCCTGGGGTTGCTCAGTGAAAATTCCGCCCCTTCGGCAGCGCCCGGCGGGTTTCGTTCGCGTGCGCCCGGGCCTCGGCGTGGCGGCCGATCTCGGCGGTGTCGGAGGCTGCCCGGCGCGGCGTGAACCAGGTGGAGCGCGGTGCCGGAGGCGGATCGTCGCCTGACGGGGCAGCCGACCGCTTCGAAGCCCCTGGACGCCTGGCGTCCGACGCGGCCTTCATCCCGGCGGCATCGTCTGCCAGTTCCGGCATATCGTCCGGAGCGGGATGAGGAAAAGTGGGAACCGGTTTTCCGCCCGCATCCCGCTCGACTTCACCGAGCAGCCGGGCAATGCGCGCCGACGGCTTGGGCTTGTCGCGGGCGTCCTCGCTCTGGGTCTTCACCTCGTCGGCGTGCGCCATGGCGCCCTCCACCTCCGGCAGCACCGGGCCCTTGCGGCGGGCGCCGGCCGGCAGCGCCGCCGCGTCCTTCAACGCCACGAGATCGGCGGTGCGGTCCACCAGCCGGTCGGCGACGACGTGGATCACCCCGTCCTCCGTCTGCAGGCGGCCGGTGACCTGGGTGAAGCGGCTGCCCAGCACGATGCCCCGGAATCGCTCGAAGGTCTTCGGCCAGACGATGATGTTGGCGACCCCGGTCTCGTCCTCCAGCGTCATGAAGATGACCCCCTTGGCCGAACCCGGGCGCTGGCGCACCAGAACGAGGCCTGCGACGGAGACGCGGCGGTTGTTGGCGATCTCCGAGAGCCGTTCGGCCGGGATCACGCCGTCCGCCGCCAGCCGGTCGCGCACGAAGGCGGCCGGGTGCGCCTTCAGCGACAAGGACAGGGTGCGATAGTCGTGGATCACCTCCTCGCCGGGCGGCATGGGCGGCAGGTCCGCGTCCGGCTCACGCCTCAAATCGGCGGTGTCGGCGGCGGCGAAGAGCGGCAGGGTTTCCGCCGCCGCCCCCTCGTCCAGCCCGCGCGCCGCCCACAGCGCGTCGCGCCGGGTGAGCCCCAGCCCCGCGAAGGCATCGGCGCCGGCGAGCCGCTCGATGACCGCGCGCGACAGCCCAGTCCTCAGCCACAGATCGCGGACGGAATCGTAGCCCTTCCCCCGATGGCGCACGAGGCTGGCGGCGGCGTCTTCCGACAGCCCTTTCACCTGGCGCAGGCCGAGGCGGACGGCGCAGCGCGCGCGCACCGCCTCGTGCATGGAAGCATGGTCGCGGTGGAGCCGCCCGCGCGCCTCAGGACCCGGCTCCAGCGTGGTGTCCCAGCCGGAGGCGTTGACGCAGGCGGGACGCACCTCGACGCCGTGGGCTCGGGCGTCTCGGACGATCTGGGACGGCGCGTAGAAGCCCATCGGCTGGCTGTTCAGCAGCGCCGCGCAGAAGACGTCCGGGTAGTGGCACTTGAGCCAGCACGAGGCGTAGACCAGCAGCGCGAAGCTCGCCGCGTGGCTTTCCGGGAAGCCGTACTCGCCGAAGCCCTCGATCTGCTGGAAGCAGCGCTCCGCGAAGGCCCGGTCGTAGCCGCGCCGCGCCATGCCCTCCACCATCTTCGCCTGGAAGGTGTGGATCGTGCCGACCTTGCGGAAGGTCGCCATGGCGCGGCGCAGCCGGTCGGCCTCCGACGGCGTGAAGCCGGCGGCGACGATGGCGATCTTCATGGCCTGTTCCTGGAAGAGCGGCACGCCCAGCGTCCGGCCCAGCACCTGTTGCAGCTCGTCCGCAGGGCCGTGCGCCGGTGACGGAGCGGGATACTCCACCCGCTCCTTGCCCTGGCGGCGGCGCAGATAGGGATGCACCATGTCGCCCTGGATCGGCCCGGGGCGCACGATCGCCACCTCGATGACCAGGTCGTAGAATTCGCGCGGGCGCAGCCGCGGCAGCATCGACATCTGCGCCCGGCTCTCGATCTGGAAGACGCCCAGCGTGTCGGCCCGGCAGATCATGTCGTAGACGGCCCGGTCCCCCTCGGGGATGGAGGCGAGCGTCACCGGCCAGGGCTCGGCAAGCGAGGGGGCGGAGGCCTCGCCCATGGCGCGCGGGTCGACGGCGATGGAGGGGGCGGCCGGGCCGGCGCCGTCCCATTCCCCGTCGCGCATCGGGTGGAAGCGCGGGTAGGCCGACGGCGCGGCGGCGTCGCTTGCCGCCAGCTCGTCGGCATAATGGCGGCCGAGCAGCGCGAAGGCCTTGCGGATGCAGGTCAGCATGCCGAGCGCCAGGATGTCGATCTTCAGGATGCCCAGCGCGTCGAGATCGTCCTTGTCCCACTCCACCATGGTGCGGTCCTCCATCGCCGCCTTGGTGATGGGAACCACCTCGTCGAGCCGGCCGCGGGTGATGACGAAACCGCCGACATGCTGGGAGAGGTGGCGCGGAAAGCCCATGATCTCGTGCGACAGCCGCACCAGGTGGCCGATCCGCGGATCGGCCGGATCGAGGCCGGCGCGCTTCGCCTCTTCCGCGCCGATGCCGGACGAGGTGTGGCCCCAGATGGTGCCCGACAGCGACGAGACGGCGTCCTCCGACAGCCCCAGCGCCTTGCCGATCTCGCGGGCGGCGGAGCGGCTTCTGTAGGAAATCACCGTGGCGGCGAGGCCGGCGCGGTCGCGGCCGTACTTGGCATAGACGTACTGGATCACCTCCTCGCGCCGCTCGTGCTCGAAGTCGACGTCGATGTCGGGCGGTTCGCGGCGCTCCGCCGAAATGAAGCGCTCGAACAGGAGGTCGGTGCGCTCCGGGTCCACCTCGGTGATGCCGAGACAGAAGCAGACGGCGGAGTTGGCCGCCGAGCCGCGCCCCTGGGCCAGGATGGCGCGGGAGCGGGCGAAGCGGACGATGTCGTGGACGGTGAGGAAATAGGGGGCGTAGTCGAGTTCGCCGATCAGGGCGAGCTCGTGGTCGATGGCCTTTTCGACCTTCTCCGGCACGCCGGCCGGATAGCGCGCCGCTGCCCCCTCGCGCGTCAGGCGGATCAGCGTCTCCTGCGGGGTGGAGCCGGGGTCGGTGACCTCTTCCGGATAGTCGTAGCGCAACTCGTCGAGGGAGAAGGAAAGCCGGGAGAAGAGCCGCACCGTTTCCGAAACGGCATCGGAATAGTCGCGGAACAGCCGCGCCACCTCCTCCGGTGGCTTCAGATGACGCTCGGCGTTGGCCTGAAGCCGGGTGCCGGCGGCATCCACCGGAACGTGGGCGGCAATCGCGGTGAGCACGTCCTGCAGGATGCGCCGCTCCGGGGCGTGATAGAGCGGCAGGAGCGAGGCGAGAAGCGGTAGCTCCAGCCGGGCGGCCAGTCGCGCGGCCGCGGCCTGACGGCGCCGGTCGGCGGGGCCGTAGGCGGCGGTGGCGACGACCCGCACCGTCTCGTCGGTGGCGTCTTTCAGGACCCGGACGGTCTCTTGGATGTCCGCCTCCGGCGCGGTGAAGGGCAGGATGGCGAAGACGATCCCCGCGCCGTGCTCGGCAAGATCGGTGCGCTGGAGCCGGCAGTCGGCCTTGGCGCCGCGCATGTTGCCAGCGGTGAGGAGACGACAGAGCCGGCCGTAGGCGGCGCGGTCGGTGGGCCAGGCGAGCAGCTCCGGCGTGCCGTCGGAAAAGACCAGCCGGCAGCCGACGGCGAAGGGCAGCCCCGCCTCCTTCGCCGCCGCGTGCGCCCGCACCACGCCGGCGAGCGTGTTCCTGTCGGCGATGGCCAGGCCGGCGAGCCCCAGCTCGGCGGCGCGCACCGCCATCTCCTCCGGGTGCGAGGCGCCCTTGAGGAAGGAGAAGTTGCTGGCGGCGGCCAGTTCGACGAAGCGGGAGGGGGGCGTGGGCATGGGATTAGGGCTTATCGCTCACGCGGCGCCGGCGAGCGACGCGGCCTCGTCGTGAGGGGGCAAGGCGACAGGTTGCGGCCTGCGGCCCTGGATCCCCGCCTTCGCGGGGATGAGCGGAGTGTGGGGGCGGGCGTGGAGTGAAACAACGCGGCTTCGCCGGACGGCACCCACCAGCGCGCGACCGCGCGCCGCCCGGTCAGGGCGCGCCCGCGTAGCCGCGAGCGGAGCGAGCTCGCGTGAGCGGAAAAGACGCAACGCCGGACGGAAAACCTGGTCTCCCTTTTCCTGGCGTTGGCTTTTTCCCCGCAACGCCGGACGGAAAACCGCAAGGGCACTTTTCCTGGCGTTGCTCATGCAAACACCCCGTGCAGATACCAGCGGGGCACGCTGGTCTCGCGCTCGTAGAGGCCTTCGCGGAACAGCCAGAAGCGGCGTCCGTCGGTGTCCTCGACGCGGAAATAGTCGCGCGTCGGGCCCACCGCGCCGCCGTGCCACCACTCCGCCGCGATGCGCTCCGGCCCCTCGGCCCGGGCCACCACGTAGGCGACCTTGCGCCAGCGGAAGCGCACCGGCGGCCCGTCCGGCACCCCGGCAACCGCCTCGACGGGCTCCGGCCGGGGAAACAGGCGCAGCGGCCGCTCCGGCGGTTCCGGCTCGCTTTCGTAAGGGGCGGCGCCCTCCGCCAGGTCCAGCGCGGCGGCCCCCGAGCAAAGCCAGGAAAAGTGCCCTTGCGGTTTTCCGTCCGGCTTTGCGGCGGAAAAACCAGGCCGCCCACCCGGAGCCGGTGAGCGAAGCGAACTCGGCGTGAGGGAAGACTCCTGTCCCGCAAAGCCCGGGCCGGAAACCGGTTCCCACTTTCCCTGGCTTTGCGTGTGGGCCGGCAGCGCCGCTCCGGCGAACTCGGGGATGTGGCTGTCGCCGGCGACAAGCCTCGTGACCGCCGCCGCCCCCAGCCGGGCGCTGAGCACGTCGATCAGCCGGGCGAGATCCGCCTCCGCCTCGGCGTGGCCGTCGAGATCGCCCTGGCGGGCGGTAAGCGGCGCCGTCTCGAAGGCCATCAGGCGGATCAGGTCGATGCCGCTGTCGATGGTGAGCCGGGCGGCGAGCGCATCGAGCTTCGGCGCGAACACCGCCGCGATGCGGCCGGGATCGCGCACCGGCCCGGTGGTGGCGATCTCTGTGCCGGAGACCCGCCCGTCGGCGTGGAACAGCGTCAGCACCAGCCGCCGGGCGCCCTCGCCGCGCGCCTCCAGCCGTTCCTCCAGCGAGGCGGCCAGGCGGGCGAGATAGGCGGCGACCACGTCCCACTGGAAGATCGGCTCGGCCAGCCGGCGCTCCATCACCAGAAGCGGCATCGCCCGGCGCGGCGTGATCGGCTCCTCCTCGTGCCCGTAGGCCCGGTCGAGCCGGCGCAGCAGATCGGCGCCGAAGCGGGCGGCCAGCGGCGCGCGCGGCTGGGCGGCGAGCGAACCGACGGTCTTCAGGCCGAGGCTCCGGAGCGCGGCCGCCGTTTCCGGGGCAAGCCGCAGCGCCTCGACGGGCAACGGCTCCAGCGCGTCGGCCACGGCCGCCTCGGACAGGATGTCGGCCCGGCCGTAGCGCGCCATCGCCCAGGCCGCCGCCGCCGAGGGGGCGATGGCGACGCGCGCGGCGAAGCCGGCGCCGGCCAGCCGGGCACGGAGATCGGCCAGCAGTCCCGCCTCGCCGCCGAACAGATGCACGCAGCCGGTGACGTCGAGGAACAGGCCGTCGGGCGGATCCAGCGCCACCAGCGGCGTGTAGCGGTCGCAGGCGGTGGCGAGCGCGTCGAGCAGCGCCGCGTCGGCCTGAGGGTCGTGCGGCTCCACCACCAGCTCCGGCACCAGCGCGCGCGCCTCCGCCAGGCCGAGGCCGGGTTCCAGCCCGGCCGCCTCGGCGGTCGCGTCGACGGCGGCGAGGATCTGCGCCGCTCCCACCTTCGCCACCGTGGCGCGCGGCGGCTCGGCGCGGGCGGCCTCAGGACGCGGTGCGAAGGGCGACGATCTCTGCCGCTCCCGGGCGCGCCGGTCGGTCGCCAGCCTCGGCAGCCACAGGCAGAGGATGCGCCGGGCGGGGGACGAAGCCGTGGTCATGCGGGCGGACCTCCAGATCGACGGCGCCGGTGGGGCCGCCGCGGTTGCGGGTGAGACGGATGGAGAAGCCGGGCCGTCCGAGAACGGCGAGGCCATGCGGGTCGGGGCCGGACGGGCGCGGGGCAAGCGTCAGCCGCACGCGCGCGGCGGAGGCGGTGTCCGGTCCGGCGGGGCGCAAAAGCAGCACCGGCGTGCCGCGGCGCTCCGCCCTCAGCGCCAGCCGGCGGGTGGCCGTCAGGTCGAGAACCCGCGGCGCGCCGCCGATCTCGCCGACGATCGCCGCCAGGTGCGGTACCGACAGCGCCTCCTCCATCGCCCACAGGGCCTCCGCCGGGCTCTTCGCGGTGACCAGCAGCAGCCGGGCCGGGTCGATCCCGAAGGCGGCAAGGCCGGGGCCGTAGAGCCCGCCGGTTTCCCCCGCCGTGACGGCATCGGTCACCCAGACGACGGGGCCGGCATCGGCGCCCATCCGGGCGATCAGCGCGGCGGCGAAGCCGGTGAGCGCGCCGGTATCGCGGTGGTGGGCGCAGACGAGGTCGTGGACGGTGCCCTCCGGTCGCGCCCCCTGTGGATAAAGCCGCTCCAGCACGCTGGCGTCGAAGCGCGGCATGCCGGAGGATGCGCCCGGCGCGGGCACGGTTTCGGCCGCGCTCTCCCCCGCCGGAGCGGACGTGGAGACGGCCGCGCCCCTCGCCCGGCCCTCCAGGGCGGCGATGCGGGCGCGCAGGTCGGAAAGCGGGACGGAGGCCATGAGACGCGGGCTCCACGGCGGTTCGGCACGGACATATGTTCCTGGTTTGTTCCAAAAGATTCCGGAGCCGGGCGCGGGAGTCAAGCAACCCCAGCGCGCTGTCGCCGGTTGCCGGCGGGAAACCCCTGGCGTGAAAAGCCTTTCTCCGGCGAAGCGAATTTGGAGCACGCGCCGCACCATGAAGCCCCCGCGGCGCAGCAACGAATTTGCTGGTCCGGCCTCCCCGTCGGCGTGTATAGTTAAAGGCTCGGTAACCGTACCTCAGGGAGGTGCGTCATGGCTTATGCCCGACGTATGAACGTTGTTCTGTTCGGAGCGGCTTTTGTCTTCATAGCCGCCATCGTCATGGGGGTCGTCTGAGGGTTTTCTTTCCGAGAACCCTCCGGGGGCAGGTCATTCGGGGGCTTTTCGAAGCCTCCCGGGACCCGAAGGCTTTTCGAAGTCTTCCGGCTGGAGCGGCGCTTTCCAACAAGGAAAGGCCGATCCGTCCGACCCGACAAGCTTACGCGCGGCGGCGCACTGGCTGCCGCGGTACCGAAGACCGACAGGTCGACCCTCGTGCACAGGCCCGTCTGACAGGGCCGCCGGTCTGATCGGGTTCGCCCGTCTGATCGGGTCCGCATGAGCAGTCCCGGCGATAGGCCCGGCCTTTCCAAGCAGGCCGGACATATTCGCCCGGAGCATCGACGGACCAGCGGTGACCGCGCGCCGGCGCGGGTGACGACGGTCCGTCCTGGCCCGAGAGCGCCTCGGGTGGTCGCCGCATCGGATGGATCGCGCGGAAGCGAGTGGATCCGCGCGTTCCCTTTCGTTTTTCGGCCCGACCGGATCGGCCCGTCCCGCTCGACCGGGATGCGAGCCGGGTGCGGGAGCGTGAACCGGCCGCGCCCCGTGCGCGATGGTCGGGCTCGTTCTGGCTGCGG
Source organism: Amorphus coralli DSM 19760 (assembly GCF_000374525.1). GTDB lineage: Bacteria > Pseudomonadota > Alphaproteobacteria > Rhizobiales > Amorphaceae > Amorphus > Amorphus coralli. Next base: position 245,332 of record NZ_KB894575.1, read on the forward strand.
AGTGGGGCTTTGCCCGACGGGTCTGCGCCGGACGCCGGGCCAGGCGCCGAGTTGGCACGCATGTGCGGGCCACTTGCGAGCGCAGGCCACTTGTAAGCGCAGGCCGCCTGCGAGGGCGGGTCGCCTGTCAGGGCGGACGAAGGCGTTCCGCCCCCTTCATCTCGCCCCCTCTCCCTTCACGCCTTCACACCTTCACGGCTCCACCGTGACGGAACCGGCCTGTGCGGGAGACCGGCACGCGGGAGGTTCGCGATGCAATCTCCATTACGGCTTGGTACACCCTACGATGACACCCCGTATAAGGATAACATCGGGAGGAAATCGCTCCTCCAGGCGGGGATTGAACTGCTGAAACATCACGCTCTTACCCTCGAAACCGCAGAAACGACGGATAAACCCCGACACAGCTTCGTCTTCCGATGATCGACGGATCTGAACGATAACGAAGTCACCTCGGGACGGAGGCCGCACAGGGTCCACGTAGATTAGCTCGCCGGGGAAGTAGCGGGGTTCCATTGATGTGCCGCCGACATACACAGCAAACGCGCCCGGAACCGATTCAAGCACGGGAATTGTGGGCACCTCGCCTACTTTCTCAGAAAGCCATATCTGGTCTTGGAAGGCTTGAGACTGCCCGCCCATTATAGGCAGCTTGGATCCGCCCAGTTCGGGTTTTTCTGCAGAAACCGTTACCGGCTGCAACGGCGGAGAAGGATCAGACGACTCTCCAAGCAAGAATGCTTCGGATGTCCCCAGAGCAATCGAAATCTCGAAGAGTTTGCGTGGACGATACGCAATTCCACTTTCAATTGACTGTATCGATTGCTGACGCATGCCGACCAGTTCAGCCAGGGCGGCCTGCGTCAGACCGCGCTCCTTCCGGAGCGTCCGAATTCTTTCGCCTAGCAAGCTCATGCGAGAACAATACAAGCAATCGGACAAATCAGCATCCGAAACTCAATTGCCGATAGACGTTCGTGCGCTTCGTCCTCCCCCCGTCCCTGACGCAATGATTGGAAATGACTGGAACGCGCCGCCGGCCTTCGGACAGGTCCCGGGCCCCGTGGAGCGAAGCGGAAAATCCTGAAAGAAGAAGAAAAAACAAAGATTTAGGGCATACTCAATCGTGGTTTGTCAGCATCGCCGGAGACCGATCCGCGTGGCTCCGGGGTCTTGCCTGGTGGCCGGCCGGCGGTCCGGGTCGCTCCCGCCGCCTCCCCTCCGATGCTACCCTTTTCGGGGCTTAGGAGAGAGGGGCGGGACATGCGCAAAACCGGACAGGCCACGATCGACAGGCGGACGGCGCTGAAGGGCGGGGCGCTCTTGGGCGGTGCGGCCCTGCTTGCGCCGGCAGCCGCCGCGCCGGCCCTCGCTTCCATCGGCAGGCAGTCTATCAGCGCGCCGAAGGACGTGGGCCGGCTGGCGAAGGTCGATGTCACCGAGCAGCGGGTGATCGGCATGATCGCCGGTCTCAGGCCGTACCGCCCGGCCGGCTTCGTGGTGCGCGCCGAGACGCTCGGCGACAAGATGGTGGTGCACAATTACGGCCACGGCGGCTGCGGGGTAACGCTGTCGTGGGGCACGGCCGATCTTGCCGTCCGGCTGGCGCAGGAAAGCGAACACCGGCGCGCCGCGGTGATCGGCGCGGGCGCGGTCGGGCTGGCGACGGCGCGGCTCCTCCAGGACCGGGGCTTCGCGGTGACGGTCTATGCCGCGTCGCTGCCGCCGCACACCACCTCCAACGTCTCCGCGGCGGTCTTCGGGACAACCAACATCGCCGACGAGGCTCTGGTGACACCGGCCTTCCGCGACCAGCTCGCGCATGCAGCGCGCTACGCCCACACCGCGTTCCAGACCTATGTCGGCGGCGACCACAACGTCCGCTGGATCGAGTTCTTCCTGATCGGCGACCAGCCCATCGAGCTGCCCTGGGACTTCGCGGTGACGCCGGAGCTCTACACGCTGCGCCACTACGCATCGGGCGAGACGTCGTTCGCCAGCCCGCACGTGGCGAGCTTCACGACCCTGTTCATCGAGACGCACGTCTACCTGCGCCGGCTGATGGCCGACGTGGAGAGGCGCGGCAGCCGGGTGGTGGTGCGCGACCTGCGGAACCTGGCCGACGTTGCCGCGCTGCCGGAGCCGCTGGTGGTCAACTGCGCCGGGCTGGGGGCCCGCGACCTGTTCGGCGACACCGACATGGTACCGGTGAAGGGCCAGCTCACCAGAATCCTGCCGCAGCCGGAGGTGGACTATATCTACCTGGACCCGGCCCGCGACCTCTACATGTTCCCGCGCTCCGACGGCATCGTGCTCGGCGGCAGCCACGAGGAGGGCGTGTGGTCGACGGAACCGGACGAGGCGCGCGCGGCCGAGGTCATGGCCGGTCACCAGACGATCGCGGCGGAGATGACATAACAGGGAGGCTCGCGCCGTACATGCGCACTCGGCGTGAGCGGGTGAAGGGACAGGCTGCGGCTTGCGGCCCTGGATCCCCCGCTTTCGTGTTGTGTCCCGTGAGATTGGCGAGGAGTTCGGCGGGAGCTTTGTATCCGAGGCTTCGCAGTCGGGTTCGGTTGTAAGTATCGACGAAGCGACGGATGAAGTCGTTTCGCTCGGCATGGAAGGCGAACCGGTTTCCCCTTCGCCTGCAAACGCTCTAGGCTTCCCGGATGCGAGCCCATCCGACGCGCGGCCCCCGCACCATTGCCGGCCTCCTCGCGAGCGGCCTCCTCTTGGCCCTGGCCGGCCTCGCGCCGCACGCCTCCGCGCAGTCCTCTCGCGTCGACATCGCCCTGGTGCTCGCCTTCGACTGTTCCTATTCCGTCGATGCCCGCGAGTTCGAGCTGCAGCGCCGGGGCCTCGCCCAGGCCTTCCTCGACGAGGCGGTGGTGGCCGCCGCCCAGGCGGGCCGCCACGGACGCATCGCCGTCACCGTGGTGCAGTGGTCGGCCGACGACATCCAGACCGTGGCGGTGCCCTGGCGCCTTGTCGACGGACCGGCAACCGCCGCCGAACTCGCCAACCGCATCGCCGGAATGCCGCGCCTCGCCGCTCCCGGCTCCACCTCGATCTCCGCCGTCATGGCCTACTCGGCGACGCTTTTGGAGGCCGCCCCGTTCGCCGCCGACAAGCGCGTCATCGACGTCGCCACCGACGGCATCAACAATCTCGGCCCCTGGCTGCGCGACGCCCGCAATCTGGTGGTGGCCCGCGGCATCACGATCAACGGCCTCGCCATCCAGGACGAGGTCGACTACCTGCACCACTATCTCAGGAACCGGATGATCGGCGGGCCGGGCGCCTTCGTCGAGATCGCCGACGACTACGACGATTTTCCCCGCGCCATCCGCACCAAGCTCCTGCGCGAGATCCTCCCGGCGATGGGCTGACGCAATTCCAGCAAAAGTGACCTTGCGGTTTTGCGTCCGGAATTGCGGAGTGAGAAAGCCAATCGCAGGAAAAGTGGGAACCGGTTCGCCGTCCGGCGTTGCGACGAAAGATTCCCCTCGCGCCGAGTTCGCTTGCGCTCACCGGCTCCGGGTGGGCGGCCTGGCTTCTTAAGCCGCAATCGCGGACGGAAAACCGCAAGAGCACTTTTCCTGCGATTGCTCGGGCGGCGCACGGTCGTGCGCTGGTAAGAGTGGTCCGGATAGGCGGAGGTTGGTTCACTCCACCGCTAACCCAAATCTCCGCTCATCCCCGCGAAAGCGGGGATCCATAGGGCTTGTCGGCAGGCTCCCAGCGGAATGATGGTTTTCTCCGCCACCCACCCCACCCTCCGCTCATTCCAGCGAAGGCTGGAAGGTGGATTCACATTTGAAGTGCAACAGTCGTTTGAGAAAGACCTCGGCGGGGGTTTTGTAGCCGAGGCATTTTCGCGGCGTGGCGTTGAGGCGGGCGGCGAGCGCCTGCAGGTCGTCGTCTGAGAAGCTGTCGGGGTCGGTTCCGGCCGGGATGGGGCGGGCGCCTTTCCGCAGAACTCAGTGCGAACCGGATAGCACCCACCAGCGCGCGACCGCGCGCCGGCCGGAGGCCGCGCCCGCGCAGCCGCGAGCGTCAGCTCGTCGGCGCGAGCGGAATAATCACACCGCCTCGATGGCCAGCGCGATGCCCTGGCCGACGCCGATGCACATGGTGGCGAGCGCCTTCTTGCCCCCGCGGCGCTGCATCTCGCGCATGGCGGTGCCGACGATGCGGGCGCCGGACATGCCGAGCGGATGGCCGAGCGCGATGGCACCGCCGTTCGGGTTGACGTGGTCGGCGTCGTCGGGAAGCCCGAGCTGACGCATGACGGCCAGCCCCTGACTGGCGAACGCCTCGTTCAGCTCGACGACGTCGAAATCGCTGATCTTGAGGCCGTGGCGCTCCATCAGCTTCTTGGAGGCCGGCGCCGGTCCGATGCCCATGATGCGCGGCGGCACGCCGGCAGTGGCCGCAGCCACCACCTTGGCGATCGGCGTCAGGCCGTACTTCTCCACCGCCTCGGCCGAGGCAAGCAGCAGCGCCGCGGCGCCGTCGTTGACGCCGGAGGCGTTGCCCGCCGTCACCGTGCCGTCCTTGCGGAACGGCGTCGGCAGCTTGGCGAGCTTCTCCACCGTCGTGCCGGCGCGCGGGTGCTCGTCCTTGTCGACGATGATCGGGTCGCCCTTGCGCTGCGGAATGGTGACCGGGATGATCTCCTCGCCCAGCCGGCCCGCCTCCTGGGCGGCCACGGCGCGCTGCTGGGAGCGGGCGGCGAAGGCATCCTGGTCGGCGCGGCTGACCTGGAAGTCCTCGGCGACGTTCTCGCCGGTCTCCGGCATGGATTCCACGCCGTACTGCTTCTCCAGGATCGGGTTCACGAAGCGCCAGCCGATGGTCGTGTCGTAGATCTCCGCCTTGCGCGAGAAGGCGGTATCGGCCTTCGGCATGACGAACGGCGCGCGCGACATGGATTCCACGCCGCCGGAAATGACGAGATCCGCCTCGCCGGTCTTGATCATCCGCGCCGCCATGGCGGTGGCGTCCATGCCGGAGCCGCACAGCCGATTGATGGTGGTGCCGGTGACCGCGTCGGACATGCCGGCGAGCAGCACCGCCATGCGGGCCACGTTCCGGTTGTCCTCGCCCGCCTGATTGGCGTTGCCGAAGATCACGTCGTCGACAGCGGAAAAGTCGACCGATGCATTGCGCTCCACCAGCGCCTTGAGCGGAAGCGCGCCCAGATCGTCGGCCCGGACGGACGACAGGCTGCCACCGAACCGGCCGATCGGGGTGCGGATATAGTCGACGATATAGGCCTCGCGCATGGGCTTTCGGTCCTTTTCCTGGATCTCGTGTGGGCAGGGCCCGTTGGCGGGCGCGGCCGGGTCGTGCAGGCGATTTCGAACCGCCGGCGCCCGCTGTCAAGTGCAGCCTGTCGAGGGCACCCGCGATGCAACGCGGTCACAATGGCGCGAAATGGCGTCCTTGTAAGGCGCACTTGTGCTTCCGCCGGGCTCCCATTGAGTGTTAAAGCCTAGCTTCACGACAGTCGGGGCTTTGTGCTGGAGAGGGTTTGGTATGGCGGTATCCTGCGGCGAACGCATGTCCTGCGGCCGGTCGGCAGCGATCCACGTGACGGCGGTGCTGGCCGCCGCCCTCTGGACGGGAGCAACGCTTCCGGCGATGGCCCAGGGAGGCGGCAGCGCCAACAAGGCACCGCCGGCCGTCGTGGTAACGGCGATCCAGTCGGAGAACGTTGCCGCGTCGCAGCAGTTCCTCGGCCGCATCCAGTCGATCCAGCAGGTCGATGTGGTCGCCCGGGTGGAAGGCTTCCTCGATCAGGTGGCCTTCAAGGAAGGCGAGTTCGTCAAGAAGGGCGAGCTTCTCTACCAGATCGAGCAGGACCAGTATCAGGCCCAGCTTTCCGCCGCCCAGGCGCAGCTCGCCACCGCGAAGGCCCAGAAGGCCGGCGCCGAGGCGACGCTGAAGAACGCGCAGGTCAATCTGGACCGCCAGCGGACGCTGCTGGAGAAGCAGACCGTCTCCCAGTCGGTGGTCGACCAGGCCCAGGCCGAGCGTGACGAGGCCGCCGCCAGCGTTCAGAGCGGCCAGGCGGCCATCGAATCTGCCAACGCCCAGATCCAGACCGCCCAGATCAATCTCGGCTACACCACGATCGATTCGCCGATCGACGGCCGGATCGGCGCCACCAACGTCACCCAGGGCAACCTGGTGAACACGCAGTCGGGCACGCTCGCCACGGTGGTGCAGATCGACCCGATCCGCATGGTGTTCTCCATCCCGGAAAACTACTGGATCCAGTTCGCTCAGGAAAACGGCATCACGGCTGCCACCGCCAAGGGCGAGCAGGCCTTCGTTCCGCAGATCCAGCTGCCCAATGGCAAGCCCTACGAGGGCAAAGGCAAACTCGCCTTCATCAGCAACCAGGTCGAGCAGACCACCGGCACCATCGCCGTCTACGCCGACTTCCCCAATCCCGACGGCGCCCTTCTGCCGGGGGGCTACGTGACCGCGGTTCTGCGCCAGGCCAAGGAAGTGAACCTGCCGGTCGTCCCGCTCTCCGCCGTCCAGGAAGACCGCCAGGGCCGCTACGTCTTCGTGCTCGACACCGACAACAAGGTGCAGGAGCGCCGGATCGAGACCTCGATCCAGGTCAACGACGGCTGGGCCGTCACCTCCGGCCTGCAGGACGGCGACACAGTGGTCGTGCAGGGCGTGCAGAAGATCCAGCCGGGCATGGAGGTCAACCCGACCAGCGTGGCCTTCGACAAGGCATCCCAGGTCGATGCGGCGGATGGAGGCACCGGTTCGGGCTCGTCCGGCGCCTCCGGATCGTCGGACACCCCGTCCTCTGGCACGGCGGCCGGCGCGTCGTCCGGATCCGCATCCGGCACCGATGCGTCCGGATCGGGCTCATCCGCGTCCGGCGGTGGAAGCTCCGACGCGAACTCCTCGAGCGGCGGCAGCACGTCCGGCTCCGGCGGGACGTCCTCCTCCTCCGGCTCGGGGAACTGATCCATGATCTCCGAGATCTGCGTACGCAGGCCGCGCCTCGCCGCGGTCATCTCCATCGTGCTGACGGTCGCGGGCATTCTCGCGATCTACTCGATCCCGGTGGCCCAGTATCCCGACATCACCCCGCCGGTGGTGCAGGTCACGGCGACGTACCCGGGCGCGGACGCGCAGACCATCGCCAACACCGTCGGCGGCCCGATCGAGGAGCAGGTCAACGGCGTGGAGGACATGATCTACATGTCCTCGGTGTCGTCCTCGGCCGGCACCTACACCCTGTCCGTCTCCTTCGACATCGGCACGGATCCCGACATTGCCCAGGTGAACGTGCAGAACCGCGTCTCCCAGGCGACGTCGAAGCTGCCGTCCTCGGTGATCGAGCAGGGCGTGGTGGTTCAGGCGCAGTCGACCAACATGCTCCTGGTCATCAACGTCTATTCGCCTGACAGCACCTTCGATCCGGTCTACCTGTCGAACTACACGTCCATCAACATCCGCGATCCGCTGGCCCGCGTCACCGGCGTGGGCGCCGCGAACCTGCTCGGCGAACTCGACTACTCCATGCGCATCTGGCTGAACCCGGACAAGATGTCCGCGATCGGCCTGTCGCCGCAGGACGTCGTCTCCGCCATCCAGGACCAGAACATCCAGGCTGCCCTCGGCCAGATCGGCGGTCCGCCCATCGGCGACGACCAGGTCAACCAGTACACCATCACCGCCGTCGGCCAGCTGGAGTCGCCCTCCGAGTTTGAGCAGATCATCGTGCGCACCGGCGAGGATGGCGCGGTGGTCCGGGTCGGCGACATCGCCCGCGTCGAACTGGGCGCGCAGACCTATTCGTCGAACTCCGCCCTCAACGGCGCACCGGCCGCGACGCTGGCCATCTACCAGGCGCCCGGCGCCAACGCGCTTGCGGTCGCGGAAGGCGTACAGGCCGAGCTGGAGCGCCTGAAGGGTCGCTTCCCGCAGGGTCTCGCCGTGGAGACGGTCTACGACTCCACCCTGTTCGTCTCCGCCTCCATCGAGGAAATCACCCACACGCTGGCGATCACCGGCGTGATCGTGCTGCTGGTGGTGTTTGTCTTCCTGGAAAACCTCCGGGCGACGCTGATCCCGGCGATCACCATTCCGGTGTCGCTGATCGGCGTGTTCATCTTCCTTCTGTTGTTCGGTTTCTCGCTCAACACGATCTCCATGTTCGCCATCGTGCTGGCCATCGGCCTGGTGGTGGACGATGCCATCGTGGTGGTGGAGAACGTCACCCGCGTCATGGAGGAGGACGGGCTCGACCGGCGCGCCGCCACCATCAAGGCGATGAACCAGGTGACCGGACCGATCGTGTCCACGACGCTGGTGCTGTTCGCCGTGTTCGGTCCGGTGTCCTTCTTCCCCGGCATCACCGGCGAGCTGTTCCGCCAGTTCGCCGTGACCATCTCGATGGCGGTGTTCATCTCCATGGTGAACGCGCTGACGCTGTCGCCGGCACTCTGCTCGCTGGTGCTGACGCCGCCGAAGGAGAAGAAGAATTTCTTCTTCCGCTATTTCAACTACGGCCTCGACAAGACCCGCAACGGCTACGTGAAGGTGGTCGGGCTGATCGCCCGGCGTTCGGCGCTTGCCGGCATCATCATCCTCGCCGTCGGCGGGGCCGCCTTCGTTCTGCTGGACCGACTGCCCGGCGCCTTCCTGCCGAACGAGGACCAGGGCGTCCTGTTCGTGGACGTCAGCCTAGAATCCAGCGCCGCCCTGCCGCAGACCGAGAAGATCATGGCAGAGGTCCAGCAGATTGCCAGCAAGCAGGAGGGCGTGGCGAACGTCGTCACCGTCTCCGGCTACAGCCTGCTGTCCGGCGCGCCGGGCTCCAACAACGGCCTGGCCATCATCGTGCTCAATCCGTGGGATGAGCGGACTACGCCCGAAACCTCGCTCAAGGGCATCTACGAGGCGCTGTCGGCCGATTTCGCCGCGATCCCGGCCGCCAACGTGTTCGCCTTCCCGCCGCCGCCGATCCCCGGCCTCGGCAGCGCCGCCGGCTTCGACTACCGGCTCGAGGCTCTGGGTGGCCAGTCGCCGAGCGAGCTGTCGTCGACGCTGCGCGCGCTCATCGTGGCCGCCAATGGCGACCCGCGCATCGGCTCGGCCTATTCGAGCTACACGGCCGATGTGCCGCGCATCTACATGGACATCGACCGGACCAAGGCCGAGGCGCTCAACGTGCCGGTCTCGAGCCTCTACAACACGCTGCAGGCGCAGCTGGGCTCGATGTTCGTCAACAACTTCACCTACCTGGACCGCATCTTCCAGGTGAACATCCAGGCCGACCAGGAATTCCGGAACCGGATCGACGACATCGACAGGCTCTATGTGCGCTCGACCACGGGCGACATGGTGCCGGTGTCGACGCTCGCCTCGACCTCGTTCGACTTCGGCCCGAGCCTGGCCTACCGCTACAACCAGTTCCTCTCCGCCCAGGTGAACGGCCAGGCCGCGCCCGGCTACGCCTCGGGCGACGCCATGAAGGCGATGGAGGAAGTGTCCGCCAAGACCCTGCCGGACGGCTACGGCTTCGAGTGGTCGAGCCTGTCCTACCAGGAGGCCAACCAGAGCGGCTCCATCGCGGCGCTGTTCGGGCTGGCGCTCCTGTTCGGCTACCTGTTCCTGGTGGCGCAGTACGAGAGCTGGGCGATCCCGTTCGCGGTGCTGACCTCGGTGGCGGTGGCGACGCTGGGCGCGGTGGCCGCGGTGACCATCTTCGGCATCGCCCTCAACGTCTACGTCCAGATCGGTCTGGTGCTCCTGATCGGCCTGGCGGCGAAGAACGCGATCCTGATCGTGGAGTTCGCCAAGGAGGAGCGCGAGGCCGGCCACACCCGCTACGCTGCCGCCCTCCAGGGTGCCCACATGCGGTTCCGCGCCGTGCTGATGACCGCCTTCGCGTTCATCCTCGGCCTGTACCCGCTGGTGGTGGCCACCGGCGCCGGCGCCGTAAGCCGCGTGGTGCTGGGCATCACGGTGCTCGGCGGCATGCTGGTGGCGACCGTATTCGGCATCATCCTGATCCCCGGCCTCTACGTGATGTTCCAGTGGATCGGCGATGCCCTGTCCGGCAAGCGCAAGGACCATCCCGAGCCTGACCACGTGGCCGACCCGCTCGCCTGAGCGAGGCCACTTCGGTCGCAATTGGGGTTAATGACGGGCGCTTCGGCGCCCGTCTTTCGTTGCGCGGGCGAGCATCGAACAGGCCGCCGGAGGCCCGCGGGCGCCGCGCAATATCGCGCAGAACTGCGCAGTTCTGCGCACCTCTCCGCTGCGCGATTCCGCGCAAAAGAGGTGCGCGGCCGTGCGCGTTTCCGGTCTGCGCGAAAAAATGGCGGAACCGTGTCAACTTTCTGGTCCGCGTTCGGAAACGATTAAGAACCGCCGCTTAGGGTCGAACCCGTCCCGACCTCCTTGCCCAACTCTCCCGGTCCGGAACCTGACGGACTGGGAGCGGGACGCAGATGGTGGTGGCGTGCCGGATCGTCGAACATCCGGCACGCCTTCCCCCATTTGGGCCGGCGTCCGACCGCGCGGCCCCACGACCGAAACCGGCTGACAATTCCGACGAGGCTGACTACTGGTTGCGGAGGATGGCCGCCGGCTTCTCGCCCAGCGCGCGCCAGGTCCCCACGAGCCCCAGCCCCACAGTCACGGCCAGCGCCACCACCACCGCCCCGGCGGCCGTGAGCGGCATCATCTCGAACTCAACGTCCATGATCTCGGTGAGCACGTACCAGGCGGCGAGCGTTCCGGTCAGGATGGCGAACACCGCCGTCGCCGCGCCGATGATGGCGTATTCAAGCGCAAAGGCGCCCACCAGCCGGGCCCGGGTGGCCCCGAGCGTCTTGAGGATCACCGCGTCGTAGATCCGGCCGCGGTGGCTTGCAGCCAGCGCACCGCCAAGCACAAGGATGCTGGCGACGAGGGTGACGCTGGCCGCCGCCCGGATCGCCAGCGCGATGTCGCCGACCACATCGTTGACGGCGTCCAGCGCGTCCTTGACCCGCACGGCCGTCACCGTCGGATGGGTCTCGGCAAGCGTCCTGAGCAGGCCCACCTCCTCTTCCGTCGTGCCGCCATCGGGATAGGTGAGCGTCGCCAGGTGCGCGTGCGGGGCGCCGGCGAAGGTGTTGGGCGAGAACACCATGACGAAGTTGATGGAGAGGCTTTCCCAGGCCACCGTGCGGAAGTTGGCCACCTCCGTCTCGATCTCGCGGCCGAGCACGTTGACGGTGACGCTGTCGCCGATTTCCAGGCCGAGCTCCCGGCCCAGCTCCTCGGCGAAGGAGACCAGTGGCGTGCCCTGGTAGTCCTGCGACCACCACTGGCCGGCCACCACCTTCGAATTGTCCGGCAGCGTTTCGGAGTAGGTGATGCCGCGGTCGCCCCTGAGCACCCATTGCGCTTCCGGAGGCGCCGGATAGTCGGCGGCCGGAATGCCCTTGAGCGCCACGATGCGGCCGCGCAGCATGGGCTGGGTCTCGATGAGCGCGTCGGGCGCGTCCCCCTCCAGCGTCTGCAGGAAGGCGTCCCTTTCCCGGTCCTGGATATCGACGAAGAAGAAGCTCGGCGCCTCGTCCGGCAGGCGCGAGGTCAGTGTGGAGCGCAGATTGCCGTCGATGAGCGCCAGCGTCACCAGGAGCGCAAGGCCGAGGCCGAGCGACAGGACCACGGTCGGCGTCAGCGCGCCGCGCCGGTGAATGTTGGAGAGCGCCAGCCGCGCCCCGGTCGAGCGCGGCCTCGGACTGCGCCGGGCGAGCGCCATGATCACCCAGGCGACGACGCGCAGGAGCAGGAAGGCGGCGGCGACGGCGACCACGTAGACCAGCGCCAGGAACCGGTCGTGGGCGAGCAGGACCGCCACCACGGCCAGCACGGCAGTGACGGCCGCCGTAGCGGCCAGGTAGCGCCGGCGCGGGAGCCGGACCTCGGAGCCGGACCGTTCGCGGAACAGGGCCGTCGGCGGCACGTCGTGTGCCCGGCCGAGCGGCCAGAGCGCGAAGGCGAGCGCCGTCAGAAGGCCGTAGAGAACCGAGAGCGCGAGTTGCGCCGGAAAGATTCCGGTGAGGCTGGAGACCGGCAGGATGCCCTCAAGGAGCACCGCAGCAAGCGGCGGGATAACAGCGCCGATGACCAGGCCGATGGCAATGCCGATTCCGGCCAGAAGCAGGATCTGGATCAGATAGACGCGGAACACGAAGCCGCCGTCGGCGCCAAGGCATCGGAACGTGGCGATGACCGCGCGTTTGCGGTCGAGATAGGCCTTCACCGCGTTGGCCACGCCGACACCCCCGACCACCAGCGCCGTCAGCCCGACCAGGGTCAGGAACTGGGCGAAGCGGCCGATGGAATCGCGCAGGCCGGGCGCCGCATCCGTGCGCGAGCGAATACGCCAGCCGGCCTGCGGGAAGGTGGTGTTGGCAGCCTGGGTGATGTCCTCGATACGGCTTGCCGAGAAAGAGCTCGTCTCGCCGGCGATCCGGTAGTGCCAGCGCACCAGGCTTCCGGGCTGAACGAGACCGGTTTCATCCAAGGCATCGACGGAGATCATCAGCCGGGGCCCGAATTCGACCCCGCCGGACAGCTTGTCTGGCTCGCTGTCGATGGTATCGACGATGCGGACGCTGGTCCGCCCGAGCGCGAGCGTGTCGCCGACATCGACACCGAGGCGTGCGAGCAAAGTGGCATCGGCCACCACCGGATACGGCGCTGCGCTGCCGGCAAGGGCCTCGTCGAGCGACCCGCCCCCGTCGAGCTCCACCGTGCCGTAGAGCGGGTAGGCGCCATCGACGGCCTTGAGTTCGACCAGCGCCTGATCCGACGTGTCCGGCCGGCGAACCATCGCCCGCATCTCCGCCATTTCGGACATGCGACCGAGATCGGCGAGCCAGGTCCGCTCGCCGCCATCGAGCCGGCGGTGAATGAGCGAAACATCGAGATCGCCGCCGAGGATGGTCTGCCCCTCTGCGACGATGCCGTCGGTGAGCGCCCTGGCGAGCGAGCCGACGCCGGCTATAGTGCCGACGCCGATCGCAATACACGCGATGAAGACGTAGAAGCCCTTGAGCCCGCCCCGCATCTCGCGCAGCGCAAAGCGGAAGGCGGTGGACAGCCCTGCCCCGTGGCCGGTCGATGCCATGGGTCTAGCGCGCCTCGACGAGGGCCGGAGCGCTTTCCGCGCCCACCACTTCGCCGGCCCGCATCCGCACGGTGCGCCGGCAGCGCCGGGCGAGTTCCGGATCGTGGGTGACGATGACCAGCGTCATGCCGCGCTCCGCGCAGGCCTGAAACATCAGGTCGACAATGGGGGCGCCGGTGTCCTCGTCGAGATTGCCGGTCGGCTCGTCGGCCAACAGGAGCGCCGGTTCTGGCGCCAGCGCCCGGGCGATCGCGACGCGCTGCTGTTCGCCGCCGGACAGTTCGGTGGGGTAATGGTCGGTCCGGTCGGCAAGACCGACGGCGGCGAGCTCCGCGCGGGCCCGATCGAAGGCGTTGGGCGCGCCGGCCAGCTCAAGCGGCACCGCCACATTCTCCAGCGCGGTCATGGTGGGGATCAGGTGGAAGGCCTGAAAGACGATGCCGACGGAGCGGCCGCGAAATCGCGCGAGATCGTCCTCGCCAAGACCGGTCAATTCGCTGCCGGCAACCCGAACCGAACCGGCATCCGCCCGCTCCAACCCGCCGAGCACCATCAGGAGCGTCGACTTGCCGGACCCGGAAGGCCCGACGATACCGACGGACTCGCCGGCCGAGATGTCGAGGGAAACGCCCTTGAGGATATGGACGCGGGCCGCGCCCGACCCCAGACTCAGGTGCACGTCATCGAGCGCAATCGCTGGTTCGGCCAAGTGGCCCCCCTCTGGTCGAATTCCTGAACTACTGGCAGACGGCACAATCGATCGGCCCGGAGACGGGCCTTCCGGGCATATGGTTCTCGCCTGCCTCATATCCAGACGAAACGGACATCCATGCGGATCATCCTTGTCGCAGCCTGCGCCCTGCTTCTCGGCCTTCCGGCCCGGGCGGCGGACCCGATCATCATCGTCGCATTCGGCGACAGCCTCACGGCGGGCTACCAGCTCGGCCCCGACGAGGGCTTTCCCGATCGGCTTCAGGCCAGGCTTGAAGAGCGCGGCGAGGCCGTAACGATCGTCGATGCAGGCGTGTCCGGCGATACCACGTCGGGCGGCCTCTCCCGCCTCGACTGGTCGGTGCCGGACGACGCGGACGGGGTGATCCTGGAACTGGGTGGCAACGACGCGCTGCGGGGCATCGATCCCGCCACCACGGAAGCCAATCTCGACGCCATGCTGACCCGGCTTTCGGAGCGCAACATCCCGGTTCTTCTCGCGGGCATGCGCGCGCCGCCGAACATGGGGCCGGACTACGAGGCGGCCTTCAACCCGATCTTCGCCCGTCTGGCGGACCGCCACGACGCGGTTTTCTACCCGTTCTTCCTGGACGGTGTGGCCGGCGAGCCGCAATACGGTCTCGGTGACGGCATCCATCCAAACGCGGCCGGCATCGACGTGATGGTGGACAATATCCTCCCGTCGGTGGAAAAGCTGATCGTACGGATCCGGCGCCGCGACCCGTCCTGACGCCCCCGTATCCCGCAGACCCGCGTCCGGCTGTGCGGCCGGCCCCACCGCTCGAGTGCTCCCCGGATAGACGGTTCGCCTGACGGGACCAGACGCTCGCTCCAAGAGGTTCCCGCCCGTTGGACGTCCTTTCCCTGCTCACGCCCGAAGGCCTGCCGCTGTGGGCGGCGGCCCTGCTTGTTGTCGTGTCGTGCCTGACATCGGCGATGACAGCCGCCTTCGGGATCGGCGGCGGACTGACCATGGTCGCGGTGATGATACCGCTGGTGCCGATCCACGCGCTCGTGCCCGTACACGGGTTGGTGCAACTGGGCTCCAACGGGGGCCGCGCGCTGCTGCAGGTCCGTCACGCGCGCTGGGACATCCTGCTCGTCTTCGCCATCGGTGCCTCCATCGGTGCCGTGATCGGCGGAATGGTCGTGGTCGACGTGCCGGCCGTTGCCCTGAAGCTCGGCGTCGGCCTGTTCGTGCTCTGGTCGGTCTGGGGCCGGATGCCGGCAATCGGCGAGGGAAACCCGGTCCTGCTCGCCATCGGCGGCGGGATATCCACGCTCCTGTCGATGTTCGTCGGCGCCACTGGCCCCTTCGTCATGTCGCTCTATGCCCACGCGAAATTCACCAAGGAAGAGCTGGTGGCGACCTTCGCCGGCTCCATGGTGATGCAGCACTGTCTGAAGGTGCTGGCCTTCGGCGCGCTGGGCTTTGCCTTCGGCGCCTGGCTGCCGCTGGCCGCGACCATGATCGCGGCCGGCTTCCTCGGCACCGTCCTCGGGACCCGCGTGCTGCGCCGCCTGCCCGAGCACATCTTCCGGACCTCGCTGAAGGTCCTCCTGACCCTGATCGGCATCGAGCTGGTGGTCACCGCCGTGGCGACGCTTGTCACCTGATCCCGCGATCCGAGCCGACAATCGAAGAGCCCCGACCATGACCGCTACCGCCCGCCTGCCCGTTTCCCGCGCAGACATCGAGGCAGCCCACGCGCGCATCGTCGATCATGTGCGCCGCACGCCGGTGATCCGGCCGGGACGCAGCGCCTTCGGGCTCGACCTGGATCTGGTCGTAAAGCTGGAGTGCCTGCAGCACGCGGGCTCGTTCAAGTCGCGCGGCGCCTTCAACTCGCTGATCACCGCGGACGTTCCGGCGGCCGGCGTTGCGGCCGCCTCCGGCGGCAACCACGGCGCGGCCGTGGCCTATGCCGCCTCCCGACTCGGCCACCGGGCAACGATCTTCGTTCCGGAAATCTCCTCGCCGGTGAAGATCGCGAAGATCCGCCAGGCCGGGGCGGACGTGCATGTCGGCGGTGCCCGCTATGCCGACGCTGCCGACGCCTGCGCACGCTTTCGGGACCAGACCGGCGCCATCGACATTCATCCCTACGACGCGGAGACGACCGTGGCCGGACAGGGCACCGTCGGGCTGGAATGGCAGGACCAGGCGCCGGAACTCGACACCGTGCTGGTGGCGGTGGGCGGTGGCGGCCTGATTGCGGGTGTGGCCACCTGGTACGAGGGCCGGACGAAGGTCGTGGCCGTGGAGCCGGAGACCTCCTGCTGCCTCCACGCCGCGCGCGCAGCCGGCGAGCCTGTGGACGTGACCGTGGAGGGCGTGGCGGCGGATTCGCTGGGCGCGAAGCGGATCGGCACCCTGCCCTTTCTCCAGACCCAGGCGTTCGTGGAAGAGGCGGTGCTTGTCCCCGACAGCGCCATCGAGGCGGCGCAGACGCTCCTGTGGCGCGATCTGAACACGGCAACGGAAGCCGGTGGCGCCACCGCGCTTGCCGCCCTCCTCTGCGGGGCCTACACACCGGCCGCCGGCGAGCGGGTCGGCGTCCTCGCCTGCGGGTCCAACGTCGATCTCGCCGTGCTGCAGGGCCTCACGCCCCGAGCCGCGCTTGCCTTGACCGGAGGAAGCCGATAGGCAGCTTCTCGACCCGCACCCGCGGGACCGCATCCACACAACGACACGAAGACTTTCAGGAAAGGCAACGCCGATGACCACCCATTCGCTTCTGCTGCTCCCCGGAGACGGGATCGGTCCGGAGATCATGGCATCGGCGGTCGAAGTCATCGGCTGGTTCAACAAGCGTGCCGGCAAGGAGCTCTTCACCACCGAGAGCGATCTCGTCGGCGGCTCCTGCTACGACGCGCACGGCGTTTCCATCACCGACGAGACCATGCAGAAGGCGCTGGCGGCGGACGCCGTGCTGTTCGGCGCCGTCGGTGGCGAGAAGTGGGACAATGTCGGCTACGAGCACCGCCCGGAGGCCGGCCTGCTGCGCCTGCGCAAGGACCTGGAGCTGTTCGCCAACCTGCGCCCGGCGATCTGCTATCCGGCGCTGGCCGAGGCCTCCAGCCTGAAGAAGGAACTGGTCGAGGGTCTCGACATCCTGATCCTGCGCGAGCTCACCGGCGGCGTCTATTTCGGCGAGCCCAAGGAGATCCGCGATCTCGGCAACGGCCAGAAGCGCGGCATCGACACGCAGGTCTACGACACCTTCGAGATCGAGCGCATCACCCGCGTCGCCTTCGACCTCGCCCGCACCCGCCGCAACAAGGTGACGTCGTCGGAGAAGCGCAACGTCATGAAGACGGGCGTGCTGTGGCGCGAAGTGGTGGAGCAAGTCCACAAGGCCGACTACCCGGACGTGGAGCTGGAGCACATGCTGGCCGACAACTGCGGCATGCAGCTGGTGCGCCGGCCGAAGCAGTTCGACGTCATCGTCTGCGACAACCTGTTCGGCGACATGCTCTCCGACGTGGCCGCAATGCTGACCGGGTCACTCGGCATGCTGCCGTCGGCCTCGCTGGGTGCTCCGGATCCGGTCACCGGTCGGCGCAAGGCGCTCTACGAGCCGGTCCACGGCTCCGCCCCGGACATTGCCGGCACCGGCCGCGCCAACCCGATCGCGATGATCGCCTCGGTCGGCATGGCGCTGCGCTATTCGTTCGGCATGATCGAGGAGGCCGACCTTCTGGAGGCCGCCATCTCCAAGGCGCTGGACACCGGTGTGCGCACTGGCGACATCGCGCCGGAAGGCGCCGAGACCGTCGGCACCGAGGAAATGACCCGGGCCATCCTCGACGCGCTCGACAGCCTCGACAGCTGATTGCAAAGACAGAACGCAGACATGGAAAAGGGGCCTCACGGCCCCTTTTTTGCGTCCGATCGCAATCGGAGCAGGCGGCGATGACCCCGCCGCACCCTGGGCTCAGACCCAGGGACGGTCCTTGGAGACCTCGTCCTCGTAGCCGCCGATGGTCGGTGCCTTTTCCAGCGTCAGCGCGATGTCGTCGAGGCCGTTGAGCAGGCAGTGCTTGGTCCACGGATCGACCTCGAACTTGAGGACGCCGCCGTCGGGGCCGTGGATCTCCTGGGCTTCCAGATCGACCGTCAGCGTTGCGTTGGCGCCGCGCTCGGCGTCGTCCATCAGGAGCGCCAGCTCGTCCTCGGAGACCTTGATCGCAAGGATGCCGTTCTTCGAGCAATTGTTGAAGAAGATGTCGGCGAAGGACGTGGAGATCACGCAGCGGATGCCGAAGTCCATCAGCGCCCAGGGCGCGTGCTCGCGGCTCGAGCCGCAGCCGAAATTGTCGCCGGCCACGAGGATCTCGGCGTTGCGGTAGGCCGGCTTGTTCAGCACGAAGTCCGGATTCTCGCTGCCGTCCTCGTTGTAGCGAAGCTCGGAGAAGAGCCCCGTGCCGAGGCCGGTCCGCTTGATCGTCTTCAGGTACTGCTTCGGAATGATCATGTCGGTGTCGACATTGATCATCGGCAGCGGCGCAGCGACGCCGGTGAGGACCGTGAACTTCTCCATGGCGGCAGACTTCCAACTTGTTCCAGAGTGGCGCTACTCCTATCCCCCCGGCGGGCGAAAAGGCAAGCACGCAAGACGGGTCAGCGGCTGAACGGTTAGCGGCCGCGGGCGTGATAGTCGGCGTTGGGGCGCATGTCGGTGGCGGCGGCGACCCGGTTCGACATGTTGAAGAAGCCCACGATCGAAGCGATGTCCCAGACGTCGCGCTCGGAAAAGCCCGCCTCGCGCAGGCCCTCGCGATCCGCCTCGCCGACGCCGAAGGGTTCGGCGGTGAGCTTCCAGGCGAAGTCGAGCATCGCGCGCTCGCGCGGCGACAGGCGCGCGGCCCGGTAGTTCATCACCATCAGCTCGCCGAGCGCCGGATCGCCTGAGAGCTCGCGCACCGCTGCGCCGTGGGCGACGAGGCAGTAGTAGCAACGGTTCACGCTGGAGACGACGACGGCGATCATCTCGCGCTCGAGCTTGGTGAGCCCGGAATCGGCGAGCATCAGGTCGTTGTACATGTCGGTGAAGGCGCGCAGCTTCTTCTCGTCGAAGGCGTAGGCCCGGAGCACGTTCGGCACCAGGCCCAGCTTCTCCTCGCACTTTGCGAAGTAGGCCTCCGTCTCCGCCGACAGCGGTGCATCGCCGCCCAGATCGAGCGCAATGGCGGGATCGTCGAAGTCGGCGCTCTCTCTGCGCGTTTCGCTCATGGTTGGACCCTCCCTCCCCCGGTTCTGGTCTCAAGCCGGTCTGCGCCGCATTCGCCGTACCGCCACGCAGCGGAAACCTACGGTGCTGCCGCGCGTTGCCCGGCTGACCGGCGCACGCCGATGTGCCGAACCCTACCACGTTCGTGTCGATCGCCGCATCGCACGCCTGCCGAAGCCCGAACGGTCATCTGCCGGTGATTTTCCCGTGAGAGCGATCGGAGATGTCTGATTTCCGGCCAGGCCGACGCGCCGCGCCCCTTGCCGCTGGGCAATCGGCCCGGTACCACCGGATACGGAGGATCAAAATGGAGATCGCAATGCTCGATCAATACGAAGCCGAAAAGGCCAAGAGGATCGCGGCTGCGGTCGACCGGATAGGAGGCGGAGACGACGCTGCCGCCCGACGCCGGTTTACCGAACTCCTGTATTCGCGCGGGTCCGCCGAGGACCTGATCACCAGCGCTCCGGACGAGCTGACCGCCCATGCCGACCAGGCCTGGAGCGTTCTGCGCCAGCGCAAGCCCGGCGAACACCGGATCTCCGTCACCAACCCGAAATTCGACACCGACGGCGACGCGCACCGCAATCTGACCGTCATCGACATCTCGAACGACAACAAGCCGTTCCTGTTCGATTCGGTGATGAACGAGCTGCACGATTTCGGCGCTGACGTGCACCTGGTGCTGCATCCGATCTTTGCCGCGCGGCGGGGCGAGGACGGAACGCTAACGGAGTATCTGGGCGCGGCCGATCCAGACAGCGCCGGCCGCAAGGAAAGCCTGATCCACATCCATATCGGTCGGATCGAGAGCGAAGAGCGTCGCGCGGAACTCACCGAACGGCTGGACCAAACGCTGGCCGACGTGCGTGTCGCCGTGGCCGACTGGAAGCCGATGCGCGAGCGCGTGGCGAAGATCGTCGAGCGCTACCGCGAGGGCGGCATCCCGATCGAGGAAGCGGAGCTTGCCCGCG
The DNA here is from genome assembly GCF_000374525.1 of Amorphus coralli DSM 19760. Classification (GTDB taxonomy): domain Bacteria; phylum Pseudomonadota; class Alphaproteobacteria; order Rhizobiales; family Amorphaceae; genus Amorphus; species Amorphus coralli. The sequence continues at coordinate 265,449 of NZ_KB894575.1, forward strand.
CCACGTCCTTCCTGGACTGGCTGACCCGCGACGACTTCATCTTCCTTGGGCTGCGCGAATATCAGCTGGAAGGCGACGTGGAGACCGGCGATCTGGAGCCGGAGCTCGACACCGGTCTCGGCCTGCTCCGCGACCCGAAGGTCCGGGTGCTGCGGCGTGGCAACGAGTTCGTGGTGATGACGCCGGAAATCCGCGAGTTCCTGCGCCAGTCGGCTCCGATCATCATCACCAAGGCCAACACCCGCACCCGCGTGCACCGCCGCGTCCATCTCGATTTCATCGGCATGAAGGACTATGCGGAGGATGGCAGCCTCAAGGGCGAAGTCCGTCTCGTCGGCCTTTTCTCGTCGCGCGCCTACACCAAGTCGGTGCTCGACATCCCCTACATCCGCGAGAAGGTCCAGGCCGTCCTCGACCGCGCCGGTTACGACAGCGACAGCCATTCCGGCAAGGCGCTGCTGAACGTGCTGGAAGCCTATCCGCGCGACGAGCTTTTCCAGATCGACGAGGATCTGCTCTATCAGTTCGCGGCCGCGGTGCTGGAGCTGGGCGAGCGGCCGCGCATCCGGGCGCTGGCGCGCACCGATACCTACGAGCGCTTCGTCTCGATCCTGGTGTTCGTACCGACACGCTCCTACACAACCGAACAGGCCGAGGAGATCGGCACCTATCTCGCCAATCTCTACGATGGGCGGGTGTCGGCGACGTACGTCTCCTACCCGGAAGGCCCGCTGGCCCGCATCCACTACATCATCGGCCGCCACGACGGACCGACGCCGCAGCCCAGCCGCGACACGATCGAGACGGCCATTGCCCGGATCGTGCGCACCTGGAGCGACGAGCTGGAGGACGCGCTCTCCGACCGCTACGGCTGGGACAAGGCCGAGCGTCTGATCGCCCGCTACGGCAACGCGTTCGAGGGCGGCTACGAGGCCACCTATACAGCCCAGACCGCCCTCGGCGACATCGAGATCATCGAGCGGGTCGGACCCGAGCGCGCCACCGCCATCACCTTCTTCCGGCGCAAGGGCGACGCGGAGAGCCGCTGTTCGCTGAAGCTGTTCTCCCACCAGCGGCCCACGCCGCTGTCCGACCGCGTGCCGATCCTCGAGCAGATGGGCTTCCGCGTCATCAACGAGCGCACCTTCCGGGTGACGGTCGGGGAGGACGAGAACGTCTACATCCACGACATGACGCTGGCACGCAGCGGCGACGGTTCCATCGAACTGGACTCGATGGGCCAGGCGCTGGAAGCGCTGTTCATGGCCGTCTGGCGGCAGCGGGCGGAGAGCGACGGCTTCAACGCCCTGCTCGTCAACGCCGGTATCGGCTGGCGCGACATTTCCATGATTCGGTCCCTGGCGCGCTATCTGCGCCAGGCCGGCATCGCCTATTCGCAGGACTACATCTGGGGCACGCTCAACCGCTACCCGCAGATCGCCAAGCTCCTGGTCAGCCTGTTCCACGCGCGCTTCGATCCCCGCGACGAGAACACCGACCGCTCGCTGGCGGCGGCCCGGTTGCAGGAGCAGATCGACGCCGAGCTGGAGACCGTCTCCAACCTTGACGACGACACCATCGTCCGCCGCTTCACCAACCTGCTCTACGCGATGCTGCGGACCAACTTCTTCAAGATCGACGAGAGCGGCAATCCGCCGGACACCTTCGCCTTCAAGTTCTATCCCGGCGCCATCGAGATGCTGCCGGCGCCGCGTCCATTCCGCGAGATCTGGGTCTACAGCCCGCGGGTGGAAGGCGTGCACCTGCGCTTCGGCGAGGTGGCCCGTGGCGGCCTGCGCTGGTCGGACCGGGCCCAGGATTTCCGCACCGAGGTCCTCGGCCTGGTGAAGGCGCAGCAGGTCAAGAACGCGGTGATCGTTCCGGTGGGCGCCAAGGGCGGCTTCCTGCCCAAGCAGCTGCCCGGGTCGGGCGGCCGTGAAGCCGTCTTCGCGGAAGGTACGGCCTCCTACAAGATCTTCATCAACGCCCTGCTCAGCATCACCGACAACCTGAAGGACGGCTCAGTCGCGCCGCCCGACCAGGTGGTTCGCCACGACGGCGACGACCCCTACCTGGTGGTGGCCGCCGACAAGGGCACCGCAACCTTCTCCGATACCGCCAACGCCATCGCGGAGAGCCGCGACTTCTGGCTTGGCGATGCCTTCGCGTCGGGCGGCTCCCAGGGTTACGACCACAAGGCCATGGGCATCACCGCGCGCGGCGCCTGGGAAGCGGTGAAGCGCCATTTCCGGGAGATGGACACCGACATCCAGACGACGCCGTTCACCGTTGTCGGTGTCGGCGACATGTCCGGCGACGTGTTCGGCAACGGGATGCTGCTGTCCAAGGCGATCCGGCTTCTGGCCGCCTTCGACCACCGCGACATCTTCATCGACCCCGATCCGGACCCGGCGACCTCATGGGAGGAGCGCAAGCGGCTCTTCGACAAGCCCCGCTCCAGCTGGCAGGACTACGACACCTCGCTGATCTCCAAGGGTGGCGGCGTGTTCTCGCGGTCGGCCAAGTCGATCCCGCTCTCGCCGGAAATCCAGGCGCTGCTCGGGCTGGAGAAGTCGAGCGCGACGCCGTTCGAGGTGATGCGGGCCATCCTGCGCGCCGAGGCGGACCTGCTCTGGTTCGGCGGCATCGGCACCTATGTCCGCGCAGCGTCCGAGAGCAACCTTGATGCCGGCGACCGCGCCAACGATTCCATCCGGGTCACGTCCGACGAGCTGCGGGTGAAGGTGATCGGCGAGGGCGCCAACCTCGGCGTCACCCAGAAGGCCCGCATCGCGTTCGCCCGGTCGGGCGGGCGCTGCAACTCAGACGCCATCGACAACTCCGCCGGCGTGAACACCTCCGACGTGGAGGTGAACATCAAGATCGCGCTGCGCGCCGCCGAGGGCGAAGGCGTCATCGATCGGGAGAAACGCAACCAGGTTCTGGCGGCGATGACGGAGGACGTGTCCGCCATCGTGCTGCGCAACAACTACCTGCAGACCCTCGCCATCTCCATGGCCAGCGACCTTGGGGTGGAGGACGTCGGCTTCCAGATGCGGATGATGCAGGTGCTGGGCGACCAGGGCCTGCTGGACCGCGAGCTGGAGGGCCTGCCGGGCGACCCCGAACTGACCACGCGCGCCTCCCGCGGCGAGCCGCTCTCGCGGCCCGAGATCGGCGTGCTTCTCGCCTATGCCAAGATCACGCTCTACGACGCGCTGCTGTCGTCCAGCGTGCCGGACGATGCCTATCTCGGCCGCGAGCTTCGGCGCTACTTCCCCGGTCTGATGCAGCAGGACTTCGCCGACCAGATCGAAGGCCACCCGCTGCGCCGCGAGATCATCGCGACCGTGCTGGCCAACTCCATGATCAACCGCGGCGGCCCGACCTTCGTCGTCCGCATGAGCGACCAGACCGGCGCCGACGTGGAGCGGATCGCCCAGGCCTTCGCCACGGTGCGCGATTCCTTCGGCCTGACGGCGCTCAACGGCGAGATCGACGAACTCGACACCAAGGTGCCCGGTGACGTCCAGCTCGCCCTCTACCGGTCGGTCCAGGACCTGGTGCTCGACCTAACGGTCTGGTTCATCCGCAACGTGCGCTACGACGAGGGAATCGAAACTGTGGTGGACCGGTTCGCGAAGGGGATCGGCACGCTGGAGCCGCAGATCGCCGAGGTGATGCCCGGCCACGTGCGCGAGGAGATCGGCGAGACCGCCGCGGCCTGGATCGAGACCGGCGTGCCGGAGCCGCTGGCCAACCGCATCGCCCAGCTTCCCGTGACCGCCTCCGTGCCCGACATCATCGTCGTCGCCGAGGCGATCGAGGCGCCCCTGGAACGGGCCGCGGAGGTCTATTTCGCCATCGACGGGCGCTTCCGCATCGGCCAGATCGAGGCGCTCGCGCGGACCCTGGTGGTGGACGACTATTATGACGGGCTGGCGCTCGACCGGGCCCGCAGAACGCTTGCCGAGGCGCATCGCCGGATTGCTCAGCAGGTGCTGTCGGACGGTGGGACGCACGAGCCGGACATGGCCGTGGAGAACTGGATCGCCCAGCGCTCGAAGCAGGTGGACCGGGCGCTGAAGACGGTCACCCGGCTGGGCGAGACGGAGACGATCACCGTGTCGCGGCTGTCGGTGGCGGCGAGCCTTCTCGCCGACGTCGCCGGAAGCTGACATCGCCCCCGGCATTCCGGGGGCGATCCTTTCCGACATTTAATGCACCGCCGCGTGGCGCGGGATCGGGCCCGGTGCTATCAGCGCGGCGGACCGGCCCGGCGGCTTCGCATCCGCGTTCAAGGGGAACGAGAGGACGCCGTCCGCATTGTTGGTCGGGGACGCATCGCGCCGGCGCGAGGCGCCAGTCCCGACCGAACAGCCGGCCGAATGGAGAACTGGAATGAGCGCTTTCACTGCTTCTCTTCGCGGCGTTGCCGCAGCCCTCGCCCTGTCCGCCTTCGCCGTCGCGCCCGCCGCCGCCCAGACCGCGACGACGGCCCAGACGGCGCCCACCCAGAGCTTCGTCGACGTGTTCGGCGACGCCCAGGTGACCACCTTCAAGGCCCAGGTCGCCACCACCAACAAGATGGAACGCCAGGTCGTGGTGAAGCTCACCAACGGCAACGAATACGCGGTCCCGGTTCCCGACGGCTTCAACCTCGAGGAAGTGCGCGAGAACCAGTTCGTCACGGTGGAGCACCTTCAGGGCCTGATCCTCGACGTGCAGAAGAGCACCGAAGATGCGCCGGGCGTCTCCTACGAGGTCGACAGCATCGACATCGACGACAGCGACCGGCTGCCGAAGGGCCTGACCATCCGCAGCGTCACGCTGACCATCCAGATCGAGAAGATGGACCGCAGGGCCGGCACCGTGACCTTCGAGGCGCCGAACGGCGAGAAGCGCACTGCCGTGCTGCAGGATCCGGAGGTGCTGAAGACCCTCGACATCAAGGACGGCGACTTCGTCGACCTGACCTACTACGAGGGCGTCGGCATGTCGGTGACCAACACCTGACCCGATCGGGTGTCAGAAACAGCGAAGGCCGGGATCATGCGATCCCGGCCTTTTTTTGTGGTCGAGAGGCGGGGGCGTCCGGCCCCCTACTCTTCCGGGTTCAGCTCGATGCGGCTCCAGCCCTCCGGCACATCGGCCTCGAAGGTGGCATCAGGCAGGGACGTCTCGGAAAAGCCGGTGAAGGTCAGCACATATTCCGGATCGCCCGGCTCGCGCACGTAGGTGACCACAAGCCGCTCCGGCAACGGTGCGGTTCCGTCGGCGATCCACAGCAGGCTGCGGGCGTCGATCGTCTCGATCTCCACCAGGCTGGTGACATCGTCGCCGAGCACCCGCTCACCGACCAGCCGAGCGCCGATGACGTTGTCCTCGAGCTGGTCGAACGGCCGGGAGCCGGCAAACATCAACACCGGCATGGTGACACCGAGCCGCGCCTGGATGGCCTCGACGAGGCCATCGACGTCGCCCTCGAAGGGCAGCTCGACATAGGTTTCCGTCGACAGGTTGGCGAGCGTCACCGTCTCGCCGTCGAACCAGACCTTGCGGTCGCTGCCGTCGTCGAACCGGGCCTGCAGGAACAGCCGGTCGGGCCGGTCGACGGCCACGTGCACGCTGGCGGCGCGCTTGCCGGGCACGCCGTCCAGCGCCGGTTCGTCGAAGAGGGCGGACGCCTCGAACTCGAACGACGACAGGCCGGCGAGATAGTCGCTCATCGCCTGCACTGCGGCGGCAGCCTCGGCCATGCCGGTGTCGGCTGGTTCGGCGGTGTCGGACTGGGCGGCGGCCGTACCCAGCGAGCCGGCGAAGAGGGCGGCGGCAAGAAGCGGCCTGGCTCCGCCGAGAAGGGGGAAAGTGAACCTCATGGGATCGATATCCTCGGTTTCCAACGGGTCGGGCGAACCGGCCTGACGGCACCGCGGATCACCACGGCCGGGCCGGTTTCCAGATGTCTGTGGCGGCGACGGACCGGGACGCAAGGCGGCCCCTCCGCCGGAGCGCCTGCTACCAGCGCCGGTCGACGCGACGGGTGGTGCGCCGGGCCGTGCGCCGCGCAGTGCCGTTGACCCCGGCCGGCCCGTAGACGGGAGCGTGGTAGACCGGCCCCGGCACGTAGGCCGGATGCGCCGGGTAGACCCAGTAGGGGGCGCCCACGGCGGTGTAGTACATGACCGGCTGGGTGATCGTGTTGGTGTCGATCACCACCTTGGCGCCGCCCTTGGTGTAGACGGTCACCTGCGCGGCGGCGGCGATGTCCGCGCCGACCATGGCGACGACGGATGCCAGCGCGGTCACGCGAGCGAGCCGCCCGAATGGCGAGCAGGACTGGAACAGTCTGGGTGTCATGGGGAAATCCTCCTTTTCCCGCCGGAGCGCGGGCTCCGGCAACGGCTTTCCGATCCGCCCCGCGCGAACCGCCCGTTCGCGCAGGTCGATTCGGGCTCGATGCCCCGGCCGGCGGAACTCTACGGCATCCAGACCGGCGACGGACCCGTCAATTTATCCGGATCGGCCGGGCCCGCAGCCCGGGAAGGGCGGCCCGGCCTACTGGAAGGCAACCTCCTCGAAGGAGCGCAGCTTGCGGGAATGCAGCCGTTCCCTCGGCATCGAGCGCAGGCTTTCCAGCGCCTTGATGCCGATGGCGAGGTGCTGATCGACCTGGCGGCGGTAGAAGGCGCTGGCCATGCCGGGCAGCTTGATCTCGCCGTGGAGCGGCTTGTCGGACACGCACAGCAGCGTGCCGTAGGGCACCCGGAAGCGGAAACCGTTGGCGGCGATGGTGGCCGATTCCATGTCGAGCGCGATGGCGCGGGACTGGGAGAAGCGCCGGAGCGGTTCGCGGTGGTCGCGCAGTTCCCAGTTGCGGTCGTCGATGGTGGCGACGGTGCCGGTGCGCATCACCCGCTTGAGCTCGTAGCCGGAAAGCCCCGTGACCTCGGCGACCGCCTCCTCGATGGCCACCTGCACCTCGGCGAGCGGCGGGATCGGCACCCAGGTCGGCAGGTCGGCATCGAGCACGTGATCCTCGCGCACGTAGCCGTGGGCGAGCACGTAGTCGCCGAGGCGCTGCGTGTTCCTCAGGCCGGCGCAATGGCCCAGCATCAGCCAGGCGTGCGGGCGCAGCACGGCGACGTGGTCGGTGATCGTCTTGGCGTTGGAGGGGCCGACGCCGATGTTGACCAGCGTGATGCCGGAATGGTCGCCGCGCACCAGGTGATAGGCCGGCATCTGCGGCATCCGGTCGGGCGCCTGACCGCTGGTCGGCGCGCTGTGCCCGGGAGGGGTGACGCAGTCGCCCGGCTCCACGAAGGCCTCATAGCCGTGCCCCCCCTCCTTCATGAGCTTTCGGGCATGGGCGATGAAGGCATCGACATAGAAGGCGTAGTTGGTGAACAGCACGTAGTTCTGGAACACGCTGGGGCTGGTCGCCGTGTAGTGGCGCAGCCGGTGCAGCGAATAGTCGATGCGCGGCGCCGTGAACGGCGCCAGCGGCATCGACGCACCGGGCGAGCGCTCCACCGTGCCGTTGACGATGGCATCGTCCATGTGAGTGAGATCCGGCACGTCGAACCGGTCGCGCAGCGGCCAGGCCATCTGCGGCCCCAGCGCGCCTTCCACGTTCATGCCTTCGGGATAGGCAAAGTGAAGCGGGATCGGGACGGACGATTCCCCGATCGTCACGGCGCAGCCGTGGTTGGCAACCAGCAGCTCGATCTGCTCCTCCAGATAGTCCTGAAAGAGGTCGGGACGGGTGATGGTGGTGGTGTGGGCGCCCGGCCCCGGCACGAACCCGTAGGCGAGGCGCGAATCGACCCGGCCGAAGGACTGGGTCGTGACCCTGACCTCCGGATAGAACGCCCGCACGCCTTCGCCCGGAATGGCGCCGTCGCGCACCACGGCCTCGAACCGGTCGCGCAGGAATCCGGTGTTGCGGTCGTAGATGGCGGCGAGACGGTCCACCGCGGCGCGCGCATCGCGGAAGGCCTCCGACGGCCACGGGGCGGGATGATCGAAACGGGGAGCGGCCGACGGGCCGCGCGAATCCTTGCTCATGTCTGCCTTCTGCCCGGGCCCTGCCGAATGATGTCGCGCCTCTGCCGGCGAATTGTCGAGGAGGCGCGCCGCCGCGTCGAGAGAGAATGGAACCCACCCCTCAACCTTTGCGGTAAGACTTGATTAACATTTTGAAAAATCACGGGAATTAACCACGTATTCATACCCCGCGCCGCATAACGACCCTGCCAATTGCGTAGGGTAATGCGTCGCAATGATGAGCAGTAAAACCGGGGCGTCCGCCCGGGCGTCCCGGTCTCTCTCCCTTGCCGAAAGCCTCGACCGCGTTCACGTGGGCGAAGCTGTCGATGTCCTCAACCACCTCCCCGAAGCTTCGGTGGACGTGGTCTTTGCGGACCCGCCATACAATCTGCAGCTAGGGGGCGAGCTGACCCGGCCCGACCAATCGCGTGTCGACGGTGTCGACGATGCGTGGGACCGGTTCGATTCGCTTGCCAGCTACGACGCCTTCTCCAAGGCGTGGCTGAAGGCGGCGAAGCGGGTGCTGCGTCCCGGCGGGACGTTGTGGGTGATCGGCTCCTATCACAACATCTTCCGCGTCGGCTCGACGCTGCAGGATCTCGACTACTGGATCCTCAACGATGTCGTGTGGGTGAAGTCCAACCCGATGCCGAACTTCCGCGGCCGGCGGTTCACCAACGCCCACGAGACCCTGATCTGGGCGGTGCGCGACGCGCACGAGACCAAGTACACCTTCAACTACGATGCGCTGAAGGCGTTCAATGACGGGCTGCAGATGCGCTCAGACTGGACGCTGCCGATCTGCACCGGCCAGGAGCGGCTGAAGGACGAGGAGGGCCAGAAGGTCCATCCGACCCAGAAGCCGGAGGCGCTGCTCTACCGCGCGCTGCTCGCCAGCACCAATCCCGGCGACATCGTCTGCGACCCGTTCCTCGGTTCCGGAACCACGGCCGCCGTCGCCAAGGCGCTCGGCCGCCACTATATCGGCATCGAGCGCGACGAAACCTATGCGGCGGCCGCCCGCGAACGCATCGCGGCCGTCGACACCGCCCCGGAACAGGGCCTGCGCACCGTCCTCGGCAAGCGGGCAGCGCCCCGCATCCCGTTCGGCACGCTGCTGGAGGCCGGCCTGATGCGGCCGGGCGACGTGCTCACCTGCGCCAAGAACCGGCACAAGGCCATCGTCCGCGCCGACGCCTCGCTGGAGGCCGGCAGCCATGTGGGCTCGATCCACAAGGTGGGCGCGCTGGTGCAGGGGCTGGATGCCTGCAACGGCTGGACGTTCTGGCACTTCGAGCGGCGCGGAAACCGCCAGCCGATCGACACGCTGCGCGAGGAGATCCGCGCCACGAACGCGAAGGCCGCCTGATTTCCCAGGCGGCCCCAATCCCCGTCCGACGGGCTCGCGTCTCTTGCGCAGGTGGCGGTCAGGAGCCCTGGCCGCCGTCCCCTTCGCCACCTTCCCCGCCTTCGCCATCCGGAGCGCCGGCTTCGGTCGCGCCCGCCTGGCCCGAACGGGTCGCGTAGCCCGCGCCGCCTGCGCCTTTCGTGTTGGACGCGTCGGCCTCGATGTCCTTCTCCGACTTCGGGCCCTTGCGGGCTGACGAAGCGGACTGGAAGCGCGGTTTGCCGTTTTCGTCCGGCGGAAGGAACAGTTCCGGCACGCCCTCCGGAAGCTTCTCCACATAGAGCGAGGTCGACGGGAAGGCGAAGCTCGATCCCGCCCCGTAGACGATGTCGACCATGGCGTAGGCCAGCCGCTCCTTGGCCTCGAGCCACTCGCCCCAGACCGTGGTCTTGGTGAAGCAGTAGACCATGATGTTGATCGAGGATGAGCCAAATGAATCGATGCGGATGAAGGTCGAGGCATCCTGCGGCGACACGAAGTCCCCGCAGTCGAGAATGTAGCGCTCGATCCCGTCGCGGATCTGCTTCAGCTGATCGACGCTGTCGGTGTAGCCGACGCCCACCGTCCAGTAGATTCGGCGGCGGCGCATGAGCGTGTAGTTGATCATCGCGTTGTCCGCCAACGCGGCGTTGGGCACCTGCACCACCGTGTCGTCGAAGTTGCGGATCTTGGTCGAGCGGAAGCCGATATACTCCACCGTTCCGTCGACGACTCCGTCGACCTCGACCCAGTCGCCGTAGCGGCAGCGCTTCTCGATGAGGATCAGGAAGCCGGCGATCAGGTTCTTGAAGAGATCCTGTGCGCCCAGCGCCACCGCGGCGCCCACGATGCCCATGCCGGCGAGCAGCGGCCCGACCTGGACCCCCCACTCCTGCAGCACCACCGCACCGCCCAGAAAGACCACGACACCGGCAACGATGCGCTTCACCCAGTCGATCATCGTCGGGCTGAGGGTGCGCTTCAGCGGCCGGATCGCGTTCACGACCGGACCGACCATGCCGACCAGAGCCCAGAAGAGCGCGATCAGGATGAGGCTGGCGATGATGTGATCAGCCAGCGCCGCAAAGCGGCCATTGGCATCCACCTGAAGGATCTCGAAGGCGAGGAAGGCGCCGAGCGCGACCGGGAGAATGCCCGCCGGGCCCTGAAGGGCATCACGCACATCGGCTTGCAGCCCGTCGCCCTTCAAACCCGCAAGCCGAGCGAAGATCACCACGAAAAGGGCGCGCAGCGGGCGCCGCAGGATCAGGAACAGGAGAAAGATGCCAAGGGCGATCAGATAACGCCCGATCGGCAGACCGAAAGCCTGGTCGCCGAGCGCCGCCTGCGTGCCCGCCCAGATCTGCATCGTCTCGGGAAAGGCCTGTTCCAGCCGTGCGGCCAACTCGTCCGGCGTCACCGCGCCCACTCCCGACGGTCCGTTCCGGTTCGTGTCATCGTCTTGCCTCCAGCCATCACTTCGAGGTGAGTGGTAGTCGCTCGATCGGGCGAGGCCAAGCGTATCGGGCGCGTTCGGGATACAACGGCCCAAAAATTTCCGCCCGTGCCGCGTCTGGCCACGCGAACCTTCCCGCGCGACACTCGTTCCAACCGTATCCGCCCGCGCCCGAAAGGAGCCCGCGATGAACGCTCGCCCGTTCCACCGCCTCGCCATCGTCGCCGTCACCGCCCTGTGGGCCGGATCCGCGCTGGCCCAGGACACCGCGATCCTGTCCGCCTCGCCCCGCTTCCATCCCGTCGTCGCCCAGAACGGCATGGTCTCCAGCCAAGAGGCGCTGGCCACCCTGGTCGGCGTCGACGTGCTGCGCTCGGGCGGCAACGCGGTGGACGCGGCCGTGGCGGTCGGCTTCGCCCTCGCGGTGACGCTGCCGCGCGCCGGCAATATCGGCGGCGGCGGCTTCATGATCGTCCACGACGCGAAGACCGACGAAACCATCGCCATCGATTACCGCGAGATGGCCCCTGCCGCCGCCACCGAAGACATGTTCCTGAACGAGGCGGGCGATGCCGACCCGCTGAAGTCGCGCTTCTCTGGCCTGGGCGTCGGCGTGCCAGGCACCGTGCGGGGCCTGGCGCTTGCCCACGAGCGCTACGGGTCCGGCGCGCTGTCCTGGGCCGATCTGATCGCCCCCGCCGTGACGCTGGCGCGGGATGGCTTCCCGGTCAGCGACGACCTTGCCTCGTCGCTCGCCTCCACCTGGACCCGCGCGCATCTTGGCCGCGACGGCGAGGCGAACCGCATCTTCTACGAGCCGACCGACGGACCGCCCGCCGCCGGCGCAATCATGACCCGACCGGATCTCGCGGCCACCCTTGAGCGGATCGCCGAGGGAGGGCCGTCTGCCTTCTACGAGGGACCGGTGGCCGAGGCGATCGTCGCGAAGGTGAACGGCGCTGGCGGCCGGATGTCGCTGGAAGACCTGGCCGGCTACGAGCCCAAGGTGCGCGAACCCGTCACCGGGACCTATCAGGGCTACGAGATCGCTTCCATGCCGCCGCCGAGCTCGGGCGGCATCCACCTGATCCAGATCCTCAACATTCTGGAAGGCCTTCCCATCGCCGAAAGCGGTCTGAATTCCGCAAAGACCATCCACCTGATGGCCCAGGCCATGAACTACGCCTATGCCGACCGGTCGAAATATCTCGGCGACCCGGACTTCACCTCCGTTCCCGCAGACTGGCTGACGTCGCCGGACTACGCGGCGGACATTCGCAACGGTCTCGACCAGGAGCAGGCGACACCGGCCTCCGAGATCAAGCCCGGTGAGGCGCCCGCCGGTCACGAGAGCCCCGAGACCACCCATTTCTCCGTGGTGGACGGCGACGGCAACGCCGTCTCCAACACCTACACGCTGAACTTCTCCTACGGCGTCGGCCTCGTCGCCGATGGCACCGGCATCCTGCTCAACAACGAGCTCGACGACTTCTCCGCCAAGAAGGGTGTGCCGAACGCCTATGGCCTGATCGGCGGCGAGGCCAATGCGGTCGAACCGCTGAAGCGGCCGCTGTCGTCGATGACGCCGACCATCGTGTTCAGGGACGGCGAGGTGTTTCTGGTGACCGGATCGCCAGGCGGCAGCCGCATCATCACCACGGTGCTGCAGATCATCCTCAACACCGTCACCCATGGTCTCGACATCGCATCGGCCACTGCCGCGCCGCGCATCCATGACCAGTGGCTTCCGGATGAAATCCGCATCGAACAGGGCATCAGCCCGGACACGATCCGGCTGCTGGAGGAGATGGGCCATGAGGTCGCGGTGAAGGATGCCATGGGCTCCACCCAGTCGATCCAGGTGGGCGAGGACGGCACGCTCTACGGCGCCGCCGATCCGCGTCGGGCCGGCTCGCTTGCGGCGGGGTATTGAGCAATCCGAGGCGAAGTGGAAACCGGTTTTCTTGAGATTGCGGGACGAGAAGGCCTCGCCTAGTCCGTCTTCAGCGCGGCGGCGATTACCTTGCGCATGACGGTTGGCAGCGCCTCGCCGTCCAGCCTGTCGGTTGGCGACCACCAGGCGTCCGCCGGGGCCGCGATGTCGCGCCCGACCCGGGCCCTGTAGACGTCGAGCACCAGGTGGAAATGGGTGAAGGTGTGGCGCACTGGGGCAGAAAGCTTCCCCCAGTCTGCGCGCAACGGCGGCCCGTCCGCCTCACCTGAGCCGTCCTTCGTCGACCAGCCCTCGTTGGGCACTTCCGCCATGCCGCCAAGAAGCCCTTTCTCGGCCCGGCGACGCAGGAGCAAGGCGCCATCGGACCGCACCGCGACATACGCCGTGCCGGTGCGCGTCGGCTTCTCCTTCTTTGGCGCCTTGACCGGATAGAGGCCCTGGTCGCCCTCGATGCGGGCGTTGCAGTCCTCCGTCAGCGGGCAGATCGCGCAGGCCGGGCGCTTCGGCGTACAGATAGTGGCACCGAGGTCCATCATCGCCTGCGCGAAGCAGCCGGGCCTCTCTGTCGGGGTCATCTCCGCCACCACGGCGCGGACCTCCGCCTTGGCCTTCGGCAGCGGCGTGGCAATGCGCTCCAGCCGGGTGACGACGCGCTCCACATTGCCGTCGACCACGGCGGCCGCCTCGTCGAAGGCGATGGAGGCAATGGCGGCGGCTGTGTAGGCGCCAATGCCGGGAAGCTCGGTGAGGGCGGCGGCCGTCTGCGGAAAGCGGCCCTGATACTCGGTCGCGACGATCTCGGCACAGCGCTTCAGGTTGCGGGCGCGGCTGTAGTAGCCGAGGCCGGCCCACTCCTGCATGACGTGGTCGGTTTCCGCCGCCGCCAGGTCGGCAACCGCCGGCCAGCGCTCCACGAAACGCTGGAAATAGGGTCCGACCGCTGCAACGGTGGTCTGCTGCAGCATGATCTCCGACAACCACACCCGGTAAGGCTCCGGCCGATTGCCGGCCTTGCGCGCCTCCGGACCGATCCGCCACGGCAGCCGCCGGGCGTGACGGTCGTACCAGGCAAGCAAGGCCGCGGCACGGTTTCGGGCAAGCGTGGAGGGAGCGGGGCTCGGCATCGAGCGCGTGTGGCGCAAGCCCGGATCGATTTCAAGCCTTTCCGGAGAGACGCCCCTCGCGCAGGCGCGCGCGGTCGCCTAGACTGCATGCCTTCGTTCAACCCGCCACGATGAAGGACCGAGATGGCTCGCGGCAGCAAGCCGAGGGACGATACGCGTGCCGCACCGCCGCGCCGACGGCGGCGGGCCGTGCCGCTTGCCGATCTGATCGGCGACGCGCTGACGCCGGCCGCCCGCAAGCGCGGCTTCGCATCCGCCGCAATCCTCACCCACTGGGATTCCATCGTAGACGAGGAGACCGCGCGCACCGCACTTCCCGAAAGATTGATCTGGCCGCGGCGACAGTCCGACGAGGACGCCGCGGGCGGTGGAGCGACCCTCGTGGTGGCCACCAACGGCGCCTCGGCGCTCGTGCTCCAGCACACCGCGCCGGTGATCGTCGACCGGCTCAACACCTTCTTCGGCTGGCGCGCGGTTGAGCGCATCAAGATCGTGCAGCGGCCGATTCCCGCGCCGGAAGCGCCAAAACCGCCGCCCCCGCCCCTCACCGCCGAGGAGGAGGCCGCCCTGGCCGAACGCCTCGCGGCGATGGAGGACACGCCGCTCAAGGCCGCGCTGGAGCGCCTCGGCCGGGCCGTCATGTCGGCCCGACCCGACCGCGGCCGCTGAGGCCGCTTCGGCTCCGGCGAAGCGTCTTGCCGCTTGCCATGTTCCGCCACGATCGGCACGTAGGGGTCAGCAATCGTCCGCCGTTCGGGGGACAGATGAGGATCCCAGGAGGTTGAACCCGTGACGCTCACCCGCAGAACCGTCCTCGCAGCCGGCGCCCTCGCGCTCGCCCTGTCCGCGACCGGAGCCCCCGCCTATGCCCAGCAGGCCGAGCGCAGCGTCGACGTCGACAAGCTGATGGCCGAGGGGCCGCTTCCGGAGATGGCGCTGGGCTCCGAGGATGCCCCGGTCACCATCGTCGAGTATGCCTCGCTCACCTGCTCACACTGCGCCGCCTTCCACTCCGAGACCTATCCGGCGCTGAAGGAGCAATATATCGACACCGGCAAGGTCCGGTTCGTGCTGCGCGAGTTTCCGCTGGATCCGCTCGCCGCAGCGGGATTCATGCTCGCCCGCTGCCGCCCCGCCGACCAATATTTCGAGATGGTCGACCTGTTGTTCGACAAGCAGCGCCAGTGGGCTTACGCGCAGGATCCGGTCAGCGCGCTGCTCGCCATCGCCAAACAGTCCGGATTCACACAGGAAAGCTTTGAGGAGTGCTTGACGAATCAGGAGCTTCTCGACGGAGTGAACGAGGTGAAGGACACGGGCGCGCAGGACTTTGGCGTTTCGTCGACCCCGACCTTCTTCGTCAACGGCCGCATGGTGCGGGGAGCTCGAGGGATTGAAGAGTTCTCGGAAATCATCGACGAGAATCTCGACGGCTAGGATCACTCCCCGGCGCGCAGCGGTGCGCGCCCTTTCCGGGGGTCGCGCCACGCGGCCTCCGTACTCCCGCATCCGGGTGACGCCATGAAGTTCACCCGGCTGCGCCTCACCGGCTTCAAGTCCTTCGTCGATCCGACCGACTTTCTGATCGAAGACGGGCTGACGGGCGTCGTCGGCCCGAACGGCTGCGGCAAGTCGAACCTTGTCGAAGCGCTGCGCTGGGTGATGGGCGAGAGCTCCTACAAGTCCATGCGCGCGTCCGGCATGGACGACGTGATCTTTGCCGGCTCCGGCAAGCGGCCGGCCCGCAATGTCGCCGAAGTCTCCGTCCTGCTCGACAACTCGGACCGGTCAGCACCCGTTGGTTTCAACACCGAGGACACGCTGGAGATCTCGCGCCGCATCGAGCGCGAGTCCGGCTCCGCCTACCGGGTCAACGGGCGGGAGGTCCGTGCCCGCGACGTCCAGCTTCTCTTCGCCGATGCCTCCACCGGTTCGCGCTCGCCGTCGATGGTGCGGCAGGGCCAGATCGGCGAGCTGATCAACGCCAAGCCCACCTCCCGCCGCCAGATCCTGGAAGAGGCCGCCGGCATTTCCGGTCTCCACGCCCGCCGACACGAGGCGGAGCTTCGACTGCGGGCGGCGGAAACCAACCTGGACCGCGTCGAGGACGTGGTGGGCGAGATCGGCACCCAGCTGGAGAGCCTCAAGCGCCAGGCCCGCCAGGCGAACCGCTATCGCGGCCTGTCCTCCGAGATCCGCAAGATCGAGGCGCTGGTGCTGCACCTGCGCTGGCGCGCGGCGCGCACCGCCGCTGCGTCGGCGGAGGACACGCTGTCGGAAGCCAAGGACATCTCCCAGCGCGCCTCCGAAGCCCAGACCACCGCCGCCCGCGACCAGGCGGTGTCCGCCAGTGCCATGCCGAAGCTGCGCGAGCGCGAGGCGGAGGCGGGTGCGACGCTGCAGCGCCTCAGACACGCCGCCAGCCAGCTGGAGGACGAAGAGCGCCGCATGCGCGAGCGCCTCGGCGAACTGGAGCGGCGCATCGGCCAGATCGCAGCCGACATCGAGCGCGAATCCGCCGTCCATTCCGACGCCGAGGAAGCGGTCGCCCGGCTCGACGCCGAGCATGCCAGCCTCACCGCGGACGAGGAAGGCGCGGGGGACCGTCGCGCCGCCGCCGAGGCCCGGCTGGCGGAGGAGCAGGAGGCGCTCGCCAGGGCCGAGGCCGCCCAGGCCGAGGCGACCCGCGCGGAGGCCGGCGCCGCCGCCGAACGACGCCGTCTCGAGCAGGAGCGCGCCCGCACCACCAACGAGGTCAGCCGCGCCACCAGCGAGCGCGACAAGGTCCGCGCCGATCTGGCGCGCATTCAGGGCGAGCTGGAGCGCACCAGCGGCGTGGCGCAGGCCCGGGCGGCGCTGGAGAGCGCCGAAGCGACCGAACAGGCGGCGATCGCGGCCAGCGACGATGCAGAGGCGAAGGCGCGCGAGGCCCGGGAGGCCGCGGACCTGGCACGCGCCCCCGTCAGCGAGCGCGAGAAGGAGATTTCCGCGCTCGAAACGGAAAAGCGCACGTTGGAGACGGTGCTCGCCACCATCGGCGACGACCGGTTCCCGCCCGTCGTGGACCGGCTGAAGGTGGACCGGGGTTACGAGGTGGCGCTGGGCGCCGCGCTCGGCGACGATCTCGATGCCGCGCTCGACAACGACGCGGCGATCTTCTGGGGCGGTACGGGCGATCCCTCCGACGATCCGCTCCTGCCCGAGGGCGCCGAATCGCTGGCGTCGCACGTGCGCGCGCCGGCCGAGCTCTCCCGACGGCTCGCTCAGATCGGCGTGGTCGATGCGGAAGCGGGGCCGGCGCTGCAGACCATGCTACGGCCCGGACAGCGGCTGGTGTCGAAGCAGGGCGACTTCTGGCGCTGGGACGGACTGACCGCCCGCGCCGACGCCCCAACGGCCGCAGCTCAACGGCTTGCCCAGAAGAACCGGCTGGAGGCGCTGGCGGGCGAGCTGGAAACGGCCCACGCAGCGCTTGAGCGGGATCGGCAGGCCCTCGATACGGCCCGCACCGCCTCCGCGCAGGCCGCTGAGGCCGAGCGGGTCGCGCGCGACACCGCGCGGGCGGCGAGCCAGGCAAGCCGGGACGCCCGCACCCGGTTGGCGTCCGCCGAGAAGGAAGCCACTCAGCTGGAGAACCGGCGCAGCGCCCTGACCGAAGCCGCCACGCGCGCCCAGGCATCCGTGGAGACGGCGGAAACGGCGGCGGCCGAAGCCACTAAAGCCTTCGAGGCCGCTCCCGACCTCAGCGCGCTTGCCAAGGCACGCGAGGCGGCGGACGCCTCCGTCTCCAGCCTGCGCCGCTCCGCAGCAGAGGCGCGCGCCCGGCTGGATGGCGAGCGCCGGGAAAGCGAGTTGCGCACCAACCGCAAGGCGGCGATCGCCCGGGAGATCGAAAGCTGGCGCAACCGTGTCGCCACCGCGGCTGCCCAGCGCGAGGAGCTGTCCCGTCGCCACGGCGAGGCCGAGGCAGAACGCGCCCGGCTCCTCGACGCCCCGGAGGATCACGACCGCAAGCGGCGGGCGCTGAACTCGGAGATCGCCACCGCAGAGACCGAACTGGCGGCCGCCTCCGACGCGCGCGCTGCCGCTGAAACGGCGGTAGCGGAGACCGACCGAACCGCCAAGATGGCTCTGGAGGCGCTCAGCACGGCGCGCGAAGGTCTCGCCCGGGCGGAGGAACGGCTGACGGCAGCCCGCGAACGCCAGGCGGCCGTTGCCGAGGAGATCGAGGAAACGCTGGAGTGCGGCCCGGAGGAAGCCGGCGAGATCGGCGGCATCAAGCCCGACGCGCCGCTGCCCGACATGGACGGCGCCGAAAACCGGCTGGAGCGGCTCAAGGCGGAACGCGAGCGGCTCGGCGGCGTGAACCTGCGCGCCGAAGAAGAGGTTCGCGAGATGGAGGAGCGACGCGACACACTGACGCGGGAGCGCGACGACATCATCGCCGCCATCGCCCAGTTCCGCCAGGCCATCTCGAACCTCAACCGCGAAGCGCGTGCCCGCCTGACCGACGCCTTCGACACCGTCAATGAACACTTCAAGACCCTGTTCGTGCACCTGTTCGGAGGCGGCGAGGCGGAACTGACGATGGTCGAGGCCGACGACCCGCTCGAGGCCGGTCTGGAAATCATCGCCCGTCCGCCCGGAAAGAAGCCGCAGGTGCTGAGCCTGCTCTCCGGCGGCGAGCAGGCGCTTGCCGCCATGGCGCTCATCTTCGCCGTGTTCCTGACCAATCCGGCGCCGATCTGCGTTCTGGACGAGGTGGACGCGCCGCTCGACGACGCCAACGTCGAACGCTTTTGCGATCTCGTCGAGGAGATGACCCGGCGCACCGACACGCGCTTCATGATCATCACCCACAACCCGATCACCATGGCGCGCATGCACCGGCTGTTCGGGGTGACCATGGCCGAGCGCGGCGTCTCGCAACTCGTCTCCGTCGACCTGGAGACCGCGGAACGCTTCCGCGAAGCAGTTTGAGCCGCCGCCGCGGCCCATCCTCCACAGGCCCAGAAATGCCCTGCGCGACCCGATTTCCGCAGTGCACAAGCCAGACGCGGACGCAGGACGCTCGCCTGTCGGAAAACAGAAGCGATTCTAATGCCTTTTGCAGCCGGATGGCCGCTTGACTCTGGGAAATCGCGCTGCATAACGTTCGCGCCATCCGACAGGGGTGGTGGTGGCGCAGCCGGCGCCCGCCCTTCGTAAGGGCACGCGGCAGGTCCGGGGCCAATGGTCCGGACCGCAACAGCGGTCGAACGAAGATGGCAGGCGACGACAAGCATCATCGCGACGCGGACGAGATGGGCGATATCTCCGCCCGGCTTCGGACGCTCTCTGGAAAGATCGAGGCCCAGCGCGCGGCCCGGCGGAAGAAGGACGGCGGCGATAATTCGTCCAAGTCCACCTTTGCCGGTATCGGCCAGGCGCTCAAGCTGAGCTCCGAGTTCATCGGCGGCGTCGCCGTCGGAGCCATCCTCGGATGGCTTCTCGACCAGTGGCTTGGTACGACGCCCTGGGGAATGATTGTGTTGCTGATGCTCGGCTTCGCGGCTGGCGTTCTCAACGTGTTGCGTTCGGCGGGGTTGATCCAGACCCCGGAACCCGGCAAAAGGCGGGTCGACGAAAACGGAAGCGACGGTTCCTAGGCGGACCGGCGCCCAAAATCAGGAGCAGCGGAACAGGTGGCGGCAGAAGGCGCACTCGATCCGATCCATCAGTTCGAAGTCCATCCGATCGTCGATCTCCACGTCGGCGGCATGGATCTCTCGTTCACCAACGTTTCGCTCTACATGGTGGCGACCACGGCCGTGGTCGCCCTCTTCCTCATCCTGTCTACCGGCGGGCGCGGTCTGGTGCCGAGCCGATGGCAGTCGATGGCCGAGATGAGCTACGAGTTCTCCGCCTCGATGCTCAGGAGTTCGGCCGGCGCGGAAGGCATGCGCTTCTTCCCGCTCGTGTTCTCCCTCTTCATGTTCATCCTCGTGGCGAACATGATCGGCATGTTCCCCTACTTCTACACCGTCACCAGCCAGCTCATCGTCACCTTCGCCTTCTCCATGCTGGTCATCCTGACGGTCGTCATCGCCGGCATCCGCCAGCATGGCATGCGCTTCTTCAAGCTGTTCGTTCCCGACGGCGTCCCGATGGCGATCCTGCCGCTGGTGAGCGCGATCGAGGTGATCTCCTTCATCTCACGCCCGGTCAGCCTGTCGGTCCGTCTGTTTGCGAACATGCTCGCCGGCCACATCACCCTGAAGGTCTTCGCGGCCTTCATCGCCGCGCTCAGCGCGCTGGGCGTTGTCGGCATCCTCGGCGCGATCCTGCCGCTGATCATGACGATCGCGATCACTGCCCTTGAGTTCCTGGTCGCCGGACTGCAGGCCTACGTCTTCGCGGTCCTGACCTGCCTCTACCTCAACGATGCGCTGCATCCGTCGCACTGACGGCCTGCAACTCATCCCGTTTCGCAACACCAAAACCCGTTCACGCTAAGGAGCACACCTCATGGAAGCGGAAGCTGCGAAGTTCATCGGCGCCGGTATCGCCTGCCTCGGTCTCGGTGGCGCCGGCATCGGCCTGGGCCACATCTTCGGTAACTACCTTGCCGGCGCGCTGCGCAATCCGTCTGCCGCTGACGGCCAGTTCGGCCGCCTGATCTTCGGCTTCGCCGTGACGGAAGCCCTGGGCATCTTCTCGCTGCTGATCGCCCTTCTGCTTCTGTTTGCCGTCTGATCCAGGACGCATCCGTCCGAACCAACGGTACGGCCGGCGTTCCGACTGACTCAGACCGATCGCATGCGATGGCTGCGGGCCGCTTCGGCCCGTTGCCGGTGCGGTCAAGCGAACGCCGGCGCGAGAGGACGTAAGAGATGGCGAGCGAAAATCTGGCCAGAGAGGCCGCGGAAGCAACTCACGGAGCGGTCGACACTCCAATCGGAGTGGAGAGCGCGTTCCCGCCCTTCGATGCGGCGGCGTTCCCGTCCCATCTGTTCTGGCTCGCGGTCTCCTTCGGCCTCCTCTACTTCCTGATGCTCCGGGTCATCGTCCCGCGGCTGGGCGGCATCCTTGAGGATCGCCGGGACCGGATCGCGGGCGACCTCGGCGAGGCCGAGCGCCTGCGGGAAGAGACCGACGCCGCGATCGAGGCCTACGAGACCGAGCTTGCGGATGCCCGCAAGAAGGCTCACGGCATCGCCGCGGAGCGTCGCGACCAGATCAAGGCCGACAACGAGGCCAAGCGCCGCAAGGCCGAGGACGGTCTCACCGAGAAGGTCCGCGATGCGGAAAGCCGTATCGGCGAGATCAAGGCCAAGGCCCTGAGCGAGGTCGAGGACATCGCCTCCGACGCTGTCGAGGCGGTCATCGCGACCATCGCCCCGATCAGTGCCGACCGCTCGGAAATCACCGCAGCCGTCAAGGCGGCGAAGGAGTAGCGAGATGGGCACGGATACTTTCTGGGCACTCATAAGCCTCATCATCTTCCTCGCGATCTGCGTCTACTTCGGCGTGCCGGGCATGATCATCCGGTCGCTGGACGGCCGCGCCGAGCGCATCCGCAAGGAGCTCGACGAGGCCCGCCAGCTTCGCGAAGAGGCCCAGGCCCTGCTTGCGGAGTATCAGCGCAAGCGGCGCGAGGCCGAGGAAGAGGCCGAGCAGATCGTTTCCGACGCCAAGTCGGAAGCCGAGCGCATGACCGAGGAGGCGAACGCCAAGCTCGAGGACATGATCGCCCGGCGGACGAAGGCTGCCGAGGACAAGATCGCCCAGGCCGAAAACCAGGCTGTGGCAGAGGTTCGCGCCCGGGCCGCCGATCTAGCGATCGCCGCATCCGAGCGGATCCTGACCGACAAGGTGAAGGGCCCCGTGGCCGACGAGCTTCTGGCCAAGAGCATGGAAGACGTGAAGGGCCGCCTGAACTGAGGCTGCGCCCGACGGCCCAACAGGCCACCCGGAAACGCAAAAACGCCGGCGCTCTCGCGACCGGCGTTTTTCTTTGCGCGGACAATCCGCACACCTGCCTCGCCGCCTGATGCAGCGCTGTTACAGGCTGCGCATCACTCTTCGGGAGGCGTTGCGGCCAGGACCTGAATCACTGGCTCCACCAACTCAGCCTCGAACATCGACCCCGCTCCGGCAGACAGCGCGCGGCGCACGTCGTCGAGCGTCAGTGCCTGCTTGTAGGGGCGCCGCGACAGCATCGCGTCGGCGATATCCGCCAACATCACCAGCTTCGCCTCTTCGGAGATCCCCTCCGCCGCGAGCCCCTGAGGATAACCGCTGCCATCCAGACGCTCGTGATGCTCGCGCACGATCCGCGCCACGATGGCCGGAAAACCGTACGCGGTCACAAGGTCGATGCCGTAGTTCACATGATCGCGCATGACCGCCTGTTCATCGGGCGACAGTGGTCCGGGCTTGTACATTACGCTGGGCGAGACGCCGATCTTGCCGATGTCGTGCAGGAGCGCGCCGAACGTCGCCCATCTGCGGCGATCCTCGTCCCAACCGAGCGCGGCACTCACCCTGGCCACCGTGGTGGCGGTGCGCTGCAGATGCCCGACGGTGTCAGCGTCGCAGTCCGAAAGGGCCTGAAGCAGCGTGCGTGCCCGCTCCATCGCCACCTCGTGCGGCATTGCCTCCGGATCAGAATCCTGCGCCGGCGCCCCATGGATCAGCGCCTGAACCGCCGCAGAGCCGCCCTCGCGGTCGCGGGCCTGATCGGGTGGGGTGAAAGCGGCGTCGGCCGGTTGATCCGATGGATCGTCCGGCAGCGGCATCCACGTCGTGCGCGCGTCGTCCCCCCGGGAGGCGCGCGGTTTACGGAACCGCTTCATAGATTGATCTACCGAACCGTCGCCGTTCGACTGACCCCCACCGGCCAATCCTCCAGAGGTGAGACACTCGCCGTGGCTGAACCGGTCTCTTGAGAAGAAGAGATCAGACTTTCAACGGCTTGTCACGCTGCCGCCGGCGTCGGCACGCCCGATCCGCGCGGAAAGGCGCGGCATAGGGCCGGTTGATCGCCGCCACCGCTGGCGGATTGCACAGCCCGTACGCACCAGGACCAGCGGTCGTTACACGGCGCGGCGGCGTCTCAGAGCGCGAACGCGCGCGGCAAGGCTCGGGCCTTCCCGGTCCGGCGAGCCCAACGCGTCGTCATTTTCCGCCGAGAGCTGCTCGCCATCGCCTAGCGCACCGTTGGCCCTGGTCTGGGCCGCCACCACGGCGATCTCCGCAGCGATGTCCTGCAGACGCTCGCGCAGGACGGCCGTCTCCAGCCGGTCCATTTCGCCATGACCGTCGGCATTGCGGGCCAGCGCGGCATTCTCCGCGCGCAAACGTTCCAGCTCGTGACGGAGATCATCCAGTTCGGCCGTGCTCCCGGCCCGCTCGTGGCTGACGCCAGTGGCACCCGACAGCGCCGCCGCCTGTGCCACGCGGTCGAAGCTGTCGTCGCCGTTGCCGGCACCGTTGACCTTTGCGGCGGGCGCAGCCCTATCCGCCGCCCGACGTGCCTCGCCCTCCGCCTCGGCAGAGGCGCGTGCCTCCCTGGCCTGAGCCTCGAGGCGGGTCACATCGCTTTCCAGCGCCATGCGCCGGCTCTTCTCGCTCGCCAGCGCATTGTTGGCATCCGCCAGGCTCTGGCGGGTGCGCTCCAGATCAGCCGCGAGATCGGCGGCGGCGGAATCGGTCGGTGCCGCTTCGGCAACCGGGGCGGCAGCCGCTGCGGCCGTGAGACCGGCGGCGGCCTGCAGCCGTCGCACCGTGGTTTCCATCTCCAACCGCCTGTCGCGCTCGTCGGAGAGCGACGTGTTTGCTTCGGCCAGGAGCCGGCGCAGCTCGGCCACCTCGTCGCCGCTGACGCGGGCAGAGCGGAGATCGGAAAGCTCCTGCGAAAGCAGATCGATGCGGGCTTTCGCGGAGGCGGCCGACGACCGGTCGTGGTCGCCCTCGCGCAGCATCGCTTCGACCCGTTCGCGTGCCGCGTCGCGCGCTTCCTCGGCGTCGGCAAGAGCTGCGGCCTGATCGGCGAAGGCACGGTCGCGCCTGGCGAGCTCCGCCCGCGCCTCGTCTGCGGCGGCCTCGGCACGCTGCAGGCGGTCTGAGTGGGTCTCGAACTCGTGCTCGCGGTCGGCCAGCCGACGTTCGGCCTCCAGCCGCTGCGCCTTTTCTGCCGCCTGCTGCTCGGTCGACTGGGCAAGGCTCGCCCGAAGCGCGGCAACTTCCTCGCTGCTCACCTGGGCGGAGCGGATCTCGGTGATCTGGCTGGTGACGGCCTCGACGCGGGTTTCCGCTTCGGTCTTCTCGCGACGCACGGCCTCGAGCGCTTCGCGTGCGTCCGCAAGCGCTTCGGCTGCAACGCGCGCCTCCTCCCGGGCAGCCTCTGCCTGCTTGTCGCTGTCTGCGGCGCGGCCCGTCTGGAAGGCGATGTCCTTGTCCCGGTCGGCCAGGCGCTGCTCGATGTCGGCGAGCTTCGACCGTTCCTCGGCGAGTTCGCGCTGCAGCCGGTCGCGCTCGGTTTCGGCCTGGACGGCGCGCTCGAGCGCCCGCGCCAGATCGAACTGGAGCTTGTTGTCGCGCGCTGCGGCGAGCCTGGCGGCGGCCAGCTGGTCCTTGGCGGCTTCCAGCTGCTGCTCGAGGCCGCGCACCTCGACCGCATATTCCGCTCGGTGCACGTCACGCTCCGCCCGCGCTTCGGCAAGCGCCAGGGGACGCGCCCGGTCCGCTCGGCGGCGCGCCCGTTTGGCCGACCCCCGATAATAGAGAGCCAGCAGAAACGCGATCACGAACCCGACGACAGGTCCGTAGGTCACAAGCAGGGACAGGCGTTCGTCCACATCATCCTCCGCAGGCCGCGGAACTCGGAAGGCATCGACCGGCGGACAACTCGGTCGCGCCGGCCCGTCAGTCTTTAGCGCAGACGGCGAAGCGGGGCCACTTCACGATTCTGCGGGAGCGCACAGGCAAGTCCGGCCCGGGCGTCAGAACGGATTCCAGGTCGCCCGGCTGGTGAACTTCAGGTAGCCGAGATTGACGCCCAGCCGCGCCCCCACGCCGGAGCGAACCGGGACCACGTAGGTGGTGTCGGCTGCCAGCAGCGTCATGCCGAAGCCGCCGACCAGGTAAGCCGACCCGTTGACGCCCACATAGCGCTGGAAGATCGCCTCCACCGACGGCAGGTCGTAGACCAGCATCATCACCCGGGCGCCATCACCCCCGAAATCCCAACCGATCGACGGCCCCTGCCAGTAGACCCGGGTCTCCCCCAGCCGGGTGTAGAGCGTACCCTCGCCGTAACGCAGGCCGCCGATGAGGGCGCCCGAGCCCTCCTCGCCGAGAATGTAGGCGTTCGGCTCGCCATAGCGGGAGACGGCCTTCTCGATGACGGTGGCCAGCCCTCCGGAAACCTCGCCGAAGAAGCGATGGCCCGTGCTCAGCACCTCGTCGCCGCTGTAGGTCTCGCTGCCAGCCGGGCTGAGCGACCCGGACGGTTGGGCCGGCTGAGCATAATTTTCCTGCTGCGGCACCAGTTGCTGCTGGGCCATGGCCGGGGCAGGAAAAAGCGTGAAGGCCACGAGCGCGGCCATGGCGGCCAGGACGGGTGCAGGCCCGCAGCGCCGGCTCTGGGTCGTTGCGATCATCTCTCTCTCCTTCTGGCGACAGGCGGCGTGGCGATCGCCCCGAGAGCCGGCGGGCGGCTGTTGGCACGGCTGGTGCCGCCGTGTAACCCTCGCCGGATCATGCGAATCGCGCCGTTTTCGCGCGCTTCCGTCAGCGATCCCGAAAGGACCACCGTCCCGTGTCTTCCGAGCCTTCCGAAGAGCTTCTCGGCTCGCTTGAGCTTGCAAGCCTGCTGTCGAGCCGCATCTGCCACGACGTCGTCGGACCGGTCGGCGCCATCGTCAACGGACTGGAGCTGCTTGAAGGCGACGATTCGCCCGAAACCCGCGACGTCGCGCTGCAGCTGATCGAAAAGAGCGCGACCCAGGCGTCGGCGGCTCTCCAGTTCATGCGGCTGGCTTTCGGGGCCGGCGGGTCCGCCGGCTCGATGATCGATCTCGCGGATGCCCGGACGCTTCTCGAGGCTCAGTTCGAGAACGAGCGCGCCGACCTGGCGCTGACGCTGCCGGTCGCCGTGGCCCCGCGCTCGCAGGTGAAGGTGCTGCTCAATCTGGCGATGTTCGCCGTCCGCGCCATTCCGCGCGGCGGAACGATCTCGGCCAATGTGGAAATGGTGGCGGAGGACCGGCTGAACCTTTCGGTCGTGGCCGAGGGGCCGAAGGTCCGCCTGCCGGATACAACCCCGTTCGTCCTCGGCGAGGCCTGCGATGTCCCGCTCGACCCGCATTGCGTGCAGCCCTATCTGACGGGATTGCTGGTGCGCGCCGCCGGCCTGTCGGTCACGGCACGGCTGGAAGAGGATGACGGGCGGTTCGTACTCGAGGTACGCTGAGGGGGCGGATTTCCGGCCACCCGCCGGGACGGCGCGACGAGGCGATCCGTCCCCTGAAGGCTCAGGCCGATTCCTTGGCCACTTCCTCGTCGAGTTCCCGAAGGACATACCCGCGACCCCACACGGTCTCGATGTAGTTCTTGCCCCCGGTGGCCGCCGACAGCTTCTTGCGCAGCTTGCAGATGAAGACGTCGATGATCTTCAGTTCGGGCTCGTCCATGCCGCCATAGAGATGGTTGAGGAACATCTCCTTGGTCAGTGTGGTGCCCTTGCGCAGGGAAAGGAGCTCCAGCATCTGGTACTCCTTGCCGGTCAGGTGAACGCGCTGACCGCCAACCTCCACCGTCTTGGTGTCCAGGTTCACCGCGAGCTCGCCGGTGCGAATGATCGACTGGGCATGGCCCTTGGAGCGACGCACGATGGCGTTGATGCGGGCGACCAGCTCGTCCTTGTGGAACGGCTTGGTCATGTAGTCGTCGGCGCCGAAGCCGAGACCGCGCACTTTGTCCTCGATGTTGCCCAGGCCCGACAGGATCAGGATCGGCGTCGAGATCTTCGACATCCGCAGCGCCCTGAGCACCTCGTAGCCGGACATGTCCGGCAGGTTCAGGTCGAGCAGGATGATGTCGTAATCGTAGAGCTTGCCGAGATCGATGCCCTCTTCACCAAAGTCGGTGATGTAGACATTGAACTTCTCGGAATTGAGCATCAGCTCGATGCTCCGCGCCGTGGCGCCGTCGTCTTCGATTAGCAGTACGCGCATGCCAATCCCCTCGTGCCACCCGCCCTCGGGTTCGTCATGTCCGCCAGATGCGGGAACGACGGCATAGACGTGGTCTGTTTCCCGATTCGAGAGACTGACCAAGAATGGTTAACAAAAGCCGAATCGGACCCCAAGCGCCTTAATGACGGAAATGCGAAGTTCACCATAAGCCGTTCATCAAAAGGCATTCTTCATCCACAGCCGGCCGGGTTAACGGGCCGGATGAACCGGTGACCGCGCGCCCTGTCGAATTTGCGGCTCCCGACGGCCACGACGTCCGGCCGATCAGGAACGTGCTGATGGTGAACAAGAGCCGTAAACGATCGGTTACCAAGCGCGGTAAAAGACTCCTCCGAGCCGCCGACGCTTCAACGAGCGGTAACCGGAGGCAGGCGAATTCCGGTGAAAATGCCAACTCTTTGGCAAGGACTCGGCGCTAGGGTCCGTCTCCGGCATCGGGGGAGTGAGAAGCGTCATGAAGCCGCGCGAAAGCCTGGTACGTAACAAAGAGTTCGAGGTTCGGGAGCTGGAGCGCCAGCTCGCCCAGTCCGACATGATGATCGCCGACTTCCGGCGGATCGCGGACGATCTCGACCGTCAGATCGAAGCGGAGGAGCGGCGCACAGGCGTCGAGGATCCCGCTCACTTCGCCTATTCCACCGCTGCGCGGGCCGCCCGCCAGCGCCGCGACAAGCTGGAATCGTCCATCGCCGACCTGGAAGAGCGCCGCGCCGCGACCGCGGCGGAGCTCGATGACGTCAGCGGTGTCTACCAGTCCATGGTGACGGCCATCGACGCGGCCTGAGGGCCGCGTACAGCATCGATCCGACAACCAATCGAAGGCCCCGGCGTCCGCGCCGGGGCTTTTTTTGGCTTTTCTGCCAGACCGAACGCAGGCCGAGCGCCCCTGGCTGTGGCTGTCCTGCAGGCGTCATCGTTCTGTAAGCCGTTCGTCACAGCAGCGCGTCAGATCATCGCTAAGGGGAACGGATTGGTTGTGCGTGACAGCCCCCTCCCCCCTTCAAAAGGATTGCAGCGATGACGTCCTCGAAGATGTTGTTCGGCTCCGCCCTCGCCCTCGTCATGGCGAGCACCGGTGCCATGGCCCAGACGGAAATCACCTGGTGGCACGCCATGGGCGGCGAGCTCGGCCAGAAGGTCGAGGAAATCGCCGACGGCTTCAACAAGACCCAGAGCGACTTCAAGGTCGTGCCGGTCTACAAGGGCAACTACGCGGAGACCATGACCTCCGCCATCGCCGCGTTCCGCGCCGGCGAGCAGCCCCATATCGTGCAGGTCTTCGAGGTCGGCACCGCAACGATGATGGCGGCCAAGGGTGCCATCTACCCAGTCTACAAGCTGATGGAAGACTCCGGCCAGGACTTCGATCAGTCCGCCTTCCTGCCCTCCGTCATCTCCTACTACGTGGACGACGACGGCAACCTTCTGTCGCTGCCGTTCAACTCCTCCACTCCGATCGTCTATTACAACAAGACGGCGATGGAGAAGGCGGGGCTCGATACCGAGACGCTGCCCAAGACCTGGGGCGAGTTCGGCGAGGCCGCCAAGAAGATCGTCTCCTCGGGCGCCGCTCCGTGCGGCTTCACCACCACCTGGCAGTCGTGGATCCAGCTGGAGAATTTCTCCGCCTGGCACAACACGCCGTTCGCCACCCAGAACAACGGCTATGCCGGGCTGGACACCGAGCTTGAGATCAACGGCGAACTGCCGGTCCGCCACATCTCCGACATGGCGGAATGGGCCAAGGACGGCACCTTCAAGTACGGCGGCCGCCAGTCCAACGCCAATCCGATGTTCTTCTCCGGCGAGTGCGCCATCAACATGGCCTCCTCGGCCTCGCGCGCCGGCGTCCTGGCCAACGCCAAGGACTTCGATGTGACCTACGGCATGCTGCCCTACTACGAGGACGTCGACGGCGCCCCGCAGAATTCCATCATCGGCGGCGCGACGCTGTGGGTCCTGCAGGGCCATCCGGAGGACCAGTACAAGGGCGTGGCGGAGTTCTTCTCCTACCTCTCCAAGCCCGAGGTCCAGGCCGACTGGCACCAGTCGACCGGCTACCTGCCGATCACCACGGCCGCCTACGAGCTCTCCGAGAAGCAGGGCTACTACAAGGAAAACCCGGGCGCCGACCTGCCGATCAAGCAGATGACGCTCAACAAGCCGACCCCGAACTCCCGTGGCCTGCGTCTCGGCAACTTCGTCCAGATCCGGGACGTGGTGAACGAGGAGCTGGAGAATGTGTGGTCGGGCTCGAAGACCCCGCAGGAAGCCCTCGACGCCGCCACCGAGCGCGGCAACGAGCTGCTGCGTCGCTTCGAAGCCGCCAACTGACCGGCTGATGCCTGAACCGGGTCCCGGCGTTCGCGCCGGGACCTGCCCCTGTCCGATCGGCCGATTAGCGCGGAGCGCCATCGATGCAGACGAAGCGCGTGGTCTTCCGCCACACCTTCCTGCCCTACCTCCTGTGTCTGCCGCAGCTCGCCATCACGCTGGTCTTCTTCATCTGGCCGGCGCTGCAGGCGATCCGCCAGTCGATGCTGCAGCAGGACGCCTTCGGCCTGTCGACCACCTTTGTCGGGCTGGCGAACTTCCGCACCCTGCTCCGCGACCCCAGCTACCTGTCCTCGGTGCACGTCACGATCATCTTCTCGGTGGCCACCGCCGCGCTGGCCATGAGCCTGGCGCTGCTGTTCGCCGTGGTCGCCGACCGGGTGATCCGCGGGACCAACACCTATCGGACCGTGCTGATCTGGCCCTATGCCGTCGCCCCAGCCGTGGCCGGCGTGCTTTGGTATTTCCTGTTCAATCCGTCGATCGGCATCGCCACCTACGCGCTCGCGCAGCTCGGCATCGACTTCAATCCGGTGATCTCGTCCACCGATGCGTTGATCATGGTTGTGATCGCGGCGGCCTGGAAACAGGTGAGCTACAATTTCCTGTTCTTCCTGGCCGGGCTGCAGGCGATTCCGAACTCCGTGTTCGAGGCGGCTGCCATCGACGGCGCCGGCCCGATGAAGCGCTTCTGGACGATCGTGCTGCCGCTGCTGTCACCCACGACCTTCTTCCTGCTGGTCGTGAACATGGTCTACGCCTTCTTCGAGACCTTCGCGATCATCCACGCCACCACCCAGGGCGGCCCCGGCCAGTCGACCTCGATCCTGGTCTACAAGGTCTGGCGCGACGGCTTCGTCGCCCAGGACCTGGGGGGCTCGGCGGCCCAGTCCGTGGTGCTGATGACCATCGTCATCGCGCTCACCGTCATCCAGTTCCGCTTCGTGGAACGGCGCGTGGAGTATTGAGGGGCCCATGGTCGAGCACCGCCCGATCCTCAACCTGCTGAGCCACCTGGTCCTGCTGCTGGGCGTGGCGCTGGTGGCGTTTCCGGTCTGGATCGCCTTCGTGGCCTCCACCCATGCGCCGCACGACCTGCTGACCGGTGTCGTGCCGCTTCTGCCCGGCGATCATCTGGTCGAGAACTACCGGGATGTCCTGTTTCGCGGCGTCTCCACATCCGGCGCCCCGCCGATTGCCCTGATGCTCGGCAACTCGCTGGTGATGGCCCTGGGCATCGCGCTCGGCAAGATCGCCATCTCGCTGCTGTCCGCCTTCGCCATCGTCTATTTCCGCTTCCCGTTCCGCATCGCGATTTTCTGGCTCATCTTCATCACGCTGATGCTGCCGGTGGAGGTGCGGATCCTGCCGACCTTCGAAATCACCGCTCAGCTCGGTCTGCTGAACTCCTATGGCGGGCTGATCCTGCCGCTGATCGCCAGCGCCACGGCGACGTTCCTGTTCCGCCAGTTCTTCATGACGGTGCCGGAGGAACTGGCCGAGGCGGCCCGCATCGACGGCGCCGGCCCGCTGAAATTCTTCCGGGACATTCTGCTGCCGCTGTCGCGCACCAACATCGCGGCGCTGTTCGTGATCCTCTTCATTTACGGCTGGAACCAGTATCTCTGGCCGCTGATCGTGACCACGAGCGAGAGCTACTACACCATCGTGATGGGCATCCAGCGTCTGGTCACGGTCGCCGACCAGCTTCCCCAATGGCACTACGTGATGGCGACGACGGTGCTCGCCATGCTGCCGCCGGTCGTGGTGATCGTCGTCATGCAGCGCCTGTTCGTCAAAGGCCTCGTGGAGACGGAGAAATAGGATGGCCGGCATTGTCGTGGACCGCGTCCGCAAGGTCTATCCGAACGGGTACGAGGCCATCAAAAGCCTCTCCCTGGACATGGCCGACGGCGAACTCGTCGTGCTGGTCGGGCCGTCGGGCTGCGGCAAGTCCACCCTGTTGCGCATGATCGCCGGCCTGGAGACCGTCACCGACGGCACGATCGCCATCGGGGACCGGGTGGTCAACGAGGTCGAGCCGGGCGAGCGCGACATCGCCATGGTGTTCCAGAATTACGCGCTCTATCCGCACATGAGCGTCTATGACAATCTGGCCTACGGGCTGCGAAACCGCCGAACGCCGAAAGACGAGATCGACCGGCGGGTGCGGGCAGCGGCGGATATGCTGGGCGTCGCCTCCCTCCTCGATCGCAAGCCGCGCCAGATGTCCGGCGGTCAGCGCCAGCGCGTCGCCATGGGCCGGGCCATCGTGCGCGAGCCGGCCGTGTTCCTCTTCGACGAGCCGCTCTCCAACCTCGACGCCAAGCTTCGCGTGCAGATGCGCGTGGAGATCAAGAAGCTGCAGCGCAAGCTCGCGACCACGAGCGTGTATGTGACCCACGACCAGCTCGAGGCGATGACGCTCGCCGACAAGCTGGTGGTGATGAACGCCGGCGCGGTGGAGCAGGTCGGCACGCCGATGGAGCTCTACGACCGGCCGGCCAGCGTGTTCGTGGCCACCTTCATCGGCTCGCCCGCCATGAACACCCTTCCCGGTACCGTCTCCAACGGGCATCTGCACCTGGGCGGCGCCGCAACCAACGGCAACGGCGGGCGGCCTGAGCTGCCGGTCGATGCGCCGGCGGGACCGGTCACCGTGGGCGTGCGGCCGGAGCACTTGGTGCTCGGCGGTCTGCCCGACGGCATGCAGGGCCTCGACCTGGCCTTCGGCGTGACCACGGTGGAACCGGTGGGCGCGGAAAGCCTGATCCATTGCGAGCGCCCGGACGGGACCGGCCTGATCGTGCGCGCCCATGGCACGCACCGGATCGCGCCGGACAGCCTGGTCCACTGCCACGCACCGCCCGAGGCCCTGCATCTCTTCGACCGCGAGACCGGCGCGCGGCTGGCTGGCTGAACCGCTGGCCGGCTGAGCCCGCATCGCCCACCACCGATGCTGACCGATTGCCTTCACCGTACGGATTGGTATGGTTGGCACTCAAACGAACGGGTGAACCGTTCGATGAGAACGGCACGGGGAGGAAACCGGCACGGTCCGCGGTCAGGACGGCACACAGAGGCCGTCTGCCGGTACGGTCCCTGTCCTCTCCCTGTCGATGATCGACGTCGCCAACCAGGGAGGACAGCGACCGATGAAGGGTACTTGGCTCGCCGCGGCCGCGGCCGCAGGCATGGTCTTCGCCACACAAGTCAGCGCGCAGACCGAACTTTCGTTCTCAAGCTGGCTTCCGCCCCAGCATCCGTTGCAGCCGACCGGCTTCGAGCCGTGGGCGAAGTCGATGGAAGAGGCCTCCGACGGCCGCATCACGCTGACCATCTATCCCTCGCAGCAGCTTGGCGCCGCGCCCGACCATTATGACATGGTGCGCGACGGCATCGCCGACTTCGGCTTCATCAATCCGGGCTACCAGGCCGGCCGCTTCCCGGTCGTGGCGCTCGGCGAGATTCCGTTCCAGATCACCAACGCCGAAGCCGGCAGCCGCGCCTTCGACGAATGGTACCGGCAGTATGCCGAGAAGGAGATGCCGGAGATCTACGTCTGCATGGCGTACCTGCATTCGCCCGGTACCTTCCACTCCAAGGAAAAGTTGACCCTTCCGGCCGATGTGGAGGGCAAGAACATCCGCCCGGCGCACGCCACCATGGGCCGCTTCGTGACGTCGCTCGGCGGTGCCAACGTGCAGGTCTCCGCGCCTGAAGCCCGCGAGGCGCTGTCCAAGGGCGCGGCCGATGCGATCACCTTCCCCTGGAATTCCATCTGGCTGTTCGGCATCGACAACGTCACCAAGCATCACCTCGACATGCCGCTGTACGTGACCACTTTCGTCACCGGCATGAACAAGGCGCGCTACGAGGCCCTGTCGCCGGAAGACAAGGCCGTCGTCGACGAGCACTGCACGCCGGAATGGGCCGAGAAGGTCGCCGCCGGTTGGGCGCAGTGGGAGGACAAGGGCCGCGAGATCGCGGTTTCGTCGGACGACCACATTCTCCACGAGCCCACCGACGAGGAGGTCCAGGCCTGGAAGGACGCCGCGGCGCCGCTTCTTGAGCAGTGGAAGAAGGATGTGAACGATCGCGGTTACGATGCCGACGCGATCTACGAGAGCTTCAACGAGACGCTTGCGAAGCACGACTCGGCCTACTGACCACGACGGGTGCCGCGCCGCGGCGCGGCACCCGATCCACGCGTCAGGCAAGGGCCCTGACCGACCTGCTGCCGCACGCCCCGCCGGGACCGCTGGCGGCCTGCCGACCTCCCAAGCCTGGGGCAGACATTCATGCGCTCGATCTTCCGCTTTCTCGAACGCTTCTCCAAGGGCGTCGACGTGATCGCCGGCATCTGCCTCGGTGTGGTCACGCTCCTGGTCTTCATCTCGGCGGTCGGCCGCTACCTCTTCACTTTTCCGATCCCCGATTCATTCGACATCTCCCGCCTGCTTCTGGGCGTGGCGGTGATGTGGGGCCTTGCCTCCATCGGCTTTCGCGGCGGGCACATCGCCGTGGACATCGTCGCCCAGGTCGTTCCGCAGCGCGTCGGCCGATGGATGGAAGCGTTCGGCTGGCTGGTGCTGCTCGGCTTCACCATCGTGTTTGCCTACAAGCTGCTCGGCCGGGTCGAAAGCGCTCAGGGATCGCACGAATCCACCTTCGACCTGCGCCTGCCCGTCTGGCCATGGCTCGCCTTCGCCTGGCTGGGCGTGGCGGTCTCCGTCATCACCATCGCCGCGCGACTTCTCTATCTCCTGACCGGGGCCGAACGGCAGACGCCCGCCCCGGACGACCACACGCCCGCGGAGACCGGTTATGAGTGAGCGCGACCTCGTTGCCGTCCTGGGTTTCGTCGCCTTGTTCGCGATGATGCTGGTGCGCGTGCCGGTGGGTGTGGCCATGGGTGTCGTCGGCGTGTCCGGCTTCGCAGCCATCGTCGGCTGGGGGCCGGCGCTGAATCTCCTTGCCACCTCGCCGATCCGTACGGTCACCGACTACAATCTCTCTCTGGTGCCAATGTTCATCCTGATGGGGGTGCTGGCAACCAACTCCGGCCTGTCGCGCGAGCTGTTCCGCGCCGGCAACGCCTGGCTCGGCCGGTTCCGGGGCGGGCTGGCGCTCGCCACCGTCGGTGCCTGCGCCGGATTCGCCGCGATCTGCGGATCGTCGGTCGCAACCGCCGCCACGATGACCAACATCGCGCTGCCGGAGATGAAGCGCTTCGGCTACCCCGACGACGTGTCCACCGGCGTCATCGCGGCCGGCGGCACGCTCGGCATCCTCATTCCGCCCTCCGTGGTGCTGGCCGTTTATGCCTTCATCACCAACCAGGACGTGGGCAAGCTGTTCATCGCCGGCGTCGTGCCAGGCGTGCTGGCCATCCTGTTCTACATGATCACCGTGCAGCTGGTGCACGGCCGCCGATTGCCATCTGGCGAGAAGAGCAGCCTGCGCGAACGCCTCGTCTCACTGCGCGGCATCTGGGCCGTGGCGCTGCTCTTCGTGGCCATCATCGGCGGCATTTATGCCGGCGTGGTCACCCCCACCGAGGCGGCCGCGGCCGGCGCGGCGCTGACGGCACTGATCGGCATCCTGCGCGGTCGGCTCGGCCCGAAGGCGCTGGCCGCCAGTCTCGCCGAGGCACTCCGGACGTCCGTCTCCATCTACATGATCCTGATCGGCGCGCTCCTCTTCGGCTATTTCCTCACGATTACCCAGACGCCGCAGAAAATCACCGCCTTCCTGGTGGGCCTCGATCTCGGCGCCTATCCGACGCTGGCGCTGATCCTCGTCTTCTTTCTGCTCCTGGGCTGCATCCTCGATGCCATGGCGATGATCATCCTGCTGGTGCCCATCGTCTTCCCGGTGGTGCAGCAGCTCGGGTTTGATCCGATCTGGTTCGGGATCATCGTCGTGATGACGGTGGAGCTCGGCCTGATTACGCCACCGGTGGGCATGAACGTCTTCGTCATCAACTCCATCACGCCGAAGATCAGCCTCTACCAGATCTACAAGGGGGTGATGCCGTTCGTGCTGATCGACATCGTCCGCCTGATCCTGCTGGTCGCCTTCCCCGCGATCGTTCTCTTCCTGCCCCGGACCATGCAATGAGCGCCACCGACACGCCGGGCACGCGGCTGCCCGTCCCGGGCCTTGCCCACCTGTTCGACCTGACGATCGAGCTGTCTGCGCCGCACGAGGGCGGCGACGGCGCCAAAGGCCGCCACCGGATCATCCCGATCGTGGGTGGCCGGGTATCCGGCGAGAGGGTGAACGGCACAATCCTGCCGATCGGGGCCGACTGGCAGACGGTCCGCCCCGACGCCGTTGCCGAACTCGACGCCCGCTACGCCTTCGAAACAGACGACGGCGCACTCGTCGAGATCCAAAATTTCGGCTTCCGCCACGGCCCGCAGGATGTGCTGGCGGCCGTCGGCCGCGGCGAGGACGTGGATCCGTCGTCCTACTACATGCGCACCAAGGCACTCTTCGTGACCGCCGATCCGCGCTATGCCTGGCTCAACCGGATCGTCGCGATCGGCAGCGGAGCGCGGCTGAGGTCGGCCGTTGTCCTGTCCATGTACGAGGTGCTCTGAGCACCCTTCCACGCCATCGCCTGAGACAGAAAAGGGGAGGACGGAGCCAGGCTCCATCCTCCCCTTTTTCGTATGCAAGCGGCGGCGCCGCCGCCCGGAGCCCCGCAGCGCGCGGCTCCGGAGGAGACCATGCCTATCGGGGCTCGGACATCAGCCCCTTGATCAGCGCGAAGCAGCCAAGCAGCAGCACGATGGCGAAGGGCAGGCCCGTCGAGACCGATGCCGCCTGCAGGGCCGTCAACCCGCCCCCGAGCAGCAGCACGATGGCCACGAGACCTTCGAAGGTGGCCCAGAAGACGCGCTGCGGCACGGGCGCATCCACCTTGCCGCCGGCCGTGATGGTGTCGATCACCAGCGAGCCGGAGTCCGAGGACGTCACGAAGAAGACGATCACCAGGACAATCGCGATGAACGAGGTGATGGAGGCCAGCGGCAGATCACTCAGCATGGTGAAGAGCTGCAGCGGCATGTCCGCCTCGGCGATGTCGGTGAAGCCTTCGTTGACCATCGTGATCGCGGAGCCGCCGAAGGCCGTCATCCAGAGGACCGACACCATGGACGGGATCAGGAGCACGCAGAAGATGAACTCCCGCACGCTGCGGCCACGGCTGACGCGGGCGATGAACATGCCGACAAACGGTGACCAGGAAATCCACCAGGCCCAGTAGAACGATGTCCAGCCCTGGCTGAAGTTGGTGTCGGACCGGCCGAACGGATTGGCCAGTGCCGGCAGATACTCCGCATAGGCCACCAGGTTGGCGAAGAAGCCGGTGGCGATGAGCATCGTCGGGCCCACGGCAATGACGAACACCAGGAGCAGCGCCGCCAGGACCATGTTGATTTCCGACAGCCGCTTCACGCCGGCGTCCAGACCGGCCACCACCGACACCAGCGCAACACCGGTGATGCAGAGGATCAGCACGATCATGGAGATATCGTTCTCCGGGATGCCGAACAGGAAGTTCAGGCCCGCATTCGCCTGCTGGGCGCCGATGCCGAGCGAGGTGGCCAGGCCGAACAGCGTGGCAAATACCGCCAGCGTGTCGATGACATGGCCGACCCAGCCCCAGACGCGCTCGCCGAAGATCGGGTAGAACATGGAGCGCACCGACAGCGGCAGCCCCTTGTTGTAGGCGAAGATCGCCAGCGACAGGCCGACGATGGCGTAGATCGCCCAGGGGTGAAGACCCCAGTGAAAGATCGTCGCTGCCATGGCGAGACGGCGGGCTTCCATCTCCACTCCGGCCGCGCCGGCCAGCGGCGCCCAGCTTTCGGGGCTTCCGGCCCCTTCAGCAAGCGATGCCGAGTAGTGCGAGATCGGCTCCGAGACGCCGAAGAACATCAGTCCGATGCCCATGCCGGCAGCAAACAGCATCGCAAACCAGCCGGTATAGGAATAGTCGGGCGTGGCCTCGGTGCCGCCGATGCGAACCTTGCCGAGCGGCGAGATCATCAGCAGGAGCGCCAGGACGACGAACACGTCGCCGGCGAACAGGAAGACCACGTCGAAGGTCGAGGTCACGGCCGGGCGAAGCCAGCCGAACATGGTGCTCGCCTGCTCAGGCATCGCCGTCGCAAAGATCACGAAGGCAACGATGGTCAGGCCGGACACCAGAAAGACGGGATTGTGGATGTCCATCCCGAACGGGCCGATCTGCGGCTGGATGTTGTCCTGGCCGACCGTGTAGTCCGTTTCGATGGGATTGGCGTCCCCGTCGGGGGTCATTATCGTGTCGTCGCTCACGTCTGCGATCCTTTCGTCTTCTTGTCCTGCGGAGCGAATGGACAATCGTAAAATGGGTCGGCGCGCCGGGGCGCGGCCGGACTGCTTGGCTTAGCGGACCACGAACACCGACACGTGGGCGTGGGATGCGATCTTGCCGCCGTGAGAGGCGAAGAAATGCTCCGGCAGGCCCGGGACATGGGACGCCATCACGATGGCATCGCACTCCGTCTCTTCGGCGGCGGCGAGCAGGGTCTTGTCGAGATCGACGGCCGGGTCATGCGCGGCATAGGCCACGGATTCCACCGGGAGGCCCTGGCTCTCTGCCATCTCGGAGGCAAAATGCTCCAGCTTGTCGGCATATTCTTCCGGGTTGTGCGCCACTGCGGTCGGCGTTTCAGCGGTCACGCCGACGAGGCACAGTCCGCATCCGTAGAGGCGGGCGAGGTCGACACCCACGCGGAGCGCCTTCTCAAGCCGATCCACGTGCTGAAGATCGACCGGCAGCATTATCTTCTTGAACATCTTTCGTCCCGTCGGTGCACGATGTGGTTGGCAGACGGGGCCGATCGCCGACTTCCCGGTCGCCTTTTGTCGGAAGCGACAGGTTTCCTGCGACAGGAGTGCAGCCGGCGTCAGGCCCCCAAAGTCCCGCATCGGGTCTTCGGCCGTGCGCCAACCTGTCATGGCGGTCCGGGCAAGTCAATCCAAGCCACCCTTACCCGGCGAAATGTATAAGTATTCCCGCCCGCAAAGGGACGTATAGGCCCTCAAAAAATCGAA
Source organism: Amorphus coralli DSM 19760 (assembly GCF_000374525.1). GTDB lineage: Bacteria > Pseudomonadota > Alphaproteobacteria > Rhizobiales > Amorphaceae > Amorphus > Amorphus coralli. The sequence goes on from NZ_KB894575.1 coordinate 304,108, forward strand.
ATAAACCGAATTGGGGCGAAGCAACCAAATTTGCGCCCCAATCTATTTAATAGTTTCGGAATATCAACTTGAGCGGAGTGTGCGCGACTTGCCCCCCCAGGCACGGTCGAGACCGCTTCACCCCATAAAAAAGCCGCCCCGCGCAGGCGCCCGGGACGGCGATGGATCATCGATGCGACAGTCCGTCAGAGAACGGCTGCGGGCGCTTTCCGGGTCTGGATCGGCCGGCGGCGCTCGGGAATGAGCCGCGCATACCACTGATTGACCTGATCGTGCGCCTCCTCCGAGGTGACGCCGTAGCGTGCCTGAATGCGCCGCACCAGGCGCTCGAGCCGGCCGTCGATCTGGTCGAGATCGTCGTCGGTGAGACGGAACCACCGTTCCTGAACCGCACCCTTCATCGGCCGCCAATTGTCGCGAATCTGTTCCAGCATCATCACTCCCACTCCACCCACGCCAGCGACCCAGTCACCCGCTCAAACCTGAACCGTGCACTGGCCCGAAAGGTTCCCGCGCCCCCGGATCCCGGAGCTGAAAAACCGGCAGCGCCGTTGCATCCCACGGAACCACCCCCGGTTTCGGGAATTGAGCCGACATCACCCCGGGGACAACCGGACGCTCGGCACGGCGCGCATCTGTCTGATTTGACACCGCGATTGGGGCGGCGTCCGCCGCTTCGGGTTCCGCTGCGCGATCAGGAGACAGGCGTGTCGCACCACGAGGAAGGCGAGTTGACCATCGCCGCGCTGGCCCATTCGGAGACGGCCGAAAGCGGTGGCGTGCGTCGGCCTCTGGCGACGGCAGCCAACTTCGCGACGGTAGGGCTGTTCATTATCGCCTTCGTCGCCGTGCTGCACTTCGGAAGCAGCATCCTCGCCCCCACCGTCGGCGGCTTTCTGGTCGGCCTGACGCTGGCGCCGGTGGTCGACTGGCTGAAGCGCCGGGGCCTGCCGCCGGCCCTGTCCAGCGCGCTGATCGTCTTGACGTCGGTGGGCGCCATTGCCGGTTTGATCGTGGCCATGGCGGTGCCGCTGGAAACCTGGTCGGCCCGCATTCCCGAGATCACCAGCGAACTGGAGCAGAAGTGGGAGGATATCCGCGGGCCGCTCGAACGGCTCAAGCAGGTCGAGGAAAAGGTGAACGAGGCAACCGCCGGCGGTGACGAGGCGGCCATGGAGGTCGCCGTGAAGTCACCCGGCCTGGTTACCGCGATGGTTTCGTCGGCCCCCGACATCAGCGCCCACGTCCTGATCTTCCTCGCGACGCTCTACTTCTTCCTGGCAGGCCGGACCGAATTCCGAAGGCAGGTCCTGGCAAGTTTTGTCCGCTTCCGCCGACGCCGTGCCGCCGCCCGCATGTTTCGCGAGATCGAGCGGTCCCTGTCGCGCTACGTGCTGACCATCGCCGGCATCAACGCCACATTCGGCATCATCGTCGGCCTTGTCATGTGGGGCCTGGGTCTCCCCTCGCCCCACCTCTGGGGCGCGATGGCGGCAGTCCTGAACTTCGCGCTCTATATCGGACCGGCGACCATGGCGGTCATCCTTCTCGGCGTCGGAGCCATCACCTTCGACAGCGCCGCGGCAGTGCTGGCGCCGCCGCTGGCCTTCATCACCCTGAACCTGATGGAGGGCCAGTTCATCACGCCCACCGTGCTGGGCCATCGCTTCGCGATGACGCCCATGGTGGTGTTTCTGTCCCTCGTCCTTTGGCTCTGGGTGTGGGGTATACTCGGCGCCTTCATGGCGGTGCCGCTGCTGATCGTGTTCCGGATCGTTCTTTATCACCTGGCTCCGCGCTTTCGCCTCTCCTGAGGCGAAGCCGGGGTCCAGGGGCGCGCCGAGCCGTTCCGGTCGACGGCCGCCGACAGGCAGACGGGCAGACTGCTAAGAGGTCGCGCGCTCGTAGGCGGCGAAAAGGTCGGTCACTAGCACGCCGTCGATGCGCATTCCGATGAGGTTCGCATCCGCAATTTCCGCACCTTCCAAGGTCGCGCCCGTGATGCGCAGCCCCGACAGGTTGGCGTTGGTAATGGTCGCCCCTGACAGGTTCACATTGTCGAACCGGGCGTCCGCGAGGTTGACGTCGTCAAACTCGGCTCCACCAAGGTTGGTGTTCGTGAATTTTGCCCCTTTGAGGACGGCGAAGAAACTGGCATCCGCCAAGTTGACGCCGTCGAAATCGGCGCCGGACATGTCGGCTCGCTTGAATTGGGCCCCCTGCATCTGAGGGCCATCGAACGGGTTCTGCCGTCGGGTTTCACTCATGGTCCCCTCCATGGCCGGAGCATTTGCTGGCATTGCCAGCCCATGTCCGACGATTGCTGTCGCCGAGGGATACATGGTGCCCACTTAGCCTGCCGTCTCTTATTCATCGCGCGACCGCGCGCCAGCCGGAGGCCGCGCCCGCGCAGCGGCGAGCGAAGCGAGCTCGCGTAAGCGATGTCTTTGGACCGCAATCGCGGACGGAAAACCGCAAGGGCACTTTTCCTGCGATTGGCTTCTTAAACCGCAATCGCGGACGGAAAACCGCAAAGGCACTTTTCCTGCGATTGGCTTCTTAAACCGCAATCGCGGACGGAAAACCGCAAGGGCACTTTTCCTGCGATTGCTTTAGCGGATCACGTTAGGGGCCTGCGGTGCCGGGGCGAGGTTTGTCGATGGGCCGACCGTCCGCACCCCGTCCGACGTCGAACCGGAGGACGATCCACCCGACTGCGGCGTCGGGATGGAGCTGGAGGTCGCCGGCGCCGGGATCGATGGCGCCCGCGTGGTCGGCTTGATCGCCGTGCTTGGCGTGGTTGGAGACGGCGTGCCGGGCCGCGGGATCGACCCCGATGTCGTAGGCGCGGAAATGGACGGAGCGGGCTGCACTTGAGGCGTGGTCGTCCGGCGCGGCGCCGGCACCGACGAAGTGCTGGGCTGCGTGACCCGGATTCTCTGGGCCGTTGATGGCGGCGGCACGACGGCGGCACCGGCGGCAGCCTCGTTGTCGACCGGTTTCGGAGCCTCACGCTTGACCGACGTACGCGTGCTGCTGCTGCGCCGGGTCGGCTTGCTCCGATAGTTGCCGTAGCCGGCCGGCGGCGCCATCGACAGGTCCTCGACGACCTTGTCCGGACCCATCGGCGCTCCGAGCTCGCCGAGATCGGGATTCGGCTCCGGCGGCTTGCCGTAGATGTTCCAGTTGTCCTGCAGGAAGTAGACGTTCACGTTCAGACCGTACGGCAGGTACAGCAGCTCGCGCGGTGTGGCGCCACGGTCGCAGAAGCGCAGCCGCCAGGTGACGGCGCCGCGGTAGCCGGGGAACAGGACGCTCTTCTTGGCCCGAATCTGCTGCCACGCGTAGATGCAACTCACACCGTTGCCCAGGCGACCGGTCGCAAAGCCGAACGGCCCGAACCGGTTCTGCACGTAGGTTTCGGAGATGGTCATGGCCACGCCGGGGAAGCGCTCGCGCATCTCGCGGCGGATGTCCGCGGTGGTCGGCTCGTCCATCGGCATGCGCTCCATGCCGCGATCGTCGCCCATCGGCCCGAAGGCGCGCGCGACAAGGACGTTCTCACCGGCCGAGGCGGTCGGGTTTTCCAGCAGGATCTCCTGAAGGACGCCGTTGTAGAAGCGCTGCTCGACGATGGCGATGGGCTGAGGACCACCGGGTGGCGTGCTGATAAAGGCATTCTCGACCGGCACCTTGGACGCCAGGGTGGCGAGCCGGGGGCCGCGCGGCTTGTACGAGCACGCTGCCACCGCCAGGGCGAGAGCGACGATCAGACTTGTCCGCGCCAGAAGCTTCAGCATGGGCCTTCCATCTCGAACCGTGCACGCCAACTTCCCGGTTCTCCGCGGCCGGGTATCCGACCGCAGAACCTGCACACTGCGCGCACCGATTCTTGCTAACCGCCAAGCCTTGAGAATCCGTTAACCATGTTCGCGCGCGCCCTGACCGGCCGGGGTTGACCGCAAATCACGCCCGCAAGCGCGACGTGCCGCACCGCGAACGCACGGGCCGCTACATTTTTTGAACGACCCGGGGAGGCCAATTGGGGTAGAGGTTAACGCAAGGGACGACGGCGATCGGATGGTCAGAGGCTGTTAACGCGCGCAGCCTAAGTTGCGCGGTGATAGCTCCGGGCAAGGGAGATGGAGCATGCATAGCATCGACCAAACCCGCACGGACGGCGTGGCGTAGACTGGATGGCTAAGATCCTGAATGTAGTCGGCTGGGCGTTCTTCGCCCTTGTCATCATTTTCATGGTGACGCAGCCGATCGACATCAACACGCATTTCATCACGGCCATGCTCGTCGCGGCCGTCATCGCGATCTTGAAGAATTTCAAGCGCGAGGGCGCCTTGCGGCTGATCGTGCTCGCGCTCGCCACCTCGATCGTGCTGCGCTACGTCTACTGGCGCACCACCAGCACGATCCCGCCCATCGGCCAGCTCGAAGACTTCATTCCGGGCGTCATCCTGTACGTCGCCGAGATGTACAGCGTCTACATGCTGTTCCTCAGCCTGTTTGCCGTTTCCGATCCGCTGGAACGGCCGAAGGCCCGGGTGCTGGCGGACGACGACCAGCCGACCGTCGATGTGTTCGTCCCGACCTATAACGAGGAACCGGCGCTTCTGGCCACGACCCTCGCCGCGGCCAAGCAGATGGACTACCCGTCGGAAAAGTTCGTCGTCTATCTCCTCGACGATGGCGGCACCGATCAGAAGTGCGAGGACGAGGATCCGGAGAAGGCCGCTGAGGCGCAGGCGCGTCGTCGCGAACTTCAGCAGCTCGCCCGCGACATGGGCTGCCGCTACCTGACCCGCGCCAAGAACCTTCACGCCAAGGCCGGCAACCTCAACAACGGTCTCGCCCACTCCCACGGCGAGCTGGTGCTCGTGCTCGATGCCGACCACGCACCGACGCGCGATCTGCTGAAGCAGACGGTGGGGCTGTTCCGCGACGACAAACGCCTGTTCCTGGTCCAGACGCCGCACTTCTTCATCAATCCGGACCCGCTCGAGCGCAACCTGGAGACCTGGTACCGCATGCCGTCGGAGAACGAGATGTTCTACGGCATGATCCAGAAGGGCTTCGACAAGTGGGATGGCTCGTTCTTCTGCGGATCGGCTGCCGTGCTGCGCCGCTCGGCGCTGGAACTGGCCGGCGGATTCTCGGGCGTGTCCATCACCGAGGACGCGGAAACCGCGCTGGAGCTGCATTCGCGCGGCTGGCACAGCGCCTATGTCGACCGGCCGATGATCGCCGGCCTGCAGCCGGAAACGTTCGCCAGCTTCATCGGCCAGCGCTCGCGCTGGGCGCAGGGCATGCTGCAGATCATCCTTCTCAAGCGCCCGTTCCTGAAGCGCGGCCTGAAGATCCCGCAGCGCCTGTGCTACATGGCCGCGTCGATGTTCTGGCTGTTTCCGTTCCCGCGGCTGACCTTCCTGTTCGCGCCGCTGGCCTATCTGTTCTTCTCGCTGCAGATCTTCAACGCGTCCGGGGCGGAGTTCGCCGCCTACACGATGACCTACATGCTCATCAACGTGTTGATGCAGAACTACCTGTATTCGAGCTTCCGCTGGCCGTTCGTTTCCGAACTCTACGAGACCATCCAGTCCGTCTACCTGATCAAGGCGCTGGGCGGCGTGCTGATGAACCCGCGAAAACCGACCTTCAAGGTCACCGCCAAGGGTGAATCGACCACGCAGAGCCGTATCTCGGAGCTTGGCTGGCCGTTCTACATCATCTTCTTCATCCTGTTCTTCGCGCTTCTGGTCACAATCTGGCGCGTCTGGACGCAGCCCTACATCGCCGACATCGCGATCGTCGTGGGCGGCTGGAACGTCTTCAATCTCATCATTATGGGCGCGGCGCTCGGCGTGGTGTCGGAGCGCAAGAACCTCCGTCAGAGCCAGCGCGTCACGATTAACCGAAAGGCCGAGATTCTGTTCGGCGACGAGGTCGTGCCCGCCAAGATCGACGACGTATCGGTCACTGGTACCCGCCTGCTAGTTCCCGCGAACGCCCTGCGCAACCTCAAGCGGGGCCAGGAAGTGTCCATGCGTTTCGAGCCGCGCGCGGAGCTGAAGTCCAACGCGCTGCCGCTGCAGGTCATGTCGATCATGCGAGACCAGGGCGGTCAGGCACTCGGCTGCAAGTTCGCCACTAAGGAGGCGGCTCACTTCCGCCTCGTGGCCGACCTCGTCTTCGCCGACTCCGATGAGTGGGTCGCCTTCCAGCAGGGCCGGCGCAAAGATATCGGCGTGCTGCGCGGCATCGGCGAATTCTTCATCATGGCGTTCTACCAAACCGTCCGCGGCCTCTCCTATCTGTTCCCGCGCAAGGACGAAGGGGGCGGCCCCGCCGAGCAGGGCATTTCGGCCGACAACGCCAGCACGGCCGGCCACGGTCCCGTGGAGCGCCTGCCTCCGCCCGACCACCCCACCGGCAGCTACGACGACTTCGATGACGGCCCCGTTTCGCCCACGCCGCAGGGCTCGCGCACGGTGCCGGCAGAATGAGGCCGCCGATGGATAGCCGCCGCGCCCGCCTCCTGCCGCGTCTTGCGCTTGCCTGCGCCGTGGCGGCCATCGGGGGCCTTGCAGCCCACGCACAGGACGAGCCGGCGCCCTTCCAGATGTCGCCCACCGACCGCGGCGGCTCCGGGGCTTCCGCGCCCGGACAGCCCGCCGCCGGATCGGATTCGACGTCGCGCGGAACCACCTCGCGGCCGCAATCGCAGAGCCAGAGCGGGCAGCCCCCCGCCTTTGGCGCCGGATCGGCCAGCTCTCAGCCTGCACCGGCCTTCGGCTCCGGCTCCACCTCCCCGTCGACCGGGTCCGGCACGGGGGGCTTGTCGGGATCGATCAGCGACACCGCCTCGCAATATTTCCAGTCCGGCGGCTCCGGGTCTGCCCCGACACTGCAGTCCATCGAGCGCGCACAGCCCGACAGCCAGGCCGCGCCACCGCCCTTTTCCATCGGCCAGGGGAGCGGCGGAGGCTCGACGTCCCGTCAGACCACGGCGCAGCCCTCACCCTCGAGACCGCAGGATCCGTCCCTGCCTCCGATCGAGACGCTCACCAACCAGGGCAGCCCGGGCAACGCCCCTTCGGTCTGGAACACAGGCTCGCCCACCGGCAATGAGCTGGGCAGCCAGCGCAACCCTCTGACGATCGACAATTCCGACCAGCTGGAGCTTCTGAATCAGTTTCTCGAAGACGATACCGCCACCGGCCAGCGGACGCTGGAAGTGGCCCTTGGCAACATCTCTGAGACGATTCCGGCCGTCGATCGCCCGATCGTGCCGTTCTCGCATCTGCGCCTCGGCGGCGAGATCGACTTCCGCAGCTGGACGCTCTACCTGACCGCCGCGCAGGCCGCTCGCGGCGCAACGCTCACCGTGGCCTTTACCAACTCCGTCCTGGTGCTGCCGGAAGCCTCCGAGCTGCGTGTCTTCCTCAACACCCGCGAGATCCTCACCACCGAGATCGACAGCCCGGACAACACCAAGGTCGTGGCGGTTCCGATCACCGCCGACATGGTGCGGCCAGGAGCCAACGCGATCCGTTTCGAGGTGGATCAGCGCCATCGTATCGACTGCTCGCTTTCCGCCACCTACGAACTCTGGACGCGCATAGAGCCCCGGCTCACCGGCCTGTCCTTCCGTGGCGGAAACGTGCCGCTGCAGAGCCTCGCCGAGCTGCCTGCGGTCGGCGTCGACACCACAGGCGCCACCCGTATCCGGGTCCTGCAGCCGGCCGTGATGACGGCGGCGTCCCAGAACCGGATCCTGGAAGCCGCGCAGATCATGGCCGTGCGCGGACGATTCTCGCAGCCACTCGTGGAGATCCTGACCCCCGGCATGGACGCGCCGCCGCGCCCCGGCGTGGTCAATCTCGTCATGGGGACCTACGAGGACATCAGCCGGCTGGTGCGCGGCGTGTCCGCCGATGGCCAGGGCGGGCCGACGGCGGTGCTGCAGGACCGGCCCGACATCGGCCCCACCGTCTATGTCGCCGCACCGGACGAGCGCGGACTGGACGTCGCCATGCGCCGCCTGGAATCGGAAATCGATCCCATCTCGCGCACCAATCCGATCGCCTCGACGCCGCCCTGGCATTCGCCGGACGCCATTGAGATCAACGGCGCCGACCGGTTCAGCCTGCGCGACGCCGGCGTGTTCACCCAGGAGTTCTCCGGCCGTCGCTTCGAGACCCATTTCCAGATCGAACTGCCGCCGGACTTCTTCGCCGCCGCCTACGGCCAGGCCACGATTGATCTCGATGCCGCCTATACCCCGGCGGTACGGCCGGGCAGCCGCCTCAACGTCTACGTCAACGGCATTCTCGCGACTGCGCTGTCCTTCACCGCCAGCGAAGGCCGCGTCTTCAACAAGTTCCCGGTCCGGATCCTGCTGAAGAATTTCCGGCCGGGCGTCAACGACATCCGCATCTCCGTCAATCTGCTGACGGACTCCGACGAGCTCTGCCTGCCGGGTGGCACCGTTTCCACCCAGCAGCGCTTCGTGCTGTTCAACACCACCGAGTTCGTGTTCCCGGCTTTCGCCCGGATCGGGCGGGTGCCAGACCTCGCCTCGTTCGGGGCCGACGGCTTCCCCTACTCGCTGGGCGACCGGCCGATTGCCGTGCGGGTTTCCGGCGATTCCCGCGACACGCTGGGCGCGACCGCGAGCCTTCTGGCCCGCATGGCGGTAACCCGCGGCAGGCGCTTCAACGCTGTCGCGGTGGACAGCATTTCCTCGCTCATCGGCAGGCCCGCCATCGTCGTGGGATCATTTGCCGAGGTGACCCCGCTGGTGCTTCAGCAAACGCGGGTCGACAAGGTGATCCCGCAGAGCTGGCTCACGCCGAGGGCGTCGGTTGCCGATACCCAGGCCCGGGGACTGAGCCAGTATGACGAGATCCTCCAGCGGCTGCGCGCCCAGACCCGCGAACAGGACGCGCTGAGAAACCGCAACGTGTCGATCGACGAGTTCCAGTCGACCGACGACCTGATGACCGACGAGCGCACCCAGACGGAAGAACTATATGACCGCTGGCGCTCGGAAGTTCGCCACGGCGAGGGCCTGGCCGGCTGGCTCGGCAAGGTGCACGACTGGTTCGGCCGGCAGTTCGACGTCTCCTTCGCCGCGATCACCGCCGGCGACATGGAGGAGGATGGTCCCGCCATCAGCGAACAGGCGACCCTGATCATCGCCCAGGCCGCCGCGCCACAGTCGGTGGACAATGCCTGGACCCTGGTCACCGCGCCGACGCCCGCGCTTCTCTCCGCCGGCGTCGCGGCGCTGTCGGCGGCGGAACGCTGGGACCGGATGGGGGGGCGCCTGTCCGCCTTCCAGGTGGAATCGGAAGCGGTGCAGACACTGCCGGCGGAAAACCCAACCTTCCTTGTCACCGAAGCGTTGAGTTTTCAGAATATTCGTCTGATCGCGGCGAACTGGTTCTCGATCAACAACGGCATCTACGCGATTGTCATGATTTTGGCTGCGGTGTTCCTGGGCATCTTTACCCACCGTGTCATCGAGCCAATGGGGAGAAAGAAGTGACCCTCAAGCGGACCCTGCAGCGCCTGACCGGCCCGCTCCTTGTTTTCCTCGTCGTCGCGCTTTCCGCTTCTCTCGCTCCCGGGCTTTCGCCGACGGCGCACGCTCAGCAGTCCGGCGTCGGCATCAGCGCCACCGCACCGTCGATCACCAGCGACGCGTGGGCGGCCTACCGGCAGAACTTCCTCGCCCCCGACGGCCGGATCGTCGACACCGGCAATGGCGGCATCAGCCATTCCGAGGGCCAGGGATATGGGCTCCTGCTTGCGGTGGCCGCGGACGACCGGGCGACATTCGAGCAGATCTGGACCTTCACCCTGACCCAGCTCCTGATCCGCGACGACGGGCTGGCCGCCTGGAAATGGGTGCCCGACGCGGATCCGCACATCGCCGACATCAACACCGCGACCGACGGCGACATTCTCATCGTCTGGGCCCTCCTGAAGGCGTCGGAGCGCTGGGGTATCGACCGGTACCGCGACCACGCCGCCAAGATGGCGACGACGATCGGCCAGACGCTGATCGTGCAGGAGGGGCGGATGAGCCTCATCCTGCCCGGTTCCCAGGGCTTCTCGGCCTCGGAGCGACCGGATGGGCCGGTGGTCAACCCGTCCTACTGGGTGTTCGCCGCGATCAACGCAATGAAGGGGCTCGCGCCGCAGACGGACTGGAGCGCGGTCAATGCCAGCGGCCTGACGCTTCTGCGCGAGGCCCGGTTCGGCACCTACAAGCTGCCCACCGACTGGATCTCCATGCAGGCCGGTCAGCCCCCCCGGCCGGCGGCCGGCTTCGATCCCGTGTTCGGCTACAACTCCATCCGCATCCCGCTCTATCTGATCCAGGGTGGCATCACCGAGATCTCGCTCCTGGAACCCTACGACAAGGCCTGGAACCAGAGGGGCAACGGGCGGCCGGCGGTCGTCAACGTCGAGACGGACGAGATCCAGCAGCAGCTTGACGATCCGGGCTACCGGATCCAGGCCGCGCTCATTGCCTGCGCGCTGCGCGGCACGCCGATCCCCAATGATCTCCAGACCTTCCAGCCGACGGACTACTATCCTTCGTCGCTGCAGCTGCTTGCCCTTTCTGTCCTGGCCGAGGACTATCCGCGCTGCCTCCCAGGCTGACCCTGTCGTCGCCTAAAGCTTTAACAGCGCGTTTACCAAGTCGCCCAAAGTGTGGCACCGCGCAACACTTGGATTTGCCCGCCGCTATCCGCTCCGGATAGACTGAAGCAGACCACCTTTTTCGCCGGGGGGCGACGGTCTCTTACCATCTATTAACCGTGTCGCTGCATGGTCGCACTACGGATTCTGCCATGATCCGCATGGTGTCGTGCCCAGACGGGTGGAAGCAGCACAGGTCGGGACGACTGCCGCCCCGATGAGGCTGTCGGAGTTGACGTGTAATGAGTGTAGGCCTCGAGCCTGGTTCTGATAGGTGGAAGCCGCACGCGCTCCGGCGCGCTCGCAGCGACAGCCCCACCGACCGGATCCTGACCGGTCTGCGCTCGGCCGTTGCCGGCGACGGCTTCGGCACGCTTCCCTCTTCCCCCAGCATCCGCCTGAAGCGCCGCCACCACATGATGATCGGCGCCGCCTCCGCGCTGGTGATCGGTTACCTTCTCAACATTGGACCCTGGCCGCAGGGGACGGACAAGTTCCTGCTGCCGGCCGGCGCCCAGGAACAGACACTGTTCAGCAGCCAGTCCGGCAACCGCTCCAGCACAGGCCCGTCTCCGGCCGACGAGAGCGCGCTGCGCTACTTCGCGCGCCAGGGCGATGTCGACCGTCTTGAGGCGGAGCTGCGCCGGTTGCGCGCGCTCTACCCGGACTGGGATCCGCCGACGAACCTGCTCGACCCGGTCGGCGAAGACCAGCAGACCCAGGAGATCTGGGACCTGTTCGGCGAAGGCCGATACAGCGAGGCGCGCGAGATGCTGGCGCAGCGGCAGCAGCGCGATCCGAATTGGGCGCCGCCCACGGCCCTTATCAACGCCCTGAACGAAGCGGAGTCGCGCGAACGGCTGACCAATGCTTCCAAGCTGGAGCAGTGGCAGGCGGTCATCAACATCGCCTCCGACAATCCGGAGCTTCTGGTCTGCCGCAACGTCGACGTCCTGTGGCGCGTGGCCGAAGCGTTCGCGAAGACCGACCGCATGCAGCGGGCCTACGATGCCTATGCCTACGTCCTGCAGAATTGCGAGGACACGCAGGAGCGTATCGCAACGGTCGAGAAGGCCTCGCAGCTGCTTCCGGAAAACCTGATCGACCAGCTGTTCCAGTTCGGACGGACCGGCGCCGACGGCGTGAACGAGTTCGCCAGCGTGGAGATCAACGTCATCCGGCGTGCCGTCGGCAAGGCCGCCGAGGACCCGACGCTCACGGTGCCGGAAACCCAGCTGCAGACGCTGGCCAAGGAGGCCGCAACCGGCCGCGACACCAACGACGCCACTCTGCTCGGCTGGTATCTCTACCGGCACGAAAATCCGCAGGACGGGCTTGAGTGGTTCCGCTTCGCGCTGGAGCGCGGCCACGGCGTCGAGGCCGCCCAGGGCTTCATCCTGTCCCTGCGCGCCATGGGCGACGAGGCCCGCGCCCGGGAGGCCGCCTATATCTGGCGCAACACCTCGGCCAACATCATGGACATCTATCTGGAGGCCGTGGCGACCTTCCTTACCGGCAAGGACCTGTTCGCCATCGACCAGGAGACGGTGACCCGGTTCGCACCGGTCGTCGTAGAGCAGAGGGATGCCAACGGCGCCCAGGCGCTGGCCTGGTACTCCTACAACACCTGCCAGTTCCAGACGGCGGAAGACTGGTTCATCACTTCGGCCAACTGGAAGCCGTCCGAGGCCGCGCTGTTCGGCCTGGCGCTTGCCCGGCTACGGCTGGGTGACACCGCCGGCTTCGACGAGGTCATCGCCGAGTGGGGTCCGGTCTATCCGGCCGTGGCAAGTCTCGCCACCGGTACCGGCGACCAGCCAGAGGCTCCGAGCCAGTCGGAGAGCCCGGACGACTCGCTGCTGCAGAGCGGCGTTCAGCAGATCCAATGCGGCGACGTGAGCGATCGCGAGCAGGTCCAGGCCGGGACCCGCGATCGATCCACGACCGCCACCCCGCGCCGCACCACCGCCGGCGTGATGCAGACCACCCGGACCACGACCGCCACGCGCGCCACCGGCGCCCCGATGCGCACCCAGCCGACGCGCCGCCCGGCCCAGACTGCCACCACCACCGCAAGCGGCGCCTTCCGCATGGAGGAGGAGCCGGCCGCCTTCGACATGTCGGGCGACGTGGCAGCCTCTGCCGGCACGCCCTACGGCGACTACCGCCCCCGGGCCGGACAGGCTTCGAGTGGCGGCTCGATCATCTACACGGGCGGCGCTCCGAACTGGGGCCGCGACACCTCGACAGCCACCGTGCTCGCGACAGGCGGCCCGGACGTGATCGCCATCAACACCGACCTCCCGGCCGGGCCGGCCCGGACCACCAGCGCTCCGCGGCTCATCGACGCCTATCCGGGCGCCACCTCCTCCGTCCGCAGCGCCTACGCCAGCGGCAACTACTCCCGCTGCGTCGGCCTGACGGAAGCCGCCATCAAGCGTGGCGCGATCCGGGGTGGCGACGCGCTGACCCGCGGCTGGTGCCTGATGGAATTGAAGCGGCCGATCGAAGCGGCGATGGCATTCGAGACCGCCTACTCCACCAGCTACAGCGCCGAGGACATTGCCGACGCCGCCTATGGCGAGACCCTCGCCACGGCCTCCAAGAACCTGACCAACGAAGCTGCCGTCGCCGCGACCAAGTCGCCGCAGCCGCGAACCCGGCGGGCCGAGGTGTCGCGCGAGATCCTCACCCAGCGGGCCCTGGCCGCCTATCGCGACGGCAAGTACGCCGACGCAATCATGGCCCTCGACGAGCGCTCGCGGGTGGCCCCCGACCAGCGCGACCTGATGCTGCTGCGCGGCTACGCCCACTACAACCTGGGTCAGTGGAATGCTGCGGAGCAGATCTTCGAAGCCGTCGACCGGGCGGCATCGACGCCGGACTCTCGCAGTGCCCTCAACGTCATTCGCTTCGCCCGCGAGCCTCAGCAGCGTCGCTACTAAAGGGCGTCCGCCGGTCTTCAGACCGGGTTCGGCTTTCATCCGCGCAAGCCGCAACACCACATTCCACTCGCTTTTCACAGGCGTGCGCCACATCCTGTAGTATGTGGTGCGCGTCAGTTTGCGCTTGCACCGGACGGTGGAGTGCCGCTACTCGGCATCAGGGGATGCCGCGTTCGGTGTGCCCCCTTTGCGGCGGTCGGGCATGATCCTCGATATAGGCACCATAATGATCATGGTGGGGGTCACCTGCGGGGGGCTCGCCGTCGTCACGTTCTTGGTCTGGCTGTCGAACCGGCCCGAGCGGTTTCTGCGCACCTGGTCGCTGGGGACCCTGGTGCTCGTGGGCTCCACCGTCTCGTTCGGCTTGTTCGAGCAGCGACCGACGCTCCTGCTCGGGTGGTTGGCCGCCATTCTCGGCATCGCGGGCATCACCGTCGGCTGGATGGCAGCAGAGCAGCTCCGGCAAAAAGACCTGCCCGTCGTCGGCGCAGCCATCCGGATCGCCGCGGGCATCGGTGCCACGTCCGCAGCGGCCCTCGCTGGCAGGCCCGGAACGATGATGGTCATCTTCGATGTGGCCGCGTTCGTCCTGTTGCTCGAGATCTCGCGCGTGTTCTGGGCGACGCGCACCGAAAGCCCGGTCTACCTGACCGGACTGGCCGGCCTGACGGCGCTGATCGGGATCAGCTTCCTCAGTTGCGGCATCGCCCTCTTCTTCTTCGAGGAACCCGATTTCCTCGGTATCCCGCAAACCCTGGTGGAGACGCTGAACGGGGTCATCACCCTGCTCGGCCTGACGGGCATCGGCGCCCTTTGTCTCGCCCTGGTGCACGAACGGATCGCGAACCGCCACCGGGCGGACGCCATGACGGACTCCCTGACCGGGCTGCTGAACCGCCGGGCACTTCTGGACATCGGGAAGGCGAGCGGCACGGTGGAGAGCACCGCGGTGATCATCTTCGACCTCGACCGTTTCAAGGACGTCAACGATTCACACGGCCACGCCGTCGGCGACCTCGTCCTCAGACGGTTCACCGTGGTCTGTCGCCAGGCGTTGCGTGCCACGGACCTGGCCGCGCGCATCGGCGGCGAAGAGTTCGCCGTCGTCCTGCCCGGGACGGGGGAGGCCGAGGCAATCCTGGTTGCCGACCGGATCCGGCGCCGCTTCCAGAAGGAGGAGATCGCAACGCCGGCAGGGCCCCTCTCCTGCACCGTGAGCGCTGGCGTTCATGCCTCGCCGCCGAACCAGCAATGGCAGTTGCAGGATCTGCTGCTTGGCGCCGACACCGCGCTCTACGAGGCCAAGAACGGTGGCCGCAACCGGGTGTGCTGGAGCGAGGCAACCCGCCCCCACTAGGCTCTCGGGTTGACGGGAGGCCGACTTCAACCCGGGAGACCAGGCGCTTGTACCGTCACATCGATTTCATGGTGATCAACCATCCCCGCAGCGTGCTGATCGGGCGCCACCTGATCAGCCTGGCCGTTGGCCTCGCCATCGCGGCGCTGCTGCCCGCCTCGCTGTCGCCGGCGTTTCGTGTCGCGGCGGGATGGTGCGGCGCGGCGCTCTGTCAGATTGCCCTCGTGCTGACCGTAATGAGCCGATGGAGCGCCTTGCCGTTCCGGGATCGGATCGTCGTCGCCTCCGCCGGCCCCCTCGCCTTCGCCGTCCTGCTTGTCGTCGGGGCCTGCGTGTCGGTGGCCGCGACGATCTGGGTCCTGCGGGTGTCCAGCGATCAGGGCGCCGTCTCGGAAGCGCTCCACCTGGTGCTGGGCGGCGGCACCGTGCTGATCACCTGGTTCACCATCCAATGCATCTTCGCGGTACGCTATGCCAACCTCTACTATCGCCCCGAGGAAGCGGTTCCGTCCGGAGAGACGGGACTCGTCTTCCCAGGCGAACGCGCGCCCGACTACTGGGATTTCCTCTATTTCGCGATCTGCGCGGGCATGACGTTCCAGGTGTCGGACGTCGTGACGGTGAGCCCCACCTTCCGCAAGTGGGTGACCTTTCACGGCGTGCTGTCGTTCCTGTTCTCGACGATCAACCTGGCCCTTTTGGTCGACATCGCCGCCAACCTCGTCGGCAGTTGAGCGCGGCCGGTCCGTCTACTCGCCGTCGGTGTCGCCGCGTCGTGGTTCAGCCGGCCGGGACGGAGGATCAATGCGACGGGCGCGCCGCCGGTCCCGCGCCGAGCTCAGCGCTCGACGGCCCAGCATGAGAGCGCCCAGCGCCATCGCGCCGGCCGCGAACGCGCCGCCGGTCAGCCCGCCCATCGGGCGCCGGCCGTCATCGTCGGACTTCTCGCGGTTGGAGGCCATGGCACCGCTCCACGTTCCATCGATCGCTCCATCAAGAGCGAACGACCGAGTCTAGACCAAGGCGCTCGGGGCCGAAAGGCGGTGCACCGCTCACGGTGTCGCGACGAGGTCATGAACTCATGAATGCGAACGGCTCGCGAAAGAGGCATTGAGGCCGCCGGCGTGGATGCTACCCTTGCGTCGGTCTTCCCCTCCCGACGACAGAGCCGCGTTCCGTGACATCGCCATCGATCCTGTTTGCCAGCGCCGGCTTTGCCGCCGCCCGAGCGCACCTTCACTCCGCCCTTCCCGATGCGCCCATCCAGGGCATCGATCCCAACGACATCCTGGAGAACGGCGCGGCAGCCGATGTCCTCATTCCGACCATGACCCGCATCGACGGGGCGCTCATGGACGCCGTCCGCGGTCTGCGGCTGATCATCCAGTTCGGATCGGGCCTCGAGGGCGTCGACGTGGAGGCTGCAAGCGCGCGTGGCATTGCGGTCGCCAACGTGCCAACCGCCGGGACCGGCAACGCCGAATCGGTCGCGGAATGGTCGGTCATGGCGGCCATCGCGGTGCTGCGGAAGCTGCCGCTCGCCTTCGACGAGATCCGGGGCGGAGCGAGCTGGGGCAAGCCCATCGGCCGGTCGCTTCTCGGCAAGACTGCCGGTCTCGTCGGCATGGGGGGCATCGGCGAGGCGCTTGCGACACGGCTGGCCCCGTTCGGCGTGCGCATGATCGGCGTGAAGCGCGCGCCGGACCCCGCACTCGCCACCCGGCTCGGCATGGACCGCATCGACACGATGGACGGGCTGCCCCGTCTCCTCGACGAAGCCGACATCGTCTTCCTGTGCCTCCCGGTGACGCCCGAAACCCGCGGCCTGATCGACCGCACGGCGCTGGAGCTGATCGGAGCGGAGGGCGTCCTGATCAACCCTTCGCGCGGTGGCCTCGTCGACGAGCCGGCGCTGATCGAAGCCCTCGTGGACGGGCGCATTGCCGGCGCCGGTCTCGACGTGTTCGCAAGCGAACCAGTGGATTCCGCTTCGCCACTCCTGGGCTTGCCGAATGTCGTCGCAACGCCGCACATCGCCGGCGTCACCGATGCCTCCTATGATGGGATCGTCGCCGGCCTCGTGGAAAATGTCCGCCGGCTGATCGCCGGCGAACCACTTCTCAACTGCGTGAACGCCGACCGCCTCTCCGGCTGAACGGTTCCCGGCGGATGAATCACATCCAGCCCGGCATCTGGGGCACGAGTTCCACGTGGTCCTCGACGGCTCTCACGCCGGGCGTGTTTTCCGCCGCGATGCGCAGCGCATCCTTGATGCGCACGTCGATCACGGCCCCCTTCAACTCCACGACCCCGTCGCGCACCGTGACGTCGATGCTGCTCGACGGAACCCAGCCACGCCGGTCGATCTCTTCGACGATGTGGTTGCGGATACCGAGGTCATCGACGGTGATCGGCGGAGCGGAATCGGCGCGTCGGACGAGGGCGCGCAGGAAGTTGGCCCGGGACACAATGCCCGTGACCTTGCCGTCGCGCACCACCGGAAGCCGTCGATAGCCGCGCTCCTCCATCAGATCCACAACCTCAGAAAGCGGGGTATCTTGTGCCACGGTCACCACGTCCCGGGTCATGACGTCGGAGACCTTGCGGGCATGGGCTTTTACATATTCGTCGGCCAGGGTGCCGGCGCTCATCACCAGTTCCATCCAGCGCCGGTGCTCCTGTTCGGTGCCGATCTCGCTGCGCCGGAGCAGATCCTTCTCCGTTACGACGCCAACGAGCTGCCCCTCGCCGTCCACCACGGGCATGCCGCTGACGTGGTGCTCCAGCATGAGCGCGGCGGCTTCGGCAATCGTGGTGTCGGGCGACACCGTCGCCGCCCCTACCGTCATGATGTCACCGACCTGCATGTTTCATCTCCCTGGGTTGCCCGCCGGGTTGCCGATCTCGGCAAGCGCTGCGCGGAACCAATCCTGGTGGCGTCGAGCGGGCGTGATGCCCACTCCATCGATCGCCTTTATGAGCGATCGGTCGCTGGTTGCCCTTGAGAAACGTCAAGCGTCCCGCTCGGGTTTCGCCATTCCACCGGCTGTTCCCGCAGGGGGGCTCGCGCGACAGCGTCTCGCGCCGCGCCCGATTGAGCGGGATCAACGCCCTTGCGCGGTGATTCATCCAGAGTGGTGTTCCCTCGACCACGCGGCACTGATGGAGACCCCACGATGTCCGAAGCCATGAAAACCGGCGGCGCCTTCCCCCGCAACCCGTTCGCCGACGCCTTCAAGTTCGGCAGCCCGCTCGGCGACGCGTTCGTTTCACCCGCGCCCTATGCCCAGATCTGGCACAAGATGATGGTGGAGACGCCACTCCGGCTCACCGCCGAGAGCCTGCGTTATGCCGGGCGCCGCTATGCTGCCCAGGCCGACCTCGTCGCGAAACTCGCCACCTGTCAGTCGGCTGCCGATGCGCTTGACATCCAGTCGGACTATTTCGAGGCGGCTCTGGGCGACTTCAGCGTCGAAACCGCGAAGCTGGCCGAGGAAGCCGATTCAGCGATGTTCCGGTCTGGCGAGTGAGACGGCATGACGGCAGCCAAAGCGTCGTTCTCTCAGAATGACGATGCTTTGCCGCCTCAATATCCCGTCAAACCAGTATCTTGATATCGCTGCCCGGCTGTAAATCCGATTGAACTGCCGCCGCTGGCAAGCGCTTCGGCCTCCCTTTTTCGTTCTGCCGAACGGCTCTTTGCGACGCCCTTATCGGAGCGCTTGACAGGTCGCGTTCCCCTCGTATCCTACCAAACGGTAGATTAGGGAGGAACAACAAATGAACTACCGTTTCATCGTCGGCCTCATGGCCGCGACCTGCATCAGCGCGCCGGCTCTGGCTGACGAGTACAGCTGGAAGCCCGACCGTCCCATCAACATCATCGTGCCGTGGTCCGCCGGCGGCTCCACCGACCAGGTCACCCGCGTCGTGGCGCCCATCCTCGAAGAGGCGCTGGGCACCGAAGTCGTCGTGGTGAACCAGCCCGGCGCGTCCGGCTCCACCGGCACCAAGGCTGCCCTCGACGCCCCGCGCGACGGCTACACCTGGACCGCCAACGCCATCGCCAACAACGCCACCTACTCGGTCACCGGCCTGATCGAGGACACCTCCATCGACGACTACGCCATCTATCTGCACGTGGCGAACGTGCCGGTCGTGAGCGTCAACGCCAACACCGACTATCAGGACTTTCCCGGCCTGCTCGAGGCCATGGAAAGCGGCTCCGTCACCGTCGGCACCGCCGGCGTGAACTCGTCCGGCGGCATGGCGCTCGCCGCCATCAAGGAAGGCGCCGGCAAGGACCTCTCCGGCGCGCGCATGATCACCTATGACGGCGGCAACCCGGCCGTGATCGCAGCTGCCTCCGGCGAAGTGGACGCCACGACCCAGCTCGCCGTGGAACAGACCGAGATGATCCGTGCCGGCCGCCTGCGTCCGCTGACAGTCCTCTCCGACACCGCGCTCGAGGTCGAGGGCATCGACCCGGTGCCGCCGATCACCGAGTTCCTGCCCGACTTCCACGTCGCCGCCGACTATTTCGGCGTGTTCATCCCGGTCGGTGCGCCGGACGAGGTCTACGAGACAGTGGACCAGGTCTGGAAGGACCACGTCATGAACAGCGAGGCCCTCAAGTCCTACGCCAACGATCGCGGCGCCGTGTTCGCGCCGAGCTACGGCAAGGCGGCGCTGGACAAGGCCATGCCGGTGGTGATCTCCGAGGCCTGTGCCCGGGTGACGCGCGGTGAGGCCGTGGTCGATCCTTCCGAGATCGGCATCGACTGCCCCTGAACCGGTTGGTGTGACCGACCTTGCGGGAGCCGGCACCGCGCCGGCTCCCGTGTTCACGTTATTCAGGGCATTCATCATGACCATGTCGCAGGCTGACCGCCTGACCGCCATCGTATTGGCCGCACTGGGCCTGGCGATGGCAGTCGGCGGCTACACGATGGATCGTCTGGAAATCCGCCAGATCCATCCCGCATCCATCCCTGGCCTCGTACCGATGATCCTCGGGGTGTTGATGGTGATCTGCGCGGCGCTGCTGTTCCGAGACGGCGCGCGCGCAGCGTCCGAGGAATCGTCATCCGTCTTCGCCAGCGGATCCTGGATGCGTCTCGGCCTCACGGCTGCGCTCACGCTCGCCTACGCGATCGTTCTGCTCGGCTGGCTTCCCTATTTCTGGGCGACCGTCGTGTTCGTCTTTGCCTTCGCAGCTCTCTTCTCCTGGCCCGCGGAAGGCAGCACCCGCGCCCGGCTGATCTGCCTGGGCTCCGCCGCGTTGCTGGCGCTGGCGGCGAGCTGGGGAACGACGGCGCTGTTTTCCGAAGTCTTCCTGGTGAGGTTGCCGTGAGTGCCCTGAACGACCTCGCCACAGCCTTCATGGGGCTGATGACGCCGACGCTGCTGTTCCATGCCGCGTGGGCAACGCTCCTCGGTATCATTGTCGGCAGCCTGCCCGGCCTCACCGCCACCATGGGCGTGGCGCTGATGACCACCCTGACCTATTCGCTGGACTCCACCGCCGCGATTCTCGTGCTCCTGTGCATGTATGTGGGCGCCATCTATGGCGGCTCGCGCAGCGCCATCCTGCTGAACATTCCCGGCACGCCGGCCAGCGCCGCAACCTCCCTCGACGGGTACCCGCTGGCGAAGAAGGGACGCGCCGGCTACGCGATGGGCCTGGCCACGGCAGGCTCGATGCTGGGCACCCTGGTCGGCATCGTGCTTCTGGTCATGATCGCACCGCCGCTGGCCGAGGCCGCCCTCAACTTCGGCAGCTTCGAGTTCTTCTGGCTTGCCGTGTTCGGCATTGTCATTTCCGGCCAGCTTACCGCCGACACGACCCCCGTGAAGGGCTACATCGCCGGCATTCTCGGGCTGATGGTCGCCATGATCGGCTCGGAGGGTATTCACGCCCACGTCCGCTTCAATCTCGGTGTGGGCGACCTCAACGCCGGCATCGGCCTGATCCCGGCCATGGTCGGCGCCTTCGGCTTCGCCGAGGTGCTCAACGCCATGTGGAGCAAGGCCGGCACCCTGGCCACGGCCAAGGACAAGAGCGACCGTGTGCTGCCCCGCCTCGTCGATCTGTGGCGCTACAAGGTCACCACCGTTCGCTCCGGCATCATCGGCACCCTGGTCGGCATTATCCCGGGCGTCGGCGAGGACATCGGCGCCTGGGCCAGCTACGTGGCGGCGCGGCGCTCCAGCAAGAAGCCGGAAGAGTACGGCCATGGCAGCTACGAAGGCCTGACCGCGGCAGAAACCGGCAACTCCGCCGTCGTTCCCGGCTCGCTGATCCCGGCCATCACGCTGGCGGTTCCCGGCTCGGCAAGCTCGGCCGTGCTGATCGCAGCGCTGTTCATCCACGGCATCCGGCCAGGCCCGCTCATCATGATCGAGCAGCCTCAGTTCATCAGCTCGGTTGCCGCCATGCTGGTGCTCGCGACCCTGTTCATGGGGCTTTACGGGCTCAGCCTCACCCGCGCCTTCGTGCAGGTGCTGCGGGTCCCCTACGCTTACCTGATGCCCATCGTCTTCGTGCTGTGCGTGGTCGGCACCTATGCGCTCAGCCAGCGGGTGTTCGACATCTACGTCATGCTTTTCTTCGGCATCGTCGGCTTCCTGCTGCGCCAGATGCGCTACCCGATGGCGCCGCTGGTGCTCGGCATCATCCTCGGCGACCTGCTCGACAAGAGCCTGCGCCGCGGCCTGACGCTCAGCGATGGCGACCTGACCCCCTTCTTCACCCGTCCCGTTTCGCTCGCCTTCGTGCTGATCATCGCGCTGTCGATCCTGGCGAACGTCTCCTGGGTGCGCGCCCGCGTCTCGCGGCTAATCTCGTCGGGAAAGTCCAGCGATGCTTGAGTATGCGTTCTGCAACGAACTGCTGGCGGCCGAGGGCAAGACCCTGGGGGAGCAAGCACGCATCGCCCGCGACCTCGGCTATGTCGGGCTGGAGCTCGCGCCCTTCACCCTGGGCGAGGCGCCCGACCGGCTGGACCGCCACGCGGTCGCGGCCATCCGGGCCCAGGTGGAGGACGCCGGAGTCCGGGTGACCGGACTGCACTGGCTCCTGAGCCACCTGCCAGAGGCCTCCATCACCGATCCCGCACGAAGCGACGAGGCCCAGGCTGTGCTGCTGCGGCTCATCGATCTCTGCGCCGATCTCGGCGGGCGGATCCTGGTGCACGGCTCGCCGAACCAGCGGCTGCGGCCCGACGGGATCTCCGACGCCGCGCTCCTCGATCAGCTTGCCGCGTTCTTCGCGCCGGTCGCCCAGCGGGCCGGCGAGCGCGGCGTGACCTACTGCATCGAACCGCTTGCCGAAGCCGACACCATCGGCACCGTCGCCGAGGGCGTGGAGCTGGTGGAGGCAGTCGACCATCCCGCCTTCCGCACCATGATCGACTGCAGCGCGGCCGGACGGCGCGAACCGCCCGTGGCCGGGCTGATCCAGAGATGGGTTCCCACCGGCCACATCGCCCACATCCACGCCAACGACACCAATCGGGGCGGGCCCGGCATGGGCGACGACCCGATGCACGAGATCGTCGCGGCGCTCATGCAGACGGGCTGGGAGCATCCGATCGGCGTCGAGCCGTTCCGCACGGTCGTCGATGCCACCGCCACCGCTGCGGTTGGCATTGCCACCCTCCGCGCCTGCGAAAGGACCCTGACGTGACCGCCGTGCGTATCGATGCCGTCGACTTCACCACCCGCGCCGTCGCCATGCGGCTGCCGTTTCGCTTCGGCTCCGTCACCATGCGCAGCGCCACCGAGGCGCACTGCACCGTTACCGTCGTCATAGACGGGCGCGCGGTGGAGGGGCGGTCGGCGCAGCTCATGGTTCCGCGCTGGTTCGACAAGCGCGCAGAGATGTCCGGCGAGGATACGGTCGCGGAGCTGGAGGACAGCGTCCGCACCGCCTGCGCCGCCGCACCCGGCATGACGGGCCCCGCGATTGCCATCACCCGCGACCTGCGGGCCGAGGTCGAGGCGCGGGTGGCTGCCGGCACGCCGCGGCTCGCGGCCGGCTTCGGTCCGGCATTGGTGGAGATGGCGCTCATCGACGCGATCTGCCGGTCGGCGGACGTGCCATTCTGGACCGCCGCCCGCGGCGACCTGTTCGGGCTTGCAGCCGACGCGCCGAGGGACCTTAGCCGGGAAAGGATACTGGCGACGCTGGCGCGGATCGGACCGCCGCAAAGCGTCAAACTGCGACACACAGTGGGCTTCGACAGCCCGCTCACCGACGGCGAACTGGATGGAGACGGGCCCGACGACGGCCTGCCGGTGTCGCTTGCGTCGGCGATCGAGGCCTACGGCTTCACCGCCTTCAAGATCAAGCTGAAGGGCGACCCCGACGCCGACATCGCCCGGCTTGCGGCGATCGCGCCGGTCATCGCGGCCCGTCCGGAGTTGTCTGTCACGCTGGACGCGAATGAGCAGTACGGCTCCAGTGACGCCTTCCTGGCCTTTCTCGGGGCCCTGTCGCGAAGCGAGGCCGCCAGCCCGATCCACGAAGCGCTGCGCTTCGTGGAACAGCCCTTCGACCGGGCCGCGGCCCTCGCGGGCCCATTGCCGGCCGGGATCTCGGTGCCCCTCGTCATCGACGAGAGCGACGACCACGAGGCCGCGTTCGCCGAGGCACTCCGCCTTGGCTGGTCCGGCACCTCCATCAAGAGCTGCAAGGGCGTTCTGCGCGCGCTCCTGAACCGTGCTCGGGCCGACGCGTCGGGCGCGATTCTCTCCGGCGAGGACCTGACCTGCCAGCCGGGACTCTGCTGGCAGCAGGACACGAGCATGGCGGCCGCCTGCGGCGTGCAGGACCTGGAGCGCAATGGCCACCATTTCGCCGGCGGCATGCAGGGCGCCCCGGACACGGAGATCGCCGACCGCATGGTGGCTCATCCCGACATCTACCGATCGGTCAACGGCCGGCCGGCCCTTCGGATCGAAGGCGGCGAGGTCGCCATCGGATCGCTGGACCGGCCCGGTTTCGGGGGCACGTGACAAATTCGACTTGATTGCTAACCTACCGATTGGTAGGTTTTGCATCGCAAGGAAAACAAAGAGGAACTGGCAGGGTGAAACAGCAACGCATCGGCATCATCATGCACGGGGTCACGGGCCGGATGGGGATGAACCAGCATCTCATCCGCTCCATTCTCGCCATCCAGGCGGAGGGCGGCGTCGCCCTGTCGGACGGCACCCGGCTCATGCCCGATCCGATCATCGTCGGCCGCAACGCCGACAAGGTCGAAGCCCTCGCCCGCAAGCACGGCGTGGAGCGCTTCACCACGGATCTCGACGCCGCGCTCGCCAACCCCGACGACACGATCTTCTTCGATGCCGCGTCCACGCAGATGCGTCCCGGCCTGCTGCGCAAGGCCATCGATGCCGGCAAGCACGTCTATTCGGAAAAGCCGGTCTCGGAAGGGCTGGACGAGGCCGTCGCGATTGCCCGCCACGCCCGCGAGAAGGGCGTGAAAAACGGCATCGTCCACGACAAGCTCGACCTGCCGGGCCTCCTCAAGCTCAAGCGCCTTCGCGAGCTCGGCTTCTTCGGCAAGATCCTGAGCGTGAAGGGCGAGTTCGGCTACTGGGTGTTCACCGGCGACGACCTGACGCCACAGCGTCCCTCCTGGAACTACCGGATCGAGGATGGCGGCGGCATCATTTCCGACATGCTCTGCCACTGGCGTTACGTGCTCGACAACGTGGTGGCGCCGGTCAAGTCGGTAAGCTGCCTGGCGGCCACCCACATCGACACCCGCCTCGACGAGCGCGGCGAGCGCTACAAGGCCACCGCCGATGACGCCGCCTACGCCACCTTCTTGCTGGACGGCCCGGACGGCGAAATCGTCGCCCACATCAATTCCAGCTGGTGCACCCGCGTGCGCCGCGACGACCTGGTGACCTTCCAGGTCGACGGCACCCACGGCTCCGCTGTCGCCGGGCTGCACAAGTGCTTTTCCCAGCACCGCGTCAACACGCCCAAGCCCGTCTGGAATCCGGACGAGCCGCAGACGCTGGACTTCTTCGAAGACTGGGAAGAGGTGCCGGACAACACGGTCTTCGACAACGGCTTCAAGGTGCAGTGGGAGCAGTTCCTGCGCCATGTCGCCGAGGACGCGCCGTGGTCCTACACTTTGGCGGAAGGCGCCAAGGGCGTGCAGCTCGCTCAGGCCGGCTACACCTCGTCGAAGGAGCGCCGCTGGGTCGATCTGGAGGACCTCGACCTGTGAGCACGACGCTTCATCTTCCCGGCAGCGACGTCACCCTTCAGGCCGGGCCCGCAGTGTCGGGCAGCGGCGGCTGGACGCGCACCGCGTACGCCGCGGCTCATGTCGTCTCCGATCCGCTCGCCGACTGCGACCCGTGGCTTGACGCGGCGCTCGACTGGGACAGGACGCTCGCCTTCCGCGAGCATCTCTGGTCGCTGGGCTTCGGCGTGGCGGAAGCGATGGACACCGCCCAGCGCGGCATGGGCCTCGACTGGCCCACCTCGCTGGAACTGATCCGCCGCTCCACCGAACTGGCAAAGGCGGGCGGTCATCTGATCGCTTCCGGTGCCGGCACGGACCATCTGGCGCCCGGTCCGGACGTCACCGTCGATGACGTGATCCGGGCCTACGAGGAGCAATGCGAGGCGGTGGAGGCCACCGGCAGCCGCGTCATCCTCATGGCGAGCCGGGCGCTCGCAGCGGCCGCGAAGAGCCCGGACGACTACGGCCGCGTCTATGGCCGGGTCCTGTCCGGCCTGTCGCAGCCGGCGATCCTGCACTGGCTCGGCGAAATGTTCGATCCGGCGCTCGCGGGCTATTGGGGATCAGCCGACCACATGGCGGCGATGGACACCTGCCTTTCGGTGATCCAGGCGAACGCCAACAAGGTCGACGGCATCAAGATCAGCCTCCTGTCGGCCGAAAAGGAAATCGCCATGCGGCGCCGCCTGCCTGACGGCGTGCGCATGTATACCGGCGACGACTTCAACTATCCCGACCTGATCGCCGGCGACGACGACGGCTACTCCCACGCCCTGCTCGGCATCTTCGATCCGATCGCCGGCGTCGCCGCCAAGGCACTGTCGGAGCTCGCCGCCGGTGACGCCGACGCCTATGCAGCAACGTTCGCGCCGACGGTCCCGCTGTCGCGTCACATCTTCAAGGCGCCCACCCGCTTCTACAAGACGGGCGTGGTCTTCCTGGCCTACCTGAACGGTCACCAGGACCACTTCACCATGGTCGGCGGCCAGGAAAGCACCCGCTCCACCGTGCATCTCGCGGAAATCGTGCGGCTGGCCAACACCGCCGGCCTGTTCCCCGATCCCGAGCTTGCCGCCGCGCGAGCGCGGCCCGTCTTCGCGGCACGCGGGCTGTCGACGTGAGCGGGGTCCCGGCGGAACGCCTCTCCCTCAACACGGCGACGGTCCGGGCCCAGTGGTCGCTGGCGGAGTGCATCGAGGGCTGCGCGCGCCACGGCATCGGCGGCATCTCGCCCTGGCGCGACAAACTGCACGAGATGGGAGTGGATGCCGCCGCCCGCGCCATCCGGGACGCCGGACTATCGGTCTCCGGCCTGTGCCGGGGCGGCTGGTTCACCGCCAGCGGCGCCCTCGACCAGTCGGTGATCGACGACAACCGGCGAGCCGTGGACGAAGCCGCCGCGCTGGAGGCCGCCTGCCTGGTCATGGTCGTCGGCGGTCTTCCGGACGGCAGCAGGGATCTGCCCGGAGCCTGGAAGCTGGTCGAGGACGGGCTCGCCGCCACTCTTGACTACGCGCGCACGGTCGGCGTGAAGATCGCCATCGAGCCGCTGCACCCGATGTATGCCGCCGACCGCGCCTGCGTGAACACCACGGGGCAGGCTCTCGACATCTGCGACCGGCTGGGCGACGGCATCGGCTGCGCCCTCGACGTCTATCACGTGTGGTGGGACCCGGAACTGGAGGTGCAGATCGCGCGGGCCGGCCGCGAGAGGCTGATGGCCTTCCATGTCTGCGACTGGCTCGTGCCGACCCGCGATCTCCTCACCGACCGCGGCATGATGGGCGACGGCGTCATCGACATTCCGCGCCTGCGCGGCCTCGTCGAGGCACAGGGGTTCGACGGCCTCGTCGAGGTGGAGATCTTTTCCGAACTGGACTGGTGGACCCGCGACGCCGACGAGGTGCTCGCGGCCGTCTTGGAGCGTGGGCGAACGGCCTGCTGAGCGGACCCGTCGGTCCCGGGCTCTCCGTGGAAACGCCCGGGATCGCCGCCCATTCGGGGCGTGGCGCCGCGATCTGGCCAAGAGAAAGTCAGGCGGCTATAGACCTCCGATCATGGCAGAACTTTCCCCGACCAGACCGAAAAAGAAACGCCGGCGCAACGCCGAGCAGACGCGCGAGGACATTCTTCAGGCCGCTCTGGAAGAGTTTTCCGATATGGGCGTCTCGGGCGCGCGGGTGGACCGGATCGCGGCGCGGGCCGGCGTCAGCAAGCCGATGATCTACGACTATTTCGGCGACAAGAACGCCGTCTACAAGGCGGCGCTGCGGGAAGCCTACGTCCAGATCCGCCACGGCGAGGAGAACCTCAAGCTCGACCCCGACGATCCCGAGGCTGCGGTGCGCGAGCTGGTCAGCTTCACCATGAACCATTTTCGGCGCAAGCCGTGGTTCATCCGGATGCTCAACTCCGAGAACCTGGTCGGCGGCGACACGATCCGCAGCCTGCACGACGCGGCCGACATCCAGTCGATTCTCCTGAAACGCCTCGAAGAGGTGCTGGTGCGGGGCGAGACCCAGGGCGTCTTCCACCGGAAGGTGGACCCGAAGGAATTCTACGTCTTCATCGCCTCGCTCTGCTATTTCCCCATCTCCAACATGCACACGCTGCGGGCCGTCTTCCGCATCGACATCGACGAGGCTTGGCTCGACCGACGGGCCAACGAAGCCTCCGACATGCTGCTTACATACCTGAAGACATCCGGCGACCACGATCCCACCCCGCCTGGGAAGGCCGCGCTTTAGGATCCGCCCTTGAGGCGTCGTTCGCACGCCAAGCTGTCGACACGGCCGGCTTGGTGCCGGTCAGAGGCCACGCACCCGTACGGGTTTTCCCTTACGTAGCCATCCGGGTCTGCCAATGCTCCCGCAGATTGACGATAAAGATTCGTCTTCGACAGGCTGCCCAATCTGCTCGGGGGAGCCAACCGCAATTTTCGGGCACGCCGGCACAGACCGGCGTTCCATTCAAGCGGAGAAGACACGAGGGGGAGTTGCAGATGACCGACGACCAGTCCTTGCCGGATCTGTTCGCTCGTGGTGGCGACACCGGGCGGGATGGCATCGACGGTGGCCGGCCAGCCGGAGCCCCGGCCGGCAAGTCAGAACCGATGTCCCCCGGCGTCCGTTCCATCCTGCTTGTCGAGGACGACGCCGCGGTGCGCGAGGCGTTGCGGACGGTCCTGGAGTTCGACGGCTATGCCGTCACCGAATTCGACAGTGCCGAGGCACTGCTTGAACAGCCAGTTGCCGACAACGCCGGCTTCCTGATTCTCGACGTGAACCTGCCCGGCATGAGCGGCCTCAAGGCGCTCGAACACCTGCGCCGCACCGAGGTCTGGGCGCCTGCCGTGATCGTCAGCGCGCGCGCCACCGACGAGATGCGCCAGGAAGCCCGGCGCCTGAACGCGGTCGACCTGCTCACCAAGCCCATCGACATCGATGCGCTGCTCGATATCCTCGCGCGCGCCTGCCGCTGAGGAGCCGGTCACGGGCCTCCCGGCAACGCCGCGCCCTACATCCCGATCCAGCGGCCGATATAGACGAGGTCGGGGAAGCTGACGATCAGCGCAACGACCAGCAGCATCATCAGCGCGAACGGCGCGGCACCGGAGAAGATGTCGCCCAGCTTGATCCGCTCGTCCGGTAGCGAGCCCTTGATGACGAAGCACGCCATTCCGAGCGGTGGCGTCAGCAGTCCGATCTCCACGGTGATGATGGTGACGATGCCGAACCAGACGATGTCGGCGCCCATGCCCTTCAGGATGGGCAGGAACAGCGGCACCATGATCAGGATGATCGAGACGGAATCGATGATCGTGCCGAGGAGCAGGATCACCGCAATGTAGATCAGCATCACGATCAAGAAGCTGTCGCCGTCGCCGGCGACGAGCTTCGACAGCCAGAACGGCACGCCCGCCACGGTGAGCGCGCGGCTGTACATGGTCGCGGCAATGATCAGGAAACACACCGAGGCGGTGATGTGCCCCGTCTCCAGAAGCACCTTCCACAGGCCCTTCGGCGTCAGCGACCGGCGCGCGATGGCGATGATCAGCGCGGCGAACGAGCCGATCGCGCCGGCTTCCGTCGGCGTGAAGACGCCGCCATAGATGCCGCCCAGCACGATGACGATGAGGAGGACCAGCGGACCACCCTTGCGCAGCAGGTCGAGGCCCGAGAGCGCCGGCCGTCCCGCATCGTCGTGCAGGTCGGCAAAGCGGCGGTCGACGTCGTAGACGAAGCGCGGCACAAGGTAGGCCATGCCGATGATGCCGGCGCAGTAGACGGCGGACAGCAGGATGCCGGGGCCGATGCCGGCGTAGAACATCATGCCGATCGACTGGTCGGTGAGAATTGCGTAGATGATCAGCAGGATCGACGGCGGGATCAGCATGCCCAGCACCGACGATCCGGCTACCACGCCCACGGCGAAGCGCGGGTGATAGCCTAGGCGCAGCATCTCCGGCACGGCCACCCGGGTGAACACCGCGGCCGCCGCGATCGACACGCCCGTCACCGCCGCGAAGACGGCGTTGGAGGTCACCGTGGCCAGTCCCAGCCCGCCGCGGATGCGCCTGAGGAAATGGTCAGCCACGTCGTAGGCATCCCGGCCGACATTCGACGCGCTCATGATCAGGCCCATGAGGACGAACAGCGGGATGACCGCGAAGGTCTGGCTGGAAATGCTGTCTGCGGCGGCCAGCGTCAGGAGGTGGACCGCGATCGGCGCCCCCTTGAGCAGCGTCACCAGCGCGAACGAGACCAGCGACAGCGCCACGGCGATGTAGGCGCCGGCATAGATCAGCAGCACGATGGCCCCGATGGAGATCAGTCCGAGTTCGTAGGGAGCCATCGCGGTTCCGTCTCCCCAATCAGGGCTGGCCGCGGCCGAGCGCACGCATCAGGCTGACATTCCGCCCCGCGAGCACCAGGAACTGGACGATGCCGAACGCCGCACCGATGAGCAGGATCGCCTCCAGTGGCCACATGGGCGCCCGAAAGATTCCCGGATTGCCCTTGTAGTAGCCGTTCTCCCAGGCTGCGATCAGGCGGGGCAACTGGCCGTAGACGATCACCGCGAGCACGAACGCGCCCATCAGATTGAACAGCGTCCTGAGCGCCAGGTTGAAGCGGGGAGCCCGGCGATCCGTGAGGTCGAGCAGCATTTCGGACCGCGTGAGTTTGCCGACCGCGATGGCATGGGCGAGCTGCAGGTAGACGATCGCGACGATCCCCATCTCCGTCAGCTCCACCGCCCCGTCCAGCGGTGCGTTGAAGAGCCAGCGGCCGATCACGTCGATGTTGACGATCACCGCCATCGCCAGCACGACCAGCGCGCCGAGCGTATTCATTCCGGTCACCGCCGGAGTCAGGCCGGGGATGCACGGCGCATGATCCCGGGGAGAGGTATCTTCCCCGGGATCGCCTGGTTGGTGGTGAGCCATCGATCGTCTCTTTCCGAAGACGATGCGGGACTAGTTCTGGTCCCACTGGCGGGCAATCGGCTGATCGGCCGCGCGCATCGCTTCCATATAATCGTGCAGGATATCGTTACCCGGAATGCCCTGGGCTTCCAGCTCGTCGGCCCATTCCTGCGCGATGTTGGGCAGCGTGGCCGCCCATTCGAGCCGCTCCTGCTCGTCGATCTCCGACACCGTGCCGCCGGAGTCCTTGAAGGTGGCGATGGCCTTCTCGCCGACCTCGGCCGCGAACTCACCAATGGCGACGCCGTAAGCCTTGGCGCCCGTCGTCAGAGCGTCCTTCACCTCGTCCGGCAGGCGCCCCCAGGTGTCCTTGTTGACGTTCACGGCGTAGGTATTGGCGCCGCCCAGGTTGGCGTTGAAGTAATAGTCGCAGACCTCGTAGAACTTCAGCGAGACGACCGCCTCGCCCCACACCAGCATGGCGTCGGTCACGCCGGTCTGGGTCATGTTGTAGAAGTTGCCGAGGTTGGCGTTCACGCCGACGGCGCCGATCGGCTCCATCCAGCGCAGGTTCGGCCCGATGCCGCCGATTTTCAGGCCCTCGATGTCACCGACGGTGTCGATCGGCTTGGCCGAGCAGACGACGTAATTGTCGGCAATGCCGGAGGCCGACAGCGTCACCTGGTTGAACTTGTCCCACGTCTCGGTGAAGGCAGGATATTTCTCCACTAGCTCATCGACCACCTCGTGGACGAGCACCATGTCGGTGGTGGTGAACGGCGTCACGTACCCGATCAGATAGAGCGGGATCTTGTCGGCGTGAATGGCGGTGACGATGACTCCCACGTCGGCGAGGCCGGTCTGCACGGCCTCCAGCTCGCCACCCGGCGTGGCCAGCGTGCCGGAAAAGGCTTCCTGCCAGTTGATCTCGTAGGTGCCGGTCTTGGCGAGTTCCGCGTCCACCGTCGGGATAAAGCTTTCCTGCAGCATCTTCACCGCGGCGACGCTTGGCGAGAAGCCGGAGACGATCGTCAGATCGACCGCTTCTTGTGCGCTGGCCGGTGCCGCCACGAGCGCGGCAAGCCCGAGCCCCAGTCCCAGGCCCTTGAAGTTCCTCATCGTGTCTCCTCCCACGGTTCTTGGTCGTCTTGTTGTGCCGCCCGGTGCCGGGCGGTCGTCCGCGCCCTCAGCCTGCCCGCCGTGCCGGGCTCGCCGAAAGCGCAATCCTGTCCGATCCGGACATTAACCGTCCTTCTCCGATGCAGGGCTCAGGCGTCGGTCCACGCTCCCTCATTGATGCGCAGCCGGTGCGTCACGGTGTTCGGCACGGCCAGGGTCTGTTCCACGAAGCAGCCCCGCTTGGCCGCCTCCACCAGGCGCGCCACGTCCTCGGCGGGCGCGTCGGAGACCACGTCGACGTCGAGATGGAAGCCGCGCGGACTGCCTTCGTAGGGCCCGACCGTACCGGTCTCCGCCGTCCACTCGGCCCGGCAGCGGACCTTCACGTCCGACACTTCGATCTTCAGCTTGCGCGAGAAGGCCCGGATCTGGGTCATCAGGCAGCCGACGAGGCCGGTCAGGAAGAATTCCAGAGGCGTCGGTGCCGTCCCCTCGCCCCCCTGGAACGGGCCTTCGTCCGTGGCCAGCATGTTGACGGAGGTGAACGGCGCGCGTGCCGTCAGCGTCACCTCGTTGCGCATCTTGCCGACGGCGACGCCTTCCGCGTCGAAGACGACCTCGAATACCTGCTTTCCGCTCATCGCCTCACTCACGCCGCCGCCTCGTTCTTGGCGCGCAGCATGGGCTGCAGGTCGCAGGCCTCTTCCCAGGTGCGCATCCTGAGCGAACGGGCGAACTTGCCGACGCCGTCGGTTTCCGCACACAGAAGCCCGAGTTCGACGATCTCCTCCTCGGAGAAGTGCCTCTTCAGGTCCTCGTAGACCGCGTCATCGTCGATCGCGTCGTCGCCGGCCTTGAAGGCGGTCGCGAACCGCAGCGCGGCCTTTTCGCGCGCGTCGAACAACGGGCTCGTCTCGAAGTCCATGGTGGCCATGAGCTTTTCCTCGGTGAGCCCCGCCTCCCGGGCAATGCGCGAGCGCACCGTCGAGCAGTAGCCGCAGAAGTGCTTCATGGAGATCAGCACCCGGCACATTTCCTTCAGCGGCACCGGCAGCACACCGCCGTTGAGGAGCTCATTCCAGTGGCGCAGCCAGTTCCGGCCGGCCTCCGCCCGGACGTAGATTCGTGCGCACAGCGGATCCGGCGCGCCATTGGCCTCTGCGTTCTCGATCAGGAGCCGCTGGGTACCGCTCGCGTCGGCGTCGCTCAGGGGTTCGATGCGCGGTGCCATCCCTATCCTCCGGTGCGTCAGGGCAACAAAGCCCGTTCGTCGTGTTTGCAATCGATTGTATACCCGGCTTCACATGCTAAAAATGCAATTGGAGAGATCATTATGATGCGACTTGTGCATGGATAGAGCGGCCGAGAGCCTGAGCGACCTCTACCGGTTCATGGAAATTGCCGACCAGGGGAGCCTGACCTCGGCCGCCGAGCGCCTTGGCATTTCCCAGTCCGCCCTGACGCGATCCGTGCAGTCGCTGGAACACGCCTACGGCTCGCGGCTGCTCGATCGCGGCAAGCGCGGCGCCCGGCTGACGGACTCGGGCAAGCTCTTCCTGCAGCGCGCCCGCGAGATGGTGGAGCTGCACGAAGCCACGGTCCGCGAGATCTCGGCCTTCGACGCCGATCCGGGCGGCCGGGTGCGCATCGGCCTGCCGATATCCACCTCGCGTGTCTTCGCCACGCCGCTCGTGGCCCGGCTCGCCGAGCGGCATCCCAGGATAAGGCTGGCGATCACCGAGGACATCTCGGAGAACATGGAGATCGGGCTGTCGCGCGGTCACCTCGATCTTGCGGTGCTGGTCAGCCCGAAGACGCGGCGCGGCAGGCTTCACACTGCGCCGATGGCCTCCGAACAGCTCCTGGCCGTCATGCCGCCCGGCCACCCGCTTGCAGACCGGGCGCGACTCGGCTGGCGCGATCTCGCCGGTCAAACGATGGTCGCTCACCCCGACGGCAACTTCATGCGGCACTGGCTGACGCGCATGAACGCCCGTTACGGGCTCGGTGTCAGGCTGGCGACGGAAGTGAACTCGCGCACGCTGATGGTGGAGCTGGTGCGGGCCGGGATCGGTGTGGCCCTCATGCCGGGCAGTGCCGTGACGGAGGAAATCGCGTCCGGTACCGTCGTCGGTCGGCCGCTGGGTAGCATGCGGCTCGTCTGGAGCGTGGCCTACGACGCGCAGCGCGCGCCAGCGGGGATCACGGGCAGGGTCGAGGAAACGATGCGGGAGCTCGCCCGCGACCTCGCAAAGGGCGGCATCTGGACTGCCATTTCCGGCGCGGGCTGAAACCCGTTCAGGGCATTGCGCCGGGTGCCGGCACTGCGATGGTGGGCATCGCCTCTTCTTTCCGCGGGTGCAACGGCTCGCCCAACCATCTAGCCAACACCGCGCGACGGTCGAGGAGCAGCTTCGGAGGTTTCAGCTCCGTGGGCGTGGCAAACAGCCCGAGCCGTGCGGCCAGCAGCCCGCTGCCCTTGGTCGACGTCCCGTAGATGATGAGCGGAGCCAGCATCATCGGCAGTCCCACCGGCAGCAGCCACGGCAGCAGCTCCGGCGTGAAGACGGCGGCGACCGTCAGCGCCACAATACCGGCGGCGGTAATCCACCAGCTGCCCGCCCATGCTTCGGCCGGGGATATGCCCTCTTCGCGGTCCGATACGGGCCAGCCACCATCCGCCCCGGTCACGATCTGGAGCACGGACCGGCTCTGATAGCAGAGCATGATGGGCGCCATCACACTGGACCACAGCACCTCGCCGACGGTGGACCAGCCGACCGACGCCGTACCCGTGAAGCCCTGGTGGGCCGCCGTGCCGGTGGCCCGGGCCACGATCAGGAGCCGGGGCAGGATGAGAAGTGCAAAGACGGTGGCGAGCAGCATCAGCGCTTTCGCCTTGTCCACGTGTGGGAACTGCGGGAAGAGCGCCCCCTGCTCCGGGAAGTAGACCGGACCCGCCTCGAAGAAAGGGGCGACCAGGCTGGTCAGGAGAAAGGCGAGCCAGAGGGGCGATGCCAGGTAGGCCATGATGCCCTGGACCAGGAAGAACCGGCTCCAGAGCCGCATTCCGGGCGCCAGCAGCAGGCGCATGTGCTGCAGGTTGCCCTGGCACCAGCGGCGGTCGCGCTTTGCATAGGCGATCAGGTCGTCCGGAGCCTCTTCGTAGGAGCCCTCCAGGTCGGTGTAGAGGCGCAGCTTCCAGCCGCCGCCGGCCAGCAGCGCCGCCTCCACATAGTCGTGAGAGAGAATGTCGCCGCCGAAGGGCGGTTTGCCGGAGAGTTTCGGCAGGCCGCAGGTCTGGGCGAACGCCTCGGTGCGGACGATCGCATTATGTCCCCAAAAGGCGCCAGCGCTGCCCTGCACGGCAGCCAGCCCGCGGGAAAAGGACGGCGCGAAGAACCACGACGCGAACTGCATCGCGCGACCGAACCAGGTCTTGGCATTGATGACCTTCGGCAAAGTCTGGATCAGCCCGACGTCCGGCTCGGCGTCCATGCGCCGGGCCATCTCCACCATGGTCTCGCCTTCGACGAGGCTGTCGGCGTCGAGGATCAGCAGGAAATCGTAGGAGGCACCCGAGCGGCGGACGAAATCGGCAACGTTGCCCGCCTTCCGGCCATGGTTCACCGGGCGCCGCCTGTAAAACATGCGCGCGCCGGCGCCCGTTTCCTCGACCAGTCGCAGAAACCACCGCTCCTCGGCGGCGGCGATTTCCTCGTCGCGGGTGTCGGACAGGACGATGAAATGGAAATCGTCCGCGCGGCCTGTGGCGACCAGGCTGTCGCTCATGGAGGCGATGCGCGAGAAGGTCGCAACCGGGTCCTCATTGTAGATCGGCACGAGGACGGCAGTCATCCGCCGCTGCGAAAGGGGCGCAGGGTCGGGCACTTTCGGATCGCGGGCGAAGAGGCCGGAAAATGCCAACGCGGCGCCCCAGGCAATGCCGAACGAGGTGATGGCGAGAAGCGTAACCCTGACCAGATCCAGCGCATCCAGATCGTCCGACGCGACGTAGTCGAAGAACAGCGACGTCGCGAGCAGCGTCAGGAGGAAGGCGGCCGTGAGGGTGAGAACGCGATAATAGTAGACCATCTATTGCCTTGTGCCGATGGCGGCCTCGACGGCCGCTCTCTAGCGGTTCGCCGGGTTCAGAGCGGGACGCGCCGGCAGCGCGAAGAGGCGCTCCGCCCACGACCGCTCGAGCGCACGGATCGGCATCGCCATAGGCGCCGGCGCCGGGGCAAAGGCCTCGATCCGCAATTCCGTCCCCAGGGACGGGTCGGCTTCCATAAGGGTGTTCGGGCTACGCACGTCTGCGCTCATCGCCAGGTCTCCACTGATAAAGCCATGTTTCGGTAACGGGGCGGCCAGCCATGTCGAGGCTCACCGACAATTCGACCGGACCGTCGCCGGCCGGCAGGACGTCGAATGCGAACCGCCAGATTCCGTCGTTGATGCGGTGCAGGGCCGACGCCTTCAGCTCGCCGCCCCCGACATAGATCTTCGGCGAGAGCGCGGCGTCCGGGGGGAGGCCCGGAAGCATTCCGCCCTCGTAGTCGATGACAAACTTTCGAAGGCCGTCTTCGTTCCGAGCGCCGGCGGTTCCGCCAACGCCGGTCCGGGTCGCGATCGCTCGGGCGAGCGTGCTCGTCTCCGATCCGGGACTGCCCCATACGAGCCGGTAGTCCAGCGCAAGTTCGCTGCCTGCGGTCGCGCGGTCGGCGGGCGTCCAGAACGCGACCACGTTGTCCATGTGGTCGGCGTTCGCGGGGATCTCGACCAGCTGGATGTGGCCCTTGCCCCATCCCTGCCCGGGCTCGACCCTGAGCGACGGCCGCCGCTCGTAATGAGCCTCCGCGTCCTGATAGTCCTCGAACATCCGATGGCGCTGATTGAGCGCAAAGGACACAGGCTGGTCCTCTCCGAAAAAGGAGTTGGCCAGAACATGCGGGTTGTTGAGGTGACGCCAAAGCTCTTCGCCGCTGCGCCGCACGATCCGCAGCCCCTCGCTGTCGTGCACGCGTTCGCGATAGTCGTCGAAGGCGGCCTGGTTGTTCTCGCCGAACAGGAACATCGAGGTCATCGGCGCCACGCCCAGCCGCTGGATGTCGGCCCGGAAGAAGAGCTGCGCCCGCACGTCGGTCACCGTGTCCGTGCCCGGCGTGATGCGGAAAGCATAGACCCCGGTCAGGCTGGGGCTTTCCATGGCCGCATAGACCATGATAGAGCGGGCGCCCGGCCCCGGCTTTTCGATGTAGAATTCGGTAAAGCGCGGAAACTCCTCCTCGCTCCCGGTCGCCGTGTTGACCGCGAGCCCGCGCGCGCTGATGCCATAGGCGTTGCGGTGGCCCACCGCCCTGAAATAGCTCGCGCCCTGGAACGCGATGACCTCGTCGAAAACATCGGGCCTGTTCAGGGGGAAATGCAGCCGGAACCCGGCAACGCCAGGCATCTGCAGTCCTTCGAACGCCGCCGGATCGAGCGGCGGACGATACTCGAAGTCGGCCGCAGAGAAGGTCAGTTCGCTGGCCTCGCCGTTCTCCACCACGAACAGCTTCACCGGGTCATTGAAGAGCCACCCCATGTGGAAGGCCTGGATCCGGAAGGGCAGGTCGCTGTCGCCCCAGACCGCCCGATCCGGACGGAACGCCACCTGCTTGTAGGCCTCGTAGTCGAGATTGCGGATCGCCTCGGGCACGTCGACCGTCTGCGGCTCGTAGTCGTGACGCGCCTTCTCGCGCATCCGCGCGGCCAACGCATCAAACGAAAAACCCGTATCGCCGGTCGGTTGCGTCGCCTGCTCCTGGGC
The DNA here is from genome assembly GCF_000374525.1 of Amorphus coralli DSM 19760. Lineage (GTDB taxonomy): Bacteria > Pseudomonadota > Alphaproteobacteria > Rhizobiales > Amorphaceae > Amorphus > Amorphus coralli. Next base: position 341,765 of record NZ_KB894575.1, read on the forward strand.
GGCCGCGGGCCGCGCGATTGCCACGCCGGCAATCGCGCCCGACAATCCGCCGAGAACCGACCTGCGGCTGAGCGCAACGCTCCCGTTCCTGCGATCGCCGGTCATGTCATCCTGCACTGCAGTATCCCCCACCTCGCTGCAGCCCCCGGACGCAAAACCGCGTGGGGCCGAACGGGTTCCCCGTTAGACACCTGAAAATGAAGATTTTTTCGTGACATTCTTGTGGCTGCCGCATGCGGAGGCGGCAATAAGGGCGTGCAAAACCAACGCTCCGCGGTTGCGGTGCGGGATGGAGCCCACCCGGGGCGCCGGGATTGGCGCCCGGGATTTCCGCGCAGGCGGGACCCGCCGCCGGCACCGCCCGTCTCACCCCGACATTTCGGGGATGATCGAGCGGACGATGATGCGAGCCCGCAAGCGCGCGGCCCGCTCCCTCAGGTCGGAAAGCTGAACGGCAGGTATTGGTACATCCAGGTTTCCGACAGAACGTCGTCGTCCAGCTTGATGTAGCAACGCAGGTCCACCGGCTCCTCGCCCTCGACGTCGAGATCGAAGAAGGCCCGCCAGCGGTTGGTGCCCACCACCTTCACCACGTAGCGGCCCTCGACCGTGCCGCGCGACGCGTCGACGACGGGCTCCACGTCGAAACGCTGTTCCATCCCGTCAAGCGGTCCGCCCTCGAAGTCGATCACGAACTTCTTGGTGTTTGCAGCGCGTTCCTGTCCGGGCACCCCGCCGCGGCCGATCCGGGTGCTGACGACCCGCGCCACCGCTTCCGGCGGATAGGGTTCGTGCGAAACCCAGTGCAGCCGGTAGGCGAAGTGAAGCGTGTCGCCGGCCCGTACCGGTTCGGCCGGTTTCCAGTAGGCGGCGATGTTGTCGTAGATCTCGTCGTCGGTGGGGATCTCGACCAGTTGAACCTCACCCTCACCCCAGCTGCCGATCGGCTCCACCCAGATGCCCGGACGCTTGTCGTAGAAGGCACCGTCGTCCTGGTAGTTGGAGAAATCCCGGTCGCGCTGCAGCAGGCCGAAGCCTTTCGGCGCGTTGTCCAGGAAAGCGGAGGTCTGCACCGCCTTCGGATTGTTGAGTGGCCGCCAGATGCGCTCGCCGCTGCCGGTCCACAGCGCCAACCCGTCGCTGTCATGCACTTCCGGTCGCCAGTCGGCTCCCTGGAAGCGGGTGGCCTCCCCGTACCAGAACATGCTGGTCAGCGGCGCGATACCCAGCCGCTCGATGTCCTTGCGGACGAAAAGGTACGCATCGACATCCATCACGATGGCATCGGACCGCGAAATGGTGAACCGGTAGGCTCCGGTGCAGCTCTCGCTCTCCAGGAGCGCATCCACGATCATGGCGTCCGCGTCGTCGCCGGCGCCATGCAGCCAGAAGGCGGAGAACCGGGGGAACTCTTCCGGACGGGCCAGGCCCGTGTCGATGGCCAGTCCGCGGGCGGAAAGTCCGTACTGGCCATCCGGGCCCGAGGAGCGGAAATAGCTGGAGCCCAGGAAGGCGAGCCAGTCGGTCTCTTCGCCCTCGTTCATCAGGCGGAAGCCGGCATAGCCGAGATCGTCGGGCAGCCGGTCCTCCAATGCCTTGTCCTTGTAGGTAAAGGCATCGTGATCGTACCCGATGGCCCGGGCCTCGCCGTCCTTCACCAGATAGAGCTGAACGGGCGCCTTGAAGTAGCGCCCCAGGTGGAAGAGCCGAACGGGCACCGTGGTGTCCTCGCCCGGGCCGAGAGTGCGCGCCGGCTTGTAGGTGATGGTCTGGTAGGCGTCGAAATCGACAGTCTCCAGAAGGTCGGCATGCGGAATCGCCGGAGCCATGTAGGGCCGAGCCGCAAGCCGGCGGGCCTCGTCCTTGAGGATCTCGAAATCGAACGGCGTAGCAGCTTCCAGCGGCAGTTCCGTCATCGCGTGCGCGACGCGGATAAGCGAGGGTGCGCCGAGACCGGCAAGGAGTGCTGCTCCGCCCATCAGAAGCCGCCTTCGATCGACCCCTGTCCGTTCGCGCCCGTCCATCGCCATGCCTCCACGGTCTGTTTCGGTGCGGTCGGCCAAGCCGAGCCGTAACGACGACCATGCGCGAAAATGCGGTCAAATTTCGCAGGCGATCGGGCGGAATCCGGGAATATTCGGGCAAGCGCGCCGGCGTTTCGCTTCGGCCGGGGCTGCTCGCTGGCTTGCCCATCGCGAAAAAAGTTTTGTCGTGCAGGGACCTGCGCACGCCCGGTGCCTGGCCTGCGGACGCAATTTGAACAGTCGTGCAAGTTCAATGGACAGACCAATCAAGGCCATGTAGGGGAAGAATGGGCCACCTCTGGCCCCGACGCCAGACTGGAAGGATTGCCGTGGCGCGCGCCGACACACGTCAAAGCATTCTCGAGATCGCGGAACACCTGTTTGCCGAGCGCGGCTTCGGATCGGTGCCGTTGCGCGAGATCGCCCGCGCCGCCGGCGTGCATGTCGGCAGCGTGACCTATCATTTCGGCGACAAGCTCGGCCTGCTGGAGGCGATCTACACCACTCATACGCGGCCGATGAATGCGCGCCGGCTGGAGCTCATCGGCGAGGCCATGCGCATCTCCGACGATGACCAGCGGCTGATGGCGGTCCTGCGCGCCTACGTGCTGCCCGCGTTCATCTCGTCCTATGGCGAGGCGGGCGGCGGCGCCCGCTTCACGCGAATGCGGGCCGTGCTGTCGGCAGAGGGCAATCCGGAGGCGCGCGAGATCATCGCCCAGGCCTTCGACACCACGACCTGCGCCTTCATCGACGCCATCGAGGGGTGCCTGCCGGGCGCTGACCGGACCGCGATCGTCTGGCGATCCCAGTTCCTGCTCGGTTCGCTCTACTACACGCTGATCAATCCGGAGCGCATCACGCGGCTGTCGGACGGGGCAACTGACGGCGGCGACCACGAGCGCGCCATCGAGGAGCTCGTTGCAACCAGCTTCGCCAACTTCAAGGCCATCGCCGTCATCGACGCCGCCCGGCGGGAAGGAGTGGCGACGCCCGCAACTGACCGCGACGACGGGCGTGGCACGCCGGGTCTCCGCCCGCATCCCGCGACCAGGAAACGCCCATGAAGATTGCCTTCATCGGCTTCGGCGAAGCCGCCCGTGCCTTCCAGGAAAGCCTCGCGGCGAGCGAGCCCGAGCTAACTTTCTCCACCTACGACATCCTTTTCGACACGGAAGGCCTGGACGGCCCGACGGGGCAGGCTGCGCGAACCGCCGGGGTTTCACCCCTCGGCAGCGCTGCGGAGGCCATCGTGCATGCCGACTGGATTGTCTCTGCCGTGACGGCGAGCTCAAGCCTCGACGCTGGCCGCTCGGTCGCTCCCTCGCTCGCTGCCGGCCAGGTCTTCGTCGACATCAACTCGGTCTCACCGGGCCGCAAGCAGGAGACGGCGGCGCTGGTCGCAGACCGGGCTGCAGCCTACGTGGACATGGCCGTGATGGCGCCGGTGCATCCGCGCGGCCATCGCACGCCGGTGCTGGTTGCCGGGGCCCTGCCGGCTTCGGTGATGGACACGGTGCGCCGCCTCGGCTTCGCATTCGAGGTCGTCGGCGCGGATATCGGCGCGGCCACTGCCATCAAGATGGTGCGAAGCCAGTTCGTGAAGGGGCTGGAGGCCATCACGGTGGAGACGCTTCTGGCGGCCTCGGCGTCAGGCTGCCTCGACCACATCATGCGGTCGCTGTCGACGTCCTATCCCGGTCTCGACCTGCCGGCCCTCGCCCCCTACCAGTTCGAACGCACCCTCAGGCACGGCGTGCGGCGCGCCGCGGAGATGCGCGAAAGCGCCCGCACGGTGGACGAGCTTGGCCTGACCGGCGCGCTGGGCAACGCCATCGCCGACGTGCACCAGGCGATGGGGGACCTGCCGGACGACGCGCTGCCCTCCGGCGACCTCGGCGAGGCCCTCACCCGGCTCGTGGAGCTCAGGCGCGACTAGAGCAATCCCAGGAAAAGTGCCCTTGCGGTTTTCCGTCCGGGATTGCGGCAGAAAAAGCCGTTGCCAGGCGAAGTGGCAACCGGTTCACCGTCCGCAAACGCGTCTGACAGACTCCCCTCACGCCGAGTTCGCTTCGCTCACCGGCTCCGGGAGGGCGGCCTCCGGCCGGCGCGCCGTCGCGCGCTAGCTTCGCCCAGACCAATCCCAGGAAAAGTGCCCTTGCGGTTTTCCGTCCGGGATTGCGGGAGAATTAGCCTTTTCCCGGAACGTGGCTGGTGTAAGCGTCACCGCCTTCGATCACGGATCGAAGAGCAGCACCATGTAGGCGACGAAGACCACGAAGTGCGACATGCCCTGCAGCATCGTCGTTCGGTTCGCCCCGAAGGTGACGATGCTCATCAGCAGCGTAAGGCAGAGCAGCACGGTTTCGGTGGCGTCGAGGCCGAGGACGACGGGATCGCCGGTTACCAGGCCGATGATCACGACGGCCGGCACGGTCAGGCTGATCGTCGCCAGCGCCGAGCCGAGGCAGATGTTCACCGAACGCTGCAGCTTGTTTTGGCTGGCGGCTTCCAGCGCCGCCAGGCCTTCCGGCGCCAGGACAAGGATCGCGACCAGCACGCCGCCAAGTGCTGCCGGCGCACCGAGCTGCGCCGTCCCGTAGTCGACGAGCACGGCGAGCTTCTTTGACAGGAGCACGATGGGCAGCAGCGTCAGAACCAGCATGATCGCGTGAAAAGGCGTGTTCACCGGCTTGTGGTGGCCGTGGCTGCCGTCATCTTCGGCAAGCGACCCGTCCGCGAGCTCGGAGGGCTGCATGAAGTAGCCCTGGTGGCGGATCGTCTGAATGCCAAGGAAGGTCGCGTAGAGCAGCACGGTCAGCCCCGCGAAGAAGATCGACTGGAAGGCCGTCAGCGTCGGCGTCACCGTCGAATGGGTGAAGTTCGGCATGATCAGCGTCAGCGTCGCCAGCGGGATGATGACGCCGATATAGGCGCGCGCGCCGGCGAAGTTGAACACCTGCTCCCGGTGCCGGAGGCCGCCGAGAAGGAGCGCGAGGCCGATCATCAGGTTGAGCACGATCATGATGACCGCCATCATGGTGTCGCGCGCCAGCTCCGGCGTCTCGTTGCCGGTCAACATGATCGCCGAGATCAACGCGACCTCGATGGTGATCACCGCCACCGTGAGAATCAGAGTGCCGTACGGCTCGCCCAGAAGCTCCGCCAGGCAGTCGGCATGGCGCACGACACCGAACGCTCCCCACAGCATGGCCAGGAAAAGCCAGCCGAACAGGACGAAGGTTAGCAGGGGGTTGGACAGATCAGCCAGCCAGACCTTCCCGTAAAGCAGGAAGATCGCCGTGGTGATGGCGCCGGCGATGAACGGACCTTCCTTCATCGCGAGGCCGACAAGCCCGGACTTCTCTGACGTCATCCCGCAATCCCCCATACCCGGTGCTGCGCCGCAACGGCGCTCCCTTGGGCGTGCACGATCCGCGGGCCGAGATCAAGTTGCGGGGGCCTGCAGAGGCTCAGAAGCCGAAGACGCGCGGGAGATAGAGGGCCATCGCAGGGAAGGCGACAAGCAGCAGCACCCGCACGATGTCGGCACCGATGAACGGCAGAATGCCGCGAATAACCGTGCCGATGGCCAGGTTCGGGGTCACCGCCTGGATGACGAACAGGTTCATGCCGATCGGCGGCGTGATCAGGCCGATTTCGGCCACCGTCACCACGAGGACACCGAACCAGATGCCCTCGAAGCCGAGCCCTGTGGCGAGCTGGTAGAGCGGCACCACCGTGAGAAGCACCATGGACAGGCTGTCCATGAAGCAGCCGAGCACGATGTAGAAGATCACGATCAGGAAGAGCACCCCGAGCGGCGGCAGGCCGGAGGCGCGGATGGCGTCGGTCAGCACCGTGGTCAGGTTGCTCAGCTCGATGAAATAGTTGAACAGCGCCGCGCCGATCAGGATCAGGAAGATCATGCCGGTCATGCCGGCGGTCTCGGCGAGTCCCTTGATCAGCACGCTGCCGGTCAGCTTGCCGCGCAGGAGCGTGATCAGCAGCGCGCCGCCGGCCCCCACCGCCGCTGCCTCCGTCGGCGAGAAGATCCGCCCGTAAATCCCGCCGATGACCAGCGCGATCAGCAGCGCGGCATCCCAGATGCGCGAGAGGGCGGCGAGCCGCTCGCGGGCCGTGTAGCGCGGACCGGCTGGCCCTAGCTCCGGCCGGCGCGCCACCTGGACCCTGATGGCAGCCATGTAGAGGAGCGTCCCCACCAGTCCCGGGATCAGCGCCGCGGCGAACAGGGCCCCGATCGATTCGCCCGTCAGGATGGCGTAGAGGATCAGGATAATCGACGGCGGGATCAGCACCCCAAGCGTGCCGCCGGCGGCCACCGAGGCCGCCGCCAGGCTGTCGGAATAGTTGCGCGCCCGCATTTCCGGCATGGCCACGCGGCCGATGGTCGCCGCCGTTGCCAGCGAGGAGCCGCAAATGGCACCGAAGCCGGCCGAGGCACCGATGGTGGCCATGGCGATGCCGCCGCGCCAGTGGCCGATCATGGCCTGGACGCCGGAATAAAGGTTCGCCGAGAGACCCGAATAGGTGGCGAACACCCCCATGAAGATGAACAGCGGCACCACCTCCATCCCGTCGATGGAGATCGCCTCGAACGGCAGATTGGAGAGCACGTAGGTGCCGCTCGTCCAGCCGCCGAGCCAGATCGAGCCGACCGTGCCGACGAGCGCCATCGCCAGCGCGATGGGCACCCGAAGCGCGATCAGCGCAACGACAACGGCAAAGCCGATGGGGCCGGCAAGCTCGGGGCTCACGCGCTCTTCTCCATGGGACCGTAGACGGCCGTCTCCGCCGCGCGCGCCAGCGCCGCGACCACAGCCAGCGCCAGTCCGGCCAGGAAGATGCCCCAGTACCAGATCAGCGGGATCTGCAGGTTCAGGGTGGTATCCCCATAGGAGTAACGCAGCATCGCCCCCTGCCAGGTGAGCCAGAACAGGAAGCCGAGAAGCATCGCCGCCACCAGCGAGATCACGGTATCGAGCACCCGGCGGACGCCATCGGAAAAGCGGTCGGCGAGGATGTCGACGGTGATGTGCGAGCCCAGCGTGAAGCCGTACGGGATCGACAGCGACGCCGCCGACACCAGGCAGAGCTTGGTGATGTCGAAGGTATCGATGAACGCGCCACCGACCGCTCTGCGCCAGACGATGTCGGCGCAGGTCAGCACGATGGCGACGATCAGCGTTCCCACGCCAGCCAGCGCGAGCCAGTAGGTCAGCCGCCCGACGAGGCGGGCGGGTGCAAGCCGCATCCCGCCCGTCTGCCGCGTTGAAGCGTCGGTCTGTCCGAGGTCACTCACCCGCGCCGGTCGCCCGTCAGGACTTGGAGTATTTCTGCACGAGCGCCCGCGTCGTCTCGTAGAGCTCGTGCGGGTTCTCGACGCCTTCCTTCTTCAGGCTGTCGAGATAGGAATCGATCATCGGCTCGAGTTCCTGGCGCCACTGGTCGCGGGTGGCGTCGTCGATGACGATGATCTCCTGACCGCGATCCACGGCGTCCTTCTTGCCGGCCGCGTCCCACTTGTCCCACCACGGGCCCATCTGCGACTGCCAGCCCTCGCCGGTGGTCTCGTCGATGATCTTGCGGGCGTTCTCCGGAAGCGCCTCGTAGGACTTCGGGTTCATCACCACGTAGAAGGCCGCCGCGTAGACGCGCGCGTCGGTGTGGTAGCGCAGCACCTCGTTGAGCTTGATGGCGCCCACCAGGTCCCAGGTCGTCGCAACGCCGTCGATGGCGCCCTTCTGCAGCGCCTCGTAGATCTGCGAGGGCGGCATGCCGATGGCGCTCGCACCCTCGAATTCCAGCATCGCGTTGACCGCCGGTCCGGGCGAGCGGATGCGCAGGCCCTTCAGGTCGGACAACTGCTTGATCGGCCGGTCGACCGTGTGGAACAGCGCGCCGTGATGGGTCATCAGGCCCAGCACCTTGAAGCCGTCATACTCGCCGCCGAGCTGGCCGGTCTGGTACAGCTCCCACAGCGCGCGGCTGCCGGCGCCGGCTTCCTCCACCACGAACGGCAGCTCGATGACCGAGGTGTGCGGGAAGCGGCCGCGCGGAATGCCGGCCAGGCCGAAGCCGATGTCGGTCACGCCAGCGCGCACCTGGTCGGCCTGGCGGTCCAGGCGGCCCAGCGCGCTGGAGACGTTGTGGATCTCGAAATCCACCTGCCCGTCGGTCTTCTCGCGCAGCTGCTCCGCCCAGGGACGCAGCATGTCCACCTCGATACCGTGTGACGGCGGCAGGTAATGGGTGATGTCGAGCTTGATCGTCTCGGCGCGCAGGATTGGCGGCATCGCCAGTGTGCCGACCGCGGCAGCGGTGCCGGCGAGAAAGGTTCTGCGGTTTGTCTTGAAGCTCATCGAGCCAGTTCTCCCGAATTCGGCTCCGCGCCCGGCTACAAGGCCTACGGCGCGTGCCCTCACCTCTTGTTGTCCGGTCGGCGCGATTGTCCCGGCGCACCGCCCTTTCTTGGTCCGCGCGAAGTTCAGCCCGCGCGACGAACGTGACCGAGACGCTTGCCCAGCCACGCCGGTTTGGCAAGGCCCGATCTGACGCACCCCCCGGTGCTGCCGAGGAGGCCGTGCGGGAGCCGGGCCGTTGCCTCATCGCAATTTACTTAGTATACCTAACTAACTCAAGAACGGAGTTGCGCCCATCGCCGACCGGCTCCGGTGCAAGGATCCGCGACCCGCACGGACACGACGAGGGACGGCTTGCGCCGCTTCCTCCGGAGGAGACGCCATGACCGAGACCATCGACGCCGCGACCCGAGCCAAGCGCCAGGACTTCTACGACCGGCTCGCCCCGAACAATCTCGCGCCGCTGTGGGAGGTTCTGAAGGGCCTGATGCCGCCGGAACCCACGTCGCGCGCGGTGCCGCATCAGTGGCGCTACGAGGAGGTCCGGCCGCTGCTGATGGAATCTGGCGGGCTCCTCACCGCGGAGGAAGCCGAGCGCCGGGTTCTGGTGCTGGAAAACCCGGCCTTCGCCGGCGAGAGCCGCGCCACCGCAACTATTTACGCCGGCCTGCAGCTCATCATGCCGGGCGAGACGGCGCCGGCCCATCGCCACACCCCGTCGGCCCTGCGCTTCATGCTGGAGGGCGAAGGCGCCTTCACCGCCGTGGGTGGCGAGCGCACCACCATGCGCGCCGGCGACTTCGTCATCACGCCGAACTGGGCCTACCACGACCACGGCAACGAGGGCACGGGCCCCTGCGCCTGGCTCGACGGTCTCGACATCCCGATGGTGCGCTTCTTCGAGACGGTGTTTTCCGAAGGCTACAACGACAAGAGCCAGAGCCTGACCCGGCCGGAGGGCGACGCGCTCGCCCGCTTCGGCTCCGGCCTGTTGCCGCTCGACGACTCGGGCCGCCGCTACGGCCAGACCTCGCCCATCTTCAACTATCCCTATGAGCGCACCCGCGAGGCGCTCATTGCGGCCGCCAAGGGCGAGGGCCCGGACCCGCATCTCGCCACCACCCTGCGCTATGCCAACCCCGTGGACGGCGGCTGGACCATGCCCACCATGTCCGCCTGGATGACCCACGTGGAGAAGGGCTTCGAGACCGCCCGCATGCGCTCCACCGACGGCATCGTGCTGTGCGTGGCGGAGGGCCGCGGCCAGATCACCACCGGCGACAGGACGTTCACCTACGCGCCGCGCGACGTGATCGTCATGCCGGCCTGGGCCTGGCGCTCCATCAGGGCCGACGAGGATTCCTTCCTGTTCTGCCTGTCCGACCGGGTCGCCCAGGAGAAGCTCAGCCTTTTCCGCGAGCAGCGCGGCTGACCGCGCACGCCTCTGGAGCGCTGCCCGGCCCCGGCCGGGCGGTCGATGCCGCGTGACGGCACGCCCAGACATCAAGACAACGAGATCCGCATGCGCTTCTGCCGCTTCGACGACAACCGCCTCGGCCTCATTGAGGGCGACACGGTCCGCGACGTGACCGACGCCGCCGACATCCTTCCGGATGTCCGCTGGCCGCTGCCCCACGGCGACCTCTTCCTGGCCCATTTCGACGCCGTGCGCACCGAGATGGAGCGGCTTGCGGCGAACGCGCCGACGAGACCGGTGAAGGACGTCAAACTCCTGAGCCCGATCGCCAATCCCGACAAGATCGTCGCCGCTCCGGTGAACTACCAGCTGCATCTGGACGAGGCGCGCACCGACACCGGCATCAACTTCGGCTCCGGCGTGAAGACCATCGCGGAGTGCGGCGTGTTCCTGAAGGCGACCAGCTCGCTGGTCGGTCCCGGCGAGGGCGTCGTCGCCGACTGGTCCGACCGACGCATCGACCACGAGCTTGAGCTCGCCGTCGTCATTGGCCGGAAGGGCTTTCGCATCTCCGAAGACGACGCGCTCGGCCACGTCGCCGGCTACACGATGGGCCTCGACATGACCATCCGGGGCACCGAGGATCGCAGCTACCGCAAGTCGCTGGACACCTTTACGGTGCTCGGCCCCTGGGTGGTGACAGCCGACGAGTTGCCGGATGCCGGCGCGCTGGATTTCGAGCTCAAGGTGAATGGCGAAACCCGGCAGAAATCGAACACCCGCCATCTCGTCTTCGATGTGCCGAAGCTGATCGCCGTCGCCTCGAAAGCCTACACGCTCCATCCCGGCGACATCATCCTGACCGGCACGCCGGAAGGCGTCGCCCCGGTCGTTCCCGGCGACCTCATGCACGCCTGGTTCGAGGGCATCGGCGAGACCGAGATCAGGGTCCGGGGCGCGTGAGCGCCGGCGAGATCATCGACGAGCCGGCGGCCGAGGCGACCACGGCGCCGCTGGCTCCGGTCATCGGCTACCGGCTGCGCCGCCTGCAGGCGCGCTGGGTTGCCCACTGGGCGATGTGGTTCCGCGATCTCGGGGTGACCGCAACGCCGGTCCAGGGCGGCATCCTGCTCCTGATCCGCGACAATCCGGGCATCACCCAGGTGGCACTCTCGCGGCTCCTTCAGGTGGAGGCGCCAACCCTCATGCAGGCACTGGCGCCGCTCCTGCGCGACGGCCTCGTCACGCGCTCCCGCTCCAGCCGCGACCGGCGCGCCTTCGAGCTCGGCCTGTCGGACCCCGGGCGCTCGGCGGCGTCTGTGGTGGAGCGCGACATGATCCGCCACGAGGCGGACCTCCTGTCCGGCCTGAGCGCGGACGAGCGCGCGACCCTGCTTGCGCTCCTCGACAAGGCGCTGGCCAGCGCCGACGAGGCCACCGCCGCCCTCAGCGCAGAAGCTTGCCGACCAGATCCCGGAACGTCCGCGCCTCTTCCGGAGTAAGCCGCTCCAGGAAACGCGTCTCGAAGTCGAGCGCCAGGGGCGCGATCTCGGCCATCAGTGTCTGGCCCTTCGGTGTCAGCGACAGCGCCACGAGCCGCCGGTCCTCCGGCACCTCCTTGCGGATCAGCCCGGCGGCTTCCAGCCGCGCCGCCGCCCGGCTGACCTTCGCCTTGTCCATCTCCACCCGACGGTAGATTTCCCGGACGGACACCCGCTCGTGCTGGGAAAGATGCGCCAGCACCCGCCATTCGGGAATGGTGATGGCAAAGCGGCGGCCATATTCGGCGCCCAGCTCCACCGACAGGCGCGTGCCCAGAACGTTGATCAGGTAGGGCAGGAAATCGTCGAGGGTGAAGTCCTGGGGCATCGGCGAGCCATGCGCGGGTGAGAAGGGACCGGGATTTCGAGCCGGCTCATCTTCTAGCGGGTCCCGGCGCACCCCGTCCACGCCGGAGGCCCCGGCAGGGCACGCCCATCTCACGTCAGCGCCCGCCGGGCGGTGGTCACCACGCTGCGCGTCAGCCCCTCCAGCGAGCCGGATGCCAGCCGGCTGAGTTGCCAGAAGAGGGGCCGGTCGAGGGTCGCGCCCGGCACCAGCTCGACCAGCCGGCCAGCTTGCAGGTGGTCGCGCACCAGCTGCGCCGGGTTGAGGCCCCAGCCCACCCCGACCAGGCAGGCATCGACAAAGCTCTGGGTCGAGGGCAGCCAGTGGGTCGGGTAGGCGATATCCGAGCCGAAGGTCTGCCTCAGCCACGCCTGCTGCAGCCGGTCCTTCTGATTGAAGGTCAGGCCCGGTGCCCGGGCAAGGGCCTCCGCGCTGACGCCCTCGGGAAAATGCCGGGCGACAAAATCCGGGCTGGCGGTCGCGTGGTAGCACAGGCTGCCCAGCGGCATCACGCGGCAGCCCTGCACCGGCTTCTCCAGCGCCGTCACCGCCGCGAAGACCCGACCGCGCCGCAGCCACTCCGCCGTGTGCTCCTCGTCGTCGATGGCCACGTTGACCAGCAAGTCCGTGTCCCGGGTGAAGGCAGCGATCGCATCCAGGAACCAGGTGCCGAGGCTGTCGGCGTTGACGGCCACGCTCAGCGTCACCCGCTGCGCCGCGCCGGCCTCGGCCGCGAGTTCCGGAAGCGCCTCCATCAGATCGCTCTCCAGCATGCCGACCCGGTCCATGTGCCGGCAGAGCGCCGCGCCCTTTTCGGTGGCGACGCACGGTGTCCCCCGTTCGATCAGGACCGTGCCAAGACGCTCTTCCAGGTGCTTGATGCGTTGCGATACGGCCGAAGGCGTCACGCCGAGCACCGTGGCCGCGCGCTCGAAGCTGCCACTCTGCGCAACCTCGGCCACGGCCCGCGCGGCACGGTAATCGATCATTAGAGATCCTTATTCAGCCTTAGTCAGTTTAATTTTTCTGAACTTACGGCCCACGCTAAACCCTGGCAACCAGACAGGAACCGGGGCCCGGCATGAATCTTACCGTCTTCTTCACCGGCATGATGATGGGCCTCAGCCTCATCGTCGCCATCGGCGCACAGAATGCCTTCGTGCTGCGCCAGGGCCTGCGCGGCGAGCACGTGCTCGCGGTCTGCGCGACCTGCGCCGTGTCCGACGCGATCCTGATCACGCTCGGCGTCACCGGCCTCGGTGCCGTCACCGCCTGGTTGCCCTGGCTGGAACCAGTCATGCGGTATGGCGGCGCCGCCTTTCTCATCGTCTACGGTGCCCGCAGCCTGCGCTCCGCGCTGCGCTCCAGCGATGCCCTGTCCACCGAGACCTCGCCGGCGGTGAACGGCCTCGTGGGCACCCTCGTTACCTGTCTCGCCCTGACCTGGCTGAACCCGCACGTCTATCTCGACACGGTGGTGCTTCTCGGCACCATCGCGACCCGCTTCGAAGGCGCCCGCGCCTCGTTTGCCCTGGGCGCAATCGCCGGCTCCTTCCTGTTCTTCTTCGCGCTCGGCTATGGCGCGGTGCGGCTCAGACCACTGTTTGCGAGACCCTCGGCATGGCGCATCCTGGAGGCGGTGATCGCCCTTGTCATGTGGGCCATCGCCTGGCGGCTGATCGTCGACGCCTGAGCGGGCCACGGGGCACTCTCCGCCTGCCGCGGTCGGGCGGGCGCCCCGTTGACAATCGTTTCATCTGATACGATCTTGCGCGCCAGTCCGGCCCGGTCACCGTCAACGCAACGGTTCGGGTCGTCCGCCGTTTCCCGGGAGGGGACCGAGGCGGATGCGCTTCAAAGGGCTGCCGGCCGCCGTGCCGCCGGACGAGCGACCGATCCGCACTCTGCGACCTGGAGGACGCCATGGGCATCGCCTACATGCCGGGCTTCGGCAACGACTTCGAGACCGAATCCCTTCCCGGAGCGCTGCCGCAGGGCCAGAATTCGCCCCAGCGCTGCCCCTATGGCCTGTATGCCGAACAGCTGTCCGGCTCGCCGTTCACCGCGCCGCGTGGCACCAACGAGCGCTCCTGGCTTTACCGGATCCGCCCGTCGGTGCGCCACACCAGCCGCTTCCGGGCCTTCGACGCGCCGCACTGGAAGAGCGCGCCGAACATTGATGACAGCGAGCTGCCCATCGGCCAGCTCCGCTGGGATCCGACGCCGATGCCGAACGAGCCGACGACGTTCGTGCAGGGCATGCGCACCATGACCACGGCCGGCGACGTGCACACCCAGGTCGGCATGGCCGCCCATGTCTACGCCTTCAACGAGGCGATGGAAGACGACTATTTCTTCAACGCCGACGGCGAGCTCCTGCTGGTGCCGCAGGAAGGCACCCTCGACCTCTTCACCGAGCTCGGTCGCATGGAGGTCGCGCCCGGCGAGATCGCCATCGTTCCGCGCGGCATGATGATCAAGGTCGGCGCACTGGAAGGCCCGGCGCGCGGCTATGTCTGCGAGAATTACGGCGCCAAGTTCACGCTGCCCGACCGCGGGCCGATCGGCGCAAACTGCCTCGCCAACCCGCGCGATTTCCGCACCCCGGTGGCCGCCTTCGAGGACAAGGAAAAACCCTGCCGCGTGCAGGTGAAGTGGGGCGGACGCTTCTACGAGACCGAGATCGGACACTCGCCGCTCGACGTGGTCGCCTGGCACGGCAACTACACGCCCTTCAAGTACGACCTCTCCACCTTCTCGCCGGTCGGCGCGATCCTGTTCGACCACCCGGATCCGTCCATCTTCACGGTGCTGACGGCGCCGTCGGGCGAGGAGGGCACGGCCAACGTCGATTTCGTGATCTTCCCGCCCCGCTGGATGGTGGCGGAGAACACCTTCCGGCCGCCCTGGTACCACCGCAACATCATGTCGGAGTTCATGGGCCTCATCCACGGCCAGTACGACGCCAAGGAGAAGGGCTTCGTGCCGGGCGGCATGAGCCTGCACAACATGATGCTGCCGCACGGCCCGGACACGTTCGGTTTCGAGAAGGCCTCCACCGCCGAGCTCGCTCCGGTGAAGCTCGAGGAGACCATGGCCTTCATGTTCGAAACCCGATACCCCCAGCATCTGACGCGCTACGCGTCGGAAACCAAGACGCTGCAGGACGACTATCTCGACTGCTGGGACGGCCTGAAGAAGCGCTTCGATGGAACGCCCGAGGGGAAGTGGGACTGATGAAACTTGCAACGCTGAAATCCGGCGGCCGCGACGGCCGGCTCGTCGTCGTGTCGCGCGACCTGACCGCCATGACCGACGCCGGCGAGATCGCCCCGACGCTGCAGGCCGCCATCGATGACTGGGCCGTCTGCGGTCCGAAGCTCGAGGCGCTGGCCGAAAGCCTCGAGCACGGCTCGGTGCCCTCCGAGCGCTTCCACGAGCACGACGCGCTCAGCCCGTTGCCTCGCGCCTACCAGTGGGCCGACGGATCGGCCTACGTGAATCACGTCGAGCTGGTCCGCAAGGCACGCGGCGCGGAGATGCCCGAGAGCTTCTGGACCGATCCGCTCATGTACCAGGGCGGTTCGGACTCCTTCCTCGCCCCGCGCGATCCGATCCGGCTCGGCGACGAGGCCTGGGGCATCGACATGGAAGGCGAACTCGCCGTCATCGTCGACGACGTGCCGATGGGCGCCTCGCGCGAGGTGGCCGCCGGCCGCATCCGCCTCCTCATGCTGGTCAACGACGTGTCGTTGCGCGGGCTGATCCCGGCCGAGCTTGGCAAGGGCTTCGGCTTCTTCCAGTCCAAGCCGTCCTCGGCCTTCTCGCCGGTGGCCGTGACGCCGGACGAGCTTGGCGACAAGTGGGACGGCGGCAAGGTCCATCTGCCGCTTTGCGTCGACTACAACGGCAAGCCGTTCGGCCGCGCCAACGCCGGCATCGACATGACCTTCGACTTCCCGACGCTGGTCGCGCATGCCGCGAAGACCAGGCCGCTTTCCGCCGGCACCATCATCGGCTCCGGCACCGTCTCCAACAAGCTGGACGGCGAGCCCGGCAAGCCCATCGCGGAAGGTGGTGTCGGCTACTCCTGCCTCGCCGAGATCCGCATGGTGGAGACCATCAACACCGGCGCCCCGAAGACGCCGTTCATGAGCTTCGGCGACACGGTGCGCATCGAGATGCTGGACGACAAGCATCACTCGGTCTTCGGCGCCATCGAGCAGGTCGTCGAGAAATATGAAGGCTAACGCCCTCCTGATCGCCGGCACGTTGCTGCTTTCGGTCGGCGCCGCCGGAGCCGCGGACGCCACCGCCCCGGTCGACGAGGTGATGGAGGTGACGGTGGCCAACTGGTCGGAGGATGCGGGCGAACCTCGGGAGCTCTTCTCCGAGGATCGCCTGAGCCGGCTCTTCAGCCGCGACTTTGTCGCGCTGTTCAGGTCGGCCTCCGACAACGATTACGCGCGGGAGGCGGGAACGCCCTTCGACTACGACGTGGTCGTCAACGCCCAGGACGGCTGTCCGCTCCAGGACGTGACCGTCACCCAGGGCGAGACCGACGCCGGCGTGACCATCGTCGTCGCCCGCTACAGAATCCTGGCCTGCATGGGCGACGATACCTTCTCCGAGACGCGCTTCGCCGTTGTCGAGGAGGAAGGCCGCGCCGTCATCGACGACATCCTGGTCGACGACGGCAGCGGCAGCGCTTCCTCGCTGAAGGGAGACATGAGCGCGATCGCCGCGGAAAACGCCAACTGACGCGCTGGGCAGCCGCCCGCCGCGCAATCGAACGGAGCCGGTGGACGACGAGCTGCCGGCCGCGGGAGTGACACCCATGCCCCATCTCGATCCCCTCGACCGCGCCGACCTGCCCCAGTTCGCGGAGCTGTTCGAGCGCTACGACCGCATTCGCGGCTTCCTGCCCAACTCGATCCTGACCATGGCGCGTCGGCCGGCCATCGCCGAGGCCTTCATGCTGCTGAACCAGGCCGTGCTCTACGAGGGCACCGTGCCGGAAGACCTCAAGATGATGGTCGCCTTCATGGCGAGCTCGGTAGCCGAGTGCCGCTACTGCCAGGGGCACATGGCGAACCTGTCCGCCGTCTACGGCGTGCCGGACGAGAAGATCGCCGCCATCTGGGAATTCGAGGAAAGCCCGCTCTTCACCGACGCGGAGAAGGCCGCGCTGCGGCTCGCCGCCCATGCCGGCGTGGTGCCGAACGCGGCCGAGGCCTCGGATTTCGACGAGCTCAAGACACACTTCGACGAGGGCCAGATCGTCGAGATCGTGGCCTCCATCGCGCTGTTCGGCTACCTCAACCGCTGGAACGACACCATGGCGACGGAGATGGAGGACGTCCCCGGACGCCTCGCCGAGCGCGCCATCGGCCCGGCCGGGTGGGACGCCGGCAAGCATTCCCCGACCCGCTGACCCGCACTCCGCCAACGCAAGGACACGACCCATGGCAAAGCAGTTCGCCTCCACCGGCGACATGAGCGAGAAGACCGTCTCCTTCTCCGAGGTCGGCCCCGGCCTCTATGCCTTCACCGCCGAGGGCGACCCCAACACCGGCGTCATCATCGGCGACGACAGCGTCATGATCTTCGACGCCCAGGCGACGCCGCGGCTCGCCAATCTCGTGATCGAGAAGGTGCGCACCGTCACCGACAAGCCGATCCGCTACGTCACCCTCAGCCACTATCACGCGGTGCGGGTGCTCGGCGCCTCCGCCTACGGCGCCGACGAGATCATCGCCTCCGACGTCTGTCGCGCCATGGTCCACGAGCGCGGTCAGGAGGACTGGGATTCAGAGTTCGGCCGCTTCCCGCGCCTGTTCCAGGGCCATGAATCGATCCCCGGCCTGACCTGGCCGACCATGACCTTCGAGACGTCCATGACCGTCTACATGGGCAACCGCCGGGTCGACCTGATCCATCTCGGCCGCGGCCACACCGCCGGCGACATCGTCGCCTGGGTGCCGGACGCCGGCGTCATGTTCACCGGCGATCTCGTGGAATACAAGTCGGCCTGCTATTGCGGCGACGGCCACTTCTCCGACTGGGGCGACACGCTGGACGCGGTGAAGTCCTTCCAGCCGTCGGCCATCGCACCCGGGCGTGGCGACGCGCTGATGGGCGAGGCGAAGGTGGAGGAAGCCATCGAGCTCACCCGCGACTTCCTGGACTCCACCTACCGGCCCATCGAGAAGGTGGCCGCGCGCGGCGGCACGCTGAAGGAAGCCTGGGACGCCTGCCGTGCGGTCTGCGATCCGAAATTCTCCGACTACGCCATCTACGAGCACTGCCTGCCCTTCAACGTGGCGCGTGCCTTTGACGAGGCCCGCGGCATGGACACGCCGCGTATCTGGACGGCGGAGAAGGACCGGAAGATGTGGGAAGACCTGCAGGGCTGAACCGCCCGGCGGCCATCACCCCCCTGGAAATGCACGAAGGGCCGGCAAATGCCGGCCCTTTTGCGTCGCAATACCCCCGCGAGCTACAGGCAGACCCTCAGGCCGCAAGCGCCGGCGCGTCGGCCTTTCGGCACTCTTTCCGCCACGCCTTGAAATAGGCGGCCCAGCGGGCCGCGAGCGCTTCTTCGGGTTCGGCCAGAAGCCGTGCGCCGCGCTCGAAGGCTTCGGTTTCTATGGCGGCCCGCCGACGTTCCATCAGCGTCAGAAACACCTCCACATCTCCTAGGTTGCCGAACGCATCGGGCTCGGCCCGCAGCGTTTCGGCGAACACTTCCAGGTCGTGATGGTCGCCGAGGAGCTTTCCGAGCGCGTCGGCCTCCGCATGGTGCGCCGTCATCGGCCCGGGCCAGATCGGCGCCAGCAGCCGTGCATGGTGACCGTGATACTTGATGCGTTTGCGCCAGTCGTGAAAGGCCTCGACGTCGCCGGTCTTGCGCGCCGTTTTCATGGCCTCGCGGCCCCGGCCATAGGTCTTTTCCACGCCGCCGGCAAACGCCTGCGTGCCCTTTTCCGACAGCTCCCAGCGCAGCGCCCGCACCTTCGCTTCCACCATCGACTCGCGAAAGGCGTCGAGCTTGTCGGCGATGTCCTGGCGATTCTCCTCCTCCTTCTGGCGCAGCGTCAGCCGCCGGCGGATGGAGGCGAACGCCGGCCGGTCGATCTGCCCGTCGAAGCAATCGGCCACCCGGTCATAGGTCTCGATCAGGGCTTCGGTGTCGCGCAGGAAGGACAGCTCGCGGGCGGCGTCGCGGTACGCGGCATTTTCAAGCGCGTAGCTGGCGAGCGCAGGTCGTACCAGCCGCACCAGCCCCCTGAGCTTCTTGCAGCGCTTGCGGACCTGGTGAACCGTCTCGCGCTGGTCGATTTCAGGATCGTCAATTTCGCCGATCGCCTTGTCGATCTGCTCGACCGCGATGCGACGCACGGCGTCTGCCACGCTGACGTCGTCTTCCTCGAATCGATAGGCCAAGTGCGAGCTCCGTCTTCCCGATGAGGTCCGGCCGCGGTCGGCGCTTGGAGGAACCGACCGCGGCCGGCTCTAGGCTATCACCTAGTCGCGTCCGCTCGGAAAATGCAACGTGTGCACTCGCCCATGGTTCCGCGCGCCGCCATTTTCCGCCTCCGGTCCCCGTCAGCCCGCCGGCTCCGGCCCGGCCGCGCCGGAGTCCGTCTCCCCGGCCGCTTCAGCCGCTTTGACGGGTGTCTTGGTCTTGCCCGGCCCAAACAGCCGCATGACGAATACGAAGAACACCGGCACGAACAGGAGCGCCAGGATCGTCGCCGAGATCATGCCGCCAAGCACGCCGGTACCGATGGCGTTCTGGCTGGCCGCGCTGGCCCCGCTGGCGATCGCCATCGGCGTCACGCCCAGCGCGAAGGCCAACGACGTCATCAGGATCGGCCGGAACCGCAGCTCGGCCGCCTCGCGTGCCGCACTCCACAGGTCCTGGCCCTCGTCGCGAAGCTCCTTGGCGAACTCCACGATCAGGATCGCGTTCTTCGCCGAAAGGCCGATGATCGCGATCAGGCCGACCTTGAAGTAGACGTCGTTGCCCATATCGCGCATCAGCACGGCCAGAACCGCGCCGATGGCACCGAGCGGCACCACCAGCATCACCGAGAGCGGAATGGCCCAGCTCTCGTACAGCGCCGCCAGCAGCAGGAACACGAACAGGATCGACAGGCCGATCAGGATCGGCGCCTGGGAGCCCGAGGCGATCTCCTGCAGCGACTGACCGGTCCACTCGTAGCCGAATCCGGTCGGCAGTTCGCCCGCCAGGCGCTGCATCTCCGCGATGGCCTCGCCCGACGAGTAGCCGGGTGCGGCCTGGCCGGAAATACGCACCGACGGGTAGCCATTGTAACCGACCACCTGCAGCGGCCCGCGGGTCCACTCAACCGAGGCAAAGGCCGACAGCGGCACCATGCCTCCGTTTACGTTGCGCACGTGCAGGTCCAGGAGGTCGGATGTCTTCATGCGCTTGCGGTCGGTCGCCTCCACCGTCACGCGCTGCATTCGCCCGGCATTGGGAAAGTCATTGACGTAGGACGAGCCGAGATTGGCCGAGATCGCCGAGTTGATGTCGGCGAACTGGACGCCGAAGGCGTTCGCCTTCTCGCGGTCGATCACGAGCTGCACCTGAGGGGCATCCGGCAGTCCCTCGACGCGCAGCCCCGTGACGACGGCACTGCCCTGCGCCGCAGCGAGAAGCTGATCGCGGGCATCCATCAGCGCTTCCTGCCCGAGGCCGCCGCGGTCCTGCAGCCGGAAGGAGAAACCGCTGGTGGTCCCGAGACCCTGGATCGGCGGCGGCGACAGCGCGAACGAGATCGCATCCTTGATACCGAAGAGCTGCATGTTCGCCCGCTGGGCGATGGCCTGGGCGGAATCCTCCGGTCCGCGCTCGCTCCAGTCCTTGAGCGTCGCGAACGCAAGGCCGGCATTCTCGCCTGCGCCGGAGAAGGAGAAGCCGAGGATCGAGATCACCTTCTCCACCGCCTCCTCGCCCTGCATGATGCCTTCCACGGTGCGGATGACGTCGAGGGTGCGGTTGGCGCTGGCATCCGGCGGCGCCTGCATGTCGATCAGCAGGTAGCCCTGGTCCTCGTTGGGAAGGAACGCGGTCGGCATGCGCACATAGAGATAGCCGAGCCCGACCACCACGCCGAGATAGACGATCATGAACAGGCCGGCATAGCGCGTGGTCCCGCGCACCGTCTTGCCATAGCCCCGCGTCAGACGGGAAAAGTTGCGGTTGAACCAGCCGAAGAAGCCGCGCCGCTCGTGATGGTCCTTCACCGGCTTCAGCATCGTCGCACACAGCGCCGGCGTGAGCGAGAGCGCCAGGAAGCCGGAAAACAGGATGGAGACCACCATCGTCAGCGAGAACTGCTGGTAGATGACGCCCACCGCACCCGGGAAGAAGGCCATCGGCACGAACACCGCCGTCAGCACCAGCGTGATGCCGACAATCGCGCCGGAAATCTGTTTCATCGCCTTGATGGTGGCGTCGCGCGGACCGAGACCCTCGCTGGCCATGATGCGTTCGACATTCTCGATGACCACGATGGCGTCGTCGACGAGGATGCCGATGGCGAGCACCATGGCGAACATGGTCAGCACGTTGATGGAGAAGCCGGTGGCCAGCATCACCGCGCAGGTGCCGAGCAGCGCGATGGGCACCACGATTGCCGGGATGATGGTGTAGCGAAAGCTCTGCAGGAACAGGAACATCACCAGGAAGACGAGCACCACCGCCTCGATCAGCGTGTGCAGCACCTTCTCGATGGAGATCTCCACGAAGGGCGAGGTGTCGTAGGGAATGTCGTACTCAACGCCCTGCGGGAAGTAACGCGACAGCTCCTCCATCTTCACGCGAATGGCCTCGGACGTGGACAGCGCATTGCCCTTCGGCGAAAGCTGCACGCCGATGGCCGCGGCCGGCTGCCCGTTCAGGCGCGAGGAGAAATTATAGCTCTCGCTGCCGAGCTCGACGCGCGCCACGTCGCCCAGCCGGACGGTCGACCCGTCCGGGTTGGCCCGCAGCACGATGGCCTCGAAGTCGCCAACCGTCTTCAGCTGCCCCTCGACGAGCACGGTCGCGGAGATCTGCTGGTCCGCCGGCGCCGGTTGCGCCCCGATGCTGCCCGCCGCGACCTGCGCGTTCTGTGCGCTGATGGCGGCGACGATGTCGTCGGCCGTCAGGTCCAGCCCGACCATGCGGTCCGGGTCCATCCACACGCGCATGGCGCGCTGGGTGGAAAAGAGCTGCGCGCTGCCCACGCCTTCGACGCGGCGGATTTCGCCAATCACGTTGCGGGTGAGGTAGTCACCGAGCCCGACCGGATCCACGGAGCCGTCCGTGGATGTCAGCGCCACCACCATGAGGAAGCCGCTGTTGGCCTGATCCACCTGGATGCCCTGCCGCTGCACGACGTCGGGCAGGCTCGGCTCGACGCGCCGGATCCGGTTCTGGACATCGACGGCGGCCTGGTCGATGGACGTGCCGGTGGCGAAGGTGGCGGTGATGCTGACGCTGCCCGAGGCCTCCGAGGTGGACTCGAAATACATCAGCCCCTCAACGCCGTTCAGCTCCTCCTCGATGGGTCGGGTGACGCTCTGGTAGAGGTCCTCCGGCGACGCCCCCGGATAGGTCGTCTGGATGGAGATCTGCGGTGGCGCGACCTTGGGATATTGCGAGATCGGCAGCTGCGGGATCGCGATGATGCCCGCGATCATGATGAAGATCGCGATCACCCACGCGAAGATGGGTCGGTCGATGAAAAAACGTGGCATGGCACCTGGCCCCTGCAGCCCGCCTCCGTCAGCCGCGCGCGGGCGCGACGGGGAAAGGCTCTCGGTTCAACACTGTCGGGCGTGACGGGTCGGTCCGGGTCGACGCGATCCGGACGCTGGCCCGCTAGCCGGCCTTCTTGGCGTCGGCTGCGGTCGGATCGCTTTCCGCGGTCCCATCCGGCTTCCACGGCTGCGGCGCGACCGGCGCGCCTGGCCCGATTTTCTGGAAGCCCTCGACGATCACCCTGTCGCCGGGCTGCAGGCCTTCGGAGATGATCCAGCGCTCGCCGACCACGCGTCCGGTCTCGACCGGCCGCGGCTCAACCTTGCTCTCGTCGTTGACCACGAACAGCTGGGCATTGCCGCCGGCGTCGTGACGCACCGCCTGCTGCGGCACGGCGAGCGCGTTCTCCTGCTGACCCTGCTCGATCTGCACGCGAACATAGAGGCCGGGAAGCAGGTCGCCGTCGGGGTTGGGGAACTCTGCGCGCAGAATGACCTGGCCGGTGGTGCGGTCCACCGTGGTTTCGGAGAAAAGCAGCCGGCCGGGATGGCCGTACTCCGAGCCGTCGTCGAGCAGCAGCGCCACCGGCGCCTCGCCCGGATCCTTGGCCAGCGCGCCCATTTTCAGCGACTTGCGCAGCGCCATCAGGTCGCGCACCGACTGGGTGAAGTCTGCATAGACCGGATCGAGCTGCAGGATGGTGGCGAGCGGTTCGGTGTTGTTGGCGCTGACCAGCGCCCCCTCGGTGATCAGCGCGCGGCCGATGCGTCCCGAGATCGGGGCCTTCACGTCGGCATATTCCAGGTCCAGCTGCGCCGCCTCCAGCTCGGCCTGCGCCACGGCGACGGTGGCGTCAGCCTGGGCCAGCGTTGCGTTCGCCGTCTCGTACGCCTGCGCGGCGATGACCTTGCGGTCGAGAAGCTGCTTCTGGCGATCCGCGCTTTGCTGGGCCCTCAGCTGCTCGGCCTTGGCCCGGGCGAGCGATGCCTCGGCCTGGGCAACAGCGACCTTGAACTTCGCCGGATCGATCTTGTAGAGAACGTCGCCCGCCTCGACCCGGCTGCCCTGGGTGAAGACCCGGTCGGTCACGATGCCGGAGACGCGCGGACGCACCTCCGCGATCCGCGTCGGCGAGATGCGGCCCGGCAGCTCGTCGATGATCGGGATGCGCTCCGGCTCCACGGTCACAATGGCAACGGGGGACGGCGGCCGCTGGGGCGCGGCGGCCGCGCCCTTCTCCTGGGCCTCGCCGCTGTCGTTGCAGGCGGCGAGAACGGGGGCCAGGCAAAGAATGGCGGCCAGCGCCAGCGGTAGATGGATCCGTGGCATGACGGTTCTCCGAGCGGCCCGCGCGGCGGTCGGGTCCGGCGCGGGCAAGCAATTGAAACGGGGGTGAGGGAGCGACCTCAGGCGACCTTCTTCGGCGCCACGAGCGGGACGCGGCCGGGAGACTGTTCGACCAGCCAGCCGATCTCCTCGACGAGTTCTTTCCGGTGCTCCGGATCGAACCGGTGGACGCCGAAATATTCCATGAGCTTGAGCCCCTCCAGCGCCAGGAAGGCGAGGAGAGCGCCATTCGGGTTCTTAGAGGTTTCGCGGATTTCCGAGATCGCGCCACCGACGGTGCTGCAGATCGGCTGGCGCAGATCGCTGTCCTGGGCCATTGCGGCAGCGAGGCAGAGTGTAAAGGCCTGATCGTCCTCGGTCGCCGGGTCCGAGGCGGCGGCGATGCGGGTGCGCACGGCCACGTCCGGCGTGTCCCCGAGCGCATCGCGGATTGCACCCACGCGCGCCTCCTCGGCGGCGATCTTGCGTTCCACCAGCGCCCGCATCAGCGCCGGCTTGGACTTGTAGTCGTAGAGAACGCTGGCCTTGGAGATGCCGGCCTCGGCGGCCACGGCGTCGAGGGTCAGGCGTGCGACGCCGTCACGCTGGACGACGCACTGGGCGGCGTCGAGGACTGACTCGCGATCTATGGTGCGCTTGCGACCCATCATTCCATCCGATTTATATCCAACCGGACGGTTATTTAATCGGGCGGCGAGATTACGTCAATGCACCTGGTGCATCGCACAATCACAAATGATGTGAAGACCAGAAGAGACGGGCGGACCGGCGGCCCGCCCCGTTGTGGCGGCTGCTAGCCGCCGGCCTTCTCGTCGGCTGCACCCTGGCGGATGGAGCGCTCGATGATCGCTTCGGCTTCCGCCGCGCCTTCCCAGCCGGTCACCTCGACCCACTTGTTGGGCTCGAGATCCTTGTAGTGCTCGAAGAAATGCACGATCTGATCCAGCGTGATCTTCGGCAGGTCCTCGTAGCTGTGCACGTTCTCGTAGCGCTTGGTCAGCTTGGTGGTCGGGACTGCGATGATCTTCTCGTCCGCGCCGGCCTCGTCCTTCATCATCAGCACGCCGATCGGGCGGCAGTTCATCACCGCGCCCGGCGCGATCGGACGCTGGTTGGCGATGATCACGTCCAGCGGATCGCCATCGTCGGCCAGCGTGTGCGGGACGAAACCGTAATTCCCCGGATAGCGCATCGGCGTGTAAAGGAACCGGTCGACCCAGAGCGTGCCGGATTCCTTGTGAAGCTCGTACTTGATCGGCTCGCCGCCGACCGGAACCTCGATGATGACGTTGATGTCCTTGGGCGGATTGGATCCGGCGGGGATCGCCTCGATACGCATGTTGGTGTCACCTTGTTGTTCTACGGCCGGCTGCAGCAACGCCGTGTCGCACTGCAATATCCCACCGCTCGCGTTGCCTTCAACCATGCCTCCCCCTGACGGACAAGGGGCGACGGGGACCTTTTTACGGCCAGCGTGAACGCCGATAGCGCCTTCGTCGGCCCTGCGCATGGAGCCATGTCAAATCCGGCGCGCGCAGACCTCGGACGCGCAGCCGCGCACCCGTGTCCGCGCAACACAGGCACGGGTGCCTGCGCAAGCCATTGATCGAAAGGGTCATTCCAGACATCGCCATCGCCCCCGCGCGGATCTCAGCATGCGCAGGCGTGACTTGCGCGAACCCTGCGCAGTTTTGCGCGATCGTGCGCGATTTCGCGCAGGCTCAGGAGGCGCTGCGCGAGCCCCCCTGGCGGGCGTGGCGGGCGGCGAAGCCGAAGGCGATCTTGGGCAGGTTGGCGGTGCCGATCGTCTCCTCGGCGGTGGCCACCGCGCGGCCGCCGAGACGGTTGTAGAAGTTGCAGGCCGCCTCGTTGTCCGACAGCGCCCAGACCACGAAGGAGCGCCGGCCCTCGTTGGCGAGCGCCGTGCGCGCGGCATCGAACAGGCGCCGGCCGAAGCCGAGCCCGGAATATTCCGGCTGGATGTAGAGTTCGTAGACCTCGCCCTTGTAGGGAAGGCTGCGGGCCCGGCTGGCGCCGAAGGTGACGTAGCCGCGCACCTCGTCACCCACTTCCAGGACCAGGATGGAGACGCGGCGCTGGATGGCCCGCTCCCACCACGCGGGGCCGCGGCGGGCGATCATCCGCTCAAGTTCCGCCCCCGGCAGGACGCCGCGATAGGCATAGCGCCAAGCGTCGTCGTGGACCTCTGCGATGGCCGCAGCATCCACGAGCCTAGCCCGTCTTATGCCGATCGAACCCGTCTTCATGAAAGGAAGGGTAGCCCGACCTTCGCGGCGGGAAAAGAGAAAAGCCCGCGACATCTCTGCCGCGGGCTTTGAGCACCGGTCCGCCGCCCGTCGGGGGAGGCGAAAATCCTTGCGAAGCCGGCGTGTTCACCCGGCTGTGGACGAGCCGGCGGCCCGTCGAGATCGCCGCTCAGGCGGCGCCGGCCTTGCTGGCCCGCTCCGCCTTCTTGCGGTCGTTGGGGTCGAGAATGGCCTTGCGCAGGCGAATCGACTGCGGGGTGATCTCGACGCGCTCGTCATCGGCGATGAAGGCCAGCGCCTTCTCCAGCGTCATGCGGATCGGCGGCGTGAGCTTGATCGCCTCATCCTTGCCCGAGGAGCGCACGTTGGAGAGCTGCTTGCCCTTCATGACGTTCACTTCGAGGTCGTTGCCCCGGGTGTGCTCGCCGACGATCATGCCCTCGTACACCTTGGCGCCAGGATCGATCATCATCGGGCCGCGATCCTCCAGGTTCCACAGGGCGTAGGCCACCGCCTCACCCTCGGAATTGGAGATCAGCACGCCGGTGTGCCGGGTCGGGACGTCGCCCTTGTGCGGCTCGTAGGCGTGGAACACGCGGTTCATCACCGCCGTGCCGCGCGTATCGGAGAGAAGCTCCGACTGGTAGCCGATCAGGCCGCGGGTCGGGGCATAGAAGACCAGGCGGACGCGATCGCCGCCCGACGGCCGCATCTCCTGCATCTCCGCCTTGCGCTCGGACAGCTTGGAAACGACGGCGCCGGAGAACTCGTCATCCACGTCGATGGTGACTTCCTCCACCGGCTCGAGCAGGGCGCCGGTCTCGTCGCGCTGGAACACAACGTTCGGGCGCGACACGGTGAGCTCGAAGCCCTCGCGGCGCATCTGCTCGATCAGGATGGCGAGCTGCAGTTCGCCGCGTCCCGACACGATCATGGAATCGGCGTCCTCGCCCGGCTCAACCTTGAGCGCGACGTTGCCGGCGGCTTCCTTCAGGAGACGGTCGCGGATGACGCGGCTCTGCACCTTGTCGCCCTCGCGGCCCGACAGCGGCCCGTCATTGATGCGGAAGGTCACGGAGACGGTCGGCGGATCGATGGGCTGCGCCTCGATCGGCTCCGGCACCGAGGGATGACAGAGCGTGTCGGCCACGGTCGCGGTCTGCAGGCCGGCCAGCGCGACGATGTCGCCGGCACTGGCGGTCTCCACCGCCACGCGCTCCAGGCCGCGAAAGGACAGGACCTGCGAGATGCGGCCGCTTTCCACCACGGTGCCGTCCCGATCGACGGCCTTCACGGCCATGTTCGGCACGACCTCGCCGGAGCGGATGCGGCCGGTGAGGATGCGGCCGAGGAAGGGATGCGCCTCGATGGTAGTGGCGAGCATCCGGAACGGCCCCTCCTCCACCGGCGGGGTCGGCACGTGCTGAAGCACCATGTCGAGAAGCGGCGCGATGGAATCCTTCGGGCCGGTGGGCTCGGTGGCCAGCCAGCCTTCCTTGGCGGAGCCGTAGAGCACCTGGAAGTCGAGCTGGTCCTCGTCGGCGTCGAGGGCGGCGAACAGGTCGAAGACCTCGTTCAGGACCTCCTCGTGGCGCTGGTCGGTACGGTCGATCTTGTTGATCACCACGATCGGGCGCAGCCCGACCTTGAGCGCCTTGCCGAGCACGAACTTGGTCTGCGGCATCGGCCCCTCGGCCGCGTCGACGAGCAGGATGGCGCCGTCCACCATGTGCAGGATGCGCTCCACCTCGCCGCCGAAGTCGGCGTGGCCGGGCGTGTCGACGATGTTGATGCGGGTGTCCTGCCAGGTCACGGCGGTGACCTTGGCGAGGATGGTGATGCCGCGCTCGCGCTCCAGGTCGTTGGAGTCCATGGCGCGCTCGGCGACGCGCTGGTTCTCGCGGAAGGTGCCCGACTGCTGCAGGAGGCGGTCGACCAGCGTGGTCTTGCCGTGGTCGACGTGGGCGATGATGGCGATGTTGCGCAGGGTCATGAAAGTGTCCGTCTGGATCCGCTCCCAAGCGTGCACGGCCGCGATGTCGGCTCGGGAGGATCTTGGTATGCGTCGAGTGGTGGCCGCTTCGTTCCAGAAACCGCCAGCGAGGCACCGCACCGGGAGGAAAACGGTCGTCGGGTCGGTCACGCGGCTGGAGGAACGGGTCGCCGGCACCGCGCGCGTCCTTCGCGCGTGCTGCAGCGCAGGATGCATAGCGGATCAGCGGCCACGGGGAAAGGCAAAACCGCGCGGCGACGCGGGCCCTCGCGCCGAAGGGTCAAGACGTCTCCCCATCCTCATTGCGAGGAACGGGGTAGGCCTCATCGCCGGGACCGGACGGTGCATCGGGAGGCGGTGAGTATGCCTCGTCCAAGACAATAGCTTGCGAACTCCATCTGCAAGCCAGTGTCTGGAAGTTTCTGAATAGCGGTCCGTGGTAGCGCCACTCCCCCTTTGCGACATCCCATTTCCATCGCTCCCGCTGAATGAATTCGGCCGCCGCGTTCCAGTCGCGAACGAACGGACCCAACATCCAGTCGCGATAGAAGTCCGCGTCGAGAATCCTGTTGCAGATGCCGATCGCCACCAGTTCGTAGTGATTCAGGTAGTCGAGAACCGCCTGGCGCTCCTGCCGGTCCTTTTCCTCTCTGGGATTGTGCAGCCGGTAAAAGGAGCTCTGCCGACGGTGATAAGAAAAGACCGAATGCAAACCGCGATAGTGCGGCGTGGACTCGACCTTCTCGATCATGTCCAGCGTGGCACGCTGGCGGGCCGACGCCCGCGCCGACCGCACGCCGAAAATCGCAACGCAGAGTGACGCGATCAGAATGACGGGCGTGAGAAGAGACATCCATCCAAAAGAAGAGGCGGCGCAAACGATGATCGTCTGCGCCGCCTCGAACGATTGTTCCGAACAGTGCACGGCCTAATCCCGTGCGCCTTCCCCGAGATTCATTGGAGAGTCTCCCTGATGGAGGAACCCAAGCTTGAAGAAATTGGACCAAAAACCACTTCAGGTGTCAACGTAAATTCGGTTTTCCGTCCAGCCGCGTCCAGATCGATATGGCGTTGGCCGCGTCCTATTCAACGGCTTCGCGATGCCCGGCGTCAGCATGTTCGATCACGTACGCGCTGACAAATCAGAAGACGCGAGCGGACGCGGGTAGCGGCGGCGCGTGGACACTGGCCACCAGACGCGGTAAACGCGCGTCTGCCGTTCCGGCCCGCCCTTGGTGGGGGCGACTGCCGCGCGAACGGACACACGACGAAAATGAGCAATTCAATGGGCTACGTGATCGCAGTCGTCGGCGCGACAGGCAATGTCGGCCGGGAAATCCTGGACATCCTTTCCGAGCGCGGCTTCCCCGCGGACCGGGTCATCCCGGTCGCGTCCCGCCGCAGCCAGGGCACCGAGGTCTCCTACGGCGACACGACGCTCAAAGTGGAGGCGCTGGAACACGTCGACTTCAGCCAGGTGGACCTGTGCCTGATGTCGGCTGGCGGCGCCATCGCCAAGGAATGGGCCCCGAAGATCGGCAAGGCCGGCGCGGTCGTCATCGACAACTCCTCGCAGTGGCGCACCGATCCGGACGTGCCGCTGATCGTGCCGGAAGTGAACGCCGACGCCATCGAGGGCTTCACCAAGAAGAACATCATCGCCAACCCGAACTGCTCCACGGCGCAGCTCGTCGTGGCGCTGAAGCCGCTGCACGACGCCGCCACCATCAAGCGGGTGGTCGTGGCGACCTACCAGTCGGTCTCCGGCGCCGGCAAGGACGCGATGGACGAGCTGTTCACCCAGACGCGGGCGGTGTTCGTTTCCGATCCGATCCAGGCGGAGAAGTTCCCCAAGCGCATCGCCTTCAACGCCATCCCCCAGATCGACGTCTTCATGGAAGACGGCTCGACCAAGGAGGAATGGAAGATGGTGGTCGAGACCAAGAAGATCCTCGACCCGGCCATCAAGCTGTCGGCGACGTGCGTGCGGATCCCGGTGTTCATCTCGCATTCCGAGGCGGTGAACCTGGAATTCGAGAATCCGATCACGGCCGAAGAGGCCCGCGACATCCTGCGCGAGGCGCCGGGCTGTCTGGTCGTCGACAAGCACGAGCCGGGCGGCTACGTGACGCCCTACGAGGCCGCCGGCGAGGACGCGACCTACATCAGCCGCATCCGCGAGGACATCACGGTGGAGAACGGCCTGTCGATGTGGGTGGTCTCCGACAATCTGCGCAAGGGCGCGGCGCTGAACACGGTCCAGATCGCCGAGCTGCTGGTGAACCGCAAGCTGGTCACGCCGCGCAAGGAAGCCGCCTGAGGCTCCGGGCTTCCCGGCGGGCGGTACGCTCGCCCCTCATTGCATGCAACGCGAAGGCGGCCGGCAACGGCCGCCTTTTGCATTTAGGGCCATCCAACCGGGCAGCGCGCAGCCTGTCGCCACGCCGGGTTGTCTTCCCGGTGCTTTGCTCCCCACTATGGACCGACCAACGATGGAACGCGTTCGCCCCGCCGGCGATTGACCGCGACGGGACAGAAGACGCGCTACACAGGGAGCACGCTCGATGAACCACTCCGTCGCCCGCGACATCAAGGCCGCCGTGATCCGCGAGGAAGGGGCCGAATTCACGCTGGAAGACCTGAGGCTCGGTGCGCCGGGACCGCTGGAAGTCATGGTGCGCGTGGTCGCCGCCGGCATGTGCCACACCGACCTGATCATCCGCGACCAGTACTACCCGACGCCGCTGCCGGTGGTTCTGGGTCACGAGGGCTCCGGCATCGTGGAGGCCGTCGGCGACGCCGTGACGGCCTTTGAGCCTGGCGACCACGTGGTCATGAGCTTCATGTCGTGCGGGATCTGCCATCCCTGCCAGAGCGGCCATCCCTGCCATTGCGACGACTTCTTTGCCCTCAATTTCGGCGGATGCCGCAAGGACGGCTCGACGGCGGTCGCGGAGCGGGACGGCGACCCGATCCACGACCATTTCTTCGGACAGTCCTCCTTCTCCACCTACGCCATCGCGCACCAGCGCAACCTGGTGAAGGTGGATGCGGACGCCCCGCTGGAGCTGCTCGGTCCGCTGGGCTGCGGCATCCAGACCGGTGCCGGCGCGGTACTGAACTCGCTCGGGGTCGGGGCAGGCCAGAGCTTCGCCTCGTTCGGCGCCGGCGCGGTGGGCCTCAGCGCGGTGATGGCGGCCAAGGTCGCCGGTGCCACCACCATCATCGCCGTGGACGTTCAGCCGAACCGGCTGGAGCTGGCGAAGGACTGCGGCGCGACGCACACGATCAACTCCAAGGAGACCGATCCGGTGGAGGCGATCCGCGAGATCACCGGCGGCGGCGCCGACTACACGCTGGAATCGAGCGGCATCCCCGAAGTGTTGCGTCAGGCGGTCGACGCACTGGGCACCATGGGCACGTGCGGCATCGTCGGCGCCCCGAAACTCGGTGTCGAGGCGGGCTTCGACGTGAACAGCGTGATGATCCCGGGCAAGCGGATCATGGGCATCGTGGAAGGCTCCAGCGTGCCGCAGATCTTCATTCCGCACCTGGTGGAACTGCAGCGTCAGGGCCGCTTTCCGTTCGAGAAGCTGGTCAAGTTCTACGACTTCGACCAGATCAACCAGGCGGTGGAGGATTCCGAAGCCGGGCGCACCATCAAGCCGATCCTGCGAATGCCGCAATAGGCGAGACGCGCGCCTGGCAGAAGCGGCCGGTCAGCGGCCGGCCGCCTCGCCGCTGGCCCAGGCGTCGCGCTCGCACCCGACGGCGTCGGCGATGGAGGTGAAGCCGCGACGGCGGACCTCCTCGCCGAGATGACGCAGGATGCGGCCCACCAGCGGCCCTCCCTCGTAGACCAGCCCGGTATAGAGCTGCACCAGGCTCGCCCCGGCGGCGATCTTGGCGAACGCCGTCTCCCCCGACGACACCCCGCCGACACCGACCAGCGGCATCCGCCCGTCGATCCTCTGCGCCATCTTCGCCAGCACGACGGTGGACGGCTCGAACAGCGGCCGGCCGGAGAGGCCGCCGGTCTCTTCCGCCACCCGGACATCCTGGAGCGGCGGGCGGGCAATGGTGGTGTTGGAAACGATCAGACCGTCGATGCCGTGGCGCAGCGCCGCCTCGGCGATCGCGTCGATGCCGATCTCGTCGAGATCCGGGGCCACCTTGACCAGCAGCGGCACGCGTCGCCCGACGGCCGCCGCCTCGTCGCGGGCGGCGAGCGTGCGGGTGAGCAGTTCGTCCAGCGCCTCAGCGCCCTGCAGGTCGCGCAGGCCCGGCGTGTTGGGCGAGGAGATGTTGACGGTGAAATAGGAGGCCACGTCAGCGAAGGCGCGGATGCCGCGCACATAGTCGTCGACGCGGTCATGGGTGACCTTGTTGGCCCCGATATTGACGCCGACGATGCCCTGGAAGCGGCGGGCGGCAAGGCGGGTGTGGGCCGCGGCGTGGCCGGAATTGTTGAAGCCGAGCCGGTTGATCAGCGCGCGGTCGCGATGCAGGCGGAAGATGCGCGGCTTCGGGTTGCCGGGCTGGGCGAGCGGCGTGACGGTGCCGATCTCCACGAAGCCGAAGCCGAGCTTCAGAAGCGGGCCCGGCACCTCGGCGTCCTTGTCGAAGCCGGCCGCCATGCCCAGCGGGTTGGGAAAGTCGAGCCCGAAGGCGGAGACCGCCAGCGCCGCATCCTGCGGAATGCGCTCGGCCGGGGCGAGGCCGGTCTCCAGCGCCTTGATGGTCAGCCGGTGGGCGCGCTCCGGATCGAGCCGGCGCAGCAGCGCGGGGGCGGCGGTGGCGAGGCCCTGGATCATGCGTCGAGCTCCGGAAAGACGTGGCCAGCCGGCGACAGCGGCAGCGGCTTCACCCAAGCCACCGCAGAAACCGGCAGGTCCGCGTAGAGATGCGGGAAGAGCGCGCCGCCGCGCGACGGCTCCCACTTCAGATCGGCCCCAAGGGCCGCGGCCGGAACGGCGACGAGCAGCAGCCCATCCTGGCCGGCGAAATGCTTGCCGGCCGTCTCCATGACCTGGTCGGCGGCGGAGAAGTGGATGAAGCCATCGGCATGATCCACCGGCGCGCCGCGGTAGACGCCCTCGGCCTCAGCCGCCGCCCAGGCGTCCTTCTCCACGATCTTGTAGACGGTCGTCGGTGTCGGCATGGCCGGTCTCCAGAAAGCCGTTCCCCGCAGCATTGCGCCCGCGCCGGACACGGCCGAAGCGCGGCCGGACCGTAGCTTCTGACGGGGCGGGCGTTCAAGCCGAGGCAAGGAGAACGCAAGTTTGTCCCGCATCGTGTTCTGGACTCAAGCGGCAGCGGGGATTAGGGTGCGGCCTAGGTATGTTTTCCTTTCTCTTTCCCCGGGGACATCCCCGGGCCGGCATCCGCCCCAAGCGGCGGAGTGAGGACCCGCGATGCTCACCCACGAGCAGGTCTGGGCAGCTATCGACCGTGTTGCCGAGCGCCACGGGCTGACCCCTTCCGGTCTGGCGCGCCGCGCCGGCCTCGATCCCACCACCTTCAACAAGTCGAAGCGCACCGCGGGCGACGGCCGGCCGCGCTGGCCCTCGACGGAATCCATCGCCAAGGTGCTGGAGGCCACCGGGTCCGGCCTGTCGGAGTTCTTCGCGGACGTCCGGATGACGACGGTGGGCGACGCGCTGCCGACGCCGAGGGCGGTACCGCTGCTTGGCTTCGCCCAAGCGGGCGCTGGCGGCTTCTTCGACGATGGCGGCTTCCCGGTCGGTACCGGCTGGGACGAGATCGCCTTTCCCGAGCGCCGCGACGAGCCCGTTTACGCTCTGGAGATTTCGGGCGACTCCATGCTTCCGCTCTACCGCCATGGTGACGTATTGATCGTCTCGCGCGCGGCGACGATCCGGCGCGGCGACCGGGTGGTGGTGAAGACGTCCGACGGCGAGGTGATGGCGAAGATCCTGCAGCGGCGCACCCCGAAGCAGATCGAGCTGACCTCGCTCAACCCGGATCACCCCGACAGGATCGTGCCGCTTGCCGCCATCGAGTGGATGGCGCGGATCCTTTGGGCGAGTCAGTGATGGCGTACACTCCCGGCTATACCGGGCGCGGGCCGCGCCGGTCGGACACCGTTTCCCGGGCGATCTACGCGCTCGTGGTGGTGGGGGCCGCGGCCGCCAGCGTGCTGCCGCTGCTACTGCTCGACGACACCGTCTTCGGGCCGGTGGTGCAGAAGATGAAATCGCTGCCGCTCAGCGCGCCGGAAGACGAGCCACAGGTGCCATCGGACTGGGGCGGCGTGGAGCCGAAGCGCCAGGGCAGCGTCGGATACGATCCGGTGGACCCGGCCGTCGGCGTGGACACCGCCGCGCTGGAGCCCGAGCGCGCGGTGCGCGACGTCTCCTCCAACCGCATCACCCGCAGCCCGGACATCGCCGCGCCGCTGCAGCGGCTGCCGAGCTCGGTGGAGCCGCCGCCGCCGCTGCCGCCGAAGCCGGTGCGCTACCATCTGGTGGTGGTGGAGGACGCCACCACCATCGACGCCTCCGGCACGGTGCTGACCATCGGCAGCGTGGAGGGGCCGACCACCTTCGAGGCCTGCAAGGAGGGTTCGCCGGTGGCGTGGAGCTGCGAGCTGCGCGCCCGCACGGCGCTGCGCCAGCTGGTGCGCGCCCGGGCCATCGAATGCCTGGCGGTGGACGAGGAGACGGCGCGCCTGCTGTCGTCGCCCGAGGCCGAGGATCCGGAAGGCCAGCACGGGCCGAAGGGGCCGTTCGAGGCGACTTGCTCGGTCGGCGGCACCGACATCGCCGGCTGGCTCGTGTCGCAGGGCTGGGCGAAACCGGCCGAGGGCGCCCCGGACCGGCTCAAGGTGCTGTCCTGGATCGCCCAGGAACAGAAGCGCGGCCTGTGGCGGCCGCTGCCGCCCACCGCGCAGTAGTGGGACCCGCAACCGGGCAGAGTTACGCCGAAGGCGTCGCCGCGGCGAGCTCGCCGGCCAGCGCCTTGGCGATCAGCGCCCGCGTCTCGTCGATGCCGTAAAGCGCCACGAACGAGCCGAAACGCGGCCCCCGCTCCTGGCCAAGCAGCGTCTCGTAGAGCGCCTGGAACCAGACACCCGACACGCCGGGGCCGCCGTCCGGCCCCTTGCGCTTGGGATCGAGATAGCGCTCGTGCTGGCGCGCCACGTCGAGGATGGCGTCCTGGATGGCGGCGGGATCGCTGTCGGGGGCGAGCGTGCCGAGCTTGGCGTCGAGTTCCGACAGCGCCTGGCGCTCGGTCTCGTCGGGGGCGCGGAACACCTTCTTCGGCCGGACGAAATCCTCGAAGTAGCGGATCGCGTAGCCGACGAGGGCGTCGAGCTCGGGCGCGCTCTCCGGCGTGACGTCCGGCGCGTAGCGGGAGATGTAGGCCCACAGCACGTCGGCCGATTCCGCGTTGGATGCCGAGACGAGGTTGAGGAGCAGCGCGAACGACACCGGCATCTCCACCGCCGGCGGATGGCCGGAGTGGATGTGCCAGACCGGGTTGTTGACCTGGCCGGCCGCGTCCTGGCGCCCGAAGGCGGAGAGGTGGGCGAAATACTCGTCCACGGTGCGCGGAATGACGTCGAAATAGAGCCGCTTCGCCGTCTTCGGCTTCTGGAACATGAACAGCGACAGGCTCTCCGGCGAGGCGTAGGTGAGCCACTCGTCGATGGTCAGCCCGTTGCCCTTGGACTTGGAGATCTTTTCGCCGCGGTCGTCGAGGAACAGCTCGTAAACGAAATGCTCGGGCGGGTCGCCGCCGAGCACCGAGCAGATCCGGTCATAGACCGGCTGGTTAGAGAGATGGTCCTTGCCGAACATCTCGAAGTCGACGTCCAGCGCCGCCCAGCGGGCGCCGAAGTCCGGCTTCCACTGAAGCTTCACGTTGCCGCCGGTGACCGGCATGGTGATCTCGGTGCCGTCCTCGTCGTCGAAGGTGATGGTGCCGTCGGCGGCGTTCACCTGCTTCATCGGCACGTAGAGGACGCGGCCGGTCGACGGCGAGATCGGCAGGAAGGGCGAGTAGGTCGCCTGGCGTTCCTCGCGCAGCGTCGGCAGCATGACGTCCATGATCGCCTGGTAGCGTTCGGCGACGCGGATGAGGATGTCGTCGAAGCGGCCCGACAGATAGTAGTCGGTGGAGCTGGCGAACTCGTAGTCGAAGCCGAACGCATCGAGAAAGGCGCGCAGGCGGGCGTTGTTGTGGGCGCCGAAGGACTCGTGCGTGCCGAACGGGTCCGGCACCCGGGTCAGCGGCAGGTGCAGGCTTTCCGCCAGCTTCTCCTGGTTCGGCACGTTCTCCGGCACCTTGCGCATGCCGTCCATGTCGTCGGAGAAGCACAGGAGCCGGGTCGGGATGGCGTCCTTCGTCAGCACCCGGAAGGCGTGGCGCACCATGGTGGTGCGCGCCACCTCGCCGAAGGTGCCGATGTGCGGCAGGCCCGACGGGCCGTAGCCGGTCTCGAACAGAACCTCGTCCTTGCCGCCCTTGCGCTCGAGCCGCGCGATGATCTTGCGCGCCTCCTCGAACGGCCAGGCTTTGCCCTCCGTCGCCGCGGCCACGATCTCCTCGGTCAGATCGGCGGGAACGGCAGGGACGGTCATGACGGGTCTTTCTCGGTGTTCGGATGAAGAAGGGGACAGGCGCGCGCCGCATCGCGGTCCAAGCCGCCCGGTCCGGGCCGATGAACTAGGCACCTTCGGGAGGCGGGTCAATTCTTCTGCGCGGGCAAAAGCGCCGAATTCCGCCTTTCGGGGGCGATTTTCTGTCTCCGGACGATTTAATCCCCGTCGCGCATATTCTAGGGTGCGGCCCGCGCTGTGCGCAGACCCCTCATTCGCGAGACCCTCCGATGAACCAGCCGATCTCCCATCACGACGCCCTCATCTACGTCATGGTCACCATGTCCGCCGTGGACCGCACGATGACCGACGCGGAACTGCAGCGCATCGGGGAGATCGTCCGCACGACGCCGGTGTTCCGCGACTACCAGGAGCACAAGCTCGTGGGCTCGTCGGAAATCTGCGCGGAGATCCTGCAGGAAAATGACGGGCTGGAAACGGTTCTGGAACTGGTCCGCACCTGCCTGCCGGCGCATCTCTACGAGACCGCCTATGCGCTGGGCGTCGAGGTGGCCGCCGCCGACCTGCACGTGGAGCCGGAGGAACTGCGCCTTCTGGCCATGCTGCGCGACCGGCTGAACCTCGACAAGCTCACCACCGCCGCCATCGAGCGCGGCGCCCGGGCGCGCTACCGGACGCTCTGAAAATCCGCTTGCCGGACCCGGCGCGCCCGTGGTCAGCGGCGTTGGGGCCGACTTCGCCCTCAGCCAATCTCCGCCCCGCCGCTTCCCTCCAACCAGCGGACGACCGTCCGCCGGCCGGTCAGGCCGCCCTCCCGGAGCCGGTGAGCGAAGCGAACTCGGCGTGAGGGAATAGCCTAATTCAGCGTCGGCTGGGCGTCGGGCAGGTCGAGGGAGAAGGCGGGGATGTCCGCCTCGAACCGCTCGCCGTCCGACGTTTCCATCTCGTAGGCGCCGACCATGAAGCCGGACGGCGTCGGCAGCGGACAGCCGGACGTGTAGGTGTAGGCATCGCCCGGCGCGAGCACGGGCTGTTCGCCCACCACGCCGGGCCCGCGCACCTCCTGCACCCGACCGACCGCATCGGTGATGTGCCAGTAGCGGTTGACGAGCTGCACCGTCTCGCGGCCCTCGTTGGCGATCTCGATCGTGTAGGCCCAGAGGAAGCGCTGCTCTTCCGGCACCGATTCATCCTCCAGATACTGCGGATTGACGGTGATCCGGAGATTGCGCGTGGTGGTTTCGTACATCATCAACTTGAACTGATCCCTGTGGGGAGCGACCGCCTGTTGACCGCGCAAACGCGCGGACGAGAGGCGGCGGCCCCGTTCTCACGATGCATTCAAGCACACGAGACTTGCGTGGCGCTCTACGCCCGGCTTCGATGAACGTCAACGGTGTGCGCCCGGCGCCCCACCAACCGCAACGGCCCACCTTGCATGTTCGATGCCCGACTGCGCTCCCTGATCGACCCGCCGCTGACCGCCGCCGGCCGCCGCATTGCCGCGTCCGGCCTGCCGGCGGACGCGATCACGCTGGGCGGCTTCGCGCTTGGGCTGGCTGCGGCCGTCGCCATCGCGTTCGGACATTACACGCTGGGACTGGCCCTCGTCGCGCTCAACCGGGTCGCCGACGGGCTGGACGGCGCCGTGGCGCGGGCCACCGCCAAGACCGATCGCGGCGGCTTCCTCGACATCGTGCTGGACTTCTTTTTCTACGGGGCGGTCCCGTTCGCCTTCGCCGTTGCCGACCCGGAGAACAACGCGCTGGCCGCCGCCGCGCTGCTTCTGTCCTTCTATGCCAACGGCGCCTGTTTCCTGGCCTTCGCCATCTTCGCGGAGCGGCGCGGCATCGAGACCAGCGCGCAGGGCCAGAAGTCGCTGTTCTACCTGGGGGGGCTGGCCGAAGGCGGCGAAACCATCGCCGCCTTCGTGCTCATGTGCCTGGTGCCGGCCTGGTTTCCGGCCATCGCCTGGACCTTTGCGGCCGTCTGCGGGATCTCGGCGACAGCGCGGCTGATCATGGCGGCGCGGGTTCTGGCCGAAGCCGGGAGGGAGTCCCTTTAACCGCAATCCCGAACGGAAAACCGCAAGAGCACTTTTCCTGGGATTGCTCGGGTCAACCCAAGCTGACAGACGCCTTCTTGCCGGCGCGGTCGAGCGCCTGGGTCATGTCGGCGATCAGGTCGGCCTCGTCCTCCAGACCGATGGACAGCCGCAGCAGGCCCGGCCCGATGCCCAGTTCCTCACGCTGCTCGTCGGTGAGGCGCTGATGGGTGGTGCTGGCGGGATGGGTAATGAGGCTCTTGGCGTCGCCGAGATTGTTGGAGATCTTCACCACGTTGAGGGCGTTGGAGAAGGCGAAGGCCGGGTCGCGCCCGCCTGCGATCTCCAGCGCGATCAGCGTGCCGCCGCCGGTCATCTGCTTGCGCGCGATGTCGGCCTGCGGGTGGTCGGCGCGGCCGGGATAGATGACCCGCGCAACGCGCGGATGATCGGCGATGGCATCGGCAACGGCCGTCGCGCTCGCCGTCTGCTGACGGATGCGCAGCGGGTACGTCTCCAGCGACTTGAGCATGATCCAGGCGTTGAAGGGCGACATCGCCGGGCCGGTCTGGCGCAGGATGACGTCCAGCTTTTCCGTCACCCATTCCTCGTCGGAGAGGATGACGCCGCCCAGGCAGCGGCCCTGGCCATCGACGTGCTTGGTGGCGGAGTAGACCACCACGTCAGCGCCGAGCTTCAGCGGCGCCTGGTGCATGGCGGTTGCGAAGACGTTGTCGACCACGAGACGCGCGCCGACGGAGTGGGCGATCTCGGCCACCGCCGGAATGTCGACCAGCGCCAGTGTCGGGTTGGCCGGGGTCTCGGTGAAGAGCGCCGTGGTGTTGGGCCGGACGGCCTGTTTCCAGGCCTCCACGTCCGGCCCGTCGACCAGCGTCGCCTCGACGCCGAAGCGCGGCAGGAATTCCTCCACCACGTACCGACAGCCGCCGAACAGCGCCTTCGACGCGACCACGTGATCGCCGGCCTTGGTACAGGCGACCATGGCTGCCGTGACCGCCGCCATGCCGCTGGCGGTGGCCCGGGCGGCCTCGGCGCCTTCCAGAAGCGCCATGCGGTCCTGGAACATGGTGACGGTGGGGTTGCCGTAGCGGGAGTAGACGTAGCCGTCTTCCTCGCCGGCGAAGCGGGCTTCCGCCGCCTCGGCGCTCTCGTAGACGAAGCCCTGGGTCAGGTAGAGCGCCTCGCAGGTCTCGCCGAACTGGGACCGTTCGACGCCGCCATGCACGAGGCGGGTGGACGGACCGACATCGGAGGGCAG
The DNA here is from genome assembly GCF_000374525.1 of Amorphus coralli DSM 19760. Lineage (GTDB taxonomy): Bacteria > Pseudomonadota > Alphaproteobacteria > Rhizobiales > Amorphaceae > Amorphus > Amorphus coralli. The sequence continues at coordinate 381,768 of NZ_KB894575.1, forward strand.
CGACGAAGACGACATGGCACTTCCTTTCGAGTTCACCCGGCGCCGGGCAAGCAAGAGCCGGACCGCAGGCACAAAAAAACCCGGTCGGGGGCGACCGGGGCGTACCTCGCCCGGCCTTTTTAGCGACTTGTTTAACGTGGCTGCAAGCCGGCCGGCTCAAATGACCACGGGACAAAAGGTCTTTACGCCGCAGTTTCCTTGGCGTCAATGCGCACTTCGGTTAGGTCAGGAAGACGACAGGCCGGGCGCGGCCAGACAAAGGGCGGACGGATCATGCAGGACGAAGCCGGCATCCTGCCGAGACAGGCCATCGCGGCGCTTTCCGACAGCGGCGCCATCGCCTGCGACCGGCCTTTCGATGCCGACCAGATCCAGCCGGCCAGCCTGGACCTGCGGCTCGGCACCGTCGCCCATCGCATCCGCGCAAGCTTCCTGCCGGGCCCGGACGGGCCGGTGGCCGACAAGCTGGCCGAGGTGACGCTGCACACCATCGACCTGACGCAGGGCGCGGTTCTGGAAACCGGCTGCGTCTACGTGGTGCCGCTGCAGGAGCGGCTGGCGCTGCCGGCCGACATCTCCGCCTCCACCAACCCGAAGAGCTCCACCGGCCGCCTCGACGTCTTCACCCGCGTCACCGCCGACCGGGCCGGCGCCTTCGACCGGGTGCCCGCCGGCTATACCGGGCCGCTCTATGCCGAGATCTCGCCGCGGACCTTCCCCGTCCTGGTGCGCGCCGGGTCGCGGCTTTCGCAGATCCGTTTCCGGCGCGGCAATGCCACGCTGACCGATACCGCGCTGAAGGCGCTGCACGATCGCGAGCCGCTGGTGACGCCGGGAGACGCGCTGATCGAGGACGGGCTGCAGCTCTCCATCGACCTGCAGAGCACCGACGGAAGCGGCCTCGTCGGCTACCGGGGCAAGCGCCACACCGGCGTCATCGACGTCGACCGCAAGGCCGGTTACGACGTCGCCGATTTCTGGGACCCGGTGACGGTACGGCCCGGCCGGGGCCTGATCCTGGATCCCGACGAGTTCTACATCCTGGTGTCGCGCGAGGCGGTGCAGGTGCCGCCGGAATGCGCGGCGGAGATGGTGCCGTTCGACCCGCTGGTGGGCGAATTCCGGGTCCACTATGCCGGCTTCTTCGATCCCGGCTTCGGCCACGGCACGTCCGGGGCGGGCGCGCGCGCCGTGCTTGAGGTCAGGAGCCACGAGGTGCCGTTCATCCTCGACCACGGCCAGGTGGTCGGCCGGCTGGTCTACGAGCGGATGGGAGAGCTGCCGGACACGCTCTATGGCGCCGGCCTCGGCTCCAACTACCAGGCCCAGGGGCTGAAACTGTCGAAGCATTTCCGGGCGGGCTAAGGGGCCAAGCGCCGGGCGGAGCGTTCAGGCGTCGGACGACGCCTCCGCCGGCCGGGCTGCGGCTATTTCCCCACGCAGGCCGGAGATCTCTCGCCTGAGCGCCCGCATTTCCTCGGCGATCTGCGCCTGCTCGTCGTGCAGCACCTGGCGCTCGGCATCCAGCGCCGCCTCGTGCTCCTGCTGCATGGCGGAGACGATGATGCCGATGAACAGGTTCAGCACGGTGAAGGCCGTCGCCATGATGAACGGCACGAAGAAGGCCCAGGCCATCGGATACTGTTCCATCACCGGCCGGACGATGCCCATCGACCAGGATTCCAGCGTCATGATCTGGAACAGCGAGTAGGCCGACGCGCCGAGCGTGCCGAACCATTCGGGGAACGACGCGCCGTAGAGGTTCGTCGCCATCACCGCGAAGACGTAGAAGATGATGGTCATCAGCAGCACGATCGAGCCCATGCCCGGCAGCGCGGCGATCAGGCCGCCGACCACACGGCGCAGCGACGGCACCACGGAGATCAGGCGCAGCACCCGCAGGATCCTGAGCGACCGCAGCACCGACAGGCCGTGCTGGCTGGGCACCACCGCGATCGCCACCACGACGAAGTCGAACAGGCTCCAGGGATCGCGGAAGAATTTGAGCCGGTGCACGTAGAGCCGGGCGGCGATCTCGACCACGAAGATCGCGATCACCGCGACATCGAGGAAGGCGAGAAGCTGCCCGGCGGCGGACGTCGCGTCCTCCCAGGTCATCAGGCCCAGCACGATGGCGTTGAAGATGATGAGGCCCGCGATGAACCACTCCCAGGTGGAGCTTTCGAGGAGGGTCTTCAGGCGCTGGCGCATCAGGCGGGCTCGTCGGGCGGATGACGGTCGGGGCGGGGCGAAGCCGGCGTCGGCGGTCGATGACACGCCCATAACGACGGCTGCGGCGACCCCTCATCTAATGCGCTTGACAGGACCCTTCCAGAGCGCTCTTTTCAGGACGCTTCGCGGGCGTAGTTCAGTGGTAGAACGTCAGCTTCCCAAGCTGAATGTCGTCGGTTCGATCCCGATCGCCCGCTCCACCCCCCTTCCCTGACAGATCCCGGCCACTGAGCACGGCACGCACCGTGCCGCGCGGCGTCGCGTCGGTTGCCGACCGCCGGGTCGCCCCTCAGGCCGTCAGGCGGGCGCAGGCCTCGGCGATGACCGCCTCCTCGTCGGTGGGGATGACGAGTGCCGGCGTCGGCCCGCGGGAGATGGTTCCGGCGTTGCGGTCGTTGGCGACCGGATCGAGCTCCAGGCCGAGGAAGCCGAGACCCGCGACGATCTCGGCCCGCACCCGGGCCGAATTCTCGCCGATGCCGCCGCAGAAGACGAGCGCGTCGAGCCCGCCCAGCACCGCCACCAGGCCGCCAATCTCGCGCACCGCGCGGGCCACGAAATAGTCGATGGCGCGTTCCGACGCCTCGGTGCCGGCGGCTTCGATGTCGCGCATGTCGGCGCCGACGCCGGAGAGCGCGATCAGCCCGCTGTCGTGGTAGAGAAGCCGTTCCAGCTCCTCTAGGCCCATGCCGTAGGCGCGCTGCAGATGGATCAGCGCACCGGGATCGATCTGGCCGCAACGGGTGCCCATGGCGAGACCGTCGAGGGTGGAAAAGCCCATGGTGGTGGCCTGGCCGAGGCCGCTCTTCATGGCGCAGGCGGAGGCGCCGTTGCCGAGATGGGCGACCACCACGCGCCCGGCATGCAGCGCCGGATGGCTCTTCTCCAGGCTGCGCGACACGCTGGTGTAGCTGAGCCCGTGAAAGCCGTAGCGGCGCAGGCCTTCGTCATAATAGCGCGGCGGCAGCGCGAAGGCGGTCTGGGCCCAGGGCATGGTGTGGTGGAAGCCGGTGTCGAAGCAGCCGACCTGGACCGCGCCCGGCACCAGCGCCTCCACGGCCCGCACGCAGGCGAGATTGATCGGCTGGTGCAGCGGCGCCAGGCGCTCCAGCTTCGCCAGTTCGGCGAGCAGCCCGGCGTCGAGGACGCGCGGCTCGTGCAGGGTGGTGCCGCCATGCACGATGCGGTGGCCGACGACGGAGAGCGGTGCCTCGCCCTGGTAGGGCGCCAGCGCCTCGACGAGACGGGCCAGCGCCTCGGTGTGGTCCGCCGCCTCGACCGGCCGGCTGGATTTCTCGGTGCCCTCGCCGGCGATGGACAGGACCGCCTCGTGGCCGATGCGCGCGACCATGGCGGAGGCCACGCGAACCGGTTCGCCCCCTCCCCGCTCGTAAAGGGCCACCTTGAGACTGGACGAGCCGGCATTGACGGTCAGGATCATGGAGCCCTCTTCGTTGATGTCCTGAGCGGATAGCCCGGCCGCATTGCAGATATGCGACCGACCGGCGCGGACCGGCGCCCGCTCCGCCGGTTCAGGCGAAGGAGAGGCGCGACAGCTCCTCCGCCGCGGCGCGCAGCTGCGGCAGGTGATCCTTGGCCCGGGCGATGTCGAAGCGCTGGGTCGGGGCGTGGAAGGACAGCGTGGCGAAGAGCCGGCCGTTGGTGTCGCGGACCGGCACCGCCAGCGCGATCATCCCCTCCATGAACTCCTCGTCGTCGGTGGCGAAGCCGTCGGCGCGGATCTGCAGCAGGGCGGCGCGCAGCCGGTCGGGATCGGTGATGCTGTTGGGCGTGCGCGGTTCCAGCCTTGCCGCCGCGAGATAGCGGTCGAGATGCCGGTTGGGCAGCGAGCTCAGATACATCTTGCCGGACGAGGTGCAGTAGAACGGCACCCGGGTGCCCACCGGCAGCTGGATGCGCAGCGGCCAGGCCGTCTCGACGCGCTCCAGGTAGATCATCTCGTCGCGCTCGGGCAGCGAGATGTTGCACGTCTCGCCGATGCCCGCGGCAAGCCGCGTCAGGATCGCCAGCCGCGCGGTGCGCAGCCGGAGCGACGACAGGATGCCGCCGGCCATCTCGCGCGCGCGCCGGCCGGGGGCATAGCTGCGGCCGTCGATGTCGCGCTGCAGGAAGCCCTCCTCCTCCAGCGTCGCGAAGAGCCGATGGATCGTGGGCTTGGGAAGGCCGATCGCCTGGTTGATCTGGGTGGGGGTCACCGGCACGCCGGCGGCCGCCACCGCCTCCATCACCAGAAGCAGCCGCAGATTGGTCGGGATCGTCTCCTTTCCCTCGTCGAGAACCTGCATGCGCCTCCGCCCGCACCGTGAATGGACCCAGCCAAGTCGCCAAGACCTTAGGAGAAGGGGGGGAGCGCATCAATTCGCAGTTTGCCGCCATGACGATGGTGCCCGCCCCCGATCCGTCGATGCAGCGCATCATAATCCATTTCATTTTGATACTTGAAGTCTCATTATCAAAAGGCAATGATCGACCCACACACCGGCGAACAGGTGGACGGGAGCGCATGGACACGGGAGCGGCAGAGCTCAGGGCGGATTATGTGATCGTCGGCGCGGGGTCGTCCGGGTGCGTTATCGCCAACCGGCTGACCGCAGATCCGTCGGTGCGCGTGATCCTGCTGGAAGCCGGCGGCCGCGACACCAATCCCTGGATCCACGTGCCGGTCGGCTACTTCAAGACGATGCACAATCCGGCTGTCGACTGGTGCTACCGCACCGAGCCGGACCCGGGCCTGAACGGGCGCAGCCTGGAATGGCCGCGCGGCAAGGTGCTCGGCGGATCGTCGTCGCTGAACGGTCTGCTCTATGTGCGCGGCCAGGCCCAGGACTACGACCGCTGGCGCCAGATGGGGCTGGAGGGCTGGGGCTGGTCCGACGTGCTGCCGCTGTTCAAGCGCTCGGAGAACCAGGAGCGCGGCGGCGACGCCTATCACGGCACCGACGGGCCGCTGGCGGTCAGCAACATGCGGCTGGTGCGCCCGGTCTGCGACGCCTGGATCGCCGCGGCCGAGGCCGCCGGCTATCCCTTCAACCCCGACTATAACGGTGCCAGCCAGGAGGGCGTCGGCTACTTCCAGCTCACCGCCCGCAACGGCCGGCGCTGCTCGGCTGCGGCCGCCTTCCTGAAACCCGTCCTCGACCGGCCGAACCTGAAGATCGTCACCCGGGCGCACGTGCGCCGCGTGGTGATCGAGGAGGGACGCGCCACCGGCATCGAATATGGAGACGCCTCGGGCGCCGTGCGGGTGGCGTACGCCGACGGCGAGGTCATCCTGTCGGCCGGCGCCATCGGCTCGCCGCAGATCCTGATGCTCTCCGGCGTCGGCGAGGCGGCGCACCTTGCCGAGCACGGCATCGCGCCGGTGGTCGATCTGCCGGGCGTCGGCCGGAACCTTCAGGACCATCTGCAGGCCCGCCTGGTCTACAAGTGCACCGAGACGACCCTCAACGACGAGGTGCGCAGCCTGGTGGGCCGCGGCCGCATCTTCATGGAATACGCCCTCTTCCGAACCGGCCCGATGACCATGGCGGCGAGCCTGGCCACCGGCTTCATGCGGACGGACGAGCGCGTGGAGACGCCGGACATCCAGTTCCACGTCCAGCCGTGGTCGGCCGACAGTCCCGGCGAGGGTGTGCATCCCTTTTCCGCCTTCACCATGTCGGTCTGCCAGCTCCGACCGGAAAGCCGCGGCGAGATCCGGCTGCGCTCACCGGACGCGGCCGACCACCCGGCGATCCACCCCAACTACCTGGCCACCGAGACCGATCGGCAGACCATCGTCGCCGGCATCAAGATCGCGCGGCGGATTGCCGACAACTCCCCCCTTCGCGAAAAGATCGCGGTCGAATACCGTCCGGGACCGGACGTTGCGGCGGACGACGACGACGGGCTTCTCGACTGGGCGCGGAACTCGGCAACGACGATCTATCACCCCACGGGAACCTGCCGGATGGGCGTTGACGGCCAGGCGGTGCTGGACGCGCGGCTGCGCGTGCGCGGCATTCGCGGCCTGCGCGTCGCCGACTGTTCCGTCATGCCGGAGATCGTTTCCGGCAACACGAATGCGCCGGCCATCATGATCGGCGAGAAGGCAAGCGACATGATCGCCGAAGACCGGCACTGAGCCCGGACCGGCGACCGTCAGGACAGACTGGAAAACGGGGAAGACACCCATGCGCATGACCACGGAAGAAGCCTTCGTGAAGGTGCTCCAGATGCACGGCATCGAGCACGCCTTCGGCATCATCGGCTCCGCCATGATGCCCATCTCCGACCTCTTCGGCCGAGCCGGTATCACGTTCTGGGACTGTGCCCACGAGGGCTCCGCCGGCATGATGGCGGACGGCTACACGCGCGCCTCCGGCAAGATGTCGATGATGATCGCCCAGAACGGGCCGGGCATCACCAACTTCGTCACCGCGGTGAAAACCGCCTACTGGAACCACACCCCGCTGCTTCTGGTCACGCCGCAGGCGGCGAACAAGACGCTGGGCCAGGGCGGTTTCCAGGAAGTCGAGCAGATGAAGCTGTTCGAGGACATGGTGGCCTACCAGGAGGAGGTGCGCGACCCCTCCCGGGTGGCCGAGGTGCTGAACCGCGTCATCCTCGAGGCGAAACGTGCGAGCGGCCCGGCACAGATCAACGTGCCGCGCGATTTCTGGACCCAGGTCATCGACGTGCCGCTGCCGCAGATCGTCGAGTTCGAGAGGCCGGCCGGCGGTGACGCGGCGATCAGCGAGGCGGCAAAGCTCTTGGCCGGCGCCCGGTTCCCGGTGATCCTCAACGGCGCCGGCGTCGTGCTCGCCGGGGCCATCGACGACACGGTGGCGCTGGCGGAGCGTCTCGATGCGCCGGTGTGCGTCGGCTACCAGCACAACGACGCCTTCCCGGGCTCGCATCCCCTGGCCGCCGGCCCGCTCGGCTACAACGGCTCGAAGGCCGGCATGGAGCTGATCTCCGAGGCCGACGTGGTGCTGGCGCTCGGCACCCGGCTAAACCCGTTCTCCACCCTGCCCGGCTACGGCATCGACTACTGGCCGAAGGACGCCAAGGTCATCCAGGTGGACATCAAGCCGGAGCGCATCGGCCTCACCAAGCCGGTCTCGGTCGGCATCGTCGGCGATGCCGGCAAGGTGGCCCGCCGCATCCTGGAACTCCTGCCGGAGGACAAGGACGAGGAGGCCGGCCGCAAGCGGCGCGACACGATTGCCATGCGCAAGTCGGCCTGGGCCCAGCAGCTCTCCTCCATGGACCACGAGGACGACGATCCCGGCACGACCTGGAACGAGCGCGCCCGCGCCGCCAAGCCCGACTGGATGAGCCCGCGGATGGCGTGGCGCGCCATCCAGGCCGCCCTGCCGCGCGACGCCATCATCTCCACCGACATCGGCAACAACTGCGCCATCGGCAACGCCTACCCGGCGTTCGAGGCGGGCCGGAAATATCTGGCGCCGGGCCTGTTCGGCCCCTGCGGCTACGGTCTCCCGGCGATCGTCGGCGCCAAGATCGGCTGCCCGGACACGCCGGTCGTGGGCTTTGCCGGCGACGGCGCCTTCGGCATCGCCGTGAACGAGCTCACCGCCATCGGCCGGTCCGAATGGCCGGGCATCACCATGGTGGTGTTCCGCAACTATCAGTGGGGCGCGGAAAAGCGCAATTCCACGCTGTGGTTCGACGACAACTTCGTCGGCACCGAGCTGGCCGACGGCGTCAGCTATGCCGGCATCGCCCAGGCGTGCGGCCTGAAGGGCGTGCAGGCGCGCACCATGGACGAGCTCACCCAGGCGCTGGACCAGGCCGTCCGCGACCAGATGGAGAGCGGCAAGACCACCCTCATCGAGGCGATGATCAACCAGGAACTGGGCGAGCCCTTCCGCCGCGACGCCATGAAGAAACCGGTCGCCGTGGCCGGCGTCGACAAGGCGGACATGCGTCCGCAGGCCTGACACCGCACCCGGCGCGGACGGGCCAGCCCCGTCCACGTGACCCCAGACACGAGGCGCGGAGAATCCGGCGAAGACCGGGCGCCGAGACAACGGAGAGACCAGAAGGGACGGGGCCAGACCGCCAATCGGAGATTGCGTCGACCCAACGATTGATATCTTATTGAGGCTATAAGTCTCATTTTCACCAGGGAGGGAAGATGAGAGTTGCGTCGTTCTCGCGTGAGGACGTGATCGGGACGCCTGCCGACAGAGGTCCGAAAAAGGCCCGCCGGGCACGCGACCCCCAGCCAGTGCAGCGCCTCCGGCCGCCTCCTGCGGACACCAACAAGGGGAGGAGGCGATGGCTATGAGCCCGGAGGCCGAACACCGGCTTCGCCGTCTCACGCGCATACTGGACTTTCCGGGCATGCTGGTCGGCAAGGCAGCCGCGTGGCTGATCGTGCCGATGATCGGCGCGCTGGTCTACGAGGTGATCGCGCGCTTCGGCTTCAACAGCCCGACCATGTGGGCCTACGACGCGACGTTCATGTTCTACGGCGCGCTGTTCATGCTGGGCGCGGCCTACACGCTGGGCCAGGACAGCCACGTGCGGGCCGACTTCCTGTTCAACATCCTGACGCCGCGCTGGCAGGGAATCATCGACGGGCTGTTCACGCTCGTCCTGTTCTTCCCGGCCATGTACTTCTTCACCGTGGCGACCTTCGACTACGCGATGGTGTCGTGGATGCGCGGCGAGCGGATTCCCACCAGCCCGATGATGCCAATCATCTATCCGCTGAAGACGGTCATGCCGATCACCGGAGCGCTGCTCCTGATCCAGGGCGTCTCGGAACTCCTGAAGAGCTATTTCAGCATCGTGACGAACCGGCGTTTCCGCGCTCCGGGCGAGGAGGCACGGGTATGACCGATGCAACCCTCGGCCTGGTGTCGCTCGGCCTCATCTTCGTCGGTCTCCTGACCGGCTATCCTATGGCCTTCACCTTCATCTTCATCTCGCTGGTGTTCGGCTGGCTGGGGATGGGCGATCGCGTGATCTCCCTGATGCAGTACCAGTTCTTCGCGCTGATGCGCGACACGACACTGGCCGCGATCCCGCTCTTCCTGTTCATGGGCTTCGTGCTGGAGCAATCCGGCCTGATGGAGCGCATGTTCAAGGCGCTCAGGCTGCTGCTCGGACGGGTGCGCGGCTCGCTCTACCTGATCGTGCTCCTGGTGGCGACGGTGTTCGCCGCGGCCACCGGCATCGTCGGTGCCTCGGTGACGGTGCTCGGCGTCATGGCCGCGCCGATGATGATGCAGTCGGGCTACGACACCCGCCTGTCGGCCGGCGCGATCGCAGCCGGCGGCACCCTCGGCATCCTGATCCCGCCCTCGATCCTGCTGATCGTCATGGGACCGGTGGTCGGCGTGCCGGTGTCGGACCTCTTCACCGCGGCGATCATTCCCGGCCTGATGCTGTCGACGGCCTACATCGCCTACACGCTGATCAAGAGCTACCTGAACCCGGAGCTCGGACCGCCCCTCAGCCTGGAGGAGATCAACGAGACCAGCGGCGCGGAGAAGGTGCGCGAGCTCTTGCTCGGCATCATCCCGGTGACAGTGGTCATCGCCTTCACGCTCGGCGTCATCATCGGCGGTGTCGCGACGCCGACCGATGCGGCGGCGAGCGGCGCGCTGGCCTCTCTGGTGCTGGCCCTGGTCTACCGGCGGATGTCGTGGCCGTCCTTCAAGAAGTGCGTCTACAGCACGCTGACCATGTCGGCGATGATCATGTTCCTGCTGGGCTCGGCCAACTTCTTCGGCGCCGTGTTCTCCCGGCTGGGCAGCGCCAACCTCCTGACGGACTACCTGCTGAGCCTACCCTTCTCGCCGACGATCATGCTGATGATCATCCTGGCGATCGTGTTCGTGCTCGGCTCGCCGCTGGAATGGATTCCCATCGTGCTGGTGATCGTGCCCATCTTCCTGCCGACCATGGTGGAGATGGGCTACGATCCGCTGTGGTTCTCCATCCTGATCGCCGTGACGCTGCAGACCTCTTGGCTGACCCCGCCGATGGCCTTGTCCGCCTACTTCCTGAAGGGCGTCGTGCCGCAATGGAAGATGGGCGACATCTATCTCGGCATGACCCAGTTCGTGGTGCTGCAGCTCATCGTCGTCGCCCTTCTGGTGGCCTTCCCGCAGATCGTGCTGTGGCTGCCAAACGCGCTTCAGTGAAGACCCCGTCCAACCAGAGCAACAAGGGGCCTTCGCCGACCGTCCGGAGATCCCGGACACCGAACCAACCCTAGGGAGGAAATACCGATGAAACGCTCACGCATTGCCTGCCTGGCGGGAAGCGCCCTTGGCGCCTTCTGCCTGCTCGCCGGATCGGCGAGCGCCCAGGACGACAGCTACGAGATGCGGATCCAGACCGCGATCCCCAACTCCAGCCTCTACTTCAAGCTCCTGGAAGACTTCGCCGGCCGCGTCGAGGCCATGTCCGGCGGCCGCCTCGAGGTGGAGGTGCTGCCCGACGGCGCCGAAGTGAAGGCGTTCGAGATCCTCGACGCCGTCGACGCCTGCCTCGTGGAGGCGGGCTACGCCTGGCCGCACTACTGGTCCGGCAAGCACCCGGCCTACGTGCTGTTCTCCAACGTGCCGGCCAGCACCGGCATGGACCAGCAGACGCTGATGTCCTGGTACTACAGCGGCGAGGGCCAGGCGCTCTACAACCAGCTCACCCAGGAGGTGATGGGACTGCGCGTCGTGCCGTTCCTGATGCAGCCCATGGGGCCCGATCCGCTCGGCTGGTTCTCCAAGAAGTTCGAGAACATGGACGAGTTCCGGTCCATCAAGTACCGCTCGCCGCCGGGCATCGCCGGCCAGACCTACACGGCGATGGGCGTTCCGGCGGTGGCCATGCCGGGCGGCGACATCGTGCCCTCGGCCCAGCGCGGCACCATCGACGCGGCGGAATGGATCGGCCCGGCCGACGACCGCAATCTCGGCCTCAGCAAGATCTGGGATTACTACTACCTGCAGGGCCTGCATCAGCAGACCGACGTCGGCGAGCTGATGATCTGCCAGGACTTCTGGGAGGACCTGCCGGACGACCTGAAGGCCATCGTCGAGACCGCCATCATGGCGAACGCCATGCGCACCCAGGCGGACAATCTCTACGAGAACTCCAAGGCCGTGCAGGAGTACGAGGAAGAGGGCATCACGCTGCTAGATACCCCGGACGAGTACTACACGCTGTTCATCGAGGCGCAGAACGGCGTGGTGAAGAAGTACATGGAAGACGACGACTTCTTCGCCAAGGTCTACACTTCGCAGTCCGACTTCGCGGACCTGGTGCACCCGTACCATTCCCGGGTGCGCAAGCTCCACAGCGAGGTGGTGGACGGCGCCCACAAGGCGAAGCAGGCTCAGTAGGACGGCGTCACACCCGTCCTGTCACGCGATGCGAGCGGCCGCCGGAGGCATCCGGCGGCCGTTTGCTTTGGCAGCCGGTCCGCATGGCGCGCCGTCTCGCCGACCTGTGGTTCACCGCTTTCCGGTTCTCATGCCTTGGGCCAACGAGTTTATCCCCGTGCGGGCTTTTGGCCTGCCGGGGTTTTTCGTTGTGCTTTGGTTTTTTGGGGGAGTGAGTTGTGTTGAGAAGGTTTCGTGATTGTTTTTGCTATGCTCTGCAGGCCTGGCGGCGACCTACTCTCCCGCGTCTTAAGACGAAGTACCATCGGCGCTGAGGGGTTTAACGGCCGAGTTCGGAATGGGATCGGGTTCAGACCCCTCGCCAGAACCACCAGGCCGGCGGAACATAGCAAGGACACTGGTCTTTTCTTCGGT
>NZ_KB894576.1 GCF_000374525.1 Amorphus coralli DSM 19760
CTCTCACGTGTCCGCCGAAGTCTCGTAGATGCCACTTGCTGGCACCGCGAACCTCGCCGTCCACGTTTCTCTTTCTTCCTATTCACTTGTCAAAGAACCGGGGAGAAAACCTCACCCAATACCCATCCCTCAGCGACAAAGAAGCCCGCCCCGGTTGCCCAGGTCCAGAACCTCGCCTTGTCAAGAGGACCGACAGAGGAAAAAGCCGCCGTGGCCGGCAGCGCCGCCGTCAGTGACGTGTATATAGATCCCAGCCCCCAAAACTGTCAACGCCAACAGTCAGAAAAAATACACACCAGCCCATAAAACGGGCTTATCCGGCGCGCCGGACGCGGCGACCCGTCCGCTATCTGATTGTTATATATGAAATTTCGGTGTTGGTTGCGCTGCGAAAAAAAGTGGCGCGGCGAAGCTTTTCGCGACCGGTGCGCCGACGAGGACGCCCTTGGCAGGAGGGCCGGCGGTCCGGCCGCCGGCGAGGGCTGCGGGACAGCATCACCGGCCGGTTCCGACGCCGGGACGATCCGCGTGGCTGCGTAACCGATCGGCCTGGTGGCTCGCAGACCTCAACCTGCCTTGGTATAGTACGCGCGCGAGCGGACCCCTAGATCTGCCCGCGCGCTGTCTTCCGAGCTCAGCCGCCGATGCGCATCACGATACGGCCATCGACGCGGCCTTCGCGAAGCTGGTCGAAGATGGCATTGATGTCGTCCAGTTCGCCCCACGAGTAGTGGCTGGCGACCTTGCCCTCCCCGGCGAACTGGAGCGCCTCCACCAGATCCTGGCGGGTGCCGACGATGGAGCCGCGCACCGTGATGCGGTTGAGGACCATGTCAAAGATGGGCAGCGGAAAATCTCCAGGCGGCAATCCCACCAGCGACATGGTGCCGTGGCGCCGAACCATGGCCAGATCCTGAGCGAAGGCGGCCCGGGAGACGGCGGTAACGAGGATTCCCTTGGCGCCGCCATCGGTGATCTGGCGCACCTGCTCGACCGCATCGTTGGCGCGCGCGTCCACCGTGGCGTCGGCGCCGAGGTCGCGGGCCAGCGCCAGCTTGTCCTCGGCCACGTCGATGGCGACCACGTGGCGGCCCATTGCCTTGGCGTACTGGACCGCCATGTGGCCGAGACCGCCGATGCCGGAGATGGCCACCCAGTCGCCGGGCTGGGTGTCGGTTTCCTTTAGCCCCTTGTAGACGGTGACGCCGGCGCACAGGACCGGGGCCGCGGCGCCGAAATCGAGACTGTCGGGCAGATGCCCGACATAGGCGGGATCGGCGAGCACATATTCGGCAAAGCCGCCATTCACCGTGTAGCCGGTCATCTGCTGGTCGTAGCAGAGCGTCTCCCAGCCGGTACGGCAGTGTTCGCAGTGGCCGCAGGCGGTGTGCAGCCACGGCACGCCGATCCGGTCGCCTTCCTTCACCGCGGTGACGCCGGCACCGACGGCCGCGACATAGCCGACACCCTCGTGGCCGGGGATGAACGGCACGGTCGGCTTCACCGGCCAGTCACCCGACGCCGCGTGCAGGTCGGTGTGGCAGACGCCGGACGCCTCCACCTTCATCAGAACCTGCCCGGGGCCGACCTCCGGTACGGGAACGTCCTCGATCACCAGAGGATCACCCAGCCTGTGGACCACCGCCGCCTTCATCATCTTCGCCATGCCGAGCCTCCGCCTGTGTGCCCCGAAGGGAATGCGGAGAGTGTGATCCGGCACCGGAGACAACGACATGACATCCCTCAATTCCGGCGCGGCGCACACGCCGATGGCCGCCGGCACCCGCCGGTCTGATCCGGCCTGGTCGCTTGAACCACCGGGAGCGGTCGGGTAGGGTCCGATCACTCAGCATGACGAACTGTTTCAGCCCGTCATCTTTCTGCCACCTGGGATGATTTTGGTGTCCTCCCGGATCCGTCCGAGCGAGCGCACGTCTGAGATTCGCAGCGCAAACCGAGGCCCGACGCAGCACCGATGAAAGTTGGCTGGAACACCCAGGCCACCGATACCCCCGTCGATCTCGGCGAGGAGCCCCCGCTCGTGGTGGGCCCGAGCGGTCCGGAGGCCTTCGGTCGACGTTCCGTCAGCATGCGCTGGCTGGCCGGCACGGTTCTGACCGGCATCACCTCGACGGTGCTGATGGGCGGCGCGCTGATCGGCGCGCTGGACGGCCGCTATTCCATCACCCTACCGGCCTCCGCCCACGTCGGCGACGTGGCGGCGGTGACCGGCGGCGGCCCGGCCGCCAAGGGCGACCGGATCAAGCCGACCGCAGAGGAGATCTCCAACCGGCAGGTGATCGAGGTGTCGACCGTCACCCGGATGGGCGATCGCAACCTGATCAAGATGCAGCCCTACGCGCTGGTGACGGCAAGCCTGATCACCCGCACCAGCGACATCGTCAGCGAGATCCCGCCCTTCAATCCGCTGGCGATCTTCTCCGACACCACCGTGTTCCCGAGCCGGGTGGCCACCGACGCCATCTACGACGCCCAGGTGGACGGCGAGATCACCATCACCGAGACCGAGTTCCCCACCGGCACCGACGTGGCGCTGGCGCCGAGCGCGGAGGTTTCCACCGACGAGGCCGAGGCGCAGCTACGCGAGCAGCAATGGTTCGACGGCACCGCCTCGGTGGAGTTCGCCAACACCTCGCTCGCCTTCGACCATCGCTTCGACTTCGCCTTCGCCGATCCCGGCACGATGACCGATACGTCCATTTCCATCGTGCCGGAGAATGTGTCCGAGCTGGCGAAACGGGCCGAAGATGGCGCGCCGGAGATCAACACCAACGAGGTGGTCGCGCTGGTCGCCAAGGGCGACACGCTGCAGAGCATTCTGGAATCCTACGGCGCGTCGGACGAGAACGTCGAGGCGATCACCTCCGTCTTCCGCACCGCCTGGCAGGTCGATGACGTGGCGCCGGGTCAGACCGTGCGCATGGAGATCGACAGCTACGGCTTCGATGACAATGCCGGGACCCATCCGGTCCGCGTCAGCCTTTACAACGACGCCGAGCACATCGCCTCGGTCGCCATGAACGACAACGCGGCCTTCGTCGTTGCGGAGGCACCGGAAGATGCTGTGGTGCCGGCCACCGAGCTCGCTGCCCTGCGACCGCAGCCGGCGCCGCAGGGGCAGGCCCCGACCGTCTACGACTCGCTCTACCAGACGGCGATCGAGCACGACATTCCCGAAGACCTGATCGACGATCTGGTGCGCACCTACTCCTTCGACGTGGACTTCAACAGCCGCGTCCGCCCGGGCGACCAGTTCACCGTCTTCCACGCCGTGAAAGACGAGGCGGCCGACGCCGACGCGCCGCCGGAGGTGCTCTATACCTCGCTGACGCTGGGCGGCGTTGAGCGCAGCTTCTACCGCTTCCGCACGCCCGACGACGGCTCGCTCGACTTCTATGACGAGACCGGCAAGAGCGCGCAGAAATTCCTGATGCGCAAGCCGATGGCGCGCGGCGTGTTCCGGTCCGGCTTCGGCACCCGCCGGCATCCGATCCTGGGCCGTACCCGCCCGCACTACGGCGTCGACTGGGCCGCCCCGCGCGGCACCCCGATCTTCGCCTCCGGCAACGGCACGGTGAAGGAGATCGGCTGGAAGTCCGGCTATGGCCGCTGGATCCTGATCCGCCACGCCAACGGCTACGAGACCGGCTACGGCCATCAGTCGGGCTTCGCCGACGGGCTGTCGAAGGGCAGCCGGGTCCGCCAGGGCCAGGTGATCGGCTATGTCGGTTCCACCGGCCTGTCCACCGGACCGCACCTGCACTACGAGGTGCACGTGAATGGCCGCCCGGTCGATCCGCTGCGCATCCGCCTGCCGCGCGGCCGCGAGCTGTCCGGCGACATGCTGGCCGCCTTCGACAAGGAACGCGCCCGCATCGACGCGCTGATCAAGCGCGACGTGCCGTCCGAAGCCCGGATCGCCAGCAACTGAGTGCGCCGGCCGGGCCCTGCCCCGGGTCGCCCCAGCGGCCACCCATCGAGGGTCCCAGACCCCGAGAACCCATGAAAAAAGGGGCCGGCTTGCGCCGACCCCTCCGCGTGTTCAATGGCGGATCCGACCGCGCCGGCGGTCAGGCCGCGGCGCTTTCCGCGCGGATCGGCTCGAACACCAGCCGCTCGCCGGTGGGCGTCACCTTGACGGTGTCGCCATCCAGAACCTCGCCCTGGAGGATCTTCTCCGCCAGCGGATCCTGGACCTCCTTCTGGATGACCCGCTTCAGCGGCCGCGCCCCGTAGACCGGATCGTAGCCCTTGTTGGCGAGCCACAGCCGCGCGTTCTCGTCGAGCTCCAGAGTGATCTTGCGATCCTCCAGCAGCTTGCGCAGCCGCTTGAGCTGGATGTCGACGATGCCTGCCATCTGCTGGCGCAGCAGCCGGTGGAACAGGATGATCTCGTCTAGCCGGTTCAGGAATTCTGGCCGGAAGTGGCCCCGCACCGCCGTCATGACCAGCTCGCGCACGGCCTCCACGTCCTGATCCTCCGGCTGGTTCGCCAGATATTCCGACCCGATGTTCGAGGTCATGATGATCAGCGTGTTGCGGAAGTCGACCGTGCGGCCCTGGCCGTCGGTGAGCCGGCCGTCGTCGAGCACCTGCAGCAGCACGTTGAAGACGTCCGGGTGGGCCTTCTCGATCTCGTCGAACAGGATCACCTGATAGGGCCGGCGCCGCACCGCCTCGGTGAGAACGCCGCCCTCCTCGTAGCCGACATAGCCCGGAGGGGCACCGATCAGCCGCGAGACGGCATGCTTCTCCATGAACTCCGACATGTCGATGCGCACCATCGCCGTGTCGTCGTCGAACAGGAACTCCGCCAGCGCCTTGGTCAGCTCGGTCTTGCCGACGCCCGTCGGGCCCAGGAACATGAACGAGCCGATCGGCCGGTTCGGATCCTGCAGACCGGCGCGGGCCCGGCGCACGGCGGTGGAGACGGCGTGCACCGCTTCCCCCTGGCCGACGACGCGCTTCTCCAGCGCCTCCTCCATGCGCAGCAGCTTGTCGCGCTCGCCCTCGAGCATGCGGTCCACCGGGATGCCGGTCCAGCGCGAGACGATCTGCGCCACGTGATCGGCGGTGACCGCCTCCTCCATGACGTCGCCCTGCTCCTCGCTGGCCTCCACATCGGCGAGCTTGCGCTCCAGGTCCGGAATGACGCCGTAGGCAAGCTCGCCCGCCTTGGCGAGGTCGCCGGCCCGCTGCGCCTTGTCGAGATCGATGCGGGCGTGGTCCAGCTGGGTCTTCAGGTCCTGGGCGCTGGACAGCTTCTCCTTTTCCGACTGCCAGCGCGAGGTCATCTCCGCGGAGTGCTCCTCCAGGTCGACGAGCTCCTTCTCCAGCTTGGCGAGCCGATCCCTGGACGCCTCGTCATTCTCCTTCTTCAGGGCCTCGCGCTCGATCTTGAGCTGGATGATGCGCCGGTCGAGCTCGTCGAGCTCCTCGGGCTTGGAATCCACCTGCATGCGCAGCCGTGCCGCTGCCTCGTCGACCAGGTCGATGGCCTTGTCGGGCAGGAAGCGATCGGTGATGTAGCGGTTCGACAGCATCGCCGAGGAGACGATGGCGGAATCGGAGATGCGCACGCCGTGGTGCAGCTCGTACTTCTCCTTCAGGCCGCGCAGGATCGAGATCGTATCCTCGACCGTCGGCTCGTCGACAAAGACGGGCTGGAAGCGACGGGCAAGGGCCGCGTCCTTCTCCACGTGCTTGCGATACTCGTCGAGCGTCGTCGCGCCGACGCAGTGCAGCTCGCCGCGGGCGAGAGCCGGCTTCAGCAGGTTGGACGCATCCATGGCGCCGTCCGCCTTGCCGGCACCCACCAGCGTGTGCATCTCGTCAATGAAAAGCACGACGCCGCCACCGGCCGCCTCGATCTCCGAAAGCACGCCCTTCAGCCGCTCCTCGAACTCGCCGCGATATTTCGCGCCGGCGATGAGCGCGCCCATGTCGAGGGCCAGAAGCCGCTTGTCCTTCAGGCTCTCCGGCACGTCGCCGTTGACGATCCTGAGCGCCAGGCCCTCCGCGATTGCGGTCTTGCCGACGCCCGGCTCGCCGATAAGCACGGGGTTGTTCTTGGTCCGGCGCGACAGGACCTGGATGGTCCGGCGGATCTCGTCGTCACGGCCGATGACCGGGTCGAGCTTGCCGTCGCGGGCGGCCTGGGTGAGGTCGCGCGTGTAGCGCTTGAGAGCCTCGTACTGGTTCTCCGCGCCGGCACTGTCGGCGGTGCGCCCCTGGCGAAGCGCGTCGACGGCGCCCTCGAGCGCCTGCGGCGTCAGGCCGGCCTGCTTGAGGATCTTCGACGAGTCCGCGTCGTCCTCGCTGGCCAGCGCCAACAGGAGGCGCTCGACAGTGACGAAGGAATCGCCCGCCTTCTTGGCGAGCTTCTCCGCCGTCTCGAACACCTTGGCCGTCGCCCGTGCCAGGTAGAGCTGGCCGGCGCCGGTGCCTTCGACCTTCGGCATCTTGGCCAGCGCCGCCTCGACGGCCGCGAGCGCATCGCCGGGCCGTCCGCCCGCGCGCTGGATGAGGCCTGTGGCCAGTCCTTCCGGGTCGTCGAGCAGCACCTTGAGAAGGTGCTCGGGGGTGAATTGCTGATGGCCCTGGCCCATCGCCAGGGTCTGCGCCGACTGAAGAAAGCCGCGCGCACGGTCGCTGTATTTCTCGAAGTCCATTGGGCTCTTCTCCTTCCGTCCGCCGTCCCTGAAGGCCCGGCGATCCGCAACCTCTGACTCGCGTCGGTGGAAGAACCGCACGCCGCAGGCCGAGGCACCATGAGATCGATCATGGCAGGCGCCGGGAGCGCCCGACGCACGATCGGACATGACAAACGCGGCCCCGTTGCGGCGACCGCGTCATCTCATATGGTGTTGCGTATATGCAACAAAAGGGGAAGGAGCGGGAAAATGTGGCCGGACACGCTCAGGCCCGCCAGGCCTCGCCGCGAGGCTCGCGAAATGCAAAGGGGGCGGTGAACCGCCCCCTCCGTTCGTCACGCCTCCGAGGGAGCCGCTTCGCTGTCGCTCGGCTGGCCGCCGGCGTCGGCAGCGGCATCGCCGCTGTTGCGGCGGCTGCGGCTGCGCGTCGTACGCGGCGCGCGGGCCCGGCGACGCGGCTTGGCCTCCGGGGCCTCCTCGCCATCGGCGGTCGCCTCGGCTGTCTCGCCGGATGCAGGCGCATCCGCCGCGGCCGGCTGATCGTCGCCGGCGCCGTTTCCGTTGGCCGCCTCGGAGCGATCGGCCTTCTGGCCGTTCACCTTCGACGCCTGCCGTTCGAAGCCGGAATCGCTCGGCTGATCGGCGGCAGCCGGATCGTGGCCGTTGCCGGAGTTCCGGTCGCGGCCGGAGCCGGACCCGTTCTGCTGGCCCTGCGGCTGATCGGACGCGTCCTGCTGGTCGTCATCGCGCTGGGACAACTGCTGGGGCTGGTTGGCTCCCTGCGCCGCAGCGACGATGCGGAAATAGTGCTCCGCATGCTGCAGATAGTTCTCGCCCATGACCCGGTCACCGGACGCCTGAGCGTCCCGCGAGAGCTGCAGGTACTTCTCCGCAATGTGCAGGGCTGTGCCGCGAATCTTCACGTCCGGCCCGTTGGACTCGAACGTCTTGGTCAGCGGATTCGGGCCCTTACGGTTCCGACCGCGCAGTCGCTTGTTAGGATTTCCTTGTCTCATCCGATCGTTTCTCGTTCGGAATCACGGTAGCCATGACCCGGCAACATCGCCCGGACCGGCCTCGGCGCCGCTGACTAGAGCCCTCCGGGTCCTCGCGGATCCTCTCGGAACTCCAGCACCTCAAAGACGACCCGCCGTCTGCGCTTTCGCGTGGTTCCCGGCAGGCCCCAATCCGGGGCGAACCTTCGGTCGATGACCGCAGGCTGGATTGCCCCAGCAGTTTGAGATCGAGCATCTGTCCCGCACTCAGGTCCGTTCCCGGCGGCAGGATACTCTAGCCGAATCGCACACCCACCTCGAAGCTGCGGCTTCCCACGAGCGATTGCCGCGCTGGCGGCAATGCCATCGGAACGCAGTCGAGAATGACGCGGTGGTCAGCGGCCTCCTCTTGGGCGCAAGGTTTCGGACCAGCAGCACAAGTGCAGTCGGTCCTTGTGGGCATCCACTTTTGACGTCACCTGATGTGGTGAGGGTTGCCCGTAACCCCGTCGGCACCCGGAACGTAGCGATTTCCTTAGCGATTTCCAAGAGTAAAAATCGATCAGGTGGGTCGCAATTGCGCCGGGGGCAGGCGGATTTCGGCCTTAATCGCGTGCAGCACGAAGAACCCGTGCCCTAGCTTCCAGATCGTCGAGCACGATCTGGTTCGACAGGCCGGCCAGACGGAAGATTTCGGCGACCGATTCGGCCTGCCCCAGACCGAACTCGACGACCACCGCGCCTCCCCCGGCAAGCAGCCCGGGCGCGGCCTCCGCAAGCCGTCTGTAGAAGTCCAGCCCGTCGGCTCCGCCGTCCAGCGCGGCCCGCGGGTCGTGGTCCCTCACTTCCCGGTCGAGCCCCTCGATGTCGGCCGAGGGAATGTAGGGCGGGTTCGAGACCAGCAGGTCCACCGGTCCGCCGATCGCCTCCAACGCATCGCAGACGGCGAATCCGGCCCGGCCCGCCAGGCCGAGGCGCGCCGCGTTGGCCGCCGCCGTCGCCGAAGCGCCGGGGCTGATATCGGTGCCGACGCCGACGGCATCCGGCAGCGCGTCGAGGAGCGCCAGCAGGATGGCGCCGGTGCCCGTCCCCACGTCGACGATTCGGAGCGGCCCCGGGCGCCCGCCTGCCCAGCTGAGAGCGGCATCCACGAGCGTCTCCGTGTCGGGACGCGGCTCAAGCGTCTCCGGCGAAAGATCGAGATCAAGACCATAGAAGGCCCGCCGGCCCAGAATGCGGCCCACCGGCTCACCCGCCAGACGGCGGGCGACGAGGGCGTCGACCCGCGCAACAGCTGTCTCATCGGCCGCTTCGGGTTCGGCGAGGATCAGGCCCGTGGCATCGAGACCGAGCGCGGCTCCCACCAGCAGGCGGGCATCCAGCGCGGCGGTGTCGATGCCGACCGCCGCGAGCCGGCTGCGGGCCGCCCGCATGAGCTGCCCGACGGTGGATGCGCCGTCAGACATCCTGTTCGGCGAGAAGGGCCGCCTGGTGCTCGGTGATGAGCGCGTCGATCACCTCGTCGAGGGCTTCGCCGGCCAGCACCTCTTCCAGCTTGTAGAGTGTCAGGTTGATGCGGTGATCGGTGACCCGGCCCTGCGGGAAATTGTAGGTGCGGATGCGCTCCGACCGGTCGCCGGACCCGACCTGGCCCTTGCGGGCGGCGGCGCGTTCGGCGTCCAGCTTGTCGCGCTCGGCCTCGTAGAGCTTGGCGCGCAGCACCTGCATCGCCCTCGCCCGGTTCTGGTGCTGCGACTTCTCCGAGGAAGTCACCACGATGCCGGTGGGCAGATGGGTGATGCGCACCGCGGAATCCGTGGTGTTGACGTGCTGGCCTCCGGCGCCCGAGGCGCGCATCGTGTCGATGCGGATGTCGGTGTCGGGAATGTCGAACTCGACCTGCTCGACCTCCGGCAGAACGGCGACGGTGGCGGCGGAGGTGTGGATGCGACCGCCGGATTCCGTCGCCGGAACCCGCTGCACCCGGTGCACGCCGGATTCGAACTTGAGCCGCGCGAAGACGCCGCGCCCGGCGAAGGAGGCGATGATCTCCTTGTAGCCGCCGGCGTCGCCCTCGCTTTCCGACATGATCTCGATCTTCCAGCCGTGCTTCTCGGCAAGCCGCTGGTACATGCGGAAGAGGTCGCCGGCGAACAGGGCGGCCTCCTGGCCGCCGGTGCCGGCACGCACCTCGACGATGGCCGACTTCTCGTCGGCGACGTCGGTGGGCAGCAGGCCGATGCGGATGTCCTGGGTCAGTGCCTCGATACGTTCCAGGAGCTCGGGTCGCTCGGCTTCCGCCATGGCCTGCAGCTCCTTGTCGGTGGAGCGGTCGGCCAGCATCTGGTCGATGTCGTCGAGTTCGGCGCAGGCGGCGCGGTAGTCGCGGATCTTGGCAACCAGCGGCTGCAGCTCCGCATATTCGCGCGAGAGGTCCACATAGGTCTCCGCGTCGGCGCCGGAGGCCATGCGGCTTTCCAGCATCTCGAATCGGTCGACCAGGGTGTCGAGCTTTTCCCGTGAGAACATGATGGCGTGACTTGAACCTGGTGGAGACGGCGGGCGGCGGACAGCGTCGCGCGGCGCCGGCTACAGGGGAATATCGTGATCGTCGGCGTAGGCCGAAAGGAAGGTGCGCATGTTGCCCGGCCAGCGCCCCGGTTCCAGCCGCGGCAAGAGCCGGGCGCGCAGACGGCCCACGTCGAGACTGCGCGCCATCGCCTTGACCGGACCGATCGCCGCCGGCGGCATGGACAGCTGCTGGTAACCGAGGCCCAGGAGCGCCAGCGCCTCCAGTGGACGACCGGCCAACTCGCCGCAGACCGTGACGGGCACATGGGCGCGCTCGCAATCGTCGACGATGCGCTTAAGGGCCCGCAGGAACGAAACGCTCAGCGGGTCGAAGCGGCGCGCCAGCCGCGTGTTGCCGCGGTCGGCCGCCATCATGAACTGGAACAGGTCATTGGACCCGACCGAGACGAAATCCACGGCCGCCAGGATCTCCTCCAGCTCGAAGAGCAGCGAGGGCACCTCCAGCATGACGCCGAGCTTCACGCCCTCCGGCGTCTCGTGGCCGTGCCGCTTGAGATGGCGTATCTCCTTGTCGACGAGCGCCCGGGCGGCGGTGAACTCGGTCACCGAGGACACCAGCGGAAACATCAGGCGCAGCTCACGCCCAGCCGCCGCGTGCAGCAGCGCGCGCACCTGGATGCGCAGGAGGCCGGGTCGGTCGAGGCCGAGACGGATCGCCCGCCAGCCCATGGCCGGGTTCTCCTCGTCCACCGAGCGCAGGTAGGGCAGCACCTTGTCGCCGCCGATATCGAGCGAGCGGAAGGTTACGGGCCGGTCGCCCGCCGCCTCGTAGACGCGCCGGTACAGCTCTTCCTGCTCGCGCACCCGCGGCAGGCTGTGCGCCACCATGAACAGCATCTCGGTGCGGAAAAGACCGATGCCGGCGGCGCCCGATTCCTCCATGTGCGGCAGGTCGACCAGCAGGCCGGCATTGACCTGGAGCGTCAGCTCGCGGCCGTCGCGGGTCGTGGCCGGCGCGTTGCGCAGCCGCCGGTACTGGGCCTGGCGGCGGGCCCGGAAGCGCACCTTCTCCGCGTAGGCCCGCTCGATCTCGGCCATCGGCCGGAAATGGACCGCGCCGGCGTCGCCGTCGACGATGACCGGATCCTTCTCCTCCACCACGGAGACGGCGCCGGCCACCTGGCCGACCATCGGGATGCCGAGCGCGCGGGCGATGATCGTGGCGTGGTTGGTGGGGCTGCCCTCCTCCAGCACGATGCCGCGCAGGCGCTCGCGATCATAGTCGAGCAGCTCCGCAGGGCCCATGTTGCGGGCGATCAGGATCGCGTCGTCCGGGAAGGCCTCGGTGCCGTGCGGGCGGCCGACGATCTCGCGCATCAAACGGTTGGCGAGGTCGTCGAGATCGTGCAGCCGGTCGCGCAGGTAGGGATCGACGGAGCGCAGCATCCGCGCGCGCGTGTCGGACTGCACCCGCTCCACCGCCGCCTCGGCGGTGAGGCCGTTGCGGATCGCCTCTTCCATCTTGCGCGCCCAGCCGCGGTCCTGGGCCACCATCAGGTAGGCCTCCAGCACCTCGCGGTGCTCGCCGTGATGAGCGATCTCGCGGCGCGACATCATCTGGTCGAGGGAAAGCCGCACCTTCTCCAGGGCGCTGTCGAGACGGCCCAGCTCGCGGTCGACGTCCTCGGCGATGAGGTTTGTGACGACGACGCGGGGCTCGTGCAGCACGGCGTGGCCGAGGCCGATGCCTTCCGACAGGGCGGCGCCCTCCAGATGGATCGGACGCCGCAGGTCCAGCGCCGGCCCCTGCTTGGCCAGCGCCTCGATTTCGCCGGCCGCGATCATCTCCGCGATCACCATCGCGGTGGTCTGCAGGGCCTCCACCTCCTCGTCGTAGTAGCTGCGGTGCGCCCGGTTCTGGACCACGAGCACGCCGAGCGTGCGCCCCGATCGCAGGATCGGCACGCCGAGGAAGGCGTTGTAGATCTCCTCGCCCGTCTCCGGCTTGTAGGCGAAGGCGGGATGGTTCTGCGCGTTGGGCAGGTTGAGGGCGCGCGCTTCCGCCGCGATCAGGCCCACGAGGCCTTCGCCGATCCTCAGGCTGGTCTGGTGGACCGCATCACGATTGAGGCCCTCCGTCGCGTACAACTCCAGCACGCCATCGGCCCGGAGCACATACACGGAACACACCTCCGCCACCATGTTGGCGGCGATGAGCACCACAATCTTGTCGAGCCGTTCCTGCGCATCGATCGGCTCCGCCATAACCTCGCGGAGCCGTCTGAGAAGGAGGCGCGGACCGGCGAGAGAGCCTCGCATCGTGCCTCCCCGGAACCTCGTACGCGGACTGGCGACATGCCAAAACGGCCGGCCGCCAGAAGGGGCCAGCCGGTGTCAGGCAGTCGTCGTCTTGTCGAGCCCATATACCGAATGCAGCGCGCGGACCGCAAGCTCGGCGTAGGCGGCATCGATCAGCACCGAGATCTTGATCTCCGAGGTGGTGATCGCGCGGATGTTGATGCCCTTCTCCGCCAGCGCCCGGAACGCGTCGGCCGCGACGCCGGCGTGGCTGCGCATGCCGACGCCGATGACGGATACCTTCACCACGTCGGACGCGCCCTCGACACCGGAATAGCCGATCTCGTCGCGGGCCTTCTCAAGAACCGCCATCGCCCGGTCATAGTCGCTCTGCGGGACCGTGAAGGTGATGTCGGTGCTCGACCCGTCCGGCGAGACGTTCTGAACGATCATGTCGACGTTGATGTGCGCGGCCGACATCGGCCCGAACACGGAGGCCGCCACGCCCGGCCGGTCGGCGACGCTGCGGATCGAGATCTGCGCCTCGTCCTTGGAGTAGGCGATGCCGGTAACGATCTGCTGTTCCACGATCTCGTCCTCGTCGCAAATCAGGGTGCCCACGGGCTGGTTGCCGTTCGCCCGGATCGCTTCCGGGTCGTCGAAGCTCGACCGCACGAACGTCCTGACGCCGTGGATCATGGCGAGCTCGACGGAGCGTACCTGAAGAACCTTGGCCCCGAGCGAGGCCATTTCGAGCATCTCCTCGTAGGAGACGCGCGGCAGACGCCGGGCGGTCGACACGATCCTGGGGTCGGTGGTGTAGACGCCGTCGACATCGGTGTAGATGTCGCAGCGATCGGCATGGATGGCCGCCGCGATCGCCACCGCGCTGGTGTCCGAGCCGCCGCGCCCCAAGGTGGAGATCCGCCCGTCCGGGGCGATGCCCTGGAAGCCGGAGATCACCGCCACCTGGCCGCCCTCGATGCGCTCGATGACGCGGCTGCCGTCGATGGCGTCGATGCGGGCGGCTCCGTGGGACCCGTCCGTGCGGATCGGCACCTGCCAGCCCTGCCAGGACCGGGCATCCACGCCCATCGACTGCAGCGTCAGCGCCAGCAGGCCCGTGGTGACCTGCTCGCCCGTCGCCACCACGGTGTCGTACTCGCGCGCGTCGTGCAGCGGCGAGATCGACCGGCAGTAGTCCACCAGCTTGTTGGTCTCGCCCGCCATCGCGGAGACGACCACCGCGACCTTGTGGCCGGCGTCGACTTCGCGTTTGACGTGACATGCCACGTTGCGGATGCGATCAAGGTCCCCGACGGATGTTCCGCCGAACTTCATGACCAGTCGGGCCATGGTCCAATACCGACTCGTTCGTGAAAAGGGCTGAAGGATTCCCGAGACCGGGTTTCCCGCGCGAATTGGCGGGCTAGATATCACCGTGCCGCCGTTGCAGCAACTCGCGACGGCCGGGCACGCGCGGGCGGGCCAAATCCGCCCGGTTACGGACGCAAGGAGCAAGTCGGATGGCGACGGGTACGATCGATCGGGCGGAAGTGGACCGGTTCGCGGCGCTGGCGGCGGAATGGTGGAACCCGCGCGGCAAGTTCAAGCCCCTGCACAAGTTCAATCCGGTCCGCCTGTCCTACATCAAGGAAGTCGCGGCCCGCCATTTCGGGCGTGACGTGGACGACGCCAGGGCCCTCGACGGCCTGCGCTTTCTCGACATCGGCTGCGGCGGGGGGCTGCTGTCGGAGCCGATGGCCCGGCTCGGCGCGGACGTGGTCGGCGCCGATGCGGCGGAGACCAATATCGAGGTCGCGAAGCTGCATGCCGAGCGCGCCGGCGTGCCCGTCGACTACCGCGCCACCACCGCGGAGGATCTGGCCGACGCCGGAGAGACCTTCGACGTGGTGCTGGCCATGGAAATCGTCGAGCACGTGGCCGACGTACCGCTTTTCGTGGAGGCCTGCGCGAAGATGGTGCGGCCCGGCGGACTGCTGCTTCTGGCCACCATCAACCGCACGCCCAAGGCCTATGCGCTGGCCATCTTCGGCGCCGAGGTCGTGCTGCGCTGGCTGCCGCGCGGCACCCACCAGTACGAGAAGCTGGTGAAGCCGTCGGAACTGGAAAGCGCGCTGGAGGGCACCGGGCTCTCGGTGCTGGAGACCACCGGCGTTGTCTTCGATCCGCTGCGCGACCGTTGGGAGCGCTCCGCCGACATCGACGTCAACTACATGATGCTGACCGCCCGCCCGAGCGCCGCCTGAGCGACCGGGCCGTGGATCAGACCTTCTCCCAGGCGGTCTTGAACTCCGCCAGCGTCTGCCCGAGCCGGCGACCGTAGTAGAAGCGCTCCACCAGCGCGAACGCCTCGGCAGCCGGGATCGAGCCGTCGAGCGGGGCCACCTGCCCGAACCGGTCGAGCAGGTCCTCCAGGTCCGGCGCGGCCAGCTTCGGGGCGATGGCGGCCTCGAACCCGGCCTCGACCGCCCGGTCCAGATCCGACATGACCGCTCCGGCGGCCGCGCTCGTCTCCACCGACGCGGCCACGGCCGAGGCCCGCTCGAACAGGCCGAGATAGCTGACCAGCGCCTCGACGAGCACCATGGCCTCGTTCAGGGCTTCGCCGCCGGACCGTCCCAGCCAGCGCTCGGCCCTCAGCGACGGCAGCTCGGCGCGGATCGTCGCCACGTCCGCCTCCAGTGGTGCTGTGTGATCGACGCCCACGACCGGCTGTTCCGCGGCCATGCGGAAGACGACCCGGCAGCGCGAGAGAAACGCCGTCACCTCGCCGACAACCCGATCGCCGGAAAAGGAAGGCGCCACCGTCCATGCCACCGCCAGCGCCACCCCGGCGCCGATAAAGGTCTCGTAAGCGCGCGCCAGCATCACCGCCGGCCCGGCCCCCTCGATCAGGTGAAGGCCGGTGACCACGGCAAAGCCGATCATCGCCGCCGCCACCTCGTAGCGCAGGTCGATGACCATCACCGCCACCATCATCGCCAGGAAGATCAGCGCGATCTCCACGCCCGGAACCGGGGCGATCAGCGGCGACAGCGCGATGGCCAGGATGACGCCGCCCATGGTGCCGAGGGCGCGACGGATGGTGCGCGACACCGTTTCCCCCACGGTGCCGGTCAGAACCAGCGCCACGGTGAGCGTCGCCCAGTAGGCATGCTCGAAGTGGAAGGCGTAGTTGAGCCCGGTGGTGATTGAGGCCGCGACCAGGCCCTGAATGGCGAGCCTGCGGCCGAGGCCCCCCAGGTCTGGTCCAGGCACCGGCTGAGCGGCGTCGGAGGACACCGGCTCGATGCGGACGCTGACCATCTCGATGGAGGCGGCGATGCGCTCGACGCCGGTCAGGAGCCGCATCAGACCTAGCTTGGCCTTCGGGTCGAGATCCCGCGCGGCGATCAGGCCTGACTGGGCACGCTTCAGCTCCGGAACGAAGTCGGGGTCGGCGACCACCTCGCCGCCGGCGGCTCGGGCCACCTGTCGCGACAGCGAAACCAGCGAGCCGCGGATCCGGCCGGTCACGATGTCGGCGGACAGGGCCTCGCGGTCGATGGCGGCGAGCGCATCGTCCATCGCCTCGCCGGCCAGAAGCAGACGATAGGCCGTTGCCGCCCCCCGGGCGAAGCGGTCCGCCCGCGAGGGGTCCTCCGCGCTGGCGGCATCGAGCGCCTTGGTGACCGTCGTCCAGCGCCGCCGCAGGAGCGCGAGGCGGGACGCCGGCCGCTCGCCCCGACCGAGCGCCGCGGCCATTGCCGCGATCTCGCCGGAGACCGTGTCCAGGAACGCGACCCTTTGAGCCTCGAACACCCGGACCGCGGACGGACGCCAGGCCAGAAGCCGCACCGCGATGCCCGCGAGGCTGCCGACAAGCACCGCAACCGGGAACCAGACGCCGAGCCCCGGGCCGGGATCGATCAGCACCGCAAAAAGGGTCAGCACCGTCACCCCGATACCGATCTGCTTTCCCGCCTGGCCGTAGCGGCGGATGTAGAGACCCCCGGCAATGACCAGGATCCATGCGATGTGCATGGGCAGCGCGCCATAGCCCCACCGGGCCGGCGCGGCGAGCCCGACGATGGCGAACCAGGCCACCGAGACCGCGGTGATCTGGAGCGCGCCCCACAGCTCCACGCGGCGCGACGAGGGCTGGATCAGGAGCACGACCTGGGAGGCCGCGGCGGTGACGATGGCGGTGATGGCGAAGACCCGGCCGGAATGCGTGAACATCCCCGCATAGGCCGGTGCGTGCATGCGCAGCCAGTCGCCCCAGAGTGCCTCGACGGCATCCATGCCGCGCGTCGCAAGCAGATGGCCCAGGGCGATGCCGACGACGATGGAGAGAGCGAGCTGAAGGCCGCGAGCCAGGCGCATGGCGCCGGGATCGAAGGCGGAGTAGCGCTCGCCAAGCCGCGCCACGACCCCCGCGTCCGCACGATCGGTCTGCACGCTCGCTGCCCCTTGCTCGCCCGCCCCGATCAGGGCGTCTCGGTTTCCAGGAACCGGCCGATGCGCGCCAGCGCTTCCTCGATCTCCGCCTCCGAGGCGGCGTAGGAAACCCGCACATAGCCCTCGCCGAGGATGCCGAAGTCCGGGCCGCCGATCAGCGCCACCCCGGCACCTTCCAGGAGGCGGCTGGCCAGGTCCTTCGCCTTGAAGCCTGTCCCGGAGATGTTGGGAAATGCGTAGAAGGCGCCGTTCGGCGTGCGGCAGGTCACGCCCGGCAGCCGGTTGAGCCCGTCCACCACCAGCGACCGGCGCCGGTCGAAGGCCGCCACCATGTCGTCGACTGCGTCCTGCGGGCCGGTCAGCGCGGCAAGCCCGGCATGTTGGGCGGAGGCGTTCACACAGGACCAGGCGTTGACGGCGAGCTTGCGCGCCGCCTCGAACAGACCGTCCGGCCAAACGGCATAGCCGAGGCGCCAGCCCGTCATCGCGTAGGTCTTCGACCAGCCATCGAGCAGGATCAGCCGGTCGGCGATTTCCGGGTAGGTGAGCAGCGAGACGTGCTCCGCATCGCCATAGAGGATCCGGCCGTAGATCTCGTCGGACAGGATCGCGGCCTTCGGGTACGCGGCGAGCCCGGCGACCAGCGCGTCGATTTCAGCCTTCGGCGTGACACCGCCGGTGGGATTGGCCGGCGAGTTGAGGATCACCAGCCGGGTTCGATCGCTCATCAGCGACAGGGTTTCCTCCGCAGAGAAGGCGAAATCGTTCTCCTCGCGGATCGGGATCGGCACCGGGCGGGCGCCGGTGAACTCGATCATCGAGCGATAGATGGGAAAGCCCGGATCGGGATAGAGGATATCCACCCCCGGTTCGCCCATCATCAGGATGGCCATGAACATGGTGACCTTGCCGCCGGGCACGACGACGATCCGGTCCGCCCGCGGCTCGACGCTGGTGCGCGCCAGCAGGTCGGCGGCGATGGCCTCGCGCAACGGCAGGATGCCGGTGGCGGGCGTATAGCCGTGGTGGCCGTCGCGCAGCGCCTTCACTGCCGCCTCGACGATGTGATCGGGGGTTTTGAAATCCGGCTGGCCGATGCCGAGATTGATGATCGACTTGCCCTGGGCGGCCAGCTCGGTGGCCCGGGCGAGAACCGCGAAGGCGTTCTCCTCCCCGATCCGGTCGAAGGCGGCAATCGGCGTCGGCATGGGCGTTCCCTCCTCGAACGTTTCGGTCGCTGCCGACAGGTGCAGGGCCGAACGCTCTTGCGGCATCCGGTCCGTGCAGGCAGCGTCGTCGCGCGCCTCCCTAACAGGAGGCACCGGCACGTGCATAGCGGAGGGGTACAAGCAATGGAAACCGGGAATGAGGCGGGTCAGCGCTTTCGCGACCTGCATGCGGCCGACGGGCTGTTCGTGATGATGAACGCCTGGGACCGGGGCTCGCTGAAGATGGTCGAGGCGATCGGCTTCCCCGCCCTCGCGACCACCAGCGCCGGATATGCCTATGCGCTGGGCCGTCCCGACGCGACGGGCTCGCTGTCGCGCGACGAGGTTCTGGCGCACATAGCGGACATGGCGGCGGCGACGACGTTGCCTGTCTCAGCCGACACGGAGGCCGGCTACGGCGCAACCCCCGACGAGGTGGCGGAGACCATGCGGCTGGTGGTGCAAACCGGCGCTGCGGGCTGCTCCATCGAGGATGCCACCTACGATCCGGCCGCCCCCCTCTACCCGGTGGAAGAAGCGGCGGCGCGCGTGGCGGCGGCCCGTGCCGCCATCGATGCCACCGGACACCCCTTCGTGCTCACCGCCCGCGCGGAGTGTTTCCTGACCGGGTCGGACGAACCGCTCGCGGAATCCATCCGCCGGCTGCAGGCCTACCAGGAAGCGGGCGCCGACTGCCTCTACGCGCCTGGGTTGACGACCCGCGAGGAGATCGCGGCCGTGATTTCCTCGGTCGACCGCCCGGTGAACGTGCTCGCCGGGCTCGGACCCGACCCGCTTGCCATCGCGGATCTCGCGGCCCTTGGCGTGCGCCGGGTCAGCCTCGGCTCAAACATCGCCCAGTTTGCCTATGCCATGGCGATCGATGCCGCCCG
Source organism: Amorphus coralli DSM 19760 (assembly GCF_000374525.1). Taxonomy (GTDB): domain Bacteria; phylum Pseudomonadota; class Alphaproteobacteria; order Rhizobiales; family Amorphaceae; genus Amorphus; species Amorphus coralli. The sequence continues at coordinate 19,065 of NZ_KB894576.1, forward strand.
CGAGATCTTCGAGGACGGCACCTTCACCTATGCGCGGAAGACGGCGGGCCTCGGCCGGATCAACGCCTTCTTCGAAACCGGCGCGCTGCCGCCACGACCACAGACGGGCTAGCCGGCGCTCAGCCCATCTCGGAGACCGGCGACACCGGCTTGCCGGTCTCGAACCAGGCCTCGAGATTGTCGAGCATGGCCTGGCCCATGGCGGTGCGGGTCGGGACCGAGCCGGAGGCGAGATGCGGCAGGAGCACTGCGTTCTCCAGCCCGACCAGTCCCGGATGGACGCGCGGCTCGTCCTCGTAGACGTCCAGGCCGGCGCCGGCGATGGTGCCGGCCTCCAGCGCGGCGACCAGCGCCGCCTCATCCACCGCGGTGCCCCGGCCGATATTGACCAGGTAGCCGGAGCGTCCCAGCTTTTCCAGAATGCGGGCGTCGATCATGTGATGGGTGTCGGCGCCGCCGGGTGTGGCGACCAGCAGGATGTCGCAGGCCTCCGCCAGCGCCTCGGGGCTGTCGTGGTAGGCGTAGGCGACCCCGTCCTGCCGGCGGCGGCCGTGATAGGCGATCTTTAGCCCGAACGCCTCCGCCCGCTTCGCAACGGCGTGGCCGATGCGGCCGAGGCCGAGAATGCCCAGCGTCGCACCGACCAGGCTGCCGGGGCTCAGCTTCATCGGGCCTTCGGCCTCCCAGCGGCCGGCCCGCAGGTATGCATCGGCGGCGGCGAGCTTGCGCACGGTCATGACGATCAGTGCCATGGCGACGTCCGCCACTTCCGCCGTCAGCGCATCGGGCGCGTTTGTGACCATCACCGAGCGCGCCTTCGCCTCTGACATGTCGACCCATTCGTAGCCGGCGCCGGCGACCGCAACGATCTCCAGATTGGGCAGCCGCCGCATGAGCGCCGCGTCCACCTTGCCGGTGGGGAACATGCCAATCGCCCGCACCCGCTCGGCGGCGTCCGCAATCACCGCTTCCGGATCCGCGGCCCCGGGCAGCCAGTGGGTTTCGAAGCGTGCGTTCAGCTTCTCGACGATGGCCGGGAGCATCGGGGTCAGCATCAGGACGGTTGGTTTGGCCAAGGGTGCCTCCAGGGGGCGCGGTCGGTCGGAAGGAGCGGTATGCCCGACTGCGCTTATCACACGCGGCCCCCGGCGCCACCCTTCCTCAGGTGTTCGCGGTGCAGGATGTAGAGGCCGGAACCCACCACGATGGAGGCACCGATCACCGTCCACAGGCCCGGGATCTCGTCGAAGATCACGTAGCCCGTCAGCGTCATCCAGAGGATCTGGGTGTAGATGAACGGCGCCAGCGTCGAGGCCGGCGCAATCCGGTGGGCCCGGATCAGCAGATAGTGGCCAAACCCGCCGAATACGCCCGTCAGGAAGACCAGCGGCACCAGCCAGAGCTCCGGCATCACCGCCGAGGGCAGCGCCACGGGGGCGAGGCCCACCGCGCCCACGGCGCCGGAATAGAAGATCATCCCTTCCGAGCTCTCGGTCGTGCCGATCTTTCGGGTCAGCAGAATGTAGAAGGCGTTGGTGAGCATCGCGCCAAGCGAGAACAGGACCCCGACATTGAACGTGCCGAAGCCCGGCCGGGTGATCACCACCACGCCGAGAAAGCCGATGGACACGGCCGTCCAGCGCCGCATCCCGACTTTCTCGCCCAGGAACGGGCCGGCCAGCGCCGTGACCAGCAGCGGCGTGGCGAACATGATCGAGACCGCCTCGGTCAGGTCCAGGTAGGTCAGCGCCACGAAGTTCAGCGACGTTGTGCCGAACATGAAGGTGCCGCGCACGATCTGCAGCAGCGGCCTGCGGGTCTTGAGATGAAAGGGGCGCGACCAGAGCCGCAGCAGCAGCACCACGAGGACGGTATGGGTGACGAAGCGCAGCCAGGCGACCTCCACGGCCGGCATGTACTGGCCGAGAAATTTCGCCGTCGTGTCGAGGCAGCCGAACAGGGCCGCCGTCGCCGTCATCAGCAGGATGCCGCGCAGCGTGTCCGACGAGGTCAGCAAGGAAGGAGACGACATGCACCGCTTTCGGTTCGATGGCTGCGGCCGATCCGAACCCGTCCGCAAGGCAGGAGCCTAGAAGGCTTCTCGCTCTACCGGAAGCGGTGTGCGTGCAGGGGTTTCATGCGGGAGACGCATACGCGCCCGGAACGACCCGGGTCCGGGGGCGACCGGGAGCAGGCCCTGCGCCGCGTTCAGGCCGGTTCTTCGACCTCGTCGGCTTCCTCGTCGAGACTGTCGACGAACCCGCCCGCGGCCGCGAGATTCTTCTCGATGGTCCGCAACAGCTTGCGCAGCCGCTTGCGGTCCTTGTCGTCGACGCCGGACAGCGCCTCCTTCTCCAGCCGCTTCCAGGCCTTGTCGACGTCGGAGATCCGGTCGCGACCCTCTTCGGTCAGGAAGACACGGGACAGCCGCCCGTCGCTTTCGGAGCTCTGCCGCTCCACCAGACCGTGGCCGGCGAGACGGCTAACCATCTTGGTGACGGTCGGAGGTTGCACGCCGAGCACGTTGGCGAGCTCGCTCATGGTCTGCCCGTCGCTGTCGGAAAGTGCCTTCAGCACGAACTCCTGACCGGGATGCAGGCCGATCCGGCTGAGGTGGCCGCCCGAGCGTACGCGCTGGGCTTTCGCCGCCTGCGCGAGCCGATACGTTGCCGTCTTTCGATAGTTGAATGACATGGTGCGTACGTCTCTACCAACCGCGAATGACGGTCGCATGACTCTTTGTGAGCCTGCGAAGCGAATCGTCTCGAGAACGGTAATCGACCCACATGACGGCGGCAACGCACCTTGCCGATCAGCAACCGGCACTCAGGTTCCGATCCGGCCAGCCAGCCGCTCGACCCTGTCGAGGAACGCGGTCCGTCTGGCGAGGGGCACCGTGTCCATTTTGTAGAGTGCAATAAAGCGGGTCCGGCAGCGGGGCGCGCACAGCCCCCGGATACCCCGCAGCACCGTCCGCCTGCCCGGCTCGCCGACCAGCTTGGAGACGAGCCAGGTGGCGCCGCAGGTGGTCACCACGACGATCTCGCGGATGCCGGTCAGCTGGCCCTGCGGCCGCCGGGTTTCCGTCGGCAGGGAGAAGGTCGCGTGCGGCACGAACACCCGGTCCAGCCACCCTTTGAGGATTGCGGGCAGTCCGAACCACCAGGTGGGATAGACGAAGACCAGCGCCTCGCAGCGGCGAAGCCGCGCCAGCTCATCCGCCACCGGTTTCTCGTTGACGTCCGCCGTGTCGTAGCGGCGGCGTTCTTCCGCCCCCATCACGGGGTCGAAGCCCTCCGCGTAGAGATCGGCGACCTCGACCTCGTGGCCCGCCACCAGCAGACCAGCCACCACGCGGTCGCGCACCGCCGCGTTGAAGCTGTCGCCGCACGGGTGCGCGTAAACGACCAGAACCTTCACGGCCCCGGCGCCCCGTGGCGGCCGGACCTCATCGCGACAGGCCCGGGAACAGATAGGTCTGGCGACCGGCGAAATCGAAGGCCGGATCCTCCCAGGCGATCATCTTGCCGGGGTTGAGGAGCCCTTTCGGATCCGCTTCGCGCTTGAAGGCGAGCTGCGCGCTGTCGGACTGCTTCATGCCGCCCTCCTCCAGCGTGTAGCGGTGCGGGTTGAATACCGGGCAGCCCATCTCCTCGTGGATGCGCACGATCTCGTCGAGCCGCTCCTCGGAGGAATAGCGCACCAGCGCCAGCCCGAAGCAGGCGATCACCCCGTCGAAGCGGACGAACTCCAGGTGTGTCATCACCTCGTCGCCGAACACATCGGCGATGGCGGCCACCTTGGCGAGGTGGTTCGGGTAGGGATAGAGCGACTGCAAGTAGGTGATGGTCGGATCGACCCGCAGCGCGCGCAGCGTGGTGTGATTCCACGACAGCTCGTAGAGCGGCGGCAGTTCCCTGCGGTCGCTCTCGCTCGCCGTGTCGGAGCGGTAGAGGACCGCGCCGCGCGAGCGGGCAACGAGCGACACCAGCGCGTCCACCGCGAACGGTGCCACCATGATCAGCGCCACCGACTGGTCGTGGGCGATGTAGCGCTGGTGGCGCAGGAAATAGTCGTGGGCGGCCGGCGCGGCGACGACGCCCACCTCCTTGGTGAGGATGCCGTCGTGGCGGGCGACGCCATCGGCGAAGGCGGCGGCCAGCGTCAGCGCGTCGAAACCGACAATGACATCGACCCAGTCATGGGCGGCCGTCAGCGGCATCTCCACCTCGGTGATGACGCCGTTGGTGCCATAGGCGTGGCTGACCTTGTGAAGGTCCTCCCCGGTCAGCGTCAGCTTTCGCGGCTCGGCCTCCATGGTCATTACCTCGACGCGGGCCACGTTGCCGAGATCGCGCAAGCCCCCCCAGCGCACCGAGCCGACGCCGCCCGACCCGCCGGCGATGAAGCCGGCGATGGAGGCCGTCCGGTAGGTGGACGGGTGCATCCGCAGTTCCTGGCCGCAGGCCGCCTTCGTTGCCCGGTCGATATCGGCAAGGATGGCGCCCGGCTCCGCCACCACGGAGCCCGGTCCGGCGCGCTTCACCGCGTTCATCCCGGCAAGGTCCAGCACCAGCCCGCCGGCCAGCGGCATCGCCTGGCCGTAGTTGCCGGTGCCGGCGCCGCGCACCGTGACCGGCACGTCGCGGGCGTGGCAGGCGGCGAGGATGCGGGCGACCTCCTCCTCGCTTTTCGGCGACGCGACGAGATCACCGCAGACATGATCCAGCTGCCGCTTGAGCACCGGCGAGTACCAGAAGAAGTCCCGGCTCTTCTGCTTCACCAGCGACGGGTGCGTCTCGATCGCGATGCCCTCGAGATCCGCTGCGAGGCCGTCCAGATCCGCCATCGTCATGCTCCAAAAAGGTCGTCCAGCTCCCGATAGTCGGGCAGAACCCGGTCGAGCACCACCCCGTCGCGAACAACGATCCGGTCGTCCTGGCCCCGGGCAAGCAGCTCGCTGAAGGAGCGCGCCCGGAAGAGCACCAGGTTGGCCGGTGCGCCGGTCTCCAGGATACCCCGGCCAGGCTCCCCCATCATCGCCGCCGGCACCCGGGTCACCGCCGCCGGCCAGTCTCCGAGCGGATGATCCAGATGCAGGATGCGTGTCGCGGCCCGGTACACCTCCAGCATATCCAGATCGCCGTAGGCGTAGAACGGGTCACGGGTGTTGTCGCTCGCGATTGCAACGGGAATGTCTCGCCCGGCCATCTCCTGGACGATGGTCGCCCCCCTGAGCCGCGGGGTGCGACCCGGATGACGGTCCTGCAGGTAGAGATTGCACAGCGGCAAAGTGACCACGGTGATGCCTGCCCGCGCCACCACGTCCAGCGTCCGGCACACCTCGTCGTCGGCCTGGACGGTGAGCGAGCAGGCGTGCCCCACGGTAATCTGGCCGGGAAACCCTGTCTCCAGCGCGGTTTCGGCGATCCGGCGCAGCCCGTGGGCCTCCGGGTCGAGCGCCTCGTCGGCATGGAAATCGAGGTCGAGCCCGAAGCGCACCGCGGCGTCGAACAGCCGCTTCAGCCGGGCGTCGAGATCGTCAATCGGGTAGACCGCCGCGCCCAGCATGCCGCCGTGGTCTGCAACGACCGACACATAGGCGTCGAGATCGCTCCCTTCGGGCAGTTCGTCGATGCCGATCAGCGCGACACCCTGCAACTCGACGCGCCCACGCCAGGCCTCGCGCATCGCGGCGAAGACCGGCCACGAAATGCGGTGCTGCGGCGGGCTTGAATCGATGTGGGTACGGATGAGCCGGGTGCCGTGCGCCTCCGCCGCGCGCAGGGCGAAGTCCATGCGACGACGCACATCCTCCGCCGTCCAGTTCTGCCGGCGGTCGATCTCGCAGGCATTCAGTGCCGTCCCGAAACGACCGTCGGGATTGTCGGTGCGCGGCCAGATATGGCCCTTGTCGAGATGGGTGTGGACGTCGGCGAAGGCGGGAAAGACCAGCCCGCCGTCGAGGTCGGTGGCTCCCTCCCCCCTCGCCTGCCCGGCCGGTTCGATCGCCACGACGCGCCCATCGGCCAGCGTGATGTCCACCGCAATGCGTTCGCGCCCGCCCGCGACCGCGGCAAGTGCCGGGCACAGCGCCGCCGGCACATGGGCATCGATGAGCCGGACCGGCCGGTCGCCCGCACTCAGTCCGGGACGCCACACCATCGGATCAGCGCTCCCTGCCGATGGCACTTTCGTGCCATTTCCTCAGGATCAGGTGCGACGCCAGGCTGAGCACCAGGTAGATCGCGACGCCCGCGGCCGAGATCAGGATCAGCGCGGCGAACATGCGCGCGGTGTTGAGCCGGTAGCCGGCCTCGATGATGCGGAAGGCGAGCCCCGATCCGAACCCAGCCGTGCCGGCCACGAATTCCGCCACCACCGCCCCGATGAGCGACAGCCCGCCGGCGATCCTGAGCCCGCCGAGAAAATAGGGCATCGCCGCGGGAAGCCGCAGATGGCGCAGCGTCTGCCACCGGCTGGCGCCGTAGAGATGGAAGAGGGCGTGCAGGTTGCGGTCGGCTGAGTTCAGCCCCAGCGTCGTGTTGGAGAGGATCGGGAAGAAGGCGACGATCCACGCGCAGATCAGGAGCTTTGCGGTCGTGTTGTCGACATAGATGTTGATCAGCGGAAACACGGCGACGATGGGCGTCACCTGCAAGACAACCGCGATGGGAAAGAAGGAATATTCCACCAGCCGCGACTGGGAGAACAGGATCGCCAACCCGACGCCGCCAAGCGTCGCCACTATCAGCGCCAGGGTGGTGATGGCCAGCGTGTTGACGAGCGCGCCAGACAGGATCGGCCAGTCCTTCACCAGGGTGGCGAAGACCGTCCCCGGCCCCGGCAGGATGTAGGGCGGGATTTCGTTGACCACGACCACCAGGTGCCAGCCGAAGACGATCGCGACGACCACGAGCAGCGGCAGCAGCCACCGCGCGAGCCGATCGAACCGCTCCGCGCGGCTGCGTCCGCTGGCTTCGGCCTCGCCCATTGCACGCCATGCCTCGGCCGGCTCGTCCATGGGGCCTGCCGCGCCGCCGCGGCTGTCGGAAACGCTGCTCATGACCTGCCCGCGCCGGTTCGCATCATGCCGGGCGGCCCTCCTCCATGGCCAGGAGCAATGCCGCGGAGGTCTCGTTGCAAAGCTCGCCATAGTGCGGCGTGGTGCGGAAGGCGTCGGTGCGCGGATAGGGCTCGTCGACGGTGAGCGTCCGGATGATGCGCCCGGGGCGGGCGGCCATCACGGCAATCCGGCTGGAGAGGTAGACCGACTCGAACACCGAATGGGTAACGAACACCACGGTGAAGCCGAACCGACCCCACAGTTCCAGCAGGTCGTTGTTGAGCCTGAAGCGGGTGATCTCGTCCAGCGCGGCGAACGGTTCGTCGAGAAGCAGAAGCCGCGGCTCCGTCACCAGCGCCCGGGCGATGGACACCCGCATCTTCATGCCGCCGGAGAGTTCGCGCGGATAGGAGCCGGCGAAAGCGGCCAGGCCGACGCCGTCCAGCGCCTCCATCACCCGGTCCCGGGCCGCCCGCTTCGACACGCCGCGCAGGCGCAGCGGCAGCCAGACATTGGTGAAGGCGCTTGCCCACGGCATCAGCGTCGGCTCCTGGAAGACGAAGCCGATGTCGCGGTCCGCATTCTGCTCGTCCGGGCGGCGGATGGTTCCTGCGCTGGGCTCGATCAGCCCGGCGACAAGGCGCAGCACCGTTGACTTGCCGCATCCGGAGGGGCCCAGCAGGCTCAGGAACTCGCCCTGGCGCACGGCAAGATCGAGGTCTGCGATCGCCGTCGTGCCGTTGGAGAAGCGCTTGGTGACGCCGCCGAGCACCACGGCGGACGGCTGCTCCGCGGATGCAGCCGGATCGATCGATTGCGCGGCCTGCGCCATTCACACCCTCTCCGGGCCGCCGGGCGGCCCTACTCGCCGGTCAACGTCTTGCGGAGATCGAGACCGACCCCCTTGTTCACGTAGTCGAGCGTGTAGGCAGCGGAGACGTCGATGCCCTCCGGCAACACGCCCGAGGCCACCATCTTCTCGTAGAAGCTCTTGAAGCGCGCATCGGTCATCGCCCCGATGCCCAGCTCCAGCGAATCGCCGGAATCGACGATCCCGTACTCGCGGAGCTTCTCGCGCGTGTAGGCGAGCTGTTCCGTGGACATGTCCGGGTTCGCCTCCTGGATGACCGCGTCGCCGGCCGACGGATCGCCATAGAGGTAGGTGTACCAGCCGATGGCGGAGCCGTCGACGAAGCAGCGGACCGCCTCGGGCATCTCGTCGAGGGTTTTCTGCATCACCTCCACCGTGGTGGCGTAGGTGTCGAAGCCCTGGTCGGCGATAAGGAAGATGTTCGGCTTGAAGCCGCCCTTGGTCTCGATGGCGAACGGCTCGGAGGTGACGTAGCCCTGCTGGCCCACGCGCGGATCGGCGAGGAACGGCGCCGGATTGAAGGTGTAGGGCTTGCGCTGCTCCTCCCTGAAGCCGTCGGCCGCGACCATCCACTGGAAGAAGGACTGGAATCCCTCGTCGCTGAGCAGCAGGTCGATGTCCTTCAGGCTCTCCCAGGTGTCGAGCCCCTGGTCGGGATGGGTCATGATGACCTGCGGCTCCTTCTGGAAGTGCGCCGCGACCACCTTCAGCGGGATGTCCTGCTCCACCGCCGAATAGGCCTGGATCAGGTTGCCACCCATGTGGAACTGGATGCGTCCTGCCAGCAGCAGCGCGCGGTTGTTCACCTGCGGCCCGCCCGGCACGATCTCAACGTCGAGGCCGCAGGCCTCGTAGGTACCGTCCGCGGCGGCCTGATAGTAGCCGCCGTGCTCGGCCTCGGGCAGCCAGTTGGTTCCGAACTTCACCTTCTCAAGCGCAGCGGCCGGACCGGCCAGGACCGCACCGGCGGCAAGGGTGCAGGCGGCAAGCGAAATCGCACGGGTCATGAGACGGTCGTCCTCGCGTCGGTGCGGGCGGGCAGCGGGCCCCGCCCCCTCTGGTGATCTCTCCGGCCACCGGACCCGGTGTGCCGAAACCGGTCCGCCGGTCCAGGTCCGCCGGTTTGCAACGCACGTGCCACGATGAGAGGTCGAGCGCCCGCCCCGCGCGACCCCGTCTGATCTGAAACAATAGCGGCTCGCAGTCGCCGGGCAAGCCGGGCTACCACCGGCGCTTCGGTCCCGGACAGAAATGCTCTAGCCTGCTGCGAGAGTTCGCCGGCCATCGCCCGAAGGAGCGCAATCCGATCGTGCTTCCCTCCCACACGCCTGCCACCATCCGCGCGCCGTTCGCCCAGTATGCACACGGCATAGAGGTCCCGGCCGGCTACCGGCTCCTGGTCTGTTCCGGTCAGCTTGGTGCGCGGCCGGACGACACGGTGCCGGAGGACGTCGAGGCCCAGGCCGACCTCTGCTTTTCCAACATCGCGGAAATCCTGCGATCGGCCGGAATGAGCGTCGACGATCTGGTGCGGCTCAACGCCTTCGTCACCGGTCGCGAGCATCTGCAGGGTTACATGCGCGCCCGCGACCGCTTCGTCGGGGCCCGCAAGCCGGCCTCGACGCTGATGATCGTCTCCGGCTTCTCCCGCCCTGAATTCAAGGTCGAGGTGGAGGCGCTCGCCGCCGGAAAGGCCCGGCCATGACCCGCAGCCTCCCCGCCCGCCGCTGGGCGGACATGACGGCGGCCGAGTTCGCCGGCGCCGACACGGCGTCGTGGATCGCGGTGCTGCCGGTCGCCGCCATCGAGCAGCACGGACCGCACCTGCCCGTCTCCACCGACGCGACGATCTGCGCCGGTGTCGTCGACCGGGTGATCGAGCTTCTCCCGGACGAGCTGCCGGTGACGGTGCTGCCGCTCCAGGCGATCGGCAAGTCGAACGAGCACCTCGCCTCGCCCGGTACGCTGACGCTCTCCTGGGACACGGTCATCCGCTCGTGGATCGAGATCGGCGCCAGCGTGCGGCGGGCCGGCGTGCGCAAGCTGCTGATCCTCAACGCCCACGGCGGCAACGTGCCGCTCAATGACGTGGTGGTTCGGGAGCTGCGGGTGGAGCACGCCATGCTGGCCGTCCACACCGGCTGGTTCCGTTTCGCGTTGCCCGAGGGCACCTTCGATCCGGAAGAGGCCGTCTACGGCATCCACGGCAACGACCTGGAAACCTCGGTGATGCTCCATCTGGCGCCGGATCGGGTGGACATGAATCGCGCGGAGGATTTCCGGTCGGCCCAGCTCGACTTCATCGAGGAATTCGACCACCTGCGCGGCCACGGCCCGCACGCCTTCGCCTGGATGGCGCAGGATCTTCACCCATCCGGGGCGATGGGCAACGCCGCCGCCGCGACGGCCGCCAAAGGCCGTACCGCCGTTCACCATGCGGCAATGGGCCTCGTCGAGCTCCTCACCGACATGCACCGGTTCGACATCGCCCGGCTGGCGGAGCGGTCCGACCCACCGGGCCTATAGGGTCTCCTCGAGCCGGCGCTCTTCGGACCAGCGTCGCCAGAGCGTGCCACGGCGCTGGGCGTCGCGCGGCTTCGGTCGTCCGGCGAACACCGTGGGATCGTCTGCGGCATAGACGGTCAACGGCTCCGACCGGCCGCGGACGGACATCTCCGAAGTGCGGAAGGACGAGACGTCGGCTTTGGCGGCGTCCGCCACCGCCTTCGAGAAGACCAGCATCGTGGCGAGTTCCTTGGTTGCGCCCTCCAGCCGGCTCGCGGTGTTGACCGTGTCGCCCAGTGCCGTCAGCCCTTCGGTGTGGCCGCCCATTGCTACCCCGACGCGGCCCAGTACCGCGGGGCCCGCGTGAATGCCGATGCCGATCCTGAGCGGCTCGCGCAGCTGTTCGGCGAAGGTCGCGTTCAGGGCGTCGAGCGCGCGCGCCATGTCGCCGCTCGCCGCCAGCGCCTCGCGGCACCCGGCGGCGAGGCCGTCGGACATGCCGAAGATCGCCATCACGGCGTCGCCGATGAACTTGTCGACGTAGCCGCCATTGCCGGTGATCGCGCCGCTCATGGCGGTCAGATACTCGTTCAGCAGATAGACGACGTCGTAGGGATACCGGCGTTCCGACAGCGCCGTGAAGCCGCGGATGTCGACGAAGAGGATCGCCACCTCCTGCTCCATGCCCCAGCGGTAGCGCTCCGCATCCACGTCAAGCGGGCCGGTCTCGCGAATCGGGAACAGCGGCCGCACGGCGAGATCCACCTTCGGCCGCACCCGGCAGGCCAGCCGCAGGTCCGGCGCCGCCCCGATCCGCGACAGGACGCGCGCCTCCGTGGCGTCCGGCGGCTCCAGCCGCTCGCCGCCGGAGAGGATGCGGGTCCGGCAGGTGGAGCAGCGGCCCCGGCCACCACAAACCGAGGCGTGCGGGATCTTGCCCAGCCGGCTGATCTCCAGAAGCGTCGGCCCCGGCGTGGTGCGCACCACCCGCCCGTCGGCATAGGCGATGCGGATGCCGCGACCGCGCCGCAGGAGCGTCATCGTCAGCGGCACCGCGATCAGCGCCACCAGGGCCACGACGATGTAGCCCGTTTTCGTGGCCTCGATCACCGGGTCCGACCAGGCCACCGCCTCGGCGGTGAGGTTGTTGCGTCGCTCGCCGGCGAGCGCCAGGCGCCGACCGGCACTGATCCAGCCCCAGCTGGCAAACAGCGGAACCGCGACGGCACCCGACAGGAGCCAGGGGGCGGCGGTCGGATACCAGCGCTTCAGCCGCAGCCAGAAATGCAGGCCGATGCAGCCGTGCACCCAGACAATCAGCATCAGGATCGTCTGATTCTGAACCAATCCGGGCCACAACAGCGTCAGCTCGTGAACATAGTCGTCCTGCACCCCGAACAGGGAATAGAGGGCGCGGGTGCCGACGACATGATTGATGAGCCAGAGCGGAATCAGCAGGCCGAGCGCCATCTGCGCCGCCTCCCAGGCCGGCATCCGCCAGGTGCGTCGCCGCGCGACCCGGTAGAGCGCCAGCGCGATATGGACCGTGAACGCTCCGTACAGGGCGACCGTACCGGGCACCGATCGCCACACCGCGACCCGGACGGACTGCGCCGCGTCCATCCACGCAATGGAAACGATGCCCAGCGCGTGGTTGAGGAGATGGGTCAGCACGAAGGTGAACAGGATCAGGCCGCTTGCCAGCCGAAGCTTCTGCACCGTCGAGCCGCCCCCCGGCGGACCGGTACGGCCGGTTCGATCGGCGGCGCGCGCGCCGTCCGCTGCTGGCTCCATGGTCATGCGGCCGGCAACCGCGAGGCGAGGGGCGCCGAGAGCAGGGCGGAGGGGACTTGCCGTCGATCGGGTGGTGCGATCATGCGTCACGCGGTGCTGGGAGGCGGGCCAATCCCGGCGCTTTCCGGGCTTCGCCGCACCATAGCACGCCCGTCCCCGGCCCGAAGCTTGCTTCCGACTTGTTTGCGACATCGACGGGTGGCCATATTCGGCCTTTCGGGAGGCGTCTCTCCCGGCGGACACCGACGGCCTGGAAAGGATGGTTCATGCCGACCCCGAAGGAAATGCTCGCCCGGCTTGTCGGCTTCCCGACCGTGTCGAGCGACAGCAACCTTTCGCTCCTCGGCTTCGTGCAGGACCATCTCGAGGCCCATGGCATCGGCTGGACGCTGGTTCACGACGAGACCGGCCAGAAGGCGAACCTCTACGCCACCATCGGTCCTGACGTGGCCGGCGGCGTGGTCCTGTCCGGCCACACCGACGTGGTGCCGGTGGAGGGGCAGCCATGGTCGAGCGACCCGTTCACGATGGTCGAGCGCGACGGGCTGCTCTACGGACGCGGCACCGCCGACATGAAGGGGTTTCTGGCCATCGCGCTCGCGCTCGTGCCGGAGATGGCCGCGGCCGGGCTGAAGCGCCCCATCCATCTGGCACTGTCCTACGACGAGGAAGTCGGCTGTCGCGGAGCGCCCTCGATGATCGCCGCGATGGCGGAGACGATCGCCCCGCCCTCGGCCGTCATCGTTGGCGAGCCCACCGGCATGCGGGTGGTGACCGGCCAGAAGACGACCTTCTCCTTCACCACGACGGTGCGGGGCAAGCCGGTCCACTCCAGCCAGGTGAACCGGGGTGTGTCGGCCGTCGTCGTCGGCTGCCGGCTGGTGGCGTTCCTCGACGACCTTCTGCAGGCGAACATGGCGCACCCTGTGGACGGTTCACCGTTCGACCCGCCCTACACGACCATTCACACCGGCATGATCCACGGTGGGACCGCCCACAACATCGTGGCGCGCGACTGTTCCTTCGTCACCGACATCCGGGCGCTGCCCGAGGACGATCCGTTTGCCTACCTGGCCCGCTACAGGACCTACGTGGCCGATACGATCGAGCCGCCGATGAAGGCGATTGATCCGGAGACCGGTGTCGACGTCGAGGTGCGTGCACACGTGCCGGGCCTGGTTCCCTTGCCGGACAATCCGGCGGAAACGCTGTGCCGACGCCTGACCGGTGACAACGGCATGCATGCGGTTTCATACGGAACGGAAGCCGGCCAGTTCCGCCAGCCCGGCTGGCCGGTGGTGGTGTGCGGGCCGGGCTCCATCGACCAGGCCCACCAACCCGACGAATTCCTCGCCGTCGAACAGCTCGAGGCCGGCACCGCTTTCATGCGGCGCTTGATCACCGATCTGTCCTGACCCGGCTCAGGATTCTTCTGCCGCGTCCCGCAGCGTCTGATCGCGGTGCGCCCGCTCCGGATTGGGGTCGACAACGGGTTCGAGCGTGTCGTCGGAACGTGCCGCCACAACCTGGTTGCGGCCCAGCCGCTTGGCCTCGTAGAGCGCCTTGTCGGCGTCCTCCAGAAGTTCGTCCAGCGACCGGCCAGCTTCCGGATCGACCGCCAGGCCGACGCTGACCGAGACCCGGATCCGGTTGGCGCGCCACATGATCGGTTGCGCGTCCACGGTGTTGCGCACCCGTTCCGCGAGCGCCTCCGCCTCGCCGGCGCCCGCTTGCGGCATCAGGATCGTGAACTCCTCGCCGCCGATCCGGCCGAAGATGTCGTCGACATGCAGCACGCCGCGCACGCGGGAGGTGAAGGACTGGAGCACCTCGTCGCCGGCGGCGTGACCGTAGGTGTCGTTCACATGCTTGAAATGATCGAGATCGAGAAGCAGCAGCGAAACGGATTCGCCGTTCCGGTGGGCGCGCTCTCGTGCTGCGTCCGCCGCTTCGAAGAAGCCGCGCCGGTTGAAGCTGCCGGTGAGCACGTCGGTGGTGGCCGCCAGCGTGGTCTCCGCGTCCCAGCGCTCGCGGGTCATCAGCAGGAGAACGAACCCGAGTGCCACCGCGAACAGCATCGGCTCCAGCGTCAGGCCGGCCATCGCGATGCCTTCGACGTCGGCCTCGAACGAATAGGGATAGTAGTCCGCGATCGGGATGCGGAGCACGTGACCCAGCGTGTGAGCCGCCAGCAGGATGATGGCGAGGCGGCCGGAGCGCAGCTTCCAGGCACCGTCGCGCACCATCACCCAGATGGCGCAGAAGGTGTAGGCGCTCGACAGGGTGGCGACGAGCAGCACCCGACCCATGGTCGATTCGTCCAGGTCCGTCGTCTGGTAGGCAATGAGCCAGATCGCCGGCCCGGCGATCAGTCCGAGCCAGGGAAAGGGCCTGTCGACAAAGGACCGGACACCCGCCCAGACCAGGCCGTGCGCCAGGATGAAAAGCATCAGCGCGACGTCCACGGTCCACAGATCCGGGATCTTGTCGTAATCGGAAAGAAGGACGACCCCGGCCGTCGACACCAGGAAGGACAGCGCCCACCAGATCAGCGCTTCGCTGCGCCTGTTCTGGAGCCAGGCCCATAGAAGCAGCAGGCCGACGAGGCCAAGAATCAGGATCGAAGACGTGTAGAGCGTCCGTACGTCAAAAATCATGCCGGAGTCCCGTTGCCCCCTCCGTGCCCTGTGGTCGATTTCGTTATGGCACACTTGGCGCCGCATATCTCTGCCGGATCGACCCGTCGCGAGCCTTGCAGCCGCGCCGCTGCGCCCGTGACCGCCGGCAGCCGTGGACACGCCTCCCCCCGCATGCTAGCGAAGCGCCCGTTTCGCAACTGGAGTTGGCCCCGCCAATGATCGCCTTCCCGACCAGCCACGCGCGGACCGCCTCGGCGCCGTGCCGGGAGACGGTTCACGGCAGGATCCGACGACGAACCGCGGACAATCGCCCGGCCAGCCGGCCGGCGATGATCCGCTTCGTCTGATCCGCTTCGGCCAGCCCTCGTCGGACGGCCCGGAGCGGTTGCCGCCGCATCTGCCTGGCACCGGTCCGACCCGGGTTTCGGCCCGATCGGGAAAACCGGTGACAGAACCGACAAGACGAGCAGCCCGTCCTTTCCGGTCGCACCGACCGGACCGAGGCCTGCTCCGGGGCCAACACCGTGACCGCTGAAACCCACCAGATCCGACTTGAAGATCCCGGCGACGCGCCGGCCATCGACAACCTCAACGACGCCGCCTTCGGGCCTGGCCGCTTCGCACGGACCGCCTACCGGCTGCGCGAGGGCGTGCCGCACGACCCGGCCATCTCCTTCGTCGCAACCTGGAACGGCCGGCTTGTCGGATCGGTGCGGCTGACGCCGATGGAGATCGGCGACGCGCCGGCGCTGCTGCTCGGCCCGCTCGCCGTCCATCCCGACGTCGCCAACCGGGGTATCGGCCGTGCGCTGGTGCGCACTTCTGTCGAGCGCGCCGCCGAACTCGGTCATCGTCTGGTGTTGCTGGTGGGCGATCCGCCCTACTACGCGCCCGTCGGGTTCGCGCCGGTGACGCCTGGCCGCATCACGCTGCCGGGACCGGTGGACCCGCGCCGGATCCTCGCAGCCGAGCTGACCGGCGATGCCGGCTCGATCACCGGAGAGGCGCGCCGGCTCCGAGCGCAGTGACGCCGGCGCCATTTGCGGGCGCTTCAGGTCCGCTTGCCTGACCGACAGGGAGTCAGTGGCCCTCGCGGAACCACGTGGCCCCGATCAGCCCCAGAAGCACGGCAAGGCCCAGGAAGCCGGAAAGGAGCGGGATCTGCTGGACCCCCTCCAGCGAACTGGCCTCCGAGCGCTTGAGGCCGATCCAGCCGAGGCCACTCATCCGTTCGCCCGCATCGCGCAGCGTCAGTCGCGGCAGGTCGACCGCGCCGTCCGAAACGGCCCGGACCACCGATCCGCCAGTGGCGGCGGCAACCGGAGCGAGGCGCTCGGTGGTCGAGCGCAGGTCGGCGATCTCGCGCGGGTTGGGCGGTCCGACATGGGCAATCGCCGTGCGCTCGCCGTCGGCGGCGCGATAGATGCCCACATTGTCAACGTCGACGCTGGCGCGCCACAGGCCCGGCTCGGCCTCCTCGAGCGTAATCGTGCGCTCTTCACCCCCCGGGGCGGTCAGCGTGACGGGCGCCGCGCTGTCGCCCAGCGTCTGGCGCTCCACCACGAGCTCGCCGCCTTCGCCGGAGATCCTGAGCGCCTCTTCCTCCAGCTCCGGTTCCTTCATCAGCCAGTGGGCGAGACGGCGCAGCAGCGGCACGTACGGACCGCCACCCTCGAAGCCGCGCGCCCACAGCCACACATGGTCGGACAGCATCAGCGCGATGCGGCCCTCGCCGCGGCGCGACAGGACCAGGAGCGGCTTGTCGTCCGGCCCGGTCATGATCGTGTCGCCCTCGCCGGGGATGGAGTCGATGAGGCGGAACCACTCGCTCCAGTCCGGCGGATCGCCGGCCGCGCCCGGCAAGTCGCGGGTCACCGGGTGTTTGCCGCCGAGCTCGCTCACCTGCGGATAGAAGGGTTCTTCGACCACCTCGCCGGTGGGTTCGGCCGGCAGAACGTCGGCGAGCGGCGTGTAGAAGATGCTCTGCAGGCCGGCATAGTCCGGTCCGGAGGCAACGAGAACCGCGCCGCCGTTGCGGATATACTGGGCGATGTTGTCGAAATAGAGCGACGGCAGCACGTTGCGCCGGTGGTAGCGGTCGAAGACGATCAGGTCGAACTCGTCGATCTTCTCCGAGAAGAGCTCCCGGGTCGGAAACGCGATCAGCGACAGCTCGTTGATCGGCGTGCCATCCTGCTTTTCCGGTGGCCGCAGGATGGTGAAGTGGACGAGATCCACCGAGGCGTCCGACTTCAGCAGGTTGCGCCAGGTCCGCTCGCCGGGATGCGGCTCGCCGGATACCAGCAGCACCCGCAGATTGTCGCGCACCCCGTCGATGATGGCGACGGCGCGGTTGTTGACGTCGGAGAGCTCACCCTCGCGGGGATCCACCTCGAATTCGAAGATGTTGTCGCCACCGTGAGCGATTTCCACCGGAACCGTGACCCGCTGGCCGACGGGAACCTGGCGGGTGGCGATCTCCTCGCCGTCCCGGCGGATGGTCAGACGCGCCGTGCCGCCCCCTTCGCCGGCGCCCTGGTCCTCGACCGTGAGCTCCACGTTCGGCATGGTGTCCACGAGGCCGAAGCGCGGCACACGGTCGAGCACGATGCGCCGGTCGATCTCGTCCGGCCGGCCCGTAACGAGGGCATGCACCGGCCCCGAGATGCCGGGATCGGCGCCCTCGGCCGGGGCGTCGTGCACCTGGCCGTCGGTGATCAGGATGGCGCCCGCCACCCGGTCGGGCGGCACGTCGGACAGCGCATCGTAAGCCGCGCCGAAGAGCTTCGTTCCGTCGGCACCGGCACCCTCCGCCCGGTCCACGACGACGCTGCGCACCTCGATACCGTCGAGGTCGCCCAGCTGGGCCTCCACCGCCTCGCGGATGGCGGCTGTCTCGTCCAGCCGGTTCTCGATCCCCTGGCTCTGGCTATGGTCGATGACCACCGCCGCGACGCTGGACAGCGGCGTGCGGATCTCCTGGCGCAGCGACGGGTTGAGCAGGGCAACCGCCAGGGCGGCCACGGCCAGCGCCCGGATCACCGCGCCGCGCACCCTGCGCACCGCGGCAGCAAGCACCAGGGCCAGCCCAACGGCGGCGAAGGCGATCACCAGCCAGACGGGGACCAGCGGGTCGAAGGCGAGGGACCAGGTCATGCGTACCGTTCCCTCACTGGCCGAGCCGTTCGAGCAGCGCCGGCACGTGCACCTGGTCGGCCTTGTAGTTGCCGGTCAGGGTGTACATCACGATGTTGATCCCGGTTCGGATGGCGATCTCCCGCTGGAACGGGTCCTGCGGCACCGTGGGCAGCAGGAAGTTGCCGTCCCCGCCGATGGCCCAGGCCCCGGCGAGGTCGTTCGCCGTGATCATGATCGGCGACACACCATCGGCGGAGCGAGCCGGACGGCCGGCGGCCGAGGCGTCGCCGGTCAGCGCTTCCACCCAGAGCGGCCCGCCCGCATAGCGGCCCGGAAATTCCTGCAACAGATAGAAGGCCTTGGTGAGGACGTGGTCGTCCGGAACCGGCTCCAGCGGCGGGATGTTGAGCCCGTCGAGGATGGCGCGCAGGCGCATGGTGGCCGGGCTCGCGCCCAGCTGATCCACCCGGGTCCCGGCAGTCAGCTCGTCCTGGGTGTCGAACAGGATCGTGCCGCCATTCTTCATGTAGGCGTCGACCTTGGCCATCGCCTCGTCGGAGGGGCGCGGCGCATCCTCCGTCACCGGCCAGTAGAGAAGCGGGAAGAAGGCGAGGTCGTCGGTCTCCAGGTCCACGCCCATCGGCTCCGCCGGCTCCAGCGCGGTGCGGCGGGCCAAAAACATCGACAGGCCGGACAGGCCGGCGCGGCTGGTCTCGTCGATCCCGTCGTCGCCGGTCAGGACATAGCCGAGACGGGTGTCCAGCGCCGCTTCCATGTCGAAGGAACGGTCGCGCTCCTGGGCCATCACCGGCGACGGACCGGCCACGAGGCCGAGCGCCAGCAGACCGGCCGCCGCGGCGGCCACGGCACGGCGCCGACCGCCGCCGCCGAGCCCGCCCGCGAGGATCAGCACCGCGAGGGCATCGAGGAGCAGCAGCGCGGCCGCCGCCCCCAGTACCCAGCGCTTCAGATCGACCGGGCCGAGGGTGGCATAGGAAGAGACGATCGCGCCGTCGCCGAGCGCGTCGAGATCGAGGGGCTGCAACGTGTCGTCCTCGCCGAGAAGGTTGAGGGCCCGGAAGCCGTCCTCTGTGCCATAGAGGCCGGGCGGATGCTCCGGGCCAATGACGATGTCGGCGTCGGCCGCCGCGGGCAGCGGGCGCACCGCTCCACCGGGCTCCACCAGCCGTCCCTTGCCGTCCAGCACGCGCAGCGGCGGCAGCGGCGCGCTCCGGGTTTCGCTCCCCTCGCCTCCGGGAGGCGTTCCGGCCAGCCCCACCAGCTTGCGCAGCATCTCCACGAACGTGCCGGAGAGCGGCAGCGTCGACCAGGTCGTGTCGGCGGTAACGTGGAAGAAGACCAGCCAGCCGCTTCCCATGCCGCGCGCGGTGACCAGCGGCGTTCCGTCGGCGAGGCTCGCCCATGTCCGGTCGGGGAGGCTGGCGTCGGGCTCGGCAAGGAGCTGGCGGGTGACGGCCACGTCTCCCGGAATCTCCAGCCCGGCGAAGGGGCTCGCCTCGTCGAAGGGTGCAAGCGGCTGCGGGTCCTCCCACGACAGGCTGCCGCCCAGCACCCGGGCGCCCTCGCGCATGGGCACCGGCACCAGGTCGTCGATGCCTTCCACGGTGCGCGGCCCGGCGAAACGGACCAGTACGCCGCCCTCGCCGACCCAGGATTCCAGCGCCTGCTCGGCGGCGGGAAGCAGCGTGCCGACGTCGGCAAGCACGATCACGGAAACGCCGCCGTCGATGAGCTGTTCGATGGCGGCCGACGTGTCCTCGGCGCGCGGCTCGCGAATCTCCGAATAGGGGTCGAGGGCGCCCTGCAGATAGTGGAGCGGCGACAGCAGCGGCTGGGCGAGATCGGACGAGCCGCCGGAGACGAGGCCCACCGTGCGCCGCTGCCAGCGGTCGTCGATCAACTGCACCGCGCCGGCGGTTTCCAGCCCGGCCACGTCGAGCCGGGCGATGTCATTCCTCAGCTGCACAGGCAGGTCGAGCCGCACGCTGGTCTGCGTGGCGCCGCCCTCGAAGGCAAACGGCGCCTCCGTCAGCGAGAAGCCGCGGCGATCACGCGCGACCAGGACGCCGGCCGGCGCCGGATCGCTGCCGCCATCCTCCAGCCGCACGACCCGCACGTCCATGCCCTCGCTGCCGTTCTGCACGCCGGCCAGCGCCACGAGGCCCGCCGATCCGCCGCGATAGACCTCGATCGGGGCGTCGCCGGCAGCCTCTGCCAGTGCCGCCTCGAACTCCGGCGTGCCGGCGCTCTCCAGGTCGTCGGTGAGCCACGCGACCAGGCCGGGGGCCGCCACGTCGCCGGTCCGGCGGACCAGATCGGTCAGATCGCCGCGCCGCGTCGTCCAGGAGCGCGGCTCCAGCGCGGTCAGCCGGTCTCGGGCTTCTGCGGCTTCCACGGGCTCGGCCGGCTGGTTGCTGCCCTCGGCCGTCGCGATCAGAACCACCGGGCGGTTGGCGCTCTGGGCCTGATCGATCAGGCCTGAGGCGACGCGGCGGCGCTCCGTCCAGGCATCCGCGGCGGCCCAGCCATTGTCGACCACCAGCCACAGCGGACCGTCACCGGCGGCGGCATCCGACGCGGGGCGCCAGACCGGGCCGGCCAGCGCGATGATGATCAGCGCCGCGATCAGCAACCGCAGGAGCATCAGCCACCAGGGACTGCGCGACGGGGTTTCCTCGCGCTTGACCAGTTCCAGCAGCAGCCGGGTGGGCGGAAAGGCAATGCGCTGAGGCCGCGGCGGGGTAACCCGCAACAACCACCAGATCACCGGCAGCAGGGCCAGGCCGGCCAGCACCGCCGGTGCGGTGAAGCCCAGGGAGAGGAGCCCGCCCATCACGACGCCCTCCGCAGGCTTTCCGCACCCTGCGCCGGCGACAGGCGGGCGCGGAGCGCCAGCAGCGGCTCGGTGGGCGAGCGGTCGGTGTGATGAACGAGAAAGGTCCAGCCGAGCCGCCGGCAGCGGTCGGCAAGCGCCTCGCGGTGGGCCGCCAGCACCCGGCGATAGTCATCGCGCCAGCGTTCGGCGCGGCCGACCAGCAGCGCGGTGCCGCTCTCGGGATCACGGAACTCGGCGCGCCCGCCGAAGGGAAAGGTTTCCTCGATGGGATCGAGCACCTGGACGAGATGGGCCCGCGCGCCGGTGGCGGCCAGCCCTTCGATCCAGGCATCGATCTCACCGAGCGGATCCAGCAGGTCGCCGACGAGGATGACATCGGAGAAGCGACGGACCGCGCCGGTGTCCGGAAGCGTGCTCGCCGCCGGGAGGTGCATCAGGGCGCTGGCCACCCGCTCCGCCGCGTCCCGGCTGGCGGTCGGTCGCATGCCGTCGATGAGACCGATCCGCTCGCCGCCGCGCGCCAGGAGATCGGCCAATGCCAGCGACAGGACGATGGCGCGGTCGCGCTTGGTGACACCGGCAAGCTTCGAGCCGAAGGCCATGGACTCGGAGCGATCCACGGAGAGCCAGACCGTGTGCGCAGCCTCCCATTCCTGCTCGCGCACGAACAGCATGTCATCGCGGGCCGAGCGCCTCCAGTCGACGCGGTGGGCCGGCTCGCCGGTCTCGAACGGCCGGAACTCCCAGAAGGTCTCGCCCGGCCCCGCCCGTCGGCGGCCATGCCAGCCCATGGCGACGGTTGCCGCCACGCGACGCGCCTCGACGAGCAGGTCCGGCATCGAGGACGCGACCGAGCGCGCAGCCAGAAGCGCGGCACTGCCTTCGTCGTCCGGTCGGTCGAGGCGATCGGATTGCGCCATGATCAGATGTCGCCGCTCCTGCGGGTTCGGGCGGTCAGCGCAGGCGGGCCGTGAGGCCCTCGATCACGCCGGGAACGGTGCGGCCGTCGGCGCGCGCCGCAAAGGTCAGTGCCATGCGGTGCTGCAGCACCGGTTCGGCCAGCGCCAGCACGTCGTCCACCGACGGGGCCAACCGGCCCTCGATCAGCGCACGGGCGCGCACGGTCAGCATCAGTGCCTGGCTGGCGCGGGGCCCGGGGCCCCAGGCAATCGCGCTTGCCGGCTCGCCGGCGTCCTCGCCCGGTCGCGCGGCCCGCACCAGATCGAGAATCGCCTCGACCACCGATTCGCCGACCGGTAGCCGCCGCACGAGCTGCTGGAAGCGCGCCAGATCGCCCCCGGCGAGCACCGGAGACGGCTCGACATCCATCGCGCCGGTGGTCTCGAGCAGGATGCGGCGTTCCGCCTCGCGGTCAGGGTAGAGCACGTCGATCTGCATCAGGAAGCGGTCGAGCTGCGCCTCGGGCAGCGGGTATGTTCCCTCGTGCTCCAGCGGATTCTGGGTGGCGAGCACATGGAAGGGCTGCGGCAGGTCGTGGCTCTGGCCGGCGACCGTCACGTGACCCTCCTGCATGGCCTGCAGCAGCGCCGACTGGGTGCGCGGGCTGGCGCGGTTGATCTCGTCGGCCATCAGCAGCTGCGTGAAGATCGGCCCGCGAATGAATCGGAAGGTCCGGGTGCCGTCCGGCGCCTGTTCCAGCACCTCGGCGCCGAGAATGTCGGACGGCATCAGGTCGGGCGTGAACTGAATTCGGCGGGAATCAAGGCCGAGCACGGTGCCCAGCGTGGAGACCAGCATCGTCTTGGCCAGGCCCGGCACGCCGACCAGCAGGCCGTGACCACCGGCGAGCAGCGTGACCAGGGTGCGCTCGACCACCGATTCCTGTCCGAAGATGACCCGGCCGATCTCCTCGCGCGCCGCCACCATCTTCTCCGCGGCCGCCTCGGCCTCCGCGACCACTGCAGCGTCGTCGGCACCGATCGGCTTGTTCATCACGCTCATCGATTTGTCCTCTGGTGGCCCGGCCCATGTTTCACCCGGCGATGCCGGCCATCTCAACACGCCCACTGACCTGAGTGTAGGGTGCCGGGCCAGCATCGCACAGGCGCGATATGGCCGGTCCTCGTCATCGGCAGAAGTGCAACTTATGTTCCACCGGTGCATTCGATCCGGTGAAGGACGGCGGAATTGCGGCGCTCGCCCGCGTCATCGCCGCCCGCAAGCGGGGACAGGGACATGGCTGGAAACGGCGGCGATCAACACGAAGTGAACGGCGGACTGGCCGGCCTGGAGGCGCTGATCGGGCGCGCCGGCGACGGGCGAGGCCCCGCGCCGGTGGACCGCTGGAATCCCGAGCACTGCGGCAGGCTCGACATCCGCATCGCTCGTGACGGGCTCTGGTACTACATGGGCAGCCCGATCGGCCGCGAGCCGCTGGTGCGCCTGTTCGCTTCCGTCCTGCGCAAGGAGGCCGACGGCAGCATCTGCCTGGTGACGCCGGTGGAAAAGATCGAGATCGAGGTGGAAGACGTGCCCTTCATCGGCGTGGAGATGCACGCTTCCGGCGAGGGCCGCGAGCAGATCCTCACCGTGCGCACCAACGTCGGCGATGTCGTCACCGTCGACGCCAACCACCCGCTGCGCTTCGAGCCGGAGGAAGACACAGACGGGCTGCAGCCCTATGTGCTGGTGCGCGGTGGGCTGGACGCGCGGCTGTCTCGGGCGCTCCTTTACGAGCTGGTCGAGCACGGCTCCACGGAGGCGCGTCACGGCACCGACTGGTTCGGTGTCTGGTCGGGCGGCCGTTTTTTCCCGATGATGCGCCAGGCGGAGCTGGAGCGATTGAGCAGATGACGATGGACATGGCGGCGACCGCCGGCCGCACCGACACGAACTCGGACTGGCGCGCCATCCGGGCCCGCGCCGGCCGGCTGATCGACCTCAAGAATCCCGTCTTCGATTTCGCCGGAGCCGGCGATCACACCCTCAACCCGCACCTGAAGGACGTTGCGCCCCCGGGCGAGAGCCTGCGCGATGCCGCGGTGCTGTTCGGCGTGGTCAAGCGCGAGCCGGCGACGGTGCTGTTCACCCTGCGCACGCCACACCTGTCCTCGCACGCCGGCCAGATCGCCCTGCCCGGCGGAAAGATCGACACCGGCGACCGCGATCCTCTGGCCGCGGCGCTGCGCGAGGCGGACGAGGAGGTGGGGCTGTCGCCTTCGCTGGTGGAACCGCTGGGCTACGGCGACGTCTACTCCACCCGCTCCGGCTACCGGATCGTGCCTGTGGTGGCGCTGATCCCGGAAACGGCCAAGATCGTCGCCAACCCGCACGAGGTGGCCGACGTCTTCGAGGTACCGCTTTCGCACCTGATGACGCCGTCCAACCACCTTCGAAACAGTCGCGAGTGGAATGGGGCGCGACGCTATTTCTACTCGATGCCCTACGGCGAGCGCTATATCTGGGGTGTGACCGCGGGGATTGTCCGCACGCTCTTCGAACGTCTCTACGGCTGACCCTGCCGCCCCTGCAGCCGGGCCCGCCCCGTTCCTGGAGCCGGCCCCCGAAACCGACAAGGACCAGGACAGCCGCCATGGCGCGCATCATCATCGTCCAGATCGTCCTCTTCCTGCTGCCCTTCATCGGCTGGGCGATCTTCCTTGCCGTCACGCGCGGCCTTACGGAAACCCGCGCGCGCTACTTCATCGGCCCCGCGCCCTACTGGCTGACGGTGGCCGGCCTGCTCCTTTCCGTGATCGGCTTCGTCGCGCTGGGCGCCACCGGCGAGCGTTCCGACGGCGTTTACAAGCCGCTGACCTTCGAGGACGGCAAGCTCGTGCCGGGCGGCTTCGAATGAGCGATTCCGATCTGCCGTCGCTGGCCGGCGCCGAGTGGCTCGCCGCGCCCGCCACGCGGGCGCTCCTCGAGGTGCTCGACCGGGACGGCGAGGAAGCCCGGGTGATTGGCGGCGCGGTGCGCAACACCCTTCTCGGCGAGACCGTCCAGGAGGTCGACATCGCCACCACTGCCCTGCCCGAGACCGTGATCGCGCGCGTCGAGGCAGCCGGCTTCAAGGCAGTTCCGACCGGCGTCGAGCACGGCACCGTCACCGTCGTGGTGGACAAGATACCGTTCGAGGTGACCACCCTGCGAGAGGACGTCGAGACCTTCGGCCGGCATGCACAGGTCCGCTTCGGCCGAGACTGGACGGCGGACGCGCACCGGCGCGACTTCACCATGAACACGCTGTCGGTTGACCGGCACGGCCGGCTGCACGATCCGGCCCAAGGCTACGGCGACTGCATGGCGCGGCAGGTGCGCTTCGTCGGAGACGCGGACCTCAGGGTGCGCGAGGACTATCTGCGCATCCTGCGCTTCTTCCGCTTCCATGCCCGCTACGGTGACGGCACGCCGGATGCGGAGGGATATGCGGCGGCGGTGCGCGGACGCGACGGGCTGCGCCAGCTGTCGGCCGAGCGGATCGCTCAGGAAATGCGCCGTCTCGTCGTCGCCCCGGGCGCCGCGCCGACGCTGGCGCTAATGTCCGAGGCCGGGCTCGTCGAGATCGTGTTCGAGGGCATGGCCTGGCCGCAGCGCGTGGCCCGTCTGGCACGAATGGAAGAGGCGCGCGATCTCGAACCGTCGCCTGCACTGCGCCTGGCGGCCGCCGGCGCGGCCACCGTCGAGGATGCCGATCGCATCGCCGCGCATCTGAAGCTGTCCAAGGCGGAGGCATTGGAAATGCGCGCCGCCGTGGACGCCGTCTGGCATTTTCCCGTGGAGCCCGGCGCCCCGGCGCGCCAGCTCCTCTACCGGCTCGGCCGGCCTGTCTTCCGCAATGCCGCCCTGCTCGCCTTCGCCGGCGGCCGCGAGGCGCCCGACGAAGCCCCGTGGCCGGCGCTTCTGGACCTTGCCGAGACCGGCGAGATCCCGGTCTTTCCGCTGACCGGCAAGCATCTCGTCAAGCGCGGCCACCCGCCCGGCCCTGACCTTGGTGCCGAGCTGGCACGGCTTGAGACGGTCTGGGTCGACAGCGATTTCAGCCTCGACCGCGCGGCGCTCCTCGCACTTGCCGAGATCCCCGGCCCGGCCGGGTGACAGACGCTTCGGTGACAGGCCGCCTGCCGCCGTGGCATGAAGGGCGCCGAAGCCGTCGAGCCTAGGAGCCGAGCCCATGGCCGCCTTCCCCGTCCGCGCATTCATCCGTTGGCTGTTGATCGGCTTCCTGTTGGTGGGCGCCGGCGCGTTCGCGGCCGCCGCCTGGCAGCTGCCGCCCATGCTGCGGATCGGCTCGGCCTACGTGGCCAAGACCGTCTGCTCCGGCATGTACGTCTCCGGCCTCGATTTCGATCGGGTTTGGGACGAGGACGTGCTGGGGCGACAAAACCCGCTCCTCAATCTCTTCCGTGTAACAGTGGATGATCCCGTCCGGCGGATCACTGCCTCGCCATTCGGTCTCGGAGCCTTCAGCAACACCGCCGTCCACCGCGAGGGCCTCGGCTGTGCCCTCGCCATCGGGATCACCCCGGCGGAACTCGCCGCGGAGCGGGCCGCAACGGCGGGCTCGCTGGCCGACCCGAACGCCGCTTGGCCGGACGGCAGCCAGGTGTCCGGCGAGACCCCGGCCGTCCTCTCCGCGGCCATCGACAAGGCCTTCCAGGAGCCGTCGGGCGATAATGCCGGCAACCTGCGCACCCGTGCAGTGGTCATCGTTCGGGACGGCCAGATCGTCGCCGAGCGCTATGCCGAAGGTATCACCGAAACGACCCCGCTGACCGGCTGGTCCATGGCCAAGCCGGTGACGGCGGCCCTCGCCGGCATCGCCATGACCGATTCCGATCTTGCCCTCGATCTCGACCATCTGCTGCCGCAGTGGAACAGCGACGCCGACCCCAGGAGCCGGATTCCCTTCTCCGCCCTTCTCTCCATGACCGACGGGCTCGCCTACAACGAGAATTACGGCACCGTCACCGACACGACGACGATGCTGTACGACAGCGGCAACGCGGTCGATTTTCTCGCTGCAATGGATCTCGAGGACGATCCCGGCACCCGCTGGGCCTATTCAAGCGGAGCGACGGTTCTGGCCATGGGCGCCATGCGCGCCTCGCTGCCGGTTGCCAGCTGGCTCGACTTCCCCCGCCGCGCCCTGTTCGATCCGATCGGCATGCGCACGGCCGTGTTCGAGACCGATCCCTCCGGCACCTTCATGGGCTCGTCCTGGGTCCACGCCTCGGCCCGGGACTGGGCCCGGTTCGGACTGCTGCTGCTGGAGAAGGGTCTGTGGAACGGCGAGCAGGTGCTGCCGGTGGGCTGGGTCGATACCATGATGGAGCCGGTGGCGGCTTCCGGCGGACGGTTCACCGTGGGCAATCTCTGGCCCCAGCGCGGCGGGTCGCTCCCCTCCGACACGCTGTGGATGCGCGGTCACGATGGCCAGAGCGTCGCCATCGTTCCATCATTGGACCTCGTTGTCGTGCGGCTCGGCATGACCAACCCGCAGGGCCTCTACGACCGCGAGGGCCTGCTGGCCGACGTGATCGCGGCGCTGCCGGAAGGCGGGCCGGCGTCGGCCGACTGATCCGTTGGCCACCGGCGCGGTAAGGCACAGGCTTGCTCCGAAGCCAGACGGCAAAAAGCCCGCGTTCGGCGAACACGGGCTTCTGCAACTCTGAAAATCTGAGAGGGTGTTCGGTCCGCCCAGCTCTGAAGCCTAGTGGCCCAGCGCCCGCTGCACCTCGCGCAGGTGCTCTAGGTGGCGCTCCGCGTCGTCGCGGGTGGCCTCGTCCTTGGCGTCCTTCACGTCGTCCTCGGCGTCGGCGATCTGGCTGGCGATCAGCTCGCGGTCGATCTCCTCCACCGGAATCGCCTCTTCGGCGAGCACGGTGAGGCCGTCCGGCCCCGTGTCGGCGAACCCGCCGCGCACGAAGATCTGGCGGTCCGGCTTAGAGCCGCCCCGCACCCGCATCAGTCCCGGACGCAGGGTGGAGAGGAACGGCGCATGGCCCGCGAGCACTTCGAACTCGCCCTCGCTACCCGGCACCAGGACCGCGTCGACGTCTTCCGAGATCAGGAGACGCTCAGGCGAAACCAGCTCGAAGTGGAAGCTCGCGGCCATCACTCGGTCCCTTGTTCCTGTCCGATCGGATCGGCTTTACGCCGCCTCGGCGGCCATCTGCTGGCCCTTCTCGATGGCTTCCTCGATGGTGCCGACCATGTAGAACGCCGCTTCCGGCAGGTGGTCGTACTCACCCTCGCAGAGACCCTTGAAGCCCTTGATGGTGTCGGCCAGCTCGACGAACACGCCCGGCTTGCCGGTGAACACCTCGGCCACGTGGAAGGGCTGCGACAGGAAGCGCTCGATCTTGCGGGCGCGGGCCACCGTCAGCTTGTCCTCTTCCGACAGCTCGTCCATGCCCAGGATGGCGATGATGTCCTGGAGCGACTTGTAGCGCTGCAGGATCTCCTGGACCTGACGGGCCACGTTGTAGTGCTCCTCGCCGATGATCAGCGCGGAGAGCATGCGCGACGTGGAGTCGAGCGGGTCCACCGCCGGGTAGATGCCCTTCTCCGAGATGGCGCGGTTGAGCACCGTCGTCGCGTCCAGATGGGCGAACGAGGTGGCCGGCGCCGGGTCGGTCAGGTCGTCGGCGGGCACGTAGATGGCCTGCACCGAGGTGATCGAGCCCTTGTTGGTGGTGGTGATGCGCTCCTGCAGCGTGCCCATGTCGGTGGCCAGCGTCGGCTGATAGCCCACGGCGCTCGGAATACGGCCGAGAAGCGCCGACACCTCGGAGCCCGCCTGGGTGAAGCGGAAGATGTTGTCGACGAAGAACAGCACGTCCTGGCCCTGATCGCGGAAATACTCCGCGACGGTAAGGCCGGACAGCGCCACGCGGGCACGGGCGCCCGGGGGCTCGTTCATCTGGCCGTAGACCAGCGCGGCCTTGGAGCCCTCGCCGCCGCCTTCCTTGTTCACGCCGGACTCGATCATCTCGTGGTAGAGATCGTTGCCCTCGCGGGTCCGCTCGCCGACGCCGGCGAACACCGAGTAACCGCCGTGCTGGGTGGCGACGTTGTTGATCAGCTCCTGGATGAGCACGGTCTTGCCCACGCCGGCGCCGCCGAACAGGCCGATCTTGCCGCCTCGGGCGTACGGGGCGAGCAGGTCGACGACCTTGATGCCCGTGACCAGGATTTCCGCTTCGGTCGACTGCTCGACATAGGACGGAGCCGGCGCATGGATCGGGCGGCTCTCGGTGTGGGCGATCGGGCCGCCCTCGTCCACCGGCTCGCCGATGACATTCATGATGCGGCCGAGCGTGCCGTCGCCGACCGGGACCATGATGGCCTCGCCGGTGTCGGTGACTTCCTGGCCGCGAACCAGGCCCTCGGTGGCGTCCATGGCGATGCAGCGGACGGTGTTCTCGCCGAGGTGCTGCGCAACCTCCAGAACGAGCCGGACGCCGTTGTTGTCGGTCTCGAGCGCGTTCATGATCGCCGGCAGTTCATTGTCGAACTTCACGTCGACAACGGCGCCGATCACCTGATGGATTTTTCCGACATTCTTGGTCATTGGACTGCTCCGTCTCGAGCTCGCGGCCGACCTCCCGGTGGAGGAGGAAGGTGTTCCTGGGTCTGGTCCGCCGGCCGCGCCGCCTGCGGGGCGCAGCGGCCGTGGATCGTGTACGTGAAGGCGTCCGCCGCCGTGGCCTCTAGAGAGCCTCGGCGCCGGAGATGATCTCGATCAGTTCCTTGGTGATCTGGGCCTGACGGGTCCGGTTATATTCCATCGTCAGGTCGTCGATCATTTCGCCGGCATTGCGCGTGGCGTTGTCCATGGCGCTCATCCGGGCACCCTGTTCAGACGCGGCGTTCTCCAGCAGCGCGCGGAAGATCTGAACCGAGATGTTGCGGGGAACCAGATCCGCCAGGATCTCGCTCTCCTCCGGCTCGTATTCGCGCACCGCGCCGGCCTCGTCGGAGGCCGCCTGCGTCTCGGCCGCCTCATCCTCGACATGCGCCGGGATCATCTGATGCGCCGTCGGCACCTGGCTGATCACCGA
This sequence comes from Amorphus coralli DSM 19760, assembly GCF_000374525.1. GTDB lineage: Bacteria > Pseudomonadota > Alphaproteobacteria > Rhizobiales > Amorphaceae > Amorphus > Amorphus coralli. Next base: position 48,961 of record NZ_KB894576.1, read on the forward strand.
GTTGAAGTGAGCGTAGAACAGCGTCGCGACATCGAAATCGCCGTTCTCGAAGCGCTTGATGATCTTCTCAGCGATCTGCTGCGCATCGGTGAAGCCGATCCGCTTCACTTCCTTCAGCTCGACCAGGTCGACGATCTGGTTGCCGAAGTCGCGGCGGAGCATGTCGTAGCCCTTCCGCCCGACGCAGAAGAATTCAACCTTCTTGCCCTCGTTCTGCAGCCGGATCGCCGTCTGGCGGGCCAGCCGGACGATCGAGGAATTGAACGCGCCGCAGAGGCCGCGGTCGGCGGTGCAGACCACCAGCAGCTGGGTCGCGTCACGGCCGTTGCCGACCATGAGATGCGGCGCCTCGTCGCTGCCCTTCACGGCATCGGAGAGGCTGGCCAGCACCGACTGCATCCGCTGCGCGTACGGGCGGGCCGCTTCCGCTGCCTCCTGGGCACGACGCAGCTTCGCCGCCGCGACCATCTGCATGGCCTTGGTGATCTTCTGCGTCGCCTTCACCGAGGCGATGCGGTTGCGGAGGTCCTTGAGACTCGCCATCGAGCGTCCTCGTTAGCCGGGGGCGCCGTTTACGCGCTGAAGGTCTTGGCGAAGGAATCGACCGCGGACTTGAGCTTGTCGCGCAGGTCGTCTTTCAGTTCCTTCTTCTCCCAGATCTCCTCAAGGAGAGCCTTGTGCTCGCCACGGAGATAGAGGAGCAGGCCGGCCTCGAAGTCACGCACGGCCGAAACCGGAAGCTTGTCGAGGTAGCCGTTCACGCCGGCGAAGATGACCGCCACCTGCTCTTCCGTCTTCAGCGGAGAGAACTGGGGCTGCTTGAGCAGCTCCACGAGGCGGGCGCCACGGGCCAGAAGCCGCTGGGTGGCCGCGTCGAGGTCGGAGCCGAACTGGGCGAAGGCCGCCATCTCGCGATACTGGGCAAGCTCGCCCTTAATCGGACCGGCAACCTGCTTCATCGCCTTGATCTGCGCCGCGGAGCCCACGCGGGACACCGACAGGCCGACGTTCACCGCCGGACGGACGCCCTGGTAGAACAGGTCGGTCTCCAGGAAGATCTGGCCGTCGGTGATGGAGATGACGTTGGTCGGGATGTAGGCCGACACGTCGTTCGCCTGGGTCTCGATGACCGGCAGCGCGGTGAGCGAACCGGACCCGTGGTCCTCGTTCAGCTTCGCGGCGCGCTCCAAGAGGCGGGAGTGCAGGTAGAACACGTCGCCCGGATAGGCTTCGCGGCCCGGAGGACGACGCAGCAGCAGCGACATCTGGCGATAGGCAACGGCCTGCTTGGACAGGTCGTCGTAGCCGATCACCGCGTGCATCGCGTTGTCGCGGAAATACTCGCCCATGGCGCAGGCGGTGAACGGTGCCAGGAACTGCATCGGCGCCGGATCCGAGGCGGTCGCGGCGATGACGATGGAATATTCCAGAGCGCCGTTTTCCTCGAGCGTCTTCACGAACTGGGCGACCGTGGAGCGCTTCTGACCGACGGCGACATAGACGCAGTAGAGCTTCTGGCTCTCGTCGTCGCCCTGGTTCAGCGGCTTCTGGTTCAGGAAGGTGTCGAGAATGATCGCGGTCTTGCCGGTCTGGCGGTCGCCGATGATCAGCTCGCGCTGGCCGCGGCCGACCGGGATCAGCGCGTCGATCGCCTTCAGGCCCGTCGACATCGGCTCGTGCACCGACTTGCGGGGAATGATGCCCGGGGCCTTCACGTCCACGCGGCGGCGCTCGGCGGCATCGATCGGGCCCTTGCCGTCGATCGGGTTGCCCAGCGCGTCGACGACGCGGCCGAGCAGGCCCTTGCCGACGGGGGCGTCGACGATGGCGCCGGTCCGCTTGACCGTGTCGCCTTCCTTGATCTCACGGTCGTCGCCGAACACCACGACGCCGACATTGTCGACCTCGAGGTTCAGCGCCATCCCGCGGATGCCGTTCGGGAACTCAACCAGCTCACCGGCCTGGACCTTGTCGAGACCGTAGACGCGGGCGATGCCGTCGCCGATGGACAGGACCTGGCCGACCTCGGTGACCTCGACCTCCTGGCCGAAGTTCTTGATCTGCTGCTTGAGGATGGCGGAGATTTCCGCGGCGCGAATATCCATCAACCGACCTCTTTCATCGCGGTCTTGAGCGAATTCAATCGTGTACGCAGGGACGTATCGATCATGCGGGAGCCGACCTTGACCACCAGGCCGCCGATCAGGCTCGGATCGACTTTCGTCGCGAGCTTGATAGCACGTCCTGTCTGGTCGGCAAGGATCTCGCGAAGCCGGGTCGCATTCTCATCCGACAGCGGTTCCGCGGTGGTGACTTCGGCAACGACTTCGCCGCGGTGCTCAGCCATGAGCGAGCGGTAGGCGCGAACGATGCCGTTGGCGGCGAACAGGCGGCGGTTCTGGGCAACCACCTTGAAGAAGTTCGACGTGAGCTCGCCGAGCTCAGCCTTCTTGAAGATGGCGTCGAGGGCTTCGACCTGCTCGTCGGTGGAGTAGAGCGGGCTCTCGGCGAGGCGCCGGAGGTCGTCGCTCTCTTCGAGCATCGTCCCGAACGCCTCGACGTCCTTCTCGACGGCGTCGAGCGCGTTGGCGTCCTGCGCCAGCTCGAACAGCGCGGAAGCGTACCGAAGCGCAACGCCGGATGTGAGCGATGGAGCGTCTGTCACCGGTGTCCTTCTTTCATTCGGGCGGGTCGGCAGTAGATGCCGGAAGGCCTCTAAATTCCGTCGGGCGAAGAAAAATTCGACACGCGAACGTCGTCGGCCGGCCAGCCTTCCCGGCGGCCGCGGCCCGCTTAGCACAGGGGATTTCCGGGCGCAACATACCGCGGCGCAGGAAAGCCCCCGTTCTGACGGCCACCTGGGGCCCAGCCTCTCACAAAAAGCTCTGCGGATCGACGTCCACCATGCGCCGCACGCCGCCGCGGGGCTGCGGGGCCGCCTCGATCCAGTCGCGCAGATAGGCCTGCAGGTCGACGCCGCGGGCGGAACGCGCCAGCAGCCGGAACCGGTAGCGCCCGCGCAGCACGGCGAGCGCGGCTTCCGCGGGCCCCAGCACCTGCACCTCGGGGCTTCGCGGCGCAGCGCGCGCGAAGGCCCGGGCGTGCGCCTCCGCCTCCGCCTTGTCGGGACCGGAGACGATCACCGCCGCCATGCGTCCGAACGGCGGCAGCTGGGCATTGCGCCTGACCGCAATCTCTTCCCGGTAGAACGCCTCCCGGTCGCCCGAGACGAGCGCCCGGATCACCGGGTGCCCGGGCGCGTAGGATTGCAGCATGCCCCGCCCGGTGCCGCCGACCCGGCCGGCACGGCCCGTCACCTGGGTGAGCAGCTGGAAGGTCCGTTCCGCGGCCCTCGGGTCGCCGTTGGCGAGGCCGAGGTCGGCGTCGATCACGCCCACCAGGTCGAGCAGCGGAAAGGTATGGCCCTTGGCGACGAGCTGGGTGCCGATGACGATGTCCGCCTGGCCCTCGCCGATGGCCGACAGCTCCCGGCGCAGCCGGTCGGTGCCGCCCGGCAGGTCGGAGGAGAGGATCATCACGCGCCGCTCGGGAAACAGGCCGCGCACCTCCTCGGCGATGCGCTCCACCCCCGGCCCGCACGCCACCAGCGTGTCGACGCTGCCGCATTCCGGACAGGCATCCGGCCGGGGCTGGGTGTGACCGCAATGATGGCATTCCAGCCGGCCGCGCAGCCGGTGATCCACCAGCCAGGCGGAGCAGTTGGGACAGGTGAAGCGGTGGCCGCAGGTGCGGCACAGCGTCAGCGGCGCATAGCCGCGCCGGTTGAGGAAGAACAGCACCTGCCGGTTCTCGTCCAGCACCCGGCGCGCCGCCTCCGCCAGGATCGGCGAGATCCACTGGCCCGACGGCGGCCCGTCGTGGCGCATGTCGATGGCGGTGACGTCCGGCATCACCGCGCCGGAGATGCGGTCGGGCAGATGCAGCCGGCGGTAACGGCCCTGGTCGGCGTTGACCCGGCTCTCGATCGACGGTGTGGCGGAGGAGAGTATGACCGGGAAGTTGCCCTCGCGGCCGCGCACGATGGACATGTCACGGGCGTGGTAGCTGACGCGGTCTTCCTGCTTGTAGGCGGGGTCGTGCTCCTCGTCGATGATGACGAGGCCGAGATCGGCGAACGGCAGGAACAGCGACGAACGCGCCCCGACCACGATCGGCACCCGCCCCTCCGCGACACCGCGCCACACCCTGACGCGCTGCCTTGGCGGGATCGCCGAGTGCCATTCTGCCGGCCGCGCGGCAAAGCGGCGCTCGATCCGGTCGATGACCATGTTGGTGAGCGAGATCTCCGGCATCAGGATCAGGCTCTGGCGCCCGAGCCGCAGATTTTCCGCCACCGCCTCCAGGAAGACTTCCGTCTTGCCCGAACCGGTGACGCCGTCGAGCAGCGAGACGGAAAAGCGTTCCGCCGTCACCGCCGCCTGCAGGCTTTCCGCCGCGTGGGCCTGCGCATCGGAAAGCTTCGGCGGCCGCGCCTCAGGGTCCGGCACGGCATAGGCCGTGTCCGGCGGCAGCAGCACCTCCTCCAGCGTCCCCTGCTTCATCAGCCCGTCGATCACCGACGGCGACACGCCGACGGCGGTTGCCAGGCCCGCCTTCGACCAGGCCATGCCGTCGCGCACCATCTCCAGCACCCGCGCCCGGGCGTCGGTGCGCCGCTCCGGTTCCTGGCCGGTGAAGCGCACCGCCTTGATCGGCGCTTCCGGCACCAGCGCATCCGGAACCCGCAGCACCATCCTCAGCACCATGCCGCGGCTGCCCAGCGTCCATGCCGCGACCCAGTCGACGAAACGCCTCAGGTCGTCGGAAAGCGGCGGCGCGTCGAAAATCCGGCTGATCTCGCGGATGCGGTTGCCGCCGATGGACAGGTCCGGCGGATCGTCCCAGACGCAGCCCAGCACCTCGCGCGTGCCCAGCGGCACCGCGACGATGGTTCCCGGCTTAAGCGGCCGGTCGCTGGCATAGGTGTAGGGTGCCTCGACCGCCACCGGCACCAGCACCGAGACCCGGTGGGCGCGGGGCCTGCGCGGCTCCGGGGTTCCGAACAGATCCGTCACGGGCACGGCGATCCCGACCGCATCAGGCGACGCGTCCCCGGCCACCGAGGCGCGCCAGCAGAGGCGGGCCGCCGGATCCGGTCGATGCGAACTGAACGGCGCTCACCGTCATTCCTCCTTGCGTCGGGCGCGAGGCTGGCCCATGACGACGCGGAACTCGAAAGGGATGCCCTCATGAAATTCTTCGTCGATACCGCCGATGTAGCGGAGATTCGTGCGCTTGCGGAGACCGGCCTCCTCGATGGCGTGACCACCAACCCCTCGCTGATCATGAAGGCCGGGCGGCCGATGACCGAGGTGATCGCGGAAATCTGCGACGTCGTCGACGGTCCGGTCAGCGCCGAGGTCACCGCCACGGATGCCGACGCGATGCTGGCGGAAGGCCGCAAGCTCGCCAAGATCGCGCCGAACGTGACCGTCAAGGTGCCGCTGACCTGGGACGGGCTCAAGGCCTGCCGCACGCTGACCGGTGAAGGCACCATGGTCAACGTGACGCTGTGCTTCTCCGCCGTCCAGGCGCTGCTTGCCGCCAAGGCGGGCGCGACCTTCGTGTCGCCCTTCATCGGGCGTCTCGACGATATCGGCCTCGACGGGATGCAGCTCATCCGCGAGATCCGCACCGTCTTCGACAACTATCCGGATCTGTCCACCCAGCTGCTCGCCGCCTCGCTGCGCACCTCCAACCACGTGCGCGACTGCGCGCTGGCGGGTGCCGATGTGGCGACGATTCCGCCGGCGACCATTCACAAGCTCGTGGAACACCCGCTGACCGACAAGGGCCTCGATGCCTTCCTGTCGGACTGGAAGAAGACCGGCCAGACCATCCTCTGACCGGCCGGCCGGCTTAACCCGTCTGCAAGCGGCGGTGCGCTAGGTCCTTGCTCTGGAGTGCCGTCGCGGGATTTCCCTCGACGCGAAACGGGACAGGGACCATGACCGCGCCGATCCGGATCATGCAGGCCGACCTCGCCGAAGCCGTTTCGGGCTGGCTGGCGACGCTCGCCGGCGAGCGCCGCCTCGCCGCGCACACGCTCGGTGCCTACGAGCGCGACGTCCGCCAGTTCTGCAGCTTTCTCACCGAGCACCTCGGCGATCCGCCATCGCTCGCCGACCTGTCCGCCCTCAAGGCCCAGGATGTGCGCGCCTTCCTGGCCCGCCGCCGCATGGGCGGAGCCTCCAGCCGCACCGTCGGGCGCGGCCTTGCCGGGGTGCGCTCCTTCGCCACCCATCTGGAGCGGCGCACCGGCTTCGACGCCACCGCCTTCCGCACGGTGTCCGCCCCCAAGGCGCCGAAGACGCTGCCGCGCCCGGTGGGCGTTTCCGATGCCCGCGCCCTGATCGACGGCGCCGACGACCACGCAGTCCCGTGGATCGCAGCCCGCGACACCGCCGTTCTGACGCTGCTCTACGGCTGCGGCCTGCGGATCGGCGAGGCGCTGGCGATTGCCCGGCGCGACGCGCCGGTGGATGCCCGCGTTCCCCTGCGCGTCACCGGCAAGGGCGGCCGCACCCGGCTGGTGCCGCTGCTGCCGGCGGTGACGGACGCCGTGGGGACCTATCTGCGGCTCGTCCCCTACGCCCAGGATCCTGACGACGCGCTGTTTCTCGGCGCCAAGGGTGGCCCGCTCTCGCCACGCATCGTCCAGCGCACCGTTGCGATGCTGCGTGGCGCGCTCGGCCTGCCGGACACCGCGACGCCGCACGCGCTCCGCCACGCCTTCGCCACCCATCTGCTCGCCGCCGGCGGCGATCTCCGCTCCATCCAGGAACTCCTCGGCCACGCCAGCCTGTCGACCACCCAGGGCTACACGGCCATCGACACCGCTCACCTGCTCGACGCCTACGCCCGCGCGCATCCGCGGGCCTGATCCTTTCCTTAAAGCGGGCCGATTTCGTCCCACGTTGCGCAGCGCAGGATTTGTCCCAGATAAGGGGCTCGCCCTGCCCGGATCGGAGGCGCGGCACGACGACGATCGGGCCGGGCATACCATCCGCCGGCCTGAGACAGCGCACAAAGGAGGCGCCGGTGGGCCAGCCCGTGCTCGACTTCTTCTACGATTTCGCCTCGCCCTACTCCTACCTGTCAGCCGCCCGCATCGAGGCGCTGGCGGAGACACACGCCATCATGGTGCGCTGGCGGCCGTTCCTGCTTGGGCCAATCTTTCGCCGCCAGGGCTGGAACACCTCACCCTTCAACGTCTACCCCGCGAAGGGCCGCTACATGTGGCGCGACGTCGGCCGCCTCTCCAGCATCCGCGAGCTGCCACTGGTCCAGCCCGACCCGTTTCCGCAGAACGGGCTGCTGGCCGCGCGCTGCGTGCTGTCCGTCACCGGCGAGACCGCGCGCGCGGAGGCAACCCGGGCCATCTTCCATGCCGGGTTCGGCGAAGGCGCCCAGATCTCCGATCCCGACGTGGTGCGCGCCGCGCTTGATGGCGCCGGGCTCGACGGCACGGCCCTGCTCGCCGCGGCCGCGGGCGATGCCGCCAAGATGGCGCTCAGAACAAACACGGACGAAGCCGTCTCGCACGGCATCTTCGGCGCCCCGAGCTTCGTCGCCTCCGATGGTGAGATGTTCTGGGGCGACGACCGGATCGACGATGCGATTCGCTGGACCGTCGGCCGGACGTGACGCACGGCGCGTAGGGTGAGCGCGGCGCGATCCGTTCGAGGGCGCGCAAGCGTACGTAGATCGAGGACGCGCCCCGCAGCCTGGTCGACAAAGGACAGCTCATGCCCCTTCCCCGCCGCACCCTTCTCGTTGTTCTTGCCGGCGCCCTCGCCGCGGGCTGCATGACGACGCCCGAAGCGACGGTCCCGCCGATGGTCGAGCCGCTGGAGCTCGAGACGTTCTTCGCCGGCAGGACCGCGGGCGAGGGGCGGTTCGAGAGCGGCATTGCCGGGGTCGAGCGCACCTTCACGGTGGCCACCCGCGGCACGTGGGATGGCCGCACACTCACCCTGCGCGAAGATTTCGTCTTCGACGACGGCGAGCGCGACACCAAGACCTGGCGCTTCACCAGGCAGAGGGACGGCAGCTTCAAGGGCACCCGCGAGGATGTGGTTGGCGTGGCCGACATCTGGCAGGACGGCAAGACCGTCCGCCTGGCCTACGACGCCGAGGTCGTCGGCAAGGGCGGCACGACCCGCGTCCTTACCTTCGAGGATGTCCTCGTCCCGCAATCGTCCACCTCGGTCCTCAACAAGGCCGTCGTGTCGAAGTACGGCGTGCCCGTCGGCACCGTGACCGTGGTCTTTCGCAAGCGCTGATTCCGGCTCGCCGGACGGTCGCTCCTGTGGCATGAGACGTGAGTTGCCACCGGAGCCGCCCGCATGGATTTCGTCCCCAGCCTGCCCGTCCTCGGAGCCTTCGTGCTCGCCTCCGCCGCCCTGGCGCTGACGCCGGGCCCGGACATGACGCTGTTCCTCAGCCGCACGATCGCCCAAAGCCGGCGCGCGGGCCTCGCCTCCATGGCAGGCGCCACGACCGGCGTGCTGGTCCACACCGTGCTTGTGGTCGTCGGGCTGTCGGCGCTGATCGCGGCCTCGGCCACCGCCTTCTTCGTCCTCAAGGTGGTGGGGGCGATCTATCTTCTCTGGCTCGCCGTCGAAGCGATCCGCAAGGGTTCGGGCTTCACCCTCCAGGTCGGACAGCGCGCCGATACGCCGATCGGCCGGGTCTACGCAAAGGGTGTGATGGTCAACCTTCTGAACCCGAAGGTGATCGTCTTCTTCGTGACCTTCCTGCCGCAGTTCGTGACCCCGAGCGACCCGCACGCCGCCGGTAAGCTCCTGTTCCTCGGCGTCCTGTTCGCGATGGTCGCCCTTGTCGTCACGGTGCCGATCCTGCTGGCCGCCGACCGGGTCGCGCTGACGCTGCGCCGCTCGCCGCGAGTGACCCGCGTGATCGACTGGGTGTTCGCCTCAGTGATGGGCGCCTTCGCCGTGAAGCTCGCTCTGGCCGAGGCGAAATAGCGAGAAAATGCCGCCCGAACGTCTTGAGCTATGGAAATAGTTGACTGAGAGCTAGGTCCCCTGACGGGGCCCCTCCACCAAGACGAGCTTGGCGAAGGTAAAACCCTAGACCGCTTCGGCGGCCGCCTTCTCGGCAGCCCGGCGCGCGCTGGCGCGCTCCTTCTCCGAGGCGGACTTGAGCTGGCCGCAGGCGGCGAAGATGTCGCGGCCGCGCGGGGTGCGGATCGGCGAGGCGTAGCCGGCGTGGTTCACCACGTCGGCGAAGGTCTCGATCGTGTCCCAGTCGGAGCACTCGTAGTCCGAGCCCGGCCACGGGTTGAACGGGATCAGGTTGATCTTCGCCGGAATGCCCTTCAGGAGCCGGACCAGCTCGCGCGCGTCCGACGGACTGTCGTTGACGCCCTTCAGCATCACGTACTCGAATGTGATGCGGCGGGCGTTGGAAAGCCCTGGATAGGCGCGGCAGGCGTCCAGAAGCTCGGCGATGGGATAGCGCTTGTTGAGCGGGACCAGCACGTCGCGCACGTCGTCGCGCACCGCGTGCAGCGAGATCGCCAGCATCACGCCGATTTCCTCGCCGGTGCGTGGGATCATCGGTACCACGCCCGAGGTCGACAGGGTGATCCGCCGCTTCGACAGGCCGACGCCCTCGCCGTCCGAGGCGATCAGCAGGGCCTGCTTCACCGCGTCGAAATTGTAGAGCGGCTCGCCCATGCCCATCATCACGATGTTGGAGACGAGCCGGCCTTCCGAAGGCACGATGGCGTCGTCCTGCGGAGCGCGGCCGGGCAGGTCGCCCAGCCGGGCGCGGGCCGCGAGGATCTGCTGCAAGATCTCGCCGGCGGTCAGGTTGCGCACCAGCTTCTGGGTGCCGGTGTGGCAGAAGGTGCAATTCAGCGTGCAGCCGACCTGGCTGGAGACGCAGAGCGTGCCGCGCCCCTCTTCCGGAATGTAGACGGTCTCCACCTCGACCGGCCGGCCGGCGCCGCGCGACGGGAAGCGGAACAGCCACTTGCGGGTGCCGTCGACGGAGATCTGTTCGGACACGATCTCCGGCTCCGACAGGCTCGCCACCTCCGCCAGCCGCTCGCGCAGGTCGCGGCTCACGTTGGTCATCTCGCCGATGTCGGTGGCGCCGCGCAGATAGACCCAGTTCCACAGCTGCCCCACGCGCATGCGGATTTGCTTCTCCGCCACGCCCGCCTGGCGCAAGACGTCGGCGAGCCCCTCCCGGTCGAGACCGACGAGCGACGTGCGCTCCTCCTCGCTCGCGCGGGGCGCAAGCGGAGCGGCGTCAGGCTTCAGCGTGTCGACGATAAGGGTCATTGCGGTCAGATCGAGTTCGAGGGTCTGGGGCGCAAGGCCCATTGGGGCCCGCAAAACGGTTCGGCCGGCGCCCGTTATCGCACGAACGCCGGCCTGCGTCAGGTTACTGGCGGCGCCGATGACTGCGAAGCCCGGCGCGCGGTCCCTGGATCAGTTGCAGATCTGGTTGATCCGGTCGCTCGCCGCAGTCACGCCGGACAGCGAGAAGCGATAGGAGGTCTGCGTGCCGCGGGTGGATTCACCCGTGGCCGACATGGCGCGGCCCTTCCGCATCGCGGTAAGCAGCGAGGCCTCCTGGGCGGGGTTCTCCATCCAGGCGCCATCCCCCTTGGTAAAAAGGGTGAACTTCTCGCCGTCGACATCGACGGTCACGCTCGAATTCTCCTTGAAGGTGTAGCCGACGAGCATGCTCGTCTCGCCCTTCACGCCTTCGGAAGGACGGTTGCTGACAAAGAAGAACACGTCGCCGTGATCGCGGTCCGAAGGCTGCAGGTCCTTCGGCTTGGACAGGGCGTAGCAGATTTTTCCCGACTGGCCGTCGTAGGAATAGACTTCCCAGTCATTGTACTTCTGTACCAGCGTCGGCTTCGAAGTTTGGGCCACCGCAGCTCCGGTCGCGAAGATCGACACGAGAGCGGCGAGAATGACGACACGCTTGAGCATAGCCCACCCATCGGCTTGTGGAATTGGGTTCGCAAGGACGGCCGGGACAATAGTCCGGCCAGGTTCACGAAGGGTATATAACCGAACCGGCGTCTCGCGTCGCGGGGGAGGTGGCCCCGTAGCGAGCCGGTCGAATTCCGTCTATGATTACCGGAACATGCGGACGCTGGCCGCAGAAATTGGGCGAGAGTGTGGCCCGGCGTCCCGGTTCGATGCGAGCGTTGGGCGCCCCCACGGCTTCTGGTCTCCGAAAATGCGCGGGCGATAAAGGCCCGACGGACAAGCGGGCAGGAACGAAAAGCGTAGCCGTGGCAGACAACGATCCATACGCCGATCTGGTGGAGGCGGTGGCGGCCACGCGGGATCGGGAAGCCTTCGCCGCCCTGTTCGATCATTTCGCGCCGCGCATCAACGCCTTCCTGATGCGGCTCGGCACCGACAATGGCAGCGCCGAGGAACTTACCCAGGAGGTGATGGTCACGCTGTGGCGCAAGGCGAGCCTGTTCGACCGCTCCAAGTCGTCGGTCGCCACCTGGCTGTTCCGCATCGCGCGCAACCGCCGGATCGACCTCGCCCGCCGCGACAAATCCTCGAAACTGGACCCCGACGAGCCGACGCTGCAGCCGGCGCCCGCCACCGACCCCGGCGAGGAGCTCGACGCGCGCGACCGCGAGGTGCGCGTCCGCCGGGCGCTGACCGAGCTTCCGCCCGAGCAAATCGAGCTGGTCCGCCTTGCCTTCTTCTCCGGCCTCTCCCATTCCGAAATCGCGGATGAGACCGGCCTGCCGCTCGGCACGGTCAAGTCGCGGATCCGGCTCGCCTTCGGGCGTCTTCGGCGCGAACTGGGCACTGACGCGCCGGAGGCCGTCGGCGGGCCCGAGCCCCCCGGCTGACCGGCGTCGACCGCCGATCTGCTTTCCCGGCTAACAAAAGGACCGAGTTATCGTGCGCGCCGTACTGAGCAGAGAGCCCGGACCGCCTGCCTCCCTGGTGGTCGAGGACGTTGCAACACCGGAACCCGGCCCGGGCGACGTGCTCGTGCGGGTCGAGGCCGCCGCTCTGAACTTCTTCGACACGCTGATCATCAAGGATCGCTACCAGTACAAGCCCGAGCGGCCCTTCTCGCCGTCGGCCGAGTTCTGCGGCCGAATCGTTGCGCTTGGCGCAGATGTGGAGGGGTTTGCGGAGGGCGACAGGGTCGTCGCCTATATCGGCTGGGGCGCTGCACGGGAGTTCGTCACAGCGAAGGCCTCGGCCCTGGTGAAGGTCCCCGACGCGGTTCCGAGCGACGTGGCCGCCACCGTGATCGTCACCTACGGCACCACGCTCTATGCCCTGCGCGACCGCGGCGACCTGAAGCCCGGCGAGACGCTGGCGGTCCTGGGCGCATCCGGCGGCACCGGACAGGCAGCGGTGGAGATTGGCAAGGCGATGGGCGCACGCGTCATCGCCTGCGCCTCGTCCGCGGACAAGGTGGCGTTCGCCCGCTCTCTCGGCGCCGACGAGGGGGTCAATTATGACAGCGAATCGCTGAAGGACCGGCTTAAGGAGATCTCCGGCGGCGGCGTGGACGTTGTCTACGATCCCGTCGGCGGACCGCTGGCGGAAAAAGCGCTGCGGGCGCTGGGCTGGCTTGGCCGCTTCCTGGTGATCGGTTTTGCCTCCGGCGACATCCCGAAGATCCCGCTCAACCTGGCGCTCCTGAAAAGCTGCGACATTCGCGGCGTGTTCTGGGGCGCCGCTGTCGACCGCGATCCGGCCGGCCAGCGCGCCAACGTGCGCCAGCTCCTCGACTGGGTTGCCGAGGGCCGGCTGAAGCCGCACGTCGATGCGACCTATCCGTTGGAGGAGACGGTCACCGCGCTCAATCGCCTCGCCGCCCGTGACGTGAAAGGCAAGCTCGTCGTCACGCCGTGACGTCGGCGTCCACGGTCTTGCCCGCGGGCCGCTGCTTGAGCCCGAGCACCCGGCGCGCCTCGCGGCGGTGATCGTCCTTGATGTGCGTGGTGGCCAGCGCGATCACGCCCAGCAGCACCGAGGCGTCGTCTGCAAAGCCGATGCCGAGCAGCAGGTCCGGGATCATGTCCGTCGGCAGCACGAAATAACCAAGCGCGCCGAACAGCATCGCGCGCACGCGGATCGGCGTCTTCGGATCCAGCGCGCAATAGTAGGCGGCCACCAGATCCTCGACGAACGGGATCTGGCCCACCGCCCGCTTCAGCGTGTGCCAGAACCGGTTGCGCACGACCTCTTCCCGGGCGAAGGGATGCTCCGGCGGCAGGATTTCCGGTTCGGCCTGTTTGCGACGTCGTCCGATCATCTGCGATCATTCTCCGTATGTGTGGCGCGGCGTCCGGCGGCGGACTCAGTCGCCAACGAGCGCATTCATCTTGCGCGCCATGTCCACGTCGAGCGCCGTCAGGCCGCCCGCATCGTGGGTCGACAACGTCACGTCCACCGTCCTATAGACGTTCGACCATTCCGGATGGTGGTCGAACTTCTCGGCGATCAGAGCGACCTGGGTCATGAAGCCGAACGCCTCCCGGAAGTTTCGGAAGGTGAAGGTTCGCGTGATCGCGTCGCGCCCGTCGACCGGCGTCCAGCCGGCCAGCGAGGACAGCGCCTCCTCGCGCTCCGAGGCGGTCAGTCGATCAGCCATGAAACGTTCTCCGTGGTCTTCGAGACTTCAGATGGGGACGCTATCGGTGAACGTCGAGGGGCCAATCCCCGTTCCCCGAAGGTCCATCGGGGCGCGCGGCGTCCTCCCAACCCAGCGCCCTGAGGTGGAAACGTCATGTCCAACGAGGCCGTCCGGTCGATCCTGTTCGTCTGCCTCGGCAACATCTGCCGATCCCCCATCGCCGCGGGCGTGATGCGGTCGCTCGTCGCCGATGCCCAGCCGCCGATTGCCGTGGATTCGGCCGGTGTCGGCCCCTGGCACGTGGGCAAGGCCCCGGATGGTCGCGCCATCGCCACGGCCCAGCGCCGCGGTGTCGACCTGGCCGACGACCGGGCCCGGATGCTTGCGGAGGACGATTTCCGGACCTTCGACCTGATCCTGGCCATGGACGCGCAGGTGCTGGCCGACGTCTGGCAGCGCGCGCCGGCCGACGCCACCGCGCAGATCGGCCTGTTCCGCAAGGTGGCCGAAGACGTCGATCGCGACGTCGACGATCCCTACTATGGCGGTGATGACGGCTTCGAGCGGGTCTACGACGAGATCGAGACGGCCGCGAAAACCCTGCTGGAAAACCTGCCGCGAAACTGACCCTCGTCGGCCTCTAGCCGTCTCCCCGGGCCTCGGCCAGCACCCGGTCGATGAAGGCGTCCGCCACCCCCAGGTGAGCGGCCGGGTCGGAAAAGGCCGACCAGTCGATGGGCGCGTCGGTCAGCTCCGACAGGGCCTCGGCGAGATCCTTGCCGCTCTGCGTGGCCTTTTTCACCAGCCCCTGGGCCTCCTCCCGCGGCATGTGCTGCGACAGGACGAAGCTTGCCGCCTCGGCAAGCGTCGGCCCGCCGGCCCGCGCCGCCATGGCGTCCTCCACCACGACGAGCGCCCCCAGAAGATCGATGGCGTGCAGCAGCGCGCCGCCCGTGGCGGCCGCCATTTCCGGCAGCGTCGCCCATTCCACCGACCAGGCCGCACCGTCACGCTCCTCCGCGTGGATGGCGCCCTGCGCAAGCGTACCGAGACTGCCGGCGGTGAACCGGGCAAGCGCGACCAGAAGCTCCGCCGACACCGGGTTCGCCTTCTGCGGCATGGTCGACGAGCCGCCGCCCGACCCGGGCCTGAGCTCCGCCACCTCGCTGCGCGCCAGGAGCGCGACATCGGTGCCGATCTTGCCGAGGCTGGCCGTCACGCCCGCCAGCCATGCCCCGCACTCGAGAATCCCGTCGCGCTGGGTGTGCCACGGCATCGGCGGCACGCAGAGGCCGAGCTCCTGCGCCAGTCCCTGCATCACCCGCACGCCATCGGCGCCGATCGCCGACGCGGTTCCGCCGGCGCCCCCGAACTGCACCATCAGGATGCGCGGCCGGGCCTGGCGGAGCCGGTCCCGGTGGCGCAGCAGCGGTGCAAGCCAGCCGGCCGCGCGCAGGCCGAACGTGGTCGGTACGGCAATCTGGGTGCGGGTCCGCGCCGCCATCACCGTGCCGCGGTGGCGCTCGGCCATGTCCGCGAGACATTCGATCAGCCGGTCGAGATGCGCTTCCAGCCGGTCGAGAACATCCGCCAGCCGAATGGCCAGCGCGGTGTCGACCACGTCCTGGCTGGTGGCGCCCCAGTGAACGAACTGCGCCGCTTCGCCGCCCACACGTTTTCGCAGATCCTTGACCAGACCGGGCAGGACGACGCCGGCGCTTCTGGTCCCCTCCGCCAGGGTCGCCGGATCGACCACCGCCCCGTCGAGTGCGGCGTCGATGGTCTCGGCCGCAGCCGCAGGGATCACCCCCAGCCGGCCTTCCACCCGCGCCAGCGCGCGTTCCACCCGGATCAGCGCGTCCAGGTCCGCCGCGTCGGAAAAAGCCGCGACGATCTCGGTGTCCGCGAACAGCGGCCCGAAGACCTGCGACTGAAAGGGGCTGACGGCCATGTCGGGATCCTTACCGGAGTGTGTTCTGTGCCGCGCGGACCCGGTCCGGGCCGTCGCGCGTTGCGCCCGCGTTGCGCGAACATAAGTAGCGGATACCGCGCCCACGTCCGCCTGTCCAAGGCCGGCGGAAGCCACTATGGTCCGCTGCAACGTCGAATTCTCCGGCCGCAGGCGTGTCTTCCCGCGCGCCGTGCACACCGGTCCCAACCCGTCCGAGATGCGAGGAGGTCAGACCATGGCCCAGGCCACGATGCAGTCCGTTCGCCCTAAAGGCCCCGAGGGCCTCACCCTTTCCGATCCCTCCCTGTTCCACACGCAGGCCTATATCGCCGGCGCGTGGGCGGATGCCGACAGCGGCGCCACCATCGAGGTGACCGATCCGGCGACCGGCGCCACCCTCGGGACCATCCCCGACTGCGGCGCCGCCGAAACGACCCGCGCCATCGAGGCCGCCAACGCCGCCTGGCCGGCCTGGCGTGCGAAGCCGGCCAAGGAGCGCGCCGCGATCCTGCGCCGCTTCTTCGAACTGATGATGGAGAACCAGGACGACCTCGCCCGGCTGATGACCGCCGAGCAGGGCAAGCCGCTCGCCGAGGCAAAGGGCGAGATCGCCTACGCCGCCAGCTTCCTGGAATGGTTCGCCGAGGAGGCCAAGCGCGTCTACGGCGAGACCGTGCCGGCTCCCATGGCCGACCGCCGCATCCTGGTCATCAAGCAGCCGATCGGCGTCACCGCCGCCATCACGCCGTGGAATTTCCCGGCCGCGATGATCACCCGCAAGCTCGCCCCGGCGCTGGCGGCCGGTTGCCCGATGGTCATCAAGCCGTCGGAGTTCACCCCCTATTCCGCACTCGCCCTGTGCGAGCTGGCCGAGCGCGCCGGGGTTCCGGCCGGCGTCGTGTCGGTCATCACCGGCGACGCGGCGGCCATCGGCGGCGAGATGACCGCCAACCCGATCGTTCGCAAGCTCTCCTTCACCGGCTCCACCGCCGTGGGCAAGCTCCTGATGCGCCAGTCCGCCGACACCGTGAAGAAGCTGTCGCTGGAGCTTGGCGGCAACGCGCCCTTCCTGGTCTTCGAGGACGCCGATCTCGACGCCGCCGTCGAGGGCGCCATCGCCTGCAAGTTCCGCAACGCCGGCCAGACCTGCGTCTGCGCCAACCGGATCTTCGTCCAGTCTTCCGTCTACGACGCCTTCGCGGAAAAGTTCGCCGCCGCGGCCAAGGCCCAGACCGTCGGCAACGGCTTCGAGGACGGGGTCGTCCAGGGCCCGCTCATCAACGAGAAGGCCGTGGAGAAGGTGGAGCGCCACATCGCCGATGCCGTCTCCAAGGGCGCGACGGTCCTCACCGGCGGCGACCGGCACGAGCTCGGCCAGACCTTCTTCCAGCCCACCGTGCTGGCCGGCGTCACGCCGGAAATGGCGGTGATGCGCGAGGAGACCTTCGGCCCGATGGCGCCGCTGTTCTCCTTCGACACCGAGGAAGAGGCGATCGCGCTCGCCAACGACACCGAGTTCGGTCTGGCCGCCTACTTCTACGCCCGCGACGTCGGCCGCATCATGCGGGTCGGCGAGGCGCTGGAGTACGGCATCGTCGGCATCAACACCGGCATCATCTCCACCGAGGTGGCGCCGTTCGGCGGCGTCAAGGAGAGCGGCCTCGGCCGCGAAGGCTCCCACCACGGCATCGATGAGTATCTGGAGATCAAGTATATGAGCCTCGCCGGGCTCTGATTTTTCCCCTCGCGCCGAGTGCGCTTGCGCGCACCGGCTCCGGGTGGGCGCCCTGACTGGGCGGCGCGCGGTCGCGCGCTGGTGGGAGAGGTACGGACAGGCTAAGGCCGGTTTGCACCGGCCCCACCCAGTTCTCCGCTCATCCCCGCGAAAGCGGGGATCCATAGGGCCTGCCCGCGAACTCCCGAAGAAACGACGGCTTGCTCCCGAACGCGCCCCAAAACTCCGCTCATTCCGGCGAAGGCCGGAATCCAGTTCGGGCGGTTGACCGGGCCGGCTCGGTGAGAGGATAGGCGCAGCCACCGGCAACGGCCCTCATCCCACCGCGCCGCACGCATCGGATTCGGCAACTGGGTTCCGGCCTTCGCCGGAACGAGCGGCTGGGGAGAGGCCAGTTGTCCATCCGGCTTCTAGCCCCCCTCACCCCTCCGGCCGCCCGCCCTTCCCCATCGGCTCGCCGGCGCGCCCGCGGAACGGCTGCACCAGCATCCGGTCGAGCCAGAGGTCGCGCCGGGTGCGGAACTCCGGAATGCCGATGGTCATGCCGAGATGGCCGAGCTTCGGCTGCGGCCGGTAGGTTCCGAGCAGCCGGTCCCACCAGGACAGGTTGAAGCCGAAATTGGTGTGGGTTTCGGACGGGTCGACGGAATGGTGGACCCGGTGCATGTCCGGCGTCACGACCAGAAACCGGGCGATCCGGTCCAGTTTCGCCGGCAGGCCGACATTGGTGTGGGTGGCCATCGACATGGCGTTCAGCACCACCTCGAACATCAGCACCGCCGCCGCCGGCGGACCCAGCGCCGCCACCAGCGCCAGCTTGATGCCCATGGAGATCAGGATCTCCAGCGGGTGGAAGCGCAGGCCCGTGGTGACGTCGATCTCCAGATCGGCGTGGTGCATCCGATGCAGCCGCCACAGCGCCGGCACCGCGTGGAACATCACGTGCTGCAGGTAGATAGCGAGATCGAAGGCGAGGAAGGAGACGACGAAGGCGAGCCAATACGGCGCCTCCACGAGATTGAACAGGCCGAAACCGCGATCCTCGGCATAGACCGCGAACCCAACCGCCAGCACCGGGAACACCAGCCGCAGCACGGCCGTGTCCACCGCCACCAGCACCAGATTGTTCGACCAGCGCAGCAGGCGCGGGATCTCGGCGCGCCGGCGCGGCGCGGAGAGTTCCCAGGCGGCCAACAGGGCGAGCACGCCGAGGAAGGCGGCCAGCCGGATCAGCGGTTCGTTGGCGAGAAGCGGGTCGGTCATGGGCGCGGCCGGTGGTGCATCAGCCTCAACATAGGGCGGCTTGCCGATCTGGGCAGAGCCGGCCGCGCCGTCCAGTGACGTCTCCGTGGCCTGCGCGTGAGGCGTGCCACGAAGACGACGGGCGCACCCCTCAGCCGCGCAGCGGCTTCAAGGCCTCGGCCCAGCGGTGCAGTTCCTTCAGCATCGCGTCGGCACTGTCGATCTGCAGATCGTTCGGCGTGAACACGCCGTCCTGAATCTGCGGGAACACCATCGGCGCCATGATCGCCTCCGGGATCGGCATCATCTTCAGGGGGCTGAACCAGGTGCGGGTCGCGTCCGCCGCACGGGTGCCGCCCGAGGCGCCGCCGTAGCTGACGAACGACGCCGGCTTGTAGCCCCATTCCTTGGAGACGTAGGTGAAGGCGTTCACCAGCGCCGGCGTCGGGTGATAGTTGTACTCCGGGGTGACGAACACGTAGGCGTCGGCCGCATCCACGCTTTCGGCCCAGCGCTTGGTGTGATCGTGCTTGTAGTCCTGCATCCGGGGATGCTTCGGCTCGTTGTAGATCGGCAGCTCGAAGTCGGCGAGATCGACGAGGTGCACGTCGAAGTCGCTCTTCTCGCTGGCGTAGGCCTCGAACCATTTGGCGACGGCGGGGCCGACACGGCCCGGACGGGTGCTGGCGATGATGACGTTCAGGCGAAGGGCCATGGTGGACGTCCTGTCTGGCTGAGAAAATCGGTCTTGGGAGGCATTCCGCTGCCGGAGCGGGTCCGGTATCAGAATGATACCGCCCTATTCACCAGACCCGGCGCCGCATCGCAAGGAGGCACATCCATGACCGTCAGGCACACCCATGTGGCCGGCCGCTGCGACCGGGTCGCGCCGGTGCTGGCGCGCATCGGCGACAAGTGGGCGGTACTCGTCGTGGTGCTGCTCGCCGACGGCCCCGTCCGCTTCAACGAGCTGAAGCGGCGGATCGGCGTGATCTCCCAGCGCATGCTGACCTTCACCCTGCGCGCCCTGGAGCGCGACGGGCTGGTGGTGCGCACCGTCCACGCCAGCGTGCCGCCGAAGGTGGAATACGCGCTGACGCCGCTCGGCCAGTCGCTGCTGGAACCGATCAGCCACCTCTCCCAGTGGGCCGTCGACCATGCCGACGAGATCGAAGCGTCGCGTGCGGCGTTCGATGGGGAGGATGCGAGGGAAGTGGCGGAGTAGGGACGCGCTTCAGGTGATGAGCGGGAAGCGGGCGGAAAGCCGGTTCCCGCTTTTCCTCGCCCCGCGCTACTCCGCCGCGTCGCTGGCCGAAGCCGGACCCTCGCCGAAGCGGCGCTCGATATAGTCGGCGACCATCTGCTTGAACTCGTCGGCGATGCCGGGGCCGCGCAGCGTGGTGACCTTCTGCCCGTCCACGAACACCGGCGCCGACGGGGTTTCGCCGGTGCCCGGCAGCGAGATGCCGATGTCAGCGTGCTTGGATTCGCCGGGGCCGTTGACGATGCAGCCCATGACGGCGACGTGCAGCGTCTCCACCCCCGGGTAGCGCTCCTTCCAGACCGGCATCGAGGACGACAGATGGTCCTGGATGTCCTTGGCCAGCTCCTGGAACACCGTCGAGGTGGTCCGCCCGCAGCCCGGGCACGCCGCCACCACCGGCACGAACTGCCGGAAGCCCATGGTCTGCAGGAGCTCCTGCGCGACCTTCACCTCCTGGGTGCGATCGCCGTTCGGCTCCGGCGTCAGCGAGATGCGGATGGTGTCGCCGATGCCCTCCTGCAGCAGGATGCCGAGCGCGGCGGAGGAGGCGACGATGCCCTTGGAGCCCATGCCGGCCTCGGTAAGGCCCAGGTGCAGGCCGTAGTCGCAGCGCCGGGCGAGATCGCGGTAGACGGCGATCAGCTCCTGCACGTCGCTGACCTTGGCGGAGATCAGGATCTTGTCGCGGCCGAGCCCCAGCTCCTCGGCACGCTCGGCGGAGAGCAGCGCCGAGCGGATCATCGCCTCGCGGGTGATCGCGGCGGCCGAGAGCGGCGCATCGGACGCCGCGTTCTCGTCCATCAGGTGGGTGAGCAGCTCCTGGTCCAGCGAGCCCCAGTTGACGCCGATGCGCACCGGCTTGTCGTGGCGCATCGCCATCTCGATGATCGCGCCGAACTGGCTATCGCGCTTCGCCTTGAAGCCCACGTTGCCGGGATTGATGCGGTATTTCGCCAGCGCTTCGGCGCAGGCGGGATGATCGGCGAGCAGCTTGTGGCCGATATAGTGGAAGTCGCCCACCAGCGGCACGGTGATGTTCTTCAGGAGCAGCCGGTCGCGGATATGGGGCACGGCCGCGGCGGCCTCGTCGCGGTCCACCGTGATGCGGACGATCTCCGAGCCGGCACGGGCCAGCGCCGCCACCTGGGCGACGGTGGACTCGATGTCCGCCGTGTCGGTGTTGGTCATCGACTGCACGACGATGGGCGCGTCGCCGCCGACGGTAACGCCGCCCACGTTGACGGGCACCGAGCGCCGGCGCGTGCCGGGTCCGGAGGAAATCGGGCTCATCGGGGCATTCATCGCCGAACTCTCGCTTGGGTCTGTCGCGCTCGGGCCGGGTCGGATCGGCGAACCCATAGCATGACGCGGCGGCCTGCACAGCCACCGGCGGGTTCTCCGCCCTATGTAGGTCTCCGGGCCGCCTTCGCCACCGGGGCGCGCCGTCGGTAGTTGACCAGCACCAGCCCGATGAAGACCAGCAGTGCGGCAACGGCGAAGCCCGGCGTCAGCGGCTCGCCCAGGACGAGGATGCCGGCCGCCACGCCGAACACCGGCGTCATGGCGGTGGCCGCCTGCAGCGGACCCGCGGCATAGCGCGACAAGAGGCTGAACCAGACCAGGTAGGTGACGGCCACCACCCAGACGATCTGGTAGGCAAGCCAGAAGGCGGCGGATCCCGACACCGGCCAGTGCGGCTCCTCGCCGCGCACCACGGCGAAGACGGCCGCATAAAGGAAGCACATGAAGAGCTGGTAGAGCAGCACCTTCTCGAACGGCACCGTGCGCAGCACCGACTTGCGCACCGTCAGCGTCTGCCCGGCCCAGAGCGCGCCGGCCAGCACGCAGACCGCATCCGCGACGATGCTGGACCAGCTCGCCGAGGGCGGCGGCGCGCCCAGCGCCACGGCGACGCCGGCGAAGGAGAAGCCGATGCCCACCCATTGCAGCGCCTTCAGCCGTTCACCCGGCAGCAGCGCGATGGCCCCCAGCGCCACGAAGAACGGCGCGGTGTAGAGGAACAGGGTGACGCGGCTCGCCTCGGTGTGCTCCAGCGCCAGGTAGAGCAGCACGAACTCGATGCCGAAGAAGCTGCCCGACAGGATGCCCGGCAAGAGCGAGCGGTCGCGCCGGAAGATCGGCGTGCCGCGGACCCGGGCCCACGCATAGACTAGCACCATGCCGCCGGCGCAGCGCACCGCCAGCTGGGTCAGCGGCGGGATGTCGACGAGCGCGATCTTGATGGCGACCTGCTGCAGGCCCCAGCTGGCACACATGACCACGAGAAGCAGGATGATCTTCAGGTCGGGGGCCGGCGCGACAGCCGGCGACGCTGCCAGCGGCGCCGCAGGGGCGGACCTCATTCCGAGTCGGTCCGGCAATGCTCGCAGTGGCCGAAGATTTCCAGCGCCGCGCGGTTCGGCTTGAAGCCGGCAGCGCGCGCCACCGCGTCCACCTTGATGCCCAGGTCGGAGGCCTTCGCCTCGCCGACCTGCCGGCAGCTCTCGCAGATCAGGAACACCAGCGGCTGCGCGTCGGTGTGGGTCTCCGCGCAGGCGACATAGGCGTTGAGGCTCTCGATGCGGTGGGCGAGCCCCTCGGCGGTGAGGAAGGTGAGTGCCCGGTAGACGGAAATCGGCGCGGGACGGCTGCCGTCGACCGCCAGCCGGTCGAGGATCTCGTAGGCGCCCAGCGGCTCGTGGCTTTCCGCCAGCTGTTCCAGCACCGCGCGGCGCATCGTGGACAGCCGCACGCCGCGGTCGCGGCAGTGCGCCTCGGCGGCCGCCATCGAGGCGCTGGCGCAACGGCGGTGGTCGTGGCTCGGGTCCGGAAAGATGCCGGTCATCGCCTGTCTCGATCCTCTGGCGTCGGTGGACGGCGGAGCCCGATCGCGGCTCCGGTCTGCGGCGCGCCTTCCGCCCCTTCTATCGCGGCCGACCCACAATTGCGAGCATCGCCGCCGGGACGGCCCTGTCTGTCGCAAAACGGCCCTGTCTGTCGCAAAACTGCGTCACTCATTCGGTTGATTGAGCACGAGCCTTGCAAAGAGTAGGGACTTGGGACGCTGATAGCGCGGTTCAGGGCCTGGCCCGGACCGGATGACAGAGTGAAGGAGAGCGGCATGCTCAACGGAAAGACGGCAGTGATCACCGGATCGACCTCCGGCATCGGTCTCGGCTACGCACGCGCAATGGCCGAAAAGGGCGCGAACATCGTCATCAACGGCTTTGGCGACGCGGACGCGATCGAGAAGGAGCGCTCCGCGATCGAGACCGAGTTCAAGGTCAAGTGCCTCTACTCCGCCGCCGACATGACCAAGCCGGACGAAATTACCGGCATGGTGAAAATGGCCGAGGACGAATTCGGCGCCGTCGACATCCTCGTGAACAATGCCGGCATCCAGTATGTCTCGCCGATCGAGGACTTCCCGGACGCCAAGTGGGACGCGATCATCGCGATCAACCTGTCCTCCGCCTTCCACACCATCAAGGCCGCCGTGCCGGGCATGAAGGCCCGCAAGTGGGGCCGGATCATCAACACCGCATCCGCCCACGCCCTCGTCGCCTCCCCCGACAAGGCGGCCTACGTGGCCGCAAAGCACGGCATCGCCGGGCTGACCAAGGTGGTGGCGCTGGAGACGGCCAAGTTCGGCGTCACCGCCAACGCCATCTGCCCGGGCTACGTCTGGACGCCGCTGGTCGAGAAGCAGATCCCGGACACCGCCAAGGCACGCGGCATCACCGAGGAGCAGGTCAAGCAGGACGTGCTGCTTGCCGCCCAGCCGACCAAGGAGTTCGTGACGGTCGAGCAGGTGGCGGCCTACGCCGTGTTCCTGTGCTCCGACGCGGCCGCCTCCATCACCGGCGCGGTGCTGCCCATCGACGGCGGCTGGACGGCCGAGTAGGCCTCCGCCCGTCCGGGCATCGAAACGGCCGGAGCCGTCCCGCCAGGCGCGGAGCGGCTCCGGATCCCGGCGGTCCGGCCAGCGCTACCGCGCGCAGCGGATGCAGGTCGGGGTTGTCAGGTCGAGCATCAGGCGCGCCTCGGCGATGTCTTCGCCGCAGCTGACGCAGGCGCCGAATTCGCCGTCGTCGAGCCGCGTCAGCGTCGCGGCGATGCGCGACAGGCGCAACCTTCGGCGCTCGTCCGCCGCCCGGGCCATCGCCTGGCCCTGCAGCGCGTCCATGCGCGACAGCCGGCCGACCGAGGTCTGGTCGAGTTCCACCGTCGCGCGGCTTTCCGCGCTGTCCTCGATCTCGGCCCTGATCCGGCCGCGCTCCGCCTCGAGCGCGACCCTCACGCTTTTCTCGTCGAGCATGGGCCGCAGTGTCCCATGCTCCCGCGCCGGATGCGAGGCCCCTCGACCTGGCGGCCGCGTCAGGCCAGCGTGTAGGCCGTCTTCACCGTTGTGTAGAACTCCTGGGCATAGCGGCCCTGCTCGCGCGGGCCGTAGCTGGAGCCCTTGCGTCCGCCGAACGGCACGTGAAAGTCGACGCCCGCCGTCGGCAGGTTGACCATGACCATTCCGGCTTCCGAATTGCGCTTGAAATGGGTGGCGTGCTTCAGGCTCGTGGTGCAGATGCCCGCCGACAGGCCGAACGGCGTGTCGTTGGCTGTCGCCAGCGCCTCCTCGTAGTCCTTCACCCGGATGACGCTCGCGACGGGGCCGAAGATCTCCTCGCGCGAGGTGCGCATGGCGTTGGTCGCCTCCGTCAGAAGCGCCGGCTGCAGGTAGAAGCCCGGCGTCTCCCGGTTCAGCCGCTCGCCGCCGAAGGCCAGGTTCGCCCCGTCCTCGTCGCGGCCGATGGCGATGTAGCGTTCGTCCTGCTCCAGCTGCGACTGGTCCACGACCGGTCCGATATGGGTGCCTTCCTTCAGCGCATTGTCCACCGACAGCGCCTTGAGGCGCGCCACCACGGCGTCCACGAACCGGTCGTGGATGCCTTGCGTCACGATTAGCCGCGACGAGGCGGTGCAGCGCTGGCCGGTGGAGAAGAAGGCGCCGTTGACCGAGGTCTCCACCGCGATGTCGAGGTCGGCATCATCGAGAACCACCATCGGGTTCTTGCCACCCATCTCCAGCTGCACCTTGCGCATGTGCTCCACGCAGGCCGCCGCGACGCGCTTGCCCGTCGCCACCGAGCCGGTGAACGAGATCGCGTTCACGTCCGGATCGTCGAGCATCGCCTGGCCGACGACGGAGCCCTTGCCCATGACCAGGTTCAGGACCCCGTCCGGCAGCCCGGCCCGCTTCAGGATGTCGACCAGCGCCCATGCGCAGCCCGGCGTCAGCTCGGCCGGTTTCAGCACCACCGTGTTGCCGTGGCAGAGCGCCGGAGCGATCTTCCAGGCCGGAATGGCGATCGGAAAGTTCCACGGCGTGATCAGCCCCACCACGCCCACCGGCTCGCGGGTCATCTCCACGCCGACGCCGGGACGCACCGACGCCACCGTCTCACCCGTCAGGCGCAACGCTTCGCCGGCAAAGAACTCGAAGATCTGGCCGGCCCGGCCCGCCTCGGCGATGCCTTCCGGCAGCGTCTTGCCCTCTTCGCGGGCGAGCAGCCGGCCGAGCTCTTCCTTGCGGGCCATGATCTCGTCGGCCGCCTTGGAGAGGATCGCGTGGCGCTCCATCAGCCCGGACCGCGACCAGGCCGGGAACGCCGCCTTGGCCGCGGCAACCGCGTCGCGGGCATCCTTCTCGGTGCCCCGGGCGTACTCGCCCACCACCTCGTCGGTGTTCGACGGATTGATGTTGGCAACCGGGTCGCCGCCGACCCAGGCGCCGCCGATCAGGTTTTCGTGCAGTGCCATGTCGTGTCTCCTCGTCGATGCGTGCGCGGGCCGGCCGCGACGGTGCCGCCGCTGCCGGCCGGCGGGGATGGACCCGGCGGGAGGGCCGCGCTCAGGCCTCGTCGTCGGGGTGGCCGAGGGCGACGAACGCGCCGCCCTGGTAGATGACGGCGGGATCGGTCGGCGCCTCGGGTGCGGCCTCGTCCATCACCTCGGCCCGCCACTTGGCGGAAGTGTGCTTCGGGGTCCAGCCGAGGAAGGCGGCATCCCGGTTGTCCCACCAGCTCTCGTCGTTGGCCGAGGCTCCGTAGACGATGGTGTATGCCAGCCGCGGCGCCGCGAAGGTCCGCGCCACCAGGTCGGCGAAGTCCTCAACCGCCATCCAGGTGGCCAGCATGCGCGGATTCTTCGGCTTGTCGAAGCAGGAGCCGATGCGCACCGCCAGGCACTCCTGGCCGAACTTGTCATAGTAGAGGCTGGCCAGGTTCTCGCCGAACGCCTTCGACAGGCCGTAGAGCGTGTCCGGCTTCGGCACCGAGCGGCTGTCGAGCCGCTCCTCGCGGCGATAGTAGCCGATGGCGTGGTTGGAGCTGGCGAAGATGATGCGCGGCTGGCCGTTGTGGCGGGCTGCCTCGAAGATGTTGTAGGCGCCCTCGATGTTGGCCTTGAGGATAATCTCCCACGGCTTCTCGATGGAGACACCGCCCAGGTGGATGACCCCGTCCACCCCGTCGAAGAGGCCGGTGACCGCGTCGTAGTCGGAGACATCGCAGGCGACGAAGCGCTCGTGCGGCGCCAGGTCGGTGATGTCCACGATGTCCGACAGGACCACCTGGCGGGCGATACCGGAAAGGTGCGGGCGCAGCAGCGTGGCAAGGCCGCCGGCGGCGCCGGTCAGAAGGAGCTTCTCGAGCACGGTCAGGGGTTCCTCAGTCAAGCATCGCGGGAAGGGTGAGCGAGATCGCCGGCACGTAGGTGACCAGCATCAGCGCCACGAGGATCGCCAGATAAAAGGGCCAGATCGTCTTCACGGCCTGCTCGATCTTCACCCCGCCGATGACGCAGCCGACGAACAGGCAGGCGCCCACAGGCGGCGTGCACAGGCCGAGCCCCAAATTCATCATCAGGAGGATGCCGAACTGGATCGGGTCCATGCCCAGGCTGGCGGCCACGGGCAGGAAGATCGGCGTGCAGATCAGGATCAGCGCGGCCATGTCCATGATCATCCCCAACCCCAGCAGCACCAGGTTGAGGATCAGGAGGATGATGATCGGGTTGTCGGAGATGGCGGTGAGCAGGAAGGTCAGCTGTTCCGGCACCCGGTAGATGGCGAGCAGGTAGGAAAAGGCCGAGGCGCAGCCGACCAGGATCATCACCAGCGCGGTGGTCCTGACAGAGCGCAGAACCGAGGTGCGGAACGCCTCCCAGGTGAGTTCCCGGTAGACCAGTGCCGTGACGATGATGGCGTAGATCGCCCCGAACGCGCCGGATTCCGTGACTGTCAGGATGCCGGAGAGCACGCCGCCGACGATGATGACGGCAGTCAGGAGGCCGGGCACCGCCGCGGCCATGCTGTAGGCCAGCGCCTTGAAGCCCGGGAACGCTTCCTTGGGATAGCCGCGCTTCACCGCCACCAGGTAGGCGGCGATGGCGAGACAGACGCACATGATGATGCCGGGCAGGATGCCGGCGATGAACAGCTTGGACACCGACACGCCGCCGCCGGCCGCCACCACGTAGAGGATCATGTTGTGGCTGGGAGGGATGACCACGCCGGCCACCGACGAGGTCACCGTGACGTTCACGGCGTAGTCGGCGTCGTAGCCCTTCTCCTTCATCACCGGCATCAGGATGGAGCCGAGCGCGGAGGTGTCGGCCACCGCCGAGCCGGAGATGCCGCCGAACAGCATCGATGAGGCGACGTTGACCACGCCGAGGCCGCCGCGAACGCTGCCCACCGCCGCCGCGGCAAGCCGCACCAGCCGGGTGGCGATGCCGCCGTGGAGCATCAGTTCGCCGGCGAAGATGAAGAACGGGATCGCCAGCAGCGAGAAGACGGACACGCCCGACAGGATGCGCTGGAAGGCGACGAACAGCGGGAAGCCCTCGTAGAGGAACGCGGCCACGGAGGCGGCGCCGACGGCGAAGGCGACGGGGGCTCCGGCGATGAGCCCGAAGAAGAAGACGCCGAACAGGATGATGAGGCCCATGAAATCAGGCCTCGTCCGAGAAGCGGCGCGACAGGCCGAGCATCAGGGCCACCGCGAAGACGATCATCAGCGCGCCGCAGATCATCAGCGGCATGGCGCGCCAGCTTTCGGAGATGTTGATCATCGGGATCTTGCGATCGAGGTTGGTCGCCACCAGCCGCCATCCCTGCCAGGCCATGAAGGCACCGAACACGATCACGTAGAGATCGGCGATGACGCGCAGGGGCATGCGGATGATCCGCGGCATCGCCTCGCGCACGAAGTCGATGTTGAGATGGGTGTTGCGCCGCACGCCGACCGCCGCGCCGAGGAAGGTGATCCAGGCGATCAGCAGGATCGAGGCCTGCTCGACCCAGGTCGGCGTGTCGTTGAGCACGTAGCGTCCGAAGACGAGCCAGCCGAAGATCACGATCAGCGTGGCCAGCATCACCCCGGCCACCAGCATGCAGGCGCTGGCGATGGCGTCGAGGATGGCGTTGAGGACGGGAAGGCGGCGCTCGGGCGCCGGGCCGTCCACGGGGTCGGTCGGGGTTGATGTCACCGGAGGCTCTCTCGCAAAGGGCCCCGGATACCGCGGGGCATCCGGGGCAGTCTTGCGGGTCGGACTTACTTCGTCGACTGGATCTGGTCGATCAGCGGCTTCAGGTCCGGGTTGGCCTCGATGAACTTGGCGTAGACCGGCTTCATCGCGTCCTGGAACGGAGCCTTGTCGGCGATCTCGTTGATCTTCACGCCGGCCTTGACCACGTCCTCACGCGACTTCTTGGAGCGCTCCTCCCACAGCTGGCGCTGCAGCTTGGCCGCGTCGATCGCCGCCTGGCGCACCGCTTCCTGGTCTTCCGGCGACAGCGCGTCCCAGCTGGCCTTGGAGACGCACAGGCACTCCGGAATGATCAGGTGCTCGGTGGTGGAGTAGTAGGGCGCCACCTCGAAATGGTTGGAGGAATCGAAGGACGGGTAGTTGTTTTCCGCTCCGTCGACCACCCCGGTCTTCAGCGACTGGTAGACCTCGCCGTAGGCCATCGGGGTGGCGTTGCCGCCCATGGCGTCGATCATGTCGACATAGAGGTCGTTGTTCATGACGCGGACCTTGAGGCCCTTCACGTCTTCCGGCTTCTCGATCGGCCGCTGCGTGTTGTACATGCTGCGCGCGCCGGAATCGAACCACGCCAGGGCCACCAGGCCCTTCTCCGACAGCGCGTCGGAGAACTGCTGTCCGATCGGGCCGTCCATCACCTTATGCATCTGGTCGACGCTGGAGAAGATGAACGGCAGCGACAGCACGTTCGTCGCCGGCACGATGGGGCCCATCGGCCCCATGTTGAAGTTGGCGAAGTCGAGCGCGCCGTTGCGGGTCTGCTCGATCGCGTCGGGCTGCGAACCCAGCACGCCGTTGTGGTAGACCGTGACGTTGACACGCCCGTCGGTCTTCTCGGTCACTTCCTTGGCGAACTGGTCGAGCGCGACGCCGTTCGGATAGGTTGGCGGATGGATGTTCCAGCCGCGCCAGTCGTCCGCTTGGGCGGTGGCGATGGTTACGAAGGAAAATGCGGCGGCGGCAATCGCCACCGGGCGCAGAAGCGAGTTCAACGATGTCATTGTCATCCCTCCCTCAAGGTCGAGCTTGATCTTGTCATATCACATGAGGCAAGTCATCATACAATTAGAGCACGGCCCGTCAATAGCATCATTGCAAGGGGAGCCCGACAGGCGGTGACAATCAAGACGTGTCGTGGAAAACCCGCCGTCCGGAGGGCGTCATGACGGACGAAACCATGCCGGAGCGCGCCTCCGATGACACCGGCCGCAGCGTCCGCAAGCCGGCCCGCCGCAACCTCGTGGCCACCGTTTCGGACCGGCTGCGCGCGGCCATTCGCGAGGGCCGGCTGAAGCCGGGCGACAAGCTGCCGAGCGAGCAGGCGCTCACCCGCGAGCACGCGGTCAGCCGCACCGTGATCCGCGAGGCGATCGCCGCGCTGCGCGCCGACGGACTGGTCGAGCCGCGCCATGGCGTTGGCGTGTTCGTCCTCGACACGCAACCGCCGACCGCCGCTTTTCATGTCGAAACTGCCCGGATTTCCTCGATTATCGAGATGCTCGAGTTGCGCGCCGCGGTGGAGGCGGAGGCCGCGGCGCTGGCCGCCGCGCGGCGCTCGCCGGCCCAGGAAGAAGCCATCTACGAGTGTTTCGAGGACCTTGGACGGCTCATCGCCGCAGGCGAACCGACCACCGATGCCGACCTCGCTTTCCACCTGGCCATCGCCGATGCCACCAACAACCCGCGCTTCCGCGAAGTGCTCACCATGATGGGCCGCACCGTCATCCCGCGCTCCTCGCTGCAGTCCGGTCAGGGCGAGGCCACCCCGGCCACCTATCTCGACCAGATCCAGACGGAACACCGGCGCATCGTCGAGGCCATTTCCGCACGCGACGACGAGGGTGCCCGCCTCGCCATGCGGGTTCACCTGAACGGCAGCCAGGAGCGCTATCGCTCCCTCATCCGGGGAAGCGAGCTCACCGCCGCCAAATGATCATATCTCTTATTGACAGAGATATGATGAGTAATATGATCCCGCACAGTTTCAAAGACCAACAGGGATCACGGACGATATGGAACCGACCACGCTGAAGGCCGCGCTGGGCAATGGGCTTCTGTCGTTCCCGGTCACGCCGTTCGGCGCCGACGGGGAATTCAACGAGGAACCCTACCGGGACCATGTCGGCTGGCTGTCCGGCTTCGGTGCAAGCGCGCTGTTCGCCGCCGGCGGCACCGGGGAGTTCTTTTCGCTGGCGCCGGAGGAGGTGCCGCGCATCGTCCGCGCCGCCAAGGCGGCCGCCGGCGACACCCCGATCATCGCCGGCTGCGGCTACGGCACCCGCATCGCCGTACCGCTTGCCCAGGCCAGCGAGGAGGCTGGCGCCGACGGCGTGCTGCTTCTGCCGCACTACCTGATCGACGGCTCCCAGGAAGGCCTCTTCCAGCACGTCAAGGCGGTCTGCGACGCCGTCTCCATGGGCGTGATCGTCTACAACCGCGACAACTCGATCCTCACCGCCGCGACGCTGGCCCGCCTGTGCGACGCGTGCCCGAACCTGATCGGGTTCAAGGACGGCTCGGGCGATATCGGCCTGGTGCGCCAGATCACCGCGATGCTCGGCGACCGGCTGACCTACATGGGCGGCATGCCGACTGCGGAGCTGTTCGCCGAGGCCTATCTCGGCGCCGGCTTCACCACCTACTCCTCCGCCGTCTTCAACTTCGTGCCGCAGCTGGCGCAGGATTTCCACACCGCCCTGCGCGCCGGCGATCGCATCCGCACCGAGCAGATCCTCTGCGACTTCTTCTATCCCTTCATGGACATCCGGAACCGGGAGAAGGGCTACGCCGTCGCGGCCATCAAGGCGGGCGTGCGCCTGGTCGGCTATGATGTCGGCCCCGTCCGTCCGCCGCTGTCGGACCTGACCGCCGAGGAGGAAGACATGCTCGCCGGCCTGATCAACGCCACCCGCCGATGAGGATCGAAGCCGTCCGCACCCACCTCCTGGACCACCGTCTCGACCACGCCTTCGAAAGCGCGTCCATGCGCTTCGACCGGCGGCAGCACTGCCTGGTGGAGATCGTCTGCGAGGATGGCACCGTCGGCTGGGGCGAATGCCTCGGACCGGCCGGGCCGAACGCCGGCGTGGTGGCCGCCTATGCCGCCCGACTGGTCGGCCGCGACCCACTGGAAACCGAGAAGATCTGGCTCGAGCTCACTAACGCCCTGCGCGACCAGGGGCAGCGCGGCCTGACGGTCACCGCGCTCTCCGGCATCGACATCGCGCTCTGGGACATCAAGGGCAAGCACTTCGGCGTGCCGGTCTCGACGCTGCTCGGCGGCCGCTTTCGCGAGACCGTCCGCGCCTACGCCACCGGCTCCTTCCGCAAGGACGGCGTCGAGCCCGTCGCCGACATCTCCGCGGAGGTGGCGGGCTATCGCGCCGAGGGCTTCCACGCGGTGAAGATCAAGATCGGCTTCGACGTGGAGGAGGATCTGCGCGTCATCGCCGCCGTGCGCGACGCCATTGGCCCGGACGTCCGGCTGATGATCGACGGCAACCACGGATACGACGTCCTGGAAGCCATCGAGGTCGGCTGTCGCGCCTGGGACTACGGCATCGACTGGTTCGAGGAGCCGGTGCTTCCGGAACAGCTCTCCGCCTACCACGCGGTGCGCGACGGCCAGCCGATCCCGGTCGCCGGCGGCGAGACCTGGCACGGTCGCTACGGCTTCGAGGAGCCGCTCAGGACCCGGGCCGTGGACATCGCGCAGCCGGACATCTGCGGCACCGGCGGCTTCACCGAGATCCGCCGGGTCGCCGATCTGGCCGCCCTGCACGGCGTTCGCCTCGCGCCGCACGTGTGGGGCACCGGCGTTGCCATCGCCGCGAGCCTGCAGTTCATCGCGGCTCTGGCGCCGAACCCGCCGCGCCGGTCGCCCATCGAGCCGATCCTGGAGTTCGACCGGACCCCTAACCCGTTTCGCCAGGCGGTGCTCGCCACGCCGATCGATCACACCGACGGCGTCGTCGCGATCCCGGACGGCCCCGGCCTCGGCATCGAGATCGACCGGGCAGCACTCGAGACCTACGCGCTGAAGGACGATTGATCATGGGCGACATCCCCGCCAACACCCGACCCCTCACGGGGCCGGCGCCGAAGCTCGTGGCGCCCGCTGGGGCCACCGATTGCCACATGCACATCTTCGCCGAAGGCTTCGACAGCCAGCCGGGCGGGCCGCCCATCGCCCAGCTCGCCACCGTCGAGGACTACCGGGTGGTCCAGCGCCGGCTCGGCCTGGAGCGGGTGATCGTCACCCAGCCCAATGCCTACCAGTTCGACAACGGTGCGGTGCTGGCCGCGCTCGACAGCTTCGGACCGGACACGGCTCGCGGCATCATCGCCGTGTCGCCGGACATGACCGCCGACGATCTCGCCCCGCTCAGTGACCGCGGCGTGCGCGGTGCGCGAATCATGAACCTGCCCGGCGGCGCCACCCCGATTGCGGCGATGGCGCCGGTGGAGGCGCTCGCCCGTGAGATGGGATGGAGCCTGATCGTCCAGTTCGACGGCTGCGAGATCGAGGATCACCTGGCCGCCCTGGAAGCCATCCAGGCGCCCTACGTCATCGACCATTTCGCCAAGTTCCTGGAGCCGGTGCCGGCCGACGATGCGCGGGTCGACACGGTCCTGCGCCTCCTCGACCGCGGCAACGCCTGGTACAAGCTGTGCGCCCCCTACGAGACCAGTCGCTCGGGCCCGCCGCTTTATGACGACGTGGCCGCCATCGCGGCCCGGGTCATCGCCCATGCGCCGGAACGGGTCGTCTGGGGCTCCAACTGGCCGCATGTGAGCGTGAAGCCGGACGCCGAGGACTATCCCGACGAGGCGATGCTTCTCGATGCCCTGCTGGAGTGGCTGCCCGACGACGCGACCCGACACCGCGTGCTCGTCGACAACCCGGCCGAGCTCTACGGCTTCTGAGGATCATCGGCGCCGATCAAAGCCGAGAGAACGGGGCGGGGCGTCGCGGAACCGCGGGCCGGCACCAGGCCGCGACCGCCGTCCGGGCTTTCGCCCGCCCTCGCGGAGCCGTGGCGCGTCGCGCGCCCTGCGTGAGTGATCAGCATCAGCGTGAGCGGAACACCGGAGCCTTCAGGCTTCTCTGAGCGCGTCTGCGTGACGCACACGCAGTCGCAGGCAAAGTGCCCCTGCGGGTGTCGCTCCGCGATTGCGGCCCAGGACTCATCAGGACGCTTGCGCGGAGCCGACGCGCGTAGCGCGCTCGGCGTGAATGAGTGAAACTCGACTTCCGGGGAAATTTGGTGGAGCCAGGCGGAATCGAACCGCCGACCTCTTGAATGCCATTCAAGCGCTCTCCCAACTGAGCTATGGCCCCATCCGTTGCCGGGGTTTGGGCGTCCCCGACGAGCGCTGCGGAACTTATGTGCCCTTTGCGGCGGAATCAATAGGCCTTTTGGCCTCTTTCCACCGCAGCGACACGTTCGCCTCAGCGGTCGGTGTCTTCCTCGTCGTCATCAGACGCGCGCGCGACGCTGGAAACGTCGTCATCACCGTCCTCGTCGTCTTCGAGGAAGTTGTCGTCGTCGTCGTCCGGGATGTCGGCGTCGAGCTCGATGTCCTGCTCGTCGTCGTCATCCGAAGGCGTTTCGCGGCTGGCCGGAGCCGCATCCTCGTCGGCCTCGTCAAGCGAAACCAGCTCGACACCTTCGTCCTCGTCGGTCTCCGGCGTCTCCGCTTCCGGTTCCGGCTTGGCCGCGGCAGCAGCGGCCGCCGCCTTGGTCGGCCGCGGCGGCGGTGCCGATGCCACGACGAACGGCGTGCCGCACTTCGGGCACAGGATCGGATCCTTGTTCAGATCGTAGAATTTTGCCCCGCATTCGGAGCACAGTCGTTTGGTGCCGAGCTCTGGTTTCGCCACGGAACCGCCTCGCGTTCTGACAGGAAGGCGGCTCGAATACACAGAGGGGCCGGTCGTGTCAAAGCCGAATCGACACACTTTGAAAAGGATGTCTCAATCCGCGGGCCGTGCGCCCGGGGTGACGGGGCACCGGGAGCGTGTTAGCTAGCGTCCCCGTTACCCCGTCGCGGGCGCCGCCGATGGGCCGAAACCGACCGGCCACCGGTCGTTGCGCCCCGGCAGACCGACGCCGCCACCGCTGCCGGAATGGGCCTCGCAGCCGGGCGGCCGAACCGAGGCACACCCGCTTGGCACCGACCCCGCTGACTTCATCTCCCGCTGCCGCCCTCAACGGCCGCCTGCGCGTGCCCGGCGACAAGTCGGTGTCCCATCGCGCCCTGATGCTGGCCACCCTCGCCGTCGGCCACACCACCATCGAGGGCCTTCTTGAATCGGAAGACGTGATGGCCACGGCGGGGGCGATGCGCGCGCTCGGTGCTCACGTCGTCCGGACCGACGACGGCCGCTGGCATGTGGACGGCGTCGGCGTCGGCGGCCTTCTGGAGCCGGAGACCGCACTCGACTTCGGCAACGCCGGCACCGGGGTGCGCCTCACCCTGGGCCTGCTCGCCAGCCACCCGATCGTGGCCACCGCGATCGGCGACGCCTCGCTGTCGCGCCGGCCCATGGGGCGGGTGCTCGATCCCCTGCGCAGCATGGGCGCCACCGTTCTCGCCCGCTCCGGCGACCGGCTGCCGCTCACCATGCGCGGTGCCGAGACCGCCGTGCCCATCACCTACGAGCTTCCGGTGCCCTCCGCCCAGGTCAAGTCGGCGGTGCTGCTCGCCGGTCTCAACGCGCCGGGCACCACCACCGTCATCGAGGCCAGCCCCTCGCGCGACCACACCGAGCGGATGCTCGCGGGCTTCGGCCTGCCGATCAAGACGGAGACAGACGCGTCCGGGCGCCGCCAGATCTCCTTCACCGGTCGTGCCGAACTGGAGCCGATGGACCTGGTCGTGCCGGGCGACCCCTCTTCTGCCGCCTTCGCGATCGTGGCCGGCCTCATCGTGCCGGGCTCCGACGTCATGGTCTCCGACGTGCTTCTCAACCCGACTCGCACCGGCCTGTTCGACACGCTTTCGGAAATGGGCGCCGACATCGCCATCGAGAACGAGAGGATCTCCGGCGGCGAGCGCATCGGCGACGTGCACGTGCGCGCCAGCCGTCTCAAGGGCATCACCGTGCCGCCCAGCCGGGCGCCGTCGATGATCGACGAGTACCCCGTGCTTGCCGTGGCTGCCGCTTTCGCAGAGGGCACGACGCGCATGGAAGGCGTCGGCGAACTGCGCGTGAAGGAGGCGGACAGGCTGGAGGCCATGGCCACCGGGCTGCGCGCCAACGGCATCGCGGTGGAGACCGGCGACACGTGGATGGCCGTGACGGGCCGCACCGGGCTTGCCGGCGGCGCCACGGTGCCCACCCATCTCGACCACCGCATCGCCATGAGCTTCCTGGTCATGGGGCTCGCCGCCGACGAGCCAGTAACCGTCGACGACACCCGCATGATCGCCACCAGCTTCCCCGGCTTCACCGCCATGATGGAAAGCCTCGGCGCCGCCTTCACCGCGGGAGAGGCAGCGTGATCGTCGCCATCGACGGACCCGCCGCGTCCGGCAAGGGGACGCTGGCGCGCCGCCTGGCGGAGCATTTCGGCCTGCGCTATCTCGACACCGGCCTCACCTATCGCGCCGTCGCCAGCGAGCTCGTCGCCCGGGGCGAACCGCTGGACGACGAGACGGCCGCCGTCGCCGCGGCCCGCCGGATCGATTTTGCCGCCATGGACCGGGCGCACCTGTCCGGCCACGCCATCGGCGAGGCGGCCTCGAAGATCGCCGTCCTGCCCGAACTCCGCGCCGCGTTGGTGGAGCACCAGCGCGCCTTCGCCGATGCGGAGCCGGGTGCGGTGCTCGACGGTCGCGACATCGGCACCGTCGTCTGCCCCCATGCCGTGGCCAAGCTCTTTGTCACGGCCGCGCCCGAGGCCCGCGCCGCGCGCCGCACCGCCGAGATGCAGGGCCGCGGCGAGGATTGCTCCTTCGACGAGGTGCTGGCCGACCTGCGCCGGCGCGACGCCCGCGACTCCGGCCGCACCGTGGCGCCCCTTGCCGCAGCGCCCGACGCCGTCTTGCTCGACACGACGGACTTGGATATAGATGCCGCGTTCCGTGCGGCTGTGGAAATCGTCGACGGGGCCTTGCGTTCGTCGCCCGGCGCGTCCGGGTCGCGATAGGTCCTGCCGGATCGGACAGCGGTTTCGTTGGAAACCGGGCCCGATCGCCCCCACATTGCGCGGAAGATTGCGGACGGCCGAGATCGCTCGATCCCGGTCGCTCGTTGCATTTCACCAGAGACACGGCTGTCCTGCAGGGGTCCTGCGCCGGCTTGTCCGCCTCCGGGCGGACCAAGATGACACCCTTTTAGGACGGAACGATCAACACCAACCCCCGGCGCCTGCCGAGCAATCGGCGACCAGGAGACTGAATGACCGTACAGACCCCTTCGCGCGAGGATTTTGCCGCCCTCCTCGATGCTTCTTTCAAAGCGGCTGACATGCAGGAAGGGACCGTCGTCAAAGGGACGGTGGTCGGCTTCGAAAAGGACCTCGCCGTCATCGACGTCGGCCTCAAGGTCGAAGGCCGCGTGCCGCTGAAGGAATTCGGCGCCAAGGGCCGTGACGACGGACTCGCCATGGGCGAGGAGGTCGAGGTCTACCTGGAGCGCGTCGAGAACGCGCTCGGCGAGGCCGTTCTGTCGCGCGACAAGGCGCGGCGCGAGGAGAGCTGGATCCGGCTCGAGGTTGCCTTCAACAAGAACGAGAAGGTCACCGGCCAGATCTTCAACTCGGTCAAGGGCGGCTTCACCGTCGACCTCGACGGGGCCGTGGCCTTCCTGCCGCGCAGCCAGGTGGACATCCGTCCCGTGCGCGACGTCGGCCCGTTGATGCACACCCCGCAGCCGTTCCAGATCCTCAAGATGGACAAGCGCCGCGGCAACATCGTCGTGTCGCGCCGCGTCGTGCTCGAGGAAACCCGCGCCGAGCAGCGCTCCGAGCTGGTCCAGAGCCTCGAAGAGGGTCAGATCATCGAGGGCGTGGTCAAGAACATCACCGATTACGGTGCGTTCGTTGATCTCGGCGGCATCGACGGCCTGCTTCACGTCACCGACATGGCGTGGCGCCGGGTCAATCACCCGACCGAGATCCTGACCATCGGTCAGACTGTCAAGGTGCAGGTGATCCGGGTCAACCACGAGACCCACCGCATCTCGCTCGGCATGAAGCAGCTGATGGCCGACCCGTGGGAAGGCATCGAGGCGAAGTACCCGGTGAACGCGCGCTTTACCGGCCGCGTGAACAACATCACCGACTACGGTGCGTTCGTCGAGCTGGAGCCGGGCATCGAGGGCCTCATCCACGTCTCCGAGATGAGCTGGACGAAGAAGAACGTCCATCCGGGCAAGATCGTGTCGACCAGCCAGGAAGTCGAGGTCGTCATCCTCGAGGTCGATCCCGTCAAGCGCCGCATCTCGCTGGGCCTCAAGCAGACGCTCGAGAACCCGTGGGAGCAGTTCCTGGAGAGCCATCCGGTGGGCTCCGAGGTCGAGGGCGAGGTCAAGAACAAGACCGAGTTCGGCCTGTTCATCGGTCTCGATGGCGACATCGACGGCATGGTCCACCTGTCGGATCTCGACTGGAACCGTCCGGGCGAGGACGTCATCACCGAGTTCAACAAGGGCGACATGGTTCGCGCCGTTGTGCTCGACGTCGACGTGGACAAGGAGCGGATTTCTCTGGGCATCAAGCAGCTCCAGGGCGACCCGTTCACCGAGGCTGGCGAAGTCCGCAAGGGCGCCATCGTGACCTGCGAAGTGACGCAGGTTCAGGATGCCGGCCTGGACGTGAAGATCGTCGATACCGATCTCACCGCCTTCATCCGCCGTGCCGATCTCGCCCGCGACCGCTCCGAGCAGCGGCCCGAGCGCTTCTCGGTCGGCCAGAAGGTCGATGCCCGCATCACCCAGTTCGACAAGAAGGCCCGCAAGGTCGGCGTGTCGATCAAGGCGCTGGAAATCGCCGAGGAGAAGGAAGCCGTCGCGCAGTTCGGTTCGACCGATGCCGGTGCGTCGCTCGGCGACATCCTCGGTGCGGCCCTCAAGGCCCGCGAAGGCGGCGACGACGAGAAGTAAGGCCGGGTTTCGGCCGGCGGCGCGCAGCGCCGTCACGCAAGACCACGAAGGGCGGCCCTCGGGCCGCCCTTTTCTTTTGCCCGGCCGGCTCCCGCCCTACCAGGCCCGGCCGCGCCCCAGCGTCTCGATCAGATAGTCCATGAAGGTCCGCGTCTTGGCGGTCAGCACGTTGGACCGGGGATAGACCAGCCACAGCACCGAGTGGTCGTTGAGCCGCCAGTCCGGCAGGACCCGCACCAGCCGCCCGGCCGCCAGGTCGTGCTCGACGCTCCACAGCGAGTTGATCGACAGCCCCGCCCCGGCCAGTGTCGCGATGCGCTGCGAGGCGCCGTCGTCCACCACCAGCGCGCACCGCATCCCTTCTCTCGACGGTGACCGAACGAGCCGGCAAGCTCGACGTGGAGAGCCTGCGCGCCGCCCATGTCCGCCAGGAGAGCGGACGGGTCATCGGCAAGCAGGTCCTGGAACAGATCTGATCCCCCGCACCCGGCACGGAGACCGCACCATGGCTTACTATTCGGTTCTCGAAGTCACCCCCACCAGCACCGACTGGTTGGCCGACTATCCCCCCGTCACCAACGCGCGGCTTGCCGCCCACGGCGGTCGTTACCTGGCCCGCACGACGAGCCACGAGCGGCTGGAAGGCGAGGCGAACGAGGTGGCGCTGCGGGTCATCATCGAGTGGCCGTCGCGGGAGGCTGCGCTCGCCTTCATGAACGATCCCGAATACGCACCGCAGCTCAAGGCGCGCCAGGCGGGATCCGTCAGCACTCACGTTCTGATCGCGGGCTCCGACGACCTCGGCTGAGGCCGGCCCGCCGCGGCGCCGCCGCTCGGAGATTGAGGACAGCCATGAAAACCATCCTGATTACCGGAGCGACCGACGGAATCGGCCGGGAGACGGCCCTGCATCTCGCGGGCCTGGGCCACCGGCTCATCGTCCATGGCCGCAGCGCCGACAAGCTGGAGGCAACGGCCGCCGATCTCGGTGCTGTGGACGGCGCCGGTCCTGTGGAGACGGTGCAGGCGGACCTGTCCCGCCTCGCCGACGTCGCGTCGCTCGCCGATACCGTGGCCGGCCGCCACGCCCGGCTGGATGTCCTGATCAACAATGCCGGCGTCTACCGCACCGATGATCCGATCACGCCCGACGGCCTCGACGTGCGTTTCGTGGTCAACACGCTGGCGCCGGCGCTGCTCAGCCGGCGGCTCCTGCCGTTGATACCGGCCGATGGCCGCATCGTTCATCTCTCCTCCGCCGCCCAGGCACCGGTCGACCTGGAGGCGCTTGCCGGCCGGCGCCGGCTGGAGCCCATGCCCGCCTACGCCCAGAGCAAGCTGGCGCTCACGCTTTGGTCCGCGGCGTTCGCCGCCGAACTGGGACCGGACGGACCGGTGACAGTGGCGGTCAATCCCGGCTCGCTCTTGGCCACCCGGATGGTCCGGGAGGGCTTCGGTGTGGCCGGCCAGGATGTCGGCGTCGGCGTGGACATCCTGACCCGCGCGGCCCTCTCCTCAGAGTTTGCGGACGCCTCCGGGCGCTATTTCGACAACGACAGCGGCCGGTTCGCCAAACCGCAGCACGGCGCCGACCCGGCAGTCCGTACCGCCGTTGCCGGCGCGATCGATGCGATGATCGCGCCCTACCTGGCGGATTGAGAGACGGTCAGCCGGGCAGGCGCACCGTCAGTTCCAGTTCGATCTTCAGATCCTCGCCGGCCAGCGCCGCGACGCCGACGCCCGTGACGCAAGGCGCGGCTCCGGCAAACAGCTCCAGTACCGCCGGATAGGCGGTCGCCAGCGTGTCTGGCCCGAGGTCCGTCATGAAGCAGCGCAGGATCGCGATATCCTCGGGACCGGCGCCGAGCGCATCGAGAGCGGCACGGGCATTGGCCGCAGCCAGCCGCGCCTGGTCGGCGAGACCGGTCGGGACGGCACCTCCGTCGGGGGGCACCGCGACCTGCCCGGACACGTAAGCAACGCGGCCGGCTTCGACGATGGAGATCTGGGAATAGCCGAGCCCGGTAGAGTCGGGCATCGTGGGCGGGTTCAGTCGGGTTATGGACGGCGTCACGGGGGAGCCCTTCCTCTGGTTGGACATTTGCCGTATCTTGTAGCGCATTCCACTACATTTGTAGAGTCCTGTGTGCATGGCCGCCCCCGACCGCAAGACCCTCATCCTCGACACCACCCTCGCGGTCATCGCCGGCGCCGGTCTCGACGGGCTCACCCACCGTGCGGTGGACGCGGCTGCCGGCCTCCCGGCCGGCTCCACGAGCTATCATTTTCCGAAGAAGGCGGCGCTGCTCGCCGCGGCGGCAGATCGGCTGGA
This sequence comes from Amorphus coralli DSM 19760, assembly GCF_000374525.1. Lineage (GTDB taxonomy): Bacteria > Pseudomonadota > Alphaproteobacteria > Rhizobiales > Amorphaceae > Amorphus > Amorphus coralli. The sequence goes on from NZ_KB894576.1 coordinate 89,877, forward strand.
GGCACTGCTCGGCAAGGATTGCGACGACCTGCAGGTCGGCTTTTCCGAGCGGGTTGCCGCTCAGGGCATGGATGCGGCGATCGACTATGTCGGCGTCGAACTCGTCGCCTACGCCGATCGTGAGCGTGACCTGTTTCTCGCCCGCATGGAGTTGACGTTGGCGGCCGCCCGCCGGCCGGAGCTTGAGGGGGTGGGCGAGCGACTGACGGCCGCCGCGCAGCGACCCATCGCCTTCTTCCTCGATCTGATGGCGGGCAGGCGCGCCGATGCGCCGGTCGAGGTCTGCGCCGGGCTGATTGATGGCATCACGCTCCGCTACGTGACCGGCCAGGGTCCCAGGCCGACGGCTGAGCAGGTGCGGGCGGTTTTCGCCGCGCTGCTCTGACACCGGCTGCGCGGGGCTGGACGCACCGCGCGATCCGATTCACAACTCTGGGGTGCGGACGCTCCCGCCCACGGGCTGAAAGCGTTCGCCCGGCCCCGTCACCCGGCGGTGGCTGAAGACCCGCAGGCGCCCTCCGGGCTTGCGCCGGGACCGGCCGACCTGCGCCACAGGGAGTGCCCAACCATGATGGAATTTGCCGTTCAGCCGCTGCTCGCGCTTGTCGTCGGGGTTCTGGTCCTCATCGTCCCCAGCATCCTCAACTACGCGGTCGCCGCCTATCTCATCATCATCGGCGTGCTTGGCCTCTTCCCCGGCCTCGCGGGCTGACACCCGGTCCGCAAAAAAGGGGCGCCCGGAGGCCCGTCAGCCAGGCCTTGGCCCGGGACGACGGGCCCTCCGGACACCCCCAATCGGCCAATGGCCTCGGGAGGACGGGACCGGCGGGCTCAGCCCGTGAAGGCGGCCCGGTCGGGATGATCGCGCAGGAGCGCCGTGCGAAGCTTCTCAAGCGCCCGACTTTCGATCTGCCGGACCCGCTCCTTGGAGATGCCCAGCGCAGAGCCGAGGGCCTCGAGCGTCGCGCCCTCGTCGGCGAGCCGGCGTTCGCGCACGATCCTGAGCTCGCGTTCCGACAGCTCGTTCAAGGCCCGCTTGAGCCACCGGCTGCGGCGTTCCGTGTCGATGACCGTCCCCACCGTCTCGTCCTGGAGCGGCGCCTCGCAGACCAGGAAATCCTGGCGATCGGAGGCCTGCTCGTCGGATTCGACCACCGGCGCGTTGAGCGAGGTATCGGGAGCGGAGATGCGGGCGTTCATCAGCTCCACGTCGGCGGTAGAGACGCCGATCGCCGTTGCGATTTCGGCGACGACAGCCGGGTCGGTGGCGGATCCGCCGTTGCGCGACAACTTGGCGCGCAGCCGACGCAGATTGAAGAACAGCGCCTTCTGGGTCGATGAGGTGCCGCCCCGCACGATGGACCAGTTGCGCAGGATGTAGTCCTGGATGGAGGCGCGGATCCACCACGTGGCGTAGGTGGAGAAACGGACGTTGCGCTCCGGCTCGAAGCGCGAGGCCGCTTCCAGAAGTCCGACGTGACCCTCCTGGATCATGTCGTTCATCGGCAACCCGAAATGACGGAACTTGGCGGCGATGGCGATCACCAGCCGCATGTGGGCAGAGGCAAGCAGGTCGAGGGAGGGCTGGTCACCCTCCTCCCGCCATTTGCGGGCCAGGGCGAGTTCCTCGTCCCGTTCCAGATACGGCGCTTTCATCGCGGCTCGAACGAGCTGGCGACGAGAGGGTGTTGTCCCTGCCATGGCGGCCTCGCATGCTGGTCTTTTGTCCTCCCCCTCTACGATGCGCGCCGGAGGCCGGATCATGCGAGATGATTCGGGCCTCAGCACACAAACGTGAACGCCCGTGACGGGGGTGCGTGCCGCCAGGCGGGGCCGGCCGGCCCTGCGCAGCGCAACAGGGCGCCGAACGCAAAACGGGCGCCCAGGGGCGCCCGTTCCACGAAAGCTTAGACAGTTGCTCGGAAAGCGCCGATCAGGCCGCCTCTTCCTGCTCCGCCTCGCCGTCCACGTCGTCGGCCGCCTCGGCCTCCGCCGTCTTCGGACCGCGGCGCGGCGCCTTGGCCAGCTGCGATTCGATCAGCTTGACCGCCTCCGTCTCGGAGACCTTGTTCACGGCCGCGATCTCGCGGGCCATCCGGTCCAGCGCCGCCTCGAAGAGCTGGCGCTCGGAATAGGACTGCTCGGGCTGGGTGTCGGCGCGGAACAGGTCGCGGACCACTTCGGCGATCGACAGGAGGTCGCCGGAGTTGATCTTCGCCTCGTATTCCTGGGCGCGGCGGCTCCACATGGTGCGCTTCACGCGCGCGCGGCCGGTGACGACGTCCAGCGCCTTCTTCACGGTCGGCGCGTCGGCGAGCTTGCGGAGGCCCGCGCTCTTCGCCTTGGCGACCGGAACGCGCAGCGTCATCTTGTCCTTTTCGAAATTGACCACGATCAGCTCGAGCTTGTGGCCGGCGACCTCCTGCTCCTCGATCGCCTCGATCTGACCCACGCCGTGGGCCGGGTAGACGATGTAATCCTGGGGCTTGAAGGTCGACCGCTGAGCGGGTTTCTTTGCCGAGGTGGCCATACGAGTGTGCACTCCTGCGCCTACTTACGTCTTGTGGACCCGACCTTTGACATTCCGGTCGAATCGTCTATTGAGCGGCCATTGGCGCCGCTTGCTTGCGCCGATCACCGGACCTGCCCCCGGCGCGTCCAGCGGATGAACGCGCGCTTGCGTCAGCGATCTCCAGCCACAAATCCGAGGCCATGCGTCCGGCGGGCGACAGGGCCAGCCGACGAAATCACGGCGATGACGGGATGGTGGCGGCTGATGATGCCTCGATCCAGACGATCAAACGAATTTCCTAATATAACGCAAATCGGGTAAAAATCAAAGGCTTGCCGCACGGCAAAAAGACTTGCGGCGCCGGAATGCACGCGCAGGCTGTGCGGCATTTGGACACGTTCGCGCGCTCAGCACCCGTTTCGGCCTGCGGAATTCAGGTAAGCCGGCTTACCAACAGGGGTGGACGCCGGGCGTCGTCCGGGGCGGGCCGCCTCTCGGGCGGAGCCAGCGCGCAGCCCGCGAGGGGCCGGCGCACACAGACCGATCAGTCGCCCTCGCCCGGCTCGGCCGAGAAGTATTTCTCGAACTTGCCCTCGACGCCGTCGAATTCGTCCGCTTCCGGCAGCGCGTCCTTCTTGGCCGTGATGTTCGGCCATTTGCTGGCGTACTCGACGTTCACCTCGAGCCATTTTTCCAGGCCCGGCTCGGTGTCCGGCTTGATGGCGTCGATCGGGCATTCCGGCTCGCACACGCCGCAGTCGATGCACTCGTCGGGATGAATGACGAGCATGTTCTCGCCCTCGTAGAAACAATCCACGGGGCACACCTCGACGCAGTCGGTGTACTTGCACTTGATGCACGCGTCGGTGACGACGTACGTCATCTCGATCCTCCAAACGGGCCCGGCGCAGGGTTTTTGCGCCGCGCGGAAACCAACACGGGATTAGCGCCTGTGCGCGCCGGTCTCAAGCAACCTTCGTTTAATTCCAGGGTGGTCGTGAGGATGGGAATCCGCGGCGCCCCGTGCAACGGCCCGGCTTTGGGCCGAATGACGCGACGCTGTCATGCGTCGTCCCCGGGCGCACCGGCCTCGTCCGGCGGCGGCGAAAGGTCCTCGTAGAGGCCGCGGGCCACCGTCGCCGACCCCCGCCGGTCCGGCAGCGCCAGGATCCGCACCACCCGCACCTGCCGGTGCGCCGCCACGGTGACCACGTCGCCGACGCCGACCCGCCGGCCGGGCGTCTTCACCTTGTCGCGGTTGACCCGGACCCGGCCCTTGCCGACCAGCTCCTGGGCGAGCGACCTGGAGCGGGCGAACCGTGCCCACCAGAGCCACAGATCGATGCGCAGCCGGTCGGCCGGCTCCTCCGCGTCAGGCGTCACCCGGGCCCTTCTCCAGGTTCTTCTTCAGCTCGGCCAGCTTGGCGAACGGCGAATCCGGGTCCACCGGCCGCTCCCGCTGGGGCGGACGGTTCGGCCGGCGGTCGTCGCGCGGCCCGCCGCCCCCCTTGCCGGGCCGATTGGGACCACCGCCGGGCCCGCCGTGGCGCTTGCCGCCGCCTTCGCCGCCGCGACCCTGGTGCGGCTTGCGATCGCCGCCGCCGCGCCGGCCGCGGCCCGGCTTGCCGTCGCGATTGCCCGCCTGGTCGCCGCGCTCGCCCCGCTGGTCGGGACGCCGGTCGTTGCCGCGTCGCTTCCGTCCGGGGCGCCAGACCTCGATCATCTCCGGCTCGGCCGGAGCGGCTTCGGCCTCGGCACCGGCTCCGTCGGCCGCCGGAGTGTCCGCACTCGCTTCGCTGGCCGGCGCGGTCTCCGCCCCGGCAACCGCATCCACCACCGGCGCTTCGGCTGAGGCTTCGGCCTCGGTTTCCGACAACGGCGGGACCGTGGCCTCCGAATCACCGGGCGCGGTCGTTTCCGCCGGTTCGGGCTGCGCGGGCGTGTCGGTGGGCGCGCCGTCGGCCTCCCCGGCGGTGGCCGCCTGGTCGGCAACAGCCGCCTCGGCGGCGGTGCCGTCGGCTGCCAGCTCCGCGCTGGGTGCCGGCGCCTCGGCGGCTGGCGCTTCGGCCTCCGCCTGGGTCAGACCGGCGTCCACCGGACCGTCCCCGGCCGTCTCCACTGGCGTGTCGGGCGCATCGCCGGAGGGCGCCGCGATCGCGCCGCTGCCCCCCGGCTCGCTGACCGCTGCCGGCTCGGCCGGTGTCGGCGCGGGCGCCGCGCGACGCTCCACCCGGTAGCCGAGCGACTTCAGGATCGAGGCGAAGTCCTCGCCCGAACAGCCCAGCAGCGAGGTCATCGACACGGTGACGGTAAAGCCGCCGCCCTCCGGGATGGCCCCTTCCGGCGGGGTCGCGCCCTTGTCGGCCGGCTTCCAGGCAATCAGCGGCCGGATCTGGTCGGCAAGCCGCTCCAGGATATCGATGCGCACCGCCCGGTTGCCGCTGACCCGGAAGCCGACGACGCCGTAAAGCGCCTTCGGCACCGTCGGATCGACGGGTATCGAGGTCCGGCCGGAGGCGGACAACTGCGGCAGCTCGGCCAGTCCCGGCACCTCCAGATCGGCGTTCTTCAGCGCCCAGAGCTCGGCCAGGAGCCGGCTCGGCGCCGGCTTCAGGAGCGCCGGGACGAAAATGTGATAGGCGCCGAAGCGCACGCCGTACTGGCGCATCCCGGCACGGGCCTGCTGGTCGAGCCCTTTCACCTCGTCGGCCACCTGCTGGCGGTCGAGCACGCCGAGCGCCTCGGAGATCTGGAAGGCGAGGCCCCGCGCGATGCCGTCGAGATCGGCGGCGTTCTTCAGGTCGAACAGCGGCTTCAGGAGCGTTTCCACGTGGGTGGTCAGCCACAGCTGCAGCCGCGCCTGGACCTTCTCCAGCGCCGGGCCGGAAAGCTGCTCGTCGGAGAGCACCAGCATGGCGGGACGCAGCGTCTCCTCGCCGGGCATCAGCTTCGCCACCGCCTCGCCCTGCCAGCGGATCGCGCCGTCGGAGGACAGCACGAAGGCGGCATCCGGCGCCTCGGCCAGCCGATCGGCGCGGCGCTCGAACTCGCTCGCCAGCGCCTTCTGGGCGGCGGCCCGCACGGCTTTCATGTCCGGCGTCTCGGCGGTCGAGACCGGGATGAAGCGGAAGCCGTGGAGGTTACCGACGTGGTGCCCTTCGACCACCACGTCCCCCGAGGTCGTGATCTCGGATTCCAGCATGTCGTTGTCTCTCAGCCGGCGCATCAGGACGCTCGTTCGACGGTCGACGAAGCGTTGCGTCAGACGCTCGTGAAGCGCGTCCGACAGTCGGTCCTCGATGGCGCGGGTGGTTTCTCTCCAGTGGGCGGGATCGTCGAGCCAGTCGGCCCGGTTGGCAACATAGGTCCAGGTCCGGATGTGCGCGATCCGGTTCGACAGCGTATCGATATCGCCGTCCGTCCGGTCGGCGAAGGCGAGCTGGCTCCTGAACCAATCGTCCGGAATCCGGCCCGTCGTCATCAGATGGCGATAGACCCCGAGCACCAGCTCGGCATGGTTTGCGGGCGCGATCCGGCGGTAGTCCGGAAGCTGGCACACGTCCCATAGCCGCTCGACCGCCGCCGGTCCATGCGCGAGATCGCTGATTTCCGCATCCCGGGCGGCAAATTCGAGGCAGGCGACGTCTTCCGCGGGCGGCGCCCGGGTCAGCCCCTCCTCGCTTGGGGCACGCTCCAGTGCCCGGCGCAACGCCGCGATCGAGCCGAACTCCAGGTCCGGATTGCGCCACTGGAACACGCGCAGCGGCTGGAAGGCATGGGTCTCAAGCTGCTCCACCAGCTCGTCGTCGAACGGATCGACCCGGCCCGTCACCCCGAACGTGCCGTCGCGCATGTGGCGGCCCGCCCGGCCGGCGATCTGGCCCAGCTCGCCCGCGTTCAGCCGCCGGTACTGGTAGCCGTCGAACTTGCGGTCCGAGGCAAAGGCCACGTGATCGACGTCGAGATTGAGCCCCATGCCGATGGCATCGGTGGCGATCAGATAGTCCACGTCGCCGGACTGGAACAGCTCCACCTGGGCGTTGCGGGTGCGCGGGCTCAGCGCCCCCAGCACCACCGCCGCGCCACCGCGCTGGCGGCGGATCAGCTCGGCGATCTGGTAGACCTCGTCGGCGGAAAAGGCGACCACCGCGGATCGCGCCGGCAGCCGGGTGATCTTCTTGGAGCCGGAATAGGTCAGCACCGACATGCGCGGCCGCGTGACGACATTCACGCCCGGCAGCAGCTTCTCCAGAAGCGGGCGGGCCGTCGCGGCGCCGAGAAGCAGCGTCTCCGACTGGCCGCGCAACCGCAGCAGCCGGTCGGTGAAGGTGCGGCCGCGTTCCAGGTCGCTGGCCAGCTGCACCTCGTCGATGGCCACGAAGTCCACGTCGGTGGTGCGCGGCATCGCCTCCACGGTGGAGATATAATAGCGCGGCTGACGCGGCAGGATCTTTTCCTCGCCGGTGATCAGCGCCACCTGGTCCTCGCCGACGCGGGCCGCCACCCGGCCGTAGACCTCGCGCGCCAGCAGGCGCAGCGGCAGCCCGATCAGGCCGGACTTGTGGCCCAGCATGCGCTCGATGGCGAGATGGGTCTTGCCGGTGTTGGTCGGACCCAGCACCGCCGTGACCGTGCGCGCACGGACTTGGCGGGGAAGGGGCATTGGCGCTTGAACGGTCATAGAGATCGGGGGCTCGGCTGGCCGGCGGACGTCGGCGCTCTTCCCATCGAAACGGCGCGGAGCCGTCGCGTGTTCCCGGTCCGACCTCCATGTCTTGGCAAGGAAAGACGCGGGTGCTTCCAGTTTCCGTGCAGTTGTTCCAGGCGCTGCGGCCCGGCTGCGGTCCACCCCTCTCTATCACATGAGGCGGCCGCCGCATGCCCAATTTTTGGCTTGCCCCCGCGCAACCGGAACGAGTCTGGAACGAATCGAGCCCGAATCGGCGACTTTTTCCGATTCACGGTTCGTTCCCGGCAACCCCTTGTTCCGAATCGCAATTTGCACCCCAGATCTTGTTTTCGGGCCTGGTTTCCACTCGCACCGGAACAATCATCGCGAGTCTCGGCGGCGGACTCGAATCATCCACCGAGTCAAGCACGCCAGTGCGCTTTATCCGCCTCGGAAGGCTTTTTTCGAATCCGCGCCAGCTGCGGGAACACAAGTCGTACGAATCGGGATCGAATCGGCATGACTTCATTATTCATGTTTTGTTCGCAAAAAATCTGTCTATAGCGGCAGATATACTGCAATTTTAAAGATCAGATTTAGGCTTTGTTAACGATAGGCGCGATGTTTTCTTGTTTCGCCCCGACGTTCATCGAGCCGGCACACGCAGCGAAATCCGCGGATCGGCTGCCTGTCGGGGTTTCGGATCAGAGACACTGTCAGAGAACAATCGGCGGCGAAGCGGGCGGGCCGCTCCGCCAGTCCGCAGGAGCTCGCTCAGCGCGAGGCGTCGGCCAGTTGCACGCCCTGCAGCTTCACGTCGGTCGCCTGCACCGCAAGAACGCCATGCGGCGTCTCGATCTCCACGCGGACGGGGACCAGCATCTTCTCGCCCACGGCGATGAAAGCGGCTTCCAGCCCCCGGTTGTTCACCAGGTACTCGACGCTGTCGGAATTCGCCCGATGGCCGGCGATGGGCGACCAGCGCGCAGAGCACACGAAGGCGGTGCCGCTGTAGCTCGGCGTCTTCAGCCGTTCCGTCCCCTTGCTGGAAAAGGACACGTCATAGCGGGTCCACCCGTCAAAGACCGGCACGACCCGGCTGCACGCCGTCTTCGCGTCGAGCGTCTCGCCGTCGAGCGCGATGGGCACGATGGAGGCGCTGATCGGATCCAGCACACCCTTTCGGTGCGCGCCCGTGACCGGCACCCGGTCCGGTGCCGGCGTCAGCGGCGGTTCGGCCGCCACCTTGGAGACGTCGCCCCGCGCCATCCGCATGGCGACCTTGGTGGTCATGCCGGGATCGACGGAGTTGAGCCTGTAGCGGGCCGGCGCGATGGCGCCCGGTCCGTACCGGCCCTCGGCTTCCGCATCCACCGTCGAGGCGGTCAGCAGCGAGGCGAAGCCGGTGGGCTGCATCGCCGCCTTGGCGGAATAGGCCGAGCCGTCGAGGATCAGGGACAGGCTGCCCTTGGCGATCGTCACGCCCTTGAAGCTGACGTCGTAACGCACGCCGGCGGTGGTCCGGTCGCCGGCGTTGGCCGCGCCCGCAAGGATGCAGGCGGCGGCGAATCCGAGGCCCGCCAGGCGGCCCGCGATCGCTTTCGACTGACGTGATGTCACCATGCTGCCCTCGTTCGGCGACGCGCACTGTGGCGCCCCACCCTTCAGAAAATGCGGTTCGCCCGGCGATCGGGCGATCTCGACGACCCTAGGAGCGACATGGTGACCAGCGGGTTAACGAAGGCCTCCCGCGCGGCACCGGAAAGCGCTCTGCGTGCGATTCCTGTGCGTGACCCGCTTGACGTGGATCGGCGGCATTCCTATAGAAACACGCTCCCATCACCCTGTGAGAAGACGTGAGGGCTGGAGGCTCGTTCGCCAGCCCGCCGAACAAGGATTTTTTGCAATGGCCCGTCGCTGTGAACTGACCGGCAAGGCCGTGCTGACCGGTAACAACGTAAGCCACGCCAACAACAAGACGCGGCGCCGCTTCCTGCCCAACCTGTGCACGGTGACCCTGCTTTCCGACACCCTCGAGCGTGGCTTGAAGCTGCGCGTGGCCGCGTCCACGCTGCGCACCGTCGAGCACCGGGGCGGCATCGACGCTTTCCTGATGAAGGCGAAGGACGAAGAGCTGTCCCAACGCGCCCTTCTCCTGAAGCGTGAGATCGTGTCGAAGAAGGCCGAGGCGGCGGCGTAAGCGCCCGTCTCGTTCGCACCGCGCTGCGCCCGGATCCGCCGGGCGTCTGTCGCGGTCTTCTGCCCCCCGGACCGATGGTGGCTTGAGCCCGATGACGGGATCGCCCTCCTTCAGCGCCCGCCGGATCGGCATCGCGATCGCCGCGATGACGGCGGTGGTGCTCGCCTCCAACATCCTGGTCCAGTACCCGGTCCGGATCGTCGTCGACGGCTACGACCTCGCCGACCTCCTGACCTGGGGCGCGTTCACCTACCCGATCGCCTTCCTGGTGACCGACCTCACCAACCGCCGCTTCGGGCCCGGTCCGGCGCGGATGGTGGTGATCGCTGGCTTCATGGTGGCCATCGCCTTGTCGGTGATGCTGGCGTCGCCGCGCATCGCGATTGCCTCGGGATCGGCGTTCCTGGTGGCACAGCTTCTCGACGTCTCGGTGTTCAACCGGCTCCGCCGGCAGGCGTGGTGGCGGGCGCCGCTCGCCTCCTCCGTGCTCGGCTCGCTGGTCGACACGGCGCTCTTCTTCGGCATCGCCTTTTCGGCGGCCTTCGCCTTTGTCGGCCCCAACGATGCCTTCGCCATCGAGGCCGCGCCGATCCTCGGCCTGCTTTCGCTGGAGGCGCCCCGCTGGGTGTCCTGGGCCCTTGGCGATCTCGCCGTGAAGCTCGCCGTCGCGCTGGTCCTGCTGGCGCCCTACCGGCTTCTCATCGCCTTCATGGGCGTTCTGCCCTTCCGTCAGCAGCCCCAGGCCTGAGCGGCGGTTCCGCACCGCGCTCCAGCCGGAAGCGCAGGATCAGCGTGCGCTGCAGGATCGACCGGTTGTCGTCCGACACCAGCGTGATCAGCGTCCGGCCGTGGCTGTCCCGGCTCAGCGCCAGCCCTTCCATGTTGTCGATCTCGTAGGCGAAATCCGCCTCCACCAGCACCGGCCCGTCCAGCGGCCCGGCGCCGGCGAACGCCTCGCGCGGCAGGCGGCGGATACGCATGCCGATATCGAAGCCGCCATTGTAGCGGCGTTCCAGAAGCAACAGGTCGCCGCCCTCCAGGAAGGCCGCGTCGGTGGGCCGGAAGTCGCCGTCCTTGGCCAGCGTCACGCGCCGGGTCGTGCCGTCTGGAGCCACCAGCCAGACCGGCAGCGCGCCGGAACCGGTCGCCACCGGGCCGTCCGCGCATCCGCGCTCGGCAAACAGCACGATCGTGCCGGCCACCGGGCTTGCATCCGGCGCAACCGCGATGGCCTCGAGATTGCCGTTGCCGGGCAGGCAGCGGGTCTCGGCCGGCAGCGCCAGGACCTTGGGGGTCGCGGCGGTCGGATCAGGCCCGGGATACAACAGAAGCTGGCGCGCGCTTTCCACCGAGACCAGCAGCCCGTCGCCGAACCGCGTCACCGCCTCCGCGTCGCCGTCCCGCTTGGCATCGACCGGTGCGCCGTTCGTCGCCCGCCGGCGCAGGCTGTCGGCTGACCGCACACCGGAGGGGGTCCCGTCCGCCTGCTGATCAAGGACGACGGTCAGCCAGTCGCCATAGTCGGAGACGAGGGTGAGACGCGCGCCGTCCTCCGACGCCACGAGCCCGGAATAGCCGCCGAAGTCGCGGCTGCGAGAGGTGAGCACCAACCCGCCGAGAAAGGTGAGGTCGCCGATGCGGCGTGCCGGATCGCGGACGTGGAACTGCCGAATGAACTGGCTCTCCACGCGGATCGGATCGGCAAGGGCAGGGGGCGCGGCAAGCGCCGCAATGCCGAGCGCCACGACCGCCAGGGTCGCGGCGCGGGACACGGCTTTTGAGCCATTCGGCTTGTCACCCACGTGCGGAATCGCTCGGCCTGTCTTCCTTGACGCGTTTGCGGACGGCGAACCGGGTCCCACTTCGCCTGGAAACGCTCTAGGCGGCGCGGCCGGGCCGGCCCCTGCGCGCGCCCTTCGCCGCCTGGCCCTCCTCGTCAAACAGCGAGGCAAGCTGCTCCACCATGGCGCCGGCCAGCTCGTCGGCATCGACGATGGTCACCGCCCGGCGATAGTAGCGCGTCACGTCGTGGCCGATGCCGATGGCGATCAGTTCCACCGGGGAGGCGGTCTCGATTTCCTCGATGATGCCGCGCAGGTGCTTCTCCAGATAATTGCCGGAGTTCACCGAGAGCGTGGAATCGTCCACCGGCGCGCCGTCGGAGATCATCATCAGGATGCGACGGCTTTCCGGGCGCGCCAGCAGCCGGTTGTGCGCCCATTCCAGCGCCTCGCCGTCGATATTCTCCTTCAGCAGCCCCTCGCGCATCATCAGGCCGAGATTGCGCCTGGAGCGCCGCCACGGCGAATCCGCCGCCTTGTAGACGATGTGGCGCAGATCGTTGAGCCGGCCGGGATTGACCGACTTGCCGCCCTGCAGCCACGCCTCGCGTGCCTGGCCGCCCTTCCACGCCCGGGTGGTGAAGCCGAGGATCTCGACCTTCACGCCGCAACGCTCCAGTGTCCGCGCCAGGATGTCGGCGCAGGTGGCGGCCACCGTGATCGGCCGGCCGCGCATCGAGCCGGAATTGTCGAGCAGCAGCGTGACGACGGTGTCGCGGAAGTCGGCGTCGCGCTCACGCTTGAAGGCCAGCGGCTGCATCGGGTCGGTGATGATCCGGGTCAGGCGGGCGGTGTCGAGCCAGCCCTCCTCCTGGTCGAACTCCCAGGCCCGGTTCTGCTGCGCCATCAGCCGGCGCTGCAGCCGGTTGGCGAGCCGCGCCACCACGCCCTGCAATGGCGCCAGCTGCTTGTCGAGGAAACCGCGCAGCCGGTCGAGCTCGGCCGTGTCGCAGAGTTCCTCAGCCTTGATCATCTCGTCGAAGCGGGTGGTGTAGACCTTGTAGTCGCTCTCCGGACGCCGGTTGCCGGCGGGCGGCTCGGCGCGGGCGGCCTCGCCGGCCTCCTGCGGATCGGCCAGGTCGTCCTCGCGGTAATCCTCGCTGGTCGCCTCCGAGGTCTCCGATTCCGAGACGTCTTCCTCCTCGCCGGTGGAGTCCGTCTCCTGCGGCGCGGCGGCGTCCTGCTGCTCGTCGTCGCCCTCCGCGCCGGACTGGTCGTCGGCGCTGGTGTCGGAGGTGTCGTCGTTGTCGGTGTTCTCGTCCTCGCTCTCCTCGCGCTCGGAGGAATATTCCTCCGCCATGTCGAGGGCGGCGAGCACGTCGCGGATCGCCGTGCCGAAGGCGCGCTGGTCCTCCAGCGAGGAACCCAGCTGGTCGAGGTTGGGGCCGGCGCGCTCCTCCACCCAAGGCCGCCACAACTCCACGAGCTTCTCCGCGCTCGCCGGGGGGCGCTCGCCGGTCAGACGCTCGCGCACCATCAGCGCCAGAGCGTCCTCGATGGGGGCGTCGGCCCGGTCGGTGATCTCGTGATAGTTGCCGCGGTGATACTTGTCCTGAAGCATCGCCGAGATGTTGCTGGCCACGCCTTCCATGCGGCGCGAGCCGATGGCCTCGCAGCGCGCCTGCTCGATGGCGTCGAAGACGCCGCGCGCCTCGCGCCCGTCCGGCACCAGGTTGGTGTGCAGCTTGGGGTCGTGGCAGGCGATCTTCAGGGCCATGGCGTCGCCCACGCCACGGGTGATCGCCGCGTCCTCGGCGGAGATCTTGCGCGGCGGCTCCGGCAGCCGCGCCTTGCCGCCGGTCAGCGCCGGGCGGTCGTTGGAGTAGGAGACTTCCAGCTCCGGCTCGCCCGAGATCGCCCGCATGGTGGCCGACACCGCGCGCTTGAAGACCTCGTTGCGCCCCTGGGGAGCGCTGCCGTTCTTCTGCCAGTTGCTGCCTTGCGCCATCGGTCGGTTCCTCGGGCCGCGTGCCCGGCCGGAACGCTCCGGCCGGCGCCTTCGCCCGCTTCTTCTTCGTCTGCCGTCCGTCCGGAGGGACGGATCAGCTCATCACGACATTGGCCGCGGAGTTCGTGAGCTCCTTGCCGAAGCAGCGCTGGTAGAACTCCGAGACGATCGACTGCTCGGTCTCGTCGCACTTGTTGAGGAAGGTGAGCTGGAAGGCGAAGCCGAGATCGCCGAAGATCTCCGAGTTCTCCGCCCAGGTCAGCACCGTCCGCGGGCTCATCACCGTCGACAGGTCGCCGTTCATGAAGGCATTGCGGGTGAGATCCGCCAGTCGCACCATCTTCGACACCGTGTCCCGGCCCTCTTCCGAGCGATAGTGCGGCGACTTGGCGAGGATGATGTCGACCTCGTTGTCGTGCGGCAGGTAGTTCAGCGTGCAGACGATAGACCAGCGGTCCATCTGGCCCTGATTGATCTGCTGGGTGCCGTGATAGAGGCCCGACGTGTCGCCGAGACCCACCGTGTTCGCCGTGGCGAACAGGCGGAAGGCCGGATGCGGCCGGATCACCCGGTTCTGGTCCAGCAGCGTCAGCCGACCCTGAACCTCCAGCACGCGCTGGATCACGAACATCACGTCCGGGCGGCCGGCGTCATATTCGTCGAACACAAGGGCGGTATTGGTCTGCAGCGCCCACGGCAAAATGCCGTCGCGGAACTCCGTCACCTGCTGACCGTCCTTGATGACGATGGCATCCTTGCCGATCAGGTCGATGCGCGAGATGTGGCTGTCGAGGTTGACGCGCACGCACGGCCAGTTCAGCCGCGCCGCCACCTGCTCGATGTGCGTCGACTTGCCGGTGCCGTGATAGCCTGTGACTATCACCCGCCGGTTGCGGGCGAACCCCGCCAGGATCGCCAGCGTGGTCGGCTTGTCGAACAGATAATCCGGATCGAGATCGGGAACGTGCTCGCTCGCTTCGGAGTAGGCGGGAACCTCGAAATCGGCATCGATTCCGAAGAGCTGCCGAACCGACACGTTCATGTCCGGCAGGCCCGGAGCGTCCATCGTCGCAGTCGTCATCATTCCTCCATCGCGCGCGACACTCGCACGCCGAGGCCCCCGGACGATCCCCGTCCGGGCAGGCAATCGGTCAACAATAGCCAGAGCGCCTTAGCACCGTATAGGCCTGTATGATACTTCGCAGCCGCTCTTCCGAGCCCCGGTCGCCATGATTGGCGTCGGGATGGTGGCGCTTCACGAGGGTCTTGTACTGCGTCTTGATATCGTCCCGGGAGGCGTTCTCCTCAAGGCCGAGCGTCTCCAGCGCCCGGCGTTCCGGCCCCAGAAGCGGCCGCCGCGGCGCTTTGTCGCCCGCGGGCGTTTCCCGCCGCGAGCCCCCGAACATGTTGAACGGATCCTCGTAGACGCCGGCGCTCCAGGCCGTGCGCGCACCGGTCGCACCCGCCGGCTTCGTCCGCTTCTCGGCCCAGGCGTTCACGCCCATCTTCCGCGTCTCGCGGTGGCCGATGATGGCGTCCTTCTGGAAGGCCGCCACGGCGTCGTCGCTCATCCCGTCGAAATAGTTGTAGCTCTTGTTGTAGGCGCGCACGTGCTCCAGGCACAGAAGCAGGTACTGCCCCTCGCGGCCGCGGCCCATCGGCGCCTTGTAGAGACCCGTGTTCTCGCAGCCCTCGTGGGCGCACCTCGGCTGTTCGGGCGCCGCGTCTTCGGCGCCGCGCTTGATCCGGATGCGGTCGAAATGTTTCGAGTCGAACTTCATTGCGCCGGCATTATGGGGGGGCGGTCTGGAGCGAACAACTCTTGACGGGAGCGGAAGATCGGTTCGCGACCGGGATTTTCGGAAGCCACGGGGAGGCCGCGCGGCACCGGGGCCGAAGCCGCCCTCCGCGCGTCGGCTTTAGATGGATCGTGTGACGGCAAAGTCCAGTAAATTCGCCCGGGAGCGCGCCCCCGGCTACCCATCGCCGCACGAGTGTGCTTTTAGAGCAGCCATATCCCTTTCCCAAGACCCTGAGGATCAGACATGGCCGAAGCCGGCTCCATCAAGAAGGTCGTGCTCGCCTATTCCGGCGGCCTCGACACGTCGATCATCCTGAAGTGGCTGCAGACAGAACTCGGTGCGGAGGTCGTGACCTTCACCGCCGATCTGGGCCAGGGCGAGGAGCTGACCCCGGCGCGCGAGAAAGCCGAGCGGGCCGGCATCAAGGAAATCTACATTGAGGACGTGCGCGAGGAGTTCTGCCGCGACTTCGTCTTCCCGATGTTCCGCGCCAACGCCGTCTACGAGGGCACCTACCTGCTCGGCACCTCGATCGCCCGGCCGCTGATCTCCAAGCGCCTGGTCGAGATCGCCCACGAGACCGGTGCCGACGCCATCGCCCACGGCGCCACCGGCAAGGGCAACGACCAGGTCCGCTTCGAGCTGTCCGCCTACGCGCTCGATCCCGACATCAAGGTGATCGCCCCCTGGCGCGACTGGGAGTTCAAGTCGCGCACCGAGCTTCTGGATTTCGCCGAGAAGAACCAGATCCTCGTCACCAAGGACAAGCGCGGCGAGGCGCCGTTCTCCGTCGACGCCAACCTCCTGCACTCCTCGTCGGAGGGCAAGGTTCTGGAGGATCCGAACGAGACGCCGCCGCCCTACGTCTACCAGCGCTCGGTGAGCCCGGAAGAGGCCCCCGACACGCCGACCATCATCTCCATCGGCTTCAAGAACGGCGACCCCGTCTCCATCGACGGCAAGACCATGAAGCCGCACGAGCTTCTCGCTGCCCTCAACGATCTCGGCCGCGACAACGGCATCGGCCGGCTGGATCTGGTGGAGAATCGCTTCGTCGGCATGAAGTCGCGCGGCGTCTACGAGACCCCGGGCGGCACCATCCTGCTCGTCGCCCACCGGGCCATTGAATCCATCACGCTCGACCGGGGCGCCGGCCACCTGAAGGACGAGCTGATGCCGCGCTATGCGGAGCTCATCTACAACGGCTTCTGGTTCTCGCCGGAGCGGCTGATGTTGCAGGCGGCCATCGACAAGAGCCAGGAGAACGTGGAGGGCACCGTCCGCCTGAAGCTCTACAAGGGCAACGTCATCGTCGAGGGCCGGGAATCGCCGAAGTCGCTCTATTCCGACGCGCTGGTCACCTTCGAGGACGACCACGGCGCCTACGACCAGAAGGACGCCGCCGGCTTCATTCGCCTCAACGCCCTGCGCCTGCGGACGCTCGCAAAGCGGGATCAGGGCTGAGCAATCGCAGGAAAAGTGGGAACCGGTTTTCCGTCCGCGATTGCGACTTAAGGAATCCGCTCACGCCGAGCTCGCTTCCGCTCGCCGGCTCCGCGAGGGCGGCCTGAGGTTTCTTCGTCGCAATTCCGGACGCAAAACCGCAAGAGCATTTTTGCTGGAATTGCTCGGCCGGCGCGCAGTCGCGCGCTGGCGGGGGCGGGCCGGACAGGCCTGAGTTTGGTTTGCGGGCGCCTGCCCCAACTTCCGCTCCTTCCCGCGAAGGCGGGAATCCAGGGCCGCGGACCGCCGCCTCTCTTTTTCCCTCACGCCGGGCTCGCTCGATTTTTGACCGCTCACGCCGAACTCGCGTTGCTCGTCGGCTCCGCGAGGGCGGCCTCCGGCCGGCGCGCCGTCGCGCGCTGGTGGGAGCGGTCCGGACAGGCCTGAGTTTGGTTCGCCAGCACCCACCCCAACCTCCGCTCATTCCCGCGAAGGCGGGAATCCAGGGCCACGGGCCGACGCATCGGAGGTTAAGCGCTCTGGATTCCGGGGTGTGCGGCTCGTCGTTCATCCTCCGGCATTCACGCCCCCAGCGCCGCCGCAATCCTCGGCACCAGGTCCCGCGCCACCCGTGCGGAGCCGATCAGCGTCGCCGAAGCCGCACCGGTCCAGTCACCGTAGCCCGCCAGCCAGAGGCGCGGTTCGTCCACGGAGCGCTGGTCCTCCACCGCGACCCGGCCGGCCTCGTCCACGACGCCCAGCGGCCACAGGTGGTCGAGGGCGGGCCGGAACCCCGTGCACCAGATCACCGCGTCGATCGCCTCCGACGTGCCGTCACGCCAGACGACACCGTCACGGGTGAAGCGCGCGAACGGCCGCACCGTCTCCAGTGCGCCGCGATCGCGCGCCGCCTTCACCGGCGGCACCATGACGATGTCGCCGAAGGTGCCCGATGCCCCGCCGCCGTCGTCCCGCACGCGCGCCGTGGCCCGCTGGAACAGGACATGCCCGTCCACGTCATCCGGCAGGAAGCCGGGCGGCCGCAGCGTCACCCAGGTGGAGCGGGCATGCGCGTCCAGCTCGGCGTGGATCTGCGCGCCGGAATTGCCGCCGCCGACCACCAGCACCCGCTTGCCGGCGAACGGCTCCGGACCCCGATAGTGCGCGGAATGAAGTTGCGTCCCGTCGAAGCGCTCGCGTCCCTCGTAGTCCGGGATGACCGGCGCGCTCCAGGTGCCGGTGGCGCTCACCACCGCGCGGGCGTGGCGCGCGCTTCCGTCGGCAAGCCGTAGCCGCAAGCGATCGCCGGCCCGTTCCACCGCGTCCACCCGGGCGGGACGTTCCACCGGCAGGTCGTAGCGCGCCTCGTAGCGGGTCAGGTAGTCGATCACCTCGTCGCGGGTGGGAAAGCCGTCGCTGCCGCTCGGCGGCATCTGCCAGCCCGGCAGCGAGCTGTAGCCGGCCGGCGAGAACAGGCGCAGCGAGTCCCAGCCGTGCAGCCAGGCGCCGCCCGGCACCTCCTCGGCATCGAGAATGACGAAGCGCAGGCCGGTGCGGCGCAGATAATAGCCGATCGCGAGCCCCGCCTGGCCGCCGCCTATGATGGCGACGTCCGGATCCGCGGCTCTGGCGTCGGAAATGTCGATGTCTGGGAGGGTCACGGACGGGAGAGCCTGTTCGGGCGTTGCGGAGGGACCGCACTGTGGTGCGATCGCTCCGCCCCGTCTACAGGCCCGTCTTGGCGCCCGGATGAAGGCGCCGTCCGTGCGATCCCTTAGCGGATCGTTTCGTTCAGGAAGCCGAGGAGCGCCTGCCAGGATTTCCGGTCGGCGACCGCGTCATACTGCGAAGTGTCGCCCTTGGCCGACCATTCGGTGAAGGAATGGCGGGCACCCGAATAGAGCTGCACCTCGAAGTCGACGTCGGCCTCGTCCATCGCAGCGACGAGAGCGGCGACCTGCGACATCGGCGCGGCGGGATCGGCCGAACCGTGCAGGATCAGGATCGGCGCGTCGACCTCGCTGTAGTCCTGCCCTTCCGGCGTGCCGAGGCCGCCGTGGAAGCTCACGAAGCCCTCGACCTCGGCGCCGGCGCGCGCCATCTCCAGAGCCGCCGCACCGCCGAAGCAGTAGCCGATCACCGCCACATCGTCGTCGCTGACACCGTCCTGGTCTTCCGCGGCGTCCAGGCCGCCCATCAGCCGCTGGCGGAAGGTTTCGCGATCCTGGTACATCTTGCCCGATTCGGCCTTCTTGCCGTCGAGCGTGGTCGGGCGGACGCCCTTGCCGTAGACATCGACGGCGAACGCGGCATAGCCCATTTCGGCCAGCATTTCCGCGCGACGCTTCTCGTAGTCGGTCAGGCCATCCCAGTCGTGCACGATGATGACCAGCGGCTGGTCGTCGCCGGCCGCATCGTTGATGGCGAAATAGCCCTCGAACGTGTCGCCGCCGATGGTGTACTCGACCGGCTTTGTCACGATGTCGGCAAAGGCCGGGGCGGTGAAGCCGGCGAGCGCCAGCGTGGCGGCAGCAAGAGTGAGCGGTCTGGTCATGGGGTTCGCCTCCCGTTCGAACATGAGGATCGGACCGGCCGGGGCCGGCTCATTTCCAATCATAGGGCAGCAAAGCGACACGACCATGCCGGCCCCCGCACCGGAGGCAGGACGGCGGTGGTCAGTCGGCGACGACCTTGACCAGCTGGCCTGGCGCCAGCTGGTTGCGCTCCTCGATGCCGTTCAGGACCATGAACAGCGCCTCCCGCTCCACCGGGCTGACGCCCTGCATCTGGGCGGCGAGGCTCTCGATGGTGTCCGTCGGCTGCACCGTGGCGGTGCGGATGCGCAGCGGCTTCAGGTTGGTCCGTTCCGCCCGGGTCAGCCGCTGGAACGAGGAGAAGGTCTCCTCGAAGGCGGTGTCGAAGCGGCCGGACGGACGCGACGTGGCGAAGATGAAGCGGTAGACGCGCGACCCGGCCGAGACCACGCCGACGCGGAACGACCAGCCTTCCGCGATCGCCGATGCGCTGGCGGCGGTAAGGCCGTTGACGGTCTCCTCGCGGACGCTCTCCTCGATCAGCCCCTTCACCCAGCCCGAGCGCAGATAGTCGGCGAGCGACATGCCCTCCGGCAGGTCGACCCCGTCAAAGCGCAGCGCGGTGCGGTCGCCGTCGGTGGCCAGCACCGCCTCCGGCGTGTTCTTGAGCACGAACCCGTCCGGCACGGTGAAGCCGATGCCCAGTCCGGCGTGCAGATATTGCTGGCCGCGCACGTAGCCCTCGCGCGGATCGTCGCCGTAGAGCATCCCGTCGAGGCTCTTCAGGTAGGCGTCGCGCTCCTGTTCGCCGATGCCCGGCGCGCCGAACTGGCGGGCGGAGCGCTTGGCGATCTCGATGCGCGACGGCGTGGCCGGGTGCGACGACAGGAAGTCGAGGCCCTCGCGGCTGGACGAGGCGCTCTGCAGCGCGGCGTAGCGGCGCATGGATTCCAGGAAGCGCGACGCGGCGAACGGGTCGAAGCCGGCGGCGGCGAGCGTGCGCACGCCCACCGTGTCGGCCTCCAGCTCCTGCTCCTGGCTGAAGCGGGCGAGCGACAGCTGCGTCGTCTCGCGGGCCTGCTCCTGTGCCGCCGCGTTGTTGACCATGTTCGACACCACCCGGTTCGCCACGGCGATCGCCTGGGCCCGGCGCTGGCGGGCGACGGCATGCTGAGCCGTGACGTGCGCCATCTCGTGGGCGACCACGGCGGCCAGCTCCGAGCGGTCGTTGGCGAGCGCCAGCAGGCCGCGGGTGATGTAGAGGTGGCCGGTGGGCAGGGCGAAGGCGTTGATCGCCGGCGAATTCAGGATGGTGATGCGGTAGGACCGACTCGGATCGTCGGAGGCGGCCACCAGCCGGCCGACCACGCGCGCCACGGAGCGCTCCACCTGCGGATCGGAATAGACGCCGCCATAGGCGTCGATCAGGCGCTGATGCTCGCGGGTTTCCGCGGTGGGCGTCGTCGGAGCGCCGCCGGCGGAGATGGCCGACACCGGCGAGGACGACGTGATGATCGGCTCGCCCGCCGGCGTCAGCACGCACGCCGACAGCACGCCGGCCAGGCACGCGGCCAGAAGCGCGCGTCCGGCGGATGCGGTGCGGGCAATCGCTCTCACGGGTGCCATGGCCATCGGCGTCAGTCGTATCCGTCCAGGCGCTCGATCTGTGCGGGTGTGCGCACGCGGATCAAACCGCCGTTCCACTCTTCCAGATATCCCCTGACCCGGATCCGGTGACCCTCCAGCGCGTCGGGCTGGAGGGCGTCAGGTCCCCACGACCTCTGATCGCTTACGGGGATCATCACCGTGAAATCAAGGGACCAGTCGGGTCCGAAGTTCAAAAAGGTGTTCGACCGTGTCTTTCCCACCGACACCACCCGCCCCTCCACCAGGGCGACCGATCCGGCGGACCGCGCCAATCTAGGGTCGGCAGCTTGACGAATCCTCAAGACGCCGTCCCAGAGGCCTGCCGCATCCGACCGGGCCGCCGCCTCGGCGCGAAGCAGCGCGGCAAGGCAAGGGTCGTCCGACAGTTGCGGCAACACGATGGCATCGCCCGCCCGTGCGACCATAAACTGCAGCCACTCCCGCCCATCGGCGGAGAACACGTGCGCCACCATCCGGCCGTAGCGATCGCGCGCCTCCAGCGGGGCAAGCCGCACCGCGCGGCCGGTCCAGCCCGACAGATGCGCACGCGCCCGCGTCTCGCCCGCCTCCGGCACGTGCAGGCCGGCGAGCCGCACGCGGCGGCCGTCCGCCAGCACCAGCGTGACGCCGTCCTCCACCGCCGCCACCCGCGCCGGCTGGGTCGTGCGCGGCGCGCACCCGGCCGCGCCGTCCCCGTCGGAGGAGGCCGCCGGTGCCGTCGTCGAGATCATCAGGAAAAGGAAGGCCGCGACCGCGGCAGGCAGGCGACCGGAACGGGAGCCGCCGCAAGGCGCTCCCGGACCTGGGACCGGATCAGCGCGTCGGGACCGGCTTGTCGCCACGATAGTCGTAGAAGCCGCGCCCGGCCTTGCGGCCCAGCCAGCCTGCCTCGACATATTTCACCAGCAGCGGGCACGGCCGATACTTGGAATCGGCGAGGCCCTCGTAGAGCACCTGCATGATCGACAGGCAGGTATCGAGGCCGATGAAGTCGGCCAGCTGCAGCGGCCCCATCTTGTGGTTGGCGCCGAGCCGCATGGCGGTGTCGATCGCCTCGACCGAGCCGACGCCCTCGTAGAGCGTGTAGATCGCCTCGTTGATCATCGGCAGCAGAATGCGGTTGACCATGAAGGCGGGGAAATCCTCCGCCACGGCCGCCGTCTTGCCGAGCTTGGCGACGAAGCGCTTGGCCTCGTCAAAGGTCTCGTCCTCGGTGGCGATGCCGCGCACCAGCTCCACCAGCTCCATCACCGGCACCGGGTTCATGAAGTGGATGCCGATGAAGCGCTCCGGCCGGTCGGTGGTGGCCGCCAGCCGGGTGATGGAGATCGACGAGGTGTTGGTGGCGAGCATGGCCTCCGGCTTCAGCAGCGGGCAGACCTGGGCGAAGATCTTGCGCTTCACCTGCTCGTTTTCGGTGGCCGATTCGATGATCAGGTCGACGTCGCCAAGCGCGTCGAGATGCTCCGCCGGGTTGATCCGCTCCAGCGCCGTCTTGCGGACGTCGTCCTCGATGCGGCCCGACGAGACCTGGCGCGCCATGTTGCCGGTGATCGAGGCGAGGCCGGACTGGATCCGCTCCATGCTCACGTCGTGCAGGAGCACCTCGAACCCGCCGACGGCGCATACGTGCGCGATCCCGCTGCCCATCTGGCCTGCGCCGATCACACCAACTTTCTTAATCTCGACCATTCTGTCCTCGATCGGTGCCCGGGCACCCCAGCACATGGAGTTGGCGCCCGACGGCGCGACTTTGGGTCAATCCCCGGTCCGGCACAAGTCGTGGCGGTCCGGCCGCTCCACTTTGCCGGCCCGCTGTTGCCGATCCGGCGCAGGCCTACTTCTTGTCGAGCTCCGCCTCGAGCTCCGGCAGAACCTGGAACAGGTCGCCCACGAGGCCGTAGTCGGCGACCTGGAAGATCGGCGCGTCCTCGTCCTTGTTGATCGCCACGATCACGCGGGAATCCTTCATGCCGGCGAGATGCTGGATCGCGCCGGAGATGCCGCAGGCAATGTAGAGGTCCGGCGCCACGACCTTGCCGGTCTGGCCCACCTGCAGGTCGTTCGGGGCGTAGCCGGCGTCGACAGCGGCGCGCGAGGCGCCGATGGCCGCGCCCAGCTTCTCCGCGATCGGGGTGATGACCTCCTCGAACTTCTCCGCCGAGCCGAGCGCCCGGCCGCCGGAGACGATGATCTTGGCCGAGGTCAGCTCGGGCCGGTCGGATTCCGACAGGCTCTCGCCGACGAAGGACGACAGGCCCGGATCGGCGGCCGCCGCCGCGTCCTCCACTGGGGCCGAGCCGCCCTCGCCGGTGGCCTGGAAGGAGGCGGTGCGGATCGTCATCACCTTCTTGGCGTCGGTGGACTTCACCGTCTGCACGGCGTTGCCGGCATAGATCGGCCGCTTGAAGGTGTCCGGCGCCTCGACCGCCATCACCTCGGAGATCTGCATGACGTCGAGAAGCGCGGCGACGCGCGGCATGACGTTCTTGCCCGACGTGGTGGCCGGAGCCACCAGCGCGTCATAGCCGTCGGCAAGCGACACGATCAGCGCCGCGAGCGGTTCGGCCAGCGGTGCGGCATACCCGTCGGCCTCGGCCACGAGCACCTTGGCCACGCCGTCGAGCTTGGCCGCCTGGTCGGCGACCGCGCGGCAGTCCTTGCCCGCCACGAGCACGTGGACGTCGCCGCCCAGCTCCTTCGCCGCCGTCAGCGCCTTTGCGGTCTGTTCGCTCAGGCTCGCATTGTCGTGGGCCGCAACCAGAAGGGTCGTCATGGTCTTGCTCTTCTCTTCGTTGCCTTGGCCGGCATCGCCCGCCGGCATGCATCAGTCGTCGGTGCCGGACGGGCCCTAGAGGACGCCCGCCTCGTTGCGGAGCTTGGACACCAGCTCGGCGGCATCCGCCACCTTGACGCCCGCCTGGCGCACCGCCGGCTCCTCGGTCTTGAGGATCTCCAGCCGCGGTGCGGGATCGACGCCGTAGTCCTCGACGGTCTTCTCGTCGATGGGCTTCTTCTTCGCCTTCATGATGTTCGGCAGCGAGGCATAGCGCGGCTCGTTGAGGCGCAGGTCGGTGGTCACCACCGCCGGCATCGTCACCTTCACCGTCTGCAGGCCGCCATCAACCTCGCGGGTGACCTCGGCGCTGTCGCCGGAGATCTCCAGCTTCGAGGCGAAGGTCGCCTGCGCCCAGCCGAGAAGGGCGGAGAGCATCTGTCCGGTCTGGTTGCTGTCGTCGTCGATGGCCTGCTTGCCGAGGATCACCAGGCCCGGCTCCTCGGCCTCGACCACGCCCTTCAGCACCTTGGCCACGGCCAGCGGCTCCAGCACGGCGTCGGTCTTCACCAGGATGCCGCGGTCGGCGCCCATGGCGAGGCCGGTCCGCAGCGTCTCCTGCGCCTGTTGCGGGCCGATGGAGACCACGACGATCTCCGTGGCCGTGCCGGCTTCCTTCAGCCGGATCGCCTCTTCGACGGCGATCTCGTCGAACGGGTTCATCGACATCTTCACGTTGGCCAGCTCGACGCCGGACCCGTCCGGCTTGACGCGGACCTTCACGTTGTAGTCGACGACGCGCTTAACCGGCACAACGATCTTCATGAAACCACTCCCGTAATCTCTCCGCGCCAGGCGCTGGACACGCCGGTTCCGGACCTTCGACACTGCGTCGTCCGGCGCCGAAAAAGCCCACGTTGCCGGAGAGTGGCGGGACCGTACTTGCGGCCGAAAAGGGTGTCAACGCAGAGACCCGGACGCTGCCCGCTGCAATGCAGCGCGCCCTGCTGCGCCGCCACAACCGCGCTCAGCGGGTTGCCCCCGGCACCCATAGAACGTCGCGCGAACCGCCTTCGTTCGCGGCCCGGCTGGCCACGAAGAAGAAGTCGGACAGCCGGTTCAGATACTGCATCGCCGCCTCGCCCACCGGCTCGCGCGCGGCGAGATCGACGGCAAGGCGCTCGGCCCTCCGCGACACGGTGCGGCAGTGGTGCAGATGGGCGGCAAGCGGCGTTCCGCCGGGCAGCACGAAGGAGCGCAGAGGATCGAGCCCGGCGTTCAGCCGGTCGATGTCACCCTCCAGCCGCTCCACCTGGCTCGGCACGATCCGCAGCGCCTTGTCCTCGTAGGGCCCGTTGGGCGGGGTCGCCAGGTCGGCGCCGAGATCGAACAGCTCGTTCTGGATGCGCGCCAGCATGGCGTCGATCTCCGGCGCCCGGTCGGAGTGCAGCCGCGCGAGACCCACCGTCGCGTTGGTCTCGTCCACGGTGCCGTAGGCCTCGATCCTGAGGTCCGACTTGGGCCGCCGCTCGCCGGTGGACAGTGCCGTCGAGCCGTCGTCGCCGGTGCGGGTGTAGATCTTGTTCAGGACCACCATGAGGGCGTCTCCGGGTTCTTCGCGCGCGAGCGCGGGCGCGCCTGCTTGATGAGAGAGGCGTCAGCGCCCGATGAGATAGAGCGTGGCCATGATGAGGATGATGGCCAGGAACTGCAGCCCGACGCGCCAGCGCATCAGCGTCTGCGACCGGCTGGAGCTGCCGCCCCGCACGAGGTTGATCAGCCCGAGCACCAGCACGATGGCCACGGCGCCGATCGCGATCGGGATGAGATTGTAGAGAATGACTTCCATCGGGTCGGGCCTTTCGGGTCAGCCCGGACGAGCTGCCGTTTCGAGTTTCGCGATGTGGATCAGATGGCTTCGCCGCGCAAGAGACGCGGCTCGTTGGGGTCGAAGCCTGCGGCCTGGCGCATGAAGACGCGCTTCAGGCCGGGCAGCCGGTCGACGAGGCCGAGCCCGACGGTCCGCGCCAGCCGCACCGGCGCAAGGTCGTTGGAGAACAGCCGGTTCAGGATGTCGGTGGTGGCCGCCATTTCCAGCGTGTCGAAGCGACGCCAGCGCTCGTAGCGCTCCAGCACGTCGATGGCGCCGATGTCGAGGCCGATGCGGCGGGCCTCCACCACCACCTCCGCCAGCGCGGCGGCATCGCGGAAGCCCATGTTCAGGCCCTGTCCGGCGATCGGGTGGATCGCATGGGCGGCGTCGCCGGCCAGGACAAAGCGCGGCGCCGCGAAGGCGCGCGCGATCTGGACGGACAACGGGTAGGCCGAGCGCGAACCGTCGAGGCGGATTTCGCCCAGTTCCGGGCCGAACCGGCGGGCGAGCTCGATCTCGAAGGAGAAGTCGTCGAGGCCGACGAGCCGCTTCGCCTCGATGCTGCGCTCGGTCCAGACGATAGAGGACCGATTGCCCTTCAGCGGCAGGATGGCGAACGGCCCGGCCGGCAGGAAATGCTCCACCGCGCGGCCCTCATGCGGCAGCTCGTGACGGACCGTGGTGACGATGCCGCTCTGGTCGTAGGCCTCGCCCACGGTGCCGATGCCTGCCAGTCCCCGAAGTCGCGACCGGACCCCGTCACAAGCGACCAGCAGGCTGGCCCGCAGGGTGCCGCCGGAGTCGAGCCGGATGTCCACACCGCCGTCGTCGGCATCGAAGATCCGCACCGTCTCTCCCGAGATCTCCCGCACGCCGGCCGCCAGCGCGGCCTGGGCGATCGCCGGGAAAAGCGTCTCGTTGGGGATCATGTGCGCGTAGGGCTCGCCCGGCTCCACGTCGCCGACGAAGCTCAGGAACACCGGCCGCACCGCGTCGCGCAGCTTGCTGTCGGTGATCACCATCTCGGTGATGGGCTGGGCGTCGGCGGCCACCGCCGACCAGACGCCGAGGCGCACCAGCATGCGCCGGGCCGAGGCGGCGATGGCGGAGGCGCGGTCGTCGCCCTTCACCGAGGCGATCGGGCGGGGATCGATCACCGCCACGGACAGTGAAGGA
Organism: Amorphus coralli DSM 19760; assembly: GCF_000374525.1. Lineage (GTDB taxonomy): Bacteria > Pseudomonadota > Alphaproteobacteria > Rhizobiales > Amorphaceae > Amorphus > Amorphus coralli. The sequence continues at coordinate 116,298 of NZ_KB894576.1, forward strand.
TCCGCCTTCTTCAGGGCCAGGGCCAGGGTCAGGCCGACAGAGCCTGCGCCCGCGATTGCCACGTCGATGGGATCGGAAACCCGGCTCATTGTCCTGCGCCTCACACTCTCACTGTCCGGACCGCAACGGCCACCGGTGCCGGGCCGTTCCGCCGGCGGCGGCCACCTTGACAGTCGTTTGCGCCCGGGGGCAAGTGCGCGGCTTGCCCCTGCGGCGATCGGGCCGCGCTGCTGAAGGATCTCCCATGAGCACTGCCGTTGCGGACCTTCTCGCGACCCTCGACCTGGAGCCTCTCGAGCAGGACCTGTTCCGCGGCCGCAGCCCGCAGGTGGGATGGCAGCGGGTGTTCGGAGGCCAGGTCATCGGCCAGTCGCTCGTGGCCGCGACGCGGACCGTCGGGGACCGCCCGGTTCATTCGCTGCACGGCTATTTCATGCGTCCCGGCGACCCGTCGGTGCCGATCATCTACCAGGTCGACCGGATTCGCGACGGCCGCAGCTTCACCACCCGCCGGGTCGTCGCCATCCAGCACGGCAAGGCGATCTTCTCCATGTCCGCCTCCTTCCACATCGAGGAAGACGGGCCGGAACACCAGTTCGCGCTGCCCGAGGGCATTCCCATGCCCGAAGACCTGCCGAGCGAGCAGGAGTTCAAGCAGGGCGTCATCGAGCGGGCGCCGGAAAACGTGCGCCGCTACTGGGAGCGCGAGCGGCCCATCGAGCTCAGGCCCGTCGACCTGCGCCACTATGTCAGCCGCGAGAAGCTGGAGCCCCGTCAATATGTCTGGGTCCGCGCCACCGGCGCGCTGCCCGACGATCCCGGCATTCACAAGTGCGTCCTCGCCTATGCATCCGACATGACGCTGCTCGACACCGCGCTGTTCCCGCACGGAACTTCGGTCTTCGACCGGGCCCTGCAGGTGGCGAGCCTCGACCACGCCATGTGGTTTCACCGCCCGTTCCGCGCCGACGACTGGCTGCTCTATGCCCAGGACGCACCGACGACGATCGGGGCGCGGGGATTCACCCGCGGTCTCATTTACGATCGCAAGGGCGCCCTGGTTTGCTCGGTCTCGCAGGAAGGGCTGATCCGGCCGCGCCGCGGCGAGGGTGAACCGCCCTCCGGAGTCCCTGTCGTAGAGCCTAATTTTTAGGCAATCTGACCTTTTCGTCCTCAGAATCCGGCATTTCGCCCGTTGGAATTCCCGATGTGCGCTGCTTTGCGCGCATTCGATGCCGTTTGGCACGGCATTTGATTCCCTGCTGATCAGTCGCTCCCCACCGCCCGACGGCGGGTGTGTCGGCCTGGCCGCGCCGGTTTCGGACGGCCGCATTCGCCGCGTTGGTCTGAAGAGAAGGGAAAACGGGAACCACGCATGAAAATCGTGATGGCCATTATCAAGCCGTTCAAGCTCGACGAGGTGCGCGACGCCCTCACGGGGATCGGCGTCCAGGGGCTGACCGTCACCGAGGTCAAGGGATACGGCCGCCAGAAGGGCCACACCGAGATCTACCGGGGTACGGAATACGCCGTGAGCTTCCTGCCGAAGCTCAAGATCGAGGTCGCCGTTCCGGCTGAAACCGCCGACCGGGTGGTCGAGGCGATCGCCGCCGCCGCCAAGACCGGCCAGATCGGTGACGGCAAGATCTTCACCTATTCCATCGACCAGGTGGTCCGCATCCGTACCGGCGAAACCGACTCGGAAGCGCTGTGATGTCCTGGGCTGACGAACCGAACAGGGGTCTGACCAAGAGAATGCCAATGAAAAAGCTCTCCACCCTCCTAACCGGGGCTTCCGTCGTGGGCGCCGGCCTCGTGCTCGCCTCCCACGGTGCATTCGCCCAGGACGCGGCGGCGGAAGCCGCCGAGGCCGCGGCAGCTCCGGGCGTGCCCTTCATCTTCAACACGCTGCTGTTCCTGATCGCCGGCTTCCTGGTCATGTTCATGGCCGCCGGCTTCGCGATGCTCGAGGCCGGCCTGGTCCGGACCAAGAACGTCTCGATGCAGTGCCTGAAGAATGTCGGCATCTACTCCATCGCCGGCATCATGTTCTGGCTGATCGGCTACAACGTCATGTATGACGGCGTGGACGGCGGCTACTTCGGCTCGTTCACCTGGACGGTCATCCCGGATCCGGCCTCCGATACCGGCGACTACGCCGCCGCTTCGGACTGGTTCTTCCAGATGGTCTTCTGCGCCACCACGGCGTCGATCGTGTCCGGCACCATCGCCGAACGCGTCAAGCTGTGGCCGTTCATGATCTTCGTCGTCTTCCTGACCGGCGTGTTCTACCCGATCACGGGCGCCTGGCAGTGGGGTGGCGGCTGGCTCGCGGAGATGGGCTTCTCCGACTTCGCCGGTTCCACGATCGTGCACTCGGTGGGCGGCTGGGCGGCTCTCGCCGGCGCGCTGGTCATCGGCCCGCGTATCGGCAAGTTCGGCACCGGCGGCGTCGTTCACGCCTTCCCGGGTTCGTCGATCCCGCTTGCCACGCTCGGCATGTTCATCCTCTGGCTCGGCTGGTTCGGCTTCAACGGCGGTTCCCAGCTCGCGCTCGGTTCCATGGAAGATGCCTCCTCGGTGGCCCGGATCTTCGTCAACACCAACATGGCGGCCGGTGCCGGCGTGGTGGTCGTGATGATCCTCACCCAGATCTTCTACCGGAAGGTCGATGTCACCATGGCCCTCAACGGTGCCCTGGCCGGTCTCGTGTCCATCACGGCCGAGCCGCTGGCTCCCTCGCTCCTCATGTCCGCCATCATCGGCGGCATCGGCGGCGCGATCGTGGTCATCGTGGTGCCGCTGCTCGACAAGGTGAAGATCGACGACGTCGTGGGCGCCATCCCGGTCCACCTGGTGGCCGGCATCTGGGGCACCCTGGCGGTTCCGCTGACCAACTCCGACGCGAGCTTCAGCACGCAGATCATCGGCATCGTGGCCGTCGGCATCTTCACCTTCGTCGTCAGCCTGGTTCTCTGGCTGATCCTGAAGGCGATTGTCGGTGTCCGTCCGACCGCCGAGGAAGAGTCGCTGGGCATGGATGCCGTCGAAGTCGGCATCGAGGCCTACCCCGAGTTCGGGGTTGGCGGACAGCGGATGTAAGTTTCCTCCCAACACGATCGCTTGAGGTCGTGACTGGCCCGGGGGCTTCTCGCCCCCGGGTTTTTTCATGCCCCGAACCGGGGATGACATCGTTCTCCGTCGAGAAAGCCGCGCAGATCACCGCGCCGCCGACCGCGCACCCGGCCCCGCGCAGTTCTGCGCACATCTGCGCACATCTGCGCAGCCCTTTTCCGCGCAGCGAACTGATCCGTCGAAAGCGTCTCCGATAGCCCTGGATCCCGCAGGCCAACCGCTTGCGAAGAGCCGCCCGGTCAGTCCTCGGGCGTGCCGTAGCCGCCACCGGTGGGGGTGGTGACGATGATCGCCTCGCCCGGCTCCAGCACCGTCTGGTCGGTACCGTCCAGCACCTCGATCCGCCCGTCCGCCCGACGCACCTCGGTGCGACCGAGCGCACCCGGCTCGCCGCCGGCCAGGCCGTGCGGGTGAACCTTGCGGTGCGATCCGAGAATGGCGCAGTCCATCGTCTCCAGGAACCGCAGGGTACGCCGGGTGCCGGAGCCGGAGGTCCACCGGCCACGACCGCCCGAGCCTTCGCGGATGTGAAAATCCTCCAGCAGAACCGGGAAGCGGAACTCCAGCACCTCCGGATCGGTGAGCCGCGAGTTGGTCATGTGGACGTGCACGCCGTCGGTGCCGTCGAAGCCGGGACCGGCCGGCGAACCGGAGCAGATGGTCTCGTAATACTGGTAGCGGTCGTTGCCGAAGGTCAGGTTGTTCATCGTTCCCTGGGCCGAGGCCATCGCATCGAGCGCCCCGAACAGGCAGTTCGTCACCTGCTGGCTGGTCTCCACGTTGCCCGCCACCACAGGCGCCGGGTAGCGCGGCGACAGCATCGAGCCTTCCGGGATGATGATGTTGATCGGCCGCAGGCAGCCGGCGTTCATCGGGATGTCGCCATCCACCATCACCCGGAAACAGTAGAGGACGGCGGCCCGCGTCACCGGCTCAGGGGCATTGAAGTTGGAGTATTGCTCCTCCGACGTGCCGGTGAAATCGACGGTCGCCTCGCGCTTCTCCTTGTCGACGGAGATGGCCACGCGGATCGCCGCGCCCTGGTCGGTCTCCACCTCGAAGCTGGAATCGTGCAGGGCGTCGATCACCCGCCGCACGCTTTCCGCCGCGTTGTCCTGGACGTGGCCCATGTAGGCCTCGACCACGTCGAGCCCGAAATGACCGACCATCTTGCGCAGTTCCTGGACGCCACGCTCGTTCGCGGCGATCTGCGCCTTCAGGTCGGCGATATTCTGCGCCGGGTTGCGGCACGGCCAAGGATGATCGGTGAGGAGCTCGACCAGTTCGTCCTCGCAGAAGCGGCCCCGGTCGACGAGCACGAAATTGTCGATCAGGACGCCTTCCTCGTCGACCGTGCTGGCCCGGGGCGTCATGGAGCCCGGCGCGCTGCCGCCCACGTCGGCGTGGTGGCCGCGGCTGGCCACGTAGAAGAGGATGGTCTCGCCGGCCTCGTCGAACACCGGCGTCACCACCGTGATGTCCGGCAGATGGGTACCGCCATTGTAGGGCGCGTTCAGCGCGAACACGTCGCCCGGCCGCATCCGCCCCTCGTTCTGCTCGATGATGCTCTCCACCGAGCGGTCCATGGAGCCCAGGTGCACCGGCATGTGGGGGGCATTGGCGACGAGCGCGGCGTTGCGGTCGAACACAGCGCAGGAGAAGTCCAGCCGCTCCTTGATGTTCACCGACGACGCCGTGTTCTGGAGCGTCACGCCCATCTGCTCGGCGATGGACATGAACAGGTTGTTGAACACCTCAAGCATCACCGGGTCGGCATCGGTGCCGATCGCCACCCGCGCCGGCAGCGCCACCACGCGCTTCAGGACGACGTGGTCCCTGGCCGTGATCTCCGCTTCCCAGCCGGGCTCGATAACGATGGTCTGGTGATCCTCGATGAGCAGGGCCGGACCGGCCAGCCGACCGCCGGGGCCGGTGGCGGCACGCCGAACGACCTTCGCCTCACGCCACTCGCCATCGCTGAAGATCCGCGTGGTCGCGGCCGCCTCCGGTTCGTGCGGCGAAACCGCCTGCTCCGTCTCAGCCAGATCGACGCCACCGCCGAGCGCTTCCACCTCGATCGCCTCGACCACCACCGGGCGGTTGTCGAACGCGAAGCCGAACTGGCGCCGGTGCACCGTCTCGAAGGCAGCCGCCATCTCTTCTGCGCCGGCGAACGGAACGGCGAGCGCGGTGTCTGTGCCATCGTAGCGCAGATGGCATCGGACATCGACGCTGACGTCCTCCTCCGCGACGCCCTGGCGGACGAGTTCTCCGCGTGCGTCGCCGGACAACGCGTTGGACAGGGCCTGGAGCTCCCGGACGAGCGCCGGAGCGAGCGTCTTCGCCACCGAACGGGTCCGGTTGGCGCGCACATCGGCGAGACCCATCCCGTAGGCCGACAGCACCCCGGAATAAGGGTGCATCATCACCGTCTTCATGCCGAGGGCGTCGGCAACCTTGCAGGCGTGCTGGCCGCCGGCGCCGCCGAAGCAGACCAGCGTGTAGCCGGTGACGTCGTGTCCGCGCTCCACGGAGATCTTCTTGATGGCGTTCGCCATGTTCTCAACGGCGATGGTGAGAAAGCCGTCGGCCACCTCCGCCGCACCCCGCCCGTCACCGATTTCCGCGGCCATCGCCTCGAAGCGAGAACGGACGAGATCGACGTCGATGGGCTGGTCCTGGTCCGAGCCGAAGATTTGCGGAAACTCGTCGGGCAGAAGCTTGCCGACCATGACATTCGCGTCCGTCACGGCCAGCGGGCCGCCGCGCCGGTAGCAGGCGGGACCGGGGTTGGCGCCGGCGGAATCCGGCCCCACCCGGAAGCGGGCGCCGTCATAATGGAGGATCGATCCGCCACCGGCGGCCACCGTGTGGATCTGCATCATCGGCGCGCGGATGCGAACCCCGGCAACCTCGGTCTCCAGCGTGCGCTCCAGGTCGCCCGCGTAGTGGGAGACATCGGTGGAGGTGCCGCCCATGTCGAAGCCGATGACCTGCTCGAAACCGGCAAGCTTCGCCGTCTCCACTGCCCCGACCACGCCACCGGCAGGGCCAGACAGAATCGCGTCCTTGCCCTGGAAGAGGTTGGCGGCGGTGAGACCGCCGGACGACATCATGAACATCAGGCCGATGCCGCGAGTGGCGGCCGTGCCGGGACCATCGTCAGCCCACTTGTCGGTGAAGGCGGAGGCAACCCGATCCACGTAGCGGCGCAGGATCGGGGAGAGATAGGCGTCGACCACGGTGGTGTCGCCGCGCGGAACCAGCTTCATCAGCGGCGAGACCGCGTGGCTGGCGGAAACCTGCGAGAAGCCGAGGGAGCGGGCGAGCGCCGCCACGAGACGTTCGTGCTCGGGATAGGCGTAGGCATGCATGAAGGCGACGGCGACCGCGTCGATGCCGTCGGCCTTTGCCTGCTTGAGGATCGCGCGAACCGCGTCGAGATCGGGCGACGCCTCGACCGTGCCATCGGCCCGGACACGCTCCTCGACCTCGGCGACACGCTCATAGAGCATGTCGGGTTTGCGGATGATCTTGGCGAAGATGTCGGGCCGGGCCTGATGCCCGATCTTGAGGGCGTCGCGGAAACCCTTCGTGACCAGGAGCAGGGTGCGGTCGCCCTTGCGCTCCAGGAGCGCGTTGGTGGCCACCGTCGTACCCATCTTGATCGCCGCGATGCGCCCGGACGGGATCGCCGCCTCCGGTTCGATCCCCATGAGGCCGCGAATGCCATGCAGGGCAGCGTCTTCGTAGGCTTCGGGGTTCTCGGACAGCACCTTGCGGGCCTGGAAGTCGCCGTCCGGCGTTCGCGCAACGATATCGGTGAACGTGCCGCCCCGGTCGATCCAGAAGCTCCACTGTCCCGCGCTCATGCCGTCTCGTCCTTCTGTCGCGCCTGCCGGGCTGGCGGCGATCCGAAGCGGATCTTCTAGCCGTGCTCCCGCTCCCCACCAAGGGAGAGGATCGCGACAGGACGCGTCAAGCCTTGCGGGAAGAGATGAGGGTCAGAACGCAGGACGGGCGCCGAAGATTTCTCTCCGGCGCCCGTCCATACAATGGCGCGCAGACATGCCGCGCAGGTGGGTCAGTTGGTGCCGGCGAGGGTCAGCTCGGCAACTCCGGCCGCAATGTTGACGCCGGTCTGAGCCTGGACGCTGATCGGGTTGAGCGCGACGGAGCGTTCGAAACCGCCGACAAGGGCGTTGGCGCCGAGGCCGACACCGGCGGTGGCTTCCGCCGTGGCGCCCACATACTTGCCTTCCAGCATGTTCGGGTCGAATTTCTCTCCGGCGGCCAGAACGCCCCAGACGACCTCGCTCTGCTGGGTCTTTCCGATATCGATGCCGTACTTGTTGATCGTGCCGGTGTATGTCTGGGTCGCCCCGCTGCCCACCGGCGTGTAGACGCAGGTCAGCTGCTTCGTGGACCCGAAGACGAAGCCGGATCCGCCGGCGATGGTGCACTCCAGAACGCCGACCTTGGCGCGCTCCTGAGCGACGGCGGGCGCGGCCGCGCCGATCGCAACGGTCATGGCGGCGGCGGCTACAGCGGTCTTGATCATGGTTGTCTCCCGTGTTGCGGGGCGGCGCTGCGACCATCGCCTCGCCCTCCCCGAGGGTGTTCCGTGCAGCGTCGCGCACGGCCGCGCCCCATCAGGGACACAGGCCGTGCGCGAAGGGTCTGTTCGGTCCTCGCCGCGAGAGACGGGCGGCTCTGCGCCGGCCTACTTGAGGCTGCCGCAGAACCGCTGGATCCGCTCGCAGGCCGTCTCCAGCGCCTCGGTGGCCGTGGCGTAGGAGATGCGGAAATTCGGACCGGTTCCGAACGCGCTGCCCTGGACGACAGCAACGCCTTCCTGCTCCAGGAGTTCCGTGACGAAGTCCTCGTCGGTGGCCAGCGTCTTGCCCGACGGTGCCGTCCGGCCGATGGTGCCGGCGCAGGACGGGAACACGTAGAACGCGCCTTCCGGGTTCGGGCACTGGATGCCCGAGGCCTGGTTGAGCATCGACACGACCAGATCGCGCCGCTGCTTGAAGACGATGTTGTTCTCCGCGATGAAGCCCTGCGGGCCCGTCAGCGCCTCCACGGCAGCCCACTGCGAAATGGAGCAGGGATTGGAGGTCGACTGCGACTGGATCTTGGCCATCGCCTTGATCAGCTGTTCCGGGCCGCCGGCATAGCCGATACGCCAGCCGGTCATGGCATAGGCCTTGGAGACGCCGTTCACCGTGAGGGTGCGGTCGTAAAGCTCGGGGCACACCTGGGCGATCGTGGTGAACTCGAAGTCGTCGTAGACGAGATGCTCGTACATGTCGTCGGTCATCACCCAGACGTGCGGGTGCTTCGCCAGCACCGCACCGATCTCGGCGAGTTCGGAGCGCGTGTAGGCGGCGCCCGACGGGTTCGAGGGCGAGTTCAGAACCAGCCACTTTGTGCGCGGCGTGATGGCGGCCTCGAGCGCCGCCGCGGTCATCTTGTAGCCGGTCTCGCCGGTGGTCTCGACCGCCACCGGCTCGCCGCCACCGAGGAGCACCATGTCCGGGTAGCTGACCCAGTAGGGCGCCGGCACGATCACCTCGTCGCCGGGGTTCAGCGTCGCGACCAGGGCGTTGTAGAGGATCTGCTTGCCGCCGGTGCCAACCGAGATCTGCGAGGTCTTGTAGTCGAGCTCGTTCTCGCGGCGGAACTTCTCGACGATGGCGTCCTTCAGCTCCGGAATGCCGTCGACCGCGGTGTACTTGGTCTTGCCGGACCGAATGGCGGCAATGGCCGCTTCCTTGATGTTCTCGGGCGTGTCGAAGTCCGGCTCGCCCGCTCCCAGGCCGATCACGTCGCGGCCCGCGCGCTTGAGTTCGGCCGCCTTGTTCGTCACCGCGATGGTCGCGGACGGCTTAACGCGGCTGAGGGAGTCGGCGAGGAGACCCATTGTTCATCTTCCTTGGTCTGCGGAGGTTGCGGAAAGGTCGGCAAAAGCACTGAAAGGGCGCGTCAGCGACGCACCCTCAACGACGGATCGACATGCGGTGACGAAGGCCGGGCCTGCAATCCGCCAGGCAGCAGCGGCCCGGTCGCGGGACCCTTAGAACGGGATGCCCGGACCGATCGCCCCGTTCCAGCCGTCAACGGTGCCGTGGGGCTGGTCGTAGGTGTAGTCGTTCACCGGGATGTCGAGATTCGGCGTTTTGAGTTTGCCGCTGTTGATCCCGGGGCTGATGGGCAAGCCCGAATTCGTCAGCATGTACACGCCGGGGAGGCTCGGACCATACGGCCCGGGATAGGCGTATCCGCCCGGCGTGACCGTGATCTCCGGAGCATTCTGTGCCGTGGCGGTAAAGCCCGGCGCGGTGACCAGCAGCACCACTGCGGTGGCGGTGAAGCTCCTCATCATACTCATGTCTCCCTGCAGCCGGCCCCGCAGACACCCCAGTCCCCGGAACGACGCTCAAACGCTTCTGGAGGAACATATAACCCCCAAACCGCTGCGAAGCACGCCCGCTGATGGCCAAACGGGCCAATTTTCGCCATGGGTGTCGCATCGTTGCCGCAATTCGCCGCGCTCGCGCGGCGCGGAGTGTCAGCGCACCAACCGACCGACCAGGCGCGCCGTGTAATCGACCATGGGAATGATCCGGCCGTAGTTCAGCCGCGTCGGGCCGATGACACCCAGCGCGCCGACCACCCGATTCTCCTCGTCGCGGTAGGGGGACACCACCAACGACGAGCCGGACATGGAGAAAAGCTTGTTCTCCGAGCCGATGAAGATGCGCACCCCGTCGGCATCTTCGGCCCGCGACAGGAGCTGCAGGAGTTCGCGGTTGCTCTCCAGATCGTCGAACAGGCGGCGAATGCGCTCCAGATCCTCCTGGGCGGTGAGATCTTCCAGCAGGTTGGCGCGGCCATGGACGATGAGCGTGCCGCCGTCCTCCTGAGTCCCGCTGCCGGCCCAGGTGACGATGCCCATCTCCACCAGACGACGGGTGAGCTCGTCGAGCTCCGCCTGCTGCTGGTCCTTGAGGCCCTGCAGCGCGGTCATCGCCTCGACCAGCGTCTTGCCGCGGATGTGGGCGTTCAGGTAGTTCGTCGCCTCCGCCAGCGCCGACGGTGGCAGGCCCGGCGGCAGGTCCACGATGCGGTTCTCCACCGAGCCGTTCTCGCCGACCATGACCACCAGCGCGGTGGCCGCGTCGAGGCGGACGAACTCGACGTGCTTGACGCGCAGATCGGCCTTGGACACCACCACGACGCCGGCGCCGCGCGACAAGCCGGACAGAAGCTGGCTCGCATCGTGGAGGAGGGCGTCGGTGCCCCGGTCGGAGCCGCCGGCCCGGACCTGGGACTCGATGCCGGCCCGGTCCTGGTCCGACAGGTCGCCGATCTCCAGCAGCGCGTCGACGAAGAAACGCAGGCCCTGCTCGGTCGGCAGCCGGCCGGCGCTGGTGTGCGGGGCATAGATGAGGCCGAGCGCCTCGAGATCCGACATGACGTTGCGGACAGAGGCCGGCGACAGCGCGGTGGCCAGCTGACGCGAGATGTTGCGCGAGCCGATGGGCTCGCCCGTATCCAGGTAGGACTCGACGATCTGCTTGAAGATCTCGCGCGAACGGGCGTCGAGATCCACGAGGTTCGACTGCGGCGGTTCGATCCGACGATCAGAAGCCACTTTCGCTTCACTCCGACTGTTGCGGGGGATGCCCGGCCGTTCGGGGCCGGTCATCCGGTAATGGCTGTCCTGCCTATGCTGGAGACGGTACCGCGTCCGTCAAGGGCGAAGACGCCGGGCGCGCCTTTACGGTTCCCGGCAAAGCTGATTACTAGGGCCGCATCGCGGGCCGGAGCCCGCCGGCCGCCCGGCGGCCGCCCTTGAGACATCCGACTGGGAGACTGCCGCATGCGCCCGTCCAACCGCGCAGCCGACGAAATGCGACGCGTGTCGCTCGAGCGCGGCGTCTCGCGTCACGCCGAGGGGTCCTGCACCGTGCGCTTCGGCCACACCCATGTCCTGTGCACCGCGAGCCTGGAAGAGCGGGTTCCGCCGTGGTTGCGCGGCAGCGGGGAAGGGTGGGTGACCGCCGAGTACGGCATGCTGCCGCGCGCCACCAACACGCGCATGAAGCGCGAGGTGAAGGCCGGCCAGCCCTCCGGCCGGACCCAGGAAATCCAGCGCCTCATCGGCCGCTCGCTGCGCGCCGTCGTCGACCGCCGCGCACTGGGCGAGCGCCAGATCACCGTCGACTGCGACGTCATCCAGGCCGACGGCGGCACCCGGACCGCCGCGATCACCGGTGCCTGGGTCGCGCTTTCGGACTGTCTGAACTGGATGGCCCAGCGCAACATGCTGCGCGGCGGCCAGGTTCTGCGCGATCACGTGGCCGCGGTGTCGTGCGGCATCTATCGCGGCACCCCGGTGCTCGACCTCGACTATGCCGAGGACTCGGAGGCGGAGACGGACGCCAACTTCGTCCTCACCGGCTCCAAGGGGATCATCGAGATCCAGGGGACGGCGGAAAAGACGCCGTTCTCGCGGGACGAGTTCGGCCAGCTGGTCGATCTCGCCGAGGTCGGGGTGGGCCAGCTCGTGGAGCTGCAGAAGCTGGCGATCGGCTGATCCCATGAGCGTGCGCACCTTCACCGAGACCGAACTCGTCGTCGCCAGCCACAACGCCGGCAAGGTCCGCGAGATCCGGGAGCTGCTCGCGAGCTTCCCGATCGACGTGCTGGCCGCTTCCGATCTCGGACTGCCAGAGCCGGAAGAGACCGGCACGACCTTCACCGAGAATGCGGTCCTGAAGGCGAAGGCGGCGGTGGCGGCATCGGGCAAACCGGCGCTGGCCGACGATTCCGGGCTGGCCGTCGACGCGCTCGGCGGCGATCCGGGCATCTACTCGGCCCGCTGGGCCGGCCCGGACAAGGATTTCGCGCAGGCCATGCGCAACGTGGAGGAGAAGCTGCAGGAGGCCGGGGCCACCGGTCCCGAAGCCCGGACCGGCCGTTTCGTCGCCGTTTTGGCGCTCGCCTGGCCGGACGGTCACGTGGAGGTCTTCCCCGGCGAGATCGAGGGCACCCTGGTCTGGCCGCCCCGGGGGGAGAAAGGCTTCGGCTACGACCCTATATTCCGTCCCGAGGGACACGAGCGGACCTTCGGAGAGATGACGGCAGACGAGAAACACGGATGGCGGCCGGGCGCCGCGAGCGCGCTTTCGCACCGCGCACGGGCGTTCAAGTCCCTGGCGGAAACGTGCCTGAGACGCTGACCATCGCCGACCCGACCGCGGGCAGCGAGGACAGCCTCGCCGTCTACGTCCACTGGCCGTTCTGTGCGGCCAAATGCCCTTACTGCGATTTCAACAGCCATGTCCGCCACGGAGGCGTCGACCAGCAGGCGTTCGCCGACGCGCTGGTGCGCGAGCTTGGGTTCGCGGCGGCGCGCGTGCCCGAACGGACGGTGACGAGCGTCTTCTTCGGCGGCGGCACGCCATCGTTGATGACGCCAGAGACCGTCGGCCGGATCATCGACGCGATATCGGCAACCTGGCGTATCTCCAACGACTGCGAGATCACGCTGGAGGCCAATCCGTCGAGCGTCGAGGCGGATCGCTTCGCCGGCTACCGGCTCGCCGGCGTCGACCGGGTCTCGCTCGGCGTCCAGTCTCTGCGCGACGCGGACTTGCGTTTCCTGGGACGCCTGCACGACGTGGCCGCGGCGAAGCGGGCCATCGAGATCGCGCGCTCGACCTTTTCTCGGATTTCCTGCGACCTGATCTATGCCCGCCCGGGCCAGACGCTCGCCCAGTGGGAGGCCGAACTCGGCGAGATGCTGGGCTACGCGCCCGATCACCTCTCGCTCTACCAGCTGACCATCGAGCCCGAGACGCCGTTCTTTCGACTCCACGAGACGGGCAAGCTGACCATTCCCGATGACGACACCGGCGCCGACCTGTTCGAGGCGACGCGGGCCATGTGCGCCGACGCCGGCCTGCCGGCCTATGAGGTCTCCAACCACGCCAGGCCGGGTGCGGAATGCCGGCACAATCTGGCCTACTGGCGGGGCGGCGACTATGTCGGCATCGGTCCGGGGGCGCACGGGCGGCTGACCGTTGACGGCGTGCGCCACGCCACCATCGCGACCCGTCACCCGGAAAGCTGGTTGGCTGGCGTGCTTGCGGACGGCCACGGCTACGCGGAGGATACGCCGCTGTCACGCGAAGAAAGCGGCGAGGAATTCCTCGTCATGGGCCTGCGGCTGGCGGAAGGCATCGATCTTGCGACGTACCGGGCGCGCAGCGGCCTGACGATCGAGCCTGCTGCGGTCGCCGACCTGGTCGAAGCCGGACTGGTAGGGTTCTCCGCACCTGACTGTCTCGTCCCTACCGACCGTGGCACGCTGGTGCTGAACGCGCTCATTGGCGAGATCGCCAGCCGCGCAAGCCTCGCCGCCCCCGAGCCTGTCGGTTATGGTCGTCTCCCCGACGGGCCGGGATCCGCCCGCCCGAACGCACTGGAGCCAACCGAGTGACGCTTGCCGAGACGCCGGGCACCAAGCGCGTCCCGCAGGGTCGCGAAACCATCCTCGACCGGGACGCCCTGACGGAGCGACTCGTCGAACGGCTGCGCGAAGACCGGGGCAACTGGAACAAGGCGCGCCCGGACGTGCTCGCGATCCTCAAGGAGGAGCGCGACGTGGCGATGGCGGAGATCGAGCGGCTGCTTGGAGAAGACGGCGGCGGCATTCTCTGCGCGCGCCGGATCGCGCGGCTGCACGACGACATCATCGCGGCCATCGCCCAGATCGTGACGTCCTACGCCTATCCCGCCGACAATCCGTCCTCCGCGGAGAGGATCTCCATCATCGCCGTCGGCGGATACGGACGCGGCACGCTGGCGCCCGGCTCCGACATCGATCTCCTGTTCCTGTTTCCCTACAAGCAGACGGGCTGGATCGAGAGCGTGGTGGAGGCGATCCTCTACATGCTCTGGGATCTCGGCCTGACGGTCGGACACGCGACCCGGTCCATCGACGACTGCATCCGGATGAGCAAGTCCGACATGACGGTGCGCACCGCCATCCTGGAGGCGCGGCCGCTGTGGGGCGACGCGGAGCTGGCCGAGGAGCTCATCAGCCGCTTCGACACCGCCGTCGTGCGCGGCTCCGCGGCAGAGTTCATTTCCGCCAAGCTGGCCGAGCGCGACGAGCGCCATCGTCGCCAGGGCCGGTCGCGCTATCTCGTCGAGCCCAACGTGAAGGAGGGCAAGGGCGGGCTGCGCGACCTGCACACGCTGTTCTGGATCGCCAAATACTTCTTCCGGGTCCGCACCGGGGAGGAGCTGGTGCAGCTCGGCGTGTTCACACGCGCCGACTATCGCCTGTTTCGCAAGTGCGACGACTTCCTGTGGGCGGTGCGTTGCCACCTGCACTTCCTGACCGGGCGACACGAGGAGCGGCTCTCCTTCGACGTCCAGCGCGAGATCGCGGTCCGCCTCAGCTACACCTCGCATCCCGGCCTGCGCGACGTCGAACGCTTCATGAAGCACTACTTCCTCGTGGCGAAGGACGTGGGCGACCTGACCCGCATTCTGTGCTCGGCGCTGGAAGAGGAACAGGTCAAGCAGGCGCCGAGCCTGAACCGCTTCCTGCGCACCATGCGCCGCGGCAAGCAGCGGGCCATTCGCGGCCACGAGGATTTCGTCGTCGACCACGAACGCATCAGCGTTGCCGACGATGAGGTGTTCAAGCGCGATCCCGTGAACCTGATCCGGATCTTCCACGTCGCCGACAAGCACGGGCTGGCCTTCCACCCCGACGCGATGACGCTGATCCGGCGCTCGCTGAAGCTCATCGATGCGTCGGTGCGCGACAATCCGGACGCGAACCGCTGGTTCATGGAGGTGCTGACCTCGCGGAACGACCCGGAAACGGTGCTCCGCCGCATGAACGAGGCGGGCGTCCTCGGCAAGTTCGTGACCGAGTTCGGAAAGGTCGTCGCGATGATGCAGTTCAACATGTATCACCACTACACCGTCGACGAGCACCTGATCCGCACCATCGGGATCCTGGCCGACATCGAGCGCGGCGCGCTGGAAGGCGAGCATCCGCTGGCGACCGCCCTGTTCCCGACGATCCAGAACCGGCGGATCCTCTATGCCGCGATGTTCCTCCACGACATCGCGAAGGGGCGGCCGGAAGACCATTCGATCCTGGGCATGAAGATCGCCCGCAAGCTTTGCCCCCGATTCGGCTTTTCGCCCTCGGAGACCGAAACCATTGCCTGGTTGATCCAGTATCATCTCTCCATGAGCGTCACCGCCCAGTCGCGCGATCTCGGCGATCCGAAGACCATCGCCGACTTCGCGGAGATCGTGCAGAGCCCGGAACGGCTGAAGCTGCTGGAGATCCTGACCGAGGCCGACATCGCGGCCGTCGGTCCCGGGGTCTGGAACGGCTGGAAGGCGCAGCTCCTGCGCGTGCTCTACGACGAGACCGAGCCGCGGCTTGCCGGCGGGCACTCGCGCCTGTCGCGGGCCCAGCGCGTGGCGGCAGCGCAGGACCAGTTGCGCGAGGCGCTCGCCGACTGGGACCAGTCAGACCTCGATGCCTATGTGGAGCGCCACTACGATCCCTACTGGCTGCGCGTCGACCTGCCGGAGAAGATCGCCCATGCCAGCCTGATCCACGAGGCGGCACGTGACGGACGGCGCTTCGCCACCGACCTTCAGGTGGACGAGCAGACTGCCGTGACCCGGCTCACGGTCCTCGCCCCCGATCACCCGCGGCTCCTGTCGGCCATCTTCGGCTCGTGTTCGGTCGGCGGCGCAAACATCGTCGATGCGCAGATCTTCACCACGACCGACGGGTTCGCCCTCGACACCATCGCCATCTCGCGCGAGTTCGACAGCACCGACGACGAGCGTCGGCGCGCCGAGCGGATCTTCGACCTGATCGAGCGCTCGCTGACCGGCAAGGAAAAGCTTCCCGCCAAGGTGGAGCAACGGATTCGCAAGAAGGCCGGCCCGAAGCCCTTCCGGCTGGCAACCGAAGTGCTGCTGCACAACACCTGGTCGGACCGGCACACGGTGCTGGAAATCTCCGGCCTCGACCGGCCGGGCCTGCTCTACGACCTGACGCGGGCGATTTCCGACCTGAACCTCAACATCGCCTCGGCCCACGTGGCCACCTTCGGCGAGCGGGTGGTCGACGTCTTCTACGTGACCGACCTGATCGGCCACAAAGTCTCCAGCGGCACGCGTGAAAGCCGCATCAAGAAGCGCCTTACTGCCGCCTTCGATGGAGACGACAAGCGCACGGGACCAAAGTCACGCGACCAGGCGGCAGCGTGATATAGGGTCCGGTCCGCCTTTCCCGCATCGACGCCGCTTCGGTTCCCTGACGTGAATCTCCTGCGCAACTTCGCCACAGTCGGCTCGTTCACGATGATGAGTCGCGTCCTCGGCTTCGTCCGGGACATCCTGATCGCGGCGTTCCTGGGTACAGGCGTCGTCGCCGACGCCTTCTTCGTCGCCTTCAAGTTGCCGAACCTGTTCCGCCGCCTGTTCGCGGAAGGGGCCTTCAACTCCGCCTTCGTGCCGCTGTTCGCGCGCGCCGTCGAAGAGGGCGGGCGCGAGGACGCGCGGCGCTTCGCGGAGGAAATTCTCTCGGCGCTGCTGGTGGTTCTGATCATCACCACGCTGCTGGCGGAGATTTTCACGCCGGCGCTGGTGTGGGCCATCGCGCCGGGCTTCGCCGGCGAGGATGCCGACAAGTTCGCCATCACGGTGGCGCTGACCCGGATCTGCTTCCCCTACCTGGTGGCCATGTCGCTGGTGGCCTTTCTCTCCGGCATTCTGAACACCTTCGACCGGTTCGCCGCCGCCGCCTTCGCGCCCGTGCTCCTGAACATCGTGCTGATCGCGGTCCTGGCCGGGATCGGCCTGTCCGGCCTGGCGCAGACGGAAAGCGCCGGATGGGTGCTGTCCTGGGGCGTGTTCGCCGCCGGTATCCTGCAGGCGGGCATGCTGTTCGTCGCCGTCCGCCGGGGCGGCTTTTCGTTCGCCCTCAAGCGGCCGCGCTGGACGCCCCGGGTGAAGCGGCTCTTGCGGCTCGGCGTGCCGGGCGTGCTGGCCGGTGGCATCACCCAAATCAACATCATGGTCGGCACCATCATCGCCTCGTTCCTGCCGGGCGCGGTGTCGTTCCTCTACTACGCTGATCGGATCTACCAGCTGCCGCTGGGCGTGGTCGGGATCGCCATCGGCGTCGCCCTGCTGCCGGATCTCTCGCGCCGTCTTCGTGGCGGCGACGGTGACGGAGCGCATCACACGCAGAACCGGGCGCTGGAATTCGCGCTGGTCCTGACGCTGCCGGCGGCGGTGGCCCTGGTGCTGGTTCCGGCGGAAATCATCTCCGTGCTCTTCCAGCGCGGCGCGTTCGATGCCGCCGATACCGCCGCGACGGCCGGCGCGTTGGCCGCCTACGGCCTCGGCCTTCCCGCGTTCGTCCTCATCAAGGTGCTGTCGCCGGCCTATTTCGCCCGCGAGGACACGGCAACGCCGATGTGGTTCGCCGGGGCCGGCATGGTGGTGAACGTTGGCGTCGCGCTGGCGCTGTTCCCGATCCTCGGCCATATCGGGATCGCACTCGCGACCTCGCTCGCGGGATGGGTCAACACGGCGCTCCTCTGGATCACGCTGGTGCGCCGGGGCGACTACCGCGCCGATCCGCTGGTCCGCAAACGGCTGCCCAGGATCCTGGTGTCCAGCGTGCTGATGGGCGGCGTGGTCTGGGGGCTGGCGATCGCACTGGCGCCGGCGTTCGGCTCCACCTCGCTGCTGGTGCGCGGCGGCGCGCTCGCCGGGATGGTCGGTATCGGCATGCTGACCTTCTTCGCCCTTTGCCAGTTGACCGGCGCCATCGACCTGAAGCGTTCGCTCGGCCAGATCCGCGGCAGCAAGAGACCGGCGGAAGGGTCCTAACGGGCGCCTTCGAGCCGCCTTTCGGCGGGTAGCTTCGCCTGCAATCCGCGCGAGCGGGTTGCGAAGGCGGCGGCGCTTCGCCATAACCCCATCGCTTCCACCCCTGCGGCAGGATTGGTCAGACCGGATGACGGCCTTCGAACCTCGTGTCTTTTCCGGCGTGCAGCCGACCGGAAATCTCCACCTCGGAAACTATCTCGGCGCCATCACACGTTTCGTGGCGCTGCAGGACGAGTATCCGTGCGTCTACTGCGTCGTGGACATGCACGCGATCACCGTCTGGCAGGAGCCAACGGAGCTGACCAACGCGATCCGCAGCGTGACCGCGGCCTTCATCGCCGCCGGTATCGACCCGGACAAGCACGTCATCTTCAACCAGAGCCAGGTGCACCAGCACGCCGAGCTGGCCTGGGTCTTCAACTGCGTGGCGCGGATGGGCTGGCTCAACCGCATGACCCAGTTCAAGGAGAAGGCGGGCAAGGACAAGGAGAACGCTTCCGTCGGCCTTTTCGCCTATCCGACCCTGATGGCGGCCGACATCCTGGCCTACAAGGCCACGCACGTTCCCGTCGGCGAGGACCAGAAGCAGCATCTGGAGCTGACGCGAAACATCGCGCAGAAGTTCAACCACGACTTCGCCGGCCGGATCGCGGAGCTGGGTCACGGCGAGGAGTATTTCCCCGTCACCGAGCCGATCATCCAGGGCCCTGCAACCCGGGTGATGAGCCTGCGTGACGGGTCCAAGAAGATGTCGAAGTCCGACGCCTCGGACTATTCGCGCATCAACCTGACGGATGACCGCGACACAATCGCCACCAAGATCCGCAAGGCGAAGACCGATCCGGAGCCGCTGCCGAGCGAAGCGAAGGGGCTGGAAGGCCGCGCCGAGGCCGACAACCTCGTGGGCATCTACGCGGCGCTGTCGGAGAAGAGCCGCGACGCGGTGCTGGCGGAGTTCGGCGGCGCGCCGTTCGCCACCTTCAAGCCGGCGCTCGCCGAGCTGGCGGTGGAGAAGCTCGCCCCGATGAACGGCGAGATGCGCCGCCTGCTGGCCGATCCCGGACATCTTGATGCGGTGCTTGCCCGCGGTGCCGACCAGGCGGCCGAGATCGCCGCGCCGGTCATCGATGGCGTCAGGGACATCGTGGGCTTCGTCTCCAGCCGCCGCAGCTGATCCGGCGCCGGCCCGACGCCCTACTTGCCAGCGCCGCGCCGGCGGATCTGGACGTAAAGCGCACCGCCGCCGCCGTGGCTGCGGTGCGCCACCGACATCCCGACCACCAGCGGCCTGAGATCGGCCGCCTCAAGCCAGCGCGGCACAGAGCGCCTGAGCACGCCGGCATCGTCGCCCTGGCCAGAAACGTGACCCTTGCCGGTGATCACGAGCACGATCCGGTCACCGCGCGCTTGGGCGCCGAGCAGGAAGCTCCTGAGCGCGCGATGGGCCGCGTCCTGGCGCATGCCGTGCAGGTCGAGCCGGGAATCGATCTCCATCCGGCCACGAGCGAGCTTGCGCTCGGTCCGTCGCTCCACCGGCGCGATGGCTGGCCGGTTCGGGATTGGCTGCGTACGCGCCACCAGCGGCGGCGAGGGCTTCACGGTCGTCCGGCGCGCCTTCTCCGGTTTCGGGGGAAGCGTATCCTTCGCCGGCTCGGGATCCGAAAGCTGTTTCGGGGCGGCGGGCTTCACGCTGACGCGACGCACGGGTTTCAGCGGCGCCACGGTGTCCGACACCATCTGCCAGAGCTTGCGCTCCTCCTCGCTGAGGCGACGCGGACCGCGCCGGCGCGCGCTCATCGGTCGCCACTCCCGTCCAGCTCCACCGGGACCAGACGATAGAGCGTCGCTGTGTGCTGGATCCGGCCAGCCCGGTCACCGGCCGCATCGCCGGAGCCCAGGAAGACGTCGCCCCGCGCCTCGCCAACGATGGCGGACCCGCGATCCTCGCCGACCATCAGCCGGCGGAACGGCTCCTCCGCGCCGGCCTCGCCGATGGGAAGCCGGGCATCGATCCAGAGCGGCACACCGAATTCATGATGGGCGCGGTCGATGGCGAGGCTGACCTCCGGCGTCAGCGGCACGCCGGCGGCGCCCACCGGCCCATCGTCCTCCGACAGGCCTTCCACCGGACGGAAGAAGATGTAGGAGCGGTTCTGCGCCATGATCCGCCGCGCCTCGTCCGGGTTGGCCTTCAGCCAGGCGCGCAGCGTCTCGTAATCGAGGTTTTCCCGGGCCACGTGGCCTTCCTCCACCACGATGCGGCCGATGGCGGTATAGGGATGACCGGATTTGGCGGCAAAATTCACCCGCAGGGTCGAGCCGTCGTCAAAGCGCAGGCGCGCCGATCCCTGGACGTGCATGAAGAAGGCATCGACCGGATCGGCGAGCCAGGCGATCTCCAGTCCCCGCCCGTCGAGCGCGCCGGCCTCGATGGCAGCGCGGTCGGCATAGGGCTTCAGGCCCTCCGGCGTCTGGCGCGCGAAGGCCATGCCGTCCGGGAGATGTTCGGGTCGGCTGGCGGCGTCGATGGCAACGAGATCGTCGGGGCGGGCCAGGACCGGCACCGGGTAGGCGTCGCTGCGGGTGTGCGACGCGGCAAGCTCAGGCTCGAAGTAGCCGGTCAGAAAGCCGCTGCCCGGCGCGCCGATCCGCTCTGGCCGGAACCAGGTCTCGAAGAAGGCACGGGCGGCACCGTCGTCGAGGTCATCCGGCAGGGCCGCCTGGGCCTCGCAGACGCGGCGGAATTCCGGTGCCCGGGACGCGAGCCGCTCGCAGTGCCGCCTGAAGACCGACAGGCTTGCCGCCACGGGCGCGTCGGCCCATCCGGAAAGATCGGTGAAGGACAGAGTAGCGTCGGACATCGATGTGGCCGGGAGCGTGCCTGCGGCCATGATCGCCACCGCGAGCGCGGCGCGCCGAACGACCCGCTGCCGCAGCATCAGGCGGATTCGGTGGCGACCAGCTTCCAGTTCGGGTCGGCATCGGTGACGTCGCGCGCGAATGTCCAGATGTCCGTGACCTCGACGACCTTGTTCGGATCGCCGTCGACGACAGCCCCGGATGCGTCGGTGGTCGCAGAGATCATCTGGCTCTGGAAGCGCACGGTCACCTGCTCGATCGTGTCCTTCAGCGCCGCGTCGACGATGTCGGCCTTCTCGATCCCGATGAGGGTGGAGGTGACCGTTTCCTGACGCTGCTCGCGCTCGTCGATGGCGCCAACGAAGCCATCGAGGACATCCCTGGACAGGAGCGGGCCGAGCGCCTGGCGGTCGCCCTCGGCAAACGCCGTCACGATCATCTCGTAGGCGGTGCGGGCACCCTGCAGGAAGGATTTCGGCTCGAAGGACGGATCGGCCTCCGCGATGGCGGACAGCTTGTCGTAGAGCGGCGTGCCCGGCGCGGCGGTCTTGGAGATGCGCTCGTCGACCGTCGCCGGGGAGGGCGCAGCGCCCTCGCCGGACGGGCGCGGCAGCGTCACCACGTTGTCCGTCCCGGCCTCGCTCGCCGGTTCGCTACGCTCGCGCGCCGAATAGGGATCGAAAGGCCTGCCCTCGTTGCCGGTGCGTCGGCCGAGCACACTGCGCAGACGAAGGAAGATCGCCACCGCAAGCGCCAGGAAGATGACATTGTAAATGTCGAAGAACTCGCTCATCACCGATTACCGTCCGGCTCGCACTCGCGGCCCTAGCGCCGGGGCGCGCACCCCTACCTGTTCGTTCCGCTTCGATTATGTAATGCCCGATCCGCGCCGATAAAGGCGTCGGGGCAAAACTGCCGTTATCGGCACCCTACCGAAGCAATCCGGGCGGGTCTATCGCCGATCGCCTCTCGCACTCGCCAGGAGGGCAACCATATGGTGAAGCGAGGCGGGCTTACGGTAGCCGCCGCGTTCCTCTAGACCGACTGCCACACGGATGGCGAGAGCATTCTGATGCCCCTTGGACTGATCCTGTTCCTGTCACTGCTCGCGATACCCGCGCTGGAGATCGCCGTGTTCATCCTGGTCGGGAGCCAGATCGGCGTCCTGCCAACCATCGGCATGGTGTTTCTCACTGCGGTGATCGGCAGCATGTTGTTGCGCCACCAGGGTCTGTCGATCCTGAACCGCGTGCGCACGGAGATGGATGCGGGCCGGGTGCCCGGGGCGGAACTCGGCCACGGCGCGATGATCCTCGCGGCCGGCGTGCTCCTGCTGACGCCGGGCTTCGTGACGGATACGATCGGTTTCCTGCTGTTCGTGCCGCCGGTTCGCGAGACGATCTGGAACCGCATCCGGGGCCGCATCGCCGTCACGGTCGCCCGCCCGGGCGGGGCCACCACCGGCGGACCAGCAGGCGGCGGCGCAGCCGGGCCGCGTGGCCGCGGCCCGGTGGTCGATCTCGACGCCAACGATTACGGACCGGCCGATCCAAACTCACCGTGGTCGGACGGCAGGCCAGGCAGCCGGCTCTCCGATCCCGACAGTCCAAGGCGCGACGCCTGACGACGAACCGGCGTTTCCCCGGCGGCACACCCTTGAGGCTGCGGCGGAATTGGCGTACGGCCTGACCCGAGCCCTTCTTCCTTGCCGCCTGTGCGGCCTTTCAACGGATCAGCTTCATGAGCGACATTCCCCCGTCCTCCGACGAGACCGCGACCGGCGCACCGGAGGGAGCCTCCGCCGAACAGCCGGGCATCCGCGTGCTCGCCCAGTACGCCAAGGACCTTTCCTTCGAGAACCCGCGCGCGCCGCACTCGCTGCAGCAGCAGGCCGAGGGTCCGAAGATCAACATCGATGTCAACGTCTCCGCCAAGCAGATCGCGGACGCCGATTTCGAAGTGACGCTCAAGCTCGAAGCCACCGCTGGCGCCGATGAGAACCGCCTGTTCCATGCGGAACTCGACTATGCGGGCATTTTCCGGCTCCACAACGTGCCGAAAGAGCATCTGCATCCGTTCCTGCTGATCGAAGGGCCGCGGCTCCTCTTCCCGTTCGCCCGCCAGATCATCGCCGATGCGACCCGCAACGGTGGCTTCCCGCCGCTGATGATCGATCCGGTGGACTTCGCGGCCCTGTACCGTCGCAATCTGGCGCAGGCGCAGAACAGCTCCGCCACGCCGAACTGAGGCGCGTCGGACACCAAGCGTTCAAAGAGGCCGGGCTCAGCGCCCGGCCTTTTTCGTTCAGGGATCACGGGTGCGGATAAGATCAGCCGGTGGCCGTTGCGGACGATGAGCCCCAGTAGTCCTGCCAGACCGTCTCCTCACCGAACCCTTCGACAAAGGCCGCATGAGCCGCCATGTCGGCTTCCGTTAGGCGAGGCGCCAACGGCTGCGGGCGCGGTCTGACCGGCACGCGGACACCGCGCCGCGCCGAGTGACCGGACGATTCCTGAGCTCCCGAGGACACCAGCGACAGCATCGACTGCCGGCCGCCGATGAGCTCGAGATAGACCTCGGCGAGAAGCTCGGAGTCCAGAAGTGCGCCGTGCTTCTCGCGCCGTGAGTTGTCGATGCCGTAACGGGAACAGAGCGCGTCGAGGCTGTTGCCGCCGCCGGGATGCTTGCGGCGTGCCAGCGCCAGGCTGTCGATCACCCGGTGATTGCCGATAGCCGCTCTTTGCAGCAGCCCAAGCTCCCAGTTGATGAAGCCCATGTCGAAGTCGGCATTGTGGATGACGAGCGGATCCTCGCCGATGAAGTCCAGGAAGCCGTCCACCACGGCCTTGAAGACCGGCTTGTCGCGCAGAAACTCGGTCGACAGGCCGTGGACGCGAAACGCCTCGTTGGGCACGTCGCGCTCGGGATTGATGTACACGTGATAGTGGTTGCCGGAGGGAATGTGGTTGATCAGCTCGACCGCGCCGATTTCCACCAGCCGATCGCCGGTCTTCGGGTTCAGGCCCGTCGTTTCGGTATCGAGAACGATCTCGCGCATGACTTCCCCGTGTGCGTCCCGTCCGTCCCGTGTCGCACGCCGGGCCGGCGGCTCACAACGGCGCGCGGCCCGTTTTCCCCGACATGAAGGCGGTCGCCGCGAGGATCGCCCGCACCGAACGGCGGGCCGAGTCCATGCCATGACCGGTATCGACGAGGAAATGCGCGCGGCGGCGCTTCTCCGAATCAGGCATCTGCCTTGCCAGAATGCCCTCGTAGCGGGCTTCCGTCATCCCGTCGCGGTCAAGCACCCGAGCCCGCTGTACGGTTGCGTCGGCGGTCACGACGACCACCGCATCGGCGCGATTTTCCCGGCCGGTCTCGAAGAGGAGCGGTACGTCGAGCACGGCGCAGTGGGCGAGAGACGTACGGGCGCGGTCCAGAAAGGCCTCTTCCTCTTCCCGCACCAGCGGATGAACGATGGCCTCGAGGCGTTTCATGGCATCGCCGTCTCCAACGACACGCTCGCCCAGGATCGCCCGATCTACCACACCGTTTATGACGACACCGGGAAAGGCGGCCTCGACCGGCGCCACCGCCCGGCCCCGATAGAGCAGGTGAACGGCCTTGTCGGCATCGTAGACCGGCACGCCCTCTTCCGCGAACATGGCGGCGGTCGTGGACTTGCCCATCCCGATGGAACCGGTGAGGCCGAGGACGATCATGACGCCTCCGCGATGTCGTCGAGCACGATTCGTCTGAGCTCGTCCGTCACCGATGGCCGGACGCCGAACCAGCGCTCGAACCCCGGCACCGCCTGATGCAGCAACATGCCCAGCCCATCCACCGTCCGCAGGCCGACCGCCGTGGCGCGGACAAGCAGCTCCGTCCGGATGGGCGTGTAGACGATGTCCGTCACCACCGCATCGGGTCCCAGCCGGGCCAGGTCGATGGCGGGGCCGGGACCGCCGCCCATGCCGAGGCTCGTCGTGTTGACGACAATCGCCACGGCGGGATCGGGATCCCTCGCGCTGTCCCAGTCCACAGCCTCGCTCCCGGGCAAGGACGTTGCCAACGCTTCGGCCTTGTCCCGCGTGCGGTTGGCGATCGCCACTCGATCGAAACCGCGCTCCAGAAGGGCATGGATGATGGCCCGGGCGGCGCCACCAGCCCCAAGGACCAGCGCCAGGCCCCGATCGGCGTCCCAGCCAGGCAGCTGCTGGTCGAGATTGGCGAGGAACCCATACCCGTCCGTGTTGTCACCCAGCACCCGTTCACCCTCGCGCCAGAGCGTGTTCACCGCGCCGATGGCGCGTGCGCTGTCGGAAAGCACGTCGCAGGCGGAAAGCGCCGTGAGCTTGTGCGGCAGCGTCACGTTGGCCCCTGCGAGCTCGCTGTCGCGAAATCCGAAGAAGAAGGCGTCGGCTTCCTCCGGTGCAATGGCGAGGCGCCCGTACGAACCGGCGAGGCCGTGGGTTTGCAGCCAGTGGCCGTGGATCACCGGGGAGCGCGAATGCGTGACCGGCCAGCCGATGACGGCAGCTTTGGGAGCGGCATCCGTCACGAAGCGGCAATCCCGACGGAACGCAGATAGGTCAGGAGGGGCAGCAGCGGCAGGCCGAGAATGGTGAAGAAGTCGCCCTCCACCCTCTCAAAGAGCTGAACGCCAACCCCCTCCAGATGATAGGCGCCGACGCTGGAAATGGCCCGGGAGCCGGCAACGGCGAGATAGTCGTCGAGAAACGCATCAGAGAAATCGCGCATGGTCAGCCGCGCTGTCTCCACCCACTCCCAGGCTACCTCGCCATCCCGAACGCAGGCGACAGAGGAATGCAGGACATGGCTCTGGCCGCGCAGTCGCTGCAGCTGGTGCCGCGCCTCGGCGAGGTCGTTCGGCTTCACGAAGGATTCGCCATCGAGATCAAGGGTCTGATCCGCCCCAACCACCACGGCGTCGGGGAATTGCCGACAGACGGCCTGAGCCTTCGCCCGCGCGAGGAAGGCGGCGATGCGATCGGGTGTCCGTTCGGCCTCGGGAAGCTGCAGTTCGTGCTGTCTTTCGTCGATATCGGCCGACGCAGTGGAGAAACTCAGCCCGGCTGCCGCCATCATGCGCGAGCGCGCGGCACTGCGGGAAGCCAGCACGAGAGCGGTCACCTCACATGTCTCCGTCTGTGATGCTCGCAGCATATTTCCGATCGCTCAGGAGGGCGAGAATGGCCGCGGCGGTCTCTTCGATCGAGCGGCGGCTGACATCGATGATCGGCCACTGGTTCTCTGCGCACAATCGTCGAGTGTAGGCAATCTCCCGCGCGACAGCCTGCCGGTCCACATAATCGCCCCGCCCGGTGCGCACCGCATTGAGAGAGAGCAAGCGGTTCTCGCGGAGCTGAACGATCCGCTCGGCCGTCGCAACCAGGCCGACCACGAGCGGCCGCTCGGCCGTGAAAACGGCCGGCGGAATGGGCATGTCCTGCACGATGGGGATGTTGGTGGCCTTCACGCCGCGATTGGCGAGATAGATGGAAGTCGGGGTCTTGGACGTCCGGCTGACGCCGATGATCACGACGTCGGCTTCCTCGATGTCGTCGGGAACGGCACCGTCATCGTGGACCATTACAAAATTGAGCGCCTCGATGCGGCGGAAATAGTCCGCGTCCAGGGAATGCTGGGCACCGATGCGCGAGATAGTCGGGATGTTCAGATAGGATTGCAGCACGTGAACCAGCGGATCGAGAACGTCCACGCACGGAATGCTCATCTCCCGGCAACGGCGCGTCAGCCGCTCCGAGATGGTCTGGTCCACCAGAGTGAACATGACGATGCCGGGGTTGGCCTCCACCTCCGACAGCACCCGGTTCACCTGGCGATCGGTCCGCACCAGCGGATAGACATGCTCGATCGCCTCCACATTCTCGTAGCGGGCAATCGCCGCCCGCGAGACCGTCATCAACGTCTCACCGGTGGAATCGGAGACCAGGTGGAGGTGAAAGTAGGTCGGGTTATCCACGGGCTTGTCCCGGATGCTGTGGAAGCGTGTGCGGGACTCCCCCGTTTGGATGGGTCAGCCTGCTCATGGCCGCGCATGGTCGCGGAAGCCCACGGATTCGTCCACCGCTTTGTCCCCATGTGGCCGGAGCGCTCCCCGCCCGTGCAAGAGTGGGTACGGAATCCTTTTCTTCCGGCACGCTCCGATGCTTATCCACCGGCTCCGACCCCAGACCCGGTCCCTGTGCGACCGCCGTGGGTGGCGGATTGCCGGGACCGATTGCCGCGTCAAGCGTTTAATATCCCCAATCGTGGATCCCGGGCTTCCCGCCGGCCGTACGATCCAGTAGGCCAACCCGGACACTTGGACGACCGGTGAATCCACGGTTGTTCGACCGACTAATAGAATCATCAAATCTAGATTCTAGAATTCTCTATTTAGAGAGGGAGCCTGTGGTGGACGAGCCGACCGACCGACTGCCCACCCGCTTTCAGCGTACGCTGAAGGGCGAGCGGCAGGACCATCCTCCCATCTGGATGATGCGGCAGGCGGGGCGCTATCTCCCTGAATACAAGGAGATCCGCAGCACCGCCCCGAGCTTCCTCGATTTCTGCTATTCGCCGAAGCTCGCCTGTGAGGCAACCCTGCAGCCGATCCGGCGCTTCGGGTTCGATGCGGCCATCATCTTCTCCGACATCCTCATGATCCCCGATGCCCTCGGCCAGGCCGTTCGCTTTGAGGAAGGGGTGGGGCCGCGACTGGATCCGCTGCCGTTGGAAGCGGTCGGAGACCTCGACCGTTCCAGGCTCGAGGATCATCTTGCACCCGTCTACGAGGCGATCCGGCTGACCCGGGCCGCGCTCCCTGACGAAACGTCGCTGATCGGCTTTGCCGGCGCGCCCTGGACGCTGGCGACCTACATGGTCGCGGGCCGGACGACGCCCGACCAGGCGCCCGCCCGACGCGCCTCTTTCGGGGATCCGGACGGGTTCGGGAAGCTCGTCGACTGCCTCGTGGAGGCCGTGTCCGCCCACCTCGTGGCCCAGATCGACGCCGGGTGCGACGCGGTGCAGATCTTCGACAGCTGGGCGGGAACCCTTGACGGGCTTGCCTTTCCCCGCTGGTCGGTTGATCCCAACGCCCGCATCGTCGCCAATGTCCGCGCAGCCCGGCCGGGCGTGCCGATCATCGCCTTTCCGCGCAATGCGGGCAGCCGGCTGTCCGGGTTCGTTGATGCGGTGCGGCCCGATGCCGTCTCGTTGGACTGGTCGGTGGACGGGGACGCCGCGCGCGCCATCCAACAGCGGATCTGCATCCAGGGAAATCTCGATCCGATGCGGCTGGTGGCGGGTGGAGCGGCCCTCGACGAGGGTGTGGATGCGATCCTGTCCGGGTTCGGAGGCGGACCCTTCGTATTCAACCTGGGCCACGGTATCGTGCCGGAAACGCCGATCGCGCATGTCGAACGCATGGTGGCACGGGTGCGCGGCGGCGCGATCTAGCGGCAGGAAGGCGGTCGGACGCACATGGCAAGCGCATATCTCTGGCTGAAGGTCGGGCACATCCTGGCGGTCATTTCCTGGATGGCTGCTTTCCTCTACTTGCCGCGGCTGATGGTCTACCACGCCGATGCAGCACCCGGTTCCGACAAGTCGGAGACCTTCAAGGTCATGGAGCGGCGGCTCCTGCGCGGGATCATGACGCCCGCGATGATCGCCACCTGGGTGTTCGGGATCGCGCTCGCGACGGTTGCGGATGCCTGGGTTTCCGGCTGGCTGCACGCCAAGCTGCTGCTGGTTCTCGGACTGTCCGCGATGCACGGAATGAACGCCGGTTGGGTCAGAGCCTTCGCGGAAGATCGCAACACACGGTCTGGCCGCTTCTTCCGCATAGTCAACGAGATCCCGGCCGTCGCCCTGATCCTGATCGTGATCTTGGTGGTGCTGAAGCCGTTTTAGCGCCGGAACCGGCGCCTGTGCCCTTGAAGCGCGGGTCCGAAGGGACTATTAGTAGGTGTCTCCGAACATGCAGACCTGCATCCGGGCATCGGCTCGGCTGCGTCAGCGGACTCGCTTCTAAGCAATCCCCCGCTCGCCAAATCTGCACTCACCCTCCATCTCATGTTCACTCGGCTGCCCCGGGCGGCTGAACTTTAAGGAATGCCCCATGCGGGAGATGAAGCTTCAAGAGCTCAAGTCTAAATCTCCGCCAGATCTCATTGCGTTTGCTGAAGAGCTGGAAGTCGAGAACGCCAGCACACTTCGCAAACAGGAACTTATGTTCGCCATTCTCAAGCAGCTTGCGGCGAGCGAAGTCGACATCATCGGCGAAGGCGTGGTTGAAGTGCTGCAGGATGGCTTCGGCTTTCTGCGCTCCCCGGACGCCAATTACCTGCCGGGACCGGACGACATCTATGTGTCGCCGTCCCAGATCCGCCGCTTCTCGCTGCGCACCGGCGACACCGTCGAAGGTCAGATCCGCAGCCCGAAGGAAGGCGAGCGCTATTTTGCGCTCCTGAAGGTCAACACGATCAACTTCGCCGAGCCCGAACAGGCCCGGCACAAGATCCATTTCGACAACCTGACGC
Organism: Amorphus coralli DSM 19760; assembly: GCF_000374525.1. Lineage (GTDB taxonomy): Bacteria > Pseudomonadota > Alphaproteobacteria > Rhizobiales > Amorphaceae > Amorphus > Amorphus coralli. Next base: position 145,829 of record NZ_KB894576.1, read on the forward strand.
CGCTCTACCCGGACCAGCGCTTCAACATGGAGCTCGAGGTGCCGACCTCGAAGGACATGTCGTCGCGGGTGATCGACCTGGTGGCGCCGCTTGGCAAGGGTCAGCGCGCACTGATCGTGGCGCCGCCGCGCACCGGCAAGACGGTTCTTCTGCAGAATATCGCCCACTCGATCACGTCCAATCACCCAGAGTGTTACCTGATCGTCCTCCTGATCGATGAGCGCCCGGAAGAAGTGACCGATATGCAGCGCTCGGTGAACGGCGAGGTGGTGTCGTCCACCTTCGACGAACCGGCAGCGCGCCATGTCCAGGTCGCGGAAATGGTCATCGAGAAGGCGAAGCGCCTGGTCGAGCATGGCCGCGACGTGGTGATCCTTCTGGATTCCATCACCCGCTTGGGCCGCGCCTACAACACCGTGGTGCCGTCTTCCGGCAAGGTTCTGACCGGCGGTGTCGACGCCAACGCCCTGCAGCGCCCCAAGCGCTTCTTCGGCGCGGCGCGAAACATCGAGGAAGGCGGCTCGCTGACCATCATCGCCACGGCGCTGATCGACACCGGCAGCCGCATGGACGAGGTGATCTTCGAGGAATTCAAGGGCACGGGTAACTCCGAGATCATCCTGGATCGCAAGATCTCTGACAAGCGCGTCTTCCCGGCGCTGGACGTCACGCGCTCCGGCACCCGCAAGGAAGAGCTGCTGGTTCCGGCCGACAAGCTCAAGAAGACCTTCGTGCTGCGCCGTATCCTCAACCCGATGGGCACGGTCGACGCGATGGAGTTCCTCCTGGACAAGCTGCGCCAGACCAAGAGCAACAGCGACTTCTTCGATTCCATGAATACTTGATCGTCCGCAAGCGACTGATCGAAAAGAGAAAACGCCCGCCGATCGCTCGGCGGGCGTTTTCGTTTGCGGTGCAGTCCGGGGACCGGAAACAGACCCGTACGGTTACAGGAGCTTGTCGGTGAGCGCGGCAGGATCGGTCACGGGCAACGAGCATTCGGTGGCCGTGCAGACGAAGGCCGTGGGTTTACCGGACTGCGCCTGCTTGCCCGACGCGGGATGATCGCTTGCAAGGTCGGCGGTGGTGGACAGAACGGAGACGAATACCGCCGGGTCGGCGGTTGACCGGGCCGCGTTAGCCAGATCGGACGGGTCGGTCCCCTCGGGGGCGACGATGACGACCGTTCGGGGTCGGATGCGGGAGTCGAAGCCGTTAAAGAGGCTGGCAGTGGCGAAAACGTTCTGCACCATGGCGCCCGAGTGGGCTTTGAGGACCGCGTCGGCCCGGTCCCGGTAGCTGGTCTTGCCGGTTCGCATCCACAGTTCGACAAGGGCATCCACGGCGAGGCCGTTCGCGTTCGGAACGGCCTCGTCCGCCGGGCTCGTCGGTCGCAGGATCAGGGCCTCGGCGTCATCGGCGGTCCAGAAGTATCCGCCCTCCTGCTCGTTCCAGTGATGGGCGTCGAGCGCCGCAAGGAAACGCTCTGCATCGGCGAGGAAGTCCGGGTCGCCGGTCGCGGCATGAAGCGCCAACGCTGCGCGCGAGAGGGCGGCATGGTCTGTCGCCAGGCCGGGGAAAACAAGACGGCCGGCGCGGTAGGAATGCCCAAGCCGGCCGTTGCGCTCCATGGAATGCAAGACGGATCGGTAGGTCTGCTGAGCTTGTTCGAGCCAGTCCGGGCGATCAAAGGCAATGGACGCGCGGACAAGGGCCGTGATGGCGAGCCCGTTCCAGTCGGCGAGGACCTTGTCGTCCCGACCCGGGCGTATCCGTGCTGCGCGGGCGCGGAGAAGCCGGGCACGATTGTCGGCGAGCCTGCTTTCTGTGGCTTTATCCAGCAGCTGCGGACTGGCGAGACGGTTGAGGATCGTCCGGCCTTCCCAGTTGCCGCCCGGCGATACGCCGTAGATTGAGCCGAACGCATCCGCATCCTCGCCCAGGATGTCGGCGATCTCCTCGCTGGACCAGACATAGAAGCGGCCTTCCTCGCCTTCGGAATCCGCATCCAGGCTGGAGGCGAATGCGCCTTCGTCCGTGGTCATCTCGCGCTGGAGGAAGCCGACCGTTTCTGTGGCGCGATCGGCGAACAGCCTGTCGCCGGTGGCCGTATAGACCCGCGCCAGGAGATCGAGCAGCAGCGCGTTGTCGTAGAGCATCTTCTCGAAGTGCGGGACAAGCCAGCGGTCGTCGACGGCGTAGCGCGCATAGCCGCCACCGAGGTGGTCGTATATCCCGCCCTGTGAAATGCGCCGCAGGGCGAGAAGGACAGCATCGCGCACCTCCGTGCGGCCCGACCGGCACCAGCCGCGCCAGAGCATGTCGAACAGCATGGCGTTCGGGAACTTCGGGGCACCCTGGGTCCCGCCGTTGACGGGATCCAGGATGGTAAACAACTGGTTGACGGCTTCGTCCAGCAGTTCGGGGACCAACGCCGGCCCGGTCCCGGCGCGCCTCTCGAGACGCTGGCGCAGCGCGTCCCTGTTGGCGGTGATGGTGGCCTGGTCGGTCCGGAAGGTTTCGGCAACGGCCTCCAGCACCTGGATGAAGCCGGGTCGGCCGTACTTTGCTTCTTTCGGGAAGTAAGTCCCGCCCCAAATGGGGTCACCTTCCGGCGTCAGGAACATGGTGAGCGGCCAGCCGCCCTGCTCCCCGATTGCATGCAGCGCCGACATGTAGATCTGATCGATGTCCGGCCGCTCCTCCCGATCGACCTTGATGTTGATGAAGTTGCGGTTCATCACGGCGGCAACGTCGGAATCCTCGAAGCTTTCGTGGGCCATGACATGGCACCAGTGGCATGCGGCGTAGCCGACGGAGAGCAGGATCGGTTTGCCGGTTTGCTGGGCTTCCGCAAGGGCTGCCGCGGACCAGGGTCGCCAGTCGACGGGGTTATCTGCATGTTGCAGAAGATAGGGACTGGTCTCGTGTTTGAGCTGGTTGTCGTTCATCCTCGCCTCGCGGGTCTGTCGGCGGTGGACCGTCGGGGCGGCCTTGGTCCCTACCTAGGTGTTCGGAGAGGCGAAACCAAATGAACGGGTCGATGGACACCGTCGTCGCGCTGTCGTCCGGGGCCCTTCCCGCGGGTATTGCCGTGGTCCGGGCGAGTGGCCCCGTGGCGTGGGATCTGGCCCGGGCAGTGGCGGGTGAGCCTGATCCGGCACGGCGCGCGAGCCTGCGGCCGTTCCGCGACCCGGGGTCGGGCGAGACCATCGATCGCGGCTTGCTGCTCGGTTTCCGGGGCCCGAACACGGTGACCGGAGAGGATCTCGTCGAGTTTCATTGCCATGGCGGCCCGGCGGTGGTGCGGGCGCTGCTGCGCGTACTGACCAAACGGCCGAATGCGCGCCTCGCTGAACCGGGGGAGTTTACCAGGCGCGGTTTTCTGAACGGTCGGCTGGATCTGGCGGCCGTCGAAGGCCTTGGAGATCTGATCTCGGCGGAGACGGAGGCGCAGCGGCGGCAGGCCCTGCGGCAATCGGGGGGGTTCATCGGCGGTCGGGTGGAACGATGGCGCGGACGGCTGGTCAGGGCGCAGGCCGGGCTGGAAAGTACGCTCGACTTCTCCGACGAGGAGGATGTGCCGGACGATGCAGACCGCGCGGCGCTTGAGGAAATCGGGGGTATAGCAGACGAGATTGCCGTCGAACTGGTACGGGGCGATCGTGGCGAGCGATTGCGGCGGGGCCTGGAGGTGGCGATCCTCGGCCCGCCGAATGCCGGCAAGTCGAGCCTCCTGAACGCCCTCGCCCGTAGGGACGTGGCCATCGTCACCTCAATCCCGGGCACGACCCGGGACGTTCTCGAGGTCGATCTCGATCTTGGTGGCTATCCGGTGCGGCTGCTCGATACTGCGGGCTTGCGGGAGACCGACGATCCGGTTGAAAGCGAAGGGATCAGGCGCGCCCATGCGCGGGCTGCGGCCGCCGATGTGGTGCTGCTTCTCGTGCCGCCAGGGGATGCGTGTGTTTCACGTGAAACATTTGCCGGCCATCCCGAGCTGATCGTCGTTGGCACGAAATCGGACCTTGGTACGCCCTACGCCAACGAGGCGCCGGAGATGATGGTGTCGGTTCTCGCCGACAACGGCCTTTCTCCCCTTCTTATCAGGCTTGAGCAGTTGGCGGCCGACCAGCTGGGTGGTGGCGAGGATGTCCTGATCACCCGCGAACGCCACCGGGTGGCGCTCATGGACGCCGAACGCGAGCTGTGGAGTGCGCTTGCGGACGGTCTGCCGACGGAGGCACGCGCGGAACACCTGCGCAGGGCGGCCGTCGCATTTGGTCGCCTGACCGGCCGGATCGATGCAGAGGAGGTGCTGGGCGCCATCTTCTCGACCTTCTGCATCGGCAAGTAAGGCCTTTGACCATGGATCGCGGCTGCGCTAGATCAGCCGCCATTCGGAAGACAGGGATAAGACCGCCGTGGCGGACACCTACGACGTCATCGTGATCGGGGGCGGGCACGCCGGCTGCGAGGCCGCGGCGGCTGCCGCGCGTGCGGGCGCGCGAACGGTGTTGCTGACGCTGTCGGTGGACACCGTCGGCACCATGTCGTGCAATCCCGCCATCGGCGGACTTGGCAAGGGCCACCTCGTCCGCGAGATCGATGCGCTCGATGGCATCATGGGTCGGGCGGCAGATGCTGCCGGCATCCAGTTCCGGGTTCTGAACCGGCGCAAGGGCCCGGCCGTCCAAGGGCCACGGGCCCAGGCCGATCGTGCGCTCTATCGCAAGGCGGTGGGTGCGCTTCTGGCCGACCAGTCCGGTCTGTCGGTGGTAGAGGGCGAAGCCCACGACCTCGAGATTGTGGACGGCCGGGTCGCGGCTGTCGTTCTGGCCGACGGGCGACGGCTCGGCGCGGGCGCGGTGGTATTGACGACCGGAACCTTTCTCAACGGGCTGATCCATATCGGCGACCGCCGGATCCCGGCCGGGCGGCTGGGAGAAGTACCGTCCACCGGCTTGTCGCATGCCCTCGCTGCTCACGGATTTCGCCTCGGCCGGCTCAAGACCGGTACGCCGCCGCGTCTTGACGGCCGCACGATCGGCTGGGACAGGCTTGCGGAACAGGCGGGCGACGATCCGCCGGTCCCCTTTTCAGCGCTGACGGACGTGATAACCACGCCGCAGATCTGCTGCCATATCACACGGACGACGCCGGAGACCCATGCCATCATTCGCGACAATCTCGCGAAATCGGCGATGTATTCGGGCTCCATCGACAGCGTCGGCCCGCGCTACTGCCCCTCCATCGAGGACAAGATCGTCCGGTTTGGCGAGCGCGACGGCCACCAGATCTTTCTGGAGCCGGAAGGGCTTGAGGATGCGACCGTCTATCCGAACGGCATCTCGACGTCGCTGCCGGAAGATGTTCAGCACGCCTTTCTGCGAACCATTCCGGGGCTGGAAAGCGTCGAAGTACTGAAACCCGGCTATGCGATCGAGTACGACCATGTCGACCCGACCGAACTTCGCCCGACGCTTGAGACGAAGCGGGTCACGGGACTTTTTCTCGCCGGTCAGATCAACGGCACCACGGGTTATGAGGAAGCCGGGGCACAGGGGCTGATGGCCGGCGTCAATGCCGCACGGCGGGCGGACGGGACGGATGGTGCCGTGATCGGACGCGAGGAAGCCTATCTCGGTGTGATGATCGATGACCTCGTTACTCGCGGGGTCAGCGAGCCCTATCGGATGTTTACCTCGCGTGCGGAGTACCGTCTTTCCCTGCGCGCGGACAACGCCGATCTGCGTCTCACCGAGCAAGGGATGGCGTTGGGTCTAGTCGGAAGTCGGCGTGCAGCTGTCTATAAGTCACGCCGGGATTCGCTTGCTTCGGGTCGGGCGCTGCTGGACCGCCTCACCCTCACCTCTTCGGCGGCGGCGTCTGCGGGTTTCCGCGTCAACCAGGATGGCCGACGCCGGTCGGCGTTCGAACTGCTGCGGTTTCCCGACGTCACGATCGATCGCCTGTCGGAGATTTGGCCCGAAATCCGGGAGATCACACCACCGGTCCTGGCATCCCTCGAGGTGGACGCCACCTATGCCGCCTATCTCGATCGCCAGACGGCCGATATCCAAGCCCTCAAGGACAGCGACAGCCGGACGATCCCGGATGACATCGATTTCGGCTCGTTGCCCGGGCTTTCGGCTGAACTGCGCGATAAGCTTGAGCGCGTGCGGCCGGAGACACTTGGCCAGGCCGGTCGGATCGATGGAATGACGCCGGCAGCCCTGACATTGCTTGCTGCCTACAGCAGGCGCACAGGCCGGCGCAGCGCGGCATGATGGGTGGCGCGCGCCCCGACGGGCCGGATATCGTCACGCAAGCCCTCCCCGATGTTTCACGTGAAACACTGGCCCGGCTGGAGGCGCTGGTCGCGCTCCTCGTGCGCTGGCAGCGGATCAAGAACCTAGTCGCGCCCTCGACGCTGGACACGGTCTGGCAGCGGCATGTTCTCGACAGCCTGCAGATCGTGCGGTTGGCACCAAAGGCCCGGCGGTGGATCGATCTGGGAAGCGGTGCGGGCTTTCCCGGCATTGTGGTGGCCACCTCGCTTGCCGAAGCCGACGGCGCAGCAATCCATCTGGTGGAGGCGAACGGCCGGAAATCGGCCTTCCTGCGCACCGCGGCGCGGGAACTTGGGCTTCCAGTTACGGTGCATCCTGCGCGCATCGAGGATGTGGCCGGGCGTCTGGAACCCGCTTTCGATGTGGTTACCGCGCGTGCCCTCGCCAGCCTGCCCAAGCTTCTGGCCCTCATGCAGCCGCTGATGCGGCCCCACACCCAGGCGCTTCTCCACAAGGGTGCGGATTTCGAGGCGGAGGTCGCCGAAGCGCGTACCGGTTTCGCTTTCGATCTGGTAGAACACGAAAGCCTGTCCGATCCCGCCGCCCGGATTCTCCAGATCGGCGGTATCGTCCCCTTGTCGGCAGACCGGAACCGCTCATGAGTGCACTCCCGAGAACTCCGCGCGTGCTGTCGGTTGCCAACCAGAAAGGCGGCGTCGGCAAGACGACGACGGCAATCAATCTCGGCACCGCGCTGGCGGCCATCGGCGAAGATGTCCTCATCGTCGATCTCGATCCGCAGGGCAACGCCTCGACCGGCCTGGGGATCGACCGCAAGGCCCGCGCGAAATCGGTCTACGACGTGCTGGTGGGCGAGGCCGAACTGCCGGAGGTCATTACGCGGACGGCGGTGCCACGCCTTTCCATCGCACCGTCGACCATGGACCTTCTCGGTCTCGATCTGGAGATCGGCACCGAGGCGGACCGCGCGCAGCGGCTCAGGACGGCAATCTTCGGGCTGGCCGACGCGGTCGACGCCGGCGACGAGCGGGCCGGCCCGTTCACCTATGTGCTGGCCGACTGTCCTCCGTCGCTGACGCTTCTGACCATCAACGCCATGGCGGCCTCGCATGCCGTCGTCGTGCCGCTCCAGTGCGAATTTTTCGCTCTGGAAGGCCTGAGTCAGCTGCTGCGCACCGTCGAGCAGGTCAAGGCGGGGCTGAACACTGAGCTGTCGATCCACGGCATCGTTCTGACCATGTACGACGCGCGCAACAACCTGGCCAACCAGGTGGTGCAGGACGTGCGCGATACCATGGGCGACGTGGTCTACGAGACGGTCATCCCGCGCAATGTGCGCCTGTCGGAAGCCCCCTCGCACGGCAAGCCGGCGCTCCTCTATGATCTGAAGTGTGCGGGCAGCCAGGCCTATCTGCGCCTCGCTTCGGAAGTGATCCAGCGCGAGAAGCAGATCCGGGCCGGTGCGCGGGCCCCGGCGTAGGCGCGGCTTTCCCGCCGCTCGGAGTGACGGATATGGTTGACGATCCCCAGAAGAAGCGTCTTGGACGCGGCCTGGCCGCGCTGCTCGGCGATGTGGAGCCCGAGCGGGTCACCGAGGAAGACACGCGCGGCCTGCGCCGTGTGCCCATCGACCTGATCGTTCGCAACCCGCGCAATCCGCGCAAGACCTTCGACGAGGCCGATCTCACCGATCTTGCCGCTTCGATCAAGGATCGGGGTGTGGTCCAGCCCATCCTGGTGCGGCGCCAGCCCGGGTCCGACGAAGTCTACGAAATCATCGCCGGCGAGCGGCGCTGGCGGGCCTCCCAGAAGGCGGGGCTGCACGAGGTCCCGGTGGTGGTGCGCGACGCCGACGACCGGGAGGCGCTCGAACTCGCCATCATCGAAAACGTCCAGCGCTCCGATCTGAACGCGATCGAAGAGGCCGAGGGCTACGAAAGGTTGATGGGTGATTTTTCCTACAACCAGTCACAACTCGGTTCTGTGATCGGTAAAAGCCGAAGCCACGTTGCCAATACGCTCCGGCTGTTGAAGCTTTCTCCGAAGGTCCGCAGCTACGTGGTCGAAGGGGCGCTCTCGGCTGGGCATGCCCGGGCCCTCCTCACGGCCGATGATCCGGAGGGGCTTGCCGACCGGATCGTGAAGCAGGGGCTGTCGGTTCGCGATGCGGAGCGGCTGGCCTCGGAAAAGGTGCGTGCCGCGGTCTCGGCGGCCGCACGCGAGACCGCCAAGGATGCCGACACCAGGGCTCTGGAACGACGCCTCTCGTCCGCCCTTGGGCTGACGGTGACCATCACGCACCGGGCATCGGGCGCCGGCGAGCTGAAGGTCCGCTATCGGACGCTGGAGCAGCTCGACGAGGTGATCCGGCGGCTGGAAGCCGACTAGGCACGCCGGTTTCGTTGCCGCCTAAATGTCAGGCCTCCACCTTTATTAGGCGCCAAACAACGTCTGTTTCAGGCAAACTGCCAGCTGGAGCGCAGATCATCCGCTGACGAAGGGTGAAGCCCGCCGGCCATGAGCGCGGTGCGCGTCGCGGCAACGAGTGCCGCGTTATCCGGAGCAGCGGATCCGTCCGGCAGCGACGTGTTGTTCTCGAAGCCAACCCGGACATGGCCGCCGAGATAGGCGGCCGCTGCGGCACAGGCCGTCTCGCGCGGCCCGAAGGCACAGACGCTCCAGTGCGCGTAGTGCGCCCGTTGCGGTGCGAGGAACGGCAACAGGTCTGCGGGGTCGGATCGCTGACCAGCGGTGTAGCGACCCAGAACGTAGAGTACCGGTACCTCGCTCGCGGGGATGACGCCCCGGGCCATCAGATCCGCCAGCCGGTCCGCCTCGTCCGGGGCGTACAGGATGATTTGCGGCATGATGGCTTCCTTTTTGAGAAAGCCGAGAAACCGGGAGAAGGCGGCTTCGCTCGCCGCGTCGGGGACCAGTTCGCGCAGGGCCAGGGAGACGGCCTCGGGACGTACGGCGCGGACGACGGCCATCTGCTCCTCGGGTCCGTAGAGCCCGACGGCTTCCGTGGTGATCTGGACGACCATCTCGGTGCCGACGGATGCCCGGATGGCCTTGGTGACCGCGCCATAGGCGTCCGCATCCAGAAGGTGTCCCCCCTCTTGATCCCGAACGTGAACGTGGATCATCGCCGCCCCTGCCTCCCGGCAGGCGGCAGCCGTTTCGGCGATCTCCGCAGCGCTCAGCGGCACGGCTGGATGGTCGGCCTTGGTCTTTCGGCCGCCATTCGGCGCGACCGCTATGGTCACCGGCCCCGCGGCACCCGATCCGTTCCCGCTCATCGCTCCACTCCCCGTCCATTTCTTTTGTCCGCCATGTCACATTGGCGGACCCTGTCTCGTCTTGATGGCATCGACCGAACCGAATGACCATTGGAGACTCAACGATGGAAAGTCGTCTCGACTATGCGTCCGCCTCCCCGGAGGGCCTGAAGGCCATGCTGGGCCTTGAACGCTTCCTCCAGGGGTGCGGGCTGGAAAAGAGCCTGATTGAACTGGTGAAGACCCGAGCGTCCCAGATCAACGGCTGTGCTTACTGCATTCACATGCATACCGCTGATGCGCGAGCCGCCGGGGAAACCGAGGCGCGACTGTACCTGCTGTCGGCATGGCGCGAGTCGCCGCTCTACAGCGACCGGGAACGCGCCGCCCTGGCGTGGACGGAGGCACTGACCCTTGTCTCGGAGACAGGCGCGCCCGACGCCGACTACGATCTCGTGGTCGCTGCCTTCTCGCCAGCGGAGCGCGCCAACCTCACCTTGCTGATCGGAGTGATCAATGTCTGGAACCGGATTGCCATTGGCTTCCGGGCCGTGCATCCGGTGGGCGCGAACGACACGGCTCTCGCGAGTTGAGAGGGGCGATGGACGGCACCGCCGATGGATTTGAACCGCATCGTCGCCGGCTTGCGGCGATCGCCTATCGCATGCTCGGCTCCGTGGCCGAGGCGGAGGATGTCGTCCAGGATGCCTATCTGCGTTGGCACGGGGCGGCGCGTACAGACGTTGACGATCCGGGTGCCTACCTTGCCCGGATCGTTACGCGGCTCTGTCTCGACCGGCTCAAGGAGGCCCGTCGCAGGCGGGAGACCTATGTGGGGCCGTGGCTTCCCGAGCCGGTGATCACGGGTGCAGATGCGGTGGACTGGGCCAGGGACGATGTGGCGGCCGACATCTCCTACGCGCTGTTGCTTGCCCTGGAACGCCTTTCGCCGCTTGAGCGGGCCGCATTCCTCCTGCACGACGTGTTCGACGTCCAGTTCGATGAGGTGGCGATCATCCTCGATCGATCGCCAGCTGCCTGCCGGCAACTGGCCAGCCGTGCGCGGGCGCATGTGCGTGGCAACGACCAGCGGTTTGCCGTGGAGCCGCGCGAGCATGACGCGATTGCCGATGCGTTCTTCGCTGCCGCGCGGTCGGGCGACAGCGCCGCTCTTGGTCGTCTGCTGGCCGAGACCGCAATGCTTCACACGGACGGCGGCGGCCGAAAGGTTGCCGCGTTGAATGTGGTTACCGGCGGCGAGAAGATCGTTCGCTTTCTGGTGGGAATCCGGCAGAAGGCCGGGGCGGACCTGCCACGTTTTGCACACAGGCTGGAACTCAACGGTCTGCCGGCCCTCCTCAGCGTGGAAGCCGACGGAACGATGCAGACCTTCGCGCTGGAAATGGACGCGGGGCGGATCACCGCAATCTATGTCACGCGCAATCCGGACAAGCTCGCCCATCTGACGCCGCTTGTGCCCGACACCGTTCGACAGTGATGAGGTCGGTCAGGCTGCCGACAGGCCGGCGATCTCGGCCAGCCGGGCGCTGTCGCGAACCGAGAGAATTCGCCCCTTCCAGGCGATGCAATCACTATCCGTAAGGCGCCTAAGTGTCTTGTTGGTGTGCACGAGCGAGAGACCAAGCGTATCGGCCAGATGCTGCTGGGTAAGCGGGAACTCGATCCTGTTGTCGCGGGCAAGGCCCAGGGCGCGCACACGCTGACTGAGAGTCAAAACGACAAAGGCCAGGCGCTCCAACGCCGAACGGCGCCCGAGGGTCAACATCTGTTCGTCGTGATCGCGCTCCTGGGCGGCGGCAAATCTAGCCAGCGCGGTGACCGGATTGTGGGAGTCGCCGAAGAAGCCCTCGGAGAGCAGACGACCGAGTGATACGGCGCTGTAGCGAACGGCCGTCAGTGCCTCGACGCCGTGATCAAGCACGGGAAAGAGGACGCTCTGAAACCCGATGATATCGCCGGGGAGAAAGTAGCCGAGGATCTGTCGCCGCCCATCGGCCAGCGACTTGTAGCGAAAGGCCCAACCTTCCAGCACGATCAGTGGCCCGAACGCAGGGGCTCCTTCCCTGAACAGCGGCGTGCCGGCCGCCGCAAAGCACGCTCTTGTTTCCTGCGTCCTGTGAACCGCAGTGAAGGTCTCTTCCCTTAAAGTATCCATCCATCGATCCGGTGCCGCTGCACCGTCTTGCCTTGCTCATTTCATGCTGTCTCAGCAAAGACAACATGATTCCCGTGCTTTCGTTCCCGTTGGTCCGGAAAGCGGCGAGTTGATGGCAAGATCGGGACTTGTGACATACACCGGAGCAAAAGGCAGATGTAGATGGAGCGGCCATCAGATGAGGTAGTCCCGCCAATACATCACCGGGGAGGACCAGCACCTAGGGGAACGAAAACAGGCCCGTGTGGGACACGGGCCTGCTTGTCGACCATGCGGGAAGGGGCTCAGGCCCAGGCGGCATGCACCTTCGGTTCGCGCTCCCAGAAGCGCAGCGCGCGGCACGCCTCCACGAACGATTTCGCGTCCGCTTCTGTCTTCAGCGCCACGAAGCCATCGTCCATGTCGGCCGTTACGCCGGCCTTCTCGAACAGCGTCATCGCAGGCTCGGAATAGGCGATAAACTTCGCATGGGCGAACGCGTCGTTGACGAAGTCCTTGGCGGTCGCCTCGTTGGCCAGCGTGTCGACGCCGTCGGCCCCCGGGAGGATCGCGACGGCGTCATAGAGCACCGACGGCCCGCCGTTGATCTTCTGCTTTGCCTCGATCCAGGTCCCGTCGCTGGCCTCGACACCTCCGACCATCGGAGCGACGAACTCGATGAGCGCGCCTTCTGCCTCCAGCGCCGACTTGAGCGCTTTCACCGTGGCGATATCGGTCCCGTCGGTGACCAGGCAGCCGACCTTCCGGCCGGCGAAGCTCTCCGGCCCGTTGAGGATGATGGACAGCTTCGGCGAGGCTTCCAGGTCCGTCTTGGCGGGCCGTGCGGCGTCGGCCGGCTTCGGCATGTCCTTCAGCCGGAGACCCTTGGCCACCTTGTGCGCGAGTTCCTCGTCGATGTTGAGAAGGTGCGACACCACGCGAGCTCGGATCGCCGGCGTTTCGACCTTCGACAGCTCGAAGGTGAGCGCCGCCGCGATATGGGTCTGCTCGATCTCCGTCTGGGAGATGTAGAACTGGCGCGCCTGGCTGTAATGGTCGGAAAACCGCTCGGACCTTACCCGTCCCTTTTCGCCGTCGATGGCCTCGGGATGGGCTGACAGGCCCTTTGCCGTCTCGCGCGGGCCACCGGCCTCGCCACCCCAGGAATTGGGCTCGTAGTTGGCCCGTCCCTTCGGGTTGGTCATCGCCATGTGGCCGTCCTGCTGGAAGTGGTGGAACGGGCACCGCGGCGCGTTGATGGGCAGGTGGGTGAAGTTCGGGCCGCCGAGACGCTTCAGCTGGGTGTCGAGATAGGAGAAGTTGCGCCCCTGCAAGAGCGGATCGTTCGTAAAGTCGATGCCGGGCACGATGTTGCCGGTCATGAAGGCGACCTGCTCGGTCTCGGCGAAGAAGTTGTCGACGCAGCGATCGAGAACGAGGCGGCCGACCACGCGGATCGGCACGATCTCTTCCGGAATGATCTTGGTCGCATCGAGCACGTCGAAATCGAAATTGTCCGCGAACTCCTCGTCGAAGAGCTGCAGGCCGAGTTCCCATTCGGGATAGTCGCCCATCTGGATGGCGTCCCAGAGATCGCGGCGGTGGAAGTCGGGATCGGCACCGTTCAGCTTGAGCGCCTCGTTCCAGACGACCGACTGCAGGCCCTGCTTGGGCTTCCAGTGAAACTTGACGAAAGTCGACTTGCCCTCGGCATTGACCATCCGGAAGGTGTGGACGCCGAAGCCCTCCATGAAGCGGAACGATCGCGGGATCGTCCGGTCGGACATGATCCACATGACCATGTTCATGGCCTCCGGCATGAGGGACATGAAGTCCCAGAAATTGTCATGCGCGGTCTGGGCTTGCGGGAAGCCGCGATCGGGCTCCTGCTTGGCTGCATGAATCAGGTCCGGGAACTTGATCGCATCCTGGATGAAGAAGACCGGGATGTTGTTGCCGACGATGTCCCAGTTGCCTTCCTTGGTGTAGAGCTTCACCGCGAAGCCGCGCACGTCGCGGGCCAGGTCGGCCGAGCCCTTGTTGCCGGCGACCGTGGAGAAGCGGACGAAGGCCTCGGTCTTCTCGCCGGCGCGCTGGAAGATGTCGGCGCTGGTGATGTCGGACAGCGATTCGTAAGTCTCGAAGAAGCCATGGGCACCGAAGCCCCGAGCGTGCACCACCCGCTCGGGAATGCGCTCGTGGTCGAAATGGAAGATCTTCTCGCGGAAGTGCTGATCCTCCATCAGGGTCGGACCACGCGTGCCGGCCCTGAGGGAATTCTGGTCGTCGGACACGGGAGTGCCCTGCTGCGTGGTCAGCGGCGGGACGTCGCCGCCGGCGACCTGGTGGACCTCGCCACCGGTGCCCACGAGAACCTTCTCGTCGGAGAAGGTTGCCTCGGTTCGTTCGCTGTTGCGGTGTCCGGCCATGGGAGAACCTCGCCTCGTCTGCGTCGTGCCTGTCGGATTGCAAGCCGGTGTCGGCAGCCGCTCGTCGGCGCGGACCCGGGTCTCGCTGGAACACGGAGGACGAAGCGAAGGTTCCGGATGAAGGCTGGTTTTGTTCAAACTCCAGGCTTGGACGATTGCGAAGCTGAAACGAATCGCTGGGTTGATCGCTGCCCTCTCAGGGCTCCCGGCGCAGGCGGTCCCAGACTTCTGCCGAAACGGCTCCGAAAGCCGTGGTGAGGACCAGGGCAACGGCTAGACCGCCGATCCATGGCACGAAGAAGACGGCAAGAAGTACGAAGAAGCCGGCGATCAGCCACCCGACCTGGCTGGCGCCGCCGGGATCGCCGCTGCGCATCAGCCGGCGGACGCCAAGCCCGATGGCGAGAGAGCCGGCCGCGAGCGCGAACAGCTTTCCAAGGGCTAGAACCGTCAGGACAGCAAAGCCGATGGGCATGCCCACGACGGATACGATCGCCGCAACCGCCAGGACGCTGGCGACAAGCAGCTGCGCCAGGCCACGGGCGAAGTTGGAGAGTGGCTTGGCCACCGCACGCGTAGCCGCGGAAATCCCGAAGCCAGGAAAGGCGATCTGCACGGCCAAAAGCAGGACGATGATCGCGGTCAGCCAGGACAGCGCGAGGAAGATGCCGATGCCGATCAGCGCGAACACGATCCGCCGCAAGTTCGGCAGATGCAGTTCCAGTCGTCGGACCTCGCCCTCGATGACGGCGCCCTCGGCGATCTGGGGTTCCTGGCCGCTGCGGTAGACCAGGTCGCCACCGATGCGGGCATTCGGGCCGATGACGATGCTTTCCGCCACCAGATCCACCTTGCCGTCGACCGATCCTTCGAGGGTAAATGTTCGCGCCGCCGCGCGCAGGCTTCTACTGACCTGGCCGCGTACGGTGATCCGCTCGGCAGCCAGCCGTGCGTCGCCCTCGACGAGACCGTCTGGCGCAATAAGGACGTCGCGGCCAGCCGCCATCACGTCGTCCTCGATGCGCCCGTCGATAGTCAGCGAGGCGGCTGCGGCGATGAGGTCGGCGATGCTGCCGCCGTTCACCGTGATTTCGCCTCCGGCGACGATGGCTGTCCCGACTTGCGCTTGCGTGAACGTGACGCTCCGACCGGCCGCGAAGACGTCGTCGGGCACGGTCGCCGTGATGGTTACGGCTTTGCCGGCAAGGAACTGCATGTCGTTGCGGTCGGCAGACAGGACGACCGACTCGCGTTCCGCCAGCGGA
Organism: Amorphus coralli DSM 19760; assembly: GCF_000374525.1. Lineage (GTDB taxonomy): Bacteria > Pseudomonadota > Alphaproteobacteria > Rhizobiales > Amorphaceae > Amorphus > Amorphus coralli. The sequence goes on from NZ_KB894576.1 coordinate 161,270, forward strand.
TTGTCGGGAAGGGTCTGGGCGGCGCCGGGCGCTGCGAGCGTGAGGCAGGCAACCAAGGCCGCCGCTGGCAGCAGGATTTCCGCGATGAGGCGCCGCAAGCGCAGCGCAGTCCGTGTTCCGGCCATGCTCGGCGTCTCCCCACCCAATGCTGCCATTTCGGCCGCGCTCGATCCTGCTCCGGTCGGGGGCGCGAGATCAAGTTTCCGGATCGCGGGGCAAGCCTGGATGGGCTGGAGCCGGCGATGCCCCTTGGCTTGCCTTCGACGGGCGGCGGGCCCATCTCCCTAGCATTGGAGGCGATGGACCCGCATAGGACCGGCTTCTTTGGAATAAGTATAATTTAAGGTCTGAGGGTTTCGGCTTCTGTAGTTCCGAGTTGTTCTAAATTGACGTTGCTTCTTTTTTCTTGACGGGTCAGCCCCAGAGTGTGTTTTTTGTCGCTGAGTTGAGCGGCCTGCCTTCAGGGCGGTCCGTCCTTGTCTCTGAGGCGTCGATGATCGTTTGCTCGTGCAATGCCCTGTCGGACGGTGACATCCGCGAAGCGGTGGACCGGGTGCGCGCCGTGCGTCCCTACGGGCCGATCACGGTTGGTGAGCTTTATCGGGCGCTGGGCGTTCGTCCCAAATGCGGGACGTGCCTCTGTCACGCGACCGAACACGCGAAGCGGCACGACACCGCCGGCGATGGCCAGTGCTGTCAGTGCCCCGGTTCGCAGTGTTGGTCCTGCCATCACGCTGAGGCGAAGCCGGGGGCCGACGTCGTCGCGGCCTGATCGACCGATCCCGGGTGCGGCCGTCTGCCGCCCGGGCAGTCATGCTCACAGACATCAATCGCATCGATGAATGTGCTTCCCGCTTAGCAAGAGGCCGGGAGGCTGAACCGGTTTGAGTAGGAGCCTGGCTATGTCGCCCAATCCGCGCACCCTTGTCCTCGCTGCAGCCGTCGCGGTTGGCCTGGGCGGATCCGCCCTCGCCACCGACGTGGTCAACATCTATTCCTCACGCCACTATGACAACGACGAGCAGCTCTATGCGGGCTTCGAGAAGGCCACCGGCATCAAGGTGAACCGGATCGAGGACAGCGCCGACGTTCTCATTGCGCGCATGAAGAGCGAGGGGCGGAACAGCCCGGCCGACGTCTTCATCGCCACCGATGCCGGCCGACTGTGGCGCGCCGAGGAGGCGGGACTGCTGCAGCCGGCGGCCTCTGAATATGTGGTCTCGCGGGTGCCGGAGCACGTCCGCCATCCCGACGGCCAATGGACCGGCTACTCCAAGCGCGCCCGGATCATCTTCTACGATAAGGCGGATGTCAGCGAACCGCCGCAGACCTATGCCGACCTGGCCGATCCGCGGTTCAAAGATCGGGTCTGCACCCGGTCCAGCTCCAACATCTACATGCTGTCGCTGCTGGCCTCGATCATCGAGAACGAAGGCGAGGACGCCGCCGAGGCCTGGGCGCAGTCCGTGTGGGACAACCGCGCCCGGGATCCCCAGGGTGGGGACACCGACCAGCTGCGCGCGATCGTCTCCGGCGAATGCGACGTTGTGCTGTCCAACCACTACTATTTCGTGCGGGGCGTGGCCGAGGACGTTCCGGGCCTTACCGGACAGACTGATCAGATCGGCTGGGTGTTCCCGAACCAGGACACCACCGGCACCCACGTCAACATCTCCGGTGCGGGCATGGCGGTGAACGCCCCTCACCCCGACACCGCGATCAAGTTCCTGGACTATCTCGCGACGCCCGACGCGCAGCGCTATTTCGCCGCCGGCAATTTCGAGTTCCCCGTCGTGGGCGATGTGGAGGAAGCGGGCCCGGTCGCCGATCTCGGCCGCTTTAGGGAAGACACCATGAACCTGGCCAGGCTCGGCGAAAACCAGGCGCTCGCCCAGGAAATCTACGACCGGGTCGGCTACAAGTAAGGCCTTTCCGGCCGACCCCGCCTTTGCAGCCGGTCAGCTGCCGGAGCCGGGGCGGGTCCTGGCAATCTGGCGACTGAGCAGCAAGACCGGCAGCAGCCCGACCGCCATAATGACCAAGGATGGGGTCGAGGCTTCGGCGAGGCGCTCGTCTGACGCCAGCCGGTAGGCCTGGATCGCCAGCGTGTCGAAGTTGAACGGCCGCATGATCAGCGTGGCCGGCAGCTCCTTGAGAATGTCGACGAAGACGATCAGCGCGGCCGTCAGAACGCCTCCGGATATCAGCGGCAAGTGCACACGGAACAGGAGCCGGCCCGTGCCTGCTCCCAGCGTCCGGGCGGCCTCGTCGATGGACAGGGTGATCTTCCCGAGACTGGCTTCGAGCGTGTTCAGCGCCACAGCCATGAAGCGGACCATATAGGCGAACACAAGCGCTGCGATGGTGCCTGTAAGGAGCAGGCCGGTGGATATGCCGAGCGTTGCGCGCATCCATGCATCCAGCGCGTTGTCGAAGGTGGTGAGCGGGATCAGGAGGCCAACCGCGATGATCGAGCCCGGCATGGCGTAGCCGAGCGATACCAGTCGGTTGGCGATGGTCGACTGGATCCCCGGGCGGCTGCGCGCCGCGTAAGCCAGGACGAGGCCGACGAGAACGGTCGCGAACGCTCCGCATCCGGCAAGCGTGAACGAGTTCAGGATCAGCGTCAGATAGCGCTCGCCGAACAACGCATGGGCGTTGAGGTAGCTCAGGCGCCCGAGGATGATCAGCGGCAGCAGAAAGCCGAGCGCAATCGGCAGGAAACACGCAGCCGTCGCCAGCCAAGCGCGGGTCCCTTCCAGCCGATATTCAGGCAGGGTGTCGAAGCGGCGGCCGCTGTCGAAGCCCCGTCCCCCACGCTGCATGCGTTCCGTGAGCAGGATGACGAGCACCACGCCGACGAGTGACAGCGACAGCTGCGCGGCGGCCACCCGGTCCCCCATCGAGAACCAGGCCCGGTAGATACCGGTGGTGAAGGTCTGCACCCCGAAGTGGGCAACGGTTCCGAAGTCGGCGAGCGTCTCCATCAGGGCCAGCGACACGCCGACGGCAATTGCGGGCCGTGCCATCGGCAACGCCACCCTGAAGAACGCCGTCCAAGGAGTCCGGCCGAGCGTTCGTGCGACCTCGAGGGTGCAGGCCGACTGCTGCAGGAAGGCGGCGCGTGCCAGCAGGTAGACGTAGGGGTAGAGCACCAGCGTGAACACCACGGCGGCGCCTTCAAGGGATCGGATTTCCGGGAACCAGTAGTCCCGCGGCCCCCAGCCGGTAAGGGCGCGCAGCCAGGTCTGCACCGGACCGGGATGCTGAAGGAAGTCAGTGTAGGCGTAGGCGATTACGTAGGCCGGTGCGGCGAAGGGCAGGATCAGGGCCCATTCCAGCACGCGCTTGCCGGGAAATCGGCACATGGTCACGAGCCACGCCGTTCCGGTTCCGATGACGAATACGCCGACCGTCACCGCAACAACCAGCACCACCGTGTTGATGACGTAGAGGGGCAGGACCGTCGCGGCCAGATGGGCCCAGGTTCCGCTTCCCGCCCCGAACGCTGCTGCCACCACGGCAATGATCGGCGACAGCAGGACCAGCGAGACGCTCAGCGCCACCCACGCGAGCCAGCCGGCCTTTCGGCGTGGCACGGCAACCGGCTCCGGCCAGGCGATGGCAGCCGGATTGGGGTCCGCCACGTCGGTCATCGCGGGCCTCTGAGGGCGGGGCCATGGGATGCGGTCGACGGGATTGGGAACAGGGAATTGGACACTGCGGATACCGATCGGGCGCGCGCTCTCCGCAGGCGCACGGGAGCCGGACTGGACCTCGGCAACGAGGAAGAGGCCCTTCGGGTCGGCCCGCCAGAAATCCGGACGCCAGCCGAAAGCGCTTCATAGCCGGGTAGCGTGGCGCTGAAAAGCCAAACGCCACAGTCTGTTACTGGAATAATTAAAAAGAGAAGGCTTTGAATCGGCCGTGATCCTGTTCGCTGATCCGGCGCTGCCGGCCCGCCTCCCTCGCGCCGGCGTGCTCGGTGCCGGACAAGCAGCCCTCCACCGCGCCTGTCGAAGGAAAAAGATGATCCAAGGCAAGGAACTTCGAGCGGTGGCAGGCGATAACGCAAAGCCCTTGCCGCTCGCCGCCGGGTGCGGCGAGGTCTGGACGAGTGATTGGGGTGGCGGCATCTCCCAATGCCGCGATCAACCGAGGAGAGTGAGATGAAGGTCCCGAACGACGCCAAGATCGTGGTTGCCGATGGTGAGCGCGCCCTGTTCCTGCGCAACGGCGGCGACGAGGAGTTGATCGATCTGCGCGTGGTCGATCACGAGGAGATCGACAATCCACCGACGCGCGAGCAGGGAACCGACAAGCCCGGCCGCTTCAACGATGCCGGGCCCGGGCGCAGCGCGGTGGCGGATACCGATTGGCATGAGCTGGAAAAGGAACGCTTCGCCCACCATCTCGCGGAGCGACTGCAGAAGCTGGTACACAACAAGCCGCACGCGAAGCTGGTGATCGTCGCGGCGCCAAAGGTTCTCGGCGAGATCCGCTCGGCCCTTCACAAGGAGGTGGAAGCGAGCGTGATCGCAGACCTGGCCAAGGACCTGACGAACCACCCGATCGACGAGATCGAGAAGATCATCCAGGCGAACTGACCGGCTGTGCGCGGAGGCTTTTCCCTCCGCGCCGTGGCCATGGTCAGTCGCGCCAGAACGCCGGCGAGATGAGCACGATCGCCGTCATGATCTCCAGGCGGCCGATCAGCATCAAGAACGCCAGGATCCAGGTTGCCGCCTCGTTCAGGGTCTCGAACGTGCCGGCAGGGCCGATGATCTGGCCGAGCCCCGGGCCGACATTGGACAGCGCCGTGACGACGCCGGTCAGCGAGGTCATGAAGTCGAGACCGAGCGCGCAGAGAACCAGCGTCATCACCGCGAGAATGCCGAAGAAGGCCACCAGGAAGGTAACGACGGAATCGAACACGTCCGGATCCACGTGGCGTTCGCCGTAGCGCAGCGGAATGACGGCGTTGGGATAGACCAGGCGGGACAGCGCGCGTCGGAAGGCGTGCCAGATAATGACAAGGCGATAGACCTTGATGCCGCCCGAGGTGGAGCCGGAGCAGCCTCCGATGAAGGTGAGCAGGAAGAAGAGGCCAACGGCGAACGTGCCCCACAGGCTGTAGTCTTCCGAAGCGAAGCCCGTCGTGGTGATGATGGAGACCACGTTGAAGGTGGCTCGCGACAGCGACTGCAGGAAGCTGAGTTCGGAGTTCGCGAAGACCCAGACGGCCAGGAGCATCGAAACGACGGCGATGCCCATGGTGTAGTAGCGGACCTGGACGTCGCGCAGCAGCGACAGTCGGCCACGCAGCACGAATTCCACGTAGAGGACGAAGGGCAGGGCGCCCGCGAGCATGAAGACGATCGCCGCCCAGATCAGCCCGAGATTGTCCCCGTAGTAGCCGAACGACGAATCGTGAGTGGAGAAGCCGCCCGTTGCGACGGTGGTCATCGCGTGGTTGACGGCGTCGAACGGATCCATGCCCAGGGCCGCGTAGACCAGCGCGCAGGCGGCGGTCAGCACCGCATAAAAGGCCACCAGAGCAGCCGTGAGATTGACCATCCGGGGCACCGCCTTGTCGGAGCGGTCTGAGGATTCGGTACGGAAGAACTGCATCCCGCCGACCCGCAGGAACGGAAAGAGGAACAGTCCGATCGCGACGATACCGATGCCGCCGAGCCATTGCAGCATGGAGCGCCAGATCAGGATCCCGCGCGGCATGGTGTCCAGGCCTGTCAGCACGGTCGAACCGGTACTGGTCAGGCCAGACATGGCCTCGAAGAAGCCTTCCGCCGGCGTGATCTGCAGTGGCGAGAGCCAGAAAGGCAATGCGGCGACGACCGCCGTCACCGACCAGAGAATTGTGGTGAGCAGGAAGCCGAAACGCGGGGAGAAGGTCGGCAGTGGCTGGCGCATCGACACGATGCCCAACAGCGACACGGCGAACACGCCGATGCTAGATCCCATGAACACGACCCAGTCGTCGTTGCCATCCGCGATGTCGACGAACGCCGGTATCAACATCGCCACGGCGACGTGAAGGGCGAAAAAGCTCGCGATATAGAGACTGGGACGAAGGTACTGGAGCGCCTGCATCGGCCCTCGGCCGTCACTGAGGCCCGCCCGGACACGGGTCCGGGCCAGGCGGGATCTGGCCGCGCGCGGCCGGCGGACGCCGCCGGATCGCTGATTGCGGCGCTGCGGCATTCGTCGCCGCCAGCATTAGCGGATCGCCGGGTAAGGGACAACCGCCGCGATGGACCCGCAGGTTCGCCGCGCAGGCGTCGCGAAGATGTGCGAGGAGTGGGCCTCTGCCCCTGACGGCATGGCGCGCGTATTGCTAGGTTGGGTGGCGAATGAAGGAGGGCGAGAAGCGATGGAGCATGGAAGCGAGGTCCCGTTCCTGCGGGAAGTGGTCGTTTTCCTCGTGACCGCGGGCGTGGTGGTTCCGCTCTTCCAGCGGCTCAAGATCAGCCCGATCCTCGGCTTCCTGGTTGCCGGCATCCTTATCGGGCCGTTCGGCATCGGCCGCTTCGCCGACGCCGTGCCCTGGCTGCAGTACGCGACGATCCCGGACGTGGAAGGGGTAGCCCATCTCGCCGAACTCGGCGTCGTTTTCCTGCTCTTCATGATCGGCCTCGAGCTGTCGCTGCAGCGGCTGTGGGCGATGCGGCGCATGGTATTCGGCTTCGGCGCGCTTCAGGTCGTCGTCACGGGCGCGGTGGTCTGGGCGCTCTCCCGCGCCATCGGTCTGGGCGGTCCGGCCTCGATTGCCATCGGTGCCTGCCTGGCGTTGTCCTCCACAGCCATTGTCACCGAACTGCTCGTGGAGCGGCGGCGGCTCGCATCGCCGCCTGGGCGCGCCGCCTTCTCCGTGCTTCTATTTCAGGATCTGGCCGTGGTGCCAATCTTGTTCGTGATCGGTGCGCTCGGCGCGCGCGATCAGGACGGCCTGCTGCTCGACCTTCTGATTGCCATGCTGGAGGCTGCCGCCGCCATCGCGGTGATCCTCGGCGCGGGACGGATCGTGGTGCGGCCCTTCCTGCGCTTCGTCGGCGCCAGCCGCAACCGGGAGGTCTTCACTGCAGCCGCGCTGCTGATCATCCTCGGCACGGCCACCGCCACCTCCTTTGCCGGACTGTCCATGGCGCTGGGTGCCTTCCTGGCCGGCCTGGTCTTTTCCGATACGGAATTCCGGCATCAGATCGAAGCGGACATCGAACCCTTCAAGGGTCTGTTTCTCGGCCTCTTTTTCGTTTCGGTCGGCATGACGATCGATCCGGCCTTCGTCGCGGCGAACCCGCTGACGATCCTTGCGCTCACCGTTGGAATCTTCGTGCTCAAGGCCGTGTTGCTCATCGGTATCGGTCTGGCGACCCGCCAGCCGGTTCCGATCGCGGTGGAGACCGGCCTGCTTCTGGGACAGGTGGGCGAGTTCGCCCTCGTCGGGCTCGGCGCGGCGACCGTGCTGGGCGTCATTCCACGCGACATCTCGGCCCTTCTTGTCGTGGTTGCGGGTGCCAGCATGGCGGTCACGCCGATGCTCGTGCCCTTCGCCGAAGATCTCGGCAAGCGGCTCGATGCGCGCAGTCTCAAGGGTCAGCTCGGCCGCCTGGACGAGGGTGCCGAGATCGAGGACCACGTCATCATTGCCGGCTTCGGGCGGGTCGGCCAGCTTCTCGGCGAGGTCCTCGACCACCAGAAGGCCCCCTATGTCGCCCTCGACGTGAACGGCCCCGCGGTGGCCTCGCTGCGGCGGTCCGGACTACCGGTCTATTTCGGCGACACGAGCCGGGTGGACGTGCTGAAACGCGCCGGCATAGAGAACGCGTCGGCGGTGGTGGTCACCATGGACGACCCCAAAGCGGCAGAGAACATCGTGCGCGCGGTGCGTCGCGACGGCCACAAGGTGCCGATCATTGCGCGGGCGCGGGACCGGGCGCACGCCGAACGGCTGTTCGCGCTCGGCGCCGACGAGGTGATCCCGGAAACCGTCGAGGCATCGTTGCATCTCGGCGAGGTGATGCTGCGCGGTCTCGGCCTGCCGCAGGACGCCGCCCGGATGGCCATCGGTGATCTGCGCGATCGCGAGCGCGCCGCGCTGGACGGCTTCCGCGGAGCATCGCGGACCAGCGCCTGAGTCTGGCAGGTTGCCCGGATGGCGGGCCAACCGCGTCCGAAGCGGCAACGGTGTCAGAGCGGGACGGTGGTTCGCGAGGTCCCGGCGGTGGAGGGCGCGCCCGCCAGCCAGACATCAAGGAAGTTGCAAAGCCACGCGCGCACCGGAGGATCGAATACGGCCCGCCCGGCGAAATGGTCGCGCCGCTGGCGCGCCCCGGGCAACTGCATGCGCGCGGAGGCCTTGGTGGTCCAGCGGTGCATCATGGCAAGCGTCAGTTCAGGGTGAAACTGGATGCCGTAGGCAGTCTCGCCGACGCGGAAGGCCTGGTGCTCGAAGTGCTCACCGCGGGCCAGAAGCGTCGCGCCGCTGTCGGGGATGGCCATTCCTTCGCGGTGCCACTGATAGACCTTGCCCGGCCAGTCCATCAGGCCTTCGCCTTCCGGGGTCGGGTGAAGGTCGTAATAGCCGATCTCGACGAGCTCGTTTGGATGGAAACCGACCTGGCCGCCGATCTTTCGGCACAGCATCTGCGCACCCAGACAGATTCCGAGGAATGGCACGTTTTCCTTGAGCGGCACTTCGATGAAGTCGATCTCCTGCTTCACGAAGGCATCGGTGTCGTTGCTGCTCATCGGGCCGCCGAAGATCACGCAGCCGGAATAGCCCTCGAGCGTGTCGGGCAGCGTGTCGCCGAGCGGCGGACGGCGGATGTCCAGCCGGTATCCGCGCTCGCGCAGCATCAGGCCGACGCGGCCCGGAGAGGAGCGTTCCTGATGCAGCACGATGAGGATCTCACCGGACGGTTCGGCCATCCTCGGCAGCGGTATCGTCATCGGGTCATCGATCTCCAGCCAGCCGGCGTCCCAGGTCGGTCCCGCAGGGGACCGAACCCGCAGCACCAGCCTCAGTCGGCATTCCTGTCCATGCGGGCTTCGACGCGCTTCTTGATTTCGATGCGCTCACGGGACGTGACGCCGAGAAGCTCGGCGACGCGCCAGACGGTGTTGTCCTCGAATTCCGAGATCCGGCCGTCGGCAAAACCCATTTCCCACATCATCTCGACGACCTGCTTGCGCCCGTCCTCGTCAAGGACACGTTTCAGGACGGAGGTGAAGCCGTACAGGTCGACAGCTTCTTCGTCGCGCTGCTTTGCCAGCTTGACGAGAGCTTCGGTGTCGTCCGGCGTCAGATCATAGTGGTTGGTCAGGACTTCGCGCAACACGCGGCGCTCGTCCTCCGTGATCTCGCCGTCGATGGCGACGAGATGCACCAGGAGTGCGGCCACGGCCACGCGGTGGTCGTCGGGGCCAAACGCGCGATCATCGTGGTCGGCGTCGTCGAACTGGAGCCACTCGCGGATGGCCTTGAGCATAAGGGGTCGTCCTTGCGTCTGGGCGCGCCGGCCGTAAGGAAGGCGATGGCCCCGTCAAAAAGGGCCGGTGCAGGAACCGAGCCATCCTGAAGGAAACGTCGAGAACGGCTTCGCGATCCCTGCCAGCGTGGCCGTCATCCCCGGAGGTAGCGTCGATCCATCCGGGCTGCAAGCGCGGGGCACGCGCGTTCACTTCGGATCGCGGCCGCGACACGGGCTGTTGAGCGGACTTCATTTCCCCGACGAGGGCTCCGGCGGCACTCTGCCCGCGGCCCGGCAGACGGGGCCGAAACGGGGAGACTGAACCATGAGACCTTTGCGCTTGGCCGCTGTGGCCGCCTTTGCCATCGGGCTGTCAACGGCCGCCTGGGCTGGCGAGCAATATGTCGACAAGACCGGATTCGCGGCGTCGGGCTATGACGTGGTGGCCTATTTTGATCTGGAGCAGGCGCCCGTGGGCGAAAGGCAGCCGGCGGCTGTGCCCGGCCGCAAGGACATTACGGCGACCTACAACGGCGCCACCTTCGCCTTTTCCAGCGAGGCCAACCGGGAGAGGTTCGAGGCCGATCCGGCGAAGTATGCGCCGGCCTTCGACGGACACTGCGCCTACGGTGTCGCCAAGGGCGGCAAGGTGCCGGGCAATCCCGATCTCTGGCGCATCGTTGACGGCACCCTCTATCTGAACATCACGCCGAATGTCGTGACCTTCTGGGAGGAAGACATCCCCGGCAACATCCAGACGGCGGATACGAACTGGAGCGGCATCGAGAACGAAGCGGCCTCGGAAAAGGCCGTGCCGAAGTTCGACACGTCGGCCGCGCCGGTCGGCGGATAGATCAGCCGGTGGTCAGAGCCGCCAGTGCGGCGCGCAGCGCCGGGGCCAGCGGCATCGGCCGTCGCGTCTCCCGGTCCACATAGACGTGAACGAAGAAGCCTTCCGCGGCGGCGCGCTCCTCGTCGTTGCGGAAGAGCCCCACGTCGTAACGCACCGACGATTTGCCGAGCCGCGCCACGCGCAGGCCGGCGGTGACCACGTCGGGAAACGCCATCTCAGCGAAGTAGCGACAGCCCGTCTCCACCACCAGTCCCACCTGCGTTCCGGAGCGGATGTCCAGGACGCCGGCCTCGATCAGCCAGCCGTTCACGGCTGTGTCGAACAGCGAATAGTGGACCACGTTGTTCATGTGTCCGTAGACGTCGTTGTCCATCCACCGGGTCCCGATGGTGCGGAACGCCCGGTAGTCACCGCGGTGCCCTGGCCCAGGCCTGGGCTTGTCGGTGGCCTCTTCTGACATCTGCGGGTCATCTCCGGGGAGGGCGGGTCTCGTCGGACCGGTCCCGCGAGTGTGGCCGATGAGGGCGGAAGCCGTCCAGACCGACTTGCGCCTCACACAGAGCCGTCCGGCTGCCTTGGTCAGGAACCCGCTATCGCGCTTCGTGCCTTCGACACGGCCATGGGCACGGACGGCTCGTAGGTGACGTCGGGCGGTCTGATCCCGTGGCCGAACAGCATGCGACGCGCCTCCCGCCGGGTGCCGGCAAGGCAGACCCGTACGCCGCGGCGGCGCGCCTTGGCGACCATGCCGGCGATGGTGTTTGCGGCGGTGGAATCGAGGAACGGGACGGCGGAAAAGTCGATGACCAGGGCGCGGTGGGTGTCGGCGATCCGATCCAGCACCGAACCGATGGACGCGGCCGCCCCGAAGAAGAACGCCCCGTTGATCCGGTACACCACCACTTCGGGATCGGCGCCGCCTTCCGCATAGGCCATCCGTTCGCCGCTCTCGTCGGCCTGGTCTTCCGCAACGAAGGGCTGCGCGGTCTCGATGGCCGTGGTCTTCGACATGCGGTGGATGAACAGCACCGAGCCGATGGCGAAACCGACCACGATGCCCTCCGTCAGATCGCGGAAGATGGTCAGCAGGAAGGTTGCCAGGAGCACCACGGCGTCGCCGCGCGAAACGCGCAGAAGCGTCGCAAAGGCGTGCTTCTCGATCATGTTCCAGGCGACCACGGCGAGCACGCCGGCGAGGCTGGCCAGCGGGATGTAGCTCGCCAGCGGCGCTGCGACGAGAATGAACAGGAGCAGGAATGCTGAGTGCAGGATGCCGGCCATCGGTCCGTGCGCCCCGGAGCGCACGTTGGTGGCGGTGCGCGCGATGGTGCCGGTGACGCAGATGCCGCCGAACAGACCAGACGCGACGTTGGCGATGCCCTGGGCGACGAGCTCGCAATTGGAGCGGTGGCGCCGGCCGGTCATGCCATCGGCAACAACCGCCGACAGCAGCGATTCGATGGAACCGAGAAGGGCGAAGGCGATGGCGCTGGGCAGAACGGCAGCCATTTTTTCTGCCGTGACGTCCGGCAGCGACGGTGCCGGCAGCGCGCTCGGGATGCCACCGAACTCGGTGCCGACCGTCGCGACAGGAAGGCCCGCCAGTGCAGCCGCCAACGTGGCTCCCGTCACCGCGATCAGCAGGCCGGGCCAGTGGGGCCGCAGCCGTTTGAGGACGACGATCACGGCGATCGTGGCCAGCGCGAGCCCGACGGTGGCTGGATCGGCTGTTGGTGCGGCAGCCCACAGGACGGGGATCTTGTCGAGGAGCGGGCCGGGTTCGGCGCCGGCGAGCGTCAGCCCGAACAGGTCTTTGAGCTGGCTGGCGAAGATGATCACGGCGATGCCGGCGGTGAAGCCGACGGTGACCGGATAGGGAATGAACTTGATGTAGGTGCCGAGGCGCAGGAGGCCGATGGTCGCCAGGATGAGCCCCGACAGGATCGTCGCGAGGAACAGGCCCTCGATGCCGTGCGCTTGCACGGTCGCCGCCACCAGCACGATGAACGCTCCGGCCGGCCCGCCGATCTGGAAGCGGCTGCCGCCGAGCAGCGAGACGAAGAAGCCGCCGACAATGGCCGTGTAGAGGCCCTGGGCGGGCGTGGCGCCCGAGGCGATGGCGATCGCCATGGACAGCGGCAGGGCGACGATGGCAACCGTCAGCCCGGCGACCGCGTCGGCCCGCAGCTGGGGAAGGCCGTAGCCTTCCCGCAGGACGGTCACGAGCTTTGGGGTGAACAGCTCGGCGAAACTTGGTCCTGCCGGCTGTGCGGTGATGGTGGCCATGATCACCCCTGGCGCGGTGGAGCCGGCTCCTTGAGGCGGACGCCGCGTCCACCGGCGGAGCTGGTCGCGTTGTCGCCGATCAGGTCGATGCCGAGCGCGTCCAGCGCTTCCACGACCCGGGTCAGGCTTTCCACCACGCCGCGCACGTTGCCCTGGCTCGCTTCCATGCGCTGGATGGTCGGAAGCGACACGCCAGCCTTCTCGGCCAGGGCCTTCTGGTCGATGCCGAGCAGGGCCCGGGCGGCGCGAAGCTGGGCTGATGTGATCACGGAGGGCAGCCTCTCACATATCTGAAAGGCTACTCTATCTAGCTAGAGTGATGTTTCAAACATCAGTTATGACGGTTTTGATGCGGCATGCAGTCGCAGAGACTGCGCGCTCGGGTTGGCTGCACCTCGATCGCGAAGGCCCAGGTGGGCGCCCTGTTCACACGCTCATGTTGGCGCGGATGCGGTCCTCGTCCATGTCGGCGCGGTTGCCGGCCATGACGATCTCGCCGCGCTCCATCACCGCGAAGGTGTCGGCGAGGTCGCGGGCGAACTCGAAATACTGTTCCACCAGCAGGATCGCCATGTCGCCGCGCTTCCTGAGATACTCGATGGCGTGGCCGATCTGGATGATGATCGAGGGCTGGATGCCTTCCGTCGGCTCGTCGAGGAGGAGAAGTTTCGGCCGGCGCACCATGGCGCGGCCGATGGCGAGCTGCTGCTGCTGGCCGCCGGAGAGGTCGCCGCCGCGCCGGCCCAGCATCTGCTTCAGGATCGGGAACAGCTCGAACACGTCGTCGGGAATGGTGCGTTCCGAGGACGGCAGGCCGGCGAACCCAGTCTGCAGGTTTTCGCCGACGGTCAGCAGCGGAAAGATCTCGCGGCCCTGGGGCACCATGGCGAGGCCCTTGCGGGCGCGGTCGTAAGGCGGGCTGGAGCCGAGCGGCTTGCCGTCCCAGACGATGGCGCCGCCGGAGATGGCGTGCTGTCCCATGATGGCGCGCAACAGCGAGGTCTTGCCGACGCCGTTGCGGCCCATCAGGCAGGTGACCTGGCCCGGCTGGCAGGCGAGGCTGACGCCGCGGAGCGCGTGGGCGGCGCCGTAGTGGAGGTGAACGTCCTGAACTTCCAGCATGATCAGCGCCCCAGATAGACGTCGATGACGCGCTTGTCGGCGCTGACGTGGTCGAGGGCGCCCTCGGCCAGCACCGAGCCCTCGTGCAGCACCGTCACCTTCACGTCGAGATCGCGGACGAACGCCATGTCGTGCTCGACGACGATGACAGTGTGGCTCTTCGCGATATCGACAAGGAGCTTGGCTGTCTCGGCGGTTTCCGAATCCGTCATGCCCGCCACCGGTTCGTCCACCAGCAGCAGGCGCGGGTCCTGGGCCAGCAGCATGCCGATCTCCAGCCACTGCTTCTGGCCGTGCGAGAGGTTGGCCGCGGTCTCCTTCTGCAGGTGACCGAGCCGGATGGTGTCCAGCACCTCGTCGATGCGGGCGTTCTGCTCGCGATCGAGCCGGGCCAGCAAAAGGTGGAAAGGTGATCGGCTTTCCTTGAGCGCCAGCGCGATGTTGGTGCGCACGGTGTGTTTCTCGAACACGGTGGGCTTCTGAAATTTGCGACCGATGCCCCGGTTGGCGATGGCCGCCTCGTCGAGCTCGGTCAGGTCGACGGAGCCGTCGAACAGGATGGTGCCTTCATCGGGCCGGGTCTTGCCGGTGATGCAGTCCATCATCGTGGTCTTGCCGGCTCCGTTCGGTCCGATGATGGCCCGCATCTCGCCCTGCTCCAGAACCATGGACAGATTGTTGAGGGCCTTGAAGCCATCGAACGAAACGCTGACGCCGTCGAGATAGAGAAGCGAGGAGGTCATGCTCATTGCGCGGCTCCCTGGCCGGCGGTTGCCGCATCGTCCGGCTCGATGCCGGCTTCCCGCCTGGCGGACGCGCGCGCCGCGCTCTCGCTCTGCTCCGCCGCGAGACGACGCTGCCGCCGGCGGTCGATCATCCCGAAGAAGGGGCCCATGATGCCCCGCGGCAGGAAGATGGTGACGACGACGAAGAGCGCGCCAAGGACAAACAGCCAGAGCTCCGGAAACGCGCCGGTGAAATAGGTCTTGCCGAAATTGACCAGAACCGCGCCGACGATGGATCCCACCAGCGTGCCGCGGCCGCCGACGGCCACCCAGATCACCGCCTCGATGGAGTTGCCCGGCGCGAACTCGCTGGGATTGATGATGCCGACCTGCGGCACGTAGAGCGCGCCCGCCACGCCGGCCATCGCCGCCGACACCGTCCAGACGATGAGCTTGTAGTGCTCCACCCGGTAGCCGATGAAGCGGGCGCGTGCTTCCGCGTCGCGTACCGCCACCAGCGCCTGTCCGAAGCGCGAGCGCACCATCCAGATGCACAGGAGAAGCCCCAGCGAAACGGCCAGCGCAGTGGCGAAGAACAACGCGGCCCGCGTCTCCGCACTCTGGATATTGAAGCCGAGGATGTCCTTGAAGTCGGTCAGGCCGTTGTTGCCGCCGAAGCCCATCTCGTTGCGGAAGAAGGCCAGCATCAGCGCGAAGGTCATCGCCTGGGTGATGATGGAGAGATAGACGCCGGTGACCCGGGACCGGAATGCGAGCCAGCCGAACACGAAGGCGAGCAGGCCGGGAACCAGGATCACCATCGCCGCGGCGAACCAGAAACTGTCGAAGCCCAGCCAGTACCAGGGCAGGCTGTCCCAGTTCAGGAACACCATGAAGTCGGGCAGCAGCGGGTTGGCGTAGACGCCGCGGTCGCCGATCTGGCGCATCAGGTACATGCCCATGGCGTAGCCGCCGAGCGCGAAGAAGGCGCCGTGGCCGAGCGTGAGGATCCCGCCGAAACCCCAGACGAGGTCGATGGACAGCGCCAGAAGCGCGAACGCCAGGTACTTCCCCATCAGGCTCATGACGTAGGTGGGGACATGCCAGGCGTGGTCGGCCGGCAGGCCCAGGTTCAGGTAGATCACCACGAGCGAGCCGACCAGCAGGATGGCGATCGCGCCGACGGCGAAGCGCGTCAGGAGTGTGGGGGAGATTGTGGTCATCAACCCTCCGCCGCGCGGCCCTTTTGCGGGAAGAGCCCGCGCGGCCGTTTCTGGATGAACAGGATGATCAGGACGAGAACCAGGATCTTGCCGAGCACGGCGCCGGCATAGGGCTCCAGGAACTTGTTGAGGATGCCGAGCGACAGCGCCCCGACAAAGGTGCCCCACAGATTGCCGACACCGCCGAACACCACGACCAGGAACGAGTCGATGATGTAGCCCTGGCCGAGGTTCGGGGAGACGTTGTCGATCTGGGATAGCGCGACACCGGCGATGCCGGCCACGCCGGAGCCCAGCCCGAAGGTCAGCGCGTCGGTCCATGGCGTGCGGATGCCCATGGTCGAGGCCATCCGCCGGTTCTGGGTGACAGCCCGGATCTGCAGGCCGAAAGCGGTGCGCTGCAGGAGCAGCACCAGCAGGCCGAAGACGATCAGCGAGAAGATCACGATCGACAGCCGCGAGTAGGTGATCGACATGCCGCCCAGCTGGAAGGCGCCGGACATCCAGTCCGGATTGCCGACCTCGCGGTTGGAGGCGCCGAAGAGGACGCGGACCGCCTGCTGCAGAATCAGCGAAATGCCCCAGGTGGCCAAGAGCGTCTCCAGCGGCCGTCCGTAGAGCCAGCGGATCACCGAACGCTCGATCAGGATGCCGATCAGGCCGGAGACGCAGAAGGCCAGTGGCAGGGCGATGGCCAGTGAGGCCTCGAACAACCCGGGATAGTGGATGCGGATCGTCTCCTGCACGACGAAGGTCGTGTAGGCGCCCAGCATCACCATCTCGCCGTGGGCCATGTTGATGACGCCCATCACGCCGAAGGTGATGGCGAGCCCGATTGCCGCGAGCAGCAGCACAGAGCCCAGCGAGATGCCGAACCAGACATTCTGGGCCACTTCCCAGAAGGCGAGCTGGCGCTCGACACCGGCGATCAGCCGGTTGGCGCGCTCGGAAAGCTCCGGATCGGATGCGGCCAGGGTGAGCAGCTGAAGCGCTTGCCGATCTCCCAGCGCGGCCACCGTTTCCATGGCTGCGCGCTTGTCTTCGAGGGAGGCGTCGGAGCGCAGGAGGGAGGCGGCGAGCGCGCGCTCCATGGTCTGCCGCACGCTGGCGTCGGTCTCTTCGGCGAGGGCCGCGCGCAGCGGCTCGATGTTGTCGGCGGAGGCCGCGGCCAGCATCTCGCGTGCGGCCGTCTGCCGGATGGCCGGGTCGTCGGCGCGCAAGGTCATTCCCGCAACGACCTCGTCCACCAGGTTGCGCAGATTGTTGTTGATCGAGATGCGCCGGGTGTCGCGCCGGCGGAGCTCGCCGAGCACTTCGCCGGTCAGCGGGTCGATGGCGACGGTCTCGCCGCCGCGTTTTTCAACGCGCACGATCCGGTCGTCGGACTTCCGGACTTCGAGGTTGCCTGCCCGAAACGACTGAAGCAGGGCCGCGGCGGCCGGGTTGCCGGTGGCTGCGATGGCACGGATGCCTTCGGCGGTCTTGTCGAAGTCGCGGCCATTGTTGAGGCCAGACAGGAGGGGCCGGAGGTCCTCGGCGCCATGCTCCGATTGGGCGTGAACCGCGGCGGGAGCGAGAAGGAATAGGACGAGCGCGAGACACGCGAGCGCTGCGAGAAAGGCTCGCGACCGGTTGGGTGCATCCGGCGGGCGGACCGACATGGCGTTTCCGTGGGCTGGGTTGCTGTTGGCCGGAAGCGGCGCCGGCGGGCGGCTGTGCGGGGCCGCGGCGAAGACGGCGCGGGAAAGAGCTCCCCGCGCCGCCCTTGCGTCAGATCGCGATCAGGAGGCGCCGCCGCACTGACCGGTCTCGGTGTTGAAGTTTCCGCAGCCCAGCGGCTCGCGCCAGTCGGAGATCAGCGGCTTGGAGTCCGGCAGGTAGTCGGACCATGCATCGCCCGGCACCAGGCCCGGCGTTTCCCACACGATGCCGAACTGGCCGTCGTCCTGGATCTCGCCGATCAGCACGGGCTTGGTGATGTGGTGGTTCGGCATCATTGCCGAATAGCCGCCCGAGAGGTTCGGGACAGCCACGCCGATCATCGCGTCGATGACCGCGTCCGGGTCGGTCGTGCCGGCCTTCTCGACCGCCTTAACCCACATGTTGAAGCCGATATAGTGGGCTTCCATCGGGTCGTTGGAGACGCGGTCGTCGTCGCCGATGAACTCCAGCCAGGAATCGATGAAGTCGTCGTTCTCCGGCGTGTCCAGCGACATGAAGTAGTTCCATGCGGCGAGGTGGCCGACCAGCGGTGCGGTATCGATGCCGGCGAGTTCCTCCTCACCCACGGAGAACGCCACCACCGGGATGTCGGTGGCCTCGATGCCCTGGTTCGCGAGCTCCTTGTAGAACGGCACGTTGGCGTCACCGTTGATGGTGGAGACCACCGCCGTCTTCTTGCCGGCCGAGCCGAACGCCTTGATCTCGGACACGATCGACTGCCAGTCGGAGTGACCGAACGGCGTGTAGTTGATCATGATGTCTTCTTCGGCGACGCCGTTGTCCTTGAGGTACTGCTCAAGGATCTTGTTGGTCGTGCGCGGGTAGACGTAGTCGGTGCCGGCCAGCACCCAGCGCTCGACACCCTGATCGGCCAGGTAGTCCACGGCCGGGATGGCCTGCTGGTTCGGCGCGGCACCGGTATAGAAGATGTTTTTGGAAGACTCCTCGCCCTCATACTGGACCGGGTAGAAGAGGAGGCCATTGAGTTCCTCGAACACCGGCAGCACGGACTTGCGCGACACCGAGGTCCAGCAGCCGAAGACCGCGGCCACCTTGTCCTGAGAGATGAGCTGGCGCGCCTTCTCCGCGAACAGCGGCCAGTCGGAGGCCGGGTCGACCACGACGGCCTCGAGCTTCTTGCCCAGAAGTCCGCCCTTCTCGTTCTGCTCCTCGATCAGCATCAGCATGACGTCTTTGAGCGTCGTCTCGGAAATGGCCATCGTGCCCGAGAGCGAATGCAGGATGCCGACCTTGATGGTGTCGCTGTCGTCCTGCGCGAAGGCGTTGCCGATGGACGCCCCCGCGATGCAGGCAGCCAGTGCGATCGGTTTTGCGGTTCTGCGTAGAATGCCGATCATGATCCCTCCTGAGGTGTGCGATTGGGTTGGCTCGCCGCGGCGAAGCAGGAGGGGCATTGCAACTGGAATGCCAAGCCGGTACCGCCCCGGCTCAACCAGCAGTTTTTCAGGGGAGACTGAGTGAGTCCGCCGAGTGCCCATCGAGCGGGCAGCCGACTTTTTGTGCAATCTGGGGCTGGTATCGCGCAAAAGCGCCGCCGATCGGGCATGCGAAGGCTTCAGATCGCGCATCGAAGCTCGAGTGGGTAGAAATTCTCGATATTTTGCGCAATGTCTCGTGCTGGACCTTTACCAACACAAGAATGGATACGCCCGACATGCTGACCGACAGTGAGCGCCAACAGGCGATCGATGCCATCCGCGAGGCTCATCGCACCAAGAAGCAGGCCACGCAGCCGTCGGTGATGTTCCCGCACATCACCATCGATGACGCCTACTCGATCTCGTCCGCCCTGGCCGATGACAAGGTCAAGCAGGGCTCCACCATCGTCGGTCACAAGATCGGTCTGACGTCGAAAGCGATGCAGGCGTCCTCGCAGATCGATGAGCCGGACTACGGCTACATCTTCTCCGACCAGGTGATGAGCGATGGTGCCAAGGTTCGCTTTGAGGACTTCTGCGTGCCGCGCGTCGAGCCCGAGCTGACCTTCATTCTCGACAAGCCGCTGAAGGGCCCCGGGATCGGTCTGGTCGACGTGCTGCGGGCCACCGAGTATGTGGTGCCCTCCATCGAGATCATCGATGCACGCGTCCAGAACCCGCGCAAGATCTTCGACACCGTGTCCGACAACGGCGCGGGTGCCGGCATCGTGCTGGGTGGCCGCCCGGTCAAGGTCGACGAGGTTGATCTGCGCTGGGTGGGCGCGATTTTCTATCGCAATTCCGAGATCGAGGAGACGGGCATCGCCGCCGGCGTGCTCGGTCATCCGGCGATGGCGGTGGCGTGGCTGGCCAACAAGCTCGCCCCGTTCGACGTGACGCTCGAGCCCGGTCATCTGATGCTTTCCGGTTCGTTCACCCGGCCCGTCTGGGCTGAGAAGGGCGACACCCTCCACGCTGATTTCGGCCCGCTGGGGGCCGTCGCGGTCCAGTTCGTCTGAGGCCGGTTTCCCGAAAAAAAAGGCGCCCGGCGATGAGCCGGGCGCTTCAAGGGGGGAGGTTGGATCGAAAAATGCGTGCGACGTTCGGTCAGCGACGCGTTCGGATGGGACGGTAGGCTCCCTCCCGCCAGTTGCGAGCCATGGCTCGCGGCGCGAGATACCAGCCGACAAGTGGCGAGAGCGCAAAGCTGACCGCCACGACGACCGGCAACGCCACCATCGCGTTGGCGGCGAGCGGCGGCACCGACAGCACCACGATGGCGCCGAACCCGAAGATCACCGCGTTCGCCATGAGCCCGATCAGAATGGCAATTTGGGTCTTCGCCTGCATCGTGTCCTGTCTCGGCCGCAATGGTCGTCTGGGGGAGGAACGCCTGGTCTTGAACTGGGTTCCCGACAGGGATGGGAGCCACGGGCAGCAACCGGCTTGATGGATATTAGTAATCCCTAATATATAGGTAGAACCGGTCCGGCGCGGGCGTTGCCCGCCCGACCCCGCGCATTCGCACACGATTGGAGGCGGTCCTTGTCCGACAAACTCAACGAACGCGTCGTTCGCCATTCCCCTTCACAGGGTGCCGGTAGCCCCGATGTCTGGGGCGTCTACGAGCCGGACACCGGCTCGGTCCAGTACGTTGTGGCGGATCCGGCCACGAAGAAGGCGGCACTGATCGACGTGGTCTGGAACTTCTCGCCGAAATCCTATGCCACCGACACCGTCAGCATGGACCAGGTGATGGACCTGGTGGCGCGGGAAGGGCTGAGCGTGGAATGGGTCCTCGATACCCATCCCCATGCCGATCACTGGATAGCGTCGGCCCATCTGAAGGAGCGTACCGGCGCGCCAAACGCCATCGGCGAGCGTGTACGCACCATCGCCGGGCTCTGGTCGGAAATCTATCACGTGGAGGGCGCGTTCGATGCCGACCGTGACTTCGACCGGCTGTTCGCGGATGGCGACACCTTCACTATCGGAGAGTTGGACGTCCGGGTGATGCTGTCCACCGGGCACACGCTCGGCTCCATCACCTATGTGGTCGGCGATGCGGCCTTCGTGCACGACACGCTGATGTATCCCGACTCCGGCACCTCGCGCTGCGACTTCCCAGGCGGATCAGCGGCGGAACTCTGGGATTCAATCCAGGCGATCCTGTCGCTGCCGGACGAGACGCGCCTGTTCGTCGGCCACGACTACGGCAAGGGCGACCGCGTCGAACCCATGTGGGAATCGACGGTGGCCGAGCACAAGGCGTCAAACGTCCACGTCAAGGACGGCACGGTGCGCGAGGAGTGGATCGCCACCCGCGAGGCGCGCGACGACACGCTGCCCTTGCCCGACCGGATGCTGGCCGCGCTTCAGGTCAACCTGCGCGGTGGCCGCCTGCCGGAGGCGGAGAGCGACGGGCGCGCCTACCTGAAGCTGCCCGTCGACTATTTCGACTAAGGGCCGGACAGGCTCGGGTCAGGCGTCCGCGCCGGCCGGCCCCGTTGCGCCTGCCACTGAGGCGTGGAGATGGGCGACCAGGTCCTCCGGCAGATTCAGCCGGGCGGCCAGCATGGCCAGATAGCCCTTCTCGGCCTGGTTTTGCTCGTCGATGACGAGGAGCGAGGCCGCGTAGAGTTCCGCGGCGATCTCGGGACTGGTCGCGGCCTTGGCCACGGCGTCTACGTCAAGCGGCGCCCGCAGTTCGTCCATGACGAATGCCTTGGCCTCGGCGTCGAGGTCGACCTGATCGAGGAAGCCGAAGATCCGCTGCTGTTCATCGGCATCGATGTGCCCGTCGGCCTTGGCCGCGGCGATCATCGCGCGCAGCAGGGCAAGGCTCAGTTCGCTCTGGGCTTCGGGCGTGGCGCCACCCTCGAACCCGGTGTTCTGGGGCGGCGGAAGTGTGCCGGCGGCGGCCTCCGCCTGGGTCTGGCCGGCGCTCTTGCCGGACTGCCAGTCGGAATAGGCCTTGTAGGCAAGCCCGCCCACGGCCGCCAGGGCGCCGTACTTGACCAGGCTGCCCGCCATCTTGCGGCTTTTCTTGTTGGTGAGGAGCAGGGTGACGAGGCCGCCGGCCGCGGCACCGCCGAAAGCACCGGAATTCAACACGCGCCCGAGCATGTCGCCGCCAGGCACTCCCTCCAGCGATGGGGAACCCTGCCGGGCGGGCGTCTGGCCACCGTGGCCTGACTGCGGAAGCTGGTTCGAGCCGGCCATGCCCTGAAGGCCGCCTGCTCCGAGAAACTGGTCCAGCAGCTTGCGCGTGTCGAACATCGATCCACCTCTACCCGTCTGCTCTTTGCTCACGAGCCATATGGGTGGAGAGACGCGGTTGCCCAAGTCTTATTCGGCTTCCGGAGCCTGATCTGTCGACGGATGCGTCAGGTCAGCAAGCGCCGCTCCCGGGCCCAGGCGTCGATGGTGGCGATGCACTCGGCGAGAAGGTCCGGCTGGCCGAGATAATAATGCGTTGCACCAGAAATCTCGTGGTACCGGACGTCAGGCGTGGCAAGCGCGGCACGGATGGCCGGGTTGTGGGTCGCGGGAACGGCATCGTCCGCACCGTTGACGATCTGCAAGACCGGGGTGCGCCGGATCCTGGCGGCGTTCATCGGCCCCTTCGCGTTGGACAGGTCCAGGCTCCACTGGCTGAGCCAGGAACGCAGGGTGGAGAAGCGCGCCAGCCCGACGGGCCCCACGTTCACCGTGCGGGGGTCTCCCATGTAACACCAGCCGGGTTTGCGGCCGTTCGGATCGATCGACGGATCCAGCCAGCGCACGTCGCACATGGTGCGATGGGTGACGAAGCCGCGCTCGATTTCCGGTCCGTCGCGACTGGAGAGCTCTGCGAGCATCTCCTGGCACCACGCGGTGATGCGGCGGTTGCGGGCGCGCTGCGCCTCGCGGAACGCCGCCACGAAGCCGGCGTCGAAGGGAGGGGTGTGCGGGCAATCCGGGCTGTAGATGTCGACGGCGGGGTCGCGGGCGTCAGGGTTGGTTTCGTCGAGGACCGACGGGTCGAGCCATTCCGTCAGCGTTTCCGCGCGGCTGAGATGCGCGGCGATGAAGATCACGGCATCTGCCGGGCTCAAGCCGGCTGCCACCAGGTCAACCGGGTCGCCGGCTGGCGTCCGGGTGATGGTCGGGGCTTCCGCCTGGGCCTGGTAGAAGAGCGACAGCGAGCCGCCGCCCGACCAGCCGACCAGCACCACCTTCCTATAGCCCAGGGTGTCCCGCGCGTGGCGCACCCACTGGCCAAGGTCGATTGCGACCTTTTCCATGATAAGCGCCACGTCGTTCTTTGCGTAGCGGCTCGCCGCGCACAGCACGTGAAACCCGGCATCGGCCAGCGCCATGGGCATCGGCAGAAGCTGCAGGGTCGAGGTCGGGTGCATGAAGAGGAAGACCGTTTCGCTCTCCCCCTCGCCTGCGAGGAGTTGGCCCTCCAGGTTCACGCGGCCGGAATTGCCTGCGAAGCCGTAGACCTCGGTCGCTCTCGCGCCGTCGGGAAAGGAGACGATCTGCGGCTGCCGCCGCCACAGCGCCGCGCGGGCGGCCCCGGTCATGACTCTTCGGGATCCGGCTTCGGGATAAAGCGTTCGGCGGAAGCGGCTGAATTGGCCGTGGCCGCGTATTCGCGAAGCGTGGCGAACCCGGCATCCGGTGCCATGGTGAGGAACCGCTTCACCGTCGCAAGTACCGTGGCGCTGTTCTGCGCCAGGGCTTCCCGATAGACGCCGATGCGGCCCTCCAGTTCGCCGGCCGGGCAGGCTTCCGAGGCAAGGCCGATGGCGACTGCCCCGGCCGCGTCGACGGTTTCACGCCCGAGGATCATCCGGGCGAGCCCGGCCCGGCTGACCCGGTCGGCAAGCGCCGTGCCGACCAGCAGCGGCGGGATGTCCCGGTTCATCTCCGGAATCCGGAAGTCGGCCGTGGCATCGGCAAGAATGACGTCGCCAAGCCCGGCGAGCGCGCAGCCGACGCCGTGCGCCCGGCCGCGCACGGCAACGATGACGGGGAGCGGCGTCCGCCGGAGCGTCTCGTAGAAGGAGAGCACCGGATCGGCGACGCGGGCGCGCAGCCCCTCCGGCGTCATGGTTGCGCCGGGCTTAGGCATCGGCGACACGCGCCCGGCACAGAAATCGTCGCCCGCGCCGGTGAGGAGCACGAAGCGGGCACTCGCCGGTGGTGCGGCGAAGGCAGCCGCCAGGGCATCGGTCATGGCGTGGGTAAGGATATTGCCCTCGTCCGGCCGGTCGAGGGTGACCTCGAAGCAGCCGTCATCGGCCAGCCGCGTTGCGATGCTGCCGTCGTCGCTCATCGGGCGTCCTTCCTCGCTTCGTGAATGGCGGTCCAGACCCGGCCCGGAGTTGCCGGCATGTCCATGTGTTCGATGCCGAACGGGGCAAGCGCATCCAAGAGAGCGTTCATGACCGTCGCGAGAGCCGGGGTAATGCCGCTTTCGCCACCGCCCTTTACCCGCAGAAGGTTACCTTGGGTCGGGTCTTCGACAAGATCGACGTCGAAGCTCGGCATGTCGCCGGCGCGGACCATGGCGTAGTCCATGAAGCTGCCGGTCTGGATCTGGCCGGAGCTGGCCTCGGTGGTCATCGCCTCGCCCAACGCCTGGCCGACGCCCTGGACGATGCCGCCATGCACCTGGCCGTGCAGGATCAGCGGATTGATCGGCTGGCCGACGTCGTCGATGGACGTGTAGCGGGTGATCGCGATCTGCCCCGTGTCCGGATCCACCTCCAGCTCGCAGACGGCCGCGCCGGTGGGAAAGGCGGGGATGCGGCCGCGGAAGCTCGCCGTGGCGGTCAGGGAACCGCGATGCGCTTCGGGCAGGCCGTCGCCCTGCATCAGTCCGGCCACGTCGTAGAGGCTGAAGGTCCGGTTCGTGGCGCCCGAGCCGAACAGTCCGTCAGCGTAGGTGATGGCGTCCACCGCGATCCCGAGATGCGCGGCGAGTGCGGCGCGGGCGGACGCCACGATCTTGGTCGAGGCTTCGACCATCAGCGCGCCGCCGAGGCGCATCGAGCGATCTGAGTGCGAGCCGCCGCCGGAGACCACACGGCGGGTGTCGCCGGACACCAGGTCGACCTCGTCCGGCGTCACGCCGAGCCGGTCGGCCATGACCTGGGCGAAGCTCGTCTCGTGTCCCTGACCGCTGGACTGGGTGCCGGTGACCACCTCGATGCGCCCGGCCGGGTCGACGGTCACGTCGATGCGCTCGTGCGGGATGCCGACCGGGCTCTCGACATAGTTAGCCAGCGAAATGCCGGCAAGTTTGCCACGCGCTTCAGCGGCCTTCCGTCGCTTATCGAAACCGTCCCAGTCGGCGAAGTCCAGAACCCGCTGCATGTTCCCCGCGAAATCGCCGCTGTCGTAGGTCAGCCCCATTGGCGAGGTGAACGGCAGCGCATCGTGCGGGACGAGATTGCGGCGTCGGATCTCGCGCCGGTCGAGGCCGAGCCTGCGGGCGGCGATGTCGAGCATCCGCTCGATCGTGTAGGTGGCCTCGGGCCGTCCGGCGCCGCGATAGGGCGCGGTGGGTACGGTGTTGGTCATGGCGCCGAGAATGTGCACCGAGGCAGCCGGGATGGCGTAGGCGTTGGTCATCACTCGGTAGGAGTTGGCCATGGGCACGAACGACACCGTGTAGGCGCCGACATTGCCGAACATCTCGCAGGCGTAGCCGAGAATGCGGCCGTCCGCGTCGAGCCCCATTCGGGCGCGGTAGACAATGTCGCGGCCCTGGTAATCGGTGAGGAAGGCTTCCGAGCGCGTCGAGGTCCAGCGGACCGGCCGCCCGAGGCGCTTCGCCGCCACCGCGAGGATCGGCTGCTCCGGAGAGACGTTGGTGCGCGCACCGAACGCGCCGCCGGTATCCGGGCATGTGACGTCGATGGCGTCGCGGTCGATACCGAGCGCCTCGGCCATGGTGTCACGCTGGCGCACGGCGCCCTGGCTGCCGGCGATCATGTGGTATCGGCCGGTTTCCGGATCATACTCGACGATGACCGAGCGCGGCTCCATCTGCGCGTTGGCGGTACGCTGGTTCACGAATCGCTGTTCGATGACGCACGGGGCGGCCGCGATGGCGGCCTCCGCCGCCTCCGGCTCCCCGAAGACGGCCTCCACCGCCCGGTTCCCCGGAATATCCGGATCGACCTGCGGCGCACCATCGGCCAGCGCTTCCTCGGCGGTGATGACGAAGCCGGTCTCCTCGTAGTCCACCAGCACGGCTTCCGCGGCATCGTTGGCGAGGTTCGCCGTTTCGGCGACGACCATGGCAACCGGCTCGCCGACATAGCGGACCGCCTCAAGCGGCATGGGCAGGCGGTCGATATCGATGGAGGTGTTGCGCGCGTAACCGGCGAAGGCGCGGATGGTGTGGTCGCAATTGTCGGCCGGATCGGCGATATGGCGCAGCGGCTGTCCACCGGCCTCGACATAATCCTGTCCGGTTATGACGGCCAGGACGCCAGGCATATCCAGGGCCGGGCCGACGTCGATGCCAACGATGCGCGCGGCTGCATACGGCGAGCGGACGAAGGCGGCGGCCGCTTCGCGCTCGAGGCGGAAATCGTCGGTGTAACGTCCCTTGCCGACCACCAGCCGGAGGTCCTCGAACCGGGGCAGGGCGCGGCCGATGAAGGGAGTTCTCGACTCTCCTTCCGCGCTGTTCTCGCGCTTCATGTCAGGCGTCGATCCTCTCAGGCGTCAGCATCCAGTGACTGGCGTTGTCGCCCTTCCGGCTGCGTCGCATGGCGTGTTCGGTGAAGAGAAGGACCCGTGCGGAGGCCTCCGGACGCGGCGCCTGATCGCCGGGCGTTTGCATCCCGGGGGGAAAACGGCGCAGATCGGCATGAGACCCGACGGAGCGTTCTCCTGCTGGACCGGCGTATGGCATGGTTCCTCCCCGGGATTCGCCCCGGCCATTCACTTTTATAAAATTGAATTGTAGGATGATAAAACAGGATGGCCGAGTCAAGAACTCCCGAAGGTGGCGAAATGGCTGACGAGGATGCTGCAGCCCCCCGGAAAGATGCGCGCCGCGGGATCCAGTCCGTCGAGATCGGATTTCAGCTGGTCAATGCTCTCGCGGCCGCGCGGGGCAAGCTTCCGCTGAAGACGCTGGCCGACCGCGCCGGCATGAGCCCGAGCAAGGCACACCTTTATCTCGTCAGCTTCCAGCGGCTCGGAATCGTCGCCCAGGATCCCGTTACGTCGCGCTATGGGCTGGGTCCGGCCGCGCTGCATCTCGGCATTTCGGCCATCGATCAGCTCGACGTGCTGGACGTGGCGCGCGATCACATGCCGCGCATCCTGGAGCAGACCGAAGCCTCCGCCAGCCTCTCTGTCTGGGGCAACCGGGGGCCGACGATCGTTTTCCGGCTCGATAGCGAGCTTCCGGTGCCGCTGTCCGTGCGGGTCGGGTACGTGCAGCCTCTGATGACCACCGGCACGGGGCGCATGTTCATGGCGCACCTGCAGGAGCGGGAGTGGAGCGACCTGGCGGAGGCCGAGGCGCGCTCGCGTCCCGATCTCCTGGAACAGACCCGCGGGCAGCTGGCCCATATTCGCGAGGCCGGCATCGCCATCACCCAGAACATGACCCATTCGGGCTTCTTCGGCGCGGCCGGTCCGATCTTCGACAGCGACAACACGATCTGCGCGGTGGTCACCGCGCTCGGTCTCAGCCAGGCGACCGATCTCAGCGAGACCGGACGAGTGGCGACGGTTGTCCGGGAGACCGCGGGCCTGATCAGTCGTGACCTCGGCGCCCGCACCGGCTGATCCGCACGGCCGATTGCGGGACCGACCGGCGTTGCCGGCCTGTGACCCGACCGTGTCAGGCCTTGGCCAGCAGGGCGGCCTTCTTAGACGTCCACGCCTTCAGGCCGGCATGAGCCTCCTCGGCCATGGCCTTCAGCTCGCCGGGTTCGTCGACCCGGGCGGTGATTTCCAGGCGGAGCCCGTTCGGGTCGAAGAAGTAGATGGAATGGATGAAGCCGTGGTCGACGATATCGGTGGTCTCCACCCCGGCTTCGTTGAGGCGCGCCTTGTAGACGAGCACATCGTCTACCGTGTCCACCTCCACCGCGAAATGCATGACCCAGTCGGGCGTGTTGGGCGACGGCAGCGGCATCTCGTTTCGGCCGAGATCGAAGAAGGCGAAGTACGACCCGTCTCCCATCTCGAAGAAGAAGTGCGAGTAGGGGCCGTATTCTCCGGTGCTCGGCACCCGGTCGGCCTGCATGCAGGCGACCAGCGGCAGGCCGAGGATGTCCTCGTAGAAGTGGCGTGTCTCCTCGCCGTCACGGCAGGGGAAGGAATAATGGTAGAGGCCCTTGATGGTGGGCAGGGCCGGCTTGGTCGTCATGTGGTTGCTCCCTCTGGATCGTTGCGTGCTGATCGGGCGCCGTCAGCGCGATCCGGTCACGGAGCGCAGCCACGGACAGTCCGGCGCCCGCTTGCCGTCGCGGGCCAGCGCCAGCCGCATGTCCCGGAAGGCGTCGCGCTGCTCGTCGGTCAGGTAGAGGCGCTCGTGGCCCCAGAAGCTCGGACCGCAATCGGTCTCGTGCGGTTCCCAGGCGTCCATGTCGATCAGCCGCCCGCCGTGACCCGACTCGATGAAGAAGCCGGACGGCGTATGGGTGTAGTAGGACGTCATGTAGTCGTTGGTGTGCCGGCCGAGTGTCTGGGAAATCCGCCCCTCCTCGAGCTGGGCGAGGTCGTAACCCTGGCCCACGTCGTCGAGCGAGCAATATTCCAGCATCAGGTGATGCAGGCCGCGCACGTCGGTTCCGACCATGGCGAACGAATGGTGTCGCTCGTTCACGTGAAAGAAGAACAGCGGGATCGGTGACAGCGCGTAGTCGGAGACGCGAAAGCCGAGAATGTCGCGGTAGAAGGGGACCAGCGCCTCGACGTTCGGCGTCTTGAGGACGGCGTGGCCCATCCCGAACGGGCCCGTCTTGAACCCCGAGATCGCACGGCCGGGAACGAAGGGATCGTCCGTGATCTCCGGCTCGCAGAAAAATTCCAGCCGGTTGCCCTCGGGGTCGTGGCACCAGATCATCCGACCCACGAAGCGCTGCCCGCACACCGCTCTCGGCGCGGCATGCACGGCGATACCGGCGTCATCCAGCCGGGCCGCAACACGCTCCAGTGCATCCGGCGAGGGGACTTCCCAGCCGATGAAGGCGATGTCGTCGGACACCTCTGTACTGACGACCAGGCGCTGCTTTCGGTCGTCCATCCGGAACGCGGTCTGAACGCGCGAGCCGTCGACGCGCTGAAGGCCGATCAGGCCGGTGGCGTAGTCGGTCCACTCGGCAAGCCGATCGGTGCCGACGGCGACGTAGCCCAGCGAGCTGATGTCCAGTGGTGCACGGTCCGCCAAGTCACAACCTCCGCAAGCGTCTTGTTTAGCATGTTCGTCGAAAATTGTATATTGCTGAAAGTGCCTTACAGCCTTTCACGGTTGTCCGGGCACGCGCGCGCCGATCGCAGGATCGCTTATATGGCGTTTGACAGTGCTGAATATAATTCTTAAATATTGAACAAAACAACCGGTGCTGCAATGGACCGGACAGGCCGCGACCGCGGTCGGCCAACGGGAGGACGACTTGAAGCCGCATGTGGTGATCGCAGGAGGCGGGATCGGTGGCCTGACGGCTGCTCTTGCCTTGCTGCAGAAGGGCTTTGACGTCGACGTTTACGAGCAGGCGCCGGAGCTTGCCGAGCTCGGTGCCGGCATCCAGATGGCGGCGAACGGCACACGCTTGATGATCGAGCTCGGCCTTGAGGAGCGGCTGCGCGACGTGGTCTGCGAGGCCGCCGGCAAGGAAGTCAGGATCTGGAACACGGGGCAGACCTGGAAGCTTTTCGATCTCGGCCAGGACTCCATCGAGCGCTTCGGAGCGCCCTACTGGCTTGTACACCGCGGCCAGCTTCACACGGTGCTGATCGAGGCGGTCCGCGCGCTGAAGCCCGATGCGATCCATCTCGGAGCCACTGCCGAGGGTTACGAGCAGGATGCCAGCGGCGCGACGCTCAAGCTGGCCGGCGGAGGCTCGGTGCGCGGCGATGTCCTGATCGGCGCCGACGGCGTTCACTCCACGTTGCGCAATCGCATGTTCGCCAGTCCGAAGGCCACCTTCACCGGCCTGATGGCCTGGCGGGGCCTGGCGCCGATGGCCAGCCTCTCCGAAGAGCTGCGGCGGCCGGTTGGCACCAACTGGGTCGGCCCGGGCGGCCACGTCATCACCTACCCGATCTGCAACGGCGCGTATCTGAACCTCGTCGGCCTGGTGGAGAATGTCGACTGGACCGACGAAAGTTGGTCCACGGTCGGCTCGGTGGAGGAGTGTCTTGCCGATTTCCAGGGCTGGCATCCGCTGGTGCTGGAAACCATCGCCAATCTCGACCAGCCCTATCGCTGGGCTTTGGTCGGGCGCGATCCGCTGCCCAACTGGACCATCGACCGGGTGACGCTTTTGGGTGACGCGTGTCACCCCACGCTGCCCTTCCTTGCCCAGGGCGCGATCATGGCGATCGAGGACGGGGTCGTTCTGGCGCGGTGCCTGGAGGCGACCCCGGACGATCCGGCAGGGGCGCTCCAGACCTACCAGTCCATGCGGATCGAGCGCACAACAGCCATCGTCAATGGTTCGACCGCCAATCTCGACCGCTTTCACAACGCGGCGCTGGCCGATCCGGTGGGCGCGGTCGACTATGTCGAGCGGGAATGGCAGCCGGATAAGGTGCGAAGCCGCTACGACTGGCTGTTCGAATATGACGCGATGCGGGTGCCGCTCGTGCCGGCCTTCGCCTGACGCGACGTCGCTGCTGCGTTTCGGGGGGAGCCTTCCCCGGACACCTGACCACCGGTGCGAAAGGTCTTCGCATCCAAATGCCCCGCAGAAGGGCGGACTGTCGAAAACCAGAAAAATGACATCGACCTCACCAGGGAGGACAACGTGAGCGTCACCAATCTTCGCACGAGCCGCGCCCGTCTGGCCGGTATGCTGATCGCGGCCACCGCCATGGCGGGGATCGCGAGCCCCGCCCTTGCCGACATGGATCGGGTGACCGTTGGCACCAACGCCACCGGCACGCTCTACAACCAGATCGGAACCGCGGTCGCCAAGACGCTGCAGGACGAGCTGGGCGTGTCGGCCGCGGCCCAGCCCTTTGCCGGCACCTCGGTCTACTTGCCGAAGCTGCAGCGCGGCGAGGTGGAGCTCGGCCTGAACTCCGGTCTCGACTCCGCCACGGCGTTCGCCGGCAAGGACGAGTACAAGCAGCCGCACGACAAGGTGCGCGGCGCCATCATGGTCTTCTATGCCTATTACGGCATGTACGCGAAGGCGAGCTCGGGCCTGACCACGGTCGCGGAGCTGCGTGACAAGCCTGTGGTCATGGCCTACCGGGCGGTGGCCTCCTTCGACAAGGTCAACGAGGCGGTCATCGCGACGGCCGGCCTCACCGTGGATGACGTCAAGGCGCAGACCGTGACCGGCATTCCCGAGACCGTGCGCGACATTGTCGATGGACGCTCGGTCGCTGGCGGCACCATCACCGGTTTCCCGGCTCTGCGCGAGGCCGATGCCTCGGTCTCCGGTGGCCTGCTTGTGCTCAAGCTCGGCGAAAACGAGCAGCCGATCAACGATCTGCCGGGCTTCGACGTGGCGGAAATCAAGCCGGGACCGGCCTTCGTGGGCGTCAAGGAGCCCATGCGCGCGCCGCGGTTCAGCGTGTTCCTGAACACCAGCTCCAACATGAGCGACGACGACGTCTACGCCATCGTCAAGGCGGTCCACTCGAACTGGGACGGAATGGGCGAGCAGGTGCGCGCTCTGAAGTCGGTGAAGGCCGACCAGCTCGTGCCCCTGAACTTCGGTCATCCCTACCACGATGGCGCGGTGCGCTACTTCGAGGAGGTCGGGCTCTGGACACCCGAGCATGCCGAGCGCCAGGCTGAGCTTCTCAGCGGAGCCCAGCAGTAGGGGATTTCCGGATCCCCTGCCGACCCCCTGTTCCTCGAGCGCGACCGATCATGTTGGCCCTGACCTCGTTCCTGTACCGACTCTATACCGGCTTCCTGTTGGTGGGAGGCGTGGTCTGGGCTTCCGATCTGATGCTGTGGCTCGATGTCCAGCTGATAGATGCCGAGTGGCTCGGCATCTATCTCGGGGTCGCCGTCGCCGGCGCCTTCCTGCACGGTCCCTATGGCGAGAAGGCGGGGGCAATCGACATACTCCTCGGCTTCGTCGCCATGGCGTGCTGGGGCTGGATGGCCTTCAACTTCCAGGACTGGCTGGTCGATTTCGAGGGTGCGACGCCGGCCAAGTTCGTGCC
Organism: Amorphus coralli DSM 19760; assembly: GCF_000374525.1. Taxonomy (GTDB): domain Bacteria; phylum Pseudomonadota; class Alphaproteobacteria; order Rhizobiales; family Amorphaceae; genus Amorphus; species Amorphus coralli. Next base: position 193,508 of record NZ_KB894576.1, read on the forward strand.
GGCCGGCATCGCCATCCTGTTGATGATGGAGGGCCTCCGGAAGGCGAGCGGCCTGCCGATCGCCATCCTGGTCTGGGTCCTCATCCTGTACGGCCTGTTCGGCCACATGATCCCCGGGCCGCTCCAGGCGCACTACCAGCGCCCGGTCGACTTCCTCATGTACATCTACTCCGACACCAACGCGGTGCCGGGCCTGGTGCTGGTGATCATCGCCGGGATGGTTCTCGCCTTCATCGTCTTCGGCAAGCTGATGGAGGTGAGCGGCGCGACCAACTTCTTCACCGAGCTCGCCATGTCCTTCATGGGACACAAGCGGGGCGGGCCGGCCAAGGTCGCGGTCGTCGGCTCCAGCCTGTTCGGATCGATCAGCTCCTCCCCGGTCGGCAACATCATGTCCACCGGCGTCGTCACCATTCCGCTGATGAAGCGCACCGGCTTCAAGCCGCACTATGCGGCGGCCATCGAGGCGGTGGCCTCCACGGGCGGCCAGATCGCGCCGCCGGTGATGGGCGCCACGGCCTTCCTGATGGCCGAGTTCCTGCAGATCGACTATTTCGACGTCGTCGTTGCGGCCGTCCTGCCGGCGCTCTTCTATTATCTCTGCCTGTTCATGCAGGTGGACGCGGTGGCCGTGCGCGAAGGCCTCAAAGGGGTGCCCAAGTCGGAACTCCCGCGTTTCTGGCCGGTGCTGCGCTCTGGCTGGGCCTTCATCCTGCCGCTGGCCGTGCTGATCTACCTCCTGTTCTGGCAGAATTCGACGCCGGCCTTTGCAGCGCTCTCGGCGGCCCTCGTCCTGCTCGTCTTCGCCCTGGTGGGCGGCAAGATGCGGACCCGGGACGAGTGGGCCCGGTTCGTCTTCGGTGGCGGCTCGGGCATGATCCCGCTGGTGATGATCGGCGCGGCTGCCGGCGTGGTCGTCGGCGTGATGAATGCCAGCGGCCTGGGCCAGTCCCTGTCCTTCATTCTGGTGGATGCGGGCGGCTCCTGGGGCCTTCTGCCGATGCTGGCCATCACCGCGGTGCTCTGCATCATTCTCGGCATGGGCATGCCGACCACCGCCATCTACGTGATCCTGGCCACGGTTCTGGCGCCGGCGCTCACCAAGATGGGCATGACGCAGATGGCGGCCCATCTCTTCATCTTCTATTTCGGCGTCATGTCGTTCCTCACGCCGCCGGTGGCGGTCTCCAGCTACGTCGCCGCAGGCCTGGCCAAGGCCAGCATGTGGCGCACGGGCTGGATCGGCATGCGGCTGTCATCCATCGCCATGCTGCTTCCCTTCGTCTGGGCCTTCGATCCCGCCCTTCTGCTCGACGGCACGCCGATCGCCATCGGCGTGGTCATTGCGACCACCACGGCGGCGATCTTCCTCATCTCCCGAGGTTTCGTGACGCTGCAGGAGCCCGAAGATCGCAAGGAGGTCGCCATCGGCCTCGGCCTGGTGGCGCTGGCCTTCGCATTCGGCTCAAGCCCGATCTGGCTGGGGCCGGAGTCCTGGTACGCCGGGGCGGCGGGGCTGGTGGCCATCGCGGCTTGCTGGCTGATCCCGGCGCGCCACGCCCCGGAGATGCGGCAGGATGCGGTGAAGAGCCCCGCCTGACGGGACACGCTTCGCTCCGACGTCTGCGAAACGAAAAGGGCCGGCTGTCCTGAACAGCCGGCCCTTCGTCGTTCTCAAGAGGTGGCGGCGTGGCGTGCGCCGCCAGCGCCCGTCAGCTGTCGACGGTGATCAGGCAGTCGAGAACGCCGATCCCGTCGCGATAGAGTGCCAGCGGGTTCACCTCGATCTCGGTGATATCGGGCCGCGCCTGCATCAGGTCGCCGAGCCGGGCCACGAAGGCTGCCGCGGCTGCGATGTCCAGCGGTGGCTGGTTGCGACCGCCAGTCAGCATGCCGGCCGAGCGCAGGCGGCGCATTTCTGCCTCGATCCGCACCGCCGTGGCGTTGCCCGGAATGAGCCGGACGTCCTTCAGCGTTTCGGCCCAGACGCCGCCCATGCCGACGACGTGCACGATGCCCCAGTGCGGATCGCGACGGCTGGCGATGATGAGCTCTGCCTCCGGCCGCGTTGCCTGGCGTTCCACAAGCAACCCGTCGAGCGCGAGTCCCGGGGCCTTGGTGGCAAGCGCAGACTGCATCTCGTCCCAGGCCGCAGCGAGCGCCTCGGGTCCGTCGATGCCGATCCGAACGCCGCCGACGTCGCTCTTGTGGGCGAGCGCATCGGCTTGGGCCTTCAGAACCACCGGATAGCCGATGCTTTCCGCGGCCTTGAGCGCGGCGTCGCAGTTTTCGGCCAGCGCGAAATCGGCAACGGCAATGCCGGCCTCGCGCAGGATCGCCTTTCCCTTCGCCTCGGAGATCGTGCGGGTCGGACGCGTGGCGCCGGGCTCGGCGATGACGACGTCCGGCTCCGAGGCAGCCCGCGTCTCGGCCAGCCTGGCGAAGGCCCGAAGCGCGCGTTCCGGCGACCGGAAGAAAGGCGTGCGGCTGTCCGAGAGCTCGTCGAGAAAATTCTGCGGCATCGGATGTCCGTCGCCGAGCACCACGTAGACCGCCGGCTTGTCCGAGCTCTCGAAACGCGGCCGCAGGGAATTCCACTTGTTCATGATCTGGGCGGGCGAGCCGCCCATGACGGCGACAACCACGGCGTCCACGCCGGGATCGGCAAGAAGGATCTCCGTCGTGTCGCCAAACAGGTTCGGCTCCTTCATCCCCTGCGCGGTGATGTCGAGCGGGTTGTCGATGGTTGCGAAGCTCGGGAGGATCGCCGCGAGCCCGTCCAGGGTCTCCGGCTGCAGCGGCGCCACCGGCAGACCGACCTCTTCACAGAAGTCCAGGGCGAAGCCCCGAACGGCCCCCGAGTTGGTCATCAGCGCCACGTTGGAGACCGGCGCCGTCGGGAAACGGTCGGTGATGGCGGCGATGTCGAACAGTTCGTCGAAGCCGTTCGCCAGCACGACGCCGGCCTGGCGAACGAACAGCTCCATCACCGCATGGTCGCCGGCGATAGCGCCGGTGTGCGACAGGGCCGCCTCGCGCGAGCGCTCGCTGCGGCCGGGATGGGCCATGACGATGGGCTTGCCCAGTTCCCGGGCCCTCAGTGCGGCCTTGAGGAAGAGGGCGGGCTTTTTCAGCTGCTCCACGAAGACCGCGAGCTGCGAGACCTGCGGATCCTCGACCAGGTAGCCGATGATTTCCTCGACCGAGGTCACCGCCTCGTTGCCCGCCGACACCGCGTAGCTGACAGGCACGCCGCGCGCCAGGAGCGCGATGCGCAAGTTGCCCATCATCGCGCCGCTCTGGGTGACCACGGCCGTTCCGGGACCATCGGCGGGCGTGTGCGGCAACTGCTCGAAGGTGGCCGGCACGTTGCGCAGGAAGTTCGCGTAGCCCATGCAGTTCGGGCCGAGCATGGCGATGCCCGCCTCGCGCGCGGTCCGCGCCACGCGGTCCTGGATGGCGCGCCCCTCCTCGCCGGTTTCCGCGAAGCCGGCCGAGTAGAGGATCACCGCGCCGACCTTGCGGCGCGCGCACGCCTCCACGGCATCGGGAACGTGTACCGCCGGCACGATCAGGCACACCAGGTCGATGCCTTCCGGAAGTTCGTCGATGGTGGCGACGCACGGGTGCCCCGAAATCTCCCTGTGCGACGGGTTCACCAGGTGCAGATCGCCCTCGAACCCGAAGGTCAGGAAATTCTGCAGCAGGTTGCCGCCGAGCGAGAACGGTTTCGGCGACGCTCCCACGATCGCCACCGAGCCCGGATTGAGAAGCCGCGCGACCCCGGATGTCCGGGCGGGACTGTCTGCCATGAACCTCAGTCCTCCCGACGGTAGGCGCCGAGGCCCGGCCGGTAGCTCTTCTCGTCGAGGAACTGGCTCATGCCCTTCTGCGAACCGCGCTCCGGGTCGTTGGCGTTGGTCTGGGCGTGCTTGGCCATCAGGTACTCGTTCGCCGTATCCCAGTTCATCGAGCGGACATGGTGGTAGGCCGCCTTGGCGGAGCGCAGGACGGTCGGGTTCTTTTCCATCAGCTTGGCCGCGATGGCCATGGTGCGCTCGCGCAGCTCTTCCCGGGGAACGGAGAAGTTCACCAGGCCCATCTCGGCAGCCTTGGCGCCGTCGAAGGGGTCGCCGGTCATGATGTAGTAGAGGCTGTCGCGCTGGTTCATCACCATGGACACCGACTTGGTGACGATGCCGGCCGGGATGATGCCCCAGTTGATCTCCGACAGGCCGAAGGTCGCGTCATCGGCGGCAAGCGCGATGTCGCAGGCGATCATGAACTGGAAGGCGCCGCCGAAGCACCAGCCGTTGACCATGGCGATCGTGGGCTTCGGGAAATACATCATCCGCCGCCACTGCCACTGCGAGTTGGCGCGGTAGAGCCGCTCGCGCTCGATCGCCGGCCAGGTGTCGGGAATGCGGAAATATTCCTTCAGGTCCTGACCTGCGCAGAACGCCTCGCCGGCGCCGGTGACGATCATCACCTTGGCCGCGTCGTTGGCCTCGACCTCGTCCATGATCGCGTTCATCTCCCAGACGATTCCGGGGCTGATCGCGTTGCGCTTGTCGGGACGGTTCAGGGTCACCCAGGCGATGCCGTCGACGATTTCCAGAAGCGCGTTTTCGCCCCAGGCAGGGGCATCTTTCGGGGTGCTATCGACGCTGGACATATATCAGTCTCCCTGAAACGGTCATGGATCGTTCGATAACAGGAATCCTGATAAAGTCAATCGAGGAGACGGGCGGTTCGCCGGCCTCGTCATCGAGGGCGAACGGCGGCTAGCCCCGGTGCGTGCCGGTCGGTTCCGGGGGGCCAGACTTCCGCCGGCTTCAGCCGCCGGAAAAGGCATCGAACGCCTTCAGCGCCTCGCCTCCGTAGACCACCGACGGGCCGCCGCCCATCTGGATGGCAACGGCGATCATTTCGGCCACCTCGGCGCGGCTGGCGCCGGCTTCGTGCACGGCCTTCGCGTGGTAGCCGATGCAGCCGTCGCAATGCACGGCGATGGCAATGCCGAGCGCGATGAGCTCCTTGGTCATCGGCGATAGCGCCCCCGCTTCATGGGCGGCCGAACCGAGCGCCATGAAGCCCGCCATGGCCTCAGGAGCGGCGTCCGCCAGCAGCCCAAGGCTGGCGTCCACGTCTGACGCGATCTGCCGAAAGTCCTTGCTCATTCTCGCATTTCCCCTGATCGACGTGTGGCGGGTGAAGTCTAGGTCTGCGGAACGTGCCGGACCTCCTCCGCCGCCGCGCCGGAGGGCTCGCCGTCCAGCTGCCGCGCTTCCACGTGATGCGGCGGAAACCGCACGTGCCCGCACACGCTGGCGACCGCGTCCTGAACGCTTGCGGCCTCGACCTGCCACTCCTCCGTCGCCTCGGTCTCGTCCTCCCGCCAGGTGGCCCGGATCCGCCAGGTGGTCATTGCACTCTCTCCTGTCTGCCTGTCCGAAGGACCCGCTATGCCGGGACTGGAAGCGAATGGGTGTGCACGTCCGTGCCTGAATGGCGCTGCAGGATCTCCGTGGCGCGTCTTTCCTCGTCCGGTGTCCAGGTCCGGACCCAGAGAAGCAATCCGCCCTGGTCGAGCTGCTCCTGGAGATGGCGCGCCCAGTGAGCGCCCAGGCGTTCGGCCAGCAGCGCCCCGAACAGGCCGCCGGCCCCTCCGGCGATGGCGGCCGAGGCAAGAACCAGCGCAAGGGCGCCGCCGCTTGCGACCACCGCTCCGGCAGTCGCGACGGCCCCGACATACATCAGCCCGGCAATCAGGCCGCCCTCGGCGTCGCCAAGCGATTCCGTGGAGATGTAGCAGCAGCGCGGAACGCTGGGATCGTCCTCGAATGCACGGATGCGCTCATATTTGTGGCCGAGCTTCTCCTCCACCGCGCTGTCGGTGGCCAAAAGGCTCAGCGCCGCTCGGTCAAAGCCTGCACTGAGAAGATCGTCGATGACTGCCTGAAGCGTATCGATCGTCTCGAACACGCCGACAGCCTCGCGGACGGTGTCCTGGTGCGTCTGCTGGGTCATTGCCACCCTCCTTCCGGATGGAGGCAGATAATCCCAGTGTCGCGATCGCAGCCTTGATCCGGCTCAATCTCCGGTGGCTCGATCGCGCCGCCTGCGTCTCTCCGCTCCCCGTGAAACTGACGGCTTTTGTCAAGCTCCGGGCCAGCCTAACCTGCTAATAGACGACACTTCGGTCCCGTTAGACCCGTATTGCGAGGAGCCCCCCAGGTGCAGAGTGTTTGGACGTCGAGCGTCGGCAAAGGACTTGCCCTGGCCGGGACATGTGCCATCGCCCTGGTGGCGCAGACCGCTGCGGCCAATGCCGTGGTTCTGGGCCTTGCCTGTGGCTTCGAAGGGCGGGACCACGAACTGTGCAAGCAGGCTGCTGACCTCTGGGCAAGAAGGACCGGCAACACCGTCCTCACCTACCCGGTGCCGGATGATATGACGGAGCGGCTGGATCTGTTCACTGCCGTGCTGGCGGCAGACGCGCCGAAATTCGATGTCATCAATGTCCAGGTGACATGGGCCACTGCGCTGGCCGACGAGCTCCTCTCCCTCGACAGCTACCTGCCATATGCTGCCTACGGCCAGAGCGAGGCGATGATCCGGCAGCTCACGGTCGATGGAGCGCTCAAGGGGCTTCCCTTCTACCAGGAGATGGGCGGCCTCTATTACCGCTCGGATCTCTTGGAGAAGTACGGCATCGAGGTTCCGGAAACCTGGGCGGCGCTCGAGGACGCGGCCCGAACCATCCAGGACGGGGAGCGGGCCGAAGGAAACCCGCGCTTCTGGGGTTACCTCTTCCAGGGAGAGATTGGCGAAGAACTGGGGGCGAATGCCACGGAATGGATGGTGAGCCACCGGGGCAAGCCGATCGTGGGCGAGGACGGGGTCGTTCTCAATCACCCGCGCTACGTCGAGGCGCTGGAGATGGCGGCCGGATGGGTCGGCACGATCTCGCCTCCTGAGGTGCTCTCGTTCGACGAGGAAGATGCAAGAGGCGTGTTTCAGCAGGGCAACGCTGCCTTCATGCGCAACCTGCCCTATGTCTACCCGCTTCTGGAATCGCCGATCAGCGCCGTCAGCGGCAAGGTGGGTGCGACCTTCATGCCGGGGGCATATGGCAACCCGCCGGTCTCGCTTCTGGACGGCTGGGCCCTCGCGGTCGCAGACCGGAGCCAGCATCCGGTGGAAGCGTCCTTCCTCGCCGACTTTCTGACGTCGGTTGCGCAACAGCGGTCGCGCGCGCTGGAAGCAGACTTCTTTCCGAGCCAGGTCGTGCTCTTCTCCGACTTGGAAGTGTCTGATCATTTTCCCATGGTCGATACCTACGAGCTGATCGAGGCGAACATCAGGATGCGGCCTTCCCGTCTTGTGGGCCGGGGCTACGCCGAAAGTGCCGACCTCTTCCGGGAGGCCGTCCATTCGGTGCTCAGCGGGGACCAGGATGCGGCAAGCGCCATGGCTGAGGCCGAGATGCGCATCAAGCAGATCCTCTCGAACGCGTCGCAGCCTTAAGAGCGCAACGATGTGTCGCTTTCGTCTTACGTTTCATTACGCAGCGTCTCCGGGAACGCTTCGCCCATGATCCGCAGGTTCATTTTCATAGTGCTCTTCTGCGCGTCCACGGTCGTGCCGGCAACGGCGGCGCAGTCGGCCTTTGCTCCCTATCTCGGCGAGTTCGACGAGGACCTGCAGCGCTGGTACAGCGCCATGCTCGCCCAGTACAAGCAGGCCTTCATCAAGCCGGACGGCCGCGTCTTCGATCCGCAGAACGGCGGCATCACCCATTCCGAGAGCCAGGGTTACGGCATGATGCTGGCCCTGCTCGGCAACGACCGGGCCACGTTCGACCGGATCTGGCTGTTTGCCCGCAACACCATGCAGAAGCCCGACAAGCTGTTCGGCTGGAAATATGTGCCGGGCAAGGGCGTGACCGACTGGAACAACGCCACCGATGGCGAACTGCTGATCGCCACCGCGCTCGCGTTGGCCGGCGAGCGCTGGGGCGACAGGAGCTACATCGCCGAGGCCGTCGCCATCGCCGAGGCGACCGGCCAGCACATGATCCGGCGCTTTGGCGGCTACACCCTGCTGATGCCGGGCAACTGGGCCGAACCCGGCGGCCGCAAGCGGTCGATGACGGTGAATCTCAGCTACTTCATTCCGCTCACGCTGCGGGTGATGCAGGTGCTGGCGCCGCGCCATGACTGGGAAGGCGTCTACGCCGACAACATGCGGCTCATGAATGAACTGATCCATCCGCCCTCCGACTGGACAGACGTGAACAAGCACGGAGAGCCCAATCCCGCCCGCGGATGGGAGCCGAAGTTCAGCTACGACGCGGTCCGCATCCCGCTCTATCTCCTGCAGGCCGACGTGGACCACGCAAGAGTGACGCAGGTCATCCTTTCGATCTGGGGGCAGGACGGCAGCGGCTATACCTTCCCGTTCGACGTCTACACCGGCGAGGCGGACGACCGGTTCTGGGGCAACTCCTACGAGCTGATGCACGACATCATGATCTGCGAGACCGCCGGTCGGAAGGTCCCCTGGGAATCGGTGGACCTCAAGATGGACAACTACTTCAATTCCAGCCTGCACATGATGATGCTGGCGTCGCTGCACGCCACCTATCCCCACTGCTTTCCCGACGGGTAGGGCACGCCAGCGCCGCCATCCAGTCGGCAGCCCTCCCCACCGGAGGCCCAGGGCCTAGCGGGCGTCCGGCGCGGCGGGCTAGGGCAGTACCCGCACGACCTCGACCGTCTCGGTCCGGCCGCCGGCCGCCGGCGTCGTTACCGTTTCCCCAGCGGCAAGCCCAATCAGGGCCAGCCCCCGGATGGTGTGAAGCGACAGTGCGAAGGGCGGCAGGTCGCTCGGCGGATAGGGAACCAGGATCGCCGCGTCCTTCAGGGAGCCGTCGACGGCATAGGTGAAGCACGCGTTGAGCCGCACGACGTCGCCCGGAAGCCCCCCCGACGGGTAGACGATGCAGCTTCGCAGCTTTTCGCCCAGCATGTCCCTGTAGCCCTCCGAGAAGGCTCTTCCGCCGCTGGCCAGGCGTTGCAGGACCGCGTGGTCGTCTTCGCTCATTCTGCAGCCGGAAGTTCTGGTTCTGGTGGCGAAACCGACGCTGAAACCTGACATGGCAGACCCTTCCTTGAACCATGCGGACGAGTGCCCGGGCCGCGCCTGCGCAGGTCGTCCGAACGTGCCTGTCATTGAGAACGGCCACGGGGGCGACGGCGACCCCGCCTGGCTCATGGTCAGACAGGCTCGCGGGACTGCTCGACCAAGGTAACGGTGAGCTTCCGCAGGCGTCCGTCGTTGGCGACGAAGTCGATCTGGCCGCCGATCGGCAGTCCGAGCAGGGCGGTTCCGATCGGCGTCAGGATCGAGATGCAGCCGCGGGCAATGTCCGCCTCGTCCGGATAGACCAGCCTCACCACGCGCGAGCCCCCGTCCTCGGTGCTGAAGGTGACGGTGGAGCCCATCTGCACGGTCACACCGGCCTCTTCGCTGGTGGCGACGATGCGGGCGCGTTCGAGTTCGCCGAGAAGGTCCTCGGCAAGGTCGGGGTTCTTGGAAAGCAGCCCGCTTGCCATACGCACAAGCCGCTCGTGATCCTCTTTCAGGACAGTGACGGACGGTTCCATGATGTCAGGCAACTTCTGTTCAAGACCGCTCGCCCGGGCGAGCCGAACGCCGGCGGCCCGAACGGGCAACCGGCGCCACTGATCGGGCGCGACGGGCGTTCATGCTGGGAAGGGTTGAAGCAAACGGCTCCCCGGCCCCTGTTGCCGGGACCGGGGCCACTATTCCGCGATGGGAAAGGGCCGGAAAAGGAGATCTTGCTTCATCTTGAACATGGCAATCATGCTCGACTTCCCCATCGGGCTTGTCAAGCGCGGTCGGCCCGGACGGAGCCGGTGAGCCGGCCCTGGGCCTTAGATGATGGCGCGGCGGACCTTGGCGGAGATCCACTCGCTCACCAGCACGGTGGCGAGGATCAGGAGCAGGATCACCGTGACCTGCGGCCAGGCCAGCGTGTTGAGCGAGTTCTGCAGCTGCAGCCCGATGCCGCCGGCCCCGACCAGTCCGAGCACCGTGCTCTCGCGGATGTTGATGTCCCAGCGGAACACGGAGATGGCCCAGAAGGCGGGCGCCACCTGCGGCCAGATGCCGAACGCCAGCACCTGGCGGCTGCTCGCGCCCGTCGCTTCGATCGCCTCGACCTGCGAGACGTCGGTTTCCTCGATGGCCTCGTAGAGCAGCTTGCCGACGAAGCCGATGGAGCGCAGCGCGATGGCAATGACGCCGGCCAGCAGCCCCGGCCCCACGATGGAGACCAGCAGCAGGGCCCAGATGAGCGAGTTGATCGAGCGCGAAGCCACGATGATGAACAGCGCGATCGGCCGCAGGACGAGCAGGCTGGGGGTCGTGTTGCGCGCGGCCAGGAAGGCGATCGGTGTGGCGATCACGACACCGGCCGCCGTGCCGAGCGTGGCGATGTTGATCGTGTCCCACAGAGGACGCCACAGCTCGGGCAGGTAGTCGAGGCGCGGCGGCACCATGCGGGAGCCGATGTCGGCCGCCTGGCGCGGCGCGTCGTAGACGAACGCCCAGATGGTGGTTTCGGTCATGACGAACCAGCACCAGGCCGTCAGCGCCACCGCTGCCAGCCAGCCGAGCCATAGCAGGAGCGCTCCGCGCGGCGTGCGTGCGCGCCAATCCGGGCCGGACGGGGTTTGCCGGACCGCCATCACTGCACCCACTTGCGAACGTGGCCGGACAGATATTCCGCCAGCATGACGATGGCGATGATGATCAGCAGGATCGCTCCGGCGCTGTCATGCTCGTAGCGGTCGATGGCGGTGTTCAGCGTCGCGCCGATCCCGCCGGCTCCTACGATGCCGATCACCGCGCTTTCGCGGAAATTGATGTCGAGGCGATAGAGCGACAGCCCGATCAGGCGGGGGGTCACCTGCGGCTCCACCGCGTAGTTTACCACCTGCAGCCATGACCCGCCGGACGCCCGCACGGCCTCCACCTGGGCCATGTCGATTTCCTCGATGGCTTCCGCCAGGAGCTTTGCCAGGAAACCGATGGTGGCGAAGGCCAACGTCACGAAGCCGGCGAACGGGCCGAAGCCGAACATCGCCACGAAGAAGATCGCGATGATCACCTCCTGCAGCGAACGGCTCACGGCGATCACCGCGCGGCACACGAAGTAGACCGGCGCCGGCGCGATGTTGCCGGCGGCTCCGACGCCGAACGGGATCGACAGGGCAATGCCGACGACGGTCGAGGTGACCGTCATGGTCAGGCTCTCCACCAGCCCCTCGCTGATGTCGCGCCAGCGCGACGTGAAGTCAGGCGTGAGAAAGCCTTCGACGAAGCGCCAGCCGCGATCGAGCCCGTCCCAGACGCGCAACCAGTCGACCTCCAGTGTGCTGAGCGCAAGGATCAGGTAGGCGACGATGCCAATCTGGATAATCGGTCGCCAGACCGGGTGCTTCAGGATCTGCGGCGGCCGGCGCCAGTGGGTGGGATAGTCGCTCATGCAAGCCCGGCCATCCGGTGGCTCTGCTCGAGCTCGGCCTCGGCGTCCTCGGCCGCGGACTTGCGCATGGCCGACCAGTCCTCCTCGCCGTAGATCCGCGTCAGCGCGGCGTTGTCGAGGTCCGACGGCGGTCCGTCGAACACCACCTCGCCGGCGCGCAGGCCGATGATGCGCTGGCTGAACTGCTGGGCCAGAACCACGTCGTGGATGTTGATGATCGCCGGCAGCCCGCGTTCCGCGCAGACCTCGGTCAGCAGACGCAGGATCTGCCGCGAGGTCTTCGGATCCAGCGAGGCGGTGGGTTCGTCGACCAGAAGCAGTTCCGGCTCCTGGGCCAGCGCCCGGGCGATGCCGACGCGCTGGCGCTGGCCGCCGGAGAGCTCGTCGGCGCGGCTGTCGGCGCGCCCCTCCAGGCCGACCCTGTCGAGCAGCCGGAAGGCGTTGGCGATGTCGGTGCCGGGGAAGCGGCGCATCCAGCTGCGCCAGAAGGACACGTAGCCGAGCCGGCCGGACAGGACATTTTCCATCACCGTCAGGCGCTCCACCAGCGCGTATTCCTGAAAGATCATGCCGATGCGTCGGCGGGCGCGGCGCAGCGCCGGCCTGTTCAGCGTCGTCAGGTCGATGTCGTTCAGAAGCACCCGGCCCGAAGTCGGCTCCACCAGCCGGTTTACGCAGCGGATCAGCGTCGACTTGCCCGCGCCGGAGGGACCGATCAGGCCGACAACCTGGCCCTTCGGCAGCGAGAAGCTGACGCCGTGCAGCGCCTTGTCGCCAGAGCGGTAGGTCTTGGTCAGGTTCTCGACGGTGAGCATGCGCGGCTGCATCCCGGACGGAAAAAGGGCGCGGACCGTGTGGCCCGCGCCCGGATTGTAAACGACGGCCTACTGGCAGTCGTAGGTGACGCCGTTGGCGTCGTCGATCTTGCGGATCACGTCCCAGTCCTTCTTGAACGTGATCTCGATGAACTGCGCCTCGCCGTTCTTGCCGAACTCCTCTTCCAGGCCGCTGCCGGCCCAGTCGAAGCTGAAGAACGCGTCGTGGATCTTCTCCTGCAGCTCCGGCGTCAGGTTGTAGACGGTGCCGTAACCGGTCGTGGGGAAGGTCTGCGAGGTGTAGAGCACGTTGAACTGGTCGTCGGACACGACGCCGCGCTCGATCATCCGCTTCTTGACCGAGTTGGCCACCGTGGCGACCTCGTAGTCCTTGTTGGCGACGCCGAGGATCGAGTTGTCGTGCTTGCCGGAGAACTGCGTGTCGTAGTCCTCGCCGGAGATCATGCCGAACTCCGCCTTCATCAGCGCGGTCGGCGCCTTGAAGCCCGAGTTGGAGGTCTGCGAGGTGTGGGTCAGGGTCTTGCCCTTGATGTCGGCGACTTCGTCGATGCCGGAGTCGGGATAGGTGATGATCTCCATCTCGTAGCCGAAGGAGCCATCCTTGCCGGCCATCATGGCGAAGGGCCGGAAGCCGGCGCAGGCAACCGCGATCGGGTTGGAGCCGGTGTTGAAGCCGGCGACGTGCAGGCGGCCGGCGCGCATCGCTTCGATCTGGGCGGCGTTCGACTGGACCGGGAAGAACTGGACCGTCTTGCCGGTGGTCTCGGCCATGTGATCGAGGAATTCCGACCAGACCTCGCGGTAGACCGCCGGGTCCTCGACCGGGGTGTAGGCGAAGATCAGGGTGTCGGGATCGATCTGCTCGGCCGCATCGGACGGGATATCGGCGACGAGGTCACCGTCATTGTCCTGGTAGCGGGAGCCAAGCTGGAATTCGGCATGGGCGGGAACGGCGACGGCAAGCGCCGTCAGGGTGGCGAGGGCTGCAAGGGCTTTCATGGTCGTCTCCGTGGGTAGAGGCTCACGTGCTCTGCTACCGACGGTGTGCGACACAATTGTTACACTGTGAAACTTTGGAGTGCCTCTCGCTTGGCCGATTTCCGACGCGCCGACCGAGACGTCGAACCGGCGGTCATTGTTCGCCGCAAACGCGTGATATTGCCGCCGTCCCGGCCGGTCCTGCAGAGCAGGGTTGAGCGCCCGGCGGGTTGCTTTCGTCGGCGCGATCGGGCGCTCTCTGTAAAGATCATTCCAGGAAAGTGTCGCTGTTCATGGATCTGTCGCTCGCCATCGTTCTGGTCGGAGCGGTTCTTGCCGGCTTTACGACAGGCTTCGCAGGATTCGGAACGGGGCTCGTCGCGTGCGGGCTCTGGTTCTATGCGCTGCCTGCGGGATATGTGCCGCCGCTGGTCGCGTTGGTGGCGATCGCCGGCCATGTCGTCGGGCTACTGACGCTGCGTCGGTCGATCGACTGGCGGCCCGCCTGGCCCTATCTGGTGGGCGGTGCGGTCGGCGTGCCGCTTGGGGTCTGGGCGCTTTCCATGGCCTCTCCCGCCCTGCTGCGCACCTCCATCGGCGCCTTCCTTGTGGCCTATGCGCTGTTTCGGCTGTGGCGGTCGCGACCGGCGCCCTGGGTGGCCCGCCGGGGACGGGCGAGCGATGGCCTGATCGGCGTCGGCGGCGGCTTCCTCGGAGGGTTCTCCGGGCTCTCCGGCCCGCTTCCGTTGATCTGGGTTCAACTCAAGGGCCTGCCGGTCGACGCGCAGCGCGCCGTCTACCAGCCCTTCAATCTCGTGGTGCTGGCCCTTGCCAGCACGGCGATGGCCGTGGGCGGCCAGATCAATGCGGAGATCCTGCGCACCGCGTTGGTCTGCATACCGGTTGCCATCGCGTCCGCCTGGATCGGCGCGCGCGCTTATATCGGGTTGTCGCCCGCGGTGTTCGAGAAGATCGTCCTGGTGCTTCTGCTCCTGTCCGGCACCATTCTCCTGGCGCAGTCCGGCCTGCCGTAAGACCACCAATCCAGCCGGAAACAGGCCTCACACTCCCCAGACGACGCGCTCTTCGTGGCGCTTGATGAGGTGGCGCAGCGCCGCGAAGCTTTCCGTCACGTGCCGGGCGAAGGCTTCCACCGCCGGCGACAGGCTGGAGCCCTTGACGCGCAGGAGGCCGAGCGCCCGTTCTGGGTGCGGGACCTTGAACGGCAGCGCGGCGATGGTGCCGACGTGACGAAGCCCGAACACCACGCCGTGCGGCAGGATTGTCAGGGCGTTGGTCGCCTGCACGTAGGTGAGGGTACTGATCAGCGAGCCGCCGGCATAGCGGATCTTCGGCTCCATCTCTCCCAGCGACAGGAGCAGGCTCCTCAGGTCGGCCATCAGCGGGCTGTTCGGCGGCGGCGCGACCCAGGGATAGTCGAGCAGAGCCCCGATCGGCGGCCGACGCTGCAGCAGCAGCGGATGGGTCGGCGCGCAGGCCACCACGTTGCGGCCTGGAAGCAACTCCTCGAAGGCGAGCTCCGATCCTTCATCGAGGAGGTCGATGGGGCAGATCGCGAGATCGATCCGGTCGGTGGTGAGCGCCGCTCTCAGGTCCGCGAAATAGCCATAGCTCTGGTCCACCCGAACATCAGGATGGGCGTTCTGGAATTCTGCCACCATCGCTGTGACCAGCCCGTCGGTGAAGAACTGCGTGCCGCCGACCCGCACCACGCCCGATCCGCCTTCGCGGAAGGTGTCCAGCAACTCGGACGCCTTGCGCGACGCCGTCAGCATCGTCTGGCCGTGCGTGGCGAGCGCCCGCCCGAACGGCGTCGGCTGCAGCGGGCGCCTTCCCCGTACGAACAGCGGCTCGCCGAGGCGCTTCTCCAACATCGTCAGGGTTCGCGAAACCGCCGGCTGCGACAGGCCGAGCAGGGCGGCGCCTTCGGTCACGCCGCCGGCCTGGACCACGGCCGCGAGTTGGATCAGGTGGCGCTCGTCGAGCTTCATAACAAACTGTTATATTAAACGCTTCAGAAATCATCAACCTGCAGGCGCAGACTGTTACTCTTTCTCCCAACAAAGAAACAGGATCCACCGGGAGGATCGCCATGCCGGCATCAACGATGCCGACAGTTCGCGCCGAGGCCGCGTCCAAGGCCGCCGCAGACCGCTTCGGGCAGGCCGACGCGCCGCTCGCGCCCGTTCTCGCGGCCGCGGTGCGCCATCTCCATGCCTTCGTTCGCGAGACCCGTCCGAGCCCTGCCGACTGGCGCGCCGCGATCGATTTCCTGACAGCCACCGGCCACGCCTGCGACGACAAGCGCCAGGAGTGGGTCCTGCTCTCCGACGTACTGGGCGTCTCGGCGCTGGTGGAGGCGCTCAACACGCCGCGGCCGGAGGGCGCCACGCCCAATACCGTGCGCGGTGTCTTCTATCGGCCAGACGCGCCGCGCTATCCGCTGGGCGCCGACATCTGTCTCGACGGCAAGGGCGAGCCGCTGACCGTGCACGGCCGGGTCACCGATCTCGACGGCCATCCGGTGGCCGGCGCGACGGTGGAGACCTGGCAGGCCAACGCCGCCGGGCTCTACGAGAACCAGGTGCCGGAAGCCCAGCCCGAGCACAATCTCCGCGGCGTCTTCACCACGGGAGCGGACGGCGGCTTCCACTATCGAAGCGTCAAGCCGGCCGGCTACGCGCTGCCGGGCGACGGCCCGGTCGGCGCCCTGTTTCGCCAGATCGGCTGCCCGATGCGTCGGCCCGCCCACCTGCACTTCATCGTCCGGGCCGAGGCCTTCGAGACGCTGTCCACCCATGTCTTCGACGGTGGCGATCCCGATCTTGCCGGCGATGCCCTGTTCGGGGTGCGGCCGGAGCTGATCGGCGACTTCGTGCCGGTGTGCGATGTGGCAGGTGGCCGGGCCTGGACGCTGGTTGTGACCTTCGTGCTGGCCCGCGCCAGGCCCGGGAGAGAGAGACCGTGACGCGCAGCTTCACCTATCGCGGCATGCCGCACGAGGTCGTTTTCGGCGACGGGGCCAGCGCCGGTATCGGCGAGCGCATCGACGCACTTGGCTGCAGCCGTGCCCTCGTGCTGACCACGCCGCACCAGGCCGATGACGGGTGGGCCCTTGCCCGAACCCTCGGCGACCGCTCTGCCGGCCTGTTCTCCGAAGCCGCCATGCACACCCCGGTCTCGGTCACCGAGCAGGCCATGGAGCACGTTGCCGAAACCGGCGCCGACTGCCTGGTGGCGCTCGGCGGTGGCTCCACCACCGGGCTCGGCAAGGCCATCGCCTACCGCACCGACCTGCCGCAGATCGTCGTTCCCACCACCTATGCCGGGTCGGAGGTGACCCCCATTCTCGGGCAGACGGAGCACGGCAGGAAGACCACCCTGAAGGACCCGAAGGTGCTTCCGGAGGTGGTGATCTACGATCCCGCGCTCACGCTCGGCCTGCCGGTTTCCATGAGCGTGACCAGCGCCCTCAATGCCATGGCTCACGCCGCCGAGGGGCTTTACGCCCAGGATCGCAATCCGATCGTCTCGATCATGGCCGCGGAGGGCCTGCGGGCCATGCGGTCGGCGCTGCCGGTGATCGTGGACGCCCCCGACGACCGCGCCGCGCGCGGCGAGGCGCTCTACGGCGCCTGGCTCTGCGGCATGGTGCTCGGCACGGTCGGCATGGCGCTTCACCACAAGATTTGCCACACGCTCGGCGGCTCCTTCGATACGCCGCACGCCGAAACCCACGCGATCATGTTGCCGCACACGATCGGCTTCAACGCCGAGGCCGTGCCGGAGCTGCTCCAGCCCGTCGCCGACATCTTCGGCGGCACGCCGGGCACCGGCCTGTTCGACTTCGCTGGCCATGTCGGCGCCTCGCGCGCCCTGAAGGATCTCGGCCTCTCCGAGGCCGACCTCGACCGCGCCGCCGAGCTCTCAACGCAGAACGCCTACTGGAACCCGCGCCCCATCGAGCACGCCGGCATCCGCGCGCTCCTGCAGGACGCCTGGGAGGGACGGCGCCCCGCGCGCTGAAACACGACAAGACAAGACCGGGAGGACAGAATGCATTCCAAGTCGATTTCCCGCCGCCGCTTTATGGGGACCGCCGCGGCTGCCGCTGCGGTCGCCGGCACCGCCGGATTCCCGATGCCGGCCATCGCCCAGGGCCGCAAGATCAGACTCGGCTATGTGAGCCCGCAGACCGGGCCGCTCGCCGCCTTTGCGGAAGCCGATGGCTTCATCATCGACCGCTTCATGCAGCAGGTTAAGGACGCCGGCCTCGACTATGAGGTCATCGTCAAGGACAGCCAGTCCAATCCGAACCGGGCGGCGGAGGTGGCCAACGAATTGATCGTCGACGACGAGATCAGCCTGATGCTGGTCGCCTCGACGCCGGAAACCACCAACCCGGTCACCACCACCTGCGAAATGGAGGAAATTCCCTGCCTCTCCACCGTCGCGCCGTGGCAGCCCTGGTTCATCGGCCAGCAGGCGAACCCGACCGATCCGAGCTCCTGGGAGCCGTTCCGCTACGCCTACCACTTCTTCTGGGGGCTGGAGGATGTCATCGCCGTCTTCACCAACATGTGGGGACAGCTCGACACCAACAAGAAGGTCGGCGGCCTGTTTCCCAACGACGCCGACGGCAACGCCTGGGGTGACGCGAATGTCGGCTTTCCGCCAGTTCTGAAAGAAAAGGGCTACAGCCTCGTCGACCCTGGCCGCTACCAGAACCTGAACGACGATTTCTCCGCCCAGATCAACGCCTTCAAGGGCGATCAGGTGGGGATCGTCACCGGCGTGATGATCCCGCCGGACTTCACCACCTTCTGGAACCAGGCCAAGCAGCAAGGCTTCACGCCGAAGGTGGCGTCCATCGGCAAGGCGATCCTGTTCCCGCAGGCCGTCGAGGCGCTCGGCGACCAGGGCAACAACCTGTCCTCGGAAGTCTGGTGGTCGCCGAACCACCCGTTCAAGTCGTCGCTCACCGGCGAGACCTCGCGCCAACTCGCCGACGACTACGAGGCGGCATCCGGCCGGCCCTGGACCCAGCCGATCGGCTTTGTCCATGCCCTGTTCGAGATCGCGCTCGATACCATGAAGCGCGTCGACGATCCCTCCGACGCCGATGCGGTGGCCGACGCGATTGCCGCCACCGACATGACCACGCTGGTCGGACCCATCGCCTGGAACGGCGAGGGCGTGCCGCCCTTCGCGGCCAAGAACGTCGCCAAGACGCCGCTTGTCGGCGGCCAGTGGCGGCTGCAGGACGGCGGCGGCTACGATCTGGTCATCGTCGACAACCAGACCGCGCCGGAAATCCCGACCGCCGGCAAGATGGAGCCGATCAGCTGATCGGCTGATCCTCTGAACTGCGCGCCGGCGACAGACATGTGCCGGCGCGCCGTTCACCCGTGCCCCGATGGCCTCAAGGATGACGCCTGTGTCGCTTCTGCGTCTCGACGATGTGTGCAAGTCCTACGGCACCCTGAAGGTCACCGATCACGTGACGCTTGAGGTGGCCGAGGGCGAGGCGCTCGGCATCATCGGCCCCAACGGTGCCGGCAAGTCGACCCTGTTCGACCTCATCACAGGTCGCGTCGCCGTCGGCTCGGGCACCATCGCCTTCGCGGGGGCCGACGTGACCACGCGCCCGGCCACCGAGCGCTGCCGCATGGGGCTCGGCCGGTCCTTTCAGATCCCGCGCCCGTTCGGCCGGCTGACCGTGTTCGAGAACCTGGTCGTCGGCGCCGCTTTCGGGGCCGGCCGCAGCGAAAGCGACGTCACCGGGCGCTGTGCGGAGATCCTGCGCCAGACCGGTCTTCTGGAGCGGGCCAACACGCCGGCCGGCCAGTTGCCGCTGCTTCAGCGCAAGCGGTTGGAGCTGGCCCGGGCGCTGGCCACCGATCCGAAGCTTCTGCTTCTCGACGAGATCGCCGGCGGCCTGACCGAAAGCGAGTGCCGTTCGCTGGTCGAGACGATCCGCGCCATCCACGCCGGCGGCACCACGATCGTCTGGATCGAGCATGTGCTGCATGCCCTGACCTCGGTGGTCGACCGGCTCGTGGTGCTCGATTTCGGTCGCATCATCGCCGACGGGAAGCCCGATGCCGTCATGGCCTCGCGCGAGGTTCGCGAGATCTATCTGGGGATCGAGGTCTGATGGCGCTTCTGGAAACCCGAGGCCTCACCGCTTTCTACGGTGACTTCCAGGCGCTCTTCGGCGTCGACGTCGTCGTGGATGAAGGCGAGATCATCGCCATCATCGGCGCCAACGGCGCCGGCAAGACAACGCTCCTGCGTTCGCTTTCCGGGGTGCTCGCCAACGAGGCCGACGCGATCCGGTTCGACGGGGCCGCCATCGGCAGCCTGCCCGCGCCCGACGTGATGGCCCGCGGCATCGCCATGGTGCCGGAGGGGCGCAAGCTGTTTCCCTCGCTGTCCGTGCAGGAGAACCTGCAGATCGGCACCTACGGCCGCAAGGCCGACGGACCGTGGTCGCTGGAAAGCGTGCATGCGCTTTTCCCGATCCTCAAGGAGCGCCGCAACAACCCCAGCACCGCGCTCTCCGGCGGCCAGCAGCAGATGGTCGCCATCGGCCGCGCGCTCATGTCCAATCCCCGGGTGCTGTTGTGCGACGAGCTCAGCCTCGGCCTCGCGCCCGTCACCATCCGCGACATCTATGCCGTCATGCCGAGACTGCGGGCCTCGGGTGCCGCCATCGTGCTGGTCGAGCAGGACATCGAGCAGGCGCTCAAGGTGGCCGACCGGGTCTACTGCATGATGGAGGGCCGCATCACTCTCTCCGGCACTCCCGCCGAGCTGTCGCGCGACGCCATTCACGATGCCTATTTCGGGGTCGCCTGATGCAGTGGATCGACACCATCCTCCAGGGGCTCCTGCTGGGGGGACTCTACGCCCTGTTCGCAACGGGCCTCAGCCTGGTTTTCGGCATCATGCGGCTGGTGAACCTCGCCCACGGCGACCTCATCGTGCTGGCGGCTTATCTAATCCTGATCCTGGTCTCCGCACTCGGCATCGATCCCTTCACCGCCGCGCTGATCGCCGCCCCGGTGATGTTCGCCGTTGGCTGGGCGCTGCAGTATGTCGTTCTGAACCGGACGCTCGGTGACGACATCCTGCCGCCACTGCTTGTTACCTTCGGCCTGTCGATCGTCATCCAGAACGCGCTTCTGGAAGGCTTCTCCGCCGACAGCCGCAAGATCCCCGCCGGCGCGCTGGAGACTCAGTCGATCGCGCTCGGCGGCATCAATGTCGGCGTCATGCCGGTGCTGACCTTCGTGTCGGCGATCGCCGTCATCGTCGCCCTCAACCAGCTCTTCTATCGCACGGCGCTGGGCCGGGCCTTTCGCGCCACGTCCGACGATCCGGTGACGGCCGGCCTGATGGGGATCCGCGCCGAGCGCCTCTTCGCCAAGGCCACGGGCATTGCCATGGTCGTCGTCACCATCGCCGCCCTCTATCTGGGCACCCGCGCCAACTTCGACCCGACCATCGGCCCGGCCCGGCTGATCTATGCCTTCGAGGCGGTGATCATCGGCGGGCTCGGCTCGTTCTGGGGCACCCTGATCGGCGGCATCATCATCGGTGTGAGCCAGGCAGTGGGCGCCGCCATCAATCCGGAATGGCAGATCCTCGCCGGCCATATCGCCTTTCTCATCGTGCTGCTCGTGCGGCCGCGGGGCCTGTTCCCGCGGACCGTCGGCTAAAGCCGGGAGACGTCGAAAATGCCGGTCTCACCGCGCTACCGGGTAACCACCCAGACCACTGCCTCGCGCGTCTCGCTCGTCATCGCCCTTTTGCTCGTCGTTGCCGCCGCCGCCGCGCCGTTGTTCGTCTCTCGCGGCACGGTGCAGGATCTCTTCTTCATCCTGACGATGCTGGTGCTCGCGCAGTTCTGGAACCTGCTCGCCGGCTATGCCGGCCTCGTCTCCGTCGGTCAGCAGGCGTTCGTGGGCTTCGGTGCCTACGCCATGTTCGCTGCCGTTTCGCTGGCCGGGCTGGATCCGGTGGTGGCGATCCTCGTCGGCGGCATCGCGGCGGTGCTGCTCGCCATCCCCACCGCCTTCTTCGTGTTCCGCCTGGAGGGGGCCTATTTCGCCATCGGCACCTGGGTCATCGCCGAGGTGGTCCGCCTGGTGGTTGCCCAGTGGCAGACGCTCGGCGGGGGGACCGGCACCTCGCTGCCGCGCAGCGCCACCCGCGACATGATCGGCGTGGAGCAACTGAAGGACTGGCTCGGGCTCAAGTCGTCTGCCGCCGGCGACGTGGTAACCTACTGGCTTGCGCTTGCGCTGGCGGTCGCGACCATCGCCTTCATTTACCGCCTGCTGCGCTCGCGGCGCGGTCTTGGGCTGGCGGCCGTGCGCGACGATGCCTCCGCCGCGGGGGCGGTGGGTGTCGACGGCAACCGCATGAAGCACCTTGTCTACCTGGTCGCGGCCTTTGGCACCGGGCTGTGCGGCGCGCTCATCTACGTTCAGACGGCCCGCATCTCGCCCGACGCCGCCTTCTCCGTCATCGACTGGACGGCCTACGTCATTTTCATCGTCGTCATCGGCGGCATCGGCACCCTGGAAGGGCCCATCATCGGGGTCCTGGTGTTCTTCCTGTTGCAGAACGCGCTGGCCGACTACGGCAGCTGGTACCTGCTCGTCCTCGGGCTGATCGGCATCGTCGTGATGCTGTTCGCGCCGCGCGGCATCTGGGGGTTCATCAGCGACCGGACTGGGATCGAACTGTTCCCGATCCGTCGCCGCCTGGTGATCGACGACGATCCGCAAACGCCGGACACGGACTGATCCGGCTGCCAGGCCGGACCCCATCAAGCGGGTGGCTCGACCGCCCGCGCGTACAAGAAGGAGGAGGCCCCGATGGCTGACATCACCACCGACGTCCTGATCGTTGGCACCGGACCCGCCGGATCGGCCACCGCCGCGCTCCTGTCGAGCTACGGCGTGGAGAACATGGCGATCAACCGCTACCGCTGGCTCGCCAACACGCCGCGCGCCCACATTACCAATCAGCGCACCATGGAAGTGCTGCGCGATCTCGGCCGCGAGGTGGAGGCCGAGGCCTATCTGTTCGCCACCGAGCAGGACCTGATGGGCGAGAACGTCTTCTGTGAATCGCTTGTCGGCGAGGAACTTGGCCGGCTCAGGACCTGGGGCACGCACCCGACCTCCCGCGCCGAGCACACGTTGACCTCTCCGGCGCACATGAACGACTGCCCGCAGACCTTCATGGAGCCGGTCCTGTTCAAGACCGCCTGCTCGCGCGGCACCCAGGCGCGCATGTCGACGGAATATCTCTCTCACGAGCAGGATGAAGAGGGGGTCACGACCACCTGTCGCGACCGGCTCAGCGGTCGGGAGTTCACCGTCCGCTCGAAATATCTGGTCGGCGCCGACGGCGGCAACTCCAAGGTCGCCGAGGATCTCGGCCTGAAGATGGAAGGCCGGATGGGCGTCGCCGGCTCGATGAACATCATCTTCAACGCCGACCTGTCGCGCTATGTCGCCCACCGTCCCTCGGTGCTCTACTGGGTGCTGCAGCCGGGCGCCGAAGTCGGCGGCATCGGCATGGGACTGGTGCGGATGATCCGGCCGTGGAGCCAGTGGCTGATCAACTGGGGCTACGACATCACGCAGCCGCCGCCGGTGGTGGACGAGGCCTTCGCCACCCAGGTGGCGCGCAGCCTGGTCGGCGATCCCGAGCTTGAGATCGAACTGGTCGATGCCAGCACCTGGACCGTCAACAACATGTACGCCACCGAGATGTCGAAGGGCCGTGTCTTCTGCATGGGGGACGCCACCCACCGGCATCCGCCCTCCAACGGTCTGGGCTCCAACACTTCCATCCAGGACGGCTTCAATCTTGCCTGGAAGCTCGCCTTCGTCCTGAAGGGCTGGGCCGGGCCCGGTCTTCTCGAGAGCTACGACGCCGAGCGCGCACCGATCGCGAAGCAGATCGTCACCCGGGCCAACAAGTCCATCGACGAGTTCGGTCCGATCTTCCAGTCGCTCGGTCTGCTGGATTCCGTCGACCCGGTGAAAATGCAGGAGAACATGGACCGGCGCTGCGAGGGCTCTCCGGAGGCGGAGGATCAGCGCCGCGCTCTGCGCGAGGCGATCGCCGCCAAGGTCTACGAGTTCGACGCCCACGGCGTGGAGATGAACCACCGCTACCGCTCAACCGCCGCCGTCACCGACGGTCAGGAGGAGCCGGCCTTCTCGGGCGATCCAGAGCTCCATTTCGAGCAGACCACCTGGCCCGGCGCGCGGCTTCCCCATGCCTGGGTCTTCGACGAGGCCGGGGCCAAGGCCTCGACCCTCGATCTCTGCGGGCACGGGAGGCTGACGCTGCTCACCGGCATCGGTGGCGAGGCGTGGTGCGAGGCGGCCGAGCGGGTCGGTCGCGCGCTCGGCATCGAGATCGTCTGCCACGTCATCGGCCCGCGCTGCGCCTGGCAGGATCACTACGGCGACTGGGCCCGCGCCCGCGAGATTTCCGACAGCGGCGTCCTCCTGGTCAGGCCCGACCACCATGTAGCCTGGCGCTCGGAGCGTCTGGCCGACGATCCCGCCGGCGCACTCGAGCGCGTGCTTCGCGCCGTTCTGGACAAGTGAGGAGACCACCGATGGAAGCGCACGAGAAGGGCTTCTTCACCGAGGAGAATTCGGTGGACGTCGTCACCGGCCGCAACAGGACGGCCGCCGACGAGCGGCTCAAGGAGATCATGGAGGTCGTCACTCGCAAGCTGCACGAGGCTGTGAAGGAGATCGAGCCGACCCAGCAGGAGTGGTTCGAGGCGATCCAGTTTCTCACCCGCACCGGCCACACCTGCAACGAATGGCGCCAGGAGTTCATCCTCCTGTCCGACGTGCTGGGCGTGTCCATGCTGGTGGACGCCATCAACAACCGGAAACCGTCGGGCGCGTCGGAAAGCACCGTTCTCGGGCCCTTCCACGTGGACGGCGCGCCGGAACTCGAGATGGGCGCCAACATCTGCCTCGACGCCAAGGGCGAGGACATGGTCGTCTCCGGCCGGATCCTCGATACCGAGGGCAGGCCCATCGCCGATGCCAAGATCGATGTCTGGCAGGCCAACGACGAGGGCTTCTATGACGTGCAGCAGAAGGGATTGCAGCCCGACTTCAACCTGCGCGGCGTGTTCCGCACGGGCGGTGATGGCAGCTACTGGTTCAAGGCGGTGAAGCCGAAATTCTACCCGATCCCGGATGACGGGCCGGTCGGCCAGCTTCTCGCAGCGCTGGGTCGCCATCCCTACCGGCCGGCACACCTGCACTACATCATCTCCGCGTCCGGCTTCGAGACGCTGACCACCCACATCTTCGATCCGGACGACCGCTACATCGAATCCGACGCCGTGTTCGGCGTGAAGGAAAGCCTGCTGGCCGAGTTCAAGCGGGTCGAGGATGCGGACCGCGCCGCCGGCTACGGTTTCGACGAGGGCTGGTTCTGGGAGGTCGAGCACGACTTCGTGCTGGCGCGGCCGTCGTAGCGGGCAGTTGTCATGGCCGCCTGGATAAGCGCGCCCGACCGGATGCCGGGGGGCGCACGTCACGGCTGGGGCGACAGGTTGGCCGCTTTGGGCGAGGTCTGGCCAGCGGCCGGTCTTATCCTGGTCGTGTTTGGCGGCCTCTTCTCAGGCCTGTTCCCCGCCGCCGCGCCATGAGCCCGGTGGTGCGCGCCACAAAGGTTGGAGCCCCGCCGCCTACCGGCTGTCGCTATGCGCCACCAGCCAGGTGCCGGTTTCCGCCAGGTTCGGAACGACCTGCAGCCCGGGCGCGTCTGAGAGGGCGAATGTGCCATCCGCGCCCACGGCGGGAAGCGGTTCCGCGAGGCGGTCACGCAGGGGATTGGCGTTGACGTCGATTTCCAGCATGCCGTCGCCGCCGACGGCGGCCAGCAGGTGAGCGGAGGCCATCAGGCCGAGCCCGGCGCCGAGGAAGTGGGGGCAGTAGCGGCGGCCCGCAGCCAGGATGGCCCGAGCCACCGGCAGGGTCCCCGAAAAGCCGCCCCACTTGCACAGGTCCGGCTGCAGCACGGCAAAGGCGCCGCATCCGGCCGCGGCCTCGAAGGCCTCGAGCCCGCGAAGATTCTCGCCGGCAGCAATCGGGACGGATGCGGCCTCCGCCAGCCTGGCCCACTCGCCAACGGGCCTGTCTGCGGCGAGCGGCTCTTCCAGCCATGTCAGCGGCAGCCCCGCGGCGCGCTCGGCAAACGCGAGTGCCGAGGCCAGGTCCCAGGCCTGGTTCGCATCGGCCATCATCGCCTCGCCGGCCCGAAGGCCGTCGGCCACGGAGGCGAGCACCGCCACGTCACCGTCGACGCCCAGTCCGATCTTGACCTTGAACGCCCCGTAGCCCTTCTCGCGCATGGCCGGAACGAGGCTGTCGGCATCCTTCCGGTTGATGCCGCTGGCGTAGGCGGGGACCGATCGGGCGGCGCGGCCGCCGGCCAGCAGGTCGGCCAGGACCACGCCCTGCTTCCGCGCCGCCAGATCCCACAGCGCGATGTCGATGCCGGCCAGGCACTGCGCGAAGCTGCCCCACTCACCCGTCTGCAGCGTCAGGACCCGGAGTCCGGCTTCCAGCGCGCGGCTGGCGGCAGCCGGCCCGTCGAACGATTGCGCCAGGAGTCGCGGTGCGATTTCCGATTCAACGAGCCGAGCGCGATGCTCGGCGCCGCAGGACGGGAAATTGCACCAGACCTCGCCCCATCCGAAGGCCCCGTCGCGGTCTTCCACCCTGACGAGGACGGCGGGCCGATCGCGCATGATGCCGAACGACGTGACCACTGGTGAAGCGAGCGGATAGCGGAAGACGAAGGTTTCGACGCGCGCAATCGCCAGCGGCGTGCCTGGACCGGGGCCTTCCGCATGCGGAAGCAAGGGATCGCTCGCGACCAGTCCGTCCTCCATGAAGCTGGACATCGGTTTGATTTCTTCCTCGTGTTGACCCTAACTTCATAACGTCCTAACATTAGGACCTTAGTTAGACAATGGCAACCGATCGCAGGCCGCGAGCATGGATCCCCTCACCACGTTCTCCCGCAGCAAGGCGCCGATCTACGCTCAGGTGGCGTCGCTCCTGAAGGAGCGGATCTCGTCCGGCGAATGGGGCCCCGGAGACCGCCTGCCCAATCTCGAAGCGCTGCAGGCCGAGTTTGGTATCGCCCGGGTGACCGCGCGCCAGGCCATCGCGCTCTTGAAGGACGAGGGCCTGGTCTGGGGCAAACAGGGGAAAGGAACGTTCGTGGCGACCACGGTGCCCGACCAGCGCTGGCTGCGCGTCGGAACCGACTGGGCGAGCCTGATGTCCACCCTTGAAGGGACAACGATCGAGATCCTGGAGAAGGGATATGTGAGGAGCCCGCCCGCGGTCGCCGAAAGCGACGGCCGGCTGGCCGGGCGCTATCGCCATTTGAAGCGGGTGCATTCCCACAGCGACCGGCCGTTCTGCGTCATCAGCCTGCACATCGCCGACGACCTCTACGCCGCCGCGCCGGAGGACTTCGACACCAAGCTGGCCATGCAGGTGATTCCGCGTCTCTGGGACGAGGGAAAGACGTCCGTCGGGTCGGCTCGCCAGAGCCTCGTGATCACCCGCTGCGACATCGAGAACGCCGATCATCTGGGCATCGAGATCGGTGCGCCCGTGGCCGTGGTCAAACGCGTGATGGCCGATGACAGCGGCCGCGCAATCTACTTCGCCGAGATCGTCTACCGGGGCGACTACATCAAGCTCGATTTCGATCTTCTGGCGCAGAAAACCAAGTAAACCGCGTCAAGACGCAAGGGAGGAACTTCATGAAAACGCTGACGAAAATGACGTGCGCTGCAGCCTTCGGTCTGGCGGCTGCCTTTTCCGGGCCCGCCATGGCGGCCGACTGGCCCGACCAGGACGTGACCTACATCATTCCGTTCAATCCGGGCGGCGAATCGGATGTCACGGCACGCATGCAGGAACCCTTCTTCGCCAAGATCACCGGCAAGAAGTTCATGTTCGACTACATCGTCGGCGCCGGCGGCGCCGCTGGCTGGTCCCAGATCAATTCGTTGCCGGCTGACGGCTCGACGATCATGGGCGTGAACACGCCGCACATCTTCCTGCAGCCGCAGGGCGGCAATGTCGGCTACGAGACCGACGACATCAACGTTGTCTACATCTACCAGATCACGCCGTTCGCGCTTATCGTGCCGGCCGACAGCCCGATCGAAACCCTCGAGGACTACATCGCCAAGGCGAAGGCTCAGCCGGGCGCCATCACCGTGGGCGGCACCGGTACCAACTCCGCCCCCAACGTCGCCCAGGTGGCGTTCGACGCCGCCGCCGGCATCACCACCACCTACATCCCCTTCTCCGGCACCTCGGCGGTGAGCGCGGCGCTTCTCGGCAACCAGGTCCAGGCCCAGTGGGGCTTCACCACGGTGGGCGTGAACCAGGGCGACGAGGTGCGGATGCTGGCCGTCGCGATGGAC
Organism: Amorphus coralli DSM 19760; assembly: GCF_000374525.1. Classification (GTDB taxonomy): domain Bacteria; phylum Pseudomonadota; class Alphaproteobacteria; order Rhizobiales; family Amorphaceae; genus Amorphus; species Amorphus coralli. Next base: position 221,442 of record NZ_KB894576.1, read on the forward strand.
GAGCGCCACCCGCTGTTCCCCGACGTGCCGACCTTCAAGGAAAAGGGCATCGATCTGGTCGACGGCGCCCGCCGCGGCGTGATCGTTCCGGCCGACACGCCGGAAGAGACCCGTCAGCAGATGTCCGACGTGTTTGCGGAGATCAACCGCGATCCGGAGATGCAGAAGATGATGGAGGAGGCCGGCTATGTCCTTCTCAACGTGCCCTATTCCGAGATGGACGCTTATCTGGCCGGCCTGTCGGAGAACTACGAGCACGTGGCCGAACTGCTGGGTCTGAACCAGTAGGCTCAGCCGACAACAAGAAGGGGAATGGCCCGGGGAAACGCTGCAGATGTTGGATTTCGTTCTCAGTGCGCTCACGCCGCTGAATCTCTTCCTGGCGATCGTGAGCGTGGTGGCCGGTGTCGTCATCGGCGCCATCCCCGGGCTGACCGCGACCATGGCCATCGCGGTCCTCACGCCCTTCACCTTCACCATGGCTCCCGAGGCGGCGCTCATCACGCTGGCCGGCATCTACATGGGCGCCATCTACGGCGGCTGCTTCGCGGCCATCCTGGTCAACACCCCCGGCACGCCGTCGTCCATCGCGACCACGTTCGACGGCTTTCCAATGGCCAAGCGCGGCCAGGGGCAGTTGGCCGTCAACATCGCCACCCTGGCCTCGGTGTTCGGCGGGGTGTTCTCCGTCATCGTCCTCCTGCTGCTGTCGCCGCCGCTGGCGCGCGTGGCGCTGGCCTTCGGTCCGCCTGAATATTTCTGGCTGGCAGTGCTCGGGCTGGCGCTCGTCGCCTCGCTGTCGGAGGGGCAGTTGCTGAAGGGGCTGCTGGGCGCCTGCCTCGGACTGCTTGTCGCGTTCGTCGGCTCGGCAGTGATCGGCGGCGACATGCGCTTCACCTTCGACCAGCCGGCCCTGGTCGGCGGCGTCAACGTCGTGGTGGCGCTGATCGGCCTGTTCTGCATTCCCGTCGTGCTGGACCTGATCACCCGGCGCGACCATCACCTGCACGTCCCCGAAGAGCCGGCGAGCGCCCGCGAGGAGCTCGGCGCGGCGGTGGGGATCCTCGCCAGCCAGAAGGTCAACCTGGTGCGCAGCGCCAGCATCGGGACGCTGGTCGGTGCGCTGCCGGCCGCCGGAGGCGCCATCGGTTCGCTGCTCGCCTATTCCGAGGCACGGCGCAACGCCCGGAACCCGGAAGACTACGGCAAGGGCGAGCCGGGCGGCATCGTGGCTTCCGAAGCCGCCAATAACGGCACCGTCGGTGGCGGCTTCATCCCGACCCTCGTGCTGGGCATTCCCGGCACGCCGCCGGATGCGATCATCCTGGGGGCCCTGATGGTCCACGGCGTGCGCATCGGACCCAACCTGTTCGCCGAGCACGGCGACATCGTCTACACCTTCATCTTCGGCCTGCTGATCGCCACCATCCTCATGCTGCCGGTCGGCCTTCTGGTCGGGCGCTACGCGTTCCGCCTGATCGCCAACATCCAGAAGACCGCGCTGATCCCCGGCATCCTGCTGATGACCATCCTCGGCACCTACGCGATCCACGCCAGCTTCGCCGACGTGCTGATGATGCTGTCGCTCGGCTTCGTCGCCTGGGTGCTGACCAAGGCCGGCTTCGCCATCGCGCCGATCGTGCTCGGCGTGGTTCTGGGCCCCATCGCCGAACAGGGCTTCGTCCAGTCCTGGCTGATCGGCAACGCGGCCGGCAACATTCCCGCCGTCTTCTTCGGCCGGCCGATCTCCATCGGCATCATCGTGCTGATCGTTCTGGGGCTCCTCTGGCCGGTCTACCTGTCCTTCAAGAAGCGCAAGCCGAACACCAGCCGGAGCGTCTCCAATGCAGCCCTCTGAAGCGCCGATCCAACGCTACGACTGGCCAGGCGCGCTGGTAGCCGTCGCCTCCGCGCTGCTCGCCCTCTACGTTCTGCGGGAAAGCGCAGGCTTCTCCCTCTTCGGATCGGTGTTTCCGCGGGCGGTCGCGTTCGCCATGCTGGCCCTGGCCGCCGCGCTGCTCGTGCGCACGGCAATCCGGAAGGTGCCGGCAAGCGCGATCCGCTCGCTGACGCGGGCCAACTGGCGCACGGCCGGGCTGATCGCCGTCGTCGCCTGCTGGATGCTGCTGGTCCGATTTGCCGGCTTCTATCCGGCGAGCGTGTTCGGCTTCCTGGCGGCAGGCGCCCTGGCCCGTCACACGCCCTGGACGCTGCGCGAGCTCGGCATCCACGCCCTCGTTTCGGTGGTCACGGTGTCGGCCTTCTACGCGTTCTTTGCCTACGGCCTGTCGGTGCGGTTCTGACGCGTCGGACCAACCGGCGAGCCGGTTGCCTCCACAGGTTTAGAACGGTTCTTTCCTGGACCGCTGAGTGCTCCTAGTATGGCCCCCCAAGGGGAGTGAAATGCTGGAGCGCGGTCGAAAGAAGCCGCCGAGACGGCAGGCCTGGCGGCCTTCCCGCCGGGACGTGCTGGCCGGTGCAGCGTCATTGGCGCTGAGCGGGCGCGCGCGCGCCGTGGCCGCGCCGCCGCTGCGCTTCGGGCTGACCCCGGTCTTTCTCAACAACGACCTGGAACTGCGCGATCATCTCGGCGCCTACCTGCGGAAGGCGACGGGCCGGCCGGTCGATCTGGTCACCCGGCGGACCTACCAGGAGATCACGGCGCTGCTGATTTCCGGCCAGCTCGATGCGGCGTGGATCTGCGGCTACCCGTTCGTGAAGTTTGCCGACCAGCTGCGCCTCGTCAGCGTGCCGCTCTGGCGCGGCCGCCCGCTCTATCAGTCCTATCTGATCGTCGGCGCAGGTCGGCCGGTCACCGAAGCGCGAGCGCTGCGCAACGAGGTCCATGCCTTCTCCGACCCGGATTCCAACTCCGGCTTCCTGGTCACGTCCGCCCTGCTCGCGGAGTGGGGCGAAACGCCCGCCAGCTTTTTCCGCGAGAGCTTCTTCACCTACGGGCACCGCAACGTGATCCGGGCGGTGGGGTCCGGCCTCGCCGACAGCGGCAGCGTCGACGGCTATGTTTGGGAGGTGGTGCGCGAGGTCGAGCCGGAGCTGGCCGCCCAGACCAAGGTGGTCCGCCGGTCGGAATGGCTCGGCTTTCCGCCGATCGCCGCACCGCTGCGCGGCATGACGCCGGAGCGGCTGACGGTCCTGCGGCAGACGTTCGCCGACATGGCCGCCGATCCGACCGGCCGGGAGGTGCTGCGCCTGCTTCGCCTCGACGGCTTCACCGAGGGCAGCCCCGCCCTGTTCGCCTCGATCCTGGCCAAGGTCGAAACCCTGGAGCGGCAGGGATGATGATCTGGCAGCGCATGTCGCGAATCCCGATCACCCTGCGCGTCCCGGCGCTGGTCGTGCTGCTGATGATCGCCGTCAGCGTGGTCACCTCGGAACGGGTCGTTACCCGGCTCATCGACACCCAGGAGCGCCACCTGCGCTCGCTGGCGGCTGCCTATCTCGACGGTCTGTCGTCCTCGCTGCTGCCGCACGTGCTGCGCGGCGACATCTGGGAGGTCTTCGATGTTCTCGACCGCGCCCGCGACCGCTACGATGCGCTTCATCCGCTGTTGACCGTGGTCGGCGATGCCGACGATCTCGTGCTGGCGGCGAGCGACCCGAGGTCGGCGCCCTCGCGCAAGCCGCTGCCCGACGAGTTTGCCGGCCTCACCCCCGGCGACATGGCGATCGCGGCCGACAGCGGCAGGGCGCTGGTCCGCCGGACGCTGACCTATCAAGGCCGCACGATCGGTTCGATCACCGCCAAGCTCGACATCTCGCACCTGCTCGCCGAGCGCCGGGACGTGACCGCGACGCTGATCCTGTCGAATGCCCTGCTGACGCTGATCCTCGCCGGGGCCGGCTATCTCCTGGTGCGGCGGATGGTGCGTCCGGTGCGCATCCTCTCCGATCATCTCAGGGAAGGCAGTGCCGGCGAGGTCCGGCCGATCCCGCGCTCGCGGTTTCCTTCCCAGGGCAACGACTTCCGGCAGCTCTTCGAGAGCTACAACTCGCTGGTCGAGGCGGAGACCGAACGCCGGTCCCTGGCCATGCACATGGCCGAGGAAGAGCGGCTCGCCGCGCTGGGGCGGCTGGCCTCCGGCATGGCCCACGAGATCAACAACCCGCTCGGCGGCCTGTTCAATGCGCTCGACACGCTCAAGCAGCACGGCGACACGCCATCGGCGCGGACCACCGCCATCTCCATCGTCGAGCGCGGACTGGTGGGCATCCGCGACGTGGTGCGCGCTGCGCTGGCGACCTATCGGCCCGGCCTGACGACGCGGCCGCTCGCCCCCGGCGACCTGGAGGACCTCGCCCTCCTGATCCGACCGGAGGTGCGCCGCAAGCGACTCGACTTCCACTGGACGAACACGGTCGGTGGTGCCTTCGCCGTGCCCGGCGCCCCGGTGCGGCAACTGGTGCTGAACGTGCTGATCAACGCCTGCAACGCGGCCGGCGAGACCGGCCGGATCGAGGCGGCGGCCTGGGTCGAGGCCGGCAACCTGATGATCGAGGTGGGCGATTCGGGCCCCGGCATGCCCGCCGAGGCCCGCGAGCAGCTGGTGGGCAGCCCGGGCGCCGGCACGGGCGGCGGCCTCGGACTGTGGATCGTCCGCCGCCACATCGACGGCCTCGGCGGCCGCATCGAGATCGAGCGCAGCGATCTGGGCGGCGCGCTGGTTCGCATGATCATTCCGGCCCAACGGGAGGGGTTGAGCGATGCAGCATGAATCGATCCGGATCGGCCTGGTGGAGGACGACCCCGTCATGGGCGAATCGCTCGTGCAGCGCCTCGCGCTCGAGGGGCACGACGTCCGCTGGTGGCAGACCGGCGGCGAGGCGCTGAGCGAGATCCTCGCCGCTCCCAGCATGCTCGACCTCGTCGTCTGCGACATCCGCCTGCCCGACATGGACGGAGAGGACCTGTTCCGCGACGCCAGCCTGAACGCCCCGGCGCCGCCCTTCCTGTTCGTCACCGCCTTCGGCGACATCGACCAGGCGGTCCGGCTGATGCGCAGCGGTGCCGGCGACTACGTCATGAAACCGTTCGACGTCGCCTCGTTCATGGAGCGGATCGTCAATCAGGCCCGGCCCCGACGCGACCGCAGCGATGCCGCGGTGCTCGGCCGGTCCTCCGGGATGCAGGCGGTGGAGAACCTGCTGCGCCGGGTCGCCGACATCGGCCTGCCGCTGCTGCTGACCGGCGAGACCGGGGTGGGCAAGGAGGTCGCGGCCCGCTTCGTCCACAGCCTCTCCATGCCCGACAAGCCGTTTGTGGCGGTCAATTGCGCGGCGATCCCCGCCGACCTGCTCGAGAGCGAACTGTTCGGCCACGAGAAGGGATCGTTCAGCGGTGCCCATCAGCGCCATCTCGGCCTCGCCGAGCGCGCCCGCGAGGGCATGCTGTTCCTCGACGAGATCGGCGACATGCCGCTCGGCCTGCAGGCCAAGCTGCTGCGGCTGATCGAGGACCGGCTGTTCTTCCGAATCGGCGGCGAGGACCCGGTCCCGTTCCGTGCCCGCATCGTCTCGGCGACCCACGCCAACGTCGAGGCGGAGGCAAAGACGGGCGGCTTCCGGCAGGATCTCCTCTACCGCCTCAACGCGATCGCGATCGAGATCCCGCCGCTGCGCAAGCGCCCTGACGACATCCCGTGGCTGCTGCAGCGCTTCGCTCGCGATGCGGCGGAGACCATGGGGATGGAGCCGCCGTCGATCACCCCGCTCGCCGAGGAAGCCGCCATCGCCCACGAGTGGCCGGGCAACGCGCGCGAACTGCGCAACCGGGTGACGCGGGCCGTGGCGCTTGCCCAGGGACCGGCGCTGCAGCCGGCGGACCTGTTTCCCGACGAGACCGCGAAGGACGAACCGCACAGCGAATCGCTGTCCACGGTCCGCGATGCCGCCGAGGCGCGGCAGATCGCCCGGGTCCTGGAAGCGACCGGTGGCCAGATCGCGGAAACCGCGCAGCGTCTCGGCGTCTCCCGCACCACGCTCTGGGAGAAGATGCGGCGCCTGAAGCTGTCCGACGGAAAACGTTCGGAATCCTGAACCTTCGGCGCCGCAGCATGTCCGGAGCGGCGAACGGCGGCCGCCCGCCTCACGCCGCGAGATCCTCAAAAACCCTTGTTTTTCAATGATGATGCTGTCTGGCACGGTTCATGAGAAAGGCCCTCCGACAACGACACAAGGGAGGAGCCACCCATGCCTTGCGAAAAGATCGTCGATCTTGGCCGTCGCCAGTTCCTGAGAGGCGGCGCCCTGTCCGCCGCCGGAGCGGCAGCGGCAACGGTCATGCCCCAGCAGGCGAAGGCGCGCCCGGCATCGGCGCGCGTCGACTATCCCTCCAACCGACTGGCCAACGTCAGCGAGCTCACCGAGAACGAGCCGCTCTACGTGGCCTATCCCGACGACGAGGCGCAGGGCGTGCTCCTGAAGCTGGGAACGCGGGTCGCGGAGGGCGTCGGTCCGGACGGCGACATCGTCGGCTTCTCCATGATCTGCCCCCACAAGGGCTACCCGCTGAGCTACTCGGCCGGCGACCGGACGTTCAACTGCCCCGGCCACTACTCGCGCTTCGATGCTGAGAAGGGCGGCATGCAGACCTGGGGGCAGGCGACGCAGAATCTGCCGCAGTACGTGCTCCGGATCGACGACAGCGGCGACATCTACGCCGAAGGCGTCGACGAGCTGATCTACGGCCGCACGTCCAACGTGCTCTGAGGGAGGATCATCATGGCCTACAAGCGCAACATCGACCGCCTGCCGATCCCGCCCGCGGACGCCAAGACGCACAACGTGGTCTGCCACTACTGCATCGTCGGCTGCGGCTACCAGGCCTACACGTGGCCGGCCAACAAGCAGGGCGGCACGGACCCGCAGGAGAACGTCTTCGGCGCCGACCTCGCCCAGCAGCAATATGCCGACAGCGAGACCTGGTACACGCCGTCCATGTACAACATGGTCAAGCAGGACGGCCGGGACGTCCACATGGTCATCAAGCCCGACCCCAACTGCGTGGTGAACTCCGGCCTGGCCTCGCCGCGCGGCGGTCGTATCGCCGAGATGAGCTACTCCGACGCCCGCCAGACGCAGCAGCAGCGCCTCACCGATCCCCTCGTCTGGCGTTACGGCCAGATGCAGCCGACCAGCTGGGACGACGCGCTGGACCTCGTCGCCCGGGTGACGGCCAAGGTGATCGAGGAACAGGGCGAGGACGGGCTGTTCGTCTCCGCGGCCGACCACGGCGGCGCCGGCGGCGGCTACGAGTTCACCTGGGGCACCGGAAAGCTCTATTTCGGCGCCATGAAGGTGAAGAACATCCGCATTCACAACCGCCCGGCCTACAATTCCGAGGTGCACGCGACGCGTGACATGGGCATCGGCGAACTGAACAACGCCTACGAGGATGCCGAGCTCGCCGACACGATCTTCGTTCTCGGCGCCAACCCGCTGGAAGCCCAGACCAACTATTTCCTCAACCACTGGATCCCCAATCTCCGGGGAAGCTCAATGGGCAAGAAGGAAGAGGAGCTTCCGGGCGAGGCGCACGCGCCCGGCCGGATCGTCATCGTCGATCCGCGCCGCACCGTCACGGTGAACGCCTGCGAGGTCGAGGCCGGGCAGGAGAATGTCCTGCATCTGGCTCCGAATTCGGGCACCGATCTGGTGCTGCTGAACGCGCTGTTCACCCACGTTGCCGACCAGGGCTGGGTCGATCAGGCCTTCATCGATGCCCACACGGCGCTGCCGGGGCAGGACACGGACAGCGCCGCCGACGAGGCCAACATGCTGCCCCGCAAGCCGACGGTGAAGGGCCGGCCGGCGCACCTCGCCGACTTCCGCACCGCGCTCGAGGCGACCCGCACCTCGCCGGAGGAGGCCGAGCAGATCACCGGCGTGAGCGCCGCCGACATCCGCAAGGCGGCTGAGTGGATCGCCAAGCCGAAGGAGGGCAACGCCCGCCGGCGGACCATGTTCTGCTACGAGAAGGGTCTCATCTGGGGCAACGACAACTACCGGACCAACGGCGCGATCGTGAACCTCGCCCTCGCCACCGGCAACATCGGCCGCCCCGGCGGCGGCTGCGTGCGCCTGGGCGGTCACCAGGAGGGCTATGTCCGGCCGGCGGATGGCCATGTCGGCCGGCCCTCCGCCTACGTGGACCGGCTGCTTCTCGAGGGCGGTGGCGGCGTTCACCACATCTGGGGCTGCGACCATTACAAGACGACGCTGAACGCCCTTGAGTTCAAGCGGGTCTACAAGGAGCGCACCGACAAGGTGAAGGACGCCATGAACGCGGTGCCATACGGCGATCGCGAGGCCATGGTCGAGGCGATCATGGGCGCGATCCGCGACGGCGGCCTGTTTGCCGTCGACGTGGATATCGTCCCCACCCGCATCGGCGAGGCCTGTCATGTCGTCCTGCCGGCGGCGACCTCCGGCGAGATCAACCTGACGTCCATGAACGGCGAGCGGCGGATGCGGCTCACCGAGCGCTACATGGACCCGCCCGGCCAGGCGCTGGGCGACGGCATCATCGCGGCCCGCATCGCCAACAACCTGGAGCGCGTCATCCGGGATGCCGGCAACGATGCCTACGCCGACCAGTTCAAGGGGTTCGACTGGCAGACCGAGGAAGACGTCTTCATGGACGGCTACCACCAGCATGCCTCGGGCGGCGAGCACGTCACCTACGACCGGCTCCGGGAGATGGGAACCAACGGCTTCCAGGAACCGGCCACCGGCTACGAGGACGGCAGGATCGTCGGCACGAAACGGCTCTACACCGACGGCCAGTTCGGCACCGAGGACGGTCGGGCCCGCTTCTGCGTCGCCGTCTGGCAGGGCCTGGAGGCCCCGGGCAAGGAGGAGCAGCGGGCCACCTACAAATATCTGATCAACAACGGCCGGGCGAACATCGTCTGGCAGTCGGCCTATCTCGACGACGAGAACGACTTCGTGACCGATCGCTGGCCCTATCCCTACATCGAGATGAATCCGTCCGACATGGACGAGCTCGGCGTGAAGGAGGGCGACCTGGTGGAGGTCTACAACGACGCCGGCGCGACCCAGGCGATGGTCTATCCGACGCCGACAGCCAGGCCCGGGGAGACGTTCATGCTGTTCGCCTACCCGAGCGGCGTGCAGGGCAACGTGGTCAACGCGGGGGTGAACGAGCTGATCATCCCGAACTACAAGCAGACCTGGGGCGACATCCGCAAGATCGCCGACGCCCCCCGCAGCGTCGGCCATCTGTCTTTCAAGTCGAAGGAATACAGCGCGCTCTAGGGCATGACCTGAGCGTCTGACACGCAGTCTGGAAGGCGGGCCGCGCCAATTCGGCGTCCGGCCCGCCTTCTCATCGGGAGGGGCGCGCCGTGAACCACCATCGAACGCGGCATGACCGGGGCGAAGCTGACCTGAGGCTCGCCAGTGTCCGGGTGGAGAGCCCGCACGGGACCGACCTGCTGCTGGCCCGGACGGCCCGCACCCTGTCGGCGCGCGGCCTCCGGCTCGCCGGCGTCGTCCAGTTGAACATGCCGAGGACGGACCGCGCGCGCTGCGAGATGGACCTGTCGATCCTCTCCACCGGCCGCACGATCCGCATCAGCGAGGACCGCGGAGCCGGGGCCCGCGGCTGCCACCTGGATCACGGCGCGCTGGAAGAAGCCGTCGTCCGCGTGGAGGAGGCGATCCGCGCGAACCGCCCGGACCTCGTGATCGTCAACAAGTTCGGCAAGCGGGAGGCGCAGGGCCGGGGCTTCGTGCCGGTGATCTCGGCGGCCCTGGACGCGGGCATCCCCGTCCTGATCGGCGTCAACGGGCTGAACCGACCCGAGTTCGAAGCGTTCGCATCGGGTCTCTTTCGAGCGCTTTCCCCCGATAGTGCTGCGGTTCTGGACTGGTGCCTGACAGTGACCCGACAAACGAACCCTGCTTCGCCGGTCGAAAAATCGCTGACCGTGCCCGCACCATGATCTGTTGTCGGACCGCGCCACGCGGAAGCCATCCTTCGGCGCTCTATCCGCCTTCGCGCCCGTTCTCTCGACCGCGTCAATCAGGCGGCCCGCGCGTTCGATCGATCCCAGCAGAGGCGTCAGTTTCTCGGCCGGGTCGCCCGCCCGGACACAGCCCCGCACCCAAATCGTGGCGCCCGCGTGCAGCCGCGCGGCGTCGGTAGGCCGGGCCGGCGTCGCGCGCTGCGCACTCTGCAATGAAGCTGCGCTGGAACCCGAGTATGGGGCTGTCCGGAATGGCCGGTTGATGCGTATCCGCGGCAAGCGGCCTACGCGCTATAATTCAACCCTCGGATCGCGCAACGATCCGCAAGACCGGTCCCGGCTTGATCCCTTCAGCTGCAGGCTTAGGGTGTCGGAAAAGTGTGACTGACGGGCACCGCGCGGCTTACGCCGGGACATGAATTAACGCTGTGCGCACCCTGTGCAAGACAGGTGTTGCCAAGCCGCAACACTGTGGAAGATGCGCCGCTCCAGACACTGCAATCTACATCAAATGTCATTGCACTTCAAAATTGCGCAGGCAGTGTGAGGTTCGCCGCGCGGACATAGATCCGCGTGGAGTGTGACGAAGAGCCGGCTTGGGAGGGCAGCTCTGATGGTGTCTGTGCGCGCTGTGATTGGTGCAGCTCTGCTGGCGGTCAGCCTGACCGGGGGAAGTCAGGGCGCCGCAGCCCAGTCAGCACCGGAGCCGACCCACCATGGCGTCGCCTTCATCCGGGATGCCCTGAGCGAGGCTGCGGCCTTCGGCGACCGGTCGCTGATCGCGAGCGTGGTGGAGAATGCGCGACTGACCCCGCAGCGCTCCGGGGCAATCGCCGATGCCGCAATCGCCCTTCGCCCGGACCTCGCGGCCTCCATCGAGCGGGCGATCTCAGCCGGCCGCAATCTTGCCGATACCTGGCCCGCAGCCTCCGTCTCGCTGCAGGCTGGCCAGAGCGCCGGTGCGCCTCCTGCCGCACCGTTCGCAAATCCGACGCCCTATCCCGGCGGTAACCCCGACATTCCAATTACCAGCCTCAGCGAGTTCGATCGGAATTTCAGCCTCGACGCAATCGGCGCTGAGACAGCGTTGAGCCTGGGCTTCACTGGCAAGGGTGTTGTCGTAGGCACGATCGACACCGGCATCGATATCCGGCCAGACGGCACCATGCATCCTGAACTCCTCGGGCGTATCGACCCACGCTCAAAGAGCTACCTCTACTGGTTCGATGAATCACGTCTCGACGACGACGACGACGACGACTTCGATGGCGACGACGACGGCGATGGCGACGATGATGACGACACCCTAGCCGCGTTGAGCGACGCCTTCGATCAGGGGCCGACCGACTCTCAGGATCGAGATGGTCATGGTACGCACGTTGCCGGCATTATTGCCGCTGGCCAGAATGGTTTCGGCATGCAGGGTGTCGCGCCTGGCGCGAATGTAATTGCTTTAAAAGCGATTACTCGCAACGGACGTATTGAAATAGATGACGATGAATACATCTCTTTTACTAATATAGAGACGTGCGGGCCTTCGTTATTCGACGGTGACTGTGATAAGCTCTATGATTCCTCTGCCTACCCGGACGCGGAATCGGCAGCTTTTGCTTACCTTGCGCAGTTCTCAGACGTTCGCGTGATCAACGGCAGTTTCGGGCCAGCCACGCCTGACGGGACCGTCACCTGGGATCTGGGCGGGGCGGGAGAACAGGCAGCGATTCTCCGGCAGGCCCAGGTGGTCCGTGGCAACCTGGACGCCGGCCAGATTGTCGTCATGTCCGCCGGAAACGACCGTTTCTACTCGCCCGAGGCGGCCCAGAGTCCCAACGGAGTCGGTCTTTATCCGTTCATTCGCCCCGAGAACGCAAATGCCACGAATGTTTCCGGCACCCAAGTCTACGACGACCACGGGACCGGGCTCGACCTGAGCTTCACCTCGGCCGAAGCGCTGGCCGCGGCGGAAGCGGCAGACGGTAAAGCCAGAGGCCGCATCGTCGTCGTCGTGGCGCTCGACGCCTACAACGAGCTGGCTCTTTACTCGGAAGAGTGCGGCGTAACGGCCGAGTGGTGTGTTGCAGCGCCCGGCGGGGGCGTGGACGGTTACGGCTTTCCTCCGCCTGAAGGCGGTCGCGGCATCTACTCGACCGTTCCGGAGGACAGCTACGGTTTCAAGTCCGGCACCTCGATGGCGGCACCGAACGTGGCCGGGGCGATCGCCGTCCTGATCGAGGCCTACCCGACCTTCACGCCGGCGGAGATCGTGCACATCCTGTTCACCACCGCCGAGGACCTGGGCGCGCCGGGCGTCGACCCGATCTTCGGCTGGGGCCTCGTCCGCCTCGACCGGGCGCTTTCCGTCGGTCCCGTCGGCATGAGCGGAACCGGCACCTACACGGTCGGCGCGGGCGGCTCCGACACCACCTGGCTCGTCGACTTCACCAGCCAGGGTGGCCTGGAGAAGACCGGCGCCGGCACCCTTACGGTGGCCAGCGCGGCGACCTTCCAGAAGGCCTCCACCGTCTCCGGCGGCACCCTGTCGGTCGGCGGCACGCTGACGACGCCGAGCCTCTCGGTGGACCAGGGCGCGACGCTGTCTGGAACCGGCTCGGTCGCAGCCGACATCACCGTCGCCGGCCGGCTCGCCCCGGGCAACTCGCCCGGCACGCTGTTGGTCACCGG
>NZ_KB894577.1 GCF_000374525.1 Amorphus coralli DSM 19760
CTCGTGCCGGTCCTTGCGGCCGGCGACATCGTCATCCTGGACAATCTCGGCTCCCACAAGTCGGCCGCCGTGCGCGAGATGATCCACGACGCCGGCGCCGAGCTGCGCTTCCTGCCGCCCTACTCACCCGATCTCAATCCGATCGAGCAGGCCTTCGCCAAGATCAAGCACTGGATGCGCCACGCCCAGAAGCGCACGATCGAGGACACATGGCGCCACCTCGGGCAGCTCGTCCACACCATCGAACCCGACGAATGCCGGAACTACCTAACAAACGCAGGATACGCTTCCGTCAAAACATGAAACGCTCTAAGGCCGCAGAGCAGATGATGGAAAGATCTGCCCTTTGAGACTGCGTCCGTTCAACTGGTTTCCAGACGGCGCTCATCCCGACGCTTGCGGAACGTCGAAGCAGTAATGACGATAAGGCATATCAGGCTTACCGACACCATGAACCATACGTTGATGAGGAAGATTTGCACCCAGCGGTTCTCATACCGCAGGGTAAACTCGTGCGTTCCAGGCGGAATGGTGACGAACGCCGGCCAGTTTCCCACCCGCTCCCACGCGATGGGCTCTCCGTCCAGATAGGGTCGCAGCGAGGCGTTCGGCCAGAGTTCGTAGACCAGCCGCGATTGCTGATCCCCGTCCACGACAGCCTTTACCTTGGTCGAGAAGTTCGTCGTGAACGATTTGAGCTCGGCACCTTCCGGCCCAGCCTCGAGGCGGACGATGCCGTTGTCTGCGACCACCGTCGAGAACTCCTGAAGGTCGGCGTTGACCTCGCGAACCACGATATTGGTGACCGCGCCGTCGAAGTCAGGGGTCGCCGAAATCCAGAGATCGTTCAGGCCGTCGACGCGGAACGTCTGTCGATGGCGACCGGGCTCCGTTCCCGGGATCGCATCACCCCTTACCCCGCCGAACGCAACATAGAGGGTGCCAGCCGTCGAGTCCTCCACGTCCAGGCGCACTTCGTATTCGGTGCCCTTTTGATGCTTGAGGACGAATCCGAAGTGATTGGCAGTGCTTCCCGGCACCCGGACCATCCGGCCGTCCTCTAAGTTCCAACCGTCGGCAACCTGAAAGTCCCACGTGTCCGGTTGCTCCTGAAGATACTGGGCGAGCACCGAATCCTGGCCCGTGCGTGGCTCCTCCCCATAGACGAGGTGCGTCAGGAAAAAGCCGTCTCCAATCGCGTGCGTCTCTCCAAGACTGACGGTATCGGAGGCCAGCATCGAGAGGCGCGAACGGCTGGCCTCATCCCAGAGGACGAAATTGGCGCCCGTGCGCAGCACCCATTCTCGGTTGTATCGCCCGAACCAACCGCCCATCAGATTATGATAATCCCGCTCCATCGCCAGCACGGCATCGTAGCCGGAAAAAGTCATAACCTTCACGCGGTCGCTGATGAGCCAGCCGCCATTGAGCGGAAAGAAGGTATCCACTTTGTCGGTCAGATAGACGACCTTCGTCAGGAACTTGTGGTCGGGGTACGACGCAAATATCGCCGCGATCCGATCCAACGGGCCGTTCACATAGCCGACCATGTCGTCGAAGACGCCTTCCTGTCCAAACTCGCGCTGAATGTCGAACAACGGATAGGCGGATACCGCGGCCATGGGAACCGCAGCGAACACAAGCGCACGCGATGTGCGCCCCACCAGAATGATGCCGATGGCAATTGCGGAAAGCAGGACTCCGCCGAGCAGAGGATCGATCTCAAAATACTTGGCAGCGGCGGGATCGAAAACCAGCCAGAGACTAAACACCAGCCAGATAAAGGCGGTGGCCCAAAAGCCCCAGCCGCGGACATGGGGTGTAGCATGCTGAACCACGAGCTCGGCCAAGAACGCAAGAGACAACGCGAGCGGCAGACCGGCAAAGAGGAGGTAACGGAAATAGAGGTGCATCCGCCCGAGCACGGGAATGCCGTAGTAGAACGCGTCCGACCCGATCGTATGGGAGCCTAGCGAGATAATGGTGACCAAGATGAACGGGACGAGCATAAGTCCGGCAAAACGAGCCTTGCGCTGCGGGATACTGCCGCGCGCGCTGGCCAGCACAATCACCCCGAGGAGGATGAGCGCAATTGGCACCAGGCCCAGATAATACTGGGTCTCAAAGGCAGCGCCGAACTCGCTGAACTGCGAGATGCCGGCAAGCAGGCTCCGGCCGTTGAAGGTGTCGGCATGGGCGACGCTCGACAGGTTCTTCTGGGGTTCGGCGACTAGCTCGACGTGGTTGATTTGCCCGATATAGAACGGCAGAACCGCGAGAACAGCTAGGCCGGTAGCCAAGAAAGGCATAAACAGACGCTGTAGCGCCACCCGAGTTTTAAGAGGGCGATGAAACCGGTCATAATAGAGGTTTGCGGCAATGAAAAACGCGACCAGTAAACCGCCGAGCATCATGGGCGCATAGCTGGTGAGCATGTAGATGATGAAAATCGGGACCACTGCCACCGTCACCAGCCAGCGCCGCGCGAACAGAAGCCAACAAAGCAGATAGGCGATAACCGGCAGCCACATCGCCTGGAACCAGAAGGGCGTGTAGGCCAGGTAGGTGGACGTCTGGAAGGACAGAACGAAGGCGAGCGCCGCGAACACGCTGGCACCGATACTCAGCCCAAAGAAGTGGCGCGCCAGCAGCACCGTGAAGTAGGTGGCTGCGAGAAAATGCAGAACATGGATGAGTGTAAAGGCGAACACGGCCGTCGACAGGTCGGATACGTCGAAAACCAGATAAGCCAGCAAGTAAGGCGGATAGACCGTCAGCATGTTCGGCCGCAGACCGAAATCACTGGCCCCGCCATGGGTCAGGAAGTCCACGCCAAAGATTCCGCCACCCCAAAACCTGTTGTAACCCTCAACGAACTGGGGAAACCATGCAAGACGAACATCCCCGACCAGCGCGTAGCCTGGCCAGCCGGCGGTGGCTCCCTGAAAGACGCCCAGGACAGGCAGGAAGGCAAACAGCGTTGCGAGGACGGCCGTCGCTGCCGCAACCGCGTGGACGTTCATCCTCGAAGTCAGCGGCGTTCCGGCGGGCCTGCGATACGGATTGGCGACGACTTCCGGTTGCGCCGGCACACGATGGTCGGAACGGACCTCCCCCATCAGGCTTTACCCGCTACGTCCTTAGTCGATTTCAACATCATGACCATGGTGGCGCCTCACGCTGCTCGCGGCTGCCGCCGGCGGCGGCTGCGCGCGGCAGTCACACCAGCTCCCACCACCGCGACCGCGACAACCCCGATCCCGGTCCACACGGTGATCCCGAACAGAGTCGTCCAGATGTTCTCGTAGCGCAGCTTGAAGAAGTGATTGCCTGCGGGAATAGTGACGAACGGTGGCCAGGTCCCGATCATTTCCCATTCCACCGGCTCACCGTTGAGATAGGGCTGCCACGAGGCGTTGGGCCACAGTTCGAAGACCAGTTGCGAAGGCTCGGTCCCTTCCACACTGGCTGTAACCTTTTTTGTCCAGTTGGTGGAAAAAGAGGTCAGTGCGGCGGTACCGGGATTTCCTTCCAGTCGCAGGATACCATTGTCGGCAAGCACAGTCTGCGCTCGCGGAACCTCGCTGCTGATGTCCCGCACGACAATGTTGGTGATCTCGCCGTCAAAGTCCGACGTGGCGGTAATCCAGAAGTCGCCCTTGCCGTCGGACGTAAAGGTCCGCGTGTGAACGCCCGGTTCTTCGCCGGGGAGGCCCTCGCCAGTCGTCCCGCCGAGTGCGACAAACACTTTGCCGACGCTTGAATTGCGGACCTCGACGCTGACTTCGTAGGTCGCGCCCTCAAGCGGCTTGATTGCGACACCCGCGCGCGCCTGCATTCCGTTGTCGGGTTTGACTAGAATTCCGTTCTTGATGTCCCAGCCGTCGATCACGTGCGGTGACCAGCCGATGGGCTCGCCCTCCCGCACCCGAACGAGCGCGCTACTCTGACCAATCCGTGCCGGTTCCGAATAAATCAACTGGGTCAGGTACATGTTGCCCACGGGATGGGTCGCGCCAAAGGTGACTGTATCCGCGGCAATCATCGACAGTTTGTGGCGGCTCGCCTCGTCCCAGAGGATAAAGTCTACACCCGTGCGCAGCACCCATTCGCGATTGTAGCGGCCGAACCAGCCGCCCATCATCGAATGATACGCGTTCTCCATCGCGAGCACGGCGTCATAGCCGGAATAGCTCATGACCTTAATACGATCGCTTAGCAGCCATGGCTCGTTCAGCGGGAAGTAGGTGTCTACGCCCTCGGACAGGCTCAAAACCTTGGTCAGATCCTTCTGTTCCGGGTAATCTCTAAAGATGCCGACAAGCCGGTCTTTCGTCGCATCCTCAAAATCGACGAAGGCCTGGAAAGCGCCGTGCTGCCCATAGAGGCGCTGGATATTGAACATCGGATAGGAAGAAACGAGGACCAGCGGAATCGCGGAGAGTGCTACTGTCAGTGAGGTTCGACCCATGACAAGAATCGCGACGCAAAGCATCGCTAGGAATGCCTCCACCAGAACACTGTCAACAATGAAGTATTTGTGCGCCTCGCCGCTCAGCGCGAGCCAGACGCTGAAGGCACCCCAGAAGATCACCACTGAGAGGAAGATCGCAGTGCGCTGCCTCGCACTCGCCAACCGCGCAATCCAGTCTGCGCAGATGGCGAGGGCAATGGCGAACGGCAGGCCGGCGAACAGAAGATAGCGGACGTACAAGTGCATCCGGCCGAGTACCGGCACGGCGTAGTAGAACGCATCGGAGGCAACAGTCGCAGCGCCAAGGGCTGCGATGGCGAAGACCAGGAATGTTGCAAGCGTGATCGAGAGGACGGTCCGCGAACGCACAGAAGCGCTAAGCCCTCCGGCTAGAAGTGCGAGGCCGCAGACGATCACTAGAAGGGCTGCAAAGCCGAAAAAGAGCCGTGACTCGACAGGCGGTGCGACTGTGGAAAATTGGGACAGTGCCGCGACGATGCTGTGACCGTTCAGGGCATCCATGTGCGCGACGGCGTTGAGGCTTTTGTGCGGCTCTGCGACTAGTCGCATGTAATGAAACTGGGCCAGATAATACGGCGCGACAATAAGGACGGAGAGGACCGAGGCTACGGCCGGTGCCCAGATCCGCGGTGCGGCGGAGCGCCAGCGAAGCGGTCGGATGAAGCGGATGTAGTAGACTGCAAGACAGAGGATCGCAGCGACCGCGAGGCCGCCGACCATCATCGGCACATAGCTTGTCAGCATGTACGTCACGATAACGGGAACGGCGAGCAGCGGTGCGAACCAATGGCGGGCAAAAAGAAGCCAGCACAGGACATAGGCCAGCACCGGCATCAGCATCGCCTGGAACCAGAACGGCGTGTAGGCGATGTAGCTCGAAACGTGGAAAGAGAGCACAAAAGCAATGCTGGCGAACAGGCTTGCTCCACGCGATAAGCCGAGATACCTCCAGCACAGGAGCGAGGTAAACAGGGCCCCCGCAAAGAAATGGAGCGCGTGCAGGCCCGCGAAAACCACACCGGCCGTGGTGATGTCGGAGACATCGAACAGCAGGTAGCTGAGCACGAACAATGGATAGGCGGGCAGCATATTCGGCCTGAGACCAAAGTCGCTTGCCCCGCCGTGCGTTAGAAAATCAACGCCAAAGATTCCACCGCTCCAAAAGCGGTTATAGCCCTCCACGAACTGGGGAAACCAGGCCATGCGGACATCACCGGTCAGCATGAAGCCTGGCCACCCGGCCGTAACGCCCTGGAAAACCCCCAGGACGGGAAGGAACGCGAAGAGCGTCGTCAGCAATGCGACGATTACGGCGACGAGCGGGAACGATCCCCCGTGCGGGGCCAAAGTCGATGTTTTCTTTCGAAAGGGATGCCCGGACGTCACGACAGCCGCAGACCGTCCCGGCAGATCGGCATGGCGCACATTTGTCATGAACGGTCTTCTAAACTCGTACTGGCAACGACTGATCGGGCGGTGATGACGGCGTTTAGCACCTGGAAATTGATCCGACAACGCTATTCACGCCCAGCCCAGGCGGTTGCGATCAAGGTGAAAACCTCTGCACATTGCGCGGAAACGCGCGGCTCGTGACACACCGTTCTGGCAGCAAACTCACCGCGGAATGAAGCGGCGGGGGCTGACCTCGCGCACCAGCTTGAGCGGCACTTCGACGAACGCCAGCCGGGCCCCGATGCCAATCACTAAGTCGGTCTCGTCCCAAAGCTCGTAGGTGTTGGCGATGGTCAGGCCCAGCGGCTCGCGCTCCGAGACGATGCCGCGGCCGCGCGGAAGAAAACCACCGGCGCCCGAGCCGGGCCGAAAGGGCCCTGACCTCCTCGATGGCCACGAGGGCACCGGAACCGACGAAGACCATCGGCGCCTCCGCCTCGTCGATGACGTCGACATCCACCGACCGTTCCGGCCAGACGGCCAGAGGACCGGCGAGATCGACGGGCGCGCGGGCCGAAGACTGCTCCCACGGCATCTCCAGCGCCGCCGGGCCGCGGCGCATCGATCCATCTCCTGAAACTCTCGGCCCATCTGCATGTGACCAGGCTCGGATGGTCAATCCGGCCGATCCGCCTGGTAAGCCCCCCACAGCGTGGCGAGTTGGTCGTACATCTCGTGTAGGTGCCCCCTATCCTTGCCCAGGAACGGACTTGGCACCTGACCGGTCAGGCAGAGAACCGGCTCGTTGGCGCTCTGTGCGGTCACCAGCGCGGCACCGGCTTTTAGGATGCCCGGTCACGGAAACAACGAGTAGACACCCAGCCGACCACTGGCGCGGGCATAGCGGAACGCCATGTAACCGCACGCCTGCTCGTGCCGCGCACCGATCGTCCGGATGGCGTTGGAGCGCGCCAGCGCGTCGAACAGGCCGTAGATCTGCGCACCAGGCAGGCCGAACAGCGTGTCGACGCCGTGCAGCTCCAGTTCGCGGACGATCGCCTCGCCACCGGTCATGTGCGGCATGTCGGGTTCCTCTCCATACGGGGCGTACCGCTTGGGGTGAGGCATCTGGTGGGAGCGACAGCGGAGCCTTGCCGCCAGCGGTTGTCAATGTGCAGACGGCAGGGACCGCTCAGACGGCGCGGGCGCGGGTGCGCAGCTCGAACTTCTGGATCTTGCCCGTCGATGTCTTCGGCAGCGGCCCGAACACCACCGCCTTGGGGCACTTGAAGTGGGCCAGCCGCTCCCGGCAGAAGGCGACGATCTCGTCTTCGGAGGCCTCCACACCGGGCCGCAGCTCCACGAAGGCGCACGGCGTCTCGCCCCATTTCTCGTCGGGCTTTGCAACCACCGCCACCGAGGCCACCGCAGGGTGGCGGTAGATCACGTCCTCCACCTCCACCGACGAGATGTTCTCCCCGCCGGAAATGATGATGTCCTTGGAGCGGTCCTTGATCTGCAGATAACCGTCGGGATGCACCACGGCCAGATCGCCGGAATGGAACCAGCCGTCGGCGAAGGCCGCCTCCGTCGCGGACGGGTTCTTCAGGTAGCCCTTCGCCACCACGTTGCCGCGGAACATGATCTCGCCGACGGTCTCGCCATCGTGCGGCACGTCTTCCAGCGTCTCGGGAAACTTGACCTTGAGATCGGCGAGCACGTGGTAGCGCACGCCCTGGCGCGACTTCAGCCGGGCGCGCTCCTCAGCCAGTTCGGCGTCCCATTCCCCATGCCAGGAACAGACCACGGCCGGTCCATAGACCTCGGTCAGCCCGTAGACATGGGTGACGGCGAAACCGGCCTTCTCCATGGCCTCCAGCGTGGCAGCAGGCGGCGGCGCTGCGGCCGTCATGACCTTCACGGGGTGCGGCAGCTCGGTCTCCTGCGATAGGACCGCGTCGACCACCATGGAGAGAACGATCGGCGCGCCGCAGAAGTGGGTCACCCCCCGCTCCCGGATCGCGTCCAGGATGGCCGCGCCGCTCACCTGGCGCAGGCAGACATGGGTGCCGGCCAGCGCGGCGATGGTCCACGGGAAGCACCAGCCGTTGCAGTGGAACATCGGCAGGGTCCAGAGATAGACCGGGTGGTGCGCCAGATCCCAGGCCAGCACGTTGCCCATCGCCGTCAGGTAGGCACCGCGATGGTGGTAGACGACACCCTTCGGATCGCCCGTGGTGCCAGACGTGTAGTTCAGCGCGATGGCCTTCCATTCGTCCTCGGGCGCGGTCCAGGCGAAGTCCGGATCGCCGCCGGCAAGGAAGGCCTCGTAGTCCGTCTCGCCGATCTGATCGTGCCGGTGGGCGGCCAGCCCGTCATCCACGTCGATCACCGGGATGTCCCGGCCCAGGCGCTCCAGCGCCTCCGCCATCACCGGCGCGAATTCCGTGTCGCAGATGATGAGCCTCGCTTCGCCGTGATCGAGCATGAAGGCGATCGCCGCCGCATCGAGCCGGATGTTGAGCGCGTTGAGCACGGCTCCGGCCATCGGCACACCGAAATGGCACTCGATCATTTCCGGCGTGTTGGCGAGCATCACCGCGACCGTGTCGTCCTCGCCGATGCCGCGCGCGGCAAGCGCCGAGGCCAGCCGGCGCGAGCGCTCATAGAGCTGTGCCCAGTTGTAGCGCCGCTCGCCGTGCACGACGGCAAGCCGCCCCGGATAGACGCTCGCCGAGCGCTCCAGGAACCCGAGCGGAGACAGGGAGGCGAAGTTCGCCACGCGACGGTCCAGATCCTCGGCATACGCAGCCATTCCCATGTCAGGCTTCTCCCTGTTTCCTTCGCTGCCGGAGCGTGTGCGAGGCCGACTCGCTTCACCGTCGAGCCGGACACATTCCAATTCCTCCGGTCGCTCCGGATCAAGCCCGTCTCAATTGCGGGTTGACCCGGCGCACCCGGTTCCGCAGCCTTTCGCCGTCCAGTGGGCATTCGTCGGTCGGGGCGATCATCCTCCCCCAATACGGCGACAGGGGGGACTTGCATCGTGGAAACGCTTGCGCTGGTCGTGCCGGTCTTCGCCGTCATGCTCACCGGCTTCGCCATGGTTCGGCTGGGTATCCTGCCGGCCACGATCGCGGGACCGCTGGTCCAGTTCGTCTACCGCGTCAGCCTTCCGGCGCTGATGTTCCGCATCGTCGCGGAAGACTC
Organism: Amorphus coralli DSM 19760; assembly: GCF_000374525.1. Taxonomy (GTDB): domain Bacteria; phylum Pseudomonadota; class Alphaproteobacteria; order Rhizobiales; family Amorphaceae; genus Amorphus; species Amorphus coralli. Next base: position 9,098 of record NZ_KB894577.1, read on the forward strand.
CCTCTCCTCCATTCTCGACTGGAAATTCTGGCTCGCCTTCGGCGGCGGCACGCTCCTTCTTCTGATCCTGGCCCGGCTTGTGGCCGGCCGCTGGCTGGGCGATAACGCCGGTCAGCGCGCGATCCTGTCCCTTTCCGCCGTCCAGACCAACACCGGCTTTGTCGCGCTGCCGATCCTGCATTCGCTTTTCGGCGCGGCGGGCGTCCCCCCGGCAGCGGTGGCCAACATCATCATCGCCGGCGTGTTCTTTCCCATCGGCGTGGCCATGCTCGTGGCGGCGCGCGGTTCGACCGGGACCCGACCGTCATGGACCCGGATCGGCCGCGACGTGCTTCTCAGCCCGCTGGTCTGGCCGACGCTGCTGGGCCTTGTCTTCGCGAGCTTCGCCATCCCGATCCCGGCCATCGTCGACGACTACCTGGCCATCCTCGCCGCAGCCCTGACGCCCGGCGCCCTGTTCGCCATCGGCGCCTCGCTGGATCTGAAGGCCATCCGCTACGACATCGTCCGCATTGCCGCCCTCAGCGTGGTCAAGCTGGCGGTCTTGCCGGCCCTGGTCTTCGCCGTCGCCATGGCCCTCGACATGGCGCCGTTCACGATCATAGCGGTGACGATCTGCGCTGCCGTGCCGACCGCCAAGAGCGTCTACTTCCTCGCCGAGGAATATGACGTGGCACAGCGCGACGCCGCCGCCGTGATCTCCGCCACGACGCTGGCCTCGGTGGTGACGCTGTCCCTTTGGCTGGTTGCCCTGGCCGAGGTCTTCCCGGAGGCCTTCCACTCCAGGATCGCGGGGTGAGCGTTTCCAGGCAAAGAGGAAACCCGTTCGCCGTCCGGAAACTTGTCTAAAGGCCCGTCACAGCCGCCTGCCGCTCTCCGCGTCGAACAGCTTGGCCTTCGCCATGTTCACCTCGAAGGCGAATGGCTGCCCCACCTGCGCCCTGTCCTCCGGACGCACGCGCGCAATGAGTTCCTCGCCGCCCAGAGAGGTGATCAGCATCGTATCGGGTCCGGTGGGTTCGATGACCTCGATCCGGCGTTCGAAGGCGAAGAGATCGGCCACGCGCTGCTGGCCATCACGGCCGGTGATCGTTTCCGGACGCAGGCCGAGCTTCACCGACCGCCCTGCCGCCCCGGCGACAGACCTGGCCAGCGGATCCGGCAACGGGAAGCGGACAGGGCCGGCCTCATCGGACACCTCCACCGCCAGGCCGCCCTCATCGACGATTCGACCGGAAAGGATGTTCATGGGCGGCGAGCCCATGAAGGACGCCACGAAGAGGTCGGCCGGGTTCTCGTAGATCTCGTCGGGCGTCGCGAACTGGCGCACGTGACCCTGGTCCATGACCGCGATCCGGGAGGCAAGCGTCATCGCCTCGATCTGGTCGTGGGTCACGTAGATCACCGACTTCTGGATGCGCTGGTGCAGCTTCTTGATCTCCGTGCGCATCTCGATGCGAAGCTTGGCGTCGAGGTTGGAGAGCGGCTCGTCGAACAGGAAGAGGTCGGGGTCCCGCACGAGGGCACGGGCCATGGCCACGCGCTGGCGCTGGCCGCCGGAGAGTTGCGCGGGCTTGCGGTCAAGGAGCGGCTCGATATGCAGCAGCGCCGCAACGTCCGCGACGCTCTTGTCCTGTTTGGCCTTGTCGACGCCGCGCATTTCCATGCCGAAGGTGATGTTCCGGCGCACAGACTTGGTCGGGTAGAGCGAGTAGGACTGGAACACCATGGCGATGTCGCGGTCCTTGGGCGGCACGTGGGTGACCACCCGGTCGCCGATCCGCACCTCGCCCTCTGTGAGCGTCTCCAGCCCGGCCACGATGTTGAGGAGCGTCGACTTTCCGCACCCCGAAGGGCCAACGAGCACGACGAACTCGCCCGGTTCGAAGGCGAGGTCGATCCCCTTCAGCACCTCCGTGGTGCCGAACCGCTTCCAGACATTTTCCAGCGTGACGCCCGACATGGCTACCCTTTGACTGCGCCTGCCGCCAGACCGCGCAGGAAGTAGCGGCCAGCGACGACATAGACGAGGAGCGTCGGCAGGGCGGCGATGATCGCGGCCGCCATGTCGACATTGTACTGCTTCACCCCGGTGGACGTGTTGACGACGTTGTTGAGCGCGACGGTGACCGGGTTTGAATCGCCCACCGTAAACGCCACGCCGAACAGGAAGTCGTTCCAGATCTGGGTGAACTGCCAGATCACCGTGATGCCGAAGGTCGGGATCGCCATCGGCACCAGGATGCGGAAGAAGATGGCGAAGAAGCCCGCGCCATCGAGTTTGGCGGCGTGCACCAACGCATCCGGGACGCTGACGAAGAAGTTGCGGAAAAACAGGGTGGTGAAGGCCAGGCCGTAGACCACGTGCACCAGGATCAGGCCGGCCAGTGTTCCGGCGATTCCCAGGAAGCCGAGGGTCCGCGCCATTGGCAGCAGCACCACCTGGAACGGAATGAACGCACCGAACAGCATCAGCGCGAAGATGATGTTTGCCCCCCGGAAGCGCCACTTGGTCAGCGCGTAGCCGGCGATGGCGCCCAGGAAGGTGGAGATCGCGACGCCCGGTATGGCGATCAGCACGGAATTCCAGAAATAGGGCTGCAGCCCGTCGCAGCGCACGCCGACACAGGCCCCGCTCCATGCCTCCACCCAGGGCTGGAGATTGAGGCTCGAGGGCAGGCTGATGAGCGAGCCCGTGCGGATCTCGTCCAGCGTCTTCAGCGACGTGGCGAGCATCACGAAGAAGGGCAGCAGATAGTAGAGCGCGAACAGGATAAGCAGCGCAAACAAGAGGATCCGCAGGAAGCGTGATCCCGCTCCGCTGGCGCGCACGATGCCGTCTGTCGCCCCGCTCACCGGTCCTTCTCCCGAAGCTCGGAGTAGAGATAGGGCACCATGATCGCGAGGATCGTGGCAAGCATCATCACAGCGCTTGCCGCTGCCATGCCGAGCTCGCTGCGCTGGAAGGCGTAGGCGTACATGAAGGTCGCCGGCACGTCGGTGGCGTAGCCGGGCCCACCGCCGGTGAGTGCGATGATGAGGTCGAAGCTCTTCACCGCGAGGTGGGTGAGGATGATGACGGCGGACAAGAGCACCGGCCCCAGCATCGGCAGGATGATGCCGGCGTAGGTACGGATCGGGCCTGCCCCGTCTATGGCGGCCGCCTTGAGGATGTCGTCGTCAACCGAGCGCAAGCCTGCCAGGAACAACGCCATCACGTATCCGGACGACTGCCAGATGCCGGCGATGACAACGGTGTAGATTGCCATCTCCGGGTTCACCAGCCAGTCGAAGGTGAAGTTCGGGAAGCCCATGTCGCGCACGAGCTTCTCGATGCCGAGACCCGGGTTGAGGATCCATTTCCAGGCGGTTCCGGTGACGATGAAGGACAGCGCCATCGGGTAGAGGTAGATGGTCCTGAGCACGCCTTCCGCGCGGATCCGCTGGTCGAGGAAGATCGCCAGCAGCAGCCCGATGAGCAGGCAGCCGAAGATGAACAGACCGCCGAAGACGAACAGGTTCTCCAGCGCCACGTGCCAGCGCGGCGTGGCCCACAGCCGCTCGTACTGGGCCAGGCCGATGAACTCGTAGACCGGCAGCATCCGCGACTTGGTGAAGGAGATGTAGACCGTCCAGGCGATGAAGCCATAGACGAAGAACAGGCTCAGCGCGAAGATCGGCGAGACCACCAGTTGCGGCAGCCAGCGCTCCAGCCGCCACCCCGCGGCGCGCGGTTTCACACTGCCCTCGACCGAACTCATGAACCCTCCACCCGGTGCCAGAGCCGATGGGAGCCGCGCGGACGCGGCTCCCGGACGGCGTCTATCAGAGCTGCGCCCGCTCGATGGCGGAGGACAGCGTCTCCACTGCGTCCTGCGAGCTCATGTCGGAATTGAAGAAGTTCGTGACGACGTCCATGAACTCGCCGCGCACCGTCCGCGGCACGGCCATCTCATGGGCCATCGATGGCAGCAGCGCATCGGCCTCGATCGCCGCTTCAAGGTCGGCCCGGGAGCGCTGGGCGCACTCGTCGAAAGCGTCGAGCGCCACGTCGGTGCGGGCCGGGATCGAGCCCTTGGCGAGGTTGAAGCTCTCCTGGAAGTCCGGCGACATGATCAGGCTGGCGAGAACCTTCTGGCCTTCCTGCTGATCGCCGTCGCGGACATTGAAGAAGGCGATGGAGTCGGAGTTGAGCAGGAAGCCGTTGCCCGGCGCCGCTGCGCACAGGAAGTCCTTGCCCGGCACCTTGCCCGCGGCCAGGAACTCGCCCTTCGCCCAGTCGCCCATGATCTGGAAGCCCGCCTCGCCGTTCATCACCATGGCGGTGGCCAGGTTCCAGTCGCGGCCCGAGAAGTTCGGGTCGACGTAGCCGCGCAGCTTCCGCAGCTGGTCGAAGACGTCCACCATGGTCTGGCTCTCAAGCGCCTCCTCGTTGAGGTCGACGAGCGCCGAGCGGTAGAAGTCCGGCCCGCCGATGCCCAGGACCAGAACCTCGAAGAGCGTTGCGTCCTGCCAGGGCTGGCCGCCGTGGGCCAGCGGCGTGATGCCTTCCGCCTGAAGCTTGTCGGCAACCGCGTTGAACTCCTCCCAGGTGGTGGGCATTTCTGCGTCCACCCTGGCAAGCACTTCCGGGTTGGCCCAGAGCCAGTCGACCCGGTGAATGTTCACCGGTGCCGCCACGTACTCGCCCTCGAATTTCATGATGCCAGCCAGCACCTCCGGCAGATGCTCGTCCCAGCTGTTTTCGCCGGCAACATCCTCGACGCTCGCAAGCGCTCCCTGGTCCGCCCATTCCTGGATGCCGGGACCCTTGAGCTGCACGGCTGCGGGCGGATTGCCCGAGACCACGCGGGCGCGCAGCGCCGTCATCGCCGCGTCGCCGCCGCCGCCGGCGATCGGGGAATCGATCCACGTGCCGCCCTCGGCCTCGTAGGACTGTTTCAGCTCGCCGACAGCCGCAGCCTCGCCGCCGGAGGTCCACCAGTGCAGGACCTCGACCTCGCCCTGCGCCTGCACGGCCTGGGATGACAGAAAGAGACCGGCTGCGCAGGCGGCAGCCATGAACCAGCGTTCGGACCGCATGTCATTCTCCTTGGAAGCCGGTGCACTCGGAGGGAGGCCCGGCGTTTCTGGTGCGTCCGAAGCGACATCGATCCGGTCGAGTTGTGAACGGCGGTCCGGGTCTTTCCACAGCGCAGCCGCGCCATTGACCCGGAACGGCCGCCCCACCGGTTGCAGCAGCTTCGGCGTTTCGTCCCTGAAGGGAGAGTGGCGGCAAGGGTAGAGCCCCGTCAAGGCCCCGGTCGCAGCCCTTTCAGCCGGTGGGGACCGGGCCGATTCCGCCCATTTCGAGGCACCGGGCACCGGCCTGTGACAGACCGTTACAGGACCGGCACAACTTCCGACGCGTTGCCACGCCGGTGCGACACGAGCGCGACATTGGCTCCCCATCTCCCTTCTCGTCGGAGGGCGCAGCGACGCTCAGCCGACCCCGTTCAGCCGGCAGTGCCGGCGCGGTCCGAGAGGGCCGGGAGATGGAGGCCACGATGAAATGCAGTCACCTGTTTGCCGCAGCGGCGATCGCCGCCATGCCGCTGGCACCGGTCGACGTGCTCGCAGCCGCCACGTCGGTGGCCACGGCAAACGTCAACATGCGGGCGGGGCCGAGCACCACCTACCCGGTGGTCCGGATCGTCCCGGCCGGATCAACCGTGGCGACCTATGGCTGCGTCGCCGACTACTCCTGGTGCGACGTCAACTTCGGCGGAGCCCGGGGTTGGGTGTCGTCCAGCTACCTCACCACGGTGGTCCAGGGCACGGCGGTGGTGGTCAGCCCGACGGTGGGCTTCCCGGTCGTCACCTACACGCCGGCCGCCTACTGGGACCGCCACTATGTCGGCTACCCCTGGTACGCCCGCGGACCGGCCTACTACGGCCCCTACCGCGCACCGGCCAGGGTCTATGCCGCACCACCCCGCTACCGGGCCCCGTACCGCGGCGCCTGCCGCGACGGGTGCAGCGGCTCCGCAACCGTCACCGGACCGAATGGCGGCAGCCGTTCCCGGTCCTGGTCCGTCAACCGCTGACGGCGGCCGTTCGCCCCGTCCGCTCCTGGAGAACTCGAACCATGCATCGTCCCATTGCCGTCGTCGCATCCGCCGCGGCCGTCGTCGGCGCTCTGGCAACTGCCACGGCAGCCATGGCCCAGGCACAGAGCCCGCAGATCAGCCGCGCCGAGATGCGCACCATCGCCCAGGCCTGCAAGGCCGACGTCCAGACGCTCTGCGCCGGGGTCGAACGCGGCGACGGCCGCATCGGCCAGTGCCTGAAGGATAACGCCGCGCAGGTCTCAACACCCTGCAAGCAGGCGCTCACCGAAGTCCTTGCGAAATAGGGCGCGCGGCGCGGAGGACCGCCACGGCCGATCCGTTTCGGATCGGCCGGCCGGCCTCGCCAGGAGCACCCCGCCCCGGTTCTCCGGCGAAAGTCGGCAGGCGGTCACCCGCCCAACTCCGCGCCGTCGCCCGCCTCGCAATCGACCAAAAAGAACTCTGTCTCTTCTCCATCCATCACTTGTCCCGGTCCGCCTGTGCGGGCCGGGATTTTTCGTGCCCACGGCGTCGCGCCAGGTCCGCCGGTCAGGCCACGTGGAAGCGGGGCAGACTGACGATGAAACGTGCGCCGCCGGTAGGGGCATCGCCGATGGTGAGAGTACCGCCATGGGCTTCCACCAGGCTGCGCACCACGGCAAGGCCGAGGCCCGCGCCGCCCGTCAGGCGGCTGCGCGAGGCTTCCATCCGCACGAACGGCTCCAGCAGGGCCGCGCGCTGGTCTTGCGGCACGCCCTCGCCCTCGTCGTCGACCACCAGCATCACGACATCCGCGTCGGCGTCCACCGAGAGGTGTGCCGCGTGGCCGTAGCGCAAGGCGTTGTCGACGAGGTTCGCGATGATCCGCCGGAGCGCCAGCCGGTCGCCCAGCACGCTGACGAGGCGGGCATCTTCGGCGATCCGACCATCGATCGCGGCACCGGCGGCCTTGCGGTCCTCCACCTCCTCCTCGACCAGCAGCGCAGGCTCAAGCAGCTCTTCGGAGAGCTCACCCGCCCCGGCCTTGCTGGAGATCAGCGCGTCATCGAGCAGCCGGATCATGTCGGCGATGTCGGCAATCGCGCGTTCGCGGCCCGGCCCATCGGGCAGTTCCTCCACACGCAGCCGCAGCCGCGTCGCGAAAGTGCGCACGTCGTGGGAAATTCCGCCGAGCATCGCCATGCGGGCCTTCAGGAGACCGGCGAGGCGGGTCTGCAGGCGATCGAAGGCCTCGATCAGCGAGCGGATCTCCGGCGCCGTGGACCCGACGCTCGGTAGCTCGACCGGGTCACCGGACAGGTCGATCCGGTCCGCCGCTGCCGCCAGCCGCCGCAGTGGCCGCGTTTCGCGGTGCATGATGACGAGCGCGATCAGGGCGATCACCGTGCCAATGAGACCGGCCCCGAAACCCACCGGCAAGCCCAGCCGGGACACCAGCAGCGGGGTGCGCATGTCGACCACCAGGATCTCGCCCCCGTCGAGCGCGATCCGGAACTCGACTGCGTTGACGGCCTTGCCGAACACGTAGGGAAAGGTGTCCTGCACCCCGCCGTGGGGCAGCACCTGCAGGGAATAGCGATGGCCTTCCAGGACGGACCTGTAGCGCTCGGCGAGGGCCGCCACCCGCGGCGTCTCCGACGCGAACGGCGCCTCCTCCGCCGGCAGGATCCGGATCTGAAGTCCGGGCGTGTCGATCGCCCGGACGATCAGCGCGCGCTCGCGCGGCGAGGCCATCTCGGCGAGTTCGAGAATCGCGGCCAGCGTCTCGGGCGGAATCAGCGCCTCGGACTGCGCGTCCCGATCGCGGATATAGTAGGCGGCCAGAGCCAGCAGCCAGACAACCAGAAGGGTGATCAGAACGGTGACCGTGATGCGCGCGGAGAGGGAGACGCGCACGCTCAGGACACCGACTTCACCGGGGCGACGAACAGGTAGCCGCCGTTCCTGACCGTCGTGATCAGTTCGGCCCCCGGGCTCACCCCGTCGAGCTTCTTGCGCAGCCGCGAGACCAGCATGTCCACCGTACGGTCGAACGGGTCGGCCGAACGACCATGCGTCCACTCCAGGATCTGGTCGCGGGTGAGAACCCGCCGTGGACGCTGCACGAAGCACGCGAGCAGGTCGAACTCGGCCGTGGTGAGCGCCACGTCACGGCCGTCCTCACGGTTCAGCTGACGGGCGTCCAGATCCACCACGAAGGCATCGAAGGAAAACCGCCGTGACGGCGGACTCACGGCTCCCCCCTGCCCCCGGCGCAAGATGGCGCGTACCCGGGCCAGGAGTTCGCGCGGGCCGAACGGCTTCACCAGATAGTCGTCCGCGCCCATCTCCAGGCCCAGCACCCGATCGATCTCGTCGCTCTTGGCCGTCAGCATGAGGATGGGCATGGAATCGCGGGCCCGGATCCGACGGCAGATGGAAAGCCCGTCCTCGCCCGGCAGCATCAGGTCCAGGATCATCAGGTCCGGCCGGCAGCGCGCAAGCACGGCGTCCATTCCGCCGGCATCCTCCGCCTCCTCGACCGTGTAGCCCTCGCGGCGCATCATCTCCACCACGAGACTGCGGATCTCGGGATCGTCCTCGACGACAAGAAGGGTGGTGCCGGGCGCGCTCATGACCGCAGTTTTCCGGGATTCACGACAGGCGCGCAAGCCATGCCGCCCGCCGTTGCCGCCGCGTTACCAATTGTGACCAAGCGATACCGACCGGATACGCGCGCCTCACATTCGCTTCCCAGATCTCGGGATGTGGACCGCCGAGCGCGGCCCCTCACCGCGCCAAGGACGCAAGCGCACTATGTCCGCAGCTATCGACTTCGATCCGTCAATCATCTTCGGGCCGCACCCCGCAGCTCCCCGGCCGCGCGCGAAACCTCCGGGTTTCTTCACGGCCTACCGGGCAATGCGAGACAACCCGATCACAGCGCTGTCGGAGCGCGCCTTCGAGCAGCCCTACGTGAGGCTCTCCCGGCCGGGCGGCGTGCTGCTCCTGTCCGAGCCGGCCGCGATCGAACACGTGCTTGTCAGCAACGCCGCCAACTACCGCAAGAGCCGGCAGCAGCAGCGCCGCCTGCAGCCGGCCCTGGGCGAGGGCTTGTTGACCGCGGAGAGTGATGTCTGGCGGTCGACGCGGCGCATCACCGCGCCGCTGTTCAGCCCGACCGCGATTGCCAACGTCTACGCCGACATGGAGGCCGCCGCCGCCGACATGCGGGACCGCTGGCTGGAACAGTGCTGGCAGCCGACCCCCATGGATCTCGCCGACGAGTTTCAGCGGCTGGCCTACGACATCGTATCCCGCACCTTTTTCTCAGGCGCGGTGGACCGTGACAGGATGCTGCTGCACGCCGGCATGGCCGTCTACTTCGACACGCTGGGGCGGGTCGATCTGGCAACCATGCTGAACCTGCCCACCTGGTTGCCGTCGCCCGACCGGTTTCGAGCCCGCAAGGCGGTCGCCCTCTTCCGCTCGACGGTCGATGCGGCGGTCCGCAATCGGGTGCATGGTACGAATGGCGAGACTGACGACCTGCTGGACCGGATGATCACTGCGGTCGACCCCAAGACAGGGCGCGGGCTGGACACGAATGCGGTGGCGGACAACGTCCTGACATTCCTGGCAGCCGGCCACGAAACCACCGGCAACGCGCTGGCCTGGATCTTCTACCTGCTGGCCCTGCATCCGGAGGACGAGGACGAAGTGCGGATCGAGATCGCCAGGGCATTCGACGGTGGTCCCGTCAACCGGGACGGTCTGGACAAGCTTGTCTACACCAAAGCGGTGATCAACGAGGCACTGCGCCTTTACCCGCCCGCTCCCTTTATCGGTCGCGAAGCCATCGAAGAAGACCGGTTTGCCGGGACGCATGTCCGCAAGGGAGGCCAAATCCTGATCTCGCCCTGGGTCGTGCACCGCCACAAGGCGCTCTGGTATGCGCCGGACGAATTCAGTCCGGTCCGCTTCCTGGGCGATGCGGCCAGCCGCATCCAGCGCGGTGCGTTCCTGCCGTTCGGCCTGGGGCCGCGGATCTGTATCGGCCAGCGCTTCGCCATGCAGGAGATTCTGACCGTCCTGGCAACGGTCCTCCCGGCGATCCGCTACAGTCTGTCTGATCCGCAGTCGGTCTTTCCCCAGGCGCGGATCACGCTCGCGCCGCGCAACGGACTACAGGCTTTCGTGCGCCCCGCGACCCGCTGATCGGACCCGCCCCGGCAGGGGCGGGTCTCCTCCTGCTTGCGTGGTTTCCATGAATATGCATAGATTTTCGCCGCGCCGCATTCTGCGTCAGTCCGGCGGCGAACAGGGGAACCAGAAACTTGCAAACAGCGGTTGTCGGCGGAGGAAACGGGTCGTTCGCGGCCGCGGTGGACATCACCCTGAGGGGCCATTCGGTCCGTTTCTGGCGACGTGACCCCGCCGCGCTGGAGCCGACCAGAGCGGCTGGCGGCATCGAGCTGAAGGACTTCGAGGGCACCCGGATGGTGCCCATCGACACCATCACGGCCGACATCGGCGAAGCGGTGTCAGGCGCCGATCTCATCGTCGCGCCGATTCCCGCCTTCGGCCAGGCCGAACTGGCGAAGGCGCTCGCCCCGCACCTCGTCGACGGCCAGGTGATCTACCTGCCGCCGGGCACCTTCGGCAGCTACGTCATGATGAAGACGCTGCGCGACGAAGGCTGCACCGCCGACGTCGCCATCGCCGAGACCGGCACGCTGCCGTGGCTCTGCCGCAAGCACGGCGACAACCTCATCGCCGTGACCACGCGCGCCACCCGGCTGCCCACCGGCGTCTTCCCAGCGCGCCACACGGATCGCGCGCTGGAGATCATCTCCGCCGCCTTCCCGGGCGCCATCGAGCGCTGCGAGGATGCGCTATCCGGTGCTCTGATGAACGCCGGCCCGATCATCCATCCGCCGCTCATCATCATGAACGCCGGCCCGATCCAGCACTTCGATCACTGGGACATCCACAACGAGGGCACCCAGCCGGCCATCCGCAGCGTCACCAACGCCCTCGACGGCGAGCGCATGGCGGTGCGCGAGGCGCTCGGCTATGCCGCGCCCCATTTTCCCCTCGCCGACCACTATTCCTCCGATGGCGACGAGTGGATGTACGGCGCACTCGCCCATGACAAGCTCACCGACTCCGGCGACTGGCGCGAGCATCTCGACCTGCAGACCCACCGCTACATGCGCGAGGACCTGGCCCTCGGCCTCGGCTTCATCGTGTCCGTCGGTCACTGGATCGGCGCGCCGACGCCGGTGGCCGCCGGCCTGTTCGCCCTTGGCGGGGCCATCGTCGGCGAGGATCTCGCCGCCACCGGCCGGACGCTCGAGACGCTGGGCCTGTCCGACCTCACGCCGGCGCAGATGGCCGAACTTCTGCGGGAGGGTCTTTAGCCATGGCACCCCGCGTCTGTGCCGTCGGCGCCGGCCGGATGGGCCGGGGCATCGCCCACGTCTTCGCCTACGCCGGCTCCGAGGTGGTGCTGCTCGACGCCAAGGACCGTCCGGCGGAGGACTTCCCGCGGCTTGAGGCCGATGCGCTTGCCGAGATCCGCGCCGGTCTCGAAACCCTGGCCGGCCTCGGCCTGTTCGACGCCTCCGATATCGACCGGATCATGGGCCGCGTGTCCGTCGCTCCGCGCAGCGCCGTTGCCGAGGCGCTGGCCGGCACCGCCTTCGTCTTCGAGGGCGTGCCGGAAGTGAAGGAGGCCAAGGCAGACGCCTTCGCCCTGATCGATCCGCACCTTGGCGAGGACACCGTCGTCGCCTCGACCACCTCGACCTTCCTGGTGGACGAACTCATCGACATGGTGTCCCGGCCCGGCCGGTTCCTGAACGCCCACTGGCTGAACCCGGCCTACCTGGTGCCGCTCGTGGAACTGATGCCGTCGGAGCGCACCGACGAGGCCTCCGTTGCGGCGCTGGAGGGACTGCTGGAACGCATCGGCAAGGTGCCGGTCCGCATGAAGGCCTCGCCCGGCTACATCGTGCCACGCATCCAGACGCTCGCCATGAACGAAGCGGCGCGCATGGCCGAGGAAGGCATCGCCACGCCCGAGGCCATCGACAAGGCCCTGGTCTACGGCTTCGGCTTCCGTTTCGCCGTGCTCGGCCTTCTGGAGTTCATCGACTGGGGCGGCAACGACATCCTCTACTATGCCAGCCGCTACATGACCGACGCGATGGAGTCCGACCGCTTCAAGGCGCCGGACATCATCGATCGCAACATGAAGGAAGGCCGCAACGGCCTGCGCGACGGTACCGGCTTCTTCGACTACCGCGACCGCGACGTGGCAGCCTACCGTGAGGAACGGCTGGGCCGCTTCGTCGACCAGCTGCGGCTTCTGAACCTCGTCCGTCCGCCTGCGTGAGGAGACGCGGGCGGCCGGACGGCAACGACAACAAGAGACTTCGCCTGCCGACCATCCATGCCGGGCGCCGGGGCGCCCGCATTCCGAGGGAGAACTGCATGACCTTTCACCCGCTGATGAAGTCCGTCGCGGCGGGCGCCCTTCTCGGGCTGCTCGCCATCGCGCCGGCAAAGGCCGAGGAAGTCGTCCTCAAGGCCGTCACCGCCTTCCCGTCCTCGCTCGACTTCGCCCAGAGCTTCCTGCGCTTCGTCGACAAGGTGAACGAAGAGGGCAAGGGCGTCGTCAAGATCCAGTATATGGGCGGCCCGGAGGTCGTTCCGCCGCCGCAGCAGGCCCAGGCCGTGCGCCGTGGCGTCATCGACATGCAGTACGGTCCCGGCACCTACTATCTCGGCGACATGCCGGAAGTGGACGCCTGGGTCGGCTCCACCGTCAACGCCATGGAAGCGCGCGCCAACGGCGGCTTCGAGATCATGCAGAAGGTCTACGAGGACAAGCTCGGCGCCTACCTGCTCGCCCACATCGACACCGGCGTCGACTTCCACATCTACCTGACCGAGGAGCCGAAGCGCACCGAGGACGGCGGCATCGACCTGAGCGGCCTGAAGCTGCGCAGCCAGCCGATCTACCGGGAGTTCTTCGACGCGCTCGGCGCCACCAGCGTCTCCGTGCCGGTCCCGGAAGTGTACACGGCGCTGGAGCGCGGCGTGGTCGACGGTGTTGGCTGGCCGCTGGTCGGCATCCAGGATCTGTCCTGGGACAAGTTCCTGAAGTACCGGGTCGATCCGGCCTTCTTCCAAACCGACCTCTGCATCATCATGAACGTCGACAAGTGGGCGGGCCTTTCGGACGAGGCAAAGGCCATCCTGACCAAGGTCGCCACCGAGCACGAGCAGTCCTCCTTTGACCACTACCAGACGGTCATCGAGGAGACCGACAAGGCGGTCCAGGAAGCCGGCATGCAGGTGATCGACATCACCGGCGACGCCCGCCAGGAGTATCTGGAAATGGCCTTCGAGACGGCCTGGAGCCGGCTGAAGTCCAGCGGCAGCGACCAGTTCGACGCCCTGCGCGCGGCCTACTACGACCGATAGGTCCGGTTCGCACCGAAACGGTGGGCGGGATGCCTCCTCTCGAGGCTTCCGCCTGCCGTCCTGACTGCCGCCTCGCCAGGATCCGGTAAGCCGATGCGTCCCCTCGCCCGAGCCTACGACTTCCTCATCATCGGCTTCGCCGTCTGCGGCGCCGCGGCGCTCGCCGTCTCGACCGTCCTCATCGTCGTCGATGTGGTGCTGCGCAATCTCGGCCTGCCGCCGGTCCAGGCGGCCAGCGCGCTGGTGGAATACGCCATGCTCGCCGCCACCGCCGCAGGCTCGCCCTGGCTGGTGCGCCGCAAGGGCCATGTCGCCGTGGACAGCCTGATCGAGCAGCTTCCCCGGCCCGTCTACCGGGCCTTCGTGGTCGGCGGCATGCTCCTGTCCATTTTCGTCTGCACCTTCCTCGGCTGGCGCGCCGCCATGCTCGCCGCCGATGCGATCGCCCGCGGGGCGACCGACATCCGCTCCATCGACATCCCCGGCTGGGTGGCCTACGCGCTGCTGTCCGTCGGGCTCGTCCTGTGCGCCACGGAATTCCTGCGGCTCCTCATCCTGCGCGGCGGCGATGTCGAAGCGCAGCACGGCAACGGGGCCTGACCATGGATTGGCCCCAGGCTGCGCTCATTCTTCTCGGCGGGATTGTCGTCCTCATGGCGGCGGGCGTCCCCGTCGCCTTCGCCTTCCTCGCCATCAACATCGTCGGCGTGCTGATCTTCATGGGCGGCATGGCGGGCATCGACCAGCTGGTCGACAACGCCTCCGGCACCATCACCACCTTCACCCTGGTGCCGGTGCCGCTGTTCATGATCATGGGCGAGTTGTTTTTCCACACCGGGCTCGCGATGCGGGTCTTCGATGCGCTCGACAAGTGCCTCGGCGGCATCCGCGGCCGCCTCTCCTACCTGACTGTCGGCGGCGGCACCCTGTTCGCGACCCTCTCTGGCTCGTCCATGGCCAACACCGCCATGCTCGGCTCGCTGATGATGCCGGAGATGCTGAAGCGCGGGTACAAGAAGCACATGATCATGGGGCCGATCCTGGCCACCGGCGGCCTCGCCATGATCATCCCGCCATCCACCCTCGCCGTGCTGCTCGGCTCGCTCGCCCGCATCGATGTCGGCGCGCTGCTGATCGCCGGCATCGTGCCCGGCCTGATCCTCGCCGTCCTCTACGTGGTGCTGATCCGGCTCCAGATCGCCCGCGACCCCGACGCCGCCCCCGGCTACGCCGCCGAGCGCGCACCGCTCAGCGAGATCGCGAAGGCCTTTGCCCTCAACGTCCTGCCCATGGGGCTGATCGTCTTCTCGGTGATCGGGCTGATCCTGCTCGGCTGGGCGACGCCGACAGAAAGCGCCGCCTTCGGCGTACTCTCGGTGGTGATCCTGGCGCTCTGCTACCGGGCGCTCACGTGGACGGCCATCGTCAAGGCACTGACGGAATCGCTGGCCGTCACCGCGATGATGTTCCTCATCATCCTCGGATCCTCCACCTTCTCCCAGGTGCTCGCCTTTTCCGGCGCCACCACCGGCCTGCTCGGCTGGGCCACCAGCTTCGACGCCAGCCAGGCCGTGATCCTGCTGGCCATGCTTTTGACCCTCGTCGTCCTCGGCATGTTCATGGACCAGCTCTCCATGATGATGCTGACGCTGCCGATCTTCATGCCGCTGGTGCAGTCGATGGGTCTCGACCCGATCTGGTTCGGCGTGGTCATGCTGCTGGCACTGGAGCTCAGCCTGGCGACGCCGCCCTTCGGCATGCTCCTGTTCCTGATGGTCGGCGTCGGCCCGCCCGGCACCACGCTGGGCGAGGTGGCGCGTGCCGCGGCGCCCTATATCGGCTGCACCCTGTTGTTGATCTTTCTCCTCGCCCTGTTCCCGGGGATTGCGCTGTTCCTCCCCGATCTGATGAACTGAGGAAGCGGGAGCGGATCGGATGAGCGACGGGTCGGCGGAGAAGACGAAAGACGAGACCGGCGCTCCGCCGACCTTCTCCGAGATCGGGCTGGAGGGCTTCGCCCCCTACCTGTTCAACCGGATCTCGGAGCGCTGGAACACCACCATTCGCGAAGCCCTCAAGGGTTCCGAGCTCACCACCGTGCGGATGCGCGCGCTGGCCACGCTGTCGGCCCGTCCCGGCCTGACCATCAACGAGCTGTCGGTGCTGGCTGTCTGCGAACAGTCCACCATGAGCCGCAATCTCGACGCCCTCGAAGAGGCCGGCTACGTCCGCCGGGTGCCCAAGTCGGACGATCTTCGCGCCCGCGAACTCTACATCACGCCGGAAGGCCAGCGGGCACTGGACGCGTTCTGGCCGGCCATGCATGCCCATCACGAGGCCCTGCTGTCCGGCCTGGAAGAGCGCGAGCGCGAACAACTCCTGGCGCTCCTCAACAAGGTGCTGCGCACCATCCGCCAGAACCCGTACTGACGCCCCGCTCTTCGACCTCGACCGGTCCACATGTTAATTTGACACATTCCAGATGCCGCGCAATTATATGCATTTGCAGATAAATAGAACGCACGGAGTGCGCCAATGGCGGAACGGTCCTTTGCCAGGGAAGTGGAAAAGCTGAGGCTGGGCGCCGGGGAGGATTTCTCCGGCGAAGGCATCCTCGCCGTTACCAAGGCCCTGCTGCAGTCCGGCGTCGGCTACGTTGCCGGCTATCAGGGCGCACCGATCTCGCACCTGATGGACGTGCTGGCCGACGCGCAGGACATCCTCGGCGAACTCGGCGTGCGATTCGAAGCGAGCGCCAGCGAGGCCACCGCCGCCGCGACCCTCGCTGCCTCGGTCCACTACCCGATCCGCGGCGCCGTCACCTTCAAGTCCACCGTCGGTACCAACGTCGCCTCCGACGCGCTCGCCAACCTCTCCTCCGGCGGGGTCCTGGGCGGCGCGCTGGTCATCGTCGGCGAGGACTACGGCGAAGGCTCCTCCATCATGCAGGAGCGCATCCACGCCTTCGCGATGAAGTCGCAGATCTGGCTCCTGGACCCGCGCCCCAACCTGACCAGCCTCGTCGACATCGTGGAAAAGGGCTTCGAGCTGTCGGAGGCCAGCAACACCCCCGTGATGCTGGAGATGCGCATTCGCGCCTGCCACGTGCACGGCCACTTCACCGCCAGGGACAATGTCCGTCCGACGATGACCACGGCGGAGGCGCTGGCGAGCCCGCGTCGCGACACCAACCGCATCGTGCTGCCGCCGGCGAACTTCGCCCACGAGCGCGAGAAGATCGAGGCGCGCTGGCCCGCGGCCATCGACTACATCCGCCGCGAGCGCCTCAACGAGCACTTCGGCCCGGCCGACGGTAAGATCGGCATTGTCCTGCAGGGAGGCATGTACAACGGTGTCATCCGTGCCCTGCAGCGCCTCGGCCTAGCCGACGCCTTCGGCGAGAGCCAGGTGCCGCTCTACGTGCTCAACGTCACCTACCCGCTGGTGGACGAGGAATTCCTCGAGTTCGCGGCCGGCAAGAAGGCCGTGCTGGTCTGCGAAGAGGGCCAGCCCAACCACATCGAGCAGGCCCTCGGCCTGATGCTGCACAAGGCCGGTTCCGACACCGTTCTCGCCGGCAAGGACCCCTTCCCGGTCGCCGGCGAATATACCGGCACCGTGATGCTGTCGGCCATCCGCAGCTTCATCTCCGGCCACGCCCCGGCGCTTCTCACCGACCGCTATCGCTCGCCCAACGACCCGTCCGGCGCCGGCTTCGAGAAGATCCTTGCCGACAACGTGCCGGTACGCCCCGCCGGCTTCTGCGTCGGCTGCCCCGAGCGGCCGATCTTCGCCTCCATGAAGCTGGTGGAGAAGGAGCTCGGCACCCACCACGTGGCCGCCGACATCGGCTGCCACCTGTTTTCCTCGCTGCCGCCCTTCAACATCGGCGCGACCACCATGGGCTACGGGCTTGGCCCTGCCTCCGCGTCCGCCTTCAACGTCAAGTCGGACAAGCGCTCCATCTCGGTGATGGGCGACGGCGGCTTCTGGCACAACGGCCTGACCAGCAGCATCGGCAACGCCGTCTTCAACGAGAACGACGACGTCATCCTGATCGTCGACAACTACTATTCTGCTGCCACGGGCGGCCAGGACATCCCCTCCAGCCGCGCCGACAACCGCAGCCGCTCCACCAACCACCCGATCGAGCAGGCCGTGCGCGGCGTCGGCGTCGACTGGGTGCGCACCGTCGACCGCACCTATGACGTCACGAAAATGCGTGACACGCTCAAGGAGGCGCTGACCTCTCCGGAGCCCGGCCCGAAAGTGATCGTGGCGTCGTCGGAATGCATGCTCAACCGGCAGCGCCGCGAGCGGCCTCTGGTGCAGAAGGCCATCGCCTCGGGCGAGCGCCAGGTGAAGCAGAAGTTCGGCGTCGACGAGGACGTCTGCACCGGCGATCATGCCTGCATCCGCCTGTCCGGCTGCCCCTCCCTTTCCGTCAAGCGCCTCGACGATCCGCTGCGCGACGACCCCGTCGCCGCCATCGACCAGTCGTGCGTCGGCTGCGGCAACTGCGGCGAGGTCGCCGAGGCCGCCGTGCTGTGCCCGTCCTTCTGGCGCGGCGACATCGTCCACAACCCGACGGCCATGGAACGGCGCATGGCACGCCTGCGCACCAGGGTGATCGGCTGGCTCCAGTCCCGCCGCGCCTCCCGCCGCCTCGCCTTCGCAAAGGCCGCCTGACATGAACGCCATCGACCCTTCCGTCTCCCGCGCCGACGCCGGCGACCTGCGCGTCATCAAGCTCGCCATCCTCGCCATCGGCGGTCAGGGCGGCGGCGTCGTCACCGACTGGATCGTGGCCACCGCCGAGCGCAATGGCTGGGTGGCCCAGTCCACCAGCGTACCCGGCGTCGCCCAGCGCACCGGCGCGACCATCTACTACGTGGAGATGGCGGAGAGCGACGGCCGTCAGCCGGTCCTCGCCCTCTCCCCGTCCCAGGGCGACATCGACATCGTCGTCGCGGCGGAGCTGATGGAAGCCGGTCGCGCCGTGCAGCGCGGCTTCGTCACCCCGGATCGCACCACCCTCATCACCTCGTCGCACCGCAGCTTCGGCGTCCTGGAAAAGACCGCGCCGGGCGATGGCATCGGCGACGCGGAGGCCGTCACCGGCGTTCTGGAGATCGCCGCGCAGCGCCTGCTGATCGCCGACATGGAAAAGATGGCCCAGGAGGCCGGCTCCATCATTTCCTCCAGCCTGTTCGGCGCGCTTGCGGGGTCCGGCACGCTGCCGTTCGATCGCGAAAGCTTCGAGGAAACCATCCGCGAGAGCGGCAAGGGCGTGACGGCCAGCCTGAGGGCCTTTGCCTCGGGCTACGAGGCGGCAAAGGGCGCGACGCCCGCCCCTGCCACGCTGCACGCCCCCGCCGCGACGCCGCTCTTCGATGCCGGCCCGGCGGGGCCCGCCGACCTCGTGGACGCCTACGGCCGGCTGCTCGCCCGCATCGAGGGCGAGTTCGCCCCCCCGGTGCGGTCCATGCTCCGCTCCGGGCTCCAGAAGGTCGTGGACTATCAGGACCTCGCCTACGGCAGCGAGTATCTGGATCGGGTTGCCGATCTCGCCCGTCTCGACGATCCCGCCGGCGAGCACGCACTCAGCATCGCGGCGGCCAAATATGTCGCCAATGCAATGGCCTATGACGACGTGATCCGGGTCGCCGACCTCAAGACCCGGCAGGCCCGCTTCGAGCGCGTCCGCAACGAGACGCGGGCGACTGACGACCAGGTGCTCACCATCACAGAGTACATGCATCCGCGTGGCGAGGAGGTGTGCGGCATGCTTCCGGCCCGCCTCGGTGCGGCCATCGAGGCCCGTCCGAAGCTGCTCGCCTGGCTCGACCGGCGGGTGAACAAGGGCCGGCGCGTGCGCACCGACACGATCCGTTGGTTCCTGACCCTCTATGCGCTCGGCGGCATGCGGCGCTATCGCCGCGCTCTCCTGCGCCACCGTCACGAAACGGCGCACATAGAGGCCTGGATCGAGCAGGTGCGCGCAGTCTCGCCGCGCAATCACGCCCTCGCCGTGGAAATCCTGAAGTGCCGGCGGCTCATCAAGGGCTATTCCGACACCCACGCCCGCGGCGTCTCCAAGTACGACCAGGTTCTGTCGGCCGTGCCGATGCTGGTCGACCGCGAGGACGGCGCCGACTGGTTGCGCCGCCTGCGCGAGGTGGCGCTCAAGGACGAAGACGGGGTGGGCCTGGACGGTTCGCTCAGGATGGTCGCCGAGCTGGACGGCACGACGCAGACCGCCGGCTAGACTGGTTCCGGGCCGGCCTCAGGCGTGGCCGGCCTGGTCGGATACGACGAGCCGCAGCTCCGGCTTCGGCCGGGCATCTCGTTTCGCTTGAATGCCGGCGACCGCGCGTCTGGCGCGGGCACGGGCATGGCCGACCACGCACAGCGCGGCGTTGGGCTTCAGCTCCAGCCGGTGGCAGGCGACATCGGCGAAGCCTGCCTCCCGCATTTCCGCGGCGAGCTCCTCCGCCCCGGCGAGCAGTTCCGCCTCGCTGACCTTGCGCATGCGGGGCTGATAGACCACCGCCAGCCGGCCGCCTTCCGCAAGGAGTTCACCGATCATGTCGAAGGCCTGCATCCGGTCCGGGAGGAAGTGGACGACGTTGACCATGAAGGCGGCGTCGATCGGCCCGTCTTCCGGGTGCAGCGTTTCCAGGCCGCCCAGGCGAAACACGACGCGCCCCGCTGCGGCCGCCGGTCGGTTGCGCCAGTCGGCCTGGCGGATCATCTCGATGGAATGGTCGAGGGCCAGCACCTCGTGCGCACCGGCCTCCACCGCATAGCGCACACCGACGCCCGGCCCGCAGCCGAGCTCCAGCACCCGGTCACCGCGCTGGATGGACAGATGCTCCACGGCCCACCGGTTGCGCCGCCGATTCGACGCACGCATTCCCATCAGCACGCCGAAGAGTTTGCCCACCTTGCCCGTCGGCCGGCGAAACTGGGCGATGATGGCGCGGCACGCCCGTTCGGCCAGGTCGTCAAGGCCGAGCGTGCGCGGCACGAGCCGCAATCCTCCCGCAACGCGACACTGCATATCGTCACCTTCCCCGGACGAAATCGCACTTTCGATACCGCCCGGCCCCCGGCAGCCCCTCGCTGCCGTTCCAGACCCTCTTCAGATCAGTTTGGGTGCAACGCGAAAGATTGCCAGCCCAAAAAAGAACCGCCACCCTCGAACCTGTACCGGAAAGCGAGGTCAAACCATGGCAAGCACGACAATTCCGACCATGCGCTATGCCGACGCGGTGGCGATGATCGACTGGCTTTGCTCGGTGATCGGCTTCGAGCGTCATCTCGTCGTGGAGGATGGCGACGGCGGCATCGCCCATGCCCAGCTGGTGCTCGGCGATGGGATGATCATGCTCGGCAGCGCCCGCGACGACCCGTTCGACGCATTCCAGACCACACCGGCCGCCCTCGGCCGGGTGACGCAGAGTGCCTACCTGGTGGTGACGGACGTCGATGGCATCGCAGCCCGCGCGCAGGCCGGTGGCGCCCGGATTGCCATGCCGCTGCACGATCCCGACCACGGCGGCCGCGCCTGCTCCTTCTTCGATCCCGAAGGGCATCTGTGGAACATCGGCACATACGACCCCTGGACCTGAGGGCAGCAGGCTGTGGGCCGGGCGGCGCGCTGCGGCACGCGGTGGCGGACTGACACACGGCTGTCAGACAAGGCTGCTTGAGCAGTAGGCGCCGGTTTCTCTTCCGGTCCCCTCCTGATGCACGCCTGTGCGCCGACGATCCGGTTTGCTGATCTCGGCCGGCGCAGGACTTGTCAAAGGCCTGCCCCGTGAAGACAGTCGATCCCTACGCCCTTGTCGGTGACGTGCGCAGTGCTGTCGCGACCGACGACCGCGCCGCGCTGGCTCGGATCACCCGCACCTACAAGGTCGGGGACTATGTCGAGACGATCGAGAGCCTGACCCGCCAGGAGGCCGCCGCCTTCTTCCAGGCGGTCGAACCGGAAGCCCGGTCCGACGTCTTCGGCGCCATCTCCTACGTCTATCAGAACTACATCCTGCGCTCGCTCCCCGTGGAGCAGTCCATCGAGCTCCTGAAGGACGTGCCCGAGCAGGACCTCGCCAAGCTGCTGCACAAGATGCCCCGCACCCGCGCGCTGCAGATCGAGGAACAGCTGCGTCGTGTCGCGCCGGAGGTCAGCCGGCATCTCGAACAGTATGAGCCCGAGCAGATCGGCCACTGGATGAGCGTGGACTATTTCACCGCCGGCGCCGAGGAAAGCGTTCGCGCAATCTATCACCGGCTGAGGAGCCGCGAGGCCTACGGACAGCCGGTGGTCAGCGTCTACATCGTCGACGAGACCCACCGCCTCATCGACCGGTTGGATCTCGACGAGTTGGTCCGCATCGACCTCGATGCACCGCTATCGGAAGCGGTGGACCGCCAGGTCACGCGCCTGAAGGTGGACGATTCGGTTGAAGCCGCCGTCCACCGCTTCCAGGTCCGCGATGCCATCGAAATGCCGGTGGTGGATGCCGGCGACCGGCTTGTCGGCGTCATCCGGGCCGACGATATCGTTCACCTCAGCCAGGACGCCTTTTCCGACACGCTTCAGAAAATGGGCGGCGTTGCCAGTTTCGACACGCCCTACATGATGTCGTCGATCTGGGAACAGGTCCGCAAACGCGGCGGCTGGCTCGCCATTCTCTTCGTCGGCGAGATGCTGACGGCGACGGCCCTCACCTACTACGAGGCCGAGCTTGACCAGGCCGTGGTGCTCGCCCTGTTCCTGCCGCTCATCCTGTCCAGCGGCGGCAACTCCGGCTCCCAGTCGTCGACCCTGATCATCCGCGCGCTGGCCTTGAAGGAATGCACCCTCGGCGACTGGTTCCGTATCTTCCGCCGCGAGCTCGTCACCGGCCTGATCCTGGGCGCCATGCTGTGCGCCGTCGCCACCGCGCGCATCACGCTCTGGGACACGATGGGCTGGGCCGACTACACCGAGCACGGCAAGTTCTCGCCGGAACTCATCACCTTCACGGTTGCGATCGGCGTTCTCGGCATCGTCACCTGGGGCAACCTGGTCGGGTCGCTCCTGCCGCTCGGCATCCGGGCGGTGCGCCTCGACCCGGCGGTCATCTCGGCGCCGCTGCTGGCAACCTTCGTCGATGTGACCGGCCTGATCATCTATTTCACGGCCGCCCACTACATCCTGTCGCTGCACTGACGCGAAAGGCGGCGGGGACCGGCCCCGTCGCCCCTCGCGGTCGCGCCATCAGCGCGTCCAGCCAGCGAGGATCTTGTCGACAGTGATCGGCAGCTCGCGCACCCGCACGCCGGTGGCGTTGTAGATGGCGTTGCCGATCGCCGCGCCCGTGCCGGCCACGCCGATCTCGCCGACACCCTTCACGCCGAGCGGGTTCACCGCCTCGTCGTGCTCCTCCACGAAGAGAACGTCGATATCGGCGACATCCGCGTGGGCGGGGATATGGTAATCGGCCAAATGGTGCGTCATGAACCGGCCGAGCGCATGGTCGATCACCGCTTCCTCGTGCAGCGCCTGTCCCATGCCGAACACCACGCCACCCATGATCTGGCTGCGCGCCGTCTGCGGGTTGATGATGCGTCCAGCCGCCACCGCGCTGACGATGCGCGTCACCCGTGGCATCCCGATCTCGGCATCCACGCGCACCTCGGCAAACACGGCCGAGTGGGAGTAGCTGGAATAGGGGCTGTCGGACGGGCTGTTGTCGATCTCGACGGAGAGCGGCGCATTGCCGTTGGCGGCGGCCAGTGCCTCCAGACTGACGGCCTCGCTCTCGTCGGCGGCGCGGCGGATGGACCCTGAGGAAAACACCACCTGCTCCAGGCCGACGTTGGCGAGCGGCGAGCCGTCGATCCGCCGGGCTGCGGTCAGTAATGCCTCCTTCAGCTCCTGGCAGGCCTTGAGGATGGCCGAACCGGCCGAGGCCGCCGTGGCCGAACCGCCCTCGACGAACGCCTTCGGCAGGCTGGAATCGCCAATGGCGACTTTCACACGATCCATCGGCAGCCCGAGCGCGTCTGCCGCGATCTGCGCCAGGATAGTGTAGGTGCCCGTGCCGATGTCGGCGGTCGCCGTGGCGACTTCCAGCGAACCGTCCGGCAGCAGGGTTGCCCGGGCGCTGGTGGGAAACAGCATCGCTTCCCACGAGCCCGTCGCCATGCCGAAGCCCACCAGGTCGGAGCCCTCTCGCACCGATCGGGGCTCCGGTCTGCGCCGTGACCAGCCGAAGCGCTCGGCGCCCTGCCGGTAGCACTCCTTGAGCTGCTTGCTTGAGAACGGCTTGTCCTCGTTCTGGTCGCGCTCGGCATAGTTCTTGAGGCGCAGCTCGAGCGGATCCATGCCGAGTTCGCAGGCCAGTTCGTCCATCGCCGTCTCGATGGCGTACATGCCGGTCGCCCCGCCGGGCGCCCGCATGTCCATCGGCGTCACGGTATCGATCTTGGCAAGCCGGTGGGCGAGCCGCACGTCGTCGCACTGGTAGAGCAGCCCGGACCAGTCCACGACCGTTTCGGTGAAGTCCTCGTAGCGCGAGGTGCCGGCCAGAGCATCGTGGATCACAGCCTTCAGCTTGCCGTCCGCCTCGGCACCCAGCGCCACCCGCTGCAGCGTGTCGGGCCGGTAGCCGAAGGTGAACATCTGGTCGCGGGTCAGCGTCACCCGCACCGAACGCTCCAGCACCAGCGCCGCCATCACCGAGAGGAACAGCTGGTACTGCGGCCTGAGGCCCGACCCGAAGGCGCCGCCGACGAACGGCGACAGCACCTGCACCCGGTCCTCCGGCAGACCGAACACGTTCACCACCACGTCGTAGCTGTTTCGCGCGCCCTGGGTCTTGTCGTAGACGGTGAGTCGCCCATCGGCTTCCACGACGGTGGTCGTTGCATGCGGTTCCATCGGGTTGTGATGCTCGATGGCGATCCGATAGTTGCGGTCGATGGAGACGGGCGCCGTCGCCAGCGCATTCTCCGCGGAGCCGCGCACGATATCTCCCTCGCCCTCGTCGGGATCGAAGGCATCGTGCCTTGCTGCCGTCAGATCGGTCTGGTGGGGCGTCACCTCGTAGGCCACGTGCACCAGCGAGGCGGCATAGGTCGCTGTCTCGAAATCCTCCGCGACCACCAGTGAGATGGGCTGGCCGCTGTAGAAGACGCGGGCGTCACGCAGCGGACGGAGCGGCGTTCCGTCCGGCGCCACCATGTCCTTGAAGGCTGAGGTGAACCAGGCCTCGTCCGGTCGGTTCTCGTGGGTGAAGACCCGCACCACGCCCGGCACGGCCTCGGCCGCCGCGATGTCGATCGAGCGGATCGATCCCCGCGCGATGGCCGCATTGACCACAGCGCCGTGCAGAAGTCCGGTCGTGGTGAACTCACCGGCGTAGGGAGCCGTGCCGGTCACCTTCTTGCGGCCGTCGGTGCGCCGCTGGGCGGAGCCGACGAAGCGTTCGGATGTCGTCATGTCTGACCTCTACTGGATGCGCTTGTCGGACTGGCTCTGCGGGGTCCCGGCTGCCGCCTGGGAAAGCGCGCGGATCATCGTGCGGCGCGCGAGCTCGGGCTTGAAGGCATTGCCCGGAACGGTTTCCGCCTCGGCCAGCACGATGTCAGCGGCCTCGGCGAAGGTCGTCTCGACAGCCGGTTTGCCGCGCATGGCGGCTTCCGCTTCCGCGTTGCGCCACGGCTTGTGGGCCACGCCGCCGAGCGCCAGCCGGGCCTCGGCAATCGTGTCGCCGTCCATGTCCAGCGCCGCCGCGACGGAAATCAGTGCAAAGGCGTAGGACAGCCGGTCGCGGATCTTCAGGTAGCTGTAATGGTCGGAAAACCCCTTCCCGGGCAGATCGACGGCCACGACCATCTCTCCGTGCGCGAGCGTGGTGTCGACCTGCGGCGTGTCGCCGGGCAGGCGATGGAAATCGGAGAACGGGATCGAACGGGATCCCTCCGGTCCCTCCACGCGGACCGTGGCGCCGAGGGCCGCCAGCCCGACACACATGTCGGACGGGTGCGTTGCGATGCATCGCTCGCTCGCGCCGAGGATGGCGTGATAGCGCGCGAAGCCGGTCTTCGCCGGGCAACCGCTTCCGGGCTCGCGTTTGTTGCAGGGGGTGGAGACGTCGTAGAAGTAAGAGCAGCGGGTGCGCTGGCGCAAGTTGCCACCGGTGGTAGCGGAATTCCTGAGCTGCGGCGACGCGCCGGCAAGGATCGCGCTGGCGAGCAGCGGAAAGCGCGCGGCCACCTGCTCGTCATAGGCGATGTCGGTGTTGCGCACCATCGCACCGATCGACAGTCCCCCGTCTGCAGTGTTCTCGATCCGGTCGAGCGGCAGCGCCGTGATATCGATCAGGTGCTCAGGGCGCTCGACGTCATATTTCATCAGGTCCAGAAGATTGGTTCCGCCGGCGATGAACCGTGCGCCGTCGTTCGCAGCAAGCGCGGCCACCGCCTCGCCCACGTCGCTGGCCCGGGTGTAGGAAAACGGCCTCATCGCGCCTGCCCTCCCTTGGCCATCACGTCCTCGATCGCGTCGGCAATGTTCACGTAGGCACCGCAGCGGCAGAGGTTGCCGCTCATCTGCTCGCGAATCTCGTCGCGGGTGGTGGCATGACCCTCGTCGATCAGCGCCACCGCGGAGCAGAGCTGACCCGGTGTGCAGTAGCCGCACTGGAAGGCGTCACGCTCGATGAAGGCTTCCTGCATCGGGTGCAGCTCGCCGTTCGTCGCCAGGCCCTCGACGGTGGTCACCTCGGAGCCGTCTGCCATGACCGCAAGACGCAGGCAGGAATTGATCCGTCGCCCGTCGACGATCACCGTGCAGGCGCCACACTGGCCGTGATCGCAGCCCTTCTTCGTGCCGGTGAGCTCCAGCTCGTGACGCAGCAGGTCGAGCAGTGTCGTCCAGGGCGCCACCTCCAGCTTATGTCGATTGCCATTGATGGTGATGGATACCGGCATCCGCTCCGGCGGAGCTGCGGGGTCGGTTGCGCTCACGGGCCATTCTCCGGGATTGTCTGGGTCGGAAAAGCCGGCGTTCGGGCCGGCTGACTGGTTCGTGTAACGCTTCCAAACTGCGGGACGTTCCGGCGGTCCGACCGCTTTCTCGTCCCGGTCGGGACGTGCGGGCTTCCGGCCACCGCCCGCATCGCCTAAAAGCGGGGAGCGAGTTTTCTGCGGCGGAGGGGAGTTGCAGATGGGTACCTGGATCGTCCTCGGCGTGATCGCGCTCGTCGCGGTTTTCGCCATCCTCATCTACAACCGGCTCGTCGCGGCGCGGGCCCAGGTCGACGAGGCCTGGTCCGACATCCAGGTCCAGATGAAGCGGCGCTACGACCTGATCCCCAACCTGGTGGAGACGGTGAAGGGCTACGCGTCGCATGAGCGCGAGACGCTCGAGGCGGTGATCCAGGCCCGCAACAGCGCCGTCAACAACACCGGCTCTCCGGAGAGCCAGGCCGCCAGCGAGAACATCCTGTCCGGCGCGCTGGGCAAGCTGTTCGCGCTTGCCGAGGCCTACCCGACCCTCAAGGCCGACCAAAATTTTCGCCAGCTTCAGGACGAGCTGACCCAGACCGAGGACAAGATCTCCCGGTCGCGGCGCTTCTACAACGGCTCCGTGAAGGCCTACAACGTGATGATCCAGTCCTTCCCGGCCAACCTGTTCGCCCGTTCGCTCGGCTTCAGCGAGCGCGAATTCCTCGAGTTCGACGACCCGCAGGTTGCCGAGCCGGTCAAGGTCGACTTCGGCACAAGCTGATTCCGTCCCCCAGCCCCGCCTGACCGGGAAACTCCATGTCGAGAACCCGCCTCGTCTTCATCGCGATTGCCATCATCATGGTGGTCGGCGCGCAGTCCGGCATCTGGCAGACCCTGCATCAGGTCGCTTCAGGCCCGGCACACGTGGCAGGCAATCCCGATGCGTCCGACACGGTCGCGACAGCGCCTGCTGCAGCGCAGACGGCTGCAGCACCATCGAACGCGGCGCCCCTCGCCACGCCGCCCACGGGCCCGGCGACCGGCCCCGAGCGCATCCGCTATTTCCGCAGCATCATCGACGTGGAGACGACCGGCGCGATTACCGTGGCGGAAACCATCCAGGTCGTCGCCCGGGGCGACCAGATCCGACGCGGGATCTACCGGGTCATCCCGCTGACCCGCACCATGGGTCTCGGTCGAATCCATTCCGCCTTCGACCTGACATCGGTGAAGCGCGACGGATCCGCCTCGCCCTACAGCCTGACGGTCGAGAACGGCCAGGCGGAGATCCGCATCGGCTCGGCGGACACATTCCTGAAGCCGGGCGTCTATACCTACGAAATCGCCTACCGGATGACGAAGCAGGTCGGCTTCTTCGACGACTATGACGAGATCTACTGGAACGCGACGGGCGATGAATGGGGGTTTCCGATCGACCGCGCCGAAGCGGTCGTCACGCCCCCGGGCGGCGCGCGGATCCTGTCCACCTCGGTCTATACCGGCAGCTTCGGCGAAAGCGGCCAGGGTGCAACGGCGACCACGCAGGACGGGAGAGCCTTCTTCGTTACCACCCAGCCGCTTCAGCCGCGCGAGGGCATGACGGTCGCCGTGGCCTTTCCCAAGGGCATCGTGGCCGAACCCTCGCTGCTGCAGCGCCTGCTTGGCGATCCCCTTCAGGCCATCATCGCGGTGCTCGGCGCACTCGCCACGCTCGTCTATTTCATCCTCGCGTGGCGCCGCGTCGGACGGGACCCGGCGCTCGGACCCATCATCCCCGTCTACCACCCGACCGTGCCGCCGCACGCCATGCGCTATCTCGACCGCATGGCCTACGACACCAAGTGCCTGGTCGCGGCCATTCTCGATCTCGCCGTCAAGGGTCATGTCGAAATCGCCGAAAACGACGATGGCGTCCTGACCCTGACCCGGGCCGGACCGCGTCGGCGCGCGCCGAGCCCCGGCGAAGCGAAGGTGCTGGCCAAGCTGTTCTTCGACGAGGGCGACACCATCACCCTCTCGAAGGCCGATTCCGTCGAGCTCGCCAAGGCGAACACGACCCTCAAGACCTTCCTCTCGGGCCGCTTCCTCCGCTCCCACATCCAGCAGAATTTCGGCTGGTGGCTGGGCGGACTGGCCATCGGCGCCGCCACCTGGATCGCCAGCGACCTGGCGAGTGCCGACCCGATTGCCGGCCTCGGCTACCGCCTCTTCGCCTTCGCCGCCGTTGTCGGTCTGATCGTCGCCGTGACGCTCGCGCTGAAGAGCTGGTCGCTCGTCTTTCGGCGCAACTGGACGAGCCTGCCCCAGGCGCTGGTCTTCACCATCTTCACCGTGGTGGCGTTGGGCTTCACCCTCGCGACATCGGTCCTGCTGATTGGCGATGCCGGCCTCGTTCCCGGCCTCGCCCTGGTGGTCACGGCCGCCGTTCCGCCGATCTTCTTCAAGCTGATGGCCAGGCCGACCAGCGCCGGTCTCGACGCCATGCGCGAGATCGAGGGCACCCGGCTCTACCTCACCGTGGCGGAGGCCGACCGGCTCAAGTTCGCCAACGCGCCCGACCGGACCTTCGAGCATTTCGAGGAGCTGCTGCCCTATGCCGTGGCGCTGGGCGTGGAGACCGCCTGGACCAACCAGTTCGCCCACCTGGTGGCCGCCGGCGCCATGGTCGCGCCCGTCTGGTATCACGGTCACCATGGCGGCGGCTGGTCGCCTGCCGCCCTCTCCTCGGTGTCCGACGGGATCGGCTCCGGCATCTCCCGCACGGTCAACCAGGGCGTCGCCTCGATCCGCTCGGCCAGTTCCGGCTCGTCCGGCTCCTTCGGCGGCGGCTTTTCCGGAGGCGGCGGCGGTGGCGGCGGTGGCGGCGGCTGGTAGAAACCATCGGACGGCTTGAACCGCGACAGCCGGGATCCGGGCTGCTATGAGCGACTGCCACACATTGGAATGGGTTCAGCCCGCGCCGCCGGAGTCAGTTGCGTCTGCCATGGTCAAGATCTGCATCGTCATCCCCGCCTACAATGAAGAGCACGCGATCGCCGACACGGTCGAGGACTACGCGGCGCATTTTCCCGATGCGGTGATGGTGGTGGTCGACAACAACTCGAAGGACCGCACCCATGCGATCGTCGAGGAGCACTTCCGGGGCACCCGCCACCTGCTCCTGAAGGAAACCGCCCAGGGCAAGGGCCGGGCGGTCAAGAAGGCCCTCTCCCGTCTCGTCGCCGACGTCTACATCATGGTGGACGCCGATCACACCTATCCGGCCACCGATGCCCGCCGCCTCTGCGACGAGCTGATCCGCGAGCGCCTCGACATGGTCGTCGGAGACCGGGTCAGCCACGGCGCCTACGACAAGCAGAACACCCGCTCGTTCCACGGCTTCGGCAACCGGGTGCTCACCCAGCTGATCTCGTTCCTTGCGAACAAACGCTACAGCGACGTGCTCTCCGGCATGCGGATCATGTCGCGGCCCTTCGTCGACCTCCTCGACGTCCAGAGCCACGGCTTCCAGCTCGAAACCGAGCTCAACGTCATTGCCGCCTACGCCAAGGCCGATGTGCGCGAAGTGCCCATCGACTACCGGGCGCGCAAGGAGGATTCGGAATCCAAGCTCGACACGTTCCGCGACGGCGCGCGGATCGTGATGTTCGCCATCCTCAACGCGATCGCCTTCTATCCGTTCGTGATCTTCGGCGCGGTCGGCGCGCTCTGCCTGCTGATCTCGCTGGTATGGGGCCTGTTCGTCATCTCCACATACCTCCAACTCGGAGCAGTGCCCTACATCGCCACCACCATCGCGGCGGCGACCTTCGGGATGATCGGACTGCAGTCGATCACCTCGGGCCTGATCCTCGGGATCATCGGCGGCGACCGGCGCCGGGCCACCATCGCCGACTTCCTCAAGGGACGCCGGGAGTGGAACGAACGGCTGGACGCGCTGGAAGCCGAGCAGCCCTGATCGCCCTTTCCGCAGACCCGGTGCCTTCAGGCGAGCCGTAGACGGGTTCCCCTGCGCCCCCGGAACCTGCCGGCGGGCGCGCCCCGTGGAATCGACGGCATGAACAGGCCTATCGGCCGTAGAGCTTCAGGTTGAGGAGCGCGAAGGTCACGAAGGCGGCCGCGGCCGAGCCGAAGAACAGCGCCACCAGTGCCGGCGCCTGCATGCCGCCAATCCCGGTCACCAGCACCACGTAGATGCCGGAATTGATCAGGAAGCCCACCACCTGCACGCCGACATAGCCGGCAAGCTCTGCGCTGAGACGCGGCCGGCCCCGGTCGCCGAACGACCACGTCCGGTTCAGGGTCCAGGTCACGAGAAGCGCAGCCGGAAACGACAGGCAGCGCGCGCCGATCGGCCCGATCGCCGTGGTCGCCAGCACCAGGCTGAGAACACCCGCATCCACCAGAAAGCCGGTGCCGCCCGTCACCAGGAAGCGGAAGATCCGCCGCAGCCCGCTGATCGCGCCGTCGGCGGGCGCCGCGGCTGTCTCGGGTGGCGGTGCGGTCATATGCGGTTCTCCGGAGATGAGTGTCGGGCGAATCGCCCGATTTCTGGGCAACCCACCTTGTGCGGGGCCTGCCTACCAACGGGTACGAATCCGTCAAGTCGATGGCAGAAATACCGGTTGGGTACGCGGGGCGGGGCGGTCTGGACCTGCCTGAAGCGGCAATCGTGCCAGATCAGCGCCAGTGACTGGAAAACGGCCAGTCCAGCACGAAGCGGACGGCGACGGGGTGCACCGACGCCTCGTCGACCGGCGCCTCCCGGGCCAGCGCAACGCCGAAATCGACGCTCACCGTCTCCGCTTCGACCGGCCGCAGGAAGAGCAGCCTGATGCCTTCGCCCTGCCCCTTCCCTTCGCGCGGAAACATCCGATACTCGCCGTAATTCTCCAGTGGCTCGCCGCCGTTCACCCGCACCGTGGCCCGGTTCTCGAAGTAGACGTCCGTCCAGCCGGCCGGCGTCCCGTCGAAGTCGATATATTCCAGCGCCGGACCGTCGGAAAAGGCGAGCTCGACACCCCCCTCTCCGCCCGCCGTCACCGAAAGCGGCGGCCGGGCCACCGGATCGACGTTGATACTGAACAGGACGAGCGTCGCGATCACCCCGAAGGCGAGGCCAACCCGGGCGCGTAGCCGCGCGGCTCCGCGTGCCTGGATCGCGTGCACCACGAAATAGGCCGCGAACGCCACGATCCATGGCAGCATCCACTTGAAATAGTGAATGTTGTTGTAGCGGAAGGTGCCGGTCGGCAGTGCGTCACCATAGGAGAAGTAGAGGACGATCTGGAACAGCGCGGCCACTGCCGCCAGCCGGAACACGAGCGGCCGGGCGAACAGCGCCGCGGCCGGCAGGAAGCCGAGACAGAGCGCGTTGATCGGCAGTTCCGTCAGCCAGTCGGCGCCGCGCTCCAGATAGATCGGGTGCGAGGCCACCACCAGCGAGAACAGCTTCTCGAAGAAATCCCCGAAATAGAATCCGCGCGACACCGACAGGGCGAAATAGCCACCCATCAGGTCGCCGAAGACCAGCAGGTTGAACCCGAACATGATGACGGCGCCGGGAACCAGCCCGAGCACGCCGGCCACCGCCGCCCAGAGCGCGCAGCGCCGGCGCGCGGGGTCTCCGCTGAACAGATCGAGGAGCACCAGCACGCCATAACCCAGCGCCACCGGCGCGAGCAGCACGATGTCGCCCGGCCTCAGGGGCAGTTGCAGGCCGCACACGAGACCGAACAGGTAGGCGTTCAGGACATGCGTTCGCAGGCCCCAGCCGCCCTCGCGCCTGGCCCGGTCGTAGCGATCGAGAAGCAAAAGAGCGGCGGCCACAAGCACCGCGGACACGCTGGTGGTCCACGGTATGACCCACTGGAGGCGAATGACATTGAAGACCGCAATGAACGCAAAGCCGATGATCGCCGCCGGCCAGAAACCGATGGCCCGACGCGTCGTGGCGACGAACAGCAGAAAGAACCCCAGCGTCGCGGCAAGATCGACGAAATAGTAGGGGTGATAGGGAAAGACCGGCACGAATGCCGCCCCGATCAGCGGGTAGAGCGGCGGATAGTAATATTCAGCGGGATCGAGGTTCCAGTCGAGGATCGCCTTGGCCGAACGCAGATAGTTGCCCTGGTCGAACCAGCCCCACCAGCCCAGCGGATACTCCGGATTGTTGCCCGGCACCGGCTTCCACGAGATGTAGGTCGTCTGCCAGAGGACGAAGATAACCAGCATGAAAAGACAGAGGACGATCCACTGCTTCGGCGATATGCCGGAAGTCCCATCGGGCGAGGCAGTCGATGCATGCATGCGGAGGCAACCCGGCGGAACGCGGCCAAACTGGAATTGGACCAATCCAATAGTCGGTCCCGGACCGGGTTTCCAGCCATTGGTCGAGAATTGCACCGCGCCACTTGGCCCTGGATGCCGGGATCGGCAGTGATCTGGCCCTAAACCGATCGCGCGACGTTGACACGGCCGCCGATTGGAATGACTAGAGGGGCCAAATCGCAGCGGGAGTTCATGCACATGGTGGTTCCGGTCATTCTGTCCGGCGGATCGGGTACGCGGCTCTGGCCGCTTTCGCGGGCGGATCTGCCGAAACAGCTCGCCCCCCTCTTCGGGGAGGAATCGCTGTTCCAGCACACGGTGCGCCGGGTCGTCGGATCGCCGCTCTACCAGACGCCCGTCGTGCTCGCCTCGGCCGACGGCCGCTTTCTCATCCGTGAGCAGCTTCAGGCGCTCGGGGTCGACGGCAAGATCGTGCTCGAACCGGCCCGGCGCGACACGCTCGCGGCCATCGCCGCCGCGGCTGCCGTCGCCTACGAGGACGACCCCGAGGCGATCCTGCTCATCATGCCGTCGGATCACCTGATCACCGACGCAGACGCCTTCGCCGAGGCCGCCGAGGCGGCAGCGAAGGTTGCGGCCGAGGGCGGTATCGTGACGCTCGGCGTCAGGCCGACCCACCCGGCAACCGGCTACGGATACATCGCGCCCGGCGAGCCCGGACCGGATGGCTCCTTCAAGATCGCCCGCTTCCTGGAGAAGCCCTCGGCCGACGCCGCAGCGACGCTGATCGACGAAGGCTGCCTGTGGAACGCGGGCATGTTCTGCTTCCGCGCCGCATCGCTACTCGACGAGGTTGCTCGGCTGGAGCCGGAAACCCATGCCGCAATCAAGGCCGCCGTCGCCGAAGCCTCCGACGATATCGGCTTCACCGTGCTCGGCCCGTCCTTCGAGAAGGCGCGCGCCATCTCCTTCGACTACGCGGTCATGGAGCGCACCGAATCGTCCTTCGTGGTGCCGGTGACGTTCAGCTGGTCCGATGTGGGCGACTGGAAGGCCTTCTGGGAGGCCACCGACCAGAGCTCCGACGGCGTCACCACCGAGGGCGACGTCGTGGTCCTCGATTCCAAGAATTCCATCGTCCGCTCCGGCGGCCGACTCATCTGCGCGGTTGGTGTTGAGAACCTCGCCATCGTGGAAACGCCGGACGCCGTCCTCGTCGCGGACCTGCAGCAGGCCCAGAAGGTCAAGCAGCTGGTCGGCACGCTGTCCGCCCAGGGCCGCAGCGAGGCCTCCGAGCATGCCCGGGTCTACCGCCCCTGGGGCTGGTACCAGACCATGGACATCGGCGACCGCTTCCGCGTGAAGCGCATCGCCGTCAAGCCGGGCGCCAAGCTGTCCCTGCAGAAGCACTTCCACCGCGCCGAGCACTGGGTCGTGGTGCGCGGCACCGCCGAAATCACCGTGGGCGAGGAAACGAAGATCCTGCGCGAGAACGAGAGCATCTTCATCCCGATGGGCGAGGTCCATCGCCTGGCCAACCCGGGCCGGATCGGCGTGGAGATCATCGAGGTCCAGACCGGCGCCTATCTGGAGGAGGACGACATCGTCCGCATCCAGGACGATTTCGGAAGGCAATGACGCGACTTTTCGTCGACGTCACCGAAGTCTCTGCCCTCGGCCGCAAGGCCGAGGAACTGACCGGGGTCCAGCGGACCTGCCTGGAGTTCGCCTACGAGCTCGTCACGGCGGGCCGCGCCACCGCGGTCGTTCTCAATCCCCTCACCGGCCGCTTCCGCGAGGTCGCTCCGTGGGCTTTCGACCCGGAGCACCTCTACGCCACCGAAACGGTGAAGGAGCGGCTCGGCCTGCTGCCCAAGGTGCGCAGCCTCGGCAAGTATCGCGGCCTCAAGCGCGCCCTTTACGAGGCCGAACAGGCCGCCCTCGGTGCGGCCCGGTCACTCAGGCCCGGACGTCCCGGCTCCGCCGTCGGCGACGTCGTCAGTCTCGATGGCGGCGTGCTTCTCACCCCGGCAAACTTCGAGATCGCCCGCCGCGTCGGTCTGCGCGCCAAGGCGCTGCATCCCACCGTCTCCGTCGTCGCGGTCCTCTACGACACCATTCCCCTGGCTGCGGAGGCCGGCGTGGGCGTAGGTTTCGGCCGGGCCTACCAGTCCTCCTACAGGGCACTTGCGCAGGCGGGCACGCGCTTCATCGCGATTTCGGAGCACACCAGGCGCGACGCGCTTGCGGAGATCGAAAAGGGCGCCCTCGATCCCTCCGTCGCCCCGGAAGCCGCGATCCTGCTTGCCCACGAGTTTCGCGATCCACCGCCGGGTTCACGGGCCGGTGCCTTGCCGGAGCGGCCCTATTTTCTGTCCGTCGGCAGCCCGACGGGCCGCAAGAACGGCAAGCTCCTGTGCGAGGCCTATCGCCGTCTTGCCGGCACGGACGCAGCCGAGGCGCTGCCGCACCTCGTCTTCGCCGGTCGCGTGGGCCAGGACGTGGAGACGCTCCTCGATCGGCTGGGAGACTACCGCAACATTGCGCCGGTGGTCCGCCTCGTTGACCAGCCGAACCATGCCACTTTGCAGGCGCTCTACCGAGGTGCGGAGGCGCTGCTCTTTCCCAGCCTCTATGAGGGATTCGGCCTGCCGGTCGGCGAGGCACTCTGGCTCGGCACACCGGTGATCGCCTCACGCGCCACCTCCATTCCGGAAGCGGGCGGGGCACTTGCCGACTATTTCGACCCCGCCAGCGCCGACGAGCTGGCCGCCCTTCTCTCCCGCGCCGCCACCGAGCCTGGCTGGCTTGACGCCCGCCGGCAGGCGGTTGCCGCGGCCCGTCCGCAACTCAGGAGCTGGGCCCGTGTCGCCGCCGACTATGCCGACCAGGCGGTGACGATACCGGGCTGAGCCAGTCGCTGCTCACGTAAGAAGGGCGCGACGGGAGATCCCGGTCGCGCCCTTGAACTTGGCTCGACTGCGAGTGGGCGCGGCCGCCCTACTCCGCCGCCTCGCCCATTTCGAACTGCAGCATGACGATGCGCTTGTAGTAGTCATTGCGCTCGACCAGCTCGTCGTGGGTGCCCTGGTCGGTGACGTGCCCGCTGTCGATGAGCGCGATCCGGTCCGCCTCCTTCACTGTCGAGAGGCGGTGCGCGATGACGATGATGGTCTTCTTCTTCGCCTGGGAGCGGACATAGTCCTTGATCAACTGCTCGTTCTCGGCGTCCAGCGCCGACGTGACCTCGTCCAGCAGCAGGATCGGCGCATCGCGGATGATGGCACGCGCCATGTTCAGCCGCTGGGCCTGTCCACCGGAGATCATTGCACCCAGCTCGCCCACGTCCGTGTCGTAGCCAGCCGGCTGCGCCTCGATGAAGGAATGCAGGCCGACAGCCTCGCACGCCGCGACGACGCGCTCGTGAGACACTGAGGAGTCCTTGAGGGTGAGATTGTCTCGGATAGTCCCGGAAAAGATGTAGTTCGACTGGCTGACGAAGGCGATTGAGTCGCGGATGTCGCCTGTGTCGAGCTGGCCGACATCGTGACCGAACAGCCGCAGCGTACCGCCGGTCGGTAGGAAGAACTTCATCAGGAGCTTGAACACGGTCGACTTGCCGGCGCCGGATGGACCGACCAAGGCGATCATCTCGCCCTGCTTGATCTCCAGATTCATCCCGTCCAGGACAAGCCCCCCGTCGCCATATCGGAAGTCGACATTCTCAAAGGCGATAGCTGGGACGGCGGGCTCGGCTTCCTCAGAAATCGAGTGGCCGGCCGGCGCGGGCAGCCGGGTCGGACCGCTCTCCTCGTAATCCGTATCATTGAGAAGGCTGTTGACCATCTCGACCGCCATCATGGCGGTCCGGATCTGCACGCGCATCTGGCTGAGCCGGCGCGCCGGATCCGCAGCGAGAAGCAGGGCCGTCAGGAATGACATGAACGTGCCGGGGGAGTAGACCCCCATCGTCAGGCGCCATCCGGCGTAAAGGATGGCAAGTCCCACCGCGACACCGCCGACCGTGTCCAGCAGTGGCAGCGGCGCCGCGTTCAGGGCGGCGATGCGGTTCTTCTGCTGGCGCAGCCCCTCAATGATCTCGCGGCTTTCGCTCAGGAGCGGCTGCTCGAGCCGGAAAGCCTTGATGACAGTGATACCCTGAACCGTCTCGCGCACCTGCCGGTTCAGGTACTGGTAACCGGCCAGTTCCGCGCCCACCAGCCCACGGATACGTCGGAGGAGCCTACTCACACCGTAAAAGACGATCGGGGCAACGAGGAAGGAGCAGATGGTCAGATAGGCATCCTGAAACAGCATCACTCCGAGAAGGGCGACCAGGGTAGCCGCATCGCGAAGCCCGTTCACAAGGACCTGGTTGAGGATCGAGTTGAAGCCCGCCGCCCCCTGGTTGAAGCGCATGGTCAGGTCGTCGGAGCTGTAACGGGAGAAGAACGAAACTTTCTGCCGCATGATGTGCTCGAACATCCGGTTCTGGATGTCGGCGACCAGGGCATTCGAGATCTGGTTCGACAGCACCGACTGGAAATAGAGCGACAGGCCACGAACCAGAAAGACGGCCACAACCGCAAAGAACAGCGGCAGGATCAGAGGAGCCTTCTGATCAACGAACACCGTCTCCACCACGTCCTTCACCATCCAGGCGATGCCGGCGGTGGTGCCCGACACAAACCCGATCAGGATGAAGATGATCACATACTTCTTCCAGAAGATGCGGAAGTAGGTCCGAAAGATGTCAACGAACAGGCTGATGTCGCCCGTCGACGGGATTTTCAGCATCCGCGAAAGCCAGTGCGGCAGCCGGTCCCGGGTTTGAGTGAAAGACATGCGACGAACCTTCGATTACGCGGAGATGATGGGATCAGCGTTGCGCTCTGGCGGGTCCTATCGACCTGCGGCGGGCGTGCAAGCGGAGCCGATCCTTTCTGACAGATCACCGTTCACGAACAGCCCCCGGCTGTGGTCAACGAAGACGCCGGCTTCGGGCATTTGCGTCCGTATCCTCGGCGACGGCTCCCGTGCGCGAGGACAACGGCCCGTCGGCCAGTAGCCGGGACCGACTAGAACTTCCCGCACCGAGCGTCAAGCGGTGGGGGGACGCAGGGCGGAAAAGCACGGCTCCGACCCAGCCACATCTTGACAATGCAGCGTCGATGCCTTGTGAAAGTGTCCTACAAATAAGCCGGGCTGTAATCTCCCAGTCTGGCGGTCGCGAGCCGACCATCTTGGCCCTCGGTCTCTCGACGACGCAGGTTCAGCAAAAGGTTCCCCGGTGACCAAAACGGCATTTATCACAGGCGTTTCCGGCCAGGATGGCGCTTACCTGTCCAGACTTCTCCTTGAGAAGGGCTACCGCGTCGTCGGTGGCATCCGGCGTACGTCTACCGGAATCATTCACCGCCTGGCGGAACTGGGTATCGACAAGGACGTCGAGCTCGTCACCTTCGACCTCAGCGAATTCCAAAACATCCTGCGCCTTCTCGATAAGGTTAAACCGGACGAGTTCTACAACCTCGCGGCACAGAGCTTCGTCGGGTCTTCCTGGGACCTGCCGCTCTACACCGCCGACGTGGACGCCGTCAGCGTCTGCCGAATCCTGGAAGGCATCCGCGACATTGTTCCGCAGTGCCGCTTCTACCAGGCCTCTACCTCCGAGATGTTCGGTCACGTCCGCGAGATCCCGCAGACCGAGGTCACGCCGTTCTATCCGCGCAGCCCTTACGGGGTCGCGAAGCTCTACGGTCACTGGATCACGGTGAATTATCGGGAGTCGTTCGACCTGCATGCCTCGTCGGGCATCCTGTTCAACCACGAGAGCCCGCTGCGCGGAGTCGAATTCGTCACCCGCAAGATCACCCTTGCGCTGGCCCGCATCGCCCAGGGCGAGCAGGACATGCTGTATCTTGGCAACATGGATGCAAAGCGCGACTGGGGATACGCGGCCGAGTACGTCGAGGGCATGTGGCGCATGCTGCAGCAGGACAAGGCGGACGACTACGTTCTGGCCACCGGCAACACCTACACCGTCCGCGCTTTCGTCGAAGGGGCCGGCAGAGCCCTTGGCTACGACATCGCATGGGAAGGTGAGGCCGAGAACGAGGTCGGCATCGACCGCAAGAGCGGAAAGAGGCTCGTCCAGGTCGATCCGAAGTTCTACCGGCCCGCTGAGGTCGAGATCCTCATCGGGGATCCGGCGAAAGCCAAGGCTGGTCTCGGCTGGGAGCCGAAGACCGACCTTGCCGGACTCACCGAGCTGATGGTCAAGGCCGACTACGATCGCGTGAAATCCGGTCGGGTGTTCTTCTAGCAGTCGATCGTTCGCCGCTATCGTTGCGGGATCGGCCAAATGGGCGCCGGCTTCGACGCCCGTTTCACCGATCAGCACACTTAGGTATCCGTAACCGACCATGACCACGGTAATGCGCTTGCTGCCGCCACGGCTCGGAGCCCGGATTGCAGAATTCCGGCAACTTGATAGGCGACGCCGGAAGTACCTCACCACGAAGTACGTTCTGAAGCTGGAGCCCGTCCTTCCCGGGAAGTTTGCCAAGAAGATGAAGCGGCGGCTGGCGAAGTACTCTCCGTTTCCGCAGCCCGCCACCAAACCAGAGTATCCCGGCCGCACCGCCCGGATCCGGCTAATCGAAGCCGACCTTAAGCGCGCGGCGGGACGCATCCCCGGCTGATGCATATTGTCATCGACCTGCAAGGCGCCCAGTGCGAAAGCCGCTTCCGCGGCATCGGCCGCTACTCGTTGCTGCTGGCCAAGGCGATTGCGCGCAATCGCGGCGACAACCGCATCACCATTGCGCTCAATTCTGTCTTCCCGGAGTCCATCGACACGCTGAAAGCGGAGTTCGAGGGCATCCTCGGTCTCGATTGCATCAAGGTTTGGCGCGGGCTCGGCTTCGTGCATGGTCGCGACCCTACCAACGCCTGGCGGCGTCAGGCCTCGGAGAAGATCTACGAGGCGTTCCTGGCCGAGCTTCAGCCGGACATCGTACTGGTGTCCAGCCTGTTCGAGGGGTTCGCGGATGACTCCGTGTCGCGCGTCCCGTCCGCGCACCGGGCGTGGGCAACCGCCGTGATCCTCTACGACCTTATCCCGCTCATCTACAAGGACGCGTACCTGACGTCTTCGGTGGTCTCGTCGTGGTATGCGCGCAAACTTGAAAACCTGCGCCGCGCCGACCTGCTGCTAGCCATCTCCGCATCGAGCGGCATTGAGGCCGAAGAGCATCTACGGTATCCCGCCGATCGCATCGCCAACATCTCCGGCGCGGCCGATCCCAAGTTCCAAAAGATCACGGTCGACCAGAAGGAGGCCGAACGCCTCAAGACAACCTACAAGATAGCGCGCCCCTTCGTGTTGTGCGCCCCGGGTGGCTTCGATCACCACAAGAATGTCGACGGTCTCATCCGTGCCTGGGCGAACTTACCCGATCGGATCCGCAACACCCGTCAGCTCGTCATCGCCAGCCGCATCCACAAGGCGACGGAGCGCCGGCTCGACAAGGTCCGCAAAAAGGCCGGTCTCGGCAGCAAAGATATCGTCTTCACCGGCTACGTTCCCGATCCCGACCTGATCCGTCTCTACAATCTGACTGAACTTTGTGTCTTCCCCTCCCGGCACGAGGGCTTCGGCCTGCCTGCCCTGGAGGCGATGTCCTGCGGCGCTCCCACCATCGGATCCAACGCGTCCGCCGTGCCGGAGGTCATCGGGCGCGAGGACGCCATGTTTGACCCGGAGGACCCTGCGGCATTCGCCCGCCTCGTCGCCGAACTGCTCGAAGCACCGGACCGGCGCGCCGAGCTGTCGCGGTTCGCGCTCGAACGGGCTGAGCTGTTTTCCTGGGACCGGTCGGCCCGGATCGCGGTCGAGGCACTCGAGCGCATCCAAAGCGAACGGTCTGAACGGGTCGAGCCGGCTGTGTCGCGCCCCCACCGGCTTGCTGTAGTCGCCCCGACCTCGGATCTCCGGCTCGGCGCGGCCCATAGGCTGCTACCGCTTCTGCCCGAGCTTGCCTGGCGCTACGAAATCGACGTGGTCGCCGCCTCCGGCAGCGCCGACGCGTCGCACCTGCCGGACGGCGTATCAGGCTGCCTGACGCGCGAGGCCTTTCGCCGCGAGGCCGGGCGGTATGACCGGATCCTCTATTGCCTCGGCGGCGCCGGCGACGCCGACATCGCCGATCTCGCCCTTGAGATCCCGGGCACCGTTATCCTCACGGAGGCCGAGCTCGCCGCCCGCTTGGATCGTTCGCTGGAGCCCGGCGTCCGTTTGCGGCTGCTGCGCGCGTGTCATGGCTTTGCCGATTTCGCAGACCCCGCGGCGGATCCCGCGCGGGCCGCAACTTCCGGCCCGCTCGTTCACGATGTTGTTGCCCGCTCCCTCGGCATACTCGCCGGAAGTGCGGCTGTCGCACGCGCCTCGGCGGATGCCGGCGTCCCGGATGCGGCCGACTGGCCAATCGTTCCCTTCGCACATGCACCCGCCGAACGGCCGCTCCCCACCCGACGGGACGCGCGCACCCGACTGGGACTCGATGACACGACCCCTTCTCTTGTCGTGCTGTGCGATCCGGCCAGCGAAGCGGCGACGCTCGCCGCCGTGAAAGCGGTGGCTGCGGCGGCTCCGGAGGGGACCCGTCTCCTCGTCCTCGCACCGGCACCCGGCGCGGACCGCACACGGCTGGCTAACGCCCTTGCCGCGCGCGGCCTTGGCGCGCCCGACATCATGCTGTTCGACCCCGGGCACGGCCCGGCCCTCGCCGTCGTCTCAGCAGCCGCGGATGCCGCGGTCGCCTTCGGAGCGGCGGTCGAAGCCCATGCCTCGGGGCTGGCGCTCGACCTGGCGGACGCCGGCCTGACCGTGGTCTCCGCCGCCGCAGCTCCCTCGACCGGTGCGGCGGTCGAAGCCGCGCTGGCACAAAGCGGGACGGCGTTCACCGTCAGCGGCCCGGACGGGGAGCCCGACGCTGCCGCCTCCGCCGACCTGCTCACCGCGTCGCTGGAGCGGATCTATTCCAGGTCCGACGTCGGCTTGCGGCAGGCCACAGGCGCCATTGCCGCCCTTGAGCGCACTCCGGACGACCGGGACGACTGGGGCCGGGCCGCGGAAGCGCTGTCCCTGACCTTCCCGGCAACCCGGGCGCCGCGTCAGCTTCTGGTCGATGTCTCCGAGCTTTCGCAGCGCGATGCCCGCTCCGGTGTCCAGCGCGTCGTGCGCAACATCTTGCGCAACTGGCTACAGAACCCGCCAGCCGGCTACCAAGTGCAGCCGGTCTACGCGACCACTCACCACGGCTATCGCTATGCGACCCGCTTCACACTCGACTTTCTCGGCCACCCGGTCGGCGAGGTCGAGGACGATGAAATAGACTTCGCGCCGGGCGACATTCTGTTCATGTTGGACCTCCAGCATCACGTTGCACAGATGCAGCGTGCCTTCTACCAGACTGCCCGCCACCATGGCGTGAAGGTTTACTTCCTGGTGCACGATCTGTTGCCAATCCTGCTGGATGGGATCTTTCCGCCGCAGATGCGCACCCTGCACGAGGACTGGCTGTCCGTTGTGGCCGAGAGCGACGGCGCCTTCTGCGTCTCCCGCGCCGTGGCCCATGAGCTGTCAGACTGGATCCGCGACACCGGCCGGCTGAAACCGCACCCGTTCCGCATTGGCTGGTTCCACCACGGCTCCGACTTCACCGGCTCGAAATCCTGGACCGGCCTTCCGGCAGACGCCGAGGCCGTGCTGGCCACACTGGAGAGCCGCCCCACCTTCCTGATGGTCGGCACGCTGGAGCCCCGCAAGGGTCATGCCCAGACGCTGGATGCTTTCGAGGCGCTCTGGGCGGAGGGCGTCGACGTCAACCTCGCCATCGTCGGCAAGGAAGGCTGGCTCGTCGACGATCTGGCCAAGCGCCTGCGCGGCCACAAGGAGCGTGGCAAGCGCCTGTTCTGGCTGGAAGGCGTCTCGGACGAGTACCTGGAGCGGGCATACGCTGCCAGCGTCTGCCTGATCGCTGCCTCACGCGGTGAAGGCTTCGGCCTGCCCCTCATCGAGGCTGCCCAGTACAAGCTGCCCATCATGGCCCGCGACATCCCGGTCTTCCGCGAAGTCGCCGGCGAGCACGCCTTCTTCTTCTCCGCGTCCGACGGCACGGAGTTGGCTGCCGAGGTGCA
This sequence comes from Amorphus coralli DSM 19760, assembly GCF_000374525.1. GTDB lineage: Bacteria > Pseudomonadota > Alphaproteobacteria > Rhizobiales > Amorphaceae > Amorphus > Amorphus coralli. Next base: position 52,159 of record NZ_KB894577.1, read on the forward strand.
GAAGTGGCTTGCGCTCTACCGCGACGGCAGGCATCCCACCTCTGACGCGATGCCGCGGCTCACTTGGGAAGAAACGTCCGCGCGCCTCGCCAGTGCGATCGTGGAGGAGGACTTCCTGATCGAACTGCGCCAACCGAGACCGGAGCCGGTGGCCTAAAGCAATCCCCAGGCAAGGGGCGCGTGCGGTTACCCGCTACCGATCGCGGGGAGGTCGTGGAAATTTACTCACGCAATCAGCCCGGTCGGCCACTCGTAGGGCTCCGAATAGTCCTGATCGAAGACCGTTTCCGCCAGGTAGCGCGCTACCCGCCAGTTCGGTGTGCACTCGTGTGCCAGCCGCCATCCTATCTCTGCCCGGCGCCGGCGCTCCGCGTCGTCGCGCCAGAGCCGCGCCATGGTCTCCGCCAGGTCCTCGCGCCCGTCGAACGCGATTGCCCCCTCTTCCAGGAGGTCCTCGAAGCCCGCGGGGCGATGGGTGAGCGTCGCCACGCCGATGCCGAGAAGCTGGCCGATCCGGTCGGAGGAATAGAGCTTCAGCGAAGGCACCCTGTCGTCGATGGGCAGCGCCGGAGACATGGCGCCCTTGGCCAGTGTCTCGTAGAATTCCAGGCTTCTGAGCTGCACCCCCGTCGCCGCGCGGCCACCGACCTCGAAGCGGAAGCCGTCCGGCAGCTGCCCTTTCAGATAGTCCAGCTGCGCTGCCCGCCCGAGCCGCCCCGTGCCCAGGAACAGCCCGTCCCAGGCCAGCCGGTCCGCCGGCTCGTCGAACACCCGCGCCGTCTCGCAGGCGGAATCGACCATGGTCGCAGGCAGGTAGCCGATCGAGCCCTCGCGCCGGCTGATCGCCTTCAGGGCTGCCGCATCGCCCGTCGTGATGAACCCGACATCGGCGAGCGCGGCCTGTTCGGCGAAGGAGGCCACCGGCCCTGTGTTCACCTGCGGATCGTCGACGCAGAAACGGGCGATGCGCACGCCCGGCGCCCGCTCGCGGATGGCGGCGAAGATCTCCGGGCCCGTCTTGTCGGCGTGGCCCATCACGACCAGGTCGGGCCGGAAGTGCTCCACCGTCTCCAGGAATCGGGCATGCATCCGCCCCACGCCCCAGCGCTTGCCCGGCAGGGGCGAGAGCTCGCGCGCGGTATCGCGGTCGGAAAAGCCCAGCACCAGGTGCCCGAGCCGGATGAAGCCGCGATAGAGCTTCTGGTCGACGTTGTAGAAGAACGTCTGCCTGCGTCGCCGGTCGAAGTTGGCGAACATCAGGATTCTGAGCGGCCGCTGTCGGAGCACCGTCACGGCCGGTCCCCGAGCATGCTCCGCGCCTCGGCCTGATCGATGCGCCCCCACCCCGCCATGGCTATTCCCTGCGCAGCAGACGGTCGACGAGCACGTCGCCCCAGTAGTTCGACTTGAACTGCGAAATCAGCGCCGCGCGGTCATAGCGGGTCTCGATCCAGTCGAGAAAGGCGATTCCCCTAGCTTCCCCGTCGCGCTTGTAGAATTGCAGGAAGGCGTCCAGCACGCCGGTTTTGGAGAATTTCATGTGGCCATAGCGCCAGTTTAGCTGCCGGATGGCATCGTCCGCCGATCCGTTCTGGCGCAGGAGCACGTAGAGTGCAGCGCCCATCCCGGCCCGGTCCGCGCCGGACTTGCAGTGCAGCAGCGCCGGGTACTCGATGGAATCGAACACCGACTTGGCGTGACGCACCGCGTCATGGGTCGGTGGTTCCCGCGAAAACAGCGGCAGGTTGACGAGGCTGAGCCCCTTGCTCTCGCAGGTCTCGCGCATCAGCGGCCAGGCGCCGAAATTGGACGAGTGCCGCAGCGAGATGATGGTGCGCACGCCCTTGCGCCGCGCCCAGCGGATATCTGAGGGAACCGGCTGCGAGGAGCGCCACAGCTCGTCGCTGACCTTGTGGCGGTTGCGATAGAGAAGTCGAACGACCCCGTGATCCTTGAAGAGCGTGCTGCCCCACGCGGCATACCGCTCGGTCTTGGATTCGAGCGGACGTTCCCATCGTCCAAGTTCCTGATCGTCGTTCGCCATCGATACCGTAATCTGTCGTTCGATCGGTCCGCCCGTCCCGTTGCGGCCCGGATTGCTTATCCCAGCGGTGGAGACACTGCAATTTTCCGTGCCCGGAATATGGCGCGCGGCGCCGCGATCACCAGATGATGCCGGAGAACGATGCATTTCACCCGACATGCGGCCGCCCCGCCTGTCTCCAGCATGGGCGCGCCATGTCGTCTGTCCGCCGCCGATCGCCTGCCTCCCGCCCCGTTCCCGGCCTGACGCTGCGTGCAGCCGCGCCGGCGGATCTGGACGCCCTTGTCCGCCTGGAAGAGAGCGCCTTCGCCACCGATCGCCTGTCCCGGCGCAGCCTGCGCACGCTCATGGCCCGCCCGTCCGCGGCGCTGATCGTGGCGGAGGTCGACGGCCGCATCGTGGGCGCGCTGCTGCTGCTTTTCCGCCGGGGCTCGCGAATCGCCCGCCTCTACTCGCTCTCCGTCGCGGCAGAGGCACGCGGCACCGGCATCGGGTCCGCCCTCTTGTCGGCCGCCGACCAGGTGTCGGCCGCCCGCGGAGCCGTCGTCATCAAGCTGGAAGTGCGCACCGACAACGCCGGCGCCATCTCGCTTTACCTCCGTCATGGCTATCGACATGCAGGCGACTGGCCCGCCTACTACGACGATGGCGCCGATGCGCATCGATTCGCGAAAACGCTCTCCCCGCCGCCTCCAGGTCGGGCAGCCGCGCGGAGGCGTTTGCGCTGACAGGCTTGCCCGCCCCGGCGAACGAACCCGGGCACAAAGCGATTGAACAGGGGCCACACCCCGCGAACCCGGTCCTTAACGACCGGGGCGGACACCCTCAGGGAGCCTGACCAGTGAGTGACTGGGTCATTCTCGTCGATCACTACCGGGATTTCGACCAGGCCGAGACCATCCACAAGGTGCTCACGGTCCGGGACTATATCGCCCGGCCGCAAATCTTCGCCGGCCGCCGTCCCATCCTGGTGAACCTGACCCGCAGCTATGCCTATCAGAGCGCGGGCTACTACGCCTCGCTGCTGGCCGAGGCGCGCGGCCACCGCGTGCTGCCCACCGTCCACACCATGATCGAGCTGTCGCGCAAGGCGCTCTACCGCGCCGGCCTGCCGGAGCTCGAGGATGCCCTCAACTCCGACCTGCGCCGCATGAACAATCCGCCAGAGCGTCCGGTCCGTCTGCTGGTCGGTTTCGGACAACCCGACCGGACGGGGTTCGAACGCTTCGCGGCCCTGCTGTTCGACTGGTACCGCGCGCCCCTTCTCGAAGTCTCGCTCGGCGACGGGCCTTGGGCTGCCATCACCCGGATCCGCACGCTGCCGATCCAGAGCCTTGCCGCGGCCGACCGACCGTTCCTCCTCGATTGTTTGGAACGCCATACCCGCCGGCGCTGGCGCACCCCGAAGCCGCGCAAGCCGGCCCGCTACACGCTGGCCGTCCTGCACAATCCGAGAGAAGCGCTGCCTCCCACCAGCCGGCGCTCGCTGGAACAATTCGCCACCGTGGCCGAGCGCATGGGCGTGGCCGTCGAGCTGGTGCAGAAATCCGACCTGACCCGGCTCGCCGAATATGACGCACTGTTCATTCGGGAAACCACCTCGATCGACGACCACACCTACCGGTTTGCCCGTCGGGCCGAGCAGGAGGGCATGCCGGTCATCGACGACACCGTCTCGATGATTCGCTGCACCAACAAGATCTACCTGAAGGAGCTGCTGGAGGCCCACCGGGTGCCGGTGCCGAATAGTCTCGTCCTCGCCTCCCCGGCCGATGCCGCACGTGCGGCCGAGACGCTGGGATTTCCGGTGGTTCTCAAGGTCCCGGACGGGTCCTTCAGCCGCGGCGTGCACAAGGTCCAGACGATGGAGGAGCTGAAGGCCCTCGTCGCGTCCCTCCTGGAGGAAACCGACCTGCTGCTGGCTCAGGAGTACATGCCGACGAGCTTCGACTGGCGCGTCGGCGTGCTCGGCGGCAAGGCCCTCTTCGCCTGCCAGTACATGATGGCCAAGAACCACTGGCAGATCATCAAGCATGAGGACGGCAAGGCGGCCCGCGAGGGCGGCTTCAAGACCTTCGCCGTCGACGAGGCACCCGCCGAGGTGATCGATGTCGCCATGCGCGCCACCGCCGCCGTCGGCGACGGTCTCTACGGGGTCGACATCAAGGTCGGCCCGGACGGACCCGTAGTCATCGAGATCAACGACAACCCGAACCTCGACACCGACGTGGAAGGCGGCGTCCTGAAGGACGAGTTGTGGAAGGCCGTGCTGGGCTGGTTTCTCGCCCGCCTCGAGGCGAAGCACAGCCAGCCCTGAGCCTCTGCACCATGGCGGCAGGCCGGCAACGGCGTCCGGCGCAGGGCGTTCGCTCTGGGCGAGCCGATCCCTTGCGCTCCGATCCGTTCGGGTCTGGTCGAATGCGGTCGGTTCAATCCGGGCTTGCCGCTTGCGGCCCTGATCGCCTGCGATCCCGCCGGCTGTGGCCGGGCGGTCAGGCGGACCTGAAGGGCCCGATCGCACGCGCCCGCCCGTGCAGTCTCACCAGGGAGGCACGCCTGACGACGACGACTGGCCACCCTAACATGAGAAATATTGAATTGGTAGGTTCTGCTCTCGTCAGATTTCACTATGGTGTCGGCGACGCGTGCCGGGGTTTCGCAACCGCGGAACCGGTGGGGGCTTCGTCATGGTGGTGTCATATCGCCTGCATTTAGACCCGCACATGCACGCGCACATTCTGAAAACGGCACGATCGTGCCGCGAATTGGTGTGGGCTTGGGGAACAGGCGCTAACTCTACGGAAAAGCGGCTGCGTTTTTCGGTAGGTTTGCTTTCGACCTCGCAATCTACGCTGTCGTAGAGGGCCTGCCCATCACAGCACGGTCGGCACGAAGCCGGAACGCGCCCCGTTTCGCGGGTGTCCGCACGGTTTCGGCCATCACGAGCTAGCCTGTCCTTTGCCGGCGCCCGGCGCTGCGCGGAGGAGGGTCAGAACGAACAAGGGAAACGTAAATGTCGCGCAATTATATCTTCACGTCGGAGTCTGTCGGCGCCGGTCATCCGGACAAGGTCGCCGATAACGTCTCCGACGCCGTGCTCGACGCCTGCCTGTCCGTCGATCCGCACTCCCGCGTCGCCTGCGAGACGTTGGTCAACACCGGCCTCGTCGTCCTGTCCGGCGAGATCACCACCAAGGCGCAGCTCGACTATTCCGACATCGCCCGCGAGACCATCCTCGACATCGGCTACGACAATCCGGCCTACGGTTTCGACGGCAAGTCCTGCGCCGTTCTTGTTGCGCTGGACAAGCAGTCCCCGGACATCGCCCAGGGCGTTGACGAGGGTGCCGGTCTCGACCTGGAACAGGGCGCCGGCGACCAGGGCCTGATGTTCGGCTACGCGTGCCGCGAGACCGACGAGCTGATGCCGCTCCCGATCCAGCTGGCCCACCGCCTGACGGCGAAGCAGGCCGAAGTCCGCAAGTCGGGCAAGCTGCCGTGGCTGCGCCCGGACGTGAAGAGCCAGGTGTCCGTCGCCTACGACGACAACAAGCCGACCCACGTCGACACCATCGTGCTCTCCACTCAGCACGATGAGGACGTGTCCTACGAGGACCTCAAGGCTGCGGTCATCGAGGAAGTCGTGATGCCCGAGGTGAAGGCCTTCGGCGTCAACAAGGACATCAAGTTCCACATCAACCCGACCGGGCGTTTCGTCATCGGCGGTCCTGTCGGCGACTGCGGCCTGACCGGCCGCAAGATCATCGTGGACACCTACGGCGGCATGGGCCGTCACGGCGGCGGTGCCTTCTCCGGCAAGGATCCGACGAAGGTCGATCGCTCCGCCGCCTACGCCGCCCGCTATGTCGCCAAGAACATCGTGGCGGCCGGCCTCGCCGACACCTGCGAGGTCCAGATCGCCTACGCCATCGGCGTGGCGCGTCCGGTGTCGATCAACATCAACACCTTCGGCACCGGCAAGATCGGCGAGGACCGCATCGCCAATCTCGTGCGCGAGCATTTCGACCTGCGCCCGAAGGGCATCGTCCAGATGCTCGATCTTCTGCGCCCGATCTACCGTCCGACCGCGGCCAACGGCCACTTCGGCCGGACCGAGGACAGCTTCTCCTGGGAGAAGACCGACAAGGCCGAGGCGCTCGCCGCCGACGCCGGCGTGAAGATCGCCTCCTGACACCACTGAGGCCGGGCGCGCACGCATGCCCGGCGCTCGTCATCGGCTGCGGCAACGGCTTTGCCGCAGTCGCGTGCGGGATCACCTCCTTGGTCCCGCAACGCGTATGACCGCGACTGCCGGTGTGCCGGCCTCTCCGGAGGCGGCCGCCGGTCAGCACAAGTAGGTCGCCGGCCGTCGTTCGGGAGGTGGGGATCCGCGTTGGCCCCTGGATGCGACAAGCGAGGTCGGCAAACCGAAGGATCACCGATATGCAGCAGAAAGCCGAAATCAACCGCGAACTCGTCCTCCAGGAACAGGAATACGAGGGCGATCCGACCGAGGTGCGCGAGACCGACCAGTACCGCGCCGAGTACGTCCAGTCCTTCGTGGAGAAGTGGGACGAGCTGATCGACTGGGACGCGCGCGCGGATAGCGAGGGGCGCTTCTTCGTGGACGTGCTGCGCTCGCGCGGCGCCCACAGCGTGCTCGACGTCGCCGCCGGCACCGGCTTCCATTCCGTCCGCCTGATCGAGGCGGGCTTCGACGTGACCACCAGTGACGGCAGCGCGGCGATGCTCGCCCGCGCCTTCGAGAATGGCAAGGACCGCAAGCTCATCCTCAAGACGGTCCAGTCCGACTGGCGCTGGCTGTCCAAGGACATCAACGGCAAGTTCGACGCCATCATCTGCCTCGGCAACTCGTTCAACCACCTGTTCGACGAGAACGACCGTCGCCGCGCGCTGGCCGAGTTTTACGCCTGCCTGAAGCATGACGGCGTGCTGATCATCGATCAGCGCAACTACGACGCCATCCTCGACAAGGGCTTCAGCACCAAGCACAAATACTACTATTGCGGCGAGAAGGTCGTTGCCGAGCCGGAATATCTGGACGACGGTCTCGCCCGTTTCCGCTACTCGTTCCCGGACGGGTCGGAATACAATCTGAACATGTTCCCGCTGCGCAAGAACTACATGCGCAAGCTGCTCCAGGAAGCCGGATTCCAGACGATCCGGACCTATGGCGACTTCCAGGAGACCTACCAGGAATACGATCCCGACTTCTTCGTCCACGTCTGCGAGAAGAGCTTCGTGGAGGACGAAAGCCTCGAGGATCCGACCCTCGCCGACGCCGCGAAGGCCGCCGCCACCACCGCCGAGGCCTACTATGACGACAAGGCCGCGGACGAGTTCTACTTCAACATCTGGGGCGGCGAGGACATCCACGTCGGACTCTACGAGACGACGAAGGACATCAAGGAAGCCAGCCACCTGACGGTCAAGCAGATGTGCGAGACCGCCGGCCGGATTGATGCCGACACCCGCGTTCTCGACATCGGCGCCGGCTACGGCGGTTCGGCCCGGGTGCTCGCCCGCACCTATGGCTGCCCGGTCGTGGCGTTGAACATCTCGGAGATCCAGAACGCGCGGAACCGCCAGATGAACCGCGAGCAGAAGCTCGATCATCTGGTCAGCGTTCATCACGGCTCGTTCGAGGACATCCAGGAGCCGGCGGAGAGCTTCGACCTTGTCTGGGCTCAGGACGCCATCCTGCACTCCGGCAACAAGGCGAAGGTGTTCGAGGAGGTCTTCCGCGTCCTGAAGCCGGGTGGCCGCTTCATCTTCACCGACCCGATGCAGGCCGATGTCGTCGAGAACCCCGAGCTTCTCAAGCCGGTGCTCGACCGCATTCACCTCGACAACATGGGCTCCTTCGCTCTCTACCGCCGTCTGGCGCGCGAGGCGGGCTTCACCGAGGGCCAGCATCTCGACCTCACCGGCAACCTGCGCACCCATTACGCGCGCGTCGCCGAGGAGGTGAAGGCCGACTACGACAGCCTCGTGGGGCTTTCTTCCGAGGCCTACCTCCAGCGCATGCTGACCGGCCTGGACAACTGGGTGACGGCGGCCGACGCCGGTAACCTGGCCTGGGGGATCCTCCTGTTCCAGAAGCCGGAAAGCATCTGAGCTCCGGCCTCCGGCGGACACCCCGCCCCTGCGAACCCGAGAAGGCGCGCGCCGAGCGCGCCTTTTCTTTTGTCCGACGCCCGGACACAATCGCTTGAGCGATACGCCCCGCACTCCCGCTCAAGGGCCCGCTGGGGCATGATTGCAACCAGACGCGGCGTCGCGTGCGCCGACCAAACCGGGAGAAGCCGCATGCGGCGCACCGTTCGAACCGCCCTTGCCGTCGGGATCCTGGCCACGAGCGCCCTTCCCGTCCGCGCGGCAGACGTTGTCATCGGGGTTGGCGACTGGCCGTCCGCCCAGGCAACCGCCCACCTGATCAAGGCCATCGTGGAAACCCGGCTCGGCGGAACCGCCGAACTGCGCTCCGGCGCCACGGGCGAGCTCTGGGAGGCGGCCGGTGCCGGCGAGATCGACATCCTGCCGGAGGTCTGGCTGCCCAACGACCGCACCCAGGTCGCCACCCATGTCGACGGCTCCCACGCAGTCACGCTCTTGTCGCGCGGCGTGCCGGCCCGCCAGGGCCTGTGCACCACGAAGCAGGCGGCCGAGGCCTTCGACATCCGCTCCGTCGACGACCTCCGCGCGAAGCAGACCGCCGACCTGCTCGACACCGATTCCGACGGGACCGGCGAGATCTGGATCGGCGCGGAGGGATGGAACTCCACCCGCATCGAGAAGATCCGGGCGAAGAGCTACGGCTACGACAAAACCATGACCCTGATCGAGGCGGACGAGCCGGTGGCGATGGCCGGCATCGACGTGGCCGCCTCGCTGGGCGAGCCCATCGTCTTCTACTGCTACGAGCCGCACCACATGTTCGCCCTCCACGACCTCGTCATGCTGGAGGAGCCGGCCCACGATCCGACCACTTGGACGATCCGCTCGCCGGACGAGGACCCGGACTGGCTGGAAGCCTCCACCGCGTCCACCGCCTGGGCGATCTCCTTCATCCACATGGCGCACCGCACCGGGCTGGAAAAGGATGCGCCGAAGATCGCCGCGCTGCTCGCCAACATGGACTTGCAGCCCGATGCGATCGAGGACATGACCTATGCCCTCATCGTCGAGCGGACGCCGCCGGAAGACTTTGCCCGCGCCTGGATTTCGGCCAATGCCGACCGGGTCGACGGCTGGATTGAGGACTAGGTGCCACTCGAAAGCGTCCGGTCGACACGGCGAGCCTTCCGGAACCGGGCACGGCCCACGCGCATTGACCTGACAGGCCGGCCGATCATCTTGCCGTGCCGGAGATGAAGTGAGGAACTGGGATCATGATGACCCGCTTGATAGCCGCTCTGGGAATTCTGGCGCTGGCCCTCGGCCTCGCCGGCACCGCCAGCGCCCAGTCGTCGTCGCGGATCTATGACCCGTCGAGCAAGACGTGGATCAGCTTCGATCCGGAAAAGGTGGAACGCGACGCCACCGCGCGCGGCCGGGTCACGCCAGAGCGCTTCCGCCGCACCCTGGTTCCCTTCCGCACCTCCGAGCCGCCCGGCACCATCATCATCGACACCGACCGCAAGTATCTCTTCTACGTCCTGCCCGACTTCCAGGCGATCCGTTACGGCGTCGGCGTCGGCCGCGAGGGCTTCGGCTGGTCGGGCGAGGTGGAAGTCGGCCGCAAGGCGGAATGGCCCACCTGGACGCCGCCTGCCGAGATGATCGAACGCGATCCGGACTCCGCCAAATATGCCGGCGGCATGCCCGGCGGACCGGACAACCCGCTCGGCGCGCGCGCGCTCTATCTCTACAAGGACGGTCGCGATTCCCTCTACCGGGTCCACGGCACCAACGAGCCCTGGTCCATCGGTCACAGCGTCTCCTCCGGCTGCATCCGCATGAACAACGAGGACGTCATCGACCTCTATTCCCGGACCGAGCCCGGTACCAAGGTGATCGTGCTCAAGCAGGGTGCCGCCCTCTACGATCCGACGAGCTGATCGCCGCGAACGGCCAGCGCGGCCGTCCTCACCGGAATGTGTATACAATTGTAGGCCTGCGGGGGCGGAAAGACGGTTTGCGTCACCTGTACGCTTCAGCGACGTGCTAGTTTTCGGTCAGCGAAACACACTGGCTGAGGACATTTGCAACCGATGACGGCTTTCGGCATCAGGCGACTTCTCACGGGCGCGATTCTCGGGCTCGGCGTCGCCCTCGTCGCCGCGGCTCCCACGCATGCGGAGGAGCGAATCTACGATCCCTCGAGCGGCAGCTGGATCACCTATGATCCCGCCCGCCTCGGTCAGGGAACCACCTCCCGCAATACGGTGCCCAAGAAGTTCCGGAAGACCATCGTCGACTACCCCACCGACGAGGCACCCGGCACCATCATCGTCGATACGCAGGAAAAGTTCCTGTTCCTGGTCGAACCGGGCGGCAAGGCGATTCGCTACGGCGTTGGCGTGGGCAAGGAAGGGTTTGCCTGGGCCGGCCAGACCAAGATCGGCCGCAAGGCCGAGTGGCCGTCCTGGACGCCGACGAAGAACATGATCAAGCGCGACCCGGAGCTGAAGAAGTACGCCGGCGGCATGCCCGGCGGCATCAACAATCCGCTCGGCGCCCGCGCCCTCTACCTCTACACCGGCGGCCGGGATTCGCTCTATCGCATCCACGGCACCAACGCGCCCTGGTCCATCGGCCAGAACGTCTCCTCCGGCTGCATCCGGATGAACAACGCCGATGTCGAGGACCTCTACACCCGCGCCAAGGTCGGCGCGAAGGTGGTGGTCCGCCACAATCCGGGTCAGGTCTCCAGCCTCTGAGCCGTCTCGGCTTCGCGGTGACTGGAAAGGTCAAGCGGCCGGTGCCATGCGCGCCGGCCGTTTTGCGTGATGGGGCCGTCCCCGAAATCCGGAATGTCGTGACAGCGTCGCGCCGGGAGCGCCTTATTGCGGCACCGGGCATCGGGCCCGGCCAGAACAGGAAGACCGCTGTCCATGCGTGCCCCCCTCCTCGCCGTGCTTGCTTCCGCCGCCCTGCTGTCCGCCCCGCTGCCGAGCCTCGCGCTCGACCCCGGACCGGGCGTGGGTCGCCCCGGTCCGGGCGTGCGGCCGGGGCTTGGCGCCCCCGGCGTCGGTGCTCCGGGCACCCCGGTCACGCGCTCCATCGCCCGGCTTCCCGGCGGCTGCGTGAACGTTCGCTACCGCGGTGGGCCGGCCTATCGCTGCGGCGGCGTCTACTACCGGCCCGTCGTTCAGAACAACACCACCGTTTACGTCGTCGTGGACTGACCAGCCTCCGGCACGCACATCCGGCCGGAGCACCTATTCCGGCCGGATGCCGCGCTGCCAGACGACCACCCTCGAGGTCATCACCTGAACCACCTCGCCGCGCTGGTTCAGCGTTTCGGTGCGCAGGGTCACCAGCCCGCGCTCGGGCCGCGAGCGGGAGGGTTTGATCTCCACGATCTCGGTGACCGCGGTCAGGACGTCGCCAGGACGCGTCGCACGCGGCCACGTCACCTCGCTGCCCGCCCCGATGATGCCGTTCGCCAGCGGCGCCCCGCCCTCCACCAGAAGCCGCATGGTGACGGCCGCCGTGTGCCAGCCGCTCGCCGCCAGCCCCCGGAAGAAGCTCGCGTCCGCCGCCGTCTCGTCGAGATGGAAGGGCTGTGGATCGTAAGCGGCCGCAAACGCCTTGATCTCCTCCGCCTCCATGGTGTGGCTCGGGCTGGTGAAGCGCTGCCCGACGGCAAGGTCCTCGAGATGAAGCGGGGCGGCAGTCTCGGTCATGATCGCGTCCGGGTTCGGTGAGACCGGGGATTCGGCTTCCCGATCATGAGCCCTCCTGGCCGCCGACGCGACCCGCGTCCTTGGCGCGTTCCCCCGCCATGCGCTATTGGGGGCGAAACGGCAAAGGACCACTCCGGCATGGCGGACGGGCGCGTCTACGACTTCCTGGTGATCGGCGGCGGCATCGTCGGCCTCTCCTGCGCCATGCAGCTCGCCGAGCGCCATCCCGGCGCCGCCATCGCGGTGGTGGAGAAGGAAGCCGCCCTCGCCAGCCACCAGACGGGCCACAACAGCGGCGTCATCCACGCCGGCGTCTACTACGAGCCGGGCAGCCTCAAGGCCCGCTTCTGCGCGGCGGGTGTCGACGCCACCATCGCCTTCTGCCGGCGCCACAAGCTCCCCTTCGAACAATGCGGCAAGCTGCTGGTCGCCACCAACGCGCTGGAACTCGAGCGCATGGACGGCCTGGAGGCCCGCTGCCGCCAGAACGGCCTGTCGCCGATCCGGCTGTCCGCCGGCGAACTCACTGACCGCGAGCCGGCCATCACCGGCCTCGGCGCCCTGCTGGTGGAGCGCACCGGCATCGCCGACTACCGCGCCATCGCGCTCGCCATGGCCGACGAGATCCGCGCGCGTGGCGGCGAGATCCACCTGGAGACCGGCGTTCTGGCCATTCACGAGGCCGACGACGCCGTCACCGTCGAGACGTCCCAGGGACCCTTGCGGACCCGGATGCTCGTCGTCTGCGCCGGGCTGCAGGCCGACCGGCTGGCGCGCATGGCCGGCATCAAGACCGACTTCCGGATCGTCCCCTTCCGCGGCGAGTTCTACAAGCTCGCGCCGGCGCGCGGCCGCATCATCGATCACCTGATCTACCCGATCCCGGATCCGGCCCTGCCCTTCGTCGGCGTCCACCTCACCCGGATGATCGACGGCTCCATCAAGATCGGCCCTAACGCCGTTCTTGCCCGCGCCCGCGAGGGCTACGGCAAGGCCGATATCAGCCTGCGCGATCTCGGCGACACGCTGCGCTATCCCGGCTTCTGGAAGCTCGCCGGCCGCCACTGGAAGAGCGGCATCACGGAGATGCGCAATTCGCTTTCAAGGGCCGCCTACCTGGAGCTCGCCCGCAAGTACTGTCCGTCGCTCACCCTGGACGACCTCCTGCCCTACGAGGCCGGCATCCGTGCCCAGGTGGTGATGGAGGATGGCAGCATGCAGAACGACTTCATGCTGCGCGAGACGAAGCGGATGCTGCACGTGTGCTGCGCCCCCTCGCCGGCCGCCACATCCGCGATCCCGATCGGCGCCCACGTCGCCGACCGCGTCGGTGCCCGCGACCTGAACCCGGCCTGAGACCACCCCGGCCCGGAACCGCCAGGCCTCGGATCGCGCAGCCCCGGGTCGCGTCGCCATGCATCGCACCGCCCTGTGATCCCCTCACCGTCGACGGTTTCCGGCCGGGTTCAGTCGCTCCCCGGGTCGCGCCTCTCCCTCGCACGCCTCTCTTGAAGCGCCGCTTTAAGAGCCGAACCCAATCCTGATTTTCTTGGTTAACAAATTGCTTCAAACATTTATGTAAGTTGATGAATTTTCGAAATTCTCAGATTGTCTGCGAAGCTGATTTTCGGCGTCATAAGCAGATCTTATGAGCGAGAAGTGGCGAATGGTGCCCAGCGTCGCCATCCCGACCCAGGGGCTCGACCGGCCCCGGTGGTTAACGCTTCGCCGCCATGTGCGCTGTCCATCTGCCGCGGAAATGCTTTAGATCGCCATAACGGCCGGACGTCCCGGAACCGTCCCCGTGGGGGCACCGACCGACGGCCTGCCAGATGAGAGAGGACCACCCCATGACCCCGTTTCCGCCCGCCGCCTGCCTGCTCGCCGTTGGCCTGGGCCTCGCCGCCTGCACCCCCAACGATGGCGGCCCGGCGCAGCCGGCCGTCGGCCTGGCCAACCCCGCCTCGGTCTACTGCATCGAACAGGGCGGCACGCTGGAGGCCTACACCACCGCCGCCGGCACCTCGAACGAGTGCGCCCTGCCCGGCGGCATCCGCATCGACGAGTGGGAGCTTTACCGCCGCGACCATCCGCAGTGAGCGACGGCCATCCCTTCAACACGGCACGGCAGACGCGCGTCGCGTGGCGCCACCTGAAGCGGCGTCGCGTTAGGCTTCGACATCAAGGGCTTGAGCCCCGGACCTGTGGTCCGCTCTCATGCTGTGGCGGCGCGGTCCCGGCCCCGCCCGGACCGTGCTCGCCGAAACCGGCCTCTGCATGAACTGGCAGGTCCGGCGGTCAGACCTGGTCGGGCACGCCGCGCGGCACCCGTCCCGCCGGCCGGCCGGCGGTGAGCCCCTCGACGGTCTCCACGATCGCCTTCGCGTCGATGCCATAGTGGGCGTAGAGGTCGCCGATCGTTCCGGTCTGGCCGAAGTGCTCCACGCCGAGCGGGATCGTCCGGTGCCCGGCCACGCCGCCGAGCCAGGAGAGCGTCGCCGGGTGGCCGTCGATCACCGTGACGATCCGGCAGTGGGCGGGCAGTCCGCCCATCAGCCGTTCCACGTGCGCCTCGGCCCCCGACAACTCCCGCGCCCGCGCCCGTTGCGCCGCCGTCCAGCCGGCATTCAGCCGATCGGCCGAGGTCACCGCCAGCACGCCGATGTCGCGCCGGCTGTCGGCGAGATGGCCGGCCGCGCGGATCGCCTCCGGCGCCACCGCGCCCTGGTAGGCGATGACCACCTCGGCATTCGGCCCCGGTTTGCGCAGCCAGTAGGCGCCGTCGATGGCCCCCTGGCGGAAGGCATCGTCGGCGCGCTTGCCGGGCTGTTCGATCGGGTTGGTCGTCAGCCGCAGATAGACCGAGCCGCCCGTCTCGTCGCGCAGCCAGGTGCGCTCGTCAGGGTCGCCCTCTCCGTCGCGCTGCAGATAGTCGAAGGCCCATTCCAGGATCACCGCCAGCTCGTCGGCGAAGGCCGGCTCGAAGGCCGCCAGCCCGTCCTGGGACATGCCCACCAGCGGCGTGCCGATGGACTGGTGCGCGCCCCCCTCCGGCGCCAGCGTCACCCCCGAAGGCGTGCCGACGATCAGGAAGCGGGCGTCCTGATAGCAGGCGTAGGTCAGGGCATCGAGGCCGCGGTTCACGAACGGGTCGTAGACGGTGCCCACCGGGATCAGCCGCTTGCCGAACAGGCTGTGCGACAGCCCCGCCGCGCCCAGAAGCAGGAACAGATTCATCTCCGCGATGCCGAGCTCGATGTGCTGGCCCTCCGGCGCGAACTCCCACTTCGCCGTCGACGGGATGCGGTGACTGATGAAGGCGTCGGACTGTTCCGCCCGGGCAAACAGCTTGCGCCGGTTCACCCAGGGGCCGAGGCTCGTGGTGCCGGTCACGTCCGGCGACGTGGTGACGATGCGCGCGGCGAGGTCGCTGTCGCCCTTGGCGAGCGCATCGAGGATCTTGCCGAACGCCGCCTGGGTGGAGATCTCGCGATCGTCCGGTGCTGGCACCGCGGGCACCGGAATATGCGCGTCGGAATAGCGCCGCGGCCCGCTTTGGAAGAACGGCACGTCGGCCAGAAACGCCTTCAGCGCGTCGACGTCCTTTACCGCGGCGAACGGTTCCCATTCCTGGCCTTCCGGCACCCCCATGTGCTTCTGCCACTCGGCCATCTGGGCCTTGGTCATCAGGCCGCCGTGGTTGTCCTTGTGGCCGGCAATCGGCGTGCCCCAGCCCTTGATGGTGTAGGCGAGGAAGCAGGTCGGCCGGTCGTGGTCAATGGATGCGAAGGTCTCCGCCATGGTCGCCACGCAGTTGCCGCCGAGATTTTCCATCAGCGCGGCGAGCTCCGCGTCGCTGCGCCGGTCGATCAGCGCCGAGACGTCCCCCTGGTCGCCGAGATCATCCATCAGCCGCTTGCGCCAGACCGCGCCGCCCATGTAGGTCAGCGCCGCGTATTCCTGGTTGGAGCAACCGTCGATCCAGGCACGCAGGTGCTCGCCGCCGGGCTCCTCGAAGGCGGCCCGCTGCAAGGCCCCGTACTTCACCCGCACCACGTCCCAGCCGAAGGCGTCGAAGATCTTCTCGACCCGGCCGAACAGGCCCTCGCGGACGATCCCGTCGAGGGACTGGCGATTGTAGTCGATGATCCACCAGGTGTTGCGCAGGTCGTTCTTCCAGCCCTCCTGCAGGCACTCGTAGACATTGCCCTCGTCGAGCTCGGCATCGCCCACCAGCGCCACCATCCGGCCCATCGGCGCGTCGCTGCCCCAGGCCTTGGCGTGGACGTAGTCCTGAATGAGCGAGGCGAACGAGGTGATGGCGACGCCCAGCCCGACCGAGCCGGTGGAGAAGTCCACGTCGTCGACGTCCTTGGTGCGGCTCGGGTAGCTCTGCACGCCGCCGAAGCCGCGGAAGGCCTCCATCTTCTCCCGGCTCTGCCGGCCCATCAGATACTGGATGGCGTGGAACACCGGCGAGGCGTGCGGTTTCACCGCCACCCGGTCCTCCGGCTTCAGCGCCTGGAAGTAGAGCGCCGTCAGGATCGACACCATCGAGGCCGAACTTGCCTGGTGCCCGCCCACCTTGATGCCGTCCGCCTTGGGGCGGATGTGGTTGGCGTTGTGGATCATCCAGTGCGAGAGCCACAGGAGCCGCTGCTCGATGGTCTTCAGATGGGCGTTGGACAACTGCATCGCTCCCGCGTGCTTCTGGAGAAGGCGGGGCCGCGCGGCCCCCTCGTGTCGGACGATCCGTCAGCCGTCCTTGTAGTAGTAGCTGTAGCCGTTCAGCGCCGGCGCGCCACCCAGATGCGCGTAGAGCACCCGCGAGCCTTCGGGGAAGAAGCCCTTCCTCGTGAGGTCGATCATGCCCTGCATCGATTTCCCCTCATAGACCGGGTCGGTCATCATCGCCTCGGTGCGGGCGGCGAGCCGGATCGCGTCGTTGGTCTCCTCGGAGGGAACGCCGTAGGCCGGATAGGCGTAATCCGGGTTGATGACGATCTCGTCCTCGCGCACCGCCCGCCCGAGGCCGACCAGCTCCGCGGTGTTGTCGACGATGGAGCGGACCTGGGCACGGGTCTGGTCGAGGGTGCCGGAGGCATCGATGCCGATGACCCGGTCGGCCCGGTCCTGCGCCGCGAAGCCGACGATCATGCCGCCCTGGGTCGAGCCCGTGACCACGCACACGACGATGTAATCGAAGCGGAAGCCCAGCTCGGCCTCCTGCTCCGCCACCTCCTCGGCGAAGCCGATATAGCCGAGCGCCCCGTACTTGTGCACCGAGGCGCCCGCCGGGATCGGATAGGGGTTGCCGCCGGCGGCCCGCACCGACTCGATGGCGTCCTCCCAGCTCTTGCGGATGCCGATGTCGAAGCCGTCGTCGACGAGGCGCGAATCGGCGCCCATCAGCCGGGTCATCAGGATGTTGCCCACCCGGTCGTAGACCGCGTCGTAATGGGGCACCCACTTCTCCTGGATCACCACGCACTTCATGCCGATCTTGGCCGCCGTCGCCGCCACCATGCGCGTGTGGTTGGACTGCACCCCACCGATGGAGACCAGCGTGTCTGCCCCCGAGGCGATGGCATCCGGCACGATGTACTCCAGCTTGCGCAGCTTGTTGCCGCCCATGGCGAGGCCGGAATTGCAGTCGTCGCGCTTGGCGTAGATCTCCACCTTGCCGCCCAGCGCCGCGCTCAGCCGCGGCAGAGGTTCGATAGGGGTGGGTCCGAAGGTGAGCGGGTAGCGGTCGAATTTCTCAAGCAGCGACATGGGGCACCTCTCCTGGTTGGGTCGACCACCAGACTAGCGCCGACGGCCCGGAAGGTGCTTTCATATTCCGCCGAGCATTTCTCCAAACTTTTACATGCAATTCGTCCATAGCCATGATTACTTGCGATGAAGTCGCCTGAAACGAAAGAATCGTTCATGACCGATCTCGACCGCATCGACCGCGCCATCCTGCGCCATCTTCAGGCCGACGGTCGCCTCACCAATGCCGAGATCGCCAAGGCGGTGAATGTCAGCGCCGCCACCTGCCACCGCCGCACCCAGCGCCTCTTCGACGAGGGCCACGTCGTCGGGGTTCATGCGCGCGTCAATCCGGCCTCCGTCGGGCTGGGCACGCTGGTCATGGTCGGCGTCGTGCTCGATCGCTCCACCCCGGAGAGCTTCGCCGAGCTGGAGGCCGCCGTCTCCGGCATGACGGAGCTTCTGGAATGCCAGCTTGTCGCCGGCGAGTTCGATTATCTGCTGAAGATCCGGGTACGCGACATAGGCGACTTCAACGCTCTGCACGGCCGCATGCTGATCGCGCTGCCCGGCGTGCGCCAGATCCGCACCTTCTTCGTCCTGAAGGAGGTCAAGGAGAACGCGCCGCTTCCCTTCTGAGGCGACAGGGGTGGCCAGGCGGGGGCCGGGTTTGATAGGGCTCGGCGCGCGCCAAGCCCGCCGGCCGATCAGGCCCCGTGGCCGACGCGCCGCTCGATCGCGCCGTTGCGCGGCGAGGCGCGCCCACGGGGTCCGGCCCGACCCGCAAGACAACCGGAACCCGCACGCCATGACCGACCTCAGCGTCCGGCCCAACGCGCCGTTCGATCTCGCCCCCCTCGCCCGCCTGCTGGCAACCGAGGAGGATGTCGCCCTGGTCAATCCCAACGCCAAGTTCCCCTTCGATCCGGCCGAGTGGCAGGAGAAGTGGCTGAACGAGCCCGACGACGCGTCCTTCTACGTGCTCGACGCAAGCGGCCGCGAGATCGGCTTCTTCGCGCTGCGCGTCGGCATCGGGCCGGAGGTTCGCCACCTCGTCTATGTCTTCATCGAGGAGGAGGCGCGCGGCGGGGCGGGCAAGCAGCTGGCCGAGATGGCCGAGGACGCCGCACGCGATCTCGGCGCGATGTCCGTCACGCTCAAGGCGGAAACCGACAACGAGGCCGCCATGCGGCTTTACGAGGGCGCCGGCTACGAAGAGCTCGGCCGCCGCCGCGGCATGGCCACCATGCGGAAGGATGTCGCCTGAGCATTTCCAGGCGAAGTGGGCACCGGTTCGCCGTCCGGAAATGCGACTGAGAAACCCGCATTTCCAGCAAAAGTGGATACCGGTTTTGCGTCCGGAAGCGCGGCCGTGAACCCGCATTTCCAGGCGAAGTGGGCACCGGTTCGCCGTCGGGCCCATGCCGCCTGTAGGCGCGCCTGCCTACCGTCCGCCGTCCGGGGCCGGATCGGCGGTGAGGATCGTCCGGTCGCGCGGCACGGCGGGATCCCCGGCGGTGCCGTGGTGGATCCGGTTGCGCCCGCCGCGCTTTGCCGCGTAGAGCGCCTCGTCCGCCCGCGACAGGAGCCCCACGTCATCGAGGCCGGGGTGGTCCGACAGCCGGATCAGCCCGGCGGAGAAGGTGTGGGCGATGAAGGCCTCGCGGAAGACCGTCGGCACGTCGGCGAAGCGCTGGCGCGCCGCCTCGATGGTCGTGTGCGCCGCCGGGCGGGTGTCGGCCGAAAACAGCACCAGGAACTCCTCGCCGCCGAAGCGCGCCGCCAGGTCGTTCGGGCCGCAGACCCGGTCCAGCTCCTCCGACAGGCGCACCAGCACCGCGTCGCCGGCGGCATGGGTGTAGGTGTCGTTGACCGCCTTGAAGCTGTCGATGTCCACCGCCGCCAGCCACAGCCGGCCGGGCCAGCCACCGCTTTCCTTCAGCTCGTCCACCCGCCGCCCGAAGCCGCGCCGGTTGAGGAGCCCGGTCAGCGCGTCGCGGGTGGCATCGCGTTCCGCCTCTTCCCGCAGCGCCTCCTGGCCGCGCAGCCACTGGGCCAGAGACAGGCTCAGGAGCAGGCTTTCCGCCACCGTCATCACGAAGGTCAGGCGGATGAAGTCCATCTGCGTCCAGCTGATCTGAGGCTCGTTCAGGCCGCTGCCGAGGATGCCGAGCACCGTCGACGCGGAGATGCTGAGCCATCCGAGGAACATCCACATGGCGTAGCCGATGCCGTCGCGCCGCCAGGCGCGCCAGCTCAGCCAGCAGATGTAGACCGGCACCGCGCACAGGAGCACGAAGGTTGCCGGCGCCTCGATCGCCGGCATCCGCACGAACACCGCGAAGGCGAGCCACGCCGCCGAGACCCCGCTGATGACGCGCAGGATGGTGCCGTCCACCGAGTGCCGGTCGACCAGTTGCAGGTGCCGGCGCGCGAACTCCGCCGCCGCGCCGATGAGCAGGAACATCGCCCAGTGAAAGCCGAGCACCTGCAGCCACGGCACACCGGGATAGAGAAGCTGATAGGCGATGCCGAAGAAGTTCGCGCAGAGATAGGCGAGCCCGACCATGTAGACGGCGTAGGCGATCATCCGCCCCTGCCGCATGATGACGCCGTAGAGCAGCCAGAACAGCGCCGTCATCAGCAGGCAGGCCGCCAGGAAGGTGAACAGCGCCACGTAGGCCACCCGCTGGTGCTCGAAGCCCGGCATCGTCCACAGCTTCAGCCCGACATGCATCGGGATCGGAAAGGCGTTGCGAAAGCGCACCAGCACGTCGCGCGTCTCGCCCGGCGGCACGCTGATTTCCACCGCCGGCGCGGCATAGGCCAGCGGCCGCTCGGCGAACGGCACTGCGCCGTCGAAGCGGGTGACGACCGGGCCGCCGGCGCGGCCGTAGACCATCACGTCGAACGCGGACAGAAAGGCGATGTCGTGCGTCACCACCACCGAGCGGGTCGCGTCGGTGTCGTTGGCGAGCCGGAACGCCATCCAGATCGCGGCGCCGGTGATGCCCTGGTTGCGGCTCGCCCGGTTGGCCGCGGACCAGTCCCCGGCGGCAAGCGCCTCGGCGGCGGTGAGCCGGCCGTCAGGATCGCGCAGATAGAGGGCGTGGCCGAGGATCTGTTCGCCGTCGACCAGCGAGCCGATGGCGATCGGCGCCGGGGCCTCGGGTCCGGCGAACACCCCGCGATCGGCGGCATCGGCCGCCCCGACCGCGCCGCTTGCCGCGGTCGCGAAGGCGAGCATCGCGGCACCCGCCAGCGCCCGGACTGCAGCTCCTGGCCGCACCAGCCACCGCAGCGCACCAACCATCCCCCCCATGCGCAAGGCTCCCCGCATGCGCATGCCTATCGCTCGTGCATCGTTCGCCATCCCCTCGCCGCCCCCATAGCACGCACAGCGCGCAGCGCCCATCCGCAACACGCGGGCAATGGCACAATGCAGGAGGAGAAGGAGCTGGCGACCCCGGTAGGATTCGAACCTACGACCATCGGCTTAGAAGGCCGGTGCTCTATCCACTGAGCTACGGGGCCGTCGCCTTCGCCGGCTCGGGCGACCGCGCCGCCCCGCCGGCCCGGACCGTCGGCCGGGCGGTTCCTAGTACCCGATTGTCGCGGCGAAGGGTAGCGCGCGGTTGGTCCGGATCCCCGGCTTGCTTCTCCGACCCGACACGGGTTTTCCCACCGCGCGCCCGGCACCGGACCTTGCTTCGGCCCCCGGCCGTGCCGGGTGTGACGCCCGGCCGTTTTGGTTTGCTCTCGAGCAGTGGCCAAGCCTGGTCCGCGCCGGGGCACTCGTCCTCAGAGGCGCCTTGATCGCCGTGCCGACCGAGGCGTCGAGCCCTTGAGTCCGGACTTCAGGTACTGTCCATAAAGGCCTGACAAAGATCGATTTTCATCGACCCTCTTAAGCAACGGTTAACCATGATTTCGCCGCCCGGCCCGCCCGCTTCGCGGCGCGCGCGCTGCAGCGTCGGTCCTGGCGCCTTGGCGCCTGGCCGCGGTTCCGCGGCCCCTCAGTGGCTCCAGGGGAAGCGCCGGTCGGACTTGAAATTGTCGGCGTAGGCGATGCGGCGCGGGGTGCGCTCGTGCGGCTCATCCACGTGGAAGGGGATGCCGTGCTTCTCGCAATAGGCGATCGCCTCGTCCTTGGTCTCGAAGCGCAGCCGGATCTGGCTCTTCATGTCGCGCGACGAGGTCCATCCCATCAGCGGATCGATGGTGCGCGGCATCTCCGGATCGAACTCGAGGAGCCAGCGGTGGGTCTTGGCCCGGCCGGACTGCATGGCGGTCTTCGAGGGTTTGTAGATCCGTGCGCTCATTCGGTCCTCGTGCACCGGGCTCACAAGGCCCGGATTGGAACGGTTCGACGAACCTTGTTTTGGCGCGCCGCGCCCGTTCCGTAAAGCCCTTTCCGGTCTTGAACGCTCACCAGCGGCGGCGTGATCGATGCCGGAAGAAGCCGGACGTGGGCGAGTTGGTCGGGGCAGCAAGATTCGAACTTGCGACCCCCGGCTCCCAAAGCCGGTGCTCTACCAGGCTGAGCTATACCCCGACGGCCCCATTCCGATACACGGCCCGCCCCCGCTGGGCAACCGAAGACAGGCCGCCGTGCCGCTTTGCGGACCGGTGCTATTCGGCCGGCGTGACCCGCGCGTGCTCGATGCGGTCTCCGGGCGCAATGCCGAGCCGGTCGGAGGTGCCCGCCACCACCTCCAACACGAAGCGCACCGGCGCGCCGGACGGCACGGCATCGGTGGAGTGCGGCGTGGTGTTCTCGGCGATCCGGACGATGGTGCCGTCGGCCTTCGCAAAGATCATGTCCAGCGACAGCGGCGTGTTCTTCATCCAGAAGGACACCGGCTGCTCGCGGGCGAAATCGAAGAGCATGCCGTGATCGGGCGCCATCTCCTCGCGGAACATCAGCCCCCGGGCCCGCTCCATCGGATCGTCGGCGATCTCGACGGTGAAGGCATGGCTCTCCCCATCCTTCGTGACGACGGTGAGCGGCGTGTCGGCCAGCGCCGGTACGGCGAGACCGATGAGCAGGAGAAAGGCGCTGACAAGGCGCGACATGGGAACTCCGGGGATGCGATCGGGCGCCGGCAGCGTGTTCGGCGGATGCCGCGACTGTGCCGGAGCCGGCCGCGCACTTCAATGGCCCGCGCCCTATCCCATTTGCCGCTCCTCCCGACTGAAGCCGGCATCGGGGGCTGCAGGCCGCGGCCTGTCGCTTTACCCCTCACGCGGAGCGGGTTCTTGCCCCTCACGCCGCGTGCGCTCACGCGCACCGGCTCCGGGTGGGCGGCCTGACATCATTGAGCCGCGAGCGCGAACGGAAAACCGCAAGAGCACTTTTCCTGCACTCGCTTGGCGGCACGCGGTCGCGTGCCGGTTGGTGCGGTCCGGAGGGGACTTGAGTTGTGTCACCCCGAAAGGGCCACAGGCGCAGCCTGTCGCTTTGATTGCTCAGTGCGAATGCGGGATGTTGCCGCCGGTCTCGGGGCGGATCTCCGCGGCCATCAGCCCCTTGGGGCCGTTGCCGAAGCGCACCAGCACCGCCTGGCCCGGCCTGAGCTCGGTGATGCCGAAGCGGCGCAGCGTTTCCATGTGCACGAAGATGTCCTCGGTCCCCTCGCCCCGGGTGAGGAAGCCGTAGCCCTTGGTCCGGTTGAACCACTTCACCCAGGCCTTCTCCGGCCCTTCGGTGGGCGTCACCTGCACATGGGTGCGCGAGGGCGGCAGCTGGGAGGGATGGACGGCGGTGGATTCGTCCATGGAGAGGATGCGGAAAGCCTGCAGCCCCTTCGGCCGGTCGAGCACCTCGCAGACGATGCGGGCACCTTCATAGGCCGTCTGGAAGCCGTCGCGCCTCAGGCAGGTGACGTGCAGGAGCACGTCTTCCGTTCCGTTGTCGGGAACGATGAAGCCATAGCCCTTCGAGACGTCGAACCACTTGATCTGGCCCGCCACCTCGACGAGGTCGAAAGCCGTTTCTTCCCCTGCGTCGGAGCCAACCAGGTCCAGATCGGACGACGCTGTCAGTTTCCCACTCATGCGGCAGAGCCCCCGTGTCCGCTTACCGCCACCCTGCGAACCGCCGGAAACGAATCGTTAAGAACGATACCATTCCCGGTTGTCCGGCGCGATATGGCGCGGCGAAACCGGCTCCAACTGTGTTGAAAATGTGACAGCCTGCGGCCGATCCGCCTTCATCCCCAACCGAGTGTCTTTTGCAAACCCATGGTCGGAAATCGTTTTTCAGCCCGGCGGCCTGCCACCACACTCAGGGGGCCGAGACCGCCAGCGGCTCGAAAATCGCGCCGATGGTCCCCCGCAGCACATAATCGGCTGCCTGGTCCTGCTCCGTCGCGTCGCGATTCACGATGACGAGCGTCGCGCCGTTCATCCTGGCGGCCAGGGGAAATCCGGCGGCCGGATAGACCACCAGCGACGAGCCGGCCGCGATGAACAGGTCGCAGTCGCGCGCCGCCGCTTCGGCCCGGCCCATCTCGTGAACCGGCATCGGCTGCCCGAAGCTCACGACCCGCGCCTTCACCAGCCCACCACAGGTGAAGCAGCGCGGCGCGTGGCCACTGGCTTCCAGCTCGGCGAAGGCGTCGTCCAGGCTCATGCCGGCGCCGCAATCCAGGCAGCCGGCCGACGTGGCGTTGCCGTGCAGCTCGATCAGCTTGTCCTCCGGCACGCCGGAGCGCTGGTGCAGCCCGTCGATGTTCTGGGTGATGACCGCGCCGACGATGCCGCTCTGCACCAGGCCGGCGATGGCCCGGTGAGCGGTGTTCGGCGTTGCCGCGTCGAACAGCTTGCGCATCTCGAAGCGGCGGTGCCAGTCCTCCAGCCGCGCGTCCTCGTCGGCCAGGAAGTCGTCGAAATAGATCGGTTGGCGCTGCGACCAGATCCCGCCGGGGCTGCGGAAATCCGGGATGCCGGACTCGGTGGAAACGCCCGCCCCGGTGAAGACCACCGCGCGCCCCGCCCCGGCAACGAGATCGCCCAGGAGCGCACGCGCTTCAGCGAGATCGTCGACGGTGGTCATGGCGTACTCCGACAGTGAAAGGCGAACCGCTCGCCCCTTTGCGTCTCACAGCGTTCCCCGTCCGGCAAGCGCAGGGACGGAGGCTTTTCGGCTTTGCAAACAGGCTTATTCGCCCGCCACCAGTCGCGGATCCCGCGCCGCAGACGCGCGGTCGCCGGCTGCCGCTGTCCGCTCTGCGGCCGTCGCGCCGTGCCCCGCGGCCGGCTTGCGCCACGGCTGCGACTTGAACCAGGCGGTGGTGTAGGCGGTGATGATGAGGATCCCGAAGCCGGCCAGGTTCACCAGCGCGGTGGTGGCGACGGTGCGGCCGGTGAGGTCGAGCACCATGCCGGCCACCTGCGCCAGCACCATCCCGGCGAGGAAGATTGCCAGCGACTGCTGGCCCACCTTGCGGGTGATGGAAACGAACCGGCCCCAGGCGCCCGCCCCGGCCAGCCGCCGGCCGCCCTCGCCCGCCGCCACCCAGGCCAGGTAGGCGAGCGCCAGGAAGTGGACATAGCGCAGGAAGCCGAAGTCGGTCTTGTCCAGCATCGGCCAGACGGCGTCGCGCGCATCGTAGATCCACTGGAAGGTCTGCCAGCCCTTGTAGTGGGCAAAGGGCACGATCAGCACCACGATCGCCGCGGCCAGGATCACCAGCCGCCGGTCGATCGGGGGCGGCTTCAGCCAGCCGGCCATGAAAGCGAAGCCGGTGAAGAAGACCAGTTGCCAGGCGAACGGATTGAAGAACCAGGCGCGGTCGGTGCGCGGGTCCGCCGGCAGGTCGAGATGGCCGGTGGTGGCCACCAGCCAGAGGGCGCCGATGGCGGCCAAAGCCAGGTAGGGCGAGACCCGCGCCAGCGCCACCACCAGCGGCATCAGGGCGAGGATCACCAGGTACATGGGCAGGATGTCGAAATAGTTCGGGACGTAGGTGAGCGTCATCAGTCCGAATAGCGAGCGGGCGGTGTCCTCGAAGAAGGGCAGGACGTAAAGCCGCTCGGTGTAGTCGACGCCGGTATCCAGCCGATTGAAGACGATCAGCAGCGAGACGGTGATGGCGAACAGGCCGATATGCGCCCAGTAGACCTGCCAGACCCGGAAGGCCGTGCGGGCCGTGCCCATCCACCATCCGTGCCGCAGGAAGGTGCCGCCGAAGGCGATCGCCGAAGCCATGCCGGAGCAGAAGACGAAGATCTCGGTGGCATCGGAAAAGCCGAAACGGGCCGGGATCCAGAGCGTCCAGGTGTTGCCCGGCACGTGAGCGACGAAAATGATGAACATGCCGAGGCCACGAAAGAAATCGAGCCTCAGGTCACGCGGGCGAGGGGAAACGGGCGGGGTCAACGGCCTCTCCGGGGGATGAGGTCCGCGATACGGGGCCGCGTTGGGAAGGCGGCTACGGCGCGACGGACATCCTTGCTTGTGTCGTGTTGCTTCTGCCGGAAGCCGGGGCCGGCTTCAACGGCGATGTGCGTCGGTCCGCGTTTAAAGAACCGCCTGCATCAGGGGCGACTCCCGACCGCTCGCGACGGCCGCCTCGATGCGCTTGAGGCGCGCTGCCGCGAAGGCGTCGGTGGCGCCGCGGAACGCGATGCGATCCCTCACCAGGGCGCGCGCCTCGCAGAACAGACCCGCCCGAATCGCCGCCTCGATGGCGAGCCGGTCGAAGACGTCGCGCTGGGCGTGGCTGCCGCCGATGGTCTGCATGCGCGGACGCGCCGACTGGAAGGCGCGGTGGGCGGCTCGGTAGTCACCGGCGCGGAAGGCCGCCAGCGCCGTGGCCGCGGCCACGCCCGGATTCGCCGTGATCCGACCCATGTCGCCGCGTGGCGTCTCGGCATCGCTGCGCATGCGTGCGACCAGCCGGGCGGCGCTCTCGTCGCGGTTGCCGCCGCACAGCGCCAGCAGATAGTGCAGGTCCGCGAAGACAAGGCAGCCGTCGTCGATCCTGCCCTCGCAGAGCGCCGCCAGTTCCTCCCATCGGCTGCCCACATCGACGCCTTCGAGCTCCAGCCGCGACAGCAGCGAGGCGCCGTTGGCGATGTCGCGAAAATCGTCGGTCTTCTCCGCCCGGATTGCCTGGTCGTAGAGCGCCAGCACGGCATCGATCTCGCCGAGATCGAGGTGAAAGAGCGCCTTGTGCCACCACACGTGGTAGCGAAAATTATTGCAGTGGCCGAAGGCGTCGTCACGCCCGTCGAGCCAGGCGACGCCGGCCCGCGAGCGGCCGGTCATGTCGTGGACGTGGGCCACGGCGTGCAGGCCCCAGGCGTCGTCCGGCGCCAGATCCAACGCGCGCCGACCAGCGAACTCGGCTGCCGCGAAGCAGCCGGTCTCCTCCAGCGCGAAGGACTGGCAACCGTGAACGTAGCCGGCCGCCGGATGATCGTTGCCGTAGGCGTCCAGTGCGCCCTCGACCGAGCGCCGCATGCCGGTGGCATCACCCAGCATGAAGCGGATCTGGTGAACGAGCTTCAGGGTCAGCGCATCCTCGAGATGGCGGGCGAGCACTGCGTCCAGCCGGTCCGCGGCGGCGGCGGGGTGGCCGTCGAGCCAGTCCGCCAGCGCGTCGGCATAGGCCACCTCGCGCGGGGTCGCGCCGGTCTCGGCGATGGCGGCGCGGGCCTTGCCCAGGGCCTCGCGGGCGGGCCCGGTCATCTCGCGCTTGGCCAGGAGCAGGCAGAACAGCCCCCGCGCAGCGTGGCCCATGGCAAAGCCGGGGCTGGCCTCCAGCGTACGGGCAAGATGCTCGGGCGCCTCCGCCCCGTGCGCGAGAAAGGCGCGGGTCGTGGCTGCCCAGGCGGACGCGGCCTCCTCGGCTTCCACGGTGATCGGCAGTGCGAACATGTCCGTCGCGCGCATCGACACTCCTGGCAAGCGGCGCCCCCGCCCCACTTCGTCTGCAAGTTACGATCCGGATCGCGGACCGGATAACCATCCGGCGCAGCCGGGACGCGAACCTGCCGGGCGGACCCGGCACATCCTGCTCGCTCTACCCTAGAAAGACGTCGGTGATGCGTCGCGTCACGACGGCTCAAACATCGGTGACGGGGAGCATCAAGCCGCCCCCTCGCCTGCCGGCTCGCCTATCCGACCCGACGCCGGGGCTCGCCCCGGTTCAGCCGCCAGATCGAGACGGTGAGTGCTGCCGCGAACGTCACCCATAGGAGGTAAGGGACCAGCAAGAAGGCGGCGGTGAGGCTGAACTGCGAAAAGGCGATGATGGTCGCCACGATGGCCAGCCACAACGCCGCGATGTCGAGCATGGCGAGGTCCGGGCGCTTCGCCCCGAAGAACAGCGGCGACCAGGCGGCGTTCAGGCCGATCTGCAGGAAATAGAACGCGAAGGCCCAGGGCGCGGCGGCAAAGCCCACCTTGTACCAGAGCACGAAGCCGGCGATGGCGATCATCGCGTAGAGCACCGTCCAGGCCGGCGGAAACACCCAGTCGGGGGGCGTGAACGACGGCTTGTCGATCTCGCGATACCACGCGTCGGGCCGGAAGAAGACGCCGGTGAGCGCGGCACAGGCGACGGCCGCGAAAAACAGAAACAGGACGAGAAGCGAGACGAGCATGGGTCGGGCGTTCCAAGACGTGAGGGCAGCCGGCGGACCCCAGCCTTGTCCGGTCAACGCACGAACTCGGCTTCCGGATCAGGGAGCGACGGGAAAATTTCCGCGCACCGCCGCGTCCCTCATGCCTGGAGCGAATACCACGACCGCGCATTGACGCCGCGCAAGGCGCCCGCGCAGATCTGCGCACGTCTGCGCACGATTGCGCAGGCGCTGCGCAGTGCCTGCGCAGGCCCCGTCCGCCCCCTCGCGGTCAGCCCTGCTTGGCCAGCGCGCCGGCCCGGATTGCCGACAGCGTCGTGGCAGGGGTAATGGCGTCGGGATCGGTCTTTAGGTGCAGAAGCGACAGCCGGCCGGAGGCCAACGCCGCCTCGAGCGCCGGCTCGAAGTCGGCCGTCGACCGCACCCGCGCGGCGAACGCGCCATAGGCCTCGCCGAGCATCGCGAAGTCCGGGTTGAAGAGGTCGGTCGCCGAAACCCGTCCCGGATATTCGCGCTCCTGGTGCATGCGGATGGTGCCGTAGATGCCGTTGTCGACGACGATGAGCACCAAGGCCGCGCCAGCCTCCGCCGCAGTGCCGAGCTCCTGCATGGTCATCTGCAGATCGCCGTCGCCGGCGACGCAGACGACGGTGCGCTCCGGCTCGCGGATCTTTGCCGCGATCGCCGCCGGAAGGCCGTAGCCCATGGTACCGGAGGTGGGCGCGAGAATGGTTCCGGGCCCGCGATAGCGGTGGAAGCGGTGCACCCAGGCGGCGAAGTTGCCGGCCCCGTTGGCCATCACCGCTTCCTCCGGCAGCCGGCGTTCCAGCACCGCCATGACCACGCCCATGTCGACGAGGCCATCGCCGCCCTGCCCGGCAGCCCCATCCGCCACCGGCGCGGGCGGCGTCGACCAGGCCAGGTAGTCGGTGTGGGCGACCTCGGCCTGCCCGGCCCAGGCCGGCGCATTGGGCGGCCGGAGGCCCCGCCAGGCGTCCAGGAAAGCCCCCGGGACAGCGTTCACGCCCAGTGTCGGCTGGTAGACCCGGCCGATTTCCTCCGCCCCGGGATGGACGTGCACCAGCTTTTGGCGCGGCACCGGGATGTCGAACAGCGTGTAGCCCTGCGAGGCCATCTCCGACATCCGATCGCCGAGAAGCACCACCAGGTCCGACTCGGCGACCCGCGCCTTCAGCGCCGGGTTGATGCCGATGCCCACGTCGCCGGCATAGTGGCCATGCGTGTTGTCGAAGAGTTCCTGACGGCGGAAGGCGGTGGCGACCGGCAGATCCCACGCTTCGGCGATGTCCGCCAGGGTTTCCACCGCAGCCGGCGACCAGCGCGAGCCGCCGGCAATGACGACGGGGCGCTCGGCGCCCTCCAGCAGCTGCGCGAAGCGCGCCACCTCGATCGCCGACGGACCCGGTTCGGGCGCGGCAGCCGCCGCGACGGGCACCGTTGCGACCCGGTCGCGCAGCATGTCCTCCGGCAGCGCCAGTACCACCGGGCCGGGCCGCCCGGCCGTCGCCGTGACGAAGGCCCGCGCCACCATCTCCGGGATGCGCTCGGCCGTGTCGATCTCCGCCACCCACTTGGCGATGCCGGAAAACATCTGCACGAAGTCGACTTCCTGGAAGGCGTCTCGGCCGCGCATGTCCCGGCCGATCTGGCCGACGAACAGGATCATCGGGGTGGAGTCCTGCTGGGCGACGTGCACGCCGGCGGCCGCATTGGCGGCACCCGGCCCGCGCGTCACGAAGCAGATGCCGGGCCGACCGGTCATCTTGCCCCAGGCCTCGGCCATGAACGCCACCCCGCCCTCCTGGCGCCCGACCGTAAGCGGAATGTCCGCGTCCACGAAGGCATCCAGCGCCGCCAGATAGCTCTCTCCGGGGATGCAGAAAACCCGGTCGACCCTGTTGGCGGACAGGCAGTCGACGAGGATCTCGCCGCCGGTGCGCGGCGTGGGATGGCGAGAGGCGATCTCAGGCACGGGAAAGATGGCAGGCGGGGTCGGATCGGACGACATCGGGCACTCACGGGCGAAAATTCGGACGCTTGATGTCAGGCGGCGGGCGGGATGAAGTCAATGGAGGGAAGACAGGTTTCTGCCATTCTCAGACGGCGCCGTTCGGGTCTTTCCGCAGCTGCCGGCTGCTGTCTTCTCCAGCCGCACCGTCTTTCGATGGCAGCATTGGCATCACAAGCAAGGCGATGCCAATTCCCGCGATGGTCAGAAGAACCCGGTTGGATGCCAGGTCGAGCGATCCCGCTTCGGCCGAGAAGTCGAAGGCCAGCGCAATGGCCGTCAGGCAGAACGTCCAGATGCCGTATCGCTTCGCCCCGATCAAAAGCATGCAGAAGACGAGAAATCCCACCAGAAGGACGTGGATCGAGGGCATCGGCGCGAGGCCGAGAAGCACTCCTCCGGCAGCAGCGCCGAGCACCGTTCCCCACCCGCGCGTCTTGATTCGATAGAGCGTCTCCCCGCGTGTCGGCTTTATCACCCGGAGGCCGGCCGCCGGCAGCCAGCACGGATGCGATCCGGGAGCAAAGCCCGCGGCGGTTCCTCCGAGCAACGAAACCACCGTCATGCCAGTCAGGAAACGGCGACCCGCAACACCCAAGAAACCGGCCTGCGATGGTGCGGCTGTCGCCTCGGTCTTCACCTTCGCGACGCAGAACGCGACAAAGCCGGCTCCCCACAGCGTCCCAAAAAGAAAGCTGAGACCGTAGTCCGTCTCGCCTCCGGGAGGCACCTGGCCGACGGAGAGAAAGAACGCCAGAGCCGCGAGCGCCACCGGCAGTCGGAGATAGCCGCCGCGCAGCTCCCCAATTCCCTGAGCCATTGCAGCCGAAAGCGCGACGACGAAAAAGGCCGTGGAGGCGCCGCGACACTGGCCCCGACCGTGGCAAACGCAGCGAGGATGAAACACGCCGCAACGAGGACTTTCCAGCGCCCCGCTGCCGGCAGGCGCGGAAAGGAGACGATCAGCAAATATGCTCCGAACGAGGCCACACCGCCCGGAAAGGGATGCCCGGCCGCTATGCCTGCAAGCCATGGTGAAACGACGCCCAGGGACAACAGAAGCGCCTTGAACGTCTTCTTCCGTGTCAGGTGAAGTGTTGAAACGCCGAAGATTGCGACCTCCGCAACAGCGGACCGGAGTGACAGGGGGTGGGCAGATCAAACTGGCCGACGGCAGATCAGGGGATTCTGCACTTTCGCGCAAACTATTCCGCAACGACGCATTGATGTTGCCGCCGGGAATGACCATCTAAACGAGGTAGGCCCAAAGATGGGCTCTGCATTGGAGCTTGATTGAGCTCGATATTTGGCCGGATCGCTTGGCCGTTGCGCCCGTTTCGACGGGCTTTCGTTCAGACCCTCCACCCAATTTCGACCCAATTGGCGAGCCGCTAAGACGCGTGCTCGTGGCTGAACACGCGCGACCACAAGGAACTGGCATGACGACAGGCAGCGTTAAATTCTACAATTCCCAGAAGGGCTTCGGCTTCATCCAGCCCGACGACGGCGGCAAGGACGTGTTCGTCCACGCCACCGCGCTCGAGGCGGCTGGCATGCACGGTCTCGATGAAGGCCAGAAGGTTTCCTTCGAGGTCCGCGACGACGCGCGGTCCGGCAAGAAGGAAGCCACGAACATTCGCGCCGCCTGAGCGGTGCATTAGGGGCGCGGGAAACCGCGCCCCTTTTTCTTACTCACCGGACAGCGACGAGGACCAGGTCATGAGCGAACACACCTACAAGGTCGGTCAGACCGTAACCATCGTTGCCCGGCACCAGATGCCCGGCGCGGCCGGTACCTACACGATCCTGGCGCTGATGCCGGAAGAACGCGGCGACCATCAGTACCGCGTCCGCAGCACCACAAGTCCGCAGCTGCGTGTTGTCCCCGAAAGCGAGATCTCGCGCGCGACGACGCCCGAGCCCGACATCTTTCGCGCTTCAGAGCACTGATCTGAACGCCTGAATGCCTGTGCACTGTCCGTTCACGGACGGATCAATCCTACAATCCTGAAGGAGTCGGGCATGGGCACGGAAAAGAAGCGCGGAAACAAAGAAGCCAAAAAGGCGAAGTCGACGACCAAGGGCGCCAAGGGCGTTCCGAAATACATGGCCGAAAGCGACCTTGCCGCCCCGAACGCCTTTTTGCCGAAAACAGGCAAGGCCAAATAGGCCTCATCCCTGACCGGCGCCTGTCGCCGGTCGCCCTGCCTGTCTCTTTCTCCGTTTCCCCCTCTTCTCTCTCCCCTTCCAGAGCCCGCAACGATCATTCAACCGATCGGTTGACAGTCGCGTCTTGCGCGCTTATGTTCAACCTCATGGTTGAATTTCAGACATCCCAGCTCGACACCGTCTTTCACGCCCTCGGGGACGCCACGCGCAGGCAGATGCTGCACGCGCTGGCCGACGGTGAGCGCACCGTCAGCGAACTGGCGGATCCGTTCTCCATGTCGCTGGCTGCCGCCTCCAAGCACATCAAGGTGCTGGAGCGGGCCGGGCTCATCCGCCGCGAGGTTCGCGGCCGGACGCATCACTGTCGGCTGGTGCCGGGGCCGCTGGCCTCGGCCAACCGGTGGCTTGCCTACTACGAACGCTTCTGGACCGAGCGCCTCGACACCCTCGACCGTCTGTTGCGGGAAGAGGACGCGGGGCGGCTCACTTCTGAAAGGGAGAAGACCGATGACTCAGACACAGATGCAGAGCAACCAAGCAGGCGCCGTGGTGACGCCTAACGCCTACGGCCAGCTGATTGAGCCGGCAACGCTGGAAATCCAGCGCATTCTGCCGGGCCCCATCGAGCGGGTGTGGACCTACCTCACCGACGCCGACAAGCGCAGCGAGTGGCTCGCCGGGGGCGTTATGGGTGACGCGGCAGGCACGCAGGTCGAGTTCGTCTGGCGCAACAGCGAACTCACCGACCCGCCGGGCGACAAGCCCGACGGCTTTGGCGAGGAGCACCGAATGACGGCAACCGTCACCGAGTACGACCCGCCGCGCCGTCTGGCCTTCACCTGGGACGAGAGCGGCGATGTTTCCATCGACCTGGAGCCACGCGGCGACAGGGTGCTGTTGACCCTGGTGCACCGGCGGTTGCCGCGACGCTCCATGCTGGTTGGCGTCTCCTCGGGCTGGCACGCCCATCTCGACGTGCTCGTCGCCCGCCTGGAGGAGCGTGCACCGGCGCCCTTCTGGAACGCCTGGGCCGGCCTCAAGGCGGAGTACGAGCGCCGCATCCCGGAGTGAGGCGACCCAGCAGGGGCGCTCACCAACCCGATCGCTTGTGGTTGGCGGACGCCCCGGCGTCCGCCACCGAAACCACCGGCCACACGCATCGGGCACGGCAGCACCGATCAGATCCAGAAAGAGCCATCATGTCGATGACCTATAGCGGCGGATGCGCGTGCGGTGCGGTCCGCTACGAGACTGCCAGCGCGCCGATTTTCCAGAACCATTGCCAGTGCCGAGACTGCCAACACGCCAGCGGGACGGGCCACGCGTCCTACCTGACCTTTCCGGACCGTTCCTTTGTGACGATCTCGGGAAAGGTGATCACCTGGACGACCATCGCCGACAGCGGCCACGAGAAGACCCACGCCTTCTGCCCCGTCTGCGGAAGCCCGGTCTACCTCACACTCGCGGTGATGCCCGATGTCCTGGCGGTCCATGCTGCCAGCCTGGACGATCCGGGGCGCTTTCAGCCGGAGGCCGTGACCTATGCCGGCCGCGGCCTGCCCTGGGACACGCTCGATCCGTCCCTGCAGACATTCGAAACGGTCCCGCCACGGTAGGCCTGACGCGGACATAGCCCCTCCGTCGCACGCTTTCTCACAGTCAGTGTTTCGTCCCTCGCGGTGCAGGCGTGCGCCGCGAAACAAGGAGAGAGTCCCAAATGGACAAGATCCCCCACTTCACGACCAGCTTCATTGTCGACCAGAGCCCGGAAGCCGCGGTCTCCGCCATCTGCTCTCCCAAGGACTGGTGGAGCGGCGAGCACGAGGGCGAGCCCAAGGCGGTCGGAGATATCTTCGTCTATCGCTACCAGGATCTGCATCACTCGACGCAGAAGGTGAGCGAGCTCGTTCCCGGTGAGCGCGTCGTTTGGACAGTTCTCGACTGTCAGCTCAACTATCTCGATGACGTCAAGGAATGGGCGGGCACGTCGATTGCCTTTGACGTCCGGCGCAAGGGTTCCAAGACCGAAGTCACCTTCACCCACGTGGGGTTGGCGCCGGAAGTGGAGTGCTACGACACTTGCTCGACGTCCTGGACCCGGCTGATCCGGGGCAGCCTGAAAGAATTCATCGCGACGGGCAGGACGGAGTTGATCACCCTGACCGCTTCTGCCGGGTAGTCCGGGCGGGGCTGTGGAGATCACGGCCCCGCTCACCCCGGGACGGGCGTTCGGAGTTCACCTCAAATCCACGAACCGGGCCGCCTTGACCGAGCTTTCGAAGGCTCTGGCGATCGAGCCCGGTTCGCACCAGACCAGGTCCGGCGTCACCTCGAACGTGTGGCGTACGCGGTCCGTCAGAGCCGGCGTCAGGGCGGCCGGGTCGGTACCGGAGCCGGGCTCGAGATGGACGCGCAGGACGTCGGTGCCGTCGGTCGCCAGCACCTCGACGCGGAAGTCGGCGATGGCGGCGTCGGCGAACATCATGTCCTCGAAGTCGGCGTGGCCGATGTTCACGCCGCGCACCTTGAAGAAGCCGGCGGTGCGGTGGGCGTGGCGCATGATCGGGAACAGGCCGAAGCGCGGGTCGACAGCCCCCCGGCCGGGGTCGGACCCGACCGAGGCCTCGGCAGCGTCAGCCACACGCACCACATCGCCGGTGTTCCAGCGCAAGAAGGGCGTCGCTTCGTTGGTGGCGAGGGCGGTGACCACCAGCAGCCCCTCGCCGCCCGGCGAGACCGGCTCGAAGGTGTCCGGGTCGACCACCTCCGGATAGACGAAGTCGGACCAGATGCGGAAGCCGGTGTCCGGCGCGGTTTCCGCCCCCATCATCATCATTTCCGTCATGCCGATGGAATCGAGCACCCGCGCGCCCCAGAGCGCCGAGAGCTTGGCCCGCTTGATGGCCGACAACGGCTCGGCCGTGCAGATCACCGTGTGGATGCCGTAGTCCGACAGGCGCTCGCCGTCGGCAGCGGCAAGGTTGGCGAGATGGATGGCGTAGCTCGACATGCCGACCCACACGGAGGGCCGGAAGGTGCGGATCAGGTCGAGCTGCATGACGGAGGGAACGGCATTGCCGGCGCCGACCCACATGACGGCGGCGCCTTCGGCCTCCGCCGCGCGGGCGCACATGTGGCCCGCCGGATGGATGCCGAGCGGCAGCGAAATGTGGACGAGATCGTCGGACGTCACGCCGGCGCAGGCATAGACCCGGCGGAAGCCTGCCATGGCATGCGCGAGGTCGGCATGGGTGCGGGGATAGAAGAGGGGCCGGCCAGTGGAGCCGCCGGAGCGCCAGAATTCGCTCGTCTCGCTGCGCCCGGCGGTGCAGAACGCGGCATAAAATGCGTCGGTGGAGAGCGCCCGCAGCTCGTCCTTGGTGAGGATCGGGATCTTTGCCCATTCCTCCGGCTCGGTGATGCGGTCGAGGTCGAGGCCGGCGAGCCGCGGCTGCCAGAAGGCCGAGGCCTGCGCCCGCTCTACCGCGCGGATGCGCCCGGCGCGCTGGGCCTCCGCCAGCGCCTCGGCGGTCTCCGGCAGCATCAGGTCTGTCGTCATCCCCTCACCCCTCCATTCAGCCGGCAGACGGCGACCTGGCCGTGTCCCGGGAAGGTGGCGGACAGGCGCCTCCCAACGCCCGTCCGCCTGCTCCCCACCCCAACCCGGCCGCCCCGGGCGGCAGACCCGCTCAGAGGGCGGCGTTCGCCTGCTTCACCAGGTCGCCGATCCAGCGTTCGGCGAGCCGGTAGCTCTCCGGCATGTCGCCGGCCGCCTCGGCGGCGCGCATTTCCGCCAGCCGAGCCCGCTTCTCCGGCGTGTCCTCCGCGATTTCGGCAAGCGCATCGGCCAGTCGCGCATAGTCGGCGCCGACCGGGCAGACGTCCTGACAGCGGCGGCAACCGGTGACGACGCCTGCCCCGCGCAGGATCGACTGCCAGAGATAGAACTGGTCCTTGGAGCGCAGCATCGCCTTCTTCTTGGCCGGGTCCGGCTCGTCGATGATGCGGCCGATGTGATCGGCAAGCGCGTGAAAACCGTGCGGCGAGCGGTAGTCCTGGCAGGCCTGCCAGTCGCGATCGAAGTGGCGGATGACATCGCCCGGGCAGGCCGACAGGCAGCGCCCGCACTCCGCCCCGTGGCACAGCGCCTCCTCCATCCGGCTGTCGCACTCAACCGGCGCAGAGGTCAGCACCGCCGTGACCACGACGCGCGGCCCATATTCGGGCGTGAGCAGCATCTGGTTGAGACCGAGAGTGCCGAGACCGGCCTCCACCGCCGCGTGCGGCATGGAGAGGATCGGACCGAGCGAGGCCCGCGCGTCGCCGCGATAGTCGAGCGGATCGACATGGGTCGGCGGCACGATGAGGGCCGGGTAGCCGCGGTCTTCCAGCCACAGCACCAGTTCCAGCGAAGTCGCCTCGATGGCGGTGAGCGCCAGTTCGTCGTTGTAGAATTTGTGGCGCTCGTCCCATGCCGGCAGCCGCGTGGTGCCGGCAGACAGCCGCTTGGCGATGACGATGACGCGATCGGCGTCGTGGTCGGAAATGTCCATCGGCCGCTTCGGATGGGCGGGGTCCGGCGGGTTGGCGTTGAGGGCGGCCGCATCGGCGATGCCGACGAGGTCTGCGCCGAGCGCGCGGGCCTTCTCCTTGACCGTTTCCGCAGTGAGGGGTTCCTGGAAGATCGCGACCATCTCGGTTCTCCTCAGCGCTCGTCGGCGGCCGGTGCATCGGCACCCGCGGGTTCGGCGTCGCGGCTTTCGGCGTGGGCGGCGGCGCGGGCCTTTTGCTCGGCCTTAAAGGCCTGGAGCTGGCGCGCAACCAGGCCCTGATAGCCCTCTTCCCCGACCCAGCGCTTGTTCCAATCATCGAGGCCCGGAATCGGCTCGCCGGCCTTGCGCGCCTCCTTGAAGCGCTTCGCCTTCTCCACCTTTTCCGGCGTCTTTTCCGGGATGACCTTCTGCGGCGCGGTCAGGTGGGCGTGGTAGTCGTTGCCGACCGGGCAGACGGCGAGGCAGCGCGGACAGTCGCCGAACGAGCCGACGACGCGCAACAGCCCCTGCCAGAAGCCGTAAATGTCGCGGCTTTCGACGATCTCCTTGCGCCGTTCGTCGTCGTCGCAATCGATCATTTCCTCGAAGACCCCCAGCGACGTCATGAAGCCGAACTCCTGGGCAGCCGTAGCGCAGGCACGCTTGTCGATGCCGAAATGCTTCACCGCGTCGGTCGGGCAGGAATAGAGGCAGCGGGAGCAAGATTCGCCGATGCAGACCTGCTCGGTGATGCGCTCGTCCGGCTCCAGCTCCAGCTCGGTGAGGATGCCGGTGAGGTAGATGCGCGGGCCGAATTCCGGCGTCAGGATGTTGACCTCCAGTCCGAACGTGCCGAGCCCCGCCTCGATGCCGAGATGGCGGGTGGAAAGGCGGCCGTAGGAGGCGTTCTTCAGGTCCCAGTCGGTCTCCTGGGCGGCCGTGACGAAGGACGGATGCCCCTCGCGCTCCAGCGCCTCGGCGAGCTTGTGGGCGATCACGTCCATCCGCCGCAGCACCATCATATCCATGTACTGGACGGCCACCGGCGCCTTGGCCCGGAAGACGGCGACCGGGATACGCGAGACGATGACGATGACGCTCTTGCAGTGGGGCGAGATGCGGTCCGGCGTCTGCGGCCAGCGCGGATCCGGCGGAAAGGCGTTGAGCGTCTTGGCGCTCGCGATGCCGACGAGATCGGCCCCGAGGTCCTTGGCGAGCGCTTTGACGGCGGCGGAATCCATGAACGGTCCTTCGCAGGGCCCGGGCCAGCGGCCAGGCACAGACTGGAACCGTTATGATGTCCTTCGTTCGGCCGATCGACTAGCCCGATTGCGCCCTACTAGCCCGATTCGGCATACTGCCTGAAATTGCTCCAGACTGCCGATCCGCGCGGCGCATAGCGGCGGAAACCGCGGCATTTGACGCGCATTCTGCAAGCAGTACCGCAGACACAGACCAGTGCTTACCGGAGACCAGACGATGAAGCCCCCGACGCCGGTCCCGAATCCGCCCCTCCCCTTCGAGGCGCCGGAGACCACGGAAGGCGCCTCCGCCGGCCTCGCCAAGCGGCACGTTGCGCGCTTCTTCCGCACGCACGAGATCGCCACCGCCCAGGAGCTTCCGGGCTTTCGCCACAGCCACGCAAGCGTCGGCTCCCTGTCGCTCAACCATCTGACCTACGGTGCCGAGACGCTCATCGGCATGCCACCGCTGCGCGACTTCTACCTGCTGCAGTGGACGCTGGCGGGAACGGCGACCTACCGCCACGCCGAAGGGCAGGACCGCGCCGGACCGGGCGACCTGTTCGTCGTCAATCCGGACCGGCGTCATGAGAAGACCTGGGATGCCGAGTGCGTCCAGCTCATCGTGCGCATAGACCGTGCGCTTCTCGATGCAGCGCTCGGCGACTGGGGCGCGGACGGGAACCATCCCATCGAAGCGGTTCTCTTCACCGGCGGACCAGCAAACGAAACGACGCGGACGGCGAGCCTGTTTTCCTTCCTGCGGGCGCTGGCCTCCGACGCCCGCGAAGGCGCCGGCTGGGCGCACCCGCGGCTTGCCGAGCGCGCCGGGTCGGTGCTGGCGGAACTGATGCTGACGGCGCTGGAACACACGGCCGGCGAACGGATCGAGCGGGACGATGCCGCGCGCCCGGCGGCGCTTGCCCGGGCGGAAGACTACATCAAGGTCCATGCGCGCGAAGCGTTGCGCCTCGACGACATCGCCGAAGCCGCTGGCGTCCGGCCGCGCACGCTGCACAAGGCGTTTCGTCATCACTTGGGACTGACCCCGATCGCCTATGTGCGACACGTGCGGCTGGAGCTCGCCCGCCGCGACCTGATGGAAGCGGCACAGACGGGACGCACCGTTACCGAGGTCGCGACGGCCTGCGGCTTCGATCATCTCAGCAAGTTCGCGGGGAGCTACAGGCAGCGCTATGGCGAAAGCCCGTCACAGACCCTGCGGCGCTATCGGCCGGAGTGAAGCGCGCCGGCCGGCCGTGGATTCTCCGGGCCCTCTCATCTGCCGCCACCGACACCACCCCAACGGAACGACGCCGCTTCCGGTTGACGAGCATCAGTGCACAACTCATGATAGCATACAGCTCGAAGATGCACTTATGGGGAGAAGGGCCATGTTCACGATCCGCACGCTGTCGGACGGTGATTTTCTGTATGCGAGCGGGCGGCGCGTCGACTATCGGCCCTCGCCGCACAAATATGCCGGCTTCCCCGCCCAGGCGCGGCGCCTGCTGGTCATCCATTATACGGCCGGGCGAGAAGCATCAGGCGCCGCGAACTGGTTCGCGAACCCGTCGTCCGGGGTTTCCGCTCACGTCACGATCGGGAGAAGCGGCGAAGTCATCCAGAGTGTGCCGTTCTCCGATCGCGCCTGGCACGCCGGCAAGAGCCGATGGCGGGTCCGGAATGACAGGCTGACGTCGCTGAACCGCCACGCGATCGGAATCGAGATCGCCAATGCGGGCGCGTGCCGAAAGACGGAGGCGGGCCATTGGAAGAACGGGCTTGGTGTCCTCGTGCCTTCGGACGAGATCGTGGTCGCCCCGCATAAGAACGGCAGCATCTACTTCAACGCGAATCCCGCACACGGCGTCACTGCCGGCTCAGTCGCAACACCGGGATGGGCCACCTATACCGAGCAGCAGATGCAGGTTGCGGAAAAGCTGGCGACCTTCCTGGTCGGCCACTACGGGCTCGAGGACGTAGTGGGACATGACGACATCAGCCCCGGACGCAAGTCCGACCCAGGGCCCCTGTTCCAGACCGAGAGTTTCCGAGATCGGGTGTTCGGCGAGGGGGATGAAGGAGACGACACGTGGAAAGTACGTGACGGCACGCCCGGCGGCCTGGCCATCCGTGTCGGTCCCGGCAAGGACCACGAAAAGGTTCAGGACGACAATCTCGCACCCGGGACTGTGGTCGAGGTCAATCAGACCGAGGGCCGCTGGTGGTACGTAACCGTACTCGACGCGAACGGGGATGACGAAGCCGATGGCTGGGTCTACAGCCGCTATCTCGAGCGGGCTTGAGGCAGTCTCAGAGGCCCGCGCTTAGCCTGAAGCGTGAACCGGTTCCCACATTTCGGGCCTGTGGGTCTCTGCCGGGCATAGGCTGGGTCCGAAAACCGGTTCCCACTTTTCGGGCCTATCGGCATTTGCCGGGCATAGGCTTGTCCGAAAACCGGTTCCCACTTTTCGGGCCTATCGGCATTTG
The DNA here is from genome assembly GCF_000374525.1 of Amorphus coralli DSM 19760. Classification (GTDB taxonomy): domain Bacteria; phylum Pseudomonadota; class Alphaproteobacteria; order Rhizobiales; family Amorphaceae; genus Amorphus; species Amorphus coralli. Next base: position 92,886 of record NZ_KB894577.1, read on the forward strand.
CCGGGCATAGGTTGAGTCCGAAAGCCGGTTCCCACTTTTCGGGCCTATTGGTCTCTGCCGGGCATAGGCTGGGTCCGAAAACCGGTTCCCACTTTTCGGGCCTATGCCTACTTCTCCACGAACGCCTTCTCGATGACGAACTGGCCGGGATTGGCGTTGGAGCCTTCCTCGAAGCCGCGCGTCTCCAGAAGCGTGCTGCAGTCGGCCAGCATGCCGGGGCTGCCGCAGAGCATGACCCGGTCGGTTTCCGGCGAGATGGCCGGGAGGCCGAGGTCATCCGCCAGCTTGCCGGTTTCCACCAGCTCGGTGATGCGGCCGCGGTGCTTGAAGGGCTCGCGGGTCACGGTCGGATAGTAGAGGAGCTTCTCGCGGGCATATTCGCCCATCAGCTCGTTCTGCATCAGCTCGGCCACGATCTTCTCGCCGTAGCCGAGTTCCCGAACCTGGCGACAGCCGTGGACCAGAACGACCTTCTCGAAGCGCTCGTAAGCTTCCGGATCCTTGATGACCGAAAGGAACGGCGCCAGGCCGGTACCCGTGCCGAAGAGGTAAAGCGTCTTGCCCGGCAGGAGCGCGTGCTGGACGAGCGTGCCCGTCGCCTTCTCGCCGACGAGGATGGTGTCGCCCTGGTTGATGTGCTGCAGGCGCGAAGTCAGCGGCCCGTTCGGCACCTTGATGGAGAAGAAGGACAGCTCCTCCTCGTAGTTGGCGCTGGCCATCGAATAGGCCCGCAGGAGCGGTTTGCCGTCGACCCGCATGCCGATCATCGTGAACTGGCCGTTGTCGAAGCGGAACGTCGGGCTGCGAGTCGTCGTGAAGGAGAACAGCGAATCCGTCCAATGGGTGACGGAGAGGACGCGTTCCTCGTTGATGGCCGCCATTCTCGTCTCTCCTCGGTCGTCGACGCGCCGGGGCCGCGCCGCCGGGCTCAGTCCATGTGGTCAGATCGATCGCGGGTTTTGCACGGCGCGTTCGCCGTCCGCGTGCCCGTGAAAAGGCAGGTGCAAGCCAGCACCGTGGCGACGTTGTAGTCGCTCAATGCCGCCCGTGAAAGACAAGTCTTGCTCGCGGACACCTGTCAGGAAGGTAAGATCTTTCCCTCGACGCGCAAACCCTGGCGCCGAATTGGCGCGTTCGCCATGACACACATCAAGCACTGTTTGAGCGGCCAAGGAAGCTCAGCGCCGTGCGGCCAGTCCGCAGCGACCGGGCGATATCGGGAGCCGAAGCCTCGGACGACGCAAGGCGAAGACCCGGCCTTACGCCCTCTCAGCCGAAGCTGGCAGGTCCAGTGCGCGTCAGGGAACGGTTGGTGGAGCCGAGGGGAATCGAACCCCTGACCTCTGCAGTGCGATTGCAGCGCTCTCCCATCTGAGCTACGGCCCCGGGGCTTGCCGCGGCGGCAGGCGCCTGCGGAAAGCTCGCCGGATGTAGGGTGCGCCGGCACCGGCTGTCAAGGCACTTCGCGGCGCCATCCCCCGACGACCGCCGGAACCCGCGTCACCAGCCGGCCGCATGAGCGCACGGCGCCACCGCCAGCCTGCCGGTTCACTTGGCGGACGCAGCGTCCGGCGCGGCAATCGTCCCGCGAGTCAGTAGACGCGATGGCGGATTTCTCCGCCAGCCACTGCGGCCGACGCGTTCTCCCAGGCCGTCCGGAACAAGGTTGCCCAGGCCTGGCGGGTCACGCCGGCGATATGAGGCGTGAGCAGCAAGCGCTGCGCGGCCTCTTCGCCCAGCGCGATCAACGGGTTGGTCGCTGCCGGCGGCTCCTCGGAATACACGTCCACCGCAGCCCCCGCCAGCCGGCCGGCGGTGAGCGTCTCCGCCAGGGCGTCCTCGTCGACGATGCCGCCGCGCGAGGCGTGGATCAGCACGGCTTCCGGCTTCATCAGCGCCAGCTCGGCCGCGCCGATCAGCCCCTTCGTGGCCGGAATGAGTGGCACGTGCAGGGTCACGATGTCGGCGGTCGACAAGAGCGTCTGCAGGTCGACGCCCTCCGCCCCCAGCTCGGTGGCGGCCTGCGGATCGCGAGGCGCGGGATCAAAATAGACGATGCGCGAGCCCATCCGCCGGAAGCCCCGGGCAACATCGAGCCCGATGGTGCCGAGCCCGACGACGCCGACGGTCATGTCCTCCAGTCCCGGCGGCAACGCCTTCACCAGCGCACCCCGATGGGCGGCGTAGTCGCCGGCGCGGATGGCGGCATTCGATTCGCCGAAGCGACGCAGCAGGACCAGCGCGGTCGAGATGGCGTACTCGGCGATCGCGGCGTTGCTGCCGCCGGGCACATTGGCAACCGCGATGCCCAGTGCCTCCATGGCCGGCCGATCGAGCCGGTCGACGCCGGCACCGGTGACCTGGACGAGGCGCACCGCGCTGCCCTCAAACAGGGAGGCCGGCAGCGCAGGGCCGACGGCCGGGATCACCACGGCCCTCGCCGTGCGCAAGAGGAGCGGCAGGTCGTCCGCGTCGGGTGCGCGGTAGGCGACCGCGAGATCGCCAGGCGCCGCCACGCCCACCTTCTGAAAGTCGGCTTCCGGTCTCAGGCAGATGACGTCGCAGCTCATGATACAGCCCCTCGGTTTCCGGGCGCCGCTCTCCGGCGGCGGACCGGCACGCGTTCCTCCGTCGCCGGCGGTTCCCGGCCGGGACCCGCAGACGATGCTCGTATGACCGTATTATGATCATTGACGCGCAACCGCAACGGGGACGCGCGGACTCCGAAGATATGCGGGCCATGTCGCCCCTTCCGGCCCGTCCCGGACGCTGGCTGCCTCAGCCCAACAGTCGCCGGACCTCGTCCGCCGCCTGCTGGGTCTCCACCCGCATTCGGGTTTCGGCAGCGTCGGCGTCGCGCTCGCGGATGGCGGCGAGAACGGCGTGCAGATTGTGGATCGTCTCTTCCGAGCGCCCTTCCCGGCGATCGGCGTGGCTAAGGCCGAGGGCGCGCCAGCGCCAGATGCGGGCATGCAGCGTTCCGAGCATCTGGGCCAGGGTCTCCGACCCCGCCCCGTCGGTCATGATCTGGTAGAACGCGTTCTTCGACTGGAGGATCTCCTCCGCGTCGCCCCGTGCATAGGCCTTTTCCACCGCTTCGAGTTCTGCGGCGAGCTTCGCCACGTCGGCATCGGCGGCGTTCTCGGCGAACAGCCGGGCGGCGAAGCCTTCCAGTACCGAGCGCATTCTGTAGAGGTCGTTGGCCTCCTCCTTGGTCAGTTCACGTACGATGGGGCCGCGATTGGCCACCAGCGCGACCAGCCCTTCGGTTTCCAGCTGCCTGAGCGCCTCACGGATCACCGTCCGTGAAACGTTCATCATCGCCATGAGCTCGCGCTCGGTAAGCCGCTGACCGGGCTTCAGACGCCCGGAAATGATGGCCTGTCGAAGCCCGTCGAACACCTGGCGCCTGAGCGGGGCCACGGTCTTCACGATCTCGAACGAGTCCTCAACCGCCACAACGCACCTCCATCGGCTGGTTGACAATCCATAATACCGTAATACTATATGTCGCGATTACGGAATGAAGCTGACTGCATCCTGTAGCCCGGACCAACCGCAGGCTCCAGAAAATGATGCCGGCTTTGAAGAAGGCCGCGACAACGGCCACCGCGGGCGACCGGCGCAGACCGGTGTTCGCCACTGCAAACGGGGAGCAGGAAATGACGTCCAAGCCGGTAAAAATCGGAATCATCGGGCTCGGCCGCTGGGCCAAGGTGCTCACGCGCGCCGCGCAGACAAGCGACAAGTTCGAGATCGTCGCAGGCCACAGCCGATCGGAGGAAAAGCGCGCCGCCTACGAGGCCGATTTCGGCATCGCCACGGTCGCCACGCTGGAGGAGCTGCTCGCCAACCCCGAGATCAAGGGCTGCATCCTGACGGTCCCGAACGAGCAGCATCTGCCGGTGGCGGAGCAGGTCGCGGCGGCCGGCAAGCACGTCTACACCGAGAAGCCGATCGCCAACACGCTCACCAACGGGCTCAAGATGCATGAGCTTCAGGAGCGCCACGGCGTCTGCCTGATGGTCGGCCACAGCGCCCGGCTGCTGAAGGGCACGCGCCTGATCAAGGCCGCCATCGACGCCGGCGAACTCGGCCGCGTCGCCTTCATGGAGGCCAACTTCTCCAACGAGCGCGCGCTGGAGCTGACGCCCTCGACCTGGCGCTGGTACCGCGACAAAGCTCCCGGCGGCCCGCTCTCGCAGCTCGGCATCCACCAGTTCGACGCCCTGCACTATCTCGGCGGCGACATCTCCGAGGTCTCGTCCATCGCCTCCAAGCTGTCGCCGGTGGGCGCCGAGGTGGACGACCAGTCGATGACGCTGATGAAGTTCGCCGACGGCAAGGTTGCCTATGTCGGCTGCTGCTGGACCTCGCCGGGCATCTACTCGATCCGGGTGTTCGGTTCGAAGGGGCTGATGCACTACGAGCTCGACTTCGGCCACTGGGACGACCCGTCGAACCTGCACCTGACCTCGACGCTCTACATCCAGCGCGGCAAGGACGGGTACGGCAAGCGCGAGGAGATCAAGCTGCCGCAGGCCAACATGTTCGTCGACGAGCTGGAGATGTTCGCCGAGGTCTGCAGCACCGGGCAGATCAAGGAGCTGTCCGCCTCCGACGGCAACGTGGCGCTGGCCGTGGTCTATGCCGCGCTGCGCTCCGTCGATCGCAACGGCGCCCTGGTGCCGCTGTCGGAGGTGATCGACGAAGCCCGGGCCGATGTCGCCGCCGAGCGCAACGCCGCCTGACCAACCGTCACCCGAGGCCGGTGGACGGCGGAGTACTCCGTCCCGTCCACCGGCTCCGGCTCTCCGGGAGCTAAAGATCATCATGACGGCGTCAGCGACTTCCGCCCTGCCGACGCGCTATTTCATCGAGCTGACCCAGCCCGAGATTGCGGCGCAACTGAAAAAGAACCCGCTCGTCATCCTGCCGGCCGGCAGCGTCGAGCAGCACTCCGCTCACCTGCCGACCGGCACCGACATCTATGCCGCCAACGAGGTCTCGCACGGCGTGGCGGAGCGCATGGACGGGCTGGTGCTGCCCGGCGGCCCGCTCGGCGTAACGCCGATGCACATGCCGTTCGAGGGCACCATCTCGCTGTCGCCGGAGACCTACATGCAGGTGGTCAAGGACACCTGCATCTCCACCGCCCAGCACGGCGCCAAGCAGCTGCTCATCGTCAACTGGCACGAGGGCAACAGCGCGCCTCTGGCGATCGCGGCCGAGCAGCTGCACCGCGACCACGGCCTGTCGGTGGTCACCGTGCAGGCCTGCTACGTGGCCGCCGACCTTTACGGCCCGACCTGCGGCGGCCTCACCCATGGCGGTGAGATCGAGGCCCTGGCGGTGCTCGCCAACCGGCCCGACCTCGTCCACCTGGACCGCGCGGAATCGGGAACCGATCACTCGCTCGGCTCCAAGATGGACAAGCTGCGCCGCAGCCGGAATTATCAGCCGGTGCTGACCGACGTGCGCTCCATTGAGCCGAGCGGCTGGTACGGCCATCCGCAACCGGCCACCGTGGAGAAAGGCCGAAAGATGATGGACGACATCTGTGACGCGATCGCCGCGGAGGCGACCGAGATCTTCCGCCAGCTCGACGTCGTTCAGGGAGGCGTGCGCCAGGCGGATCTGCGCAGGACGGCCTGAGCTGCGCGCAGGCATGAGGAGCAAGCAGGACCGGTTCCCTCGGGGGCCGGTCCGTCTGCGTTCAGAGACCGGCGACCGGCCGGCAAAGGGGTGGAGCACGATGGCCAGGGTCATCCAGCTGAAGGACGCCACGTCGATGGGCCTGCCGGGACGGCAAGCGCACGAAATCGTCTCGGCCCACGCAGGCTCGGCCCAGATGACCTTCCGGCGGGTCGAGATCCCAGTACCGGAACCCGGCGCGGCGCCGCGCGCGCAGCACGTGCACGACGGCTTCGAGGAGTGCATCCACATCGTCTCCGGCCGCGGCGAGATGCAGGCCGGCAGCGACAGTTTCCTTGCCGTCGGCCCCGGCGACACGATCCTGGTGCCGGCGAACGAGCCGCACGCGACCCGCAACACCGGAGCCGAACCGCTGGTGATGCTGTGCTTCTTCCCGGTACCGGACATCCGGCCCGGGACGCGGGAACTCGGGTAGCGCCGGCGTGGGGGAGATGCTTGATCCGATGCCCATTCCCGTCACGCTGCTGACCGGTTTCCTGGGTTCCGGCAAGACTTCCCTTCTCAATGCGCTGCTCAGCGGTCCCGACCAGGACGGTATCTTCGTCATCGTCAACGAGGTCGGCGCCGTCGGGCTCGATCATCTGCTCGTCGACAAGGCCCTCGATGGAGCGGTGGTCCTCGATAACGGCTGCGCCTGCTGCGCGGTGCGCGGCGACCTGCGATCCACCCTCATGAGCCTGGCCGAGCGCGTGGCGGCTGGCGACCTGCCGCCGCTCGCCCACGTGGTGGTGGAAACCAGCGGTTTCGTTGATCCCGGCCCCCTCGCGGCCCTCTTTGCGGGAGACGATGGCGTGCGCCGCCGGTTCGCGCTCGCCGCCGTGGTCACGACAGCCGACGCCCTTCATGGCGATGGCGACCTCGCCCACCACGAGGAAGCCCGCCGGCAGGTGCTCTTCGCCGACCGGGTGATCATCACCAAGGCGGATCTTGCCACCAGCGACCGGATGCAGCAGCTCCACGCCCGTATCGGCGCGCTGAACCCGACCGCGGAGATCGTGGTGCGGGAGGCGGAGAGCGACCTCGCCGCGCTGCTGCTCGACCCGGTCCAGCGCCAGGCGAAATCGGGCACCGCCCCCGATCCAGGCCACCATCACCATCATTCGGTCCAGACCGTGGTGGTGGAACGCACCGACCCGCTCGACTGGCCCTCGCTGGCGCGCTGGCTGACTGGCGTCCTGTCGCTGGCGGGAGACGAAATCCTGCGCGTGAAGGGCCTCGCGCATGTGCGCCAGACCGATGCACCGATCGTGGTCCAGGGGGTCCACCACCGGTTGGCACCGCCGGCCCGGCTGGCCGTCTGGCCGGAGGGCGACCGTGCCACGCGGCTGGTCTTCATTGCATCAGCGACACGACGCAATCTTGCGGACGGACTTGCGGCGAGCCTCGCCCTCGCCTGCCCGCAAACCACTGACGTTCTGAAGACTTGGCAGGCGGCAAAGACCGCTCACGGGGAGGAGACGAAGATCGATGGGATCGCTTGAAGCACGGAATATGCGACTGATCGGCCAGAACCGGCTCGGAGGCTTCGGTGGGCTCGGCGAAGGCATGTCGATCCAGATGACCAAGGATGGCCGTCGGATCATGTGGCTCGCCCACGAGGGGCCGCCGAAGAACTTCACCGGCGTGGATGTCAGCGACCCGCGCGATCCCAAGGTGGTGGTCCAGACAGACCTCGCTCACAACCGGATGCGCTCCAACTCGCTCGACGTGGTGGGCGACCTTCTGGCCGTGGCCTACCAGACGCTCGGTCCGAAAGGTCTCGGCGATCCGGGCCTCGACATGGAGCCGGCCGGCATCGAACTGTTCGACGTCTCCACGCCGGAGACGCCGAAGCGGGTCGCCTTCTTCGACTGCTCCGGTCCCCATTCGATGGGGGCGCATCAGCTCTGGTTCGTCGATGGCGAGACGATCCACTGTTCGGCCGGCGCACCGGATTTCAAGCCGCGCGACCGGCGCGACTGCCAGTTCTATCGTTCCATCGACGTGCGCAACCCGTCCAAGCCGGTGGAGATCGGCCGCTGGTGGTATCCGGGTGTGCGGGAAGGCGACAGCGCCCCGCCGCCGAAGCGGCACCCGAAGTTCGACACCGCTTTCCGGGCCCACAACACCAATGTCTATCCGGATCGGCCGGACCGCGCCTATGTCGCCTATCTCGACGGCGGCATGTTCATCCTCGACATCTCCGATCCGGCGAACCCGAAGGAGATCAGCCACTGGAATCCGCATCCGCCCTATAACGGCTTCATGCACACGGTTCTGCCGCTGCACGATCGCGGGCTGCTGATCGTCACCGACGAGTCCATCAAGAACGAGGCCGCCGATTGGCCGAAGATGACGTGGATCGTCGATGCGCGGGTAGAGGACAACCTGGTCCCGATCGCCACCATGCCGCTGCCGCCGCTGTCGGAGTTCGCGCACCGAGGCGGACGCTTCGGATCCCACAACGTGCACGAAAACCAGCCGGGGCCGTACAGCTTCCGCTCCGAGGAAATCATCTTCGCGGCGATCTTCAACGGCGGCGTGCGGGTCTACGACATCGCCGATCCGCTGCAGCCGCAGGAAATCGCCTCGTGCGTGCCGCCGACACCGGAGGGCTCGCCCGCCGGCTGCTCGCAAATCAACGACGTCTATGTCGACGAACGCCGCATCGTCTATGCCGCCGAACGCTTCACAGGCGGCCTCTACTGCATGGAAGCCGACTTCTGAGGCTGAAGGGGTTCAACCCGGACGGGGCGCAATCCGCGCCCCGTTTCGCCCGGACCATTACAGGGCCAGCTTCTCGTCCGGGGTGCGCAGGGGCGCCACTGGGGCGGCCACCCCATCCCAGAAGTGCACGGCCGCGTCCGGGAGGGCGGCGCGCAGCGTGGCGACCGGCTGACGCTGGAGGTCCGTCGCATCGACCGACATAATTCGGGCCGGAGGCAGGAGGGCTGCCGCATCGGCCGTGGCCCTTCCCTGCCCGATCTCCACGGCGACGATCTCCGCGCCCGACCAGAAGACGAACGGAAAGCGGACCGATCCGCTCATGCCCGGAACATGGGCCTGGGGCAGCGGCAACCAGGCAGAGAAGCGCAGATCGGCCGGCGTATAGAGGCCGGCATGGGCCACGAGCTGCCGGGCGATCGCGTCTTCGGACCGCGCGATTTCGTCCTCGACGAAGGCGAAGTACGCCTCAACGAAGGCCTGAGCGGACCACGACCACGGATCGGACAAGCCGACGAGCCGGTCTCTCAGCGCAGCAAACTGGTCTCCGGCAGAGGGCACCGCAGGAACACCCGGCGCAACGTCGACCGCTCCGCTCGACAGCCGCAGCGGCTCTGCGTCCTCCGCCAGGCACGCGGAGCGCACGCCGCTCGACCCGTCGCCGGTCAAGCGCGGTGCCCCGAACGGGATCCGCCAACCGTCCTGAACCCACCCCGTCATGTCGATATCCCTCTTTTCGCAGAACGGCCCAGAAGGCGCGGCGTATCGGCCATCAGGGCTTGAGATCGAACAAACCGGCATTGCGGGTGATGAAGGCCCGCTGCACGGCCGGAATCTTCAAGGCCAGGCCGAAGACCCGCGGCCCGAAGCGGCGCACCAGCGACTGGTCGGCCGTCGCGAGGTTCTGCAGCCGGTCGCTCTCCTTCAGCACCGTCTCGCCCTTGCGCAGCCGCCACTTCGCCCACTCCTCCAGCCGGTCCTTGCGCAGGAAGCGCGCGAAGGTGACGGCATCCTCGATGCCGAGATTCATGCCGCGTCCGCCGGCCGGTGAGTGGATGTGCGCGGCGTCGCCGGCAAGCCAGACGCGGCCCTTTCCCTGGGCGGTCACATGCCGGTGGCTGACGGTGAAATCGGAGCTCCAATGAAGCGTACCGATGCTCCAGCTGTCGGGCACACGGTCGAGCACGTCCGGGCCGTTGGAGATCAGCCGGTGCCGGTGCGGAGCGATCGGAAAGCGCAGCAATACGGGCCGACCCGGATCGAGATGCACCTCGCCCCATTCCATGGAGGCGCCGGCATCGATGTCCAAGTCGACCAGCGACCACTGAAACGGATAGGCGCCACCGGGAAAATCAAGATCCAGTGCCTTGCGCACGAAGGAGTGCGCCCCGTCGCAACCCAGCACCCAGTCGTAGGACGCTTCCCGCCGGTCCTGACCATGGACCGTGACGGTGTGGACGCGCGAGGCATCCTGATAGATCTCGGTCAGGGCCGTTTCGCGCTCCACCCGCATTCCTTCAAGCGCCAGATGCTCGGCAAGGATGGCCTCCGTCTCGCTCTGGGGCAGCGCGAGCAGAAAATTGAAGGCGTGCGGGAGGAAGCGCATATCGACCGTCCCGACAGTCGATCCGCCGGAAACCAGCCGGACACCGTTGAGCTTCACCCCTGTCGCGATCAGGTCGGCGGAAACGCCCAGATGGTCCAGAAGGTCGAGGCTGCGCTGGTTGACGACGACAGCGCGCGATTCCCGCGCGCCTTCCGCCGCACTGTCCACGATACGCACGAGATAGCCCGATCGCGACAAGGCGAGCGCGGCCGCCAGGCCGACAGGCCCGGCCCCGACGACAAGAACGGATTCGTGGTCCGCCAAGTGCGTCCCCCGTGTAGCGTGCCGCGCCGACGGTGGCGCGAGGGTCGAAGCGTGATCGCGAAATCGGTCGGAAACGTGGTGGGAGCCCAATGGCCCGTAGCAAACTCGGTCACTGCCCCAGAAGCAGCACCAGAAGCGGCACGAGAAGCGCCGTCAAAAAACCGTTCAGCCCCATGCCCAGCCCCGCAAAGGTGCCTGCGAGCGGCGACAGCTGGAAGGCGCGCGCGGTACCGATGCCGTGCGCGGCGACACCGGCCGAGAGCCCCTGCGCACGCTCGTCGCGCACCTTCATCAGGCCCATCAGGGGCGTCAGCACGATTGCACCGACGACGCCGGTGGAGATGACCAGCACGGCAGCAAGGCTCGGGATGCCGCCGAGCTGGCTGGCAATGCCCATGGCGATGGGCGTGGTCACCGATTTCGGTGCCAGCGTCACCAGGATGTCGCGCGGCAGACCCAACGCGTAGCCGAGCGCCAGTGCCGTGGCAACGGCCGTCACCGATCCGGCGACCAGCGCCACCAGCAGCGGCACGATGGCGCGACGAACGTGGTGGAAATTCTCCACGAACGGGACGGCCAGCGCGACCGTCGCCGGACCCAGCAGGAAATGGACGAACTGTGCGCCCTCGAAATAGGTCGCGAAGCCCGTTCCGGTGGCCTGGAGACAGAGAACGACGAGAGCCGTCGCCATGACAACGGGGTTGGCGAGCGGCGCATAGCCGAAGCGCGCGGCAATGCGGTCGGCGATCCAGTAGGCGACGAGCGTCACCGTCAGCCACAGGAGCGGCCGCTCGGCGAGATAGACCCAGAGAGTCTCCACCGGGGTCATTCGGACCTTCCAGACACACGGTTGGCGACCATCCGGAAGACCAGGGCCGTGACAGCCATGGCGACGGTGGTCGAGACCACCAGGATGATGGCCAGGGAGACACCGTGCTCGACGATCAGCGGACCGTACTGAACGACGCCGACCGCCGCCGGCACGAACAGGAGCGAGAGGTTGCGCAGGATGCCGTGCGCCACCGGCGTCAGGAAGGACGGAATACCGCGAACGGAAAGCGCCGCGGCCAGCAGCGCGGCACCGACGACCGGCCCGGGGACCGGGACATCGAGGAGGCGAACGGCGACCTCGCCGAGCAGTTGGCAGCCGAGAAGAACGACAAGCGCGTTGATCATGTCCAATCCGTTGCAGGGTCCGCGACAGGACGGGTTGCGCGTTCATCCGCGTTGTCCGCCGCCACGGGTATGGTATAGGCGAAAAACCGAAAAGCAGCGTCAGTGCAGACGATCGCGGACCGTCCGGGACACTTCCGGGCCGGACGGCATCCGACACAGGGGGACGGCCAGCCGATGTTCGACAAGATTCTCATCGCCAACCGCGGCGAAATCGCCTGTCGGATCATCCGCACGTGCCAGCGCCTCGGCGTGAAGACCGTCGCGGTCTATTCCGATGCCGATCGGGATGCGCTGCACGTGGAAATGGCCGACGAGGCGGTGGCGATCGGCCCCCCGGCGGCCTCCGAATCCTATCTCGTCATCGACAAGGTCATCGACGCCTGCCGCCAGACCGGCGCCCAGGCCGTCCATCCCGGCTACGGCTTCCTGTCCGAGCGCGCCGCATTCGCCGAAGCGCTGGATGCGGCCGGCATCGTGTTCATTGGGCCGAACACCGGCGCCATCGAAGCGATGGGCGACAAGATCACATCCAAGATCAAGGCGAGGGAGGCCGGGGTTTCCACCGTACCCGGCTCCGCCGGCATCATCGCCACGCCGGAAGAGGCGGTGGAGATCGCCAAGGAAATCGGCTTCCCGGTGATGATCAAGGCGTCGGCCGGCGGTGGCGGCAAGGGCATGCGCGTCGCCAAGACCGCCGACGAGGTGGCTGACGGCTTTGCCCGCGCCCGATCGGAGGCCGCATCGTCGTTCGGGGACGACCGCGTCTTCATCGAGAAGTTCATCGTCAATCCGCGCCACATCGAGATCCAGGTGCTGGGCGACAAGCACGGCAACGCGATCTTCCTCGGCGAACGCGAGTGCTCCATCCAGCGACGCAATCAGAAAGTCGTCGAGGAGGCCCCCTCGCCCCTCTTCGACAAGGACGATCCCGTCCGCGAGCAGATGGGCGCCCAGGCGGTCGCGCTGGCGCGAGCCGTCGGTTACGATTCCGCCGGCACCGTTGAGTTCGTGGCCGGGCAGGACAAGAGCTTCTACTTCCTGGAGATGAACACCCGGCTGCAGGTGGAACATCCGGTGACGGAGCTCGTCACCGGCATCGACCTTGTTGAGCAGATGCTGCGGGTCGCTTCGGGCGAGAAGCTGTCCGTTACCCAGGACGACGTCTCACTCAACGGTTGGGCCATCGAGACGCGGCTCTACGCGGAAGACCCATTCCGCGGCTTCCTGCCTTCCACCGGACGGCTGACGACCTACCGGACGCCGGCAGACGAAGTGCTTGGCGATTCCAAGGTGCGCGTCGACACCGGCGTGGTGGAAGGGTCGGAAATCACCCTCTTCTACGACCCGATGATCGCCAAGATGGTGACCCATGCGCCGACCCGGCTCGGCGCCATCGATGCCATGGGCGAGGCCCTCGACCGGACGCTGGTGGACGGCATCCGCCACAACATCCCGTTCCTGTCCGCCCTGATGGCCCACCCGCGCTGGCGCTCGGGCGAGCTCTCCACGAACTTCATCGAGGAAGAATTTCCGGACGGGTTCTCCGGCGGCACGCTCGACGAGGAAGCAAGGCGCATCCTGGCTGCGACAGCCGTGTCGGCCGAGCTGGCCCGCGCCGAGCGCTACCGGCGCCTTCCCGGGCAATTGCGACGCGACCCGGCGCCGCTGGCGCGGGAGTGGACGGTTGATGTCGCCGGCGAAAAGCTTCCGGTCCGCATCACCGAAGGCGAGCCGGGGCTCCCGATTGCCCTGTCGCTCGCCATCGGCGAGACGGGCGAGCCTATCGCGGTCGCCTCAGACTGGCAGCCCGGACAGGCACTGTGGACCGGAACGGTCGGCGGGCGTTCGCTTTCCGTGCAGCTTCGCACTGCCCTCAACGGCTACGAGGCGACCTGGCACGGCGTGACGGCTGAGGTGCGGGTGATGCGGCCGCGGGTGGGCGAACTCGATGCACTGATGCCGGAAAAGATCGCGGCCGACACGTCCCGGCTTCTCCTGTGCCCGATGCCAGGCCTGGTGGTCTCCATCGAGGTCGAGGAAGGCCAGGAGGTCCAGCCGGGCGAGACGCTGGCCATCGTGGAAGCGATGAAGATGGAGAACGTGCTGCGTGCCGAACGCCAGCTGACCGTCAAGGCGATCAAGGCCGCCAAGGGCGACAGCCTTGCCGTTGACGAGATCATCATGGAGTTCGAGTAGGCTCGCCCGGTCATCGTTCAACCTGAACGGCAGCCGGCCGGAACCATTGCCCCGGCTTGCGCGCTGATCAGCGGAGGTCGCGTGCAGCCGCGGCCGGACCGACGCGAAAGGAATCGCCATGAGCGACCGCAGCGTACACGTCGTCATTTCCGGTATGGTTCAGGGTGTCGGCTATCGAGCGTGGGTCGCCCAGCTCGCCGACAGCTATGAGCTCAGCGGTTGGGTCCGCAACAGACTGACTGGCGAAGTCGAGGCGGTGTTTTCCGGGCCGAGCGAAGTCGTCGCGGAGATGATCGCGGAATGCCGCAAGGGCCCGCCCGGCTCGGAGGTCACCTCCGTCAGTGTCCAGGACAACAAGCACTCCAGCGGCACCCCGTTCGAGGTTCTCGAAACCGTGTGACGCCCGCTGGCGCCACACGGCATTCAGGCCTCAGACGGCGCGGCCGGCACCCTGGTCGAGCACGTGGTGCGCCACCATGAGATCGAGATGCGCCCCGCCGCCGTTCTTGCAGACGGTGATCTCGTCGGCGCCCATCCTGCCGGCGGCCCCCTTGGCCAGGTCGAAATAGTCGGCCAACACATCTTCCTTGCCGATCACGCCGCGCTCCATCGGGTCGATCAGCTCGCCGATCTCGCCGATCGTCGTGTGGCGGCAGTCAACGAAAAGGCGGCCGCGCGTGAGCACGTCGTCGTCGGCCTCGCGCATGGTCGGCGTGAAGGCCCCCACCAGGTCGACATGGGCGCCGGGCCTCAGGCGTGCGCCTGTCAGAACCGGCGTTTCCGACATGGTCGCCGTGGTCACGAGATCGGCCTGCTCCACCGCCGCGTCGAGATCGTCAGCGATGGCGAGATCCATTTCGAGATCGCCCAGCCGGGCCGCGAGCGCATCGGCACGCGGGCGCGACCGGTTCCAGATGGTCACCGAGCGAAGCGACGGGCGCACCGCCTTATGAGCGCGAATGAGCGGTTCCGCCATGTTGCCGGCTCCGACCATCAGCATCGTCTCGATGTCCGGCCGAGCCAGAAAGTCGGCTCCGAGGGCGGAGTCGGCAGCCGTCTTCCAGGCCGTCAGCGCCTTGCCGTCAACCAGCGCCTGCGGCTCGCCGGTTTCCTCGTCGAACACCAGCATGGAGCCCTGCACCGAGGGCCGCGGCGGCTTCAGGTTGGGATTGTCCGGATAGACCGACACGGCCTTCACGCCGGCACCGAGGCCACCGATCCATGCGGATCGGACCAGAAGCTTGCGTCCTTTGGAAGTGAGCAGGGTGTCCCCGAGGTCGACGTCTTCGGCCTTGTGAGCCGCCTTGAGGGCATCGACCAGAGGCCGCCAGCCGAGAGCCTCGTTGATGTCGTCGGCAGAAACGATGCGCATACTGCATTCCCTGTTCGGTTCGGCGCGGCGAGCAGAACGCCCTTCGCGAGAGTGCGAGGTTGACACGGCCCGCCCCAGCGGCGTCAAAGGCTGCGGGCCGCCCGATCGGGCACCGGTACTCCTCCCCGCATGAGGCGAATGATGTCCCTACCACCGCTCGGCATCCCTCACGATGACGCCGCGATTTTCACGGACCTCTATCAGCTCTCGATGCTGCAGTCGTACCATCGCCAGCGCATGCAGGGCACGGCGGTCTTCACGCTCTTCTTCCGCAAGCTGCCGGAGACGCGCAACTTCATGCTCGCGGCGGGACTCGATCCGGTCCTGGAATACCTGGAAACGCTGCACTTTTCGGCGGAAAGCCTCGACTATCTCGCCTCCACGGACCGGTTCTCCAAAGGCTTTCTGAGCTGGCTGAAAGACTTCCACTTCACCGGGACGGTGCGGGCGATCCCGGAGGGCACACCGGTGTTTCCGCACACTCCCATCCTCGAGATCGAGGCACCGGTTGCCGAAGGCCAGCTGATCGAGACGCTGCTCATCAACCAGATAACCGTGTCGACCATCCTCGCCTCCAAGGCGATGCGCATCGTCGAAGCGGCCCAGGGCACGCCGGTTATCGATTTCGGGACGCGGCGCGCGCACGGCTTCGACGCCGGGAACAAGGCGTCGCGCTCGGCCTACATTGCCGGCTGCGCCTCCACCGCGAACGTTCTCGCCGGCAAGCTCTACGGCATCCCCATCGCCGGCACGATGGCGCATTCCTATGTCGAGGCCTGGAAGAACGAGCTCGACGCCTTTCGCGCCTTCACCGAGCTCTACCCCGACACGGTGCTCCTCATCGACACCTACGACGCCCTCCAGGGGGCGGAACACGTGATCCAGCTGGCGCGCGAGCGCGGCGACGCCTTTCAGGTCCGCGCGGTGCGGCTCGATTCCGGCGATCTCGCGGAGCTGTCGAAGGAAGTCCGGCGTCGCTTCGACGCGGCGGGCCTGGATCAGGTGGGCATCTTTGTGTCCGGCGGGCTGGACGAGTACAGGGTCGCCGACCTGCAGGCGGCAGGCGCTCCGATCAGCGGATATGGCGTCGGCACGCGGCTGACGACATCGTCCGACGCGGCCGAGCTCGACATGGCGTACAAGCTCGCCGCCTATGACGGCGAAGGCCGCATGAAGCTGTCGCCGCTGCGCAAGAACCTGCCCGGCGCCAAGCAGGTCTGCCGGATCGAGGTCGATGGCACCGCGGAGAAGGACGTGGTGCGCCGGCTCGAGGAGACCGGCACCGGCCGCCTTCTCATGAAGACGGTGATGCGTGACGGAATGCGCACCGAAGATGGCCGCAGGAGCCTGGACGAGATCCGGGCCACCACCGTGCAGGAAGTCGGTCGCCTGCCGGCGCGACTGCGCGCGATCACACCGGCCGAGCCGGCCTATCCGGTCGATGTCAGCGACGAGCTCACCGCTTATGCCGACGCCATCGAGGCAGAGCTGCGCGCCCAGACGAACAACTAGTCCGCGGCCGGAAGGCACAGGCGGAGGGGACCGGGGAGGACGAGAATGACGATTGCGGCCGAAGAGCTGGCGCCACTGCTTGCCGAAATCGCCGCCGAGGCTTCCGGCCGGTTCGGCGAGGGGCGGTTGCACGCGACGATCCCGCGGCTCGCCCAGGTGGATCCGAACCAGTTCGGGATCGCTGTGGCCACACTCGATGGCGGCATCGCCAAGGCGGGGGCTGCCGACGTCCCCTTCTCCATCCAGTCGATCTCGAAGGTGTTCAGCCTCTGCCTCGCGCTCGATTATCTCGGCGAGGATTTGTGGGAGCGCGTCGGCCGCAATCCATCGGGGCTGCGTTTCAACTCGCTGACCCGCATCGAGCAGGAACAGGGTCGGCCGATGAACCCGTTCGTCAATCCCGGCGCGCTGGTAGTGGCCGACTGTCTCGTCGATCGTGCAGCAACGCCCATCCACACCATGATCGGGCTTCTCCGCCGCCTCGCCCATTCCAATCGCGTGTCCTGCGACTACGAGGTGGCCAAGAGCGAACTGTCGATGGCCTTCCGCAACTACGCGGCGGCAGCACTGCTGAAAGAGTACGGCAACCTGCGCGGCGAGCCGCGCGCGGTCGTTCATGCCTACACGCATTTCTGCGCGGCGCGGATGAGCTGCGTGGAACTTGCGCGCGCGGCCTTGCCGCTGGCCAACGAAGGCCGAGATCCGGTGACGGGCGCTCAAATTCTGCCGCCTGGCCGCTCACGCCGGGTCAATTCCCTCATGCTGACGTGCGGCCTGTACGATGCCGCGGGAGACTTCGCCTACCGGGTCGGACTGCCGGCGAAGAGCGGCGTTGGAGGCGGAATCATGGCCATCGTTCCGAACCGGATGGCCATCGCCGTCTGGTCGCCGGAACTTGATCCGCTCGGCAACTCCGTCGCCGGCTTCGCCGCCCTGGAGCGTCTTGCCAGGGATGCCGACCTGTCTGTCTTCTAGTCCGCACGAAAAAGCGCCGCCGGCCTTGGCCGACGGCGCTTTTTCAAATGCAGGCCGTTGAAACGATCGGTGCTCAGTCGCGGCCGGTGATGGAAGGCTGCACCGGCGGATCGCTGGCCGGGAAGGTGTCGTCGAGCGCCTCGTCGAGGTCCTCCGACTTCTCCTTTTTGGTCCGCTCGTCCCGCTTCAGGCGCGCAGCCTCGTCGGCGCGCTGCTTGTCATCGTCCTTGTGTGAATCGCTCATCGTCATCCCCAGATGCAAAGCGCCGGCAGGATGCCGGCTGCCGCACACCAACTGCGATGTACGACGGCGAAGAAACGCGGGCGGCCTCCGCCCGGTTCCCGCGCATCGGTCGACCACGTCCCATGTGGCCGGGGAGCGAGGCGAAATGACGCGACCGTGATCGGAACCCGGGAAATCACGTCAGCGTTTATTGGACTGATTCGACGTTGTGGAAGAGGAACGCGCCCAGCGCGGGCGTGCCGCGCGACGCGACCGAAAAGGACTACCGGAATGCTGAAAGAGACCGACAACGATGCCGTCCAGATCAACCGGCAGCGCGCTCGGCAGGGCGAATATGGCTGGTCGATGAAATGGGTACTGGGCGCAGGAACCGCGGCGTTCGCCGTCTTCGGTCTCCTGATCTGGTTCTTCTATCTCGGCCAGTCGGACTACGAGAGTTCTCCCGCAACCGATGGCGAGCCGCCTGCCCTGTCCGAGCCCGCTTCGGTCGAATAGCGCTGCAGCCGAGATCAGGCGACGGGGCCCCGGCCCCGCCGCCCAATCGAGGTCAGTCCTGCTGCCGGATCTGGCCGACGGCAACGGCCATCAGCTCTTCCATGGTGCGGCGGATCTGGTGATCGGTCTGCTCGACGCCGTTGGCGTCGAAGTCGCTCCGAACCTTGCGGAAGACGTCTTCCTCGCCCGGCTCGTCGAAATCGGCCCGCACCACTTCCTTGGCATAGTCTTCGGCCTTGGCATCGGCATAGCCGAGCTTTTCCGCCGCCCAGAGGCCGAGCAGCTTGTTGCGCCGCGCCGTCGCCTTGAAGCGAAGCTCCTCATCGTGGGCGAACTTGCCCTCGTGTGCGTCCTTGCGGCTTTCGAACGTCGTCATCAGAGCCTCCCGAAAAAGGGGTCCACCGCCGGCCGCATCCCATGCGGCCTCGTGGTCCGTCGCTGCCTCAATAGCGGCGCTCAAACGTGGAATCAACGCAGGCGCTTGCGCCCGACGTCATCAATCGCCGCCCATACAGGACAGGTGGGGTCCGCTGCGACCGTCGCCAAGCGCTCAAATCGCCATCATTTGCCGCCACAGGGTGTGGATTGTAGACGCAACCGCGATCGATTAGGGTGCGGCCGCGGTGGCCGCGCAGCGACTCGTGATAGTTTCAGGCCGCGAAACGACTGTGGCCGGTCCGCGCCCCCGCAATCTCGGAGAGCCCCCGGCCTCATGGATTTCCTCAATCACACACGGTATGTGCCGATGAACCGTCGTCGCCGAATTTACGAAGGCAAGGCCAAGATCCTTTACGAGGGACCGGAGCCGGGAACGCTGATCCAGCACTTCAAGGACGACGCCACGGCGTTCAACGCGAAGAAGCACGAGATCGTCGACGGCAAGGGCGTGCTCAACAACCGGATCTCGGAGTATATCTTCGGGAATCTCAACGACATGGGCATCCCGACCCACTTCATCCGACGGCTGAACATGCGCGAGCAGCTCATCCGCGAGGTCGAGATCATCCCCCTCGAGGTTGTGGTGCGCAACGTGGCCGCGGGCTCGCTCGCCAAGCGCCTCGGCCTGGAGGAAGGCACGCAGCTGCCGCGCTCCATCATCGAGTTCTATTACAAGAACGACGAACTCAACGACCCGATGGTGACCGAAGAGCACATCACCGCGTTCGGCTGGGCGACCCCCCAGGAGATCGACGACATGATGGCGCTGGCCGTGCGGGTGAACGACTTCCTCTCCGGCCTGTTCCTCGGCGTCGGCATCCGACTCGTCGACTTCAAGATGGAGTGCGGGCGGCTCTGGGAAGGCGACATGATGCGCATGGTCGTCGCCGACGAGATTTCCCCGGACTCCTGCCGTCTCTGGGACATCCAGACCGAAGAGAAGCTGGACAAGGACCGTTTCCGGCGCGACATGGGGGGCCTGCTCGAGGCCTATCAGGAAGTTGCCCGGCGCCTCGGCATTCTCAACGAGGTCGAGCGGCCGCAGGGCTCCGGCCCGGTTCTGGTGAAATAGAAGGAACGCCCCGGCGTTTCCGTGACGGGGCACCGCCTGCGACAGTGGCGGTGTCCGGCAAGCAAAGGCGAGCTTGAACAGACGATGCGTGCGCGCGTGACGGTTACCCTGAAGCAGGGCGTTCTCGATCCCCAGGGCAAGGCAATCGAAGGCGCCCTGAAGGGCCTCGGATTCGGCGGCGTGAATGCCGCCCGCCAGGGCAAGGTGATCGATCTCGATCTGGCGGAGAGCGATCCGGAGCGGGCCCGGGCCGAGGTTGCCGCCATGTGCGAGGCGCTTCTGGCCAACACGGTGATCGAATCCTACGCCATCGAGCTGGAATAGCGCCGAGTTGCGCTTGAGGTGACCCCATGAAATCCGCCGTCATCGTCTTCCCCGGCTCCAACCGCGACCGCGATGTGGCTGCCGCCTTGGAGGCCGCCACCGGGCGCGACCCGACGTTCGTCTGGCACGCCGACACCGAGCTCCCGGATGTGGACCTGGTGGTCATGCCGGGCGGCTTCTCGTACGGCGACTATCTGCGCTCCGGCGCCATCGCCGCGCGGGCCGGCGTCATTCCCGCCGTCACCGAACACCATCGGCGCGGCGGCTACGTGCTGGGCATCTGCAACGGGTTTCAGATCCTCACCGAGGCGGGCTTCCTGCCGGGCGCGCTGATGCGCAATGCCGGCCTGCGCTTCGTCTGCCGGAAGGTAAAGCTGAGCGTCGAGCGCACCGACACCGCATTCACCAGTGCCTACGAAGACGGCCAGGTGATCCCCTGCCCCGTGGCCCATCATGACGGCAACTATTTCGCCGATCCCGAGACGCTCGCGCGCGTCGAAGGCAACGGCCAGGTGATTTTCCGCTACGCCGACGGCACCAATCCGAACGGTTCGGTCAACGACATCGCCGGCATCACCGACGAGACCGGACGCATCCTCGGCATGATGCCGCATCCGGAAAACCTGATCGCCTCGCACCAGGGCGGCACCGAGGGCCTCGGCCTGTTCGCCAGCCTCGCCGGCGCGGTGTCCGAGCCGGCCTGAGCCGGCACCACCTCCCCGCTGCGTCAGGCGCTCCTCGGAGGCCACCAGATCGCCAGCACCAGCCCTCCCGCCAGCAACACCAGGTGGGGCAGGAAGACGTGCGGAAGGATGGCCGTCTGCAGCCAGTCCGTCATCTTGTCGTCAGCATAAGATGCCCGCCAGCTGCCCAGGACCTGGGCGGGCCGACAGTCCTTTCCCATCCCGTCGAAGCACAATTCGATCTGGACGATGCGTTCCAGGTACGCGTTCTGGAAGAGCTTCCAGGACGTCTCCATGGCCCAGAACGGTAACGCCGACAGCGAGGCGATGACCACGCCGATGCGGCCGGAACTCGAGACGCTCTGCGTGTAGGCGGCGATCAGGGCAGCGACACCGACCGTGACCGACCAGCCCTTCAGGATCAGGATCTGGTCGTTGTAGCCCTCGTAGAGTTCGATCAGAAGGTTGTACTCCGACCAGAGCCGATCCATTGCCGCCCTCCGTGAGCCACCGCTGATGAAAGGGACCGCCGCGCTCCCGTCAGAGCTTCACGCGGGCCGGGTTTCCGTAGGCGACGCCGTAGCCCGGCACGTCCCGGGTCACCACGCTACCGGCACCGATGCGGGCATGGTCGCCAATGGTCACGCCCGGCAGGATCAGCGCCCCGCCACCGATCCAGACATTGTCTCCGATCGTGATCGGGCGGCCGAACTCCAGGTGCTCGGCGCGGTGCGAGGGGTCGCGCGGATGGTCGGCTGTGAGGATCTGGACGCCGGGGCCGATCTGGGCACCCGCGCCGATCCAGACCTCCACCACATCGAGAATGATGCAGTTGAAGTTCAGGAACGCGCCCTCGCCGAGGCTGATGTTGTAGCCGTAGTCGCAGTGGAAGGGCGGCCGGATGTCGGCGCCCTTGCCGACGGACGCGAAGAGTTCGGAGAGCAGCGCGTGGCGCTCCTCCTGCGGGCGCGCCTGCGTGGCGTTGTAGCGATCGAGCCAGAGCGAGGCGCGCTGTCTGTCGGCGGCGATCTCCGGCCCTTCGGCGTGGTAGAACTCGCCGGCGAGCATCTTGTCCTTTTCGCTTCTGGCCATGCCGCTCACCTCGCCGCGGAGGGATCCTCGCCGCCCCGCTTCCCTGCTTCCGCCTCTTCGTCGAGAAGCCGGCGCGCGGCCGCCCCCGCGGCCAGCTTGCGGCGCTCCTCTTCGTTCTCGGCGCCTTCCACCTCCTCGTCGTCCACGAAGCGTACGGTCACCTCACGGTGGGCGAAGTGGATGTCCTCGCGCTCGAAGAGCTCCCGGATCTCCGCGTAGACGCGCTTGCGCACCAGGAACTGATCGCCCGGCCGGGTCATGAACTTGACCCGGATGATCATGGCGGAATCCTCCATCTGGTACACACCCTGGGACTTCAACTGATCCAGGAACATGTGGCCGATATCGGGATCCTCCAGGAGCTGGGTGCCGAGCTTCTTGACCAGCTTGCGCACCTTCTCCGGATCGGTGTCGTAGGTGAGCCGCAGTGGCAGCTTCATGATCACCCAGTCACGCGAATAGTTGGTGAGGCGCTTGATCTCGCCGAACGGGATCGTGTGCAGCGGGCCGTTTTGATGACGCAACTGGAAGGAGCGGATGGAGATCTTTTCTACCACGCCCTTGACCCCGCCGAGATCGATGTACTCGCCCCTGCGGAAGGCGTCGTCGATCAGGAAGAAGGCGCCAGAGAAGATGTCGCGGATCAGCGTCTGCGCACCGAAACCGATGGCAAGGCCGACGACGCCGGCACCGGCGAAGAGCGGCGCGATGTTCACGCCGATGCCGGCCAGCCCGATCATGATCGCCATCGTCGCGATGGTGATCAGCAGGAAGTTGCGGAACAGCGGCAGGAGTGTCGCGACCCGGCTGGCGCCGGTTCCCATCTCCGCGTCGCCGTGGCCGCCGTGCCCGTCGCCAGGGCTCGTCGCCTGTTCGGCGGCGATCTTGCCGTCGATCCAGAGCTTCACCGCCTCGTAGGCCATGTAGGAGACGAACAGCACCATCACGATGCCGAAGAAGCGCGCCACGATGTGGCCCTCTGCGGTGACCGGAATGCCCCACATGTGCAGGATCAACACCACGCCAAAGGCACAGGCGACGATCGCCGCCCCGTGCTCGAACAGGCTCTTGAAGGCGACGCGTCCGACCTCGCGACGCTCCAGCGGCACCTCCTCCTCGAATGCATCGTCGTCCAGGTCATCGACCTCCGCGACCGCCGCGCCGAGGGGCTGCGGCACAGGCTCAGGCTCCGCCGGGCGCGGCAGCGGGAACCAGCGCTCGATCAGCAAGACCAGAACCGCGTAGACACCGAGCGACAGGATGAGCGCGATCACCGGGCCGATGATCAGGCCGCTGTCCGTCCCGTCCCCGACCAGACGTCCGACAGCGCTGACGACGAAGGCCAGTGCGAGATAGGCGACCACGAGGATGTGCCAGGACTGCGCCAACAGGCGGCGCCCGAACGAAGTGCGGCGACCGGGCTCGTGAGCGAGGATCGCGTCGCGGATCTCCCGGCGATAGGCCAGTGCATAGAGGCTGAGTGTCAGGGCGCCCACGAAACCCGCCAGAACGAAGACGATCTGATAGGCATCCTCCACCATCCCCATCGTCTTCATCCAGGAAGCGATGGTGAGGACGAAAAGTGCCGCCCAGGTGCACAACATGAAGCGCGAGAACATCGAGCGCGCGGACGCGTCGGAAAAGGCGAACGGACGGTAAGCGGGCAGATCCGGGCAAAGCAGAGTGCGCGCCACCGCGCGAAAGGCGAGGCCGACGCCGCCGGCCGTGACCACCAGAAGGTTGGTCGCGCGGATCGGGCTGCCCCCTTCAGTCACCAGCACCGCAATGACATGGCCGACGGCACTGAACACGGCGGCGACCAGCAGAAGCACGACAGCACGGGTCAGCAGGAACCCGATCTTCTGCGCCCGGCTCTGTGGCACTGGCGGGAAATAGCGGAACAGGTGACGGCGCGACCAGACCACGATGGCCAGGTAGGCGAGCGCTCCGGCCGCAAGCGTTATCGCGCCGAGCAGGGCCGCACGACCGAGCCACGACAGCGACCCGTCGTGCGAGGCATTGCGCAGCGTGTCGACGACATGCTCGGGAAGGAAGGGCAGTCGGGTGGACAGCGAATCGAGCTTGTCCTCGACCTCCGCCGTCGTCTTCAGGAGCTTGTCGCGAAGCTCGCCGGCCGCCTCCATCGGCGTGTCCGGCTCCTCCTCCTCAACCTCTGTGCCGCGGGGAGCGATCACGATGACCTGGGCGCCGGCTGTCTCCGCCTGCTCGATCACCGCCTGCAGACCGGCCGATAGATCTTCGGAGCCGCCCGACGGCGCCTGGCTGTCGGAGGCTGCCTTTTCCCGGGCAACCAGCGCCGCCTGGGCGGCAGCCGGCGAGGACAAGGCCACGGCCACGACCGACAGAAGCATCGCAATGCACGCGAAGAGCGCGACCGCCCTATGGCCCGTACCAGACCGTTTCATCGATCTCACCCCTTCACACAACTGACCGCAGCGCTGCGGATGGCCCGGTGTGCAGGAAAATGCATGCAAATTCCAGCCGTCAATCCACGCCGGATGGGGCCGGGAGCGTTCCAATCGATTGACGCGCGCGCCGCACCCGCCTATCGCCGGGGGACAGATCCGCAAAAGGCCGCCGTCCGCCCATGACCATCCCGAACGCGATCCCGATCACCCCCGAGCTCATCGCCGAGCATGGCCTCACGCCTGACGAGTACGAGCGCTTTGTCGGCCTGATCGGCCGTGAACCGACGATCACCGAGCTCGGTATCGTCTCGGCCATGTGGAACGAGCACTGTTCCTACAAGTCGTCGAAGAAGTGGCTCAAGACGCTGCCCACCAAGGGGCCGAAGGTCCTGCAGGGGCCGGGCGAGAACGCCGGCGTCGTGGACATCGGCAACGGCCGGGCTGTGGTCTTCAAGATGGAGAGCCACAATCACCCCTCCTACATCGAGCCCTACCAGGGCGCGACGACGGGCGTGGGCGGCATCCTGCGCGACGTGTTCACCATGGGCGCGCGCCCCGTCGCGGCACTGAACGCGCTGCGCTTCGGCTCGCCCGACCATCCGCGCACCCGCCATCTGGTCTCCGGCGTCGTGGCGGGCGTCGGCGGCTACGGCAACTCCTTCGGCGTGCCCACGGTGGGCGGCGAGGTCGAGTTCGATCCGTCCTATGACGGCAACTGCCTGGTGAACGCCATGGCGGTCGGCCTCGCCGATACCGACAAGATCTTCCTGTCGAAGGCCGAGGGCGTCGGGATGCCGATCGTCTATCTCGGCTCCAAGACCGGCCGGGACGGCGTTGGCGGCGCCACCATGGCATCCGCCGCCTTCGACGACACCATCGAGGAGAAGCGGCCGACGGTTCAGGTCGGCGACCCGTTCTCCGAGAAGCTGCTTCTGGAAGCCTGCCTCGAGCTGATGCAGACCGGGGCGGTGATCGCGATCCAGGACATGGGCGCGGCCGGCCTCACCTGTTCGGCAGTCGAGATGGGCGCCAAGGGCGATCTCGGCGTGCGCCTCGACCTGGACCACGTGCCGGTGCGCGAAGAGGCGATGAGCGCCTACGAGATGATGCTCTCGGAAAGCCAGGAGCGCATGCTCATGGTGCTGAAGCCTGAGCTGAGGGCCGAGGCCGAGGCGATCTTCGTGAAGTGGGGGCTGGACTTCGCCGTCGTCGGCGAGACCACCGACGATCTGCGCTTCTCCGTCTGGCACCAGGGCGAGGAAGTCGCCAACCTGCCGATCAAGGAACTGGGCGACGAGGCGCCGGAATATGACCGCCCCTGGGGCGAGCCGGCGAAGCCCGTGCGTCTTTCCGCCTCTGACGTGCCGGCCACCGACGATCTCGGCGCCACGCTGCTGTCGCTGGTCGGCTCGCCGAACCAGTCCTCCCGCCGTTGGGTCTGGGAGCAGTATGACCACATGATCCTGGGCGAGACCGTCTCCGGGCCGGGCGGCGATGCCGCGCTCGTGCGCGTCGACGACACGCCGCAGGGCCTCGCCATGACCGTCGACGTCACGCCGCGCTACTGCGCCGCCGATCCTTTCGAGGGCGGCAAACAGGCGGTGGCGGAGGCCTGGCGCAACCTGAGCGCCGTCGGCGCCGACCCGCTGGCGGTCACCGACAATCTCAATTTCGGCAATCCCGAGCGGCCCGAGATCATGGGCCAGTTCGTCGGCTGCATCAAAGGCATCGGCGAGGCCTGCACGGCGCTGGCCTTCCCCGTGGTCTCCGGCAACGTGTCGCTCTACAACGCCACCGGCGACGAGGCGATCCTGCCGACACCCACCATCGGCGGCGTCGGCACGCTTCCCGACATCGCCAAGAGCGCGGTTGCCGCGTTCGGCGCAACGGGCGAGCGGATCCTGCTTCTCGGCGGCCACGGCAAAGAGATGGGCCAGTCTGTCTATCTGCGCGACGTCCTGGGCCGATCCGAGGGGGCGCCGCCACCGGTGGACCTGGAGCGCGAGCGCAACCACGGCGACTTCGTGCGCCACGCCATCCGGGAGATGGGCCTGCGCTCCTGTCATGACATCTCGTCCGGCGGCCTCGGCGTAGCGCTTGCCGAAATGGCGATGGCGTCCGGCCTCGGCTGCACCGTCTCCATGCCGGATCCGGCCCACGTGGCCCTGTTCGCCGAGGATCAGGCGCGCTACGTTCTGTCCGCGCCGGCGGAGCTGGCCAGCGCCCTGACGGACGCCGCATCGAAGGCCGGGATCGAGATCATCGAGCTCGGCACCGTCGGTGGCGGGGATTTGACGGTGGAGGGTACGCTCTCCATATCCGTTGCATCCCTTGTCGAGGCGCACGAGAATTGGTTCCCGGCCTTTATGGGCGCGAACTGAGGGCCTCCAGGGCCGAGACACCGGGACGTCGAGGGAAAGGACGCGAACCGCACCATGGCGATGGATGCCAGCGAGATCGAGAAACTGATCAAGACCGCCCTGCCCGACGCAGATGTCGAGATCCGCGACTTGGCGGGTGATGGCGACCACTACGCGGCGGTCGTCGTTTCGGCGGAATTCAAGGGCAAGACCCGCGTCCAGCAGCATCAGATGGTCTACAATGCGCTGCAGGGACAGATGGGCGGCCAGCTCCATGCCCTGGCGCTGCAGACCTCTGCGCCCGAGGCCTGAGGCCGGGGCGCGACCTTCTGAACCGCCGGGCCTTGACCCCGGCCGGATACGGAGACTTTCGAATGAGCGACGTGAAAACCTGGATTGCCGACACCGTCCGTGACAACGACGTCATCCTCTTCATGAAGGGGACGCCGACCTTCCCGCAGTGCGGGTTTTCCGGCCAGGTCATCCAGATCCTCGACTATCTTGGCGTGCAGTATCAGGGCGTGAACGTTCTGGAGTCCGACGACCTGCGCCAGGGGATCAAGGACTATTCCAACTGGCCGACGATTCCGCAGCTCTACGTGAAGGGCGAGTTCGTCGGCGGTTGCGACATCATCCGCGAGATGTTCCAGGCGGGTGAACTGCAGACCCACTTCAAGGACAATGGCATCTCGGTCCGCGAGACCGCCTGACCGTCTCCACCTTCGTGCCTGACACAAGAAAGGCGCTGCCGGCGATCACCGGCAGCGCCTTTTTTCATATGCAGCTTGGCACGTGCACTGGCACAGAGAATGCCAAACTTTGCTACACTGCCAGGTATCCTCGAGCTGCTTGCCGCATGGGAGGTCGCAATGAACCTGAACGTCTCGCTCACCGACGAGCTGCATCGCTACGTCAAATCCAAGGTCGATTCCGGACGTTACACGTCGTCAAGCGAGGTGGTTCGCGAGGCCTTGCGCCTGCTTGAGAAGCACGATCAGGCAGAGGCCGAGAAGCTCCGCTGGCTGCAACATTCCTACCAGGAAGGCCAGGAGAGCGGCGACTTTGCACCCCTCGACCGCGAGGCCGTCCGCTCCGAAGGGCGGAGGCGCCTCGCCGCGAAAGCCTGAATGGAATGGCCTCGATCGTCTATTCGGCAATGGCTCGTGCCGACATCACGGAACTCTGGACCTGGATTGCCGAACGGGATGGCGAACGTCGCGCCGAGGAGATCGTAGACCGCCTCGATGTGCGAATCCGGCAACTGGCCGATCGTCCGGATCTGGGGCCCGCGCGACCCGAGATCCATCCGGATGCCCGCAGCCTCGTCTGTGGCCGCTGGCTCATTCTCTACGACCACACAGTCACGACAGTGCGGATCATGCGGGTCTTGGATGGTGCGCGAGACCTGTCAGAGGCCTGGCAACCCAATCCCAATCGTTAAGCAGCTCGGACCCGGCAATGGGTTGGCACTTCAACGCAAAGCCGGGCCGGAAAGCCGTACGATAACAGTCCCTGGCTTCGCTCAGGCCCACCACTTGGTGGCGGTGAAGGAGCCGGCGGCTTCCTCGATGGCGCGGGCGGGCGCGAACAGGCCAGCCTCACGGAACGGCTGCCCGATGAGCTGCAGACCGAGCGGCAGGCCCTCCGACGACAGGCCGGCGGGAACCGCGATGGACGGCAGGCCGGCCATGTTGATCGGGACCGTGAAGACGTCGGAGAGATACATCTCGACCGGATCGTCGGTCTTGGCGCCCAGCGGGAAGGCAGGGCCCGGCGTCACGGGCGCGAGGACCGCGTCGACACCGTCGGCGAAGATGGTCTCGAAGTCGCGCTTGATGAGCGTGCGGACCTTCTGGGCCTTCAGATAGTAGGCGTCGTAGTAGCCGGCAGAGAGCACGTAGGTGCCGAGCAGGATGCGCCGCTTGACCTCCTCGCCGAAGCCGGCGGCACGGGTCTTCTGGTACATCTCGACGATCTCGTCGGCCGGCACGCGCTCGCCGTAGCGCACGCCGTCATAGCGCGCGAGGTTGGACGAGGCCTCGGCCAGCGCCACGATATAGTAGGCCGGCAGGGCGTACTTCGTATGCGGCAGGGAGACCTCGACGACCTCGGCACCGGCGGCGCGCAGCCAGTCGGCACCTTTCTGCCAGGATTCCTCGATCTCGGCCGGCATGCCGTCGACCCGGTATTCCTTCGGCAGGCCGATCTTCAGCCCCTTCATGGGCGCCTCGAGGGCCGCCTCGTAGTCCTCCACCGGCGCATCCACCGAGGTGGTGTCCTTGTCATCGACGCTGGCGATCACCTTCAGGATCGCGGCGGCGTCGCGCACCGTCCGCGCCACCGGGCCGGCCTGATCGAGCGACGAGGCATAGGCAACGATGCCGTAGCGCGAGCAGCGGCCGTAGGTCGGCTTCAGGCCGACGGTGCCGGTCAGGGCCGCGGGCTGGCGGATCGATCCGCCGGTATCGGTCCCCAGCGCTGCGGCGCACAGGTGGGCGGCAACGGCGGCTGCGGACCCGCCGGAGGAGCCACCCGGGGTGCGCGGCGTGTCGTCACCGGCCGCCTTCCAGGGGTTCACGACCGTACCGAACGCCGAGTTCTCGTTGGACGAGCCCATGGCGAACTCATCCATGTTGAGCTTGCCGAGGAGCACCGCACCGGAGGCCCAGAGATTCTCGGTGACGGTGGATTCGTAGGGCGGAACGAAGTTGCCGAGGATGTTGGAACACGCCGTGGAGCGGATCCCCTTCGTGCAGAACAGGTCCTTCACGCCGAACGGGACGCCTTCGAGCGCGCCGGCCTTGCCCTCGGCGCGGCGCTTGTCGGAGGCAGCGGCCATCTCGCGCGCCTTCTCCGGCGTCTCCAGCACGTAGGCATTCAGCCCGCGCGCACCCTCGATGGCCGAGAGATAGGCGTCGGTGAGCTCGCTGGAGGTGAACTCGCCGGCAGCGAGGCCGTCGCGGGCTTCGCAGAGCGATAGCGCCGTCAGATCCGTCACGGGGTCGATCCTTTGCTCAGGCGCCCTGCCCGCGCCGGATGCGCGGACGGGCAGACATCAAACGGGACAGGAAGGCGGGAGGATTACTCGACCACCTTGGGAACGAGGAAGTAGCCGTCCTCGGACTCCGGTGCGTTGGACAGCACCTCGTCGACGCGGTCGCCGTCGGTGACGCGGTCCTCACGCATTTTCATGGCGGTGGCCACGACGGCCGTCATCGGCGGCACGTCGGTCACGTCCACTTCGTCGAGCTCGTCGACGAAGGCGAGAATGCCGTTGAGCTCGGCCGTCAGCCGTTCCGCCTCTTCCGGCGTCACAGCAATCCGCGCGAGCGAGGCCACGTGCTTCACCGTGCTGGAATCCACCGACATGGTGCGGTCTCCGAAACCCGAAATTCCGAGAATCCGCGCCGTTGCCGGCGCGGGGTTCGCCGCTTGATAGCACCGCCCCGCGCGGCGGGGCAACGGCGGTCGACAAACCCCGCCGCAGTGCCCGGACTTAGTGCTTGTACGGGTCCGCCGCGTCCCGCAGGCCATCGCCGAGGAAGTTGAAGGCGAGCACCACGATGATCACCGGGATCACCGGCGCCATCAGCCACGGATAGACCGTCACCACGGTGATGTTCTGGGCCTCGTTGAGCATCACGCCCCACGACACCGCCGGACGCTGCAGGCCGAGATTCAGGAACGACAGGGCCGTTTCGCCGAGGATCATGGTCGGGATCGACAGCGTCGCGGAGGCGATGATGTGGCTGGTGAAGCCCGGCAAGAGGTGCTTGCGGATCACCCGTCCGGACGGCGCGCCCATCAGGACGGCGGCCTTGGCGTAGTCTTCCTCGCGCAGCGACAGGAGCTTGGAGCGCACCGCGCGCGCCAGGCCCGGCCAGTCGAGCAGCCCGAGAATGATGGTGATGCCGAAATAGACCCAGCCCTGGCTCCAGGTCACGGGGATGGCCGCAGACAGGGCCATCCAGAGGGGAAGCTCCGGCAGCGAGCGGAGGATCTCGATCAGTCGCATGATCGCCGAATCGACGATGCCGCCGAGATAGCCGGCCAGCCCGCCGAAGAACATGCCGAGCAGGATGGAGATGGCCACGCCGACGAGGCCGATGGTCAGCGAGAGCCTGGCTCCGTAGACGAGGCCCGACAGCACATCACGCCCCAGCCGGTCGGTACCGAGGAAGAAGGCCGTACCGCCCTTGGCCGGGCAGACCAGGTGGAATGTCCCCTCGCCCAGCCCCCAGAAGTCGTAGTCGTCGCCGAGGCAGAAGAATCGCAGCTTCTGCACGTCCGTGCGGTCGGGCGAATACTCCCACTGCAGCGTGTCGAGATTGACCTGGGAATCGTAGCCGTAGACGAACGGCCCGACGAACCGGCCCTCGTGGAAAAGGTGGGGCAGTTGCGGCGGGGCGTAGAGGTGGTTGTTGTCGCGCGTGTTCGGGTCGTAGGGCGCGATCACCTCGGCGAACGGAACGCAGAGATAGAACAGCACCAGGATGGCGCCTGACCAGACCGCCAGCTTGTGACGGCGGAAGCGCCACCAGATGATCCGCCATTGCGAGGCCTGGTAGAACTTCTCCTGCTCGGGGGTGAGGGTCTCGGCCTCCTGCGGATCGAACGGCTCGCGGTCGACATAGTGCTCGGTCATGGGGGACAGGTGGCTCATGTCTTTGCCTGGCCTCCAAGACGAATCCGGGGATCGAGAACGGCGAGAAGCAGGTCGGAGACCAGCATCCCGAGAAGGGTCAGCACCGCAACGAACAGCAGGATGAAGCCGGCCAGGAACTGGTCCTGCGACTGCAGGGCGGAGAGCAGCACCGGACCTACGGTCGGCAGGTTGAGCACAACCGAGACGATGACCGAGCCCGACACCAGCGACGGGATCAGGTTGCCGATGTCGGAGATGAACGGGTTCAGCGCCATCCGCAGCGGGTACTTCAGGAGCAGCTTGTTTTCCTTCAGCCCCTTGGCGCGCGCGGTGGTCACGTATTGCCGGTGCAGTTCGTCGAGCAGGTTGGCCCGCAGGCGCCGGATCATGGCTGCCGTTCCGGCAGTGCCGATAACGATGGTCGGCACGATGAGGTGGGCGAGGATCGATCCGAGCTTGGCCAGGCTCATGGGCTGGTCGACATATTGGGGATCCATCAGGCCGCCGATGGACAGATCGAACCATGCGTTCGCCAGGAACAGCAGGATCAGGCCGAGCAGGAAGTTGGGCGTGGCCAGGCCGATATAGCCAAGGAAGGTGAAGCCGTAGTCGCCCCAGGAGTACTGGCGCGTGGCGGAGTAAATGCCGATCGGGAAGGACACGATGTAGACGAAGAGGATGGTGGCGAAGTTCAGGACGACGGTCAGGAGCAGCGTCCCCGAGACCACCTCGTCAACCGGCTTCTGGAACTCGAACGACCAGCCCCAGTTGCCCTGGATGAGCCCGTCGAAGCCGTTCGGTCCCGGCCAGATCCCGACCCAGATGGCGTAGCGCTCGATGAACGGACGATCGAGGGCGAACTGGTCGCGCAGGAACTCGACGCGGGCGATCGCTGCCTGCTCGCCCTGCATGCGCAGCTGCTCGATCTGGTTCGACAGATAGTCGCCGGGCGGCAACTCGATGATCGCGAAGATGAGGAAGCTGATGACGAACAGCGTCGGCACCATCGTCAGCAGCCGTTTGAGGATGTAGACGCCCATGATCTCGCTGTCGCTCGGCCTCCCGTCCTTGCAGAACGAGGAGCCGGTTTAAGGAACGGTCAGGAGCCGAGCCTCCGACCGGGCGGCGGCGCTGCACCCAGCCGGGCGCAAACGACCGCCGCCATGCCGATCATCCTATTCGGACTGGTCGAAGAAGAACTCGTCCATGCGATAGATACCGAACTGGGCGCCGGGATCCCAGCCATAGACGCCCTTCTCCGGCACGTTCTTGAGCCGGTCCTTCACCACCACCGGCTGGCGAACGCCGGCGACGGTGCCGATGGTCAGCTGCTCCTCGGCGTGGATCCGGAGGATCTCGTGCCACTTCGCGGCCATCGCCTCGCCGTCCTCGGCCAGCAGCCAGTCCTGGTAAGCCTGGTACAGCTTCTGCACCGGCTCGTAGTCGATCTGCAGGCCGCTCTCGCCCTTGCTCATCACGTAGGCGCCCCAGGCCGGCCCGACATAGAACGTCGTATCCAGCGGCACGCGCTGATGCGGCGCCATTTCCGGGGTGGGGATGCCGTTGTCGAAGCCCGACCAGACCAGCATCTGCAATTCGCCCGCGAACGCCCGGTTGCGCAGGATGTCGCGCTGGCTGGGCCGGATGAACATGCCGACGCCGATCTCCGCCCAGGTATCCTTGATCAGCTCAAGCGCATCGATTTCCTCGCTGCTCTCGCCCGAGGTCTCGATGATCAGCTCCAGCGGGCGACCGTCCTCCAGGATGCGCACGCCGTCGGAGCGACGCTCGGTCAGCCCTACCTCGTCGAGCAGCGCACCCGCCTGCTCCAGGTCGAACTGGGCCCAGACTGTCTGATACTCTTCCTTGAACAGGGGGCTGGCATCGAGAACCGCGTTGTTGCTGGGCTTGGCGAGGCCGAAGAACAGCACGCGATTGATCGCATCGCGGTCGATGGCGAGCGACAGGGCGCGGCGGAAGCGCACGTCGCGGAAGAGCTTGCGCAGCACCGGGTCGTTCAGGGTCAGGTTCGGGTAGATGGTGATCTGGTTGGCCTTGGCGATCGGCCAGAGCCGGGTCTTGTAGCCCTCGCTCTCCTCGCCGCGCTTCAGGACGGTGATATCGGAGAAGCCGAGCCCCCGCGCCTGCAGGTCGACCTCGCCGGCCTGGGTCTTGGCGGCGATCAGGCTGCCCTCGGACACGTTCATGACCACCCGATCGACGTAGGGAAGCTGCTGCCCGGTGGAATCGATGCGGTGATAGAAGGGGTTGCGGATCATGATGGCGCGCCGGTCCGTGCCCAGCTTCGACGGCACCCACGGCTGCAGCGAGGGCAGGTCCGGGTTGGTGGCGTCGTACATCTCGTCCTGCTGGTTATGGAGCTGAGCCCAGTTGCGGACCTTCTCCTCTTCGACCGCAGACTGGATCGCGTCGGGATCACCGTAGGCCTTGTGGAACTGCTTCAGATAGTGGGCCGGGCGATAGATGAACGGCGGCGCAGACTGCGCCAGGGTCGGCAGAAACTGCGGGTTCGGCTCGGGCCACGTGTAACGCACCGTGGTGTCGTCGATGACCTCGAAAATCGGCGGCGTGCCGTTCACCAGCATGAACGGCGGAGGCCCGGACGGCGTCAGCTCCTTGTTGCTGATCACGTCTTCCCAGTAGTAGCGGAAATCCTCCGAGGTGAACGGCGTACCGTCAGACCATTTGTGTCCCTCCCGCAGGAACAGCGTGAAGGAAGCGCCGTCCTCGACCTGCACGTCGGCGAGAATGTCCGGCACCAGGTCCAGCTCCGAGGTGTAACCGACAAGGCGGGCATATCCCCACACATTGATTAGGCGTACGTCCTTGGCCCGGCCGATCAGCGTTTCGATGTCGCCGCCGGGAATGCCCGTGTCTCGGCCCTCTTCCGGAAGATCGACAATCAGCGGATCGGCAGGGATGCGCTCGGCAAGCGGCGGCAATCCGTCGGGGTGCGTCCGCGACAGGGTCGGCGTTTCCTTCAGCTCCGGCAGATCCTGCGCCAAGGAGCCCGATGATCCGGCCAGAGCGAGAGCGAGAGTGGCGAGAACGAGACGAGTGAGCATCACACGGCTTCCTTCAGGGACGGGCTTGCGAGACCGGGCGCGCAGACGAAATGATCCGGCGAGACTTCGACGAGAACGGGCTGCGTGTCCGCATCCAGCCGGTATGGCTCCGGCCAGGCAGACGGCTGCGAGGCTCGCGTCTGCGACAGGTGATCGAAGTCGAGCGGGTGGTCGAGGCTGGCTTCCGGCACGGCGGCCAGCAGCGCCTGGGTGTAGGGGTGCTGGGGATCGTTCACGACCGTCGAGGTCGGGCCCATTTCCACCAGCCGGCCCTTGCACATCACCGCGACGCGCTCCGACAGGTAGTCCACGACCGCGAGGTTGTGGCTGACGAACAGGTAGGTCAGGCCAAGTTCGGCCTTGAGGTCCTGCAGGAGGTTGAGGATCTGCGCCTGGACCGAGACGTCCAGGGCGGAGACCGGCTCGTCGCAGACAACCAGATCGGGCCTGAGCGCGAGTGCCCGGGCGATACCGATACGCTGGCGCTGACCGCCGGACAGCGAGTGCGGATAGCGGCGCAGATAGCGCTGGTCGAGCCCCACGAGCGCCATCAGCTCGCGCACCCAGTCGGCACGCTCCGCCGAGGTGCCGACATTGTGGATGATGAGGGGCTCCATCAGGATCTCGTTCAGCGACATGCGCGGATTGAGCGAGGAGAACGGGTCCTGGAAGATCATCTGGACGCGGCGGCGATAGTCCATCAGGTTCGCGCCGCGCAGGGCGTAGATATCCTCCAGCCCCCTGCCCGCGTCGAACCGGACACTGCCGCCATCGAGGTCCAGCGCCCGCATGACGGCATTCGCCGTGGTGGTCTTGCCGGAACCGGATTCGCCGACGAGACCCAGACACTCGCCCCGCTGGATGGTCAACGACACACCATCGAGCGCCTTCAGCACACGCCCCTGACTCTTGCCGAACAGGCTGCCGCCCTGGCGAAGCGCGAACGTCTTGGAGATGTTGTCGACAACGAGCAGCGGCTCCCCGGCCCGGGCGCCGGCCGCCTCGGCGGGCGCGCGCTCCTTGGACAGAAGGCCGCCGATCTTCGGCGCGATGGGCCGGATCGGCTGGAGCCGCTCGTTGGCATCCATGTGAAAGGTCGGCACTGCGTCGAGAAGCGCCTTCAGGTAGGGATGCTCCGGCGCGCGGAACACGGTCTCAACCGGCCCCGCCTCCATGACGCGACCCTGGTAGACCACCACCACCGCGTCCGCCATATTGGCCACCACGCCGAAATCGTGGGTGATCAGCAGTACCGACATCTGCAGCTCTTCCTGCACGTCGCGGATGAGCTTCAGGATCTCGGCCTGGATGGTGACGTCGAGGGCGGTGGTCGGCTCGTCGGCAACCAGCAGTGCCGGCCGGCAGATCAGCGCCATTGCGATCATGGCGCGCTGGCGCAGGCCGCCGGAGAGCTCGAACGGATAGGTATCGAGCGCACGGTCGGGATCGGGGAACTGCACCAGCCGGAGCATGTCGCGGGTGGCCTCCCGGGCCTCCTCGCGGGACATGTCCTGGTGCAGCCGGGCCGCTTCGCCGATCTGATCGCCGATGGTGTGGAGCGGCGACAGCGAGGTCATCGGCTCCTGGAAGATCATTGCGATCCGGTTGCCGCGGATGTCGCGCATGAGCGGTCCGTCACGTTCCAGCGACGCAATGTCCACCGGGGCGGCCTCTCCGGCCGGGTCGGAGAACAGGATCTGACCGGATGCGACCTTCGCGGCGGGGGGCAGAAGGCCCATGACGGCCTGGGAAATGGTCGACTTTCCACAGCCGGACTCGCCTACGAGCGCAATGGTCCGGGCGTTCGGAACGTCGAATGAGACGCCGTTGACCGCGCGCGTGGTGCCGCTATCGGAGTGATAGTCGATGCACAGATCCCGTATGGATACGACGCTCACTCGTCCTCCCCGACAAAGCTACCGTCCGGCCACGGGCTCCCCTCCCCGACGGCGGATGCCGTTCCCCACTAGAGCATTTTCCAGCCGAGGGAAATCACTGCGGCGGCCGAAAACGATCTCGCCGACCGCTTTAACGCACAAGCAGTGCGAAATGGTACCGTGCAATGCGAGGAATGCGCCGACCGTGTCCTTTCGGTCGGCCAAGATCGCAGTCCTAGCTGAGATCGGTCTCGTCGATCTCTTCGTAAATGCCGGCCACGACGGTCCTGTCGACAAGAGCAGCAATCCGTTCGTGCCTGGCCGCCTCGCCATCCGCGGTCCGCTGAAGCCACGCATCGAGCTCCTCGCGGGTCACGTCCATCCGGGCATAGGACACGATCTCGCTGGGATCCTTGATGCTGCGCGCGTGCGTGACGTGCACCGGACGGCCGAAGTGCCCCTCCTCTGCCAGCCAGGCTTCCTTGAAGGCTTCGAAGGTCGCGCCGTCTTTCAGGCGCCGCACCAGCACCGCTACGAACACTCCGGATCTCCTTCGGTGGCAGGCCCCCGCAGGCCGGGCACCCCCGCCTCGTCCATCAGTCGCCAGATCTCCACCAGCGCCTCGCGCCCCTGCAGATGGACCGCACCGACGGCCTCGCGGCTGACCGGATAGCCCAGCCTGCGCACGGTCTCCTCGCTGGCGAGCAGGATCGCGTCGGCGTGCGGGTCGATGTTGCGTCCGAACGATTCCAGGCGCGACGCGACGTTCACCGTGTCGCCGACGATCGTATAGTTGACCCGGTCGGGCGATCCGAGATTACCCACGATCACCGGTCCGGAATGGATGCCGATGCGCAGCCTCAAGACCGGTGCGCCACTCACCCGGGCCTCCCGGGCGCACTCCTCCGCGTGATGCAGGATGGACAGTGCGGCACGCACCGCCCGCTCGGCATGATCGGGCACGTCCTGCTCGGCCCAGAAGGCCATCATTCCGTCGCCCATGAACTTGTCGATGATGCCCTGCTCCTGCTCGACGCAGGCGACCAGGCCGGCGAAGTGCCGGTTGAGCAGCGCGGCCGCCTCCTCCGCGCTCATTCGCTCCGACAGGGCCGTGAAGCCAACGATGTCGGTAAACATCACGGTCGCCTGCTGCGAACCGCTGCGGGTCGCCTCGGCAAAGCCGAGCTGCATCAGCCGGTGGACGAGCTGTCGCGGCACGTAGAGCGAAAAGGTGCGCAGGCCATCGACCATGGCATTGAAGGCGCGCGCTTCGGAGTCGACCTCGTGGATGCGGCTCGCCGGCAGCCGGCTGACGTTGTCGAACTCGAATCGCGCAATCCGTTCTGCCTCTGGCGCGACGCGGCCGATGGCTCGGGCAACGGCCCGGCCGGTGAGGATGGCGACGATCACCGAAAGGACCAGCAGGCCCAGCCCGAGCAGGAAGGAGCCGCGCAGCCGGTGCACCTCGTCCATCACCTCGTATTCGGGCTGAAACAGCACCGCGTACCAGGGCTCGGGCCCGTACCCCCTGATCTCACGGGCAAGCACGACGAAGGGCCCGTCCGTCGTTTCGATGGTGCTGACGGAGACCCCGGCGTCAAACGCCCGCCTGAACCCGACCAGCGGCTTGCGATCGGGAAACTGGCTGAGGATGGGGTCGTCCAGTCGGCCCAGGGGCACCGTCGGATCCTGCTCCTGCGCATCCAGCGGCACCAGCTTGCCCGTCAGGGTGGTGTGGGCGAAGACCGTGTCGTCTCCATACAAGAGCGCCACGGCGCTGGAGAATTTCCGGCCGATGTCCTCCACGATCGACGAAAAGCCGTCGATGCCGACCGCCGCCACGACGTAGCCCTCGAGCCGCCCGTTGCGGGCCAGCGGAGCCGCGACATTCATGAAGGTTGCCCCCGCGACATGCACGGGAGGCCCCCACTTCGGCGGGTCGCCAAGGCGAATTGTTCTGAGGGCTTCCTCGATGACGGGCGACACGGACTCCGTCTGGGTGGTGAACTCGAAGTTGCCCTTGTCGTCTCGAAAGACGCCCTCGGCATTGAAATCGCGCGTGTAAACGACGATGGCGCGGATGGCCTCGTCGGCCGCCAGCATGCCCTCGAACAATGCGGTCCGCCGGTCCGTGCGCTGCAGATCGATCTGGCCGGTCTCGTAGAGACGCGTCAGGGCCGCGACCGACGGCTCCACGTTGGCCACGCGGTCGGTGATCCGCTCGACGAGCGTCTCCATCACCAGGACCGCCTTGTCGTTCAAAAGGGTGTAGGTGTTCTGGAAATTGGCGCTGATGGTGAGCGCCAGCACGCTCAGGATCGCAGCCGCGACCAGCAAGCCCGACGTGCCGGCGAGGAAGACCGCCAGCGAGATGCGCGGCCAGCGGCGAGTGCCCTCGCGCGCTTCCGGCTTCGAGGAGCGGCCGGCCGCACGCACGGCGGAGCGGCCGTTGGACAAGGCCGCAGCCTGGGCAACGTCCTTCGCCACAACCGGCCCCGAGGGCTCATCGCCCCCGGCGGACGTCTTCCGCTCGCGCACCGCTGTCGCTCCCCTGTCGTTTCCGGCCCTTGCGCTCCACCGCCCCTTTCACCTCGACAGTGCGCCGAAAGCGAGGCGGCAGCCGGACCGGAAACGCCGGGAAGGGCGCCGCCCTACGAGAAGGCCTGAATGCCCGTCTGCGCCCGGCCCAGGATCAGGGCATGCACGTCGTGCGTACCCTCGTACGTGTTGACGGTTTCCAGGTTCGCCATGTGGCGAATGACCTGGAACTCCTCGGAGATGCCGTTGCCGCCGTGCATGTCGCGGGCCTGCCGGGCGATGTCCAGGGCCTTGCCGCAGTTGTTGCGCTTGATGATGGAAATCATCTCGGGCGCCATCTTTCCGTCGTCGAACAGGCGACCGACCTGCAATGCCGCCTGAAGGCCGAGCGAGATCTCGGTCTGCATGTTGGCCAGCTTGAGCTGCACGAGCTGCGTGGCGGCCAGCGGGCGACCGAACTGCTTGCGGTCGAGGGTGTACTGGCGCGCGGCGTGCCAGCAGAACTCGGCTGCGCCCATGGCGCCCCAGGCGATGCCGTAGCGGGCGCGGTTGAGACAGCCGAACGGCCCCTTCAGGCCGGCCACGTTGGGGAGCAGGTTTTCCTCTGGCACGAACACGCCATCCATGACGATCTCGCCGGTGATGGAGGCGCGCAGCGACAGCTTGCCCTGGATCTTCGGCGCGCTGAGGCCCTCCATCCCCTTGTCGAGGATGAAGCCGCGGATCTGGCCGTCGTGCGCGGCCGACTTCGCCCACACGACGAACACGTCGGCGATGGGCGAGTTGGAGATCCACATCTTGGTGCCGGTCAGCTTGTAACCGCCGTCCACCTTGTCGGCGCGGGTCTTCATGCCGCCGGGATCGGAGCCGGCATCCGGCTCGGTCAGGCCGAAACAGCCGACGAACTCGCCGGACGCGAGCTTCGGCAGATATTTGTGGCGCTGGTTTTCGTCGCCGTAGGCGTAGATCGGGTACATGACCAGCGAGGACTGCACGCTCATCATCGAACGGTAGCCGGAATCGACACGCTCCACCTCGCGCGCCACCAGGCCGTAGGAGACGTAGCCGGCGCCGACGCCGCCATATTCCTCCGGCACGGTTACGCCGAGCAGACCCAGCTCGCCCATCTCGTTGAAAATGGCGCGGTCGGTCTTTTCTTCGCGATAGGCATCGATCACCCGCGGCTGCAGCTTGTCCTGCGCATACTGGGCGGCCGTGTCACGGATCATCCGCTCTTCTTCGGAGAGCTGATCCTCAAGAAGGAAGGGATCGGACCAGACGAACGCGGAGGTCGTCTTCTTGGGGGCGGAATCGGCCGCAGCAGTCATGCCGTGTGTCTCCTACTCGGGCTTTCGCGATTGGCCGCACACTATAGGGGCGAGCCCGTGGCGGGCAAGCGCGCCCTAGCGCGACCCCCGTCGCGGGCGTTATGACGGATCCGGCCATGCTGCTACGGTTTCGCGGCCGAACCGGACACCTCTGTCGATCACACCCATCCGCCAATTTTGGGACGCACCCGATGAAGACTTCGACCGGCCAGACCGTCCGCCTCGAGGACTACCGCCCGACGGACTATGCGATCGATACGGTGAACCTCGATTTCCGCCTCGATCCGACTGAAACCCGCGTGGCGGCAACGCTGGCCGTCGAGCCGCGTGAAGACACGGCCGAGGGCACTCCGCTCGAGCTGGTCGGCGACGGCCTGACGTTCGTGACGGCGTCGGTCGATGGCAGCACCCTGGCGGAAGACGCCTTCGACGCCACCCCAGACGCCTTCATCCTGAAATCGCCGCCGGCGGCCCCCTTCCGGCTGACGATCGAGACGCGGATCAACCCGGAGGGCAATTCGGCCCTGATGGGGCTGTTCCGCTCCAGCGGCACCTACTGCACCCAGTGCGAGCCCGAAGGCTTCCGTCGCATCACCTACTTCCTCGACCGACCGGACGTCCTGTCCGTCTACACAACGCGGCTGGAGGGCCCGAAGGACCAGGTCCCGGTGCTTCTCTCCAACGGCAATCCCATTGAGGAAGGCGAGCTCGACGGCGGGCGGCACTACGTCGTCTGGCACGACCCGTTCCGCAAGCCGAGCTACCTGTTCGCGGCCGTCGCCGGTGACCTCGCCCACATCTCCGACACCTTCGTCACCGCCTCTGGCCGTACCGTCGATCTGCGGATCTACGTTGAAAAGGGCAAGGAAACCCGCTGCGACTGGGCCATGGACAGCCTC
Organism: Amorphus coralli DSM 19760; assembly: GCF_000374525.1. Classification (GTDB taxonomy): domain Bacteria; phylum Pseudomonadota; class Alphaproteobacteria; order Rhizobiales; family Amorphaceae; genus Amorphus; species Amorphus coralli. The sequence continues at coordinate 133,915 of NZ_KB894577.1, forward strand.
AAGCGCTCCATGCGCTGGGACGAGGTGCGCTTCGGCCGCGAGTACGACCTCGACATTTTCATGATCGTCGCCGTGTCCGACTTCAACATGGGGGCTATGGAGAACAAGGGCCTCAACATCTTCAACGACAAGTACATCCTTGCCGATCCGGCCACGGCCACCGACGTCGACTACGCCGGCATCGAGAGCGTCATCGCCCACGAATATTTTCACAACTGGACCGGAGACCGCATCACCTGTCGTGACTGGTTCCAGCTCTGCCTGAAGGAAGGGCTCACCGTTTTCCGCGACCAGGAGTTCACCTCCGACGAGCGCTCGCGCCCGGTGAAGCGCATTTCCGACGTGCGCACCCTGAAGGCGCACCAGTTTCCCGAGGATGCCGGCCCCCTCGCCCATCCGGTCAGGCCGCAGACCTATCGCGAGATCAACAACTTCTACACGGCCACCGTCTACGAGAAGGGCGCCGAGGTGGTCCGCATGCTCGCCACCCGCCTGGGCGAGGACGGATTCCGCGCCGGCATGGATCTCTATTTCGAGCGCCATGACGGCGACGCGGCCACCATCGAGGACTTCATCGCCTGCTTCGCCGATGCCACCGGCACCGACCTGGACGCGATGCTGCTCTGGTACGCCCAGGCCGGAACCCCGACGGTGACCGCCAACGGGTCCTGGGACGGAGCCAATCACACCTACACGCTGACCCTCTCCCAGAGCGTTCCGGCAACACCAGGGCAGCCGGACAAGCAGCCCATGCCGATGCCGATCCGCTTCGGTCTGGTCGGCCCCAACGGCGACGACATGGCCTATGACAGGGTCGAGGGGGCGCGGGTTGAAGGCGACGTCCTGATGCTGGAGGAGGCCGAGCAGACGGTCGTCTTCCACGGCATCGGTGCCCAGCCGGTGCCGTCGCTGCTGCGCGGCTTTTCGGCTCCCGTCCGCCTGCGATCCAACGAAACCTCGGAAGACCGGTTGTTCCTGCTCGCTCATGACAGCGACCCGTTCAACCGTTGGGAAGCGGCACAGCGGATCGCCATGGACCTACTGCAGGCCGGGACACGTGCGGTGCGCGCCGAGGGCGACGTCATCACCGACCCGGACTTCCTGCGAGGCCTGGCCACCATCGCCGAGGACGCCAGCCTGGAGCCGGCCTACCGGGCACTCGCTCTGCAGCTGCCGGCCGAGTCCGATGTCTTCCGCGAGATCGGTGAGGACGTGGATCCGGCCGCGATCGCGGTCGCTCGCCGCACCATCAAGGCGGCGGTGGGACAGGCCCTCGCGGGAACGCTGGAACGGCTCTACGGGGAGCTTGCCGACGAAGGCGCCTATTCGCCGGATCCCGAGGCGACGGGACGCCGCGCGCTGCGCAATCTCGCGCTCGACTATCTGGTCTCGGCCGGTGCCGATGGGGCGGAGGCCCGCGCGGTCGCTCATTTCGAGACCGCCCGCAACATGACCGACCGGCTTGCCGCGCTGTCGACGCTGGCGATGCACCGGCTGCCCTCTGCCGAGGCCGCGTTCGAGACCTACGCCGACCTGTTTGCGGGCGACGCGCTCGCCATGGACAAGTGGTTGTCGCTGCAGGCCATGATCCCGGAAGAGGACAATCTCGACCGGGTCCGCAAGCTGATGGACCACCCGGCCTTCTCCTTCTCCAACCCGAACCGGATTCGAGCCCTGATCGGCGCCTACGCCACTGGCAACCCGGTGTCCTTCCATCGCACGGACGGCGACGGCTACCGCTTCATTGCCGGTGTGGTGATGGAGTTGGACCCGAAGAACCCGCAGGTCGCGGCTCGGATGCTGGCCGCGTTCCGGTCCTGGCGCTCCCTGGAGGCGGGACGCCGCACGCTCGCGAAGGCGGAGCTCCAGCGGGTGGCCGACCGCCCCGGCCTGTCCACCGACACGTCGGACATCGTCACCCGCATGCTCGACTGACCGCCGGCAGGCGACGGCGAGCGACGCGCCGGGGCAAATCAGTTGCCCCGGCAGCCCGGTTGCGCCCGCCCGCGACACCCGCTCCAGCCCGCCCGCGCAACCAAATTCGCGAGCCGGATTCGCGGGTTGACGGAAAATTAATCTTAATGCTGGACAACAGGATTCGCGTCGATTCAAATGGAAATGATTCGGCGCTGATCGGCGCGTTTCGCTAACGCAATCAAACGGTTTCCAGGGGATATTGCCATGGCGCGCGCGGGGGCGGCCCACGCGACCATTCGACGTCGCGCATCTATCTCATGGCTTTTTTCCGCGGCCCAGCAGAGGCTGCAGGGCCTCGTTTCGCCGGCATCCACCGGCGAGGCGGAGACCCCTTCCGAACGTCTCAGCGGTCACGTCCGCCTGCTCGCCGCGCCCGGCTATCGGCAGCTGCTCGACACGGAGCCGCTGTTCCGCAAGGCCATCCCCTTCCTGACGATCATTTTCGTGCTGGTCATCGCCGCCTACCGGACGGCGGTCATCGTCGCCGACTACGAGGCGACCGACGAGGCCGCCAAGCAGGATCTCGCCCTGATGGCGAGCGCCATGTCGGCACGGATCTCGGCCGTCACCGACAGCGCCGCCGGCACGCTCGACCGCGGCCGGATCGCGGCGGCGCTCGCCGAGGCGCTTCCCTCCGGCGCGACCCGCAACGATCGCCAGATCGTGGTCGCGGACGCCGCGGAAACCATTCTCGCCACCGCGCCCTACCGGCCGGAGCTGCTCGGACAGCCGCTGACGGCGATCCTCGGCTCCAACCAGCCGCTCACCACCTTCGGCGAGCGCGCTGGCGTCCTGGAGATCACCCCGCTTGGCCAGAACGACACAACCTACGCCACCGTCCATCATCTGGACGGAGATGTCGGCATGGTGACCATCACGCAGCCGGTGGAAGCGGTGTTCTTGCGCTGGCGGCGCGATCTGTCGGCCAACGTCACCCTGTTCGTCTGCACGTCGGGCGTGATCCTCGTTTTGGTCTATGCCTTCTACGCCCAGTCGACCCGGGCCCGCAGCGCCGACCAGATCTACGAGAGCACCCGGGCCCGCATCGACACCGCCCTCACCCGCGGCCGCTGCGGCCTGTTCGACTGGGATCTTGCCCGCGGTCGCATGTTCTGGTCGGCCTCCATGTACCAGGTGCTCGGGCTGGAACCGCGTGACGAGCTTCTGGGCTTCCGTGAATTCGCCGAGCTGGTGCACCCGGAAGACGGCGATCTCTACGCCATCGCCGAAACCATGCTGGCCACCGACACCACCATCCTCGACCGCGCCTTCCGCATGCGCCATGCCGACGGACGGTGGATCTGGCAGCGCTTCCGCGCCGAGCTCGTGTCCGATGGCGCCAACGGCACCCCGCACCTGATCGGCATCGCGCTCGACATCACCGAGCAGAAGCTGATGGCGGAGCGCTCCGCCACCGCCGACCTGCGCCTGCGCGACGCCATCGAGACCGTGTCCGAAGCCTTCGTGCTGTGGGACGCGGAAAACCGGCTGGTGATGTGCAACTCGAAGTACCAGTCGCTGCACAATCTTCCGGACGAGGCCATCCGTCCCGGCTCGCCCTACCAGACCGTGATGCAGGCCGCCCGCCAGCCGATCGTCTCCAGCCAGACCCCGCCGGAGATGATCGAGACGGAGGAAGGCGCGCGCTCCTACGAGGCGGAACTCGGCGACGGCCGCTGGCTGCAGATCAATGAGCGCCGCACCAAGGATGGCGGCTTCGTCTCCGTCGGCACCGACATCTCGGCGCTGAAGCGCCACGAGGAACGGCTGATGGAGAGCGAGCGCCAGCTGCGCGCCACGGTCGTCGACCTGCGCCAGTCGCGCCAGAAGCTGGAAAGCCAGGCCCGCCAGCTGGTCGAGCTCGCCGAGAAGTACGCGGAGGAGAAAACCCGGGCCGAGGACGCCAACAAGGCGAAGTCGGAGTTCCTCGCCAACATCTCCCACGAGCTGCGCACGCCGCTCAACGCCATCATCGGCTTCTCCGAGATCATGCAGCAGGGCATGTTCGGCTCGCTCGGCTCGGAGAAGTACGAGGAGTACTGCAACGACATCCATCACTCCGGCACCTACCTGCTCGGCGTCATCAACGACATTCTCGACATGTCGCGGATCGAGGCGGGCCAGGTCGACCTGTCGGTCGAGGTGGTGGAACTGGAGGAGCTCGTCGGCGAGGCCACGCGCATCATGACGCCGACGGCCCGCGAGAAGGACATCGTGCTGGCCTCCTCCATCGCACCGCAGATGCTCATCAACGTCGACCGCCGCGCGATGAAGCAGATCCTGCTGAACCTCATGTCCAACGCGGTGAAGTTCACCCCGGAGAACGGCCGTGTCACCGTGCGCGCCCGGCTGGAGCAGCAGGCGATCATCGTTTCGGTCGAGGACACCGGCATCGGCATTCCCAAGCGCGAGGTGGAACGGCTCGGCCAGCCCTTCGTGCAGGTGGAGAACCAGTTCACCAAGACCCACCAGGGCTCGGGCCTGGGTCTGGCCATCGCCCGCTCGCTGGTGGAGATGCACGCCGGCACCATGGACATCCGCTCCGAGGTCGGCGAAGGCACCGTGGTCACCGTGAAGCTTCCGCGCGAGCCGCAGGCCAAGAAGCTCTCCTGACGCAATTCCATGCGCATGCAGAAACGGCCGGGGTCGGTATCGACCCCGGCCGTCTGCGTTTCAGGCAGGCGCTTGGAGGTGCCCGGTCCTATTCGGCGTCAGGGCCGTTGGCCGGACCACCGCGCATATCGCCCTGGTGCCAGCCGGGGCGCTCGCCGCGCGGGCCGTCCGCCCCGTGGCCACGCCAGCCATGACGGTCGCCGCCACGCGGGCCGCAATCATCGCCGCGCGAGGCATGGTGCTTGCCGCGGTGGCCATCGTGACCCTTGCCCTTGAGGTGGCCCGGCCCCTTGCCCTTGTGCATCTCGGGTCCGGCCATCTCGCGCATGAGCTTGCGGAAGGTCCGCATCTCCTTGGCGTCGACCGTGCCGTCGTCGTTGCGATCCATCAGGGCAAAGACCTTCTCGCGCTGACGCTGCATCTCCTCGGCGGTGATGGTGCCGTCGGCATCCAGGTCGAACCGGTCGAGGATGTGCTGGCGGCGGCGCTCGATCATGCGCTCGACGAGCGCGTCGTCGATCTCGTCGGTGGTGATCGACCCGTTGCCGTCAGCATCGAACCGGGCCATCGGACGCTCGCCGACCGTGGCGAACTCCTCGATGGTGATGCTGCCGTCACCATTCGTGTCGAGACGTTCGATCATCGTCATGCGCTTGCCGCGCGGACCGCGCTCACGCTTGGCGTCCGGACCGGAGGCGGCGGGCGCCGCTTCGGCCTGAACGGCCGGCGTGTCGGACCCGGTGTCCTGCGCGAAGGCAACGGAGGCCGGGGTGAAGGCGAGCAGCGCGGCAATCGCGAGGCTCGGGACTTTGTGGAAAGCCATGGAATCTGCTCCTCGGTGTCGTTCGGCCGGGTGCGCTGCTGTTGGCGCGGGTCCCGACCCTTCCGGCCGACCCGGAGGCGTTTCGTACGCTTTCCGGCCGGTCTGCAGGGTTGAACGGGGAGAAGCGGGGCGGCCTACGCCTGCGGTGCGGAAAGATGCACCGGATCCATCGTCACGCTTTTGTGAGCGGATCTCAGTCCGCCGGTTGTTCCAGCGGACCCATGACGCGCTCGAAGACCGCGCGCACCTCGGACTGCGTTGCCCGCAGTTCGGCCTCGAGGCGGGAGAAGTCCGGCGCGTCGCCGGCGCGCACCAGCAGATCCTGGACACCCTGGGGGGCAGTGTCCGGCTTGAAGACGCCGTCCACCGCCAGGCGCAGGATCTGGGTGAGGGCGTGGTAGCGATTGACCGCGGGCACCAGCGTCTCCGCGGCACCCTTTTCGAGCACGCCGGCCTCGGCCGCTGCCCTCAGGCAGGCTTCCGTGGTCCGGGCCAGGATCTCCGGGTGCTCCTGCGCATGAACGAGCTGCAGGTACTGGGCCAGGAACTCGATATCCACGAGCCCGCCGGCGACCTGCTTGATGTCCCAGATATCGCTGGTCCCCTTCTCCTTTTCGATGCGCCGCCGCATGTCGCGCACGTCGGACCGGATCGCCTCCGCGTCCCGGGGCCGGCAGAGGATAGCGCCGACGATGCCGTTCACGCGCGCGCCGAGATCGACGTCGCCCGCGATCACCCGGGCCCGGGTCAGTGCCATGTGTTCCCAGGTCCACGCCTGGTCCGTCTGGTAGGCCTCGAACGAGCTCAGCCGGGTGGCGAGCGGGCCGGCGTTGCCGGACGGGCGCAGCCGGAAGTCCACCTCGTAGAGGGTGCCTTCCGCGGTCGGTGCGGAGAGCGCGGCAACCAGGCGCTGGGTCAGCCGCGCATAATACTGACTGGGCGCCAGCGATCTGGCCCCGTCGGAGCCGTCGGCGTCCGCATCGTGGTCGTAGAGCAGGATCAGGTCCAGATCGGAGGCTGCCGTCATCTCGCCGCCACCGAGCTTGCCCATCGCCACGACGGAGACCAGCCCGCCGGGCACCACCCCGTGCGCGGCTTGGAATTCGACGCGCACCCGCGCCAGCATGCGATCGACCAGGGCGTCGGCGATCCGCGCGTAGGCGTTGCCGGCATCGGCAGGCGACAGCGTGCCCGTGAGGACCCGGACGCTGACTAGGAAGGCCTGCTCCTGGCCGAAGATGCGCGCGCGGTCGAGCGCCTCCTCGTAGGTGCGCGCCTCGTCCACGCTCCGGTCGAGAAGCGCCGACAGCTCTTCGGCATCGGGAAGCGTGCCGAAGAAGGCCGGGTCGAGCACCGCGTCGATCACCCGCGGTCGGCGTGTCAGGATCTGCGCGAGCTTGGGCGCCGCGCCCATGATGGTCGCGAGAAGCTGCAGCAGGCCGGGATTGGACTTCAGCAGCGAGAAGAGCTGCACGCCGGCCGGAAGCTGCGCGACGAACCGGTCGAAGGCGGAGAAGGCCGCGTCGGCGTTCTTGGTGTGGGCGAGCGCGTCGAGGATGGCCGGAACAAGCTCCGTCAGAAGCTGGCGCGACCGCGACGAGCGCGTCGCGGGATAGCGGCCGAAATGCCAGGCACGGATGGCGCGCGTCACCTCCTTCGGACGTTCGAATCCAAGTCCGTGCAAGGTCTCCAGCGTTTCCGGGTCGTCCTCGTCTCCGGTGAAGACCAGGCTCCCGAGACCGGTGGTCAGGCTCGGCGCGTCCTCGAAGAGCTCGCCATAGTGGCCCTGCACGCGCTCCAGGTGGCTGCGCAGCGCACGGGCGAACTCATCGATCGTGGCGAATCCGCAGAGCCGAGCCACCGGGGCGAGCGCCTCGTCGGTTGCCGGCAGGGTATGGGTCTGCTCGTCGGCGATCATCTGCAGCCGGTGCTCGACGAAGCGCAGGAAGCGATACGCTTCCTCCATTTCAGACCGGGTGGCCTCATCGATCCAGCCCGCCTCGACCAGCTCCGCCAGCATCGGCAGCGTCCGCAGGCCGCGGAGCGCCGGATTGCGCCCACCTGCGATGAGCTGCTGGGTCTGGACGAAGAACTCCACCTCGCGGATGCCGCCCCGGCCGAGCTTGATGTTGTGGCCGGCAACGCCGATCTTGCCGTGGCCCTTCACGGCGTGGATCTGGCGCTTGATGGAGTGGACGTCGGCAATCGTCGCGTAGTCGAAAGAGCGCCGCCAGATGAAGGGTGAGATGTCCTTCAGGAAGGCCGTGCCGGCCTCGGCGTCACCGGCCACGGGCCGCGCCTTGATGAGGGCCGCGCGTTCCCAGTTCTGGCCGATGGATTCGTAATAGTGCAACGCGGCCGGGACAGAGAGCGCCACCGCCGTCGCACCCGGATCGGGTCTCAGCCGCAGGTCGGTGCGGAACACGTACCCGTCGCCGGTGCGCTCCTGCATGATGTGGACGAGCTTGCGCGTCATCCGCACGAACAGCGTCGTCAGGTCGTCGCGATCCTCCGCCTGCACGCGGTCGGGATCGAAGAAGACGATGAGATCGATGTCGCTGGAGTAGTTGAGCTCCTCCGCGCCATATTTGCCCATGCCCAGCACGATGTAGCCGGAGCCGTCCTGGGCGTTGTCGGTATCGGGAAGGATGATTTTGCCGCGCTCGTGAAGCTCGCGCAGCAGGTGACAGATGGTTGACTGCAGGGCTGCATCGGCAAACGCGGTCAGCCCGCCGGTCACCGCTTCCAGCTCCCATAGGCCGCCGAGATCGGCAAGACCGATCAGGAGGGCGGCTTCCTGCTTGCCGCGACGCAGCCGCTGCATCAGCCCGGCTTCGCTGTCGGCGGGCTCGCCGGTGGCCGCGATCAACTCAGCAAGGCTCGCCTCGGGCGGAGCCGACAGGAGGCGCGCCAGCCGGCCTGCGTCGCGGAAGGCGAGATCGCGCAGGAACGGGCTGTTGGAGAACACGCCCGTCAGGAACGGGGCGAGCGACGGCTCCTCGTCCAAGAGACGGCGCAGCGCGTCGCCCTCCTCGGTCCCGGCCAACTGGTCGAGATCGGCGGCGATGGCATCGCAACGGTCGGGATCGGCCGGAATCTCCCGGTCGATGCGGCGATAAAGCGGTTGGTCCTTGGCGTCCATCAGCTCCGGTCTTGGGCCAGATGCTTCGGGTCATGCGGGAAGACCAGAGTGGCCTTCAGGCCCGGCTCGGCATCGCCGAGCTCGAATCGGCCCCGGTGCACATTGGCGATTGCTTCGACCAGGCTCAAGCCAAGACCGGACCCGGGCGTCGATCGGCTCGCCTCCAGCCGCACGAAGCGGTCGGTGACCCGCGACCGGTCGGCCGGCGCGATGCCCGGGCCGTTGTCCGCCACGCTGAGCTCCGCCGCCACCTGGCTGTCGGTCAGGATCACCGACACCTTCGGCCCCTCCTCCGCGTCGCGAGCGCCATGCTTGATGGCATTGTCGATCAGGTTGGCGAGTGCCTGGCCCACCAGTTCGCGGTTGGCTTCCACCATCACGGTGTCGGGCACCTCGACGGACAGCGTCACCTCCGCCTCTTCCGCCACGGGCTCGTACATCTCGGCGACGTCCCTGGCGATCTGGGCGATATCGACCGGGGCAAGCGCCACCGTGGCCGAGCCGGCCTCGCTGCGCGCGATCATCAGGAGCGCGTCGAAGGTCCGGATGAGCGCCTCCGATTCCTCGATGGTCGCCTGAAGTGCGTCCCGCAGCGCCTCTTCCGACGTCGCCTGGCGCAGCGCCGCCTCCGCCTGCATGCGCAGGCGCGTCAGCGGTGTCTTGAGGTCGTGGGCAATGTTGTCGGAGACCCGGCGCAACCCGGCATGCAGCTCGGTGATCCGGTCCAGCATCGTGTTGAGGCTGTCGGAGAGCCGGTCGAACTCGTCGCCGGTCCCCGTAATCGGCAGGCGGCGGGTGAAGTCGCCATCGACGATCTTGCTGCCGGTGGCGGCGATGGCATCGATGCGCCTCAAAACGCGGCTGGAGACCACCAGGAAGCTCAGCAGGCCGAACACGATCGCCACCAGCAGCGACCACTGCGCCGCCTGGGCGATGATCGCCCGGAACTCGGTCCGCTCCTCCAGGTCGCGGCCAACCAGCAGCCGGAAGCCGCCCGGCAGCACGAAGACCCGCACCAGCGCCGGCCGGGGCCGCGCTTCCTCCTCGCCCGACGGACCGAGCCGCACATAGTAGACCGGCCGCGCCTCCCCGTCGGGGTTGGCGATCAGCGACTGGGTGAGGCTGTCGATGTTCCCGGCGATCCGGTTGCCGGCGAAATCGGTGATCAGGTAGAGGCTCGCGCCCGGCGCCACCGAGCGCCGTTCCACCGAGTTGACGAGACCGGTCAGGCCACGCACCCGGTACTGGTCCGACAGGCCCCGGATCTCCGCGTCGATGGTCTCGCGCAGCTGACGATCGAGGAGATCGTCCGTCATGGTGAAGATGTAGACGATCAGCCCGACCAGCAGCGCCGTGAAGACGGCGACGTAGACGAGCGTCAGCTTGACCGCCGTGGTGCGGAGAAGCCTACCGAGCGTCGTCACGAATGACATAGCCGGCGCCGCGAACGGTGTGGAGGAGCGGCCGGTCGAAATCCTTGTCGATCTTCGAACGCAGGCGCGAGACGTGGACGTCGATGACGTTGGTCTGCGGGTCGAAATGATAGTCCCACACATTCTCCAGCAGCATGGTGCGCGTCACCACCTGGCCGGCGTGCTGCATGAGATATTCAAGGAGACGGAACTCGCGAGGCTGCAGCGGGATCGGTTGACCGGCCCGGCTGACCGAATGCGACAGGCGGTCGAGCTCGAGATCGCCGACCGTGTAGGCGGTTTCCGCCTGGATGGGCTTCTGGCGGCGACCGAGCGCCTCGACCCGCGCGAGCAGTTCGGAGAAGGCATAGGGCTTGGCGAGATAGTCGTCGCCGCCGGCGCGCAGTCCCTTCACCCGGTCATCCACCTGGCCCAGCGCAGACAGGATGAGGATCGGCGTGGTGTCGCCCGCCTCGCGCCGCTCTTCGACGATGGAGAGCCCGTCGCGCAGCGGCAGCATCCGGTCGATCAGCAGAACATCGTAATCGTTGGCGTGGGCGAATTCCGCCCCCTGGGCCCCGTCCTGGGCCAGGTCCACAACGTGGCCGGCTTCCCGGAGGCCGCGGGAGAGAAAACCGGCTGCGTCGCTGTCGTCTTCGATGAGGAGGATTCGCATGGCGTCCGTCATGTGTCGGGTTCGGGCCGATCTTGCATCACTTTGGGCGCTGGCGGAAACCACAAGAGGCGGACGGCAGACCGCACGGAGCGATCTGCCGTCCCACGGTGCCGAGTCGGCGGGGGCGACGGGAGCCAACAACGACACCGATACTGAAACGAGCGGCGGCTTCATCCAGCCAGAAGCCGCGGCCAAGAGGAGGGCCCTGTGCCGGGCCGTCAGTCGCGAGCGACACGCAGTCGCCGTGGCAGCCTCTAGTCCCGAACGATACGAGCGCGGCGTCCGTACGGATCGTCAGCCCGTCCCGGTGCGGGGACCGGAACCGCCCGTGGGGCGGATCCGGACGTCGGGGTCAGCCCTTCTCGACGGGCAGCGCCACGAAGCGGATCTGATCGCCGGATCGGACCCGGAAGAGCACGGCCTTGCGGCCCTCGGTCTCGGCGACCTCGATGCTCTTCTTGATGTCGGCGGGCGAGGAGACATCCACGCCGCCGGCGTTCAGGATCACGTCGCCGACCTTGAGCCCCTTATCAGCGGCCGAACTGTCGGGATCGATCTCGACGACGGCAACGCCGGTCTCGTCGACACCCATATCCTTGGCCGGAGCGAGCCGCATGCCGAAGGAGAGGTCCGTCCCCGGCTCGACACCCGGCGTGGCGTTGGCCGTCATGTCCGGGTCCAGCGTACCGAGCTCGACCTTGACGTCTTCCTTCTTGCCGTCGCGCCAGACCGTCAGCGTTACCGTCGAACCCGGGGCCTTGGACGCGACCGTGCGGGCCACGTCGCGCGGGTTCTCCATGGTCTCGCCGTCGATGGCGACGATGGCGTCACCCGCCTTGATGCCCGCCTTGGCGGCCGGGCTGTCGGTCTGCGGCTGGGCCACGAGGGCGCCGTTGATCGCATCGAGGCCGAGCGAATCGGCGATGTCCGGCGTGATCGGCTGGATCTGCACGCCGAGCCACCCGCGGGTCACGGTGCCGTCGTCCTTGAGGTCCTCGATCACCTGCTCGGCGATCGCGGCGGGAATGGCGAAGCCGATGCCCACCGATCCGCCCGAAGGCGAGTAGATGGCGGTGTTCACGCCGACAACCTCGCCGTTCAGGTTGAAGGTCGGGCCACCCGAGTTGCCCTTGTTGATGGGCGCATCGATCTGCAGGAAGTCGTCATAGGGACCCGCACCGATCTCGCGGCCACGGGCCGACACGATGCCGGCCGTCACGCTGCCGCCAAGGCCGAACGGGTTGCCCACAGCGACCACCCAGTCACCGACGCGCACGTCGCCGGGGGTGAACTCGACGAACGGGAAGGAGGTGTCGTCCTCGATCTTCACCAGCGCCAGATCGGTCTTCTCGTCGGTGCCGATGACCGTCGCATCGTAGGTCTTGCCGTCGTTCATCACGACGGTCACTTCATCCGCGTTGTCGACGACGTGGTTGTTGGTCACCACGTAGCCGTCGGACGAGATGATGAAGCCGGAGCCCTGCCCCATGGCGAACTGATGCGGCTGGCCGCCGCCGCGGCGCTGCGGCATCTGCTGGCCGCCGAACTGGTCCTCGAACTGCTTGAAGAAGCGCTCGAACGGGCTGCCTTCCGGCATGCCCTGGAAGGAGGACAGTTCGGGACCCTTCTCCGCCTTTACGCGGATCGACACGACGGCCGGGCTGACGCGCTCGACGATGTCGGCGAAACCCGGGGCCTGGGGCTGGGTGACGCTGCTGGAGAGGTTCTCCGCGTTCGCCGGGGTGCTCGGAGCAACGAACATGGGGGTGGCAAGGACACCCGCGACGCCGAGCGCGATGGTGCCGGCTGCGAGAGCCTTGCGGCGCTTCATGAACAGACCTTTGTGGTCGGTGCGCGCGGTGGTGTGGGCCTTCGTCATCAATGACTGCTCCCTGAGAGGGTTTGGTCTCACGCGAAGCGGGTCTTGGGAGGATTCCCGCATTCGCTCATGCCCCTTTGTGACGGGGCGCGCCTTACGGGTTCCTGTCCGGCAGATGACGGATTGGTAATGTTGCAGTCGGGTTCGGCAGGCCCGGCCGGACGCGGCTTCAGTCGGCCGTCGGCTTCGCTTCCCGCGTGACGACCGCCGCCCCTTCCACGATCGTCTTGTGGACCGGGCACTTGTCGGCGATTTCCAGGAGCCGCGCACGGGTCGCATCGTCCACGTCGCCGTCGATGCGAATTTGCCGCTCGAACCGGTCGACCTTGCCGGAGCGCGTCCTGGCCTCCTCCGCGCAATCCTCGCAGTCCGCCGCGTGCACCTTGCCGTGCCTCACTTCCACAGCGAACCGGTCGACCGGCAGCCCCTTGTGATCGGCGTACATGCGCAGCGTCATGGCGGTGCACGCGCCAAGTCCGACGGCAAGATAGTCGTAGGGCGAGGGTCCGCTCGCCAGGCCCCCGACCGAACGCGGCTCATCGGCAAGCATCCGGTGCGGGCCCACGAGGACCCTGTTCTGAAAACGGCCCTCCCCGGTTTCCTCCACCAGCACGGAATAGGCCTCGTCCGGCGCCTCCTCGCCCTCCGGCTGCGGCAGATAGCGTTCGGCCCAGGCCGCGATTACACCGGCTGCATAAACCGCGTCGCGTCGGTCGGTCACGAGATGGTCGGCGTCGTCGAGGGAGATGAAGCTCTTGGGATGCTTGGCGGCCTGGAAGATGGCGGAGGCGTTCTCGATGCCCACCGTTTGGTCCAGCGGCGCCTGCAGGATGAGAAGCGGCTTGCGCATCGTCGCGACCCGGTCCAGCAGCGTGTGCTCGCCGACATCGTCGAGGAACTGCTTGCGGATCCGGAAGGAGCGCCCCGCAAGCGACACCTCGGCTTCCCCGTCGGCCTCGATCCGGTCGACATCGGCCGCGAACGCCTGGACGACGTGCGCAACGTCGGCTGGCGCGCCGATGGTCGCAACGGCCTTCGCCTCGGGGATCTCGCCGGCCGCCGACAGGACGGCCGCACCGCCCAGCGAATGGCCAACGAGCAGGCTCGGCGCCTCCAGGTTGGCGCGCATGTAGTCGACCGTCGCCTTCAGGTCCGCGACGTTGGAGGAGAAATTGGTGGAGGCGAACTCTCCCTCCGACGAGCCGAGCCCGGTGAAATCGAAGCGCACCACCGCAATGCCCGCCCTGGCCAGCGCTCCGGCGATCTCTCGGGCCGCGACGATGTCCTTGGAACAGGTGAAGCAGTGGGCAAAAAGCGCATAGGCGCGCGGTTTTCCCGCCGGCCGGTCCAGCCGTGCGGCGAGACTGGCGCCCTGCCCCCCCTGGAACTCGAGCTTTTCCCCGGTCGTGCGCATCGCCTGTCTCCTGCCGTTTGCCCGTTCAGACAATCACCCGCGCGTGTCGTCGGAAAGAACCCGCTCCAGTTCCGCCTCTTCTGCCGCGCTCAGCGGAGCAGCGTCCGTTGCCGTCCGGCGCCGGCGGACGCCGACCCAGGCAGCGATCCCGCCCAGGATCAGCACAAGCGGAGCGGTCAGCCAGAGAAGCAGCGTGCTGGCGTTGAAGCGTGGCTTCAGGAGCACGAACTCGCCATAGCGCGCCACGAGATAGTCCAGCACCTCGGCGTTCGTGTCGCCGGCCTCGAGCCGCTCGCGCAGGAGGATGCGGATGTCGCGGGCGAGCGGCGCGTTGGATGCGTCGATAGATTCGTTCTGGCACACCATGCAGCGCAGTTCGGCGGAAAGCTCGCGTGCCCGCGCCTCCAGCGCCGGATCGTCGAGCACCTCGTCGGGCTGCACGGCCATCACCGGCGCCGCCAGCGTCAGGGCAAGGGCCAGTACGGCAAGCGACCGCAGGATCCGGCTCATGCGGTCCGCGCTCCGCTGGCACGCTTCGCCGCCGGTCGCGGTGCGCCCACCCTGAGCCGCCGGTCCGACAGCGAGACCAATCCGCCCAGCGCCATGACCACGGCTCCGAGCCAGATCAGCAGGACGAACGGCTTGTCGTAGGCACGCACGACGATGGCCCCGCCCTCCTTCGCATCGCCCAGCGACAGGTAGAGCTGCGACAGGCCGTGGGTGCGGATCGCCGCCTCGGTCGTGGGCATCTGGCGGGCGGTGTAGATCCGCTTCGCCGGGCGCATTTCTGCCGCGCGGCCGCCGCGCACGGAGCGGAACACACCGACCTCCTGCCGGTAGTTCGGGCCGATCTCGGCGACCATGCCCTCGAATGTCAGTCGGCTGCCGGCGATCTCGATGGTTTCGCCCGGCGTCATGACCACGATCCGCTCGCTCTCGAAGGCTGAGCTGGCGACGATACCGAACAGCGTCATGCCGAGTGCGAAGTGGCCGAGCATGGTGCCGAAGGCCGAGCGCGGCAGCCCGACCAGACGGCGCACGGAGGTGCCGAACGCCTCGCGGCCGACCTTTGCCCGCACCAGCGGTTCCGTCAGCGCCCCCGCCATCAGCCAGACGGCCAGTCCGATCCCCAGCGCGGCCAGCAGATGCGTGTTGCCGGCGAGCCAGGCCACCACGGCGACGGTCACCAGCGCCGCCACCAGCGCCACCCAGAGCCGCTGGGCGACGGCGAACAGGTCGCCCCGTTTCCAGGCGAGCATTGGCCCGAACGGCACCGCCATCAGCAGCGGGATCATCAGCGGCCCGAAAGTCAGGTTGAAGAAGGGCGCACCCACCGAGATCTTCTCGCCGGTCAGGGCCTCAAGGACGAGCGGATAAAGCGTGCCGACGAGCACCGTGGCGCACGCCGCCGTCAGGAACAGGTTGTTGAGGACCAGCGCCCCCTCGCGGCTGATCGGCGCGAACAGGCCACCGGGCCGCAGCATCTGGGCCCGCCAGGCGTAGAGCGCGAAGGAGCCGCCGATGAAGACGATCAGGATGCCGAGGATGAACACGCCGCGGGTGGGATCGGTGGCGAAGGCATGGACCGACGTCAGAACGCCGGAGCGCACCAGGAACGTGCCCAGCAGCGACAGCGAGAAGGTCAGGATCGCCAGCAGGATCGTCCAGATCTTCAGCGCGTCGCGCTTCTCCATGACGATGGCGGAATGCAGCAGCGCGGTGCCGGCGAGCCACGGCATGAAGGAGGCGTTCTCCACCGGGTCCCAGAACCACCAGCCGCCCCAGCCGAGCTCGTAGTAGGCCCAGTAGGAGCCCATCGCGATGCCGAGCGTCAGGAACAGCCAGGCAAGCAGCGTCCACGGCCGGACCCAGCGCGCCCATGCCGCGTCGATCCGACCCTCGATCAGGGCGGCCACCGCGAAGGAGAAGGCAATGGAGAAGCCGACATAGCCGACATAGAGAAGCGGCGGATGGATCGCCAGCCCGATGTCCTGGAGGATCGGATTGAGATCCTGCCCTTCCAGCGGCGCCGGCGACAGGCGCACGAAC
Organism: Amorphus coralli DSM 19760; assembly: GCF_000374525.1. Classification (GTDB taxonomy): domain Bacteria; phylum Pseudomonadota; class Alphaproteobacteria; order Rhizobiales; family Amorphaceae; genus Amorphus; species Amorphus coralli. Next base: position 149,900 of record NZ_KB894577.1, read on the forward strand.
GGGTTGGAGGTGGCCAGGATGAAGACCAGGAAGGCCACCAGCACCCAGGCCTGGACCGACAGCACCGTCGCCTTGAGCGAGCGCGGCAACGCCCCGCCAAAGGCCGCGACCAGCGCGCTGAACAGCGCCAGGATCAGCACCCACAGGAGCATCGAGCCCTCGTGGTTCCCCCAGACGCCGGAGATCTTGAAGATCATCGGCTTGGCGGAATGCGAATTCTGGAACACGTTGAGAAGTGAGAAGTCCGAGCGGACGTAGGCCACCATCAACGCCGCGAAGGACAGCCCGACCAGCAGGAACACCATGCCCGCCACCGGGTCGGCGATGCGCATGATGCGGGCATCCCGCATCCGGGCACCGGCCAGCGGAACGGTGGACTGGACGAGCGCCAGCGCCAGGGCCAGAACCAGCGCATAGTGTCCAAGCTCGTTCAGCATGAAGGCCTTGTCCGCAACTTGCGAGGGTGCACGAGCCGGGCCCCACCCTACTGGGTCAGGGTCTCGCTCTCGAAATAGTGGTTCTGTTCCTTCAGAGCGTCGGCCACTTCCTTCGGCATGTAGCTCTCGTCGTGGCGCGCCAGCACGCTGTCGGCCCTGAAGGTTCCGTCAGGCTGCAGGATGCCTTCCGCGACAACACCCTGGCCCTCGCGGAAGAGGTCGGGAAGGATGCCCGTGTAGGAAACCGTGACGGCATCGTTCAGGTCGGTCACCCGGAAGCGCACGGTCGTGTCCGTCCCGCGGTCGAGGGACCCGTCTTCCACAAGACCGCCCAGGCGGATGCGCTTGCCGGGATCGGGCGTCATCGTGGCGAGTTCGCTCGGCGTCTTGAAGAAGGCGACCTTGTCGCCCATCGCGGCGAACACGAGCCCGACGGCGCAGGCCAGCACTGCTCCGATCACGCCGATGAAGGTGAGCCGCCGCTGCTTTCGCGTCATGCCCGACTGTCCGCCACTCTCTCGCTGCCGGCCGACGGCGCTTGCCCCGGCTCCGGTCTTCTAGTCCGCTCACATAGAACGATTATTGATTTAGACCAATTTCGCTCTCAGTGGAGGCGATGCGCGCTTGTGCCTCAGGATCGCCGGCGAAGGCTTCGCGGGCCTTCGCTGCGGCGTCCCGCGCCGCGTCGCTGCGACCCAGTACATGGTAAGCGCGCATCAGCCGTTGCCACTCCTCCACGCTGCCGCCTTCCTCGTCCAGGCGGGTCGCGAGTTGCGAGACCATGCCCTCGACCATGGCCTGCCGGTCATCCGCGCTCATGGAGGCTGCGGCCTCCACGTCGGCCCGCCGCGGGCCGGGCATGACCGGTTCGGTCTCGGGAGGAGCTTCTCCGCCCAGCGCCACGATCTGGGCGCGGGCGAAGGGCAGCCACGGCTCGCCGCCTTCAGCCGAGGCGGCGAGATCGGTCCAGGCGGCGATCGCCTCGTCGGTCTTGCCTTCCTGCGACAGGCCCATCGCCAGGAAGAATCGCGGCCGGGTCGCGCCCGGATCCAGGTCGCGCGCCTTGGCGAAAGCGGCGGATGCCTCGTCGGTCACGACGCCGCCGTTGGCCTGGACGATGGATTCGCCAAGCCCCGAGAGCCGCTCGGCGTTCTCGCCCTGCAGCCGCAGTGCGTTGCGATAGGCGGCCACGGCATCGTTCGCCCGGCCCATGCGCAGATAGATCGGGGCCAGCACCTCCCAGCCGCGCCCGTCGTCGGGATCCTTCGCCAGCTGATCTTCCACCCGGGCGATCAGCGTGGCCATGTCGCCGGTTCCGGCCGGCTGTTCCAGGCGCGCCGACCGCGGCTGGTCCGGGTAGCCGGGATGACCGAGCCCCGCATAGAGAAGCAGGGCGACGGCGGGGACCGCCACCAGCGCCACGACCGCCACGGCGCGTCGGCGGGTGAGCCCCGATGCTGCCGTCGCCTCCGCCTTGCCACTGGCCCGCAGCAGCCGTCGGGCGATCTCGGCGCGGGCGGCCTCCGCCTCTCCGGGCTCGATGAGCCCGCGGTCCACGTCCCGCTCCACCTCTTCCAGCTGATCGCGGTAGACGGCCACGTCATGGGATGCGTCGTCGTCAGCCTCCGCGCGCCGCGACAGGGGCCACAGCACGGTCAGCACCGCCAGCGCGGTCAGGATCGCCACCGAGAACCAGAGCAGCATCACGAGGGGTTGGGCTCCATCGGCCGAACATCGGTTTCCGTATAGGGCCGGTTCGCGCCGGCCACAGGTTTGGCCGGGAAAAAGCGGCGCCGGAGCCGGCACGTCAATGAAAGAATGCTTGAACGGTCGCCGGTCAGCAGCCTGCCCACAGCCGCGACGGGATTCCGCCGCGCCCGACGCGACACCCGTTGCACGGCCAGGAATCCCCGGTTTCCGGGACCGAATGGCGGCCGCCCCGACCCCTGGCTCAGGTCACCACCTGCCAGATGCCGTCCGAGCCGCGACATGCCGTCGCCTGGAAACTGGCCGGCTGGTCGGCGGCGGTCACGTTGTGCGTGTAGTCACGGCAACTCTGCGCGTTCACCTGATAGGCCGGGCCCGGCAGCACATCGCCGGCATGTCCGGTTTCCGGATTCCGCCAGGAAACCGCCGCCCCGGCCGGCGTCGCCTCGAGAGCCCGTAATTCCGCTTGCAGCGCCACCGCCCGGTCTTCCGACGTCAGGCCCAAAGCCCCGTCGCGCGCGATCTGCGAGCCCTCGACCCGGCCCACCGACGCGCCACCCGAAGGGGTACCCGTCGTGGTGCACGCCGATACCGCGCCGGCAAGCACCACCAGCGAGATCAGACCAACCGCCCTGACGCGGGCGGCGCGCGGGCATGAACGGGTAAAAGCGGCTTCGGACAGCATCGACTCGAACGCGGAGGACGGAGGAGGACGACGGGTGGGTGGCATAGGTTGGTGGCCGAATTGCGTCGGCACAACCCTCTAGCAAACAATCCTCTGCGATCCGAAAAGATCCGCCCCGGTCACTCAGATTCCGGGGAGGCGCACCTCGGCCCTGAGCCCGCCGGCGTCCGCGCGGCCCAGGCTCAGCCGGCCGCCGTAGAGCCGCGCCAGCTCCGAAACGATCGAGAGACCCAGCCCGCTCCCGGGCTTGGTTTCGTCCAGCCGGCGGCCACGCTCGACGACCTCGTCGAGCGCCTGGTCGGCGATGCCCGGCCCGTCATCCTCCACCACGATCACGAAGAAGGGCCGCTCGCCGGAGATCCCGGCATCCGGCTGCACGCGCACCCGCACCCGCCCGCTGGCCCACTTGCAGGCATTGTCGAGAAGGTTGCCGAGGATCTCCAGCAGATCCTGCTTCTCGCCGCGAAAGCGGACCGTTGCGACCGTGTCCGTCTCCAGCGTGACGCCCTTGTCCTCGTAGAGGCGGCGCATCGCCCGCACGACCGATTCGACCACCGGCTCCACCGGCGTCACCACGCCGATCACCCGGCGCTGGGCCGCCATCTGCGCGCGGTCGAGATGATGCGCGATGTGGGTCTGCATGGCGCTTGCCTGCTCTTCCACCTTGCGCGGAAACGGGCCTTGCGCCTCGCGAGCCTCGTTGAGGATCACGCTGAGGGGTGTCTTCAGTGCATGGGCGAGGTTGCCGACGTGGGTACGGGAGCGCTCGACCACCTCGCGGTGGCTGTCGAGGAGCGCATTGAGTTCCGTGGCAAGCGGCGCGATCTCCAGCGGAAAGTCGTCTTCCAGACGCTCCTTTTCGCCTACGCGGATGGCCTGCAGCGATTCCCGCATCCGTCCCAGCGGTTTCAGGCCCAGCCGCACCTGCAGCACGATGGCCAGCACCAGACCCGCGCCCATCACGAACAATGTCGCGGCCACGCTGGTACCGAAGGAGCGGATGTCGCGGCGCACCTCGGTGGTGTCACCGGCGACGGAGACCAGGTAGCGCGCTCCGTCCGGCAGGCGGATGTTGCGGCTCACCACCCGCAGGGGCTCGCCGTCCGGCCCGGTAAGGGACGAGGTGATCGGATTGCGCCAGTCCTCGGGGCGCGCATCGGGGGCCGGCTGCCTCAGGCTGTCGCCGGCAAGCGACGGAGAGGTGGTGATCACCGCCCCCGTCACGCCATTCGCCACCGTCCAGTACCAGCCCGACAGCGGCAGCCCGAAGCGCGGCTCGCCAAGCCCGCCGACGGTGATCGTCCCATCGCCGTCCGGTGCCTCGGCATCGGCCGCCACCTCCGCGACGATGGTCTTCAGGTAGACGTCCAGCCGCTCCTCGAAGGCGCGCTCCACCGACTGGCTGTAGAGCGCGACGACGATGACGCCCGCCACCAGGAGCGCCGCCGTACTCCAGATAACGGAAAGGAGAAAAAGACGGCGGGCGAGCGAATTAGGATAGGGCCGCATCGTCCCCGGCACCTTCTCGCGGCTCTGCGATCCGATAGCCGAGACCGCGGATCGTCTCGATGATCGGCGCGCCGACCTTCTTGCGAAGCCGGCCCACGAACACCTCGATCGTGTTGGAGTCGCGATCGAAATCCTGGTCGTAGAGGTGCTCGATCAGCTCGGTCCGCGAGACCACGCGGTCCTTGTGCAGCATCAGATAGGCCAGCAGCCTGTATTCGTGCGAGGTGAGCTTCACCGTCTGACCGTCGACGGCGACCCGGCCGGAGCGGGTGTCAACCTCCACCGGCCCGCAAGAAACGACATTGCTGGCGTGGCCGGCCGAGCGCCGCACCAGGGCGCGTAACCGCGCCAGCACCTCTTCCATGTGGAAGGGCTTGGCCACGTAGTCGTCGGCGCCGGCGTCGATGCCGGCCACCTTGTCGCTCCAGCGATCGCGGGCTGTCAGAAGCAACACCGGCATGGTCCGCCCGTCGCGCCGCCAGCGCTCCAGGACGGAGATCCCGTCCATCATCGGCAGGCCGATATCCAGCACCACCGCGTCGTAGGGCTCGGTGTCGCCGAGGAAATGGCCTTCCTCGCCGTCTTCCGCCACGTCGACCACGTAGCCGGCATCGCCCAGCGCGCTCTTCAACTGGCGCAACAGATCCTGATCGTCCTCGACGACGAGTATCCGCATTAATCGTCCCTACTGCCTGGCGCCCGAGCGCGCGTCGAACGTCACCCGCTCCACCTGGCCGCCCGGCATCAAGACCGTCGCCACGTAGACGAGGCGGCCGCCCTGGTCGCACAGATCGAGGCGCAGGAGTTCGCCCTGCACCTGCCCCTGGACGGTGGCGGGTCGCACCGCCGCGCCGCTCTGCACCGCCTGGCGCTGCTGATCCGGCGACAGGCAGGCCGCGGCGGCCGCCTGGGGGGCAGCCGCAAGCAGAAGCAGGGCGAGAAGAAGGGTGCGGGTTCGTGTCATGGTGGGATCGGTCTACAGCGGCGGATCTGAACCTGCCATGAACGACCGGCGCTTGTCGCCCTCCGTTAACGCCGCCGTCCGCTCCGGCTTGACCCCGGAGCGAGAGCCGGGTTGGTTGGGCGCGCCCGCTCCAGAGGATGATGCCATGGCCACCCCCGAGAACGTCGAGTTCCTGATCGGAGTCGAGACCGAGGTCGAGCACGCGCGTGCGCGGGTCGGCGCCACCGCCCAGGTCGACGGGCGATTCGAAGGCGAGATCGAAGCCGGGCATCTGGTGATCGGAAAGGCTGGCAGCGTCACCGGCACGGCCAGGACCGAGACCGCCGAAATTCACGGCGCCTTCCGCGGCACCATCGAGGTCGCCGGGCTCCTCACGGTTCGCTCCAGCGGTCTCGTGGAGGGTGAGATTTCCTACGGGTCGCTCGCCATCGACAGCGGCGGCCAGCTTGTCGGCGCGCTCACTCAGGCCGAGCCCGGCGACACCGAGGCGCGGGAACAGGCACCGTCTCCCGCCCCTGCAGTCGTCCGGGAGGTTGAAGCCATCGCCGAGGTCGAGACCGAGGCCGACCCCGAGCCCCTTGCCGACGCCCTTCCCGAGGCCGAGCCTGACGAGGACTGGACCATCGAGCCCGATGCGGCCGTGGAGACCGCCGCGCCCGCCGAGCCGGCCGCTGAACCGGCGCCCGCCGCCGAGAAGAAGAAGGCCCCGTCTCGTGCCCCGAAGGCCTCGAAGGCAGCGCCGTCCGGGCGTGCAGCGGCGGCAAAGTCCAGCACCGGCGCAAAGGCATCGGCGGCAAAAACCACGTCCCGCAAGACCGGCGGCAAGACGGCTGGGTCGCGCAAGACCACGGACGATATCTGATTTTTCTGCGCTCTCGCACGATCCGAAGCCGAACCGCGCGCCGTTCCGCGCGTTTCAGTTGCGCCGATGCGCGTATCTGACGGTGGAATGATCCGCCAGTTGATAGGATCGGCCTCGATCCCGGATGGTTGCCGAAGTCGTCGGCCCTCCCAATCAGCGTGAGCGCATGAAAACCGCCGTCATCGGGATCTTTCTGATCCTCCTCGTGGGTGTTCTCTATTTCGGCAAGGGCCTTCTGCTGCCGGTCACTCTCGCCTTCCTTTTCGCGCTCGTGCTCTTGCCCATCGTGCGGGTCCTGAGACGACGCGGCATCCCGGAGGGGATCACGGCGGTGGCGCTCGTGCTGATCCTCGGTGTCGGCGTCGGCACCGCCGCCTACACGCTCAGCGGTCCGGTGACCGAGTGGATCAAGTCGGCGCCCCAGGTCCGCTCGGAAATCAGCTTCAAGCTTCGCAACCTGCAGAAGTCGGTGGACGATTTCCGCGAGGCGCAGGAACAGATCAACGACGCCATCCAGCAGCCGGCCGACGGCTCCACCCAGGAGGTCGTCATCCGCGATCCCGGGCTGCTCGACGCCGCCGCCAGCAACGCCTCGCAGGTGGTTGCTGGCGCCGGCCTGACCTTCATCCTGCTGGTGTTCCTGCTGTCCTCGGGCGACATGCTCCAGGAGAAGCTGGTTCGGGTTCTGCCAACCCTCACCGACAAGAAGCACGGTCTGGCCATCGCCAAGGAGATCGAGCGATCGATCTCCACCTATCTCTTCACTATTTCCCTGATCAACGCTGGCCTGGGGGCAGTTATTGCCGCCGGCATGTTCGCCATCGGCATGCCGAACCCGGTCCTCTGGGGCGTCGCTGCCGCGCTCCTGAATTTCGTCCCCTATCTCGGCGCAATCGTGGGTGTGGCCGCCGTCGCCCTGATCGCGCTGATCTCCTTCCCAACCCTCGGGCACGCTTCACTGGCGCCCATCATCTATTTCGCCTGCACGACCATCGAGGGTCAGTTCGTGACGCCGATGCTGGTGGGGCGACGGCTGCAGATCAATACGGTCGCCGTGCTGCTCGCCGTTGCCTTCTGGGGCTTCATCTGGGGATTTATCGGGATTCTGATCGCCGTTCCGCTGTTGGTCGTGACGAAGGTCTTCGCCAGCCGCATCGAGTCCCTCTCCGGCCTGAACGAGTTCCTCAGCACCCGCGGCGACCTGGAACGGTCCTGAACTGTCCGCAAAAGCGGACATTTGCCGGGCCGAAATGCCGGTTTCAGTTGCAACGGGCGTCCCGAGTCGGTTTCTTGGGCGCGGGGGGTTGGGGACCTCAGTCGGATCCAACCTCGTCGTGTAGATTCCGACCGGGAGGACACCATGTCCAAAACCAGACTGTTCGTCGCCGTGCTGTCGGCCGCTTTCGTCGCCCTGATGATGGCGCCGCCGAAGGCCTCGGCCCAGACGATGGGTTATGCCGACGCCATCAAGATCCTCGCCCAGAGCTGCGGCGCCGACATCAACAAGTACTGCCCCAAGGCGAACATCGGTAACTTCGGCATCCAGAAGTGCCTGCAGGCCAACTCCTCCAAGATCACGCCGCAGTGCAAGACCGACTACGTCCGCGTCTACGAGCTCATCCGGCTGCGCCACGAGGCCCAGCAGGCCGTCTTCCAGATCTGCTCGCGCGACTCCGCGCAGCTCTGCAGCGTGCACAGCAATGTCCGCACGCAGAACTTCGCCGGCAAGGTTCCGGTCCTGCGCTGCCTGCTGAAGGCCGAACGCTCCGTCGGCAATAAGTGCAACCAGGCCATCACCGACGCCGGCTATCGCTGAGCCAGCCAGATCCGAAAACGAGCCGAGTAGATCCCATGAAAAGACTGATCCTCGCCGCGGCCGCACTGGCGGTTCTGTCGCTGCCGGCCTCCGCCCAGACCCCGCTCACGCGGAACGAAATCATCAACAACCTGCAGAACGTCGAGGTGCATCGCACGCAGATCACCGCCGAGGAACTGCGTCAGCAGGCGCTCGACAACATCCGGCTGCATCCGGGTGACGACGCCACCACCGACCTGCCGGCCGAGTCCGAACTCGCGAGGCTCCGCCAGTTCATCGTCGAGATCACCTTCGACTTCGATTCCTCCCGCATCCGGCCGGAATCCTACGAGTCGCTGGGTCTCATTGCCGACGCCCTGCACACCGTCTATCTCGGCGGCGACCGCTTCCTGGTGATCGGCCACACCGATGCCAAGGGCGCTCGCGAGTACAATCTGAAGCTCAGCCAGCGCCGCGCCGACGCCATCGTCGAGGCCCTGACGACGACCTTCAACGTGCCGGCCAACATGGTCGTGCCAGTCGGCCTCGGCGAGGAAGACCTGCGCGATCCGGCCAACCCGTACAGCGAGGTCAACCGCCGGGTGCAGCTGATCAACCTGGGTCCGGCCCAGTAGGCAGCGGCCTCGGAACGCGACTGTCGGGAACGGGCGGGGATCTCCCCGCCCGTTCCTTTTTGGGGCGGGTCGGCACGTCCCTCAGCGCAGCGCCGTGTCGCGGAGCCCGTAGAAGGCGCGCAGCCCGGAATGGCGACGTTTGCAGGTTGTCAGCGCCGCCCGATCGCGCGCCCAGACCGTCACCACCGTTGCCTGGTCGAGATCCGCCAGGCCGGCAAGCGTGACCGGGTCGTCACAGACGCGGGTGAGGCCCGCCGGTGGATCCGCCAGGCTCGGGCGAACCGCTGAGCCGGTCGAGGAGGCGCAGCCCGTCAGCGCCAAGGCCGCAAGCATCGCCATCGGAAAGGTCGCGCGCGTCATCGGCAATCTCCATGAGAAGGGTTTTCAGGCGCGCGTTTTCCTCGGCCAGCGCCGAGACGATCTCCGCACCGCTGGCGAGGGCGAGCTGGTTGGCGCGGGCCTGCCGCAGGCGCTCTGTCGAGGCAGCCGTCCGGAATTCCGCCTCGCACGCCGCACGGCCGCGTTCGAAGGCCAGGTCGATGGCCCGCCAGGCCAGCGCGGCCGCGGCGGCAAGGACAACACCCTGCCACTTCACCTTCCCGACCAGCGTCAGGACGGCGGCAAGAACGGCCATCACGGGGCACCCCCGAGCCAGCCGGGCAACGCGCCTGCCCGCTTCAGCATCCGCCAGGCCTGCAGGCCCAGAAGAAGCGCCACCGCGAGGCCCAGCACGCCGTAGAGCGCCGTTCCAGGGGAAAACACGGCCTGGCCGTGGCGCGCCGCCTCCGCCGCCTGCTCCACACCCTGGCCGACCAGGCCGGCCCCGGCGAGCGCCCCCGATCCGCCTGTCACCGCCGCCTGGCGGGTGGCGGCGGCCTGCTCGGTCTCCTCTCCGGGAGAGGCAGAGACCCCTGCCACTTCGAGATCCGCGCGTGCCATGTCCGCGCCGGCCGGCTCGCCGCGTCGCTGCGCCGCAACCATCGCGTCGATGGCGGTACGCGTCCGCGGCCCCAGAACGCCGTCGATTGCCAGCCCGTTCTGGCGCTGCACCACCCGCACGACAAAGACGGTGCGCGCGTCCACCAGCCCGTTCACCGGCACCACGTAGCCGAGGCGGGCAAGCTTGGCCTGGACATCCCGCACGACGGCGCCTTCATGGCCGGCGCGCAGGATCGCTTCATCGGGATCCCGCGCCCCGGGTGACCGCTGGGCGGGAACCGGCCTCGCCGCCGGGTACGCCTTCCAGGGCAGTTGCCAATGGGGATAGTCCCGGAAGCGCTGCCAGTCGCCACCCCACTCCACCGGCACGCCAAGCTCCCGCGCGGCCGTCTTCACCGCCATTTCCAGCCGGCGCCAGGCATCCGCACCCTGCGGCGACGCCGGGTTCGCCCAATGGTCGGTTCCGTCGATGGTGCCGTCGCCATCCACGTCGAAGGCCAGCACCAGGTCGACCGCATGACCGACACCGTTGGCCGCCTTCAGATGCCGGGAGTTCATGGTTCGCGACACGCCCCGGCGCACATAGTCGCGCTGGCGGGCGACACTTCTGACGCCTTCGAAGACGCGAAACGGCACGGGTGTCAGCATGGCCGCGCGCGCCACCACGCGCACCAGGTCCGGATGCACGCCGGCAAGCGCCGCGCGGTCGCGCGACGTGAGGGTCATCGACATCAGCTCGTCTCCGGTATCGGTCATAAATCGCGGGATCTGGTCGGGCGGGCTCGATCGCCCGCGTCATCGGCGCCGCTGCGTCCCAGCAGGCTGTCGCGCCCCAAAAGGCCGCCGGGATCCGGCTCGCATTTCACCAATCTGTGGTAGAGTAATGCTATCTACGGCTTGCCTTCTCCCGTCGGCCCGGTGCGAAGCCCCTGGGTCACGACGCGAACCGCGGGCCCACGCCTGCTGTGCAGGCGCGGCGGCAGCCGCCGGGCGAGCGCGGTTGGTTGTCCGGCGGGCGGGGCCGGCAGCGGATCTAGCCGTCCGGCCGACGGTCGGCGGCAGGATCTCGGACGGACTGACGGGAGAGATTGGACAAGGTTGCTGTCGGCTCGAGCGTCGGGGCCAGTTGCCCGACGGCCGAGTTCTTGGGGTGGGGAAAGGTCGTGCCACGCTTTCAGGTTGGGCTCTTCGGGGGAACCCTAAAGATCAAGACGCGCGGATGGCTGCAGAGCTACGAGCGCAACGGCGAAGTGCCCGTACGGCGCATCGGGAACTGGTATTTCGTCTGGATGTCGAACCGTAACTTCGTGAGGTTCAGCATGGACGGGAAGCATCGAAGCCGCATGAAGCGGATCTACTACTAGCAGCGCCGTCCCACGGCGCGTCCCCCTGCCCGCCGGTGCGATATCAAGCCGTGAGCGTCGCCTGTAGCGGAACGTCCGCGCCGATACCGCTGGCAAGCTGGGCGATGCGCACATCCACCGACCCCGGCACGCTGCCGAAGTCGGCAACCTGCTCCGCCGCGGTATAGGCGTACGAAGGCATGACGGTTTCCACCGTCCGCACGACCTCCCCGCCGTCCAGGATCTCCAGCCGGTAGCGTTCCGCCGTCTCGCCAAGCGGAACGTCCTCGCCCATCCAGTCGTCGCCGCCGATGCGCGTGCGCCGGATCCAGGTGAGCACCAGGGCGCCATCCGCCCGGCGCCGCCCACGCGCATGCACCGGGCTGAGCGGCAACAGCCCCCGGGCCGAGGCCGCATGGTTCGTCTGGACCACCGCGGTCCCCGCGATGCCGCCCTGCGGCGGACCGATCCGGTAAATCCGCTTAAGCCCGACTGCCGACCGGTCCAGCGGCAACCGGGTCACCGCCTCCGAGAGAAGGACAACCCGCGATCCCGCCGGATGGCCGGCCACCATGACGTCCTCGGTTCCGAGCTGCCCCCGCAGCAGCCGGCTCAACCGATAGCGCCGCTCGCCGACCAGTTCGGCGTGCGCGAACTGCACGATTTCCCAGTCGCCACCCGCTGCCTCCACCGCGAGCGCGTTCGCCCCGGCCAGCACATCGAGATCGGCGCGGCCTTCCAGCCGTCCACCGGCAAGTTCCAGGAGGATCGCGTTGGCGCGGTCCCATCGGCCGAGCGGTCCCACGGCGACCGCCTCGACGAGCCGCCCCAAAATTGCCGGTCCGGTGATGGAAGCCACCGGCTCGTAGGCTTCGCCGGTGACGCTCCGCCACACCGTCTCCGATCCCGGCCAGGGCGCGGCAAAGGCCGCCACGTAGGGTCGGTGGTCGTCGCCCTCGACGAGCCGCGGCAGATCGAGGAAGACCACCTCTGCCGGCCCGAAGCTCGCCGCGGCCGCCGGCGTCCGACCGACACCGATGGCAGCGGCCGGCCGGTAGACATTCTCCGCCTGGCTGCGCGCCTCCATGCGCCGATGCGCGCCATCCTCGATCTCCTCCAGCGTCAGGATCTGGCGTCCCGCCCGGCTCGTCAGCGCCACCACGTCGCCCGGCTCCAGCGCGATCCGGCTCGGCGGCAGGGCGAACGAGGCCCGCGTCCGTTCCGCCCAGCGCGCATGCAGCCGACGCTCCGCCGCCTGCCCCGCAAGCCCGTCCCACAGCGCCGCCGGCAGCGACATGTCCACCACCTGCCGGCTCGCCCCGACCAGACGCCGCGACGAAGCGGCAGAAGCGCCGAAATCCTTCAGCGTGTCGCGGTAGCCAAGGCGCAGCTCGATGGGCAGTTCGCTCGCCTCTTCGCGCACCACCGAGGACAGCACCCCCTCGCCTCCCGGTTCGTCGACCAGGTCAGCCTCGCCGATCTCGGCGGCAAGCCGTGCCGCCCGGTCGGCGAAGCGGACATGGGTTCCGGCGTCGATCCCGATGTAGCCGAATGCCTCGCCGAGCGGGGCCAGCACCGCACGCAGATCGCTCGGCCGCTCGATGGAAATGCCGTCGATGACCGTGTCCAGCCCGATGATCTCCGGCTCCGGCAGTCCCCAGTCGGCGAAAAGCGCCCGCACCAGCGCAGCCAGGCTGGTGCCACCGAACCGGCCGTTGAGCCAGTGGCCGCGCTGCCAGTTCGGCCCATCCGACCAGGCGTCCTCGCGCTGGGGAAAGGCGGGAAAAGGCCGCGCATCCCAGGTCCAGGCGTGGATGCCGTCGGCCGTCACCATCCGCCAGCCCTCGCCCGGATGGGACGGGTTCACCGCCCCGTCCGACCCGAACGCCGCATCGAACGCCCCGATGAGCGCTTCCAGGTAGCGCCGTTGCACGGCATCGTCGCGCCCGCCGCTGGAGAAATGCGGAAAGAAGGATTCCGACGACTTCGGATCGTAGAAGACGTTCGGCTGGTTGGCGCCGCGGTCGATGGCCGGGCAGCCGGCCTCGGTGAACCAGACCGGCTTCATCGCCGGCGTCCAGCCCGTCGGCCCGCCCGCCTCCGCGCCGCCCGGCCGGTTCACGTGGACGTTCGACCACCAGCCGGCCAGGTCCTTATAGCGGAACACCCAGGGCTTGCCGTGCGCCCCGTCGGTGATCGGCGTGCGCACCTGTGCCGTCCGGTCGGCCTCGCTGGCATAGAACCAGTCGTAACCCTCGCCGCCCGCCACGTTCGCTGAGAGATAGGCAAGATCCGCCGGCCCGGTCGCGATATCGGCGTCCAGATGCTCGCCGTCGCGCCAGTCCGACAGCGGCCAGTAGAGGTCGATCCCGACGAAATCGACGGACGGCCGCGCCCACAGCGGATCGAGATGGAAGTGGACGTCGCCCGTCCCGTCCGCCGGCTGATGGCCGAAGAATTCCGACCAGTCGGCGGCATAGGAGATCTTCGTCTCGGCCCTCAGCACGCCGCGCACGTCGTCGGCGAGCGTGCACAGCCCGTCGACGAACGGGTAGGACGACGGCGCCGACCGTGTCCAGGTGAGGCCACGCAGCTCCGATCCAATGAGGAACGCATCGACCCCTCCCGCCGCCTCGCAGAGATGCGCGTAGTGCAGGATCATCCGCCTGAGCGACCACTCGTCCGGTCCGGAATAGGCAATCGACCCGTCCACCTCTGCAAAATCCGCAGCCTGCGCCGACCCGAGGATCGTCGCCACCTGGCCCGTCGCCGCGCCCGTCTTGTCGGGCGATCCGGGTTGGCCGGGGGCCGGGAACACGCTGATGCGCCCACGCCAGGGATGCGGCGCCTGTTCCGCTCCGCCATAGGGGTCCGGCAGTCCGTTGCCGGCCGGAATGTCCATGAGCACGAACGGATAGAACACCACCTTCAGCCCGCGCGCCCGAATGTGCTGGATCGCCGCCATCACGCTCGCGTCGGATGGCGTCCCGCCATAGGCCGGCCGCCCGTCGACCTGCGAGGTCAGCCGCGCTTCACCCCGCTCCAGCCCGGCGACCCCCCACGTCGCCCCGCTCGTCTCCCGGGTGGCGTCCTCAACCTTCGGCTCGATGCGGCACTCCGCGGCCCTCAAATCGTCGCCGAACCACGCGACCACCAGCGCCACCCGTTCCAGCCGCGGGCACAGGGCCTGCAGCTCGTCGAGGGAGGCTTCCAGGTCGGTCCCCGCCGTTGCGAGGTGCCGGTTGTCGCTGACGCTGCGCCCCGGGCCGAGCTCCCGGCGCACCTCTTCGGGGTGGTAGCCGAACTCCGTGGCGCCCGGGATCAGCGTCACCGCCCTCACCATCCCCTCCAGCCGGTCCACCGGCCGGATCACCTCAAAGGAGAGCTGCGGGATGCGGTTGCCGAACTCCGCGATCGGCATCCGCTCGAACACCACGTAGACGAGCCCGCGATAGCCCGGCGCGGTGCCCTGCCGGGCCTCGATCAGCGGGTCCGGCGTCTGGTCCTCCGCGCCGAGATGGATCCGGTGCATCACCGCCTCCCGGTCGAGCAGCTTGCCGTCGGCCCAGATCCGGCCGATCCGCGCCACGGGCCCCTCGCAGATCGCCACCGCGAAGTTGGCAAAATAGACATAGGAGGAGCTCTGCGGCTGCGGCGCGCCCTTGCCGCCCGACGCCTCCTCCACCACCACCGTCTCCTCGTAGCGGGTCGCCCAGATGATGCTGCCGGCAAGCCGCATCCGGCCATAGACCCGGGCGATGGCGGTCCCCTCGGTGGCGGCCTGCACCCCGATATCGTCGAGCTTGCCGGTCGGGCCGGATCCGCTGCGCGACCCGAACAGCCGGTCGTCGATGGCTGCCCCGGCAATCGCGCCGGCCGCCCGGCCGACGACGGCGCCGACGGGGCCGAGCAGGCCACCAGCGGCCGCGCCCGCGGTGGAAAGAACCAGCGTTCCCATCAGTCCGACACTCCCGGAAAGCCGAAGACGAAGGCACGGCGCCGCGCCCACCAGGGCGACAGCTCGGTGGCGACGACGCCGCCGGCCGCGTCGTAGGCGTGTAGAAAGCGGCCCGGAGCGATCAGGATACCGGCGTGCTTGGCCGGCAGGTCGCGCCGCCAGCGAAACAGCAGCACGTCGCCGATGCCCGGCTCGCCAGGCACCGGCACGAGATGCCGGAAGCCGGCCTCCGCCAGCGTCTCCGTGCCGCCGGCCTCCGCCCAGTCCGCCGTGTAGATCGGACAGGGCTCCGGCTCCGGCCCGATCGTCTCGCGCCAGACCCCGCGCACCAGCCCCAGGCAGTCGCAGCCGATGCCCCGCAGCGATGCCTGGTGGCGTAGGGCGTGCCCCGCCAGGCGGTCGCCGCCGCCACGATCTCCGCCCGCGCGACCATCAGGCGAGCAGCCCGCCGTCATTGGCGCCGCTGGCCGACGCGGCCGCGAGCGCCGCGTCGTTGCCGGGCATGTGCGGAAAGCCGCGAAAGTTTACCGCGTTGGCGAAGCGGTCGGCGCAGGTCGAAAACCGCTTGTCGCATCCGGCCGTCAGCACGACCTGGTCACCCGGCGCCATCACGGCCGGCATCGGCTGCCAGAGATCGATGGTCCAGGTCCGGTTGGAGTGCGCCTTGATCTCCGAAGCGCGCCCGGCATTTGCGCCGCTGGTGACCGCAAGCCGCCCGTGTGCGAACCAGCCGTCGGCGTAGCCGGAAAGCCCGCTCACCGACAGGCTGGCGCGTCCGTGAACGCCCGTCACCTCCGCCTCCAGCCGGTAGGCCGAATCGCCGAGATCGATGCCGCAGCGCGCGTCGCCCAGGTCGGCATCGCAGCGCGGCTGGTAGAGCCGCCCCGTTACCAATTCGAGATCGATGGTCGGCCCGCGCACCTCTGCCCGGAACGCCCCGTCGGCCCGCGTCACCTCGCCGAGCGTGCCGCGCCGCAGCAGCACCCGTTGCTCCGGGCCCGCCCAGTTGACCAGCCACAGCTCCACGGTCGCACCGTCATAGGCGCCGCCTTCCAGCTCCGCCGCGGCCAGCCGCTCGTCGGTGAGCGCCCCCTCGATCTCGAAACCGCCCACGGCGAGCCCGCTCGCCGCCACGTCCGAGGTCGCTGCCAGCCCGCCCTCCGCCGAATGCGTCACCCCGTCGAAGACGATGTTCCGGTCGTGGTCGGTGAAGCCGAACACCGCCCCGTCGGCGCGGGTCAGCCGCCAGCAGCGGCAGAGCGTGGTGGTGCCGCCGGCCAGGTGCGCGGCGAGATCTTCGGGAAGCGTCTTCACAGCCGGATCTCCACGATGGGAATGGACGGCAGCACACCGGCAGAGAAGGCCGTCAGCGAGATCTCCAGCCGGTCGGTGTCGAAGCGCACCGGCACGTCGAACAGGAAGCCCGCTGTCACCGCCGCCCCGTTCGCCGGCACCGCACCGGGCTGGAAGGTCACGACACCGGTGGCCGCATCGACGGTGAAGTCGGCACCGGCCGTCTGCTCCACGCCGGCCACCGCCACACGCACCGTCTCCGCCACCGGCTTGTCGATGCGCCGCACCCAGGGCGCATGCGCGCTGCCATAGGTCTTGCTGAGCTGGAAGATCGCCGTCGCCCCGTCCCCGGTGCCGATCGCCTGGTCGGTGGACGTCGGCGTCGCAGAGGGCGCTCCGGACCGGTGGTCGACCGGATCGCGGTAGCGAAAGCCGCTCAGCCGGCCGCGCCGCTCCTCGAAGAAGCTCGCCACCGTGTGCAGATCGTCGATGGAGCGCACTCCGGACCCGGCGTCGTAGCGCCGGCGGGAGTCCGCCCAGCGGGCGTTGCGCTCCTCGTGGCCGGATCCGAGCAGCACGATCTCCGTGCGTCGCTCCGGCCCGCCCGTCGCCCCGAACGCCACGGCAAGCGGAAACAGGATTTCGTGGAAGGCGGTGGTCATTGGCTTTGATCCTTTCTCCCCTCACGCGGAGTTCGCTCCGCTCACTCGCTCCGGGTGGGCGGCCTCCGGCCGGCGCACGGTCGCGCGCTGGCGGGCGCAGTCCGGGAAGGCCGTGCCTTTTTCTCCGCTCACCCCCGCGAAGGCGGGGGTCCAGGGCGGAAGATTGCTGCCTGTGTGTCACCCCTCAGCTTCCGCGCCGGCCGCGACCGACGGCGCGCGCCAGCATTGCCGTCACCTGCGCCTCCGACCGCCGGAAGCTCTCCGCATCCGGCGTCGTCACCGTCATCGTCACGTGCACCGGCGCCCCGCCGGACGCCGACACCCCGAGCCGTCCGTCCGGCCCGCGACTGAGCGGCAGGATCGCCTCGGGGCCGGCTTCGCCGGCGAGGCCGGTCCGACCCCCGCCGAGCGGAAATGTCGCCGGCGCGCCGATCACCCCGCCCTCGGCAAACGGCAGGAGATTGCCGGCGGTCTTCACCGCCCCTGCCGCCGCCGCTCCCAGGATCGAACCGCCCAGCCCGCTGCCGCCGATGAGCGCCTCGCCCAGCGGCTTCAGCGCCGCCTTCAGCACCGAGGCGGAGATGCTCCGCGCCGCCGACGCCAGCACCCGGTCGAGCCGCCGCCCCTCCACCACCGCCGATTTCAGACCGCTGACCACGGTGGCGGAAAAGCGTTCCGCCGCCCGCTCCAGCTCGGCCGAGGTGCGCGCCACGGAGGTCTCCAGCGCGTCGGGATCGAAGCCCGCGCCGGTGTCGTTCGGATCGTCCGCCATGAGACCTCCGTCAGGATGAATCGTGTTGATCGATGAGTGCCCGCAGTCCGGCCGCCGCGCCCGTCCCGGGCGGCTCCAGCGCGGCGCGGAGTTCCGGCAGGCTCATGGCCCAGAAGGACGCGGGCGACAGCCGCATCTGCCCCAGCCCGAACCGCATCGCCTCGGTCCAGGGGAAGGCCCGAGCGCTTCCAGGCGAAGTGGAAACCGGTTCGCCGTCCGGAAGCGCGGCTAAACAAGCGCTTCCAGGAAAAGTGGGCACCGGTTTTCCGTCCGGAAGCGCGCAGGAAGATTCTGCCGCCTCGCCGTCTTTGCGAAGGCCAGGCGGCTCTAGAGAGGGTTTTCGCCCGCTTCCTCCTCCCCCGCCCCGAAGGTCGCGGTCAGGAGATCGGTCACGATCGCGGCGAACCCCGCCGCCCCTCCGGGCGTGGTCATCGCCGCCACCTCGTCGTCGGACACCGGGTTGCCGGCGCCCCGGAGGCCCGCTCCGATCACCCGCACGGCGTCGCCGGCCTTGAGCCGGCCGGAACCGAAGCGTTCCGCCAGCGCCACCAGGTCGTCGGCCTGGAAGGCCGTTTCCAGCTCCGCCAGCGCCCCCAGCGTCAGGCACAGGGTGAAGCGGCGCCCGTCGAAGACGGCGGCGACCTCGCCGCGATGCCGGTTCGCCATGGTCATGCCGCCGCAAACGTCAGTTCGCCGGCCGATTCCAGCGAGATCTCGTAGTTCACCTCGCCATCATGATTGCCGGCATAGTCGAGACCGGTCAGCTGGAACGGCCCGGACACGGTACCGAAGTCCGGGATCACCACCTGCCAGCTCCGGATCGCGCCGGCGAAGAAGATGGTGCGCGCCGCGGCATCCGAGGCGCCGTCCTTGAAGATGCCCGAGCCCGACAGGCTGGCGCGCCGCACACCGGCCCCGTCCAGGAGTTCCCGCCAGCGCCCGGCCGACTCCGTGTCGGTCACGTCGACCGCATCGGCGTTGAACGACAGCCGCCGCGCCCTCAGCCCGGCCACCGTTACGAACGACCCCGCCCCGCTCTGGTCGAGCCGGAGCACGAGGTCCCTGCCCCGCTGTGCGCCCATGCGCGCCTCCCTTGTCTGGTGGAAGAGCAAAGCCAGGCGAAGTGGGAACCGGTTCGCCGTCCGGCTTTGCGGAGTGAAAGAGCAATCCCAGGAAAAGTGGGAACCGGTTTTCCGTCCGGGATTGCGTGGAAAAGATGCCCCTCACGCCGAGTACGCTTTGCGCACCGGCTCCGCGTTTTTCCCGCTCACGCCGAACTCGCTTCGCGCGCCGGCTCCGCGAGGGCGTGGGTGTTTCTTTCCGCTCACGCGAGTTCGCTGCGCTCACCGCTGCGCGGGCGCGGCCTCCGGCCGGCGCGCGGTCGCGCGCTGGTGGGAGTTGTCCGGCAAGGCTGAACTTGTTGAGGGAGCGCGCGCCCCAAACTCCGCTCATCCCCGCGAAAGCGGGGATCCATAGGGCCTGTCAGCCGACACCCAGCGGAATGATGGATGTCTCAGACCCAGCCCAGAACTCCGCTCATTCCGGCGGAGGCCGGAATCCAGTTGCGGAGGAACTCCAGGCTGACTCGGCAAGAGGATGGGCGCAGCCACCGGCAGCGGGCCTCATCCCACCGCGCCGTGCGGGGCAAACTCGGCCCCTGGGTTCAGGCATTCGCCGGAACGAGCGGCTGGGGAAGGACCGTCGGGCATCTGAGCCCGCAGTCACAATCAAGCACCCAGCCAGCTTCTCCGCCGATCCCGACGAAAGCCGGGATCAGCCCGCCCCTACTTCGCGTAGTTGTAGATCGCGCAGGGATCCGCATCCGGCGTCGGCTTGGCGTCGCCGGTGTAGACGATCAGGCTCATCCCGTCGTCGAACGGTGCGAGCACCAGATAGGTCGGCTTGTTGCCCGGCAGTCCGCAGAACTTGTTGCCGTTCAGGAGCGTCAGATCCTTCGGCGGGTCGATGCGGAAGATCGAGCCCTCGACGGCGGCCTGCTGGTCGCCCCACTTGCCCTTTTCCGATCCGTCGGCGGCGATGGCCAGCGTGCTGCCGTCCTCGAAGGTGATGGAGTCTTCCGCCACCTCGATGCTGCCGGTGATGGAGGTCGCCGTGTTGCTCAGCGGCTCCCAGGTGCCGTCGAGACCGGCGGCCATCGCCCCCTGCGTCAGCCCGAAGGCCAGAACGGCTGCCGTCAGCATCGTCGTCTTCATAGTCTCGCTCCCCGCGGTTCCAGGCTCATCGATCCGAACGACACGATAAAGCCTGCAGGCCACAGCGTCACGACAGCTTTGTTGCGGGCTCGCCCCCTACTGTGTCGGCTCTGTAACCGCCCTCAGCCGGATGACGGCCACCACCGAGCGCCGGTCCGGTGCCTCGCGGAAAGCCCGATCGACGAGGGTGAGCGACACCAGCCGGTGCCCGTCGAGCGGCAGGGCCGTGCCCACCAGCACCGCCTCGATCCGGTCGGCGATTCCCGCCGCCTCCGAGCGCCCGTGCGCGGTGGAGTGGATGTCCAGCGCGATCCGATGTTCCCGGAGCGGTGGCAGGTCGCCGTCGAGCCGCCGGTCGCTCGCCGGCCCGAACGTCACGAACGGATGCGCCGCACCGCGCGGCGCCCGGTCGTGCACCCGAGCGCCCCCAAGCAGCGCCACCAGGTCGTCGTCTCCCGCAAGGGCGGCATGAACGGCCGCCTGCAGCGCCAGGCCCGCGTCCATCACCGTCCCTCCTCTTGGGCTTCCAGAACGAGATAGTGGTCGCCGCGCCCCTCCGGACGCGTCGCCAGGATCGTCAGGATCCGCGACCCCAGGACGATCCGCTGGCCGCCGGCGATCTCCGGATGCGCGCGGACCGTAATCCGGTGGGTGGCGATGCCGTCGAGACGGCCGGAGCGGTCGCGTTCGGCCGCGGCTAGGCTCTCCACCCGGCCCCAGACTGAGGCGACCGGCCGCCATGTCACCGTCGCGCCGCCGGCCCCGTCGGCCGTGCGCACCGGTGCCTCGATGGCAAGCCGCCGGTCGAGCGCACCGATCGCGGGCGCCTTCATGCCACCCTCGTCAGGCGATAGGGCCGCACCAGGCTGTCGACGCCCAGCGTGAGCGGTTCCGGCACCGGCGCCAGCGCCGCCTCGCGGTGGGCGTACCAGTGGGCAACGAGCAACAGGATCGCCTGCCTGAGCGGCGCCGGAACGTGCGCCGGTTCGGTGCCGTAGCCAGCGGTGATGTCGATCTCGACCTGGCAGCCGGCGACAGAGCGCCTGGCCTCGGGCAGGACCCGGATCCGCGTCGTCGGCAGGTCCACCACGTAATCGGCTGGCGCCAGCACCCGCGCCGTTCCGTCGAGGTCGCGCAGCGTCACCGCGTCGACGGACAGAACCGGTGCGGGCTCCAGCCGCACGATGCCGGCCGGGCGAAGGTCGTCGCGGATAATCCGCCAGCCCTGCTCCAGGAGTGCCCGGCCGGTAGCCGCCTCCACGTGGCGGCGCGCCGCTGCGATCAGGTCGAGGATGGCGGCGTCTTCGTCGGCACCGTCGACGCGCAGATGCCGCTTGGCGGCGGCCAGCGTCACCGGCTCCACCGCCGGTGGATCGGTCAGGATGGCTGTCATGATCGCTCCAGAAAAGAAAGGCCCGGCTTCGGGTGAAGCCGGGCATTTATCCCCTCACGCGGAATTCGCTCCGCTCACCCGCTCCGGGTGGGCGGGAGTCTTTTCCGCTCACGCCGAACTCGCTTCGCTCGCCGGCTGCGCGAGGGCGCCCTGACCGGGCGGCGGACGGTCGTCCGCGGGTTGGAGTTGTCCGGGAAGGCCTGACTTGGATGGGACAGCGCCGGCCCCACCCTCCGCTCATTCCGGCGAAGGCCGGAATCCATAGGGCCTGTCGTCAGTCTCCCAACGGAATGATGGGTTGCACAAAGCCCACCCCAACCTCCGCTCATTCCGGCGAAGGCCGGAATCCAGGTACGGCGGGAAACCAGGCCGACGCGGGAAAAGGAGTGGCGCAGCCGCCGGCAACGGGCCTCATCCCACACCGCCGCCCGCAGCGACCTCAGTAACTGGATTCCGGCCTTCGCCGGAATGAGCGGGGGATGGAAGGGCCCGTCATCCCGCAACCCAGCGGGATCACTCCAGCATCAGCCCACACTCCGCTCATCCCGACGAAAGTCGGGATCCAGGGCCGCAGTCCGCAGGATCGGAGTTCGACCGCCCTGGACCCCGGCTTTCGCCGAGGTGAGCGGCTAAGGGGGAAAACCCGTCAGCCCGCCACCTCAGCTGGATCACTCCAGCACCCGCCCCACCCTCCGCTCATCCCCGCGCAGGCGGGGATCCAGGGCCACGGGCCGCAGCGTCGGAGACTGCAGCCCTGGACTGCCGCCTGCGCGGGAGTCAGCGGGATGGCTCGAGCCCCAGAAACCCCCGCCCCTAGTCGGAGAACTGCAGCAGCTTGATCGCGTCGAAGTCCTGGACGCCGCCGCCCACCCGCTTGGTCGTGTAGAACAGCACGTAGGGCTTGGAGGAGTAGGGATCGCGCAGCACCCGCACCCCCATCCGGTCGACGATCAGGTAGCCGCGGCGGAAGTCGCCGAAGGCAATGGCCGTCTCGTCGGAGCCGATGTCCGGCATGTCCTCGGCTTCCACGACCGGGAAGTTCATCAGCGACGCAGCCCCGCCCGGTACCGCCGGCGGCTGCCACAGATAGGTGTCGTCGCCGTCCTTCATCTTGCGCACCGCCGCCTGGGTGCGCCGGTTCATCACGAAGGTCGCGTTCTGCCGGTAGCCGGCCTTAAGCGCGTAGACGAGGTCGACCAGCACATCGCCGGGGTCCGTCGCCGGAAACGCCCCGTCGGCGCCGGTCGAGACCGTACCGATGGTCTCCCAGGCCCAGGCGCTCTCGTCGACGGTGGTGTAGGCGAGAAACCCGGTCGGCTTCTTGTCGCCGTCGCCGGCGACGAAGGCGGCGCTTTCCTGTTCGGCAAACGCCTGGTCGATCTCGCCGGCCAGCCACTCGCCCACGTCGATCGCCGCGTCGTCGAGCAGCGTCGCCGAGGCCGCCGGCATGGCGTAGAGCTCCATCGTCGGGAACACGAGCTCCTTCAGCACCGGCGCGTCGGTCTCCGGGCGCGCGTCGCTCTCGCCGACCCAGCCCACCGCCGGGCCGGAGGTGGCGAACGGCTTCTTGAAGCTGGTGCCGGACACCTGCCGTACCCCGGAGATCGCGCGGATCGGCGAGATCTCCGAAAGCCGGCGGCCGATCTCCCGGTCCACCTCCTCCGGCACCAGGTAGCCGGCGTCGTCGGCGGCGGCCGTGAGCGCCTTCATCTCCAGCGCCTTCAGGTCGTGGTCGCGCCCGGCCCGCACATAGGTCTCGAAAGCCGCCTTGTGCTCGATGGACGCGGCGCTGCGGAAGGCCGGCCCGTCGCCGGAGATCGCCGGCCGCTTCGCCTTCAGCACCAGGTCGTCGACCCGCGCCCTGTGGGCGTCCAGCGCCCGGTCCACCCGGTCGAGCTTCTCGATGGTCACCACGTCGGCGGCGGAGCGGCGCTCCAGCTCGTCGAGGCGCTGGTCGTTGGTCTCCTTGAACACCTCGAAGGCGCCCATGAAGTCGGAAAAGGCGGAGCCGAGGTCGCCGTCGCCGCCGGCCGCCTTGGTCTCCGGGGCGCAATCCTGAAATCCGGTCATCCTGTTGTCCTCTCTGCCTGGATGCGGAACGAAAAAAGCGGGCGCCGGCCGCCTGGCCCGCCTCCCGCTTGCTGTGTCCTGAAAGTCCGATGGTCGAAGGGGCGCCCTCAACGCGCCCGCAGCAGCTGCGCCGCCTGCCGGAAGCCGCTTGCCAGCCGGGCCGGATCGCTCCCCGGCCACAGCGTGGCCGCCTTGGCGGCGCGCACCCGCGCCTCCGGCAGCATCGGGAAGGTCACGATGGAGATCTCCCAGAGATCCAGCTCGATCAGCACGCGATGCCCGCTCTTGCGGTCGGTACGGGCCCGCACCGTTCGAAAGCCGATGGAGAGCCCGTCGAGCACGCCCTCGCGCATCAGCGCCTTCACCTCGCGCGCCCGCCGCGTCTCGGCCGAAAGCCGGCCGCGCACGAACAGGCCGCGCGCGTCCTCGGCAATGGTCACGAACCGGCCGATGGGCTCGGCCGGGTCGTGCTGGTAGAGGAGCTTCACCGCCCCCGCGCCCTTCTTCGCCAGCGAGGCGGTAAACGCCCCCGGCGCCACCACGTCGCCGGACAGGTCCGGCCGGCCGAACAGCGTCGCGTACCCCGCGAACGCCCCGTCGGAGGAGACGGTCGGCTGCGCTGCCGGCGAGAACTTCACCTCCAGCGCGGGAGCAGCCCGTCCGCCCCTGGCCCTGCCGTGTCTCCCGTCCTTCGTGTCGTCAGCTCGACCGCTCATCGCCCCACCTCCACGATCCGCGGCCCGGATCCACGCGCCTCCGATCGCACCCGGATCAGCCGCTCCATCTCCGCCACGAAGGCCTCAAACACGCGCCGATGGTCGGCGGGACGCCCCCCCGCTGCCCTTCTTTCGATCTGCATGATGTCCTCCTGAGGAGCCCAACCTCTGACTTGCCGAACACCTCCAACCAGCGCACGACCGTGCGCCGCACACGCAATCGCAGGAAAAGTGCCCTTGCGGTTTTCCGTCCGCGATTGCGACCCAGAGATCATCAGGCCACCCTCCCGGAGCCGGTGCGCGCAAGCGCACTCGGCGCGAGGGGCAAAAAAGGTCATTCGCCCCGCAAAGCCGGACGGAAAACCGGTTCCCACTTTTCCTGGCTTTGCTTCAATCCCGCTCCCGGAAGATCGCCGTCAGCCGGGCGATCTCGTTGACGAAGTCGTTGAAGCGCCGGTTCGAGACCGCCAGTTCCCGCAGCGCCCAGACCAGGAGCGCGCTCGCCGACGAGGCCCAGAGAAACAGTGCCAGGTGCGCCAGGTCGCCGCGCTCCATCACCGACTGGGTGACCGGGTCCACCTCATCCCTCCGGCGCGGCCGGATCGCCGCGCGGCGAGTAGCCCACCGCTGCCCGCTTCTCGTCGTCGGAGAGGAACGAGGCCTCTTCCAGCCGCCGCCACAGCGCCTCGCGCTCCGACGACAGCGCCTCCACGCCGTCGGCATCAAAGGCGAGCCGCAGCCCCTCGCCGAAGGCGGGCCCGAGCCAGCCGCCGATCGCCGCCGCCGTGCGCCCGACGAGCGGCAGCACCGTCTGGCGCCAGAACGCCCGGTTCGCTTCCTGGAAGTTGGCGTAGGTGTTGTCGCCGGGGATGCCGAGCAGCATCGGCGGCACCCCGAAGGCGAGCGCGATCTCCCGCGCCGCCTGGTTCTTCGCCTCGATGAAGTCCATGTCCTTGGGCGTGAGCGCCATCGCCCGCCAGTCGAGCCCGCCTTCCAGAAGCAGCGGCCGCCCGGCGTTGCGCGCCCCCTGGTAGCCCTCCTCCAGCTCGCCCTTCAGCCGCTCGAACTGATCCGACGTCAGCGTCCCGTCGCCGCCGGAATAGACCAGCGCGCCGGAGGGCCGCGCTGCGTTGTCGAGCAGCGCCTTGTTCCAGGCACCGGCGGCGTTGTGGATGTCGAGGCTCGTCTGCGCCGCCTCGATGGGCGCGAAACCGTAGTGGTCGTTGAGCGGATGGAACAGCGTCAGGTGCAGGATCGGCGACGCCCCCTCCTCGCCCGCCGGAAACCGCACCGAGCGGCCGTTGACGGTGTACTCGAACGCCTCCGGCCAGCCGCTCGCTCCCGGCAGAACCTTCATCCGGTCGGGCCTCAGCGCGAACAGCTCGCGCACCCGTCCCTCGACGCTGACGGCCTCCAGGTAGGCGTTGCCGGCCACCAGCAGGTGGCCGTAGAGCGCCTCCATCAGCCCCGTCCCCGCCTGGCCGGCGTTCGGCTGCGCGATCACCGGCCCGGTGCGCGAGGCCTTCGCCTCGGGCGCGGCTTTCCCGCCCGCCCGCCTGAAGACGCGATCGATCAGCATGGTTGGGTCCTCTTGTTTCGCTCACGCCGAGCTCGCTTCGCTCGCCGCTGCGCGGGCGCAGCCTGTTGTCTGTCCCCCTCACGCCGAGTTCGCTGGCGCTCACCGGCTCCGGGTGGGCGCCCTGACCGGGCGGCGGACAGTCGTCCGCTGCTGGAGGCGGTCCGGAGAGACTTGAGTTGGCTCACTCCGAAGTTGCCGCAACCTCCGCTCACTCCCGCGTAGGCAGGGATCCATAGGGCCTCTCAGCGATCTCCCAACGGGATGATGGCTCACTCCGCACCCACCCCAATCCCCGCTCATTCCGGCGAAGGCCGGAATCCAGTTGCGGCGGGAAACCAGGACAGCCCGGCAAGTGGATAGACGCAGCCACCGACAACGGGCCTCATCCCACCACGCCACCCGCAGCAATCTCGGCATCTGGATTCCCGCCTTCGCCGGAATGAGCGGGGTTTGAGGCGCACACCCCCTCAGACCCGCCGGATCGCCGGGCGGCTGACCGGCCCCAGCATCAGCGCGGTGATCGCCCAGACCAGCGCGTCGAGCCGGTCCGGCGAGCGCCCGTTCGCGGTGCCGTCCGGGCCGAAGCCGCAGAGCTCGTCCTCCAGCTCCGGGAATGCGCCGGCATGGCGCACCCGGCCCTGGGCGTAGAGCGTCGCCACCGGCTCCGCCCGCAGCCACTTGCCGCGGCTCGCCCGCACGCTCGTCACCGGCACGCCGGCATCCACCTGGCGGATCACCGCCGCCACCATGTCGCCGCCCTGGTTCACCTCGGCGACCAGCGCGTCCGCCTGGAACCGCCGGTAGGCCGCCACCGCCTTCGCCGCCCACACCGCCGGTGCCGCCGCCGCCACCGTCTCGTCGGCCAGCACGTAGCCGATCCCGTCCGCCGCGATGCCCGCCGCCACGATCCCGCACACCGAGGCCCTGCCGCCCGCCGCCGGCGGGTCCACCGCCACCACGATGCGGCTCATCTCCGGCGCGCCGTCGACCCGTGCCCGCTCCACCGTCGCCCGGCTCCACAGCGCGTCCTCCCGGTCGGTGAGGATCTCACCGTCCAGCTCCTGCCGGCCGAGCCGGGTGCCGCGATAGCGCCCCACCACCCGCTCCAGGAAGCCGGGCGCCAGATTGGCCGCGTTGTCCTTCGTCGGCATCCGCGCCACTTCCGTGCGCGGCGCCTCCATCAGCCGTGCCAGAAGCGGGATCGGCCGCGGCGTCGTCGTCACCACCTGGCGCGGCCGCTCGCCGAGCCTGAGCGCGAACTGCAGCATGTCCCACGCCTCCTCCGCCAGCCGCCACTTGGCCAGCTCGTCGGCCCAGGCGGCGCCGAACTGCGGCCCGCGCAGGCTTTCCGGATCGTCGGCGGAAAACAGCTCCGCCACCGCGCCGTTCTTCCATTCCAGCCGCCGGCGCGAGGGCTGCCACAGCGGCCGCTCGTCGGCGGCATGCACCGACAACAGCCCCGACACGCCCTCCACCATCACGCCGCGCGCGTCGATCAGGGTTTCGCCGACAAGCGCGATCCGGCCGACGGGCGCGGAGGCGAACCCGTCGCGGCCCAGCGCCATGCCCTTCACCCATTCCGCGCCCGCCCGCGTCTTGCCGGCGCCACGCCCGCCCAGGATCAGCCAGACGGTCCAGTCGCCGTCGGGCGGCAGCTGCTCGTCGCGGGCCTGGAACATCCATTCCCGCGCCAGCCACGCCAGCGTCTCCGGCGGCAGCTCGGCCAGGAACGCGGCGCGCTCATCCGGGTCGAGCCCGTCGAGCGAGCCGATCAAGGCGGTCCGCAAGGTCCTGTCTGAGGGTGTCGATGTCCGGCCGGTGTCCATGCGCCGCCTCTCCGCCGTCTGCCTGCGCCTTGCGGTCGAGGGCGAGCAGGATGTCCAGAGTGCGCGCCAGCGCCGCCAGCACCCTGGTGTCGCGTTCCGCGTCCTCGGCGGCATCGGGATCGAAGCGCGCCTCGATGGCCGATATCCGCGCCTCGAACACCCGGTAGAGCCGGGCGATCATCGCGGCCCGGTCCGACGGCGAGCGGTGCAGCGCCCGGCCCTGCGGCCGGCGCGGCAGTGCGGGTTTGGATGGAGAGTTCTTGCCGCGCAGATGCGCTGAATTCTCTCCACTCACGCCGATCTCGCTTCGCTCGCCGGCACCGCGAGGGCGGCCTGGTTCTTCAGGTCGCAAAGCCGGACGGCGAACCGGTTCCCACTTCGCCTTGCTTTGCTCGGGCGGCGCGCAGTCGCGGGCTGGTGGGTGCTGTCCGGCGGGGCCCAGTTCGGGGCCCTCCGCCGCCTCCCCCAAACGCCGCTCCTTCCCGCGAAGGCGGGAATCCAGGGCTTCAGGCTTCGGACCGTATTGTTTGCCCCTCCCGCCGAGTTCGCTTGCGCTCACCGGCTCCGGGTGGGCGCCCTGACCGGGCGGCGCGCAGTCGCGCGCTGGTGGGTGCTGTCCGGCGGGGCCCAGTTCGGGGCCCTCCGCCGCCTCCCCCAAACGCCGCTCCTTCCCGCGAAGGCGGGAATCCAGGGCTCCAGACTCCGAACCCGGCGGGCCGGCGTCCGTCCCGTCCAGCCCCGTGCGGCCCCTGACCCTTGGCGGCCTGAGCGTCCGGTCCCAGCCCTCCCGGCGGGCGCGGTCGCGCAGCCCGGATTCGGACATGCCGTAGCGGTCGCCGATCTCCCGCAGCGTTCCCACACCCGCCTCGAAGGCGGCTCTTGCGGCCGCCCAGTCCGGTCTGAACGACGGAAGGGGCTGGTCCATGATGCGCGTGTCCCTCTGCCAGAAATGAAACCTGTTCACGTCGCGAGCACGAACGGAAAACCGCGAGAGCACTCTTCCTGCGCTCGCTCGACCGGCGCGTGGTCGCGCACTGGTTGGCGTGATCCGGCAAGATGGTGGTCGGTTCGGGAGGAGCCCGCCCCATCCTCCGCTCATTCCCGCGAAAGCGGGGATCCATAAGGCCTGTCGGCGAGCCCGATGACATGCAAGATGTCTCCCCGGCCAAACCAAACGCCGCTCATTCCCGCGAAGGCGGGAAACCAGGGCGGCACGCCGCAGCCGGAAAATTCCACCTCTGACCATCCCGGGAACCGCAGTTACCGGCGACCAAAGCTCAGGTCGATGCGGGGCGAATGGGAGTTCACGGAACTTCGGAGACCGAAGCCCTGGATGCCCGCCTTCGCGGGAATGTGCGGACAAATAGGGATCGCCGAGGCACACCAGCCGCCCGTCCCGATCCGGGACCACGCCCGGCGCCCTCCTTCCGGAAGCCCCCGGCCGCAGCTGTCCGACGATGCCTGAACCCTAGCGAACCAGCGTCACGATGTCAAGGATTTTTTTCCTAGTTATCTACGTGCCTTCGCTTAACGAAGTTGGCCAGAGATCCCCAAGTGTAAAATGCCGAACATCACTCCTTAAGATCAGGAAGAATACTCCCGAAAATTCCTGGAACAGCTGGGAGACCAAGTGCACCTATCCCGAATGGCGCTGAAATGGGCGATGTGGATTGGCGATACATAAGCGCGGCGACTACGCTGCTCTTTGAAAGGGCCTCGCAGAGGCTGTGCATTTTTATTTTAAGGGCATCAACCTCCATAACTTCGTCATAGAAGCGCTTTGCCGGCCATACTTCGTCAGGCACATCAAGCTTGCTACTAGCCTTTACCACGAGAAATCGAACGGAGCCCGCATCATCATTCTCCGGACCAAACAGGTCATGAGCCATCATATTCCTAATCGGCGACTTATCTGAAATTCTTTGGAGCGCGGATTTATAGGACGTTATCTCATCTCTATTTAGAGGCGAAATATCGACTAAAGTCTTAGAAATTTTGATTTTATTACTAAGTGTAATGTTTTTACATAGGATTATTCTTTGGATATCGGTTAATTCAAGACTTTTTGAGATGGCGTTGTTCAACGAGCCTTCCATGATAGCCCAGCGTTGAAGGAAGAATCCAACGAGAGCACATGCAGCAATTTGCGAAGGAGTATTTTCAGGAAGTCGCACTGACCGCACCCCAATTCATTGAAGAAGGCGCTCAATTATAATAGGGGCCTATCGATCCGCGATATATTCAAGTATCTCTCGGATCGAGGTTATCTCGAATCTTATCCGGGTAATCTCATCAACCAAATAGCTAAGTTGTATTCCAGGCATATTGTCAATAGAGACGCCCTCAGTCTGTTTAGCCCTCTCTTTAATGACCTCTTCCGCATTGTGGTGCACAGCATCCTCCTATGATTGTTGTATAGGGATGATACCATCGACACCTTCCATGTCACGCCCATCCCCTTCACTCCGCTCATTCCCGCGAAGGCGGGAATCCAGGGCTGCGGGCATCAGGGCAAGCTGTCGTAGAGATCGCTCCAGGTCGGGTTCAGCCCTTCGATCAGTCGAAGCTTCCAGCGCCGGCGCCACTTCTTGATCTGCCGCTCGCGCACGAAGGCGGCCTCGCGGGTGTCATGCACCTCGTACCAGACCAGCCCGGCAACGCCGTAGGTTCGGGTGAAGCCCGGCCTGAGCCTGGTCCGATGCTCGTGGACGCGTCGGGCAAGATCGTCCGTATGGCCCGTATAGAGCGTCCCGTTCGGCTCGCTGGCGAGAATGTAGACGTAGAAGGCCATCGGTCCGCCGCCGCTGCTGTCCGGCAGTCTACAGCATCCTGCAGCGCAAGCCGCCCTGGATTCCCGCCTTCGCGGGAATGAGCGGCGTTTGGGGTGGCGCGCGGTGCCTCCTCAACCGGCCTCCCCCCACCCTCACGCCACCTCGTCGGTGCGTTCCCGGTCCCGGCGCTTTACCGCCCGCTCGTTCGCCCAATCCAAAAGATTGGCCTCTACGACGGTCCCGGTGGTGACCTGTCCCCGCCGGTGCAGCCAGGCAGCCACTTCGGACCAGTCCCAGAGCGGCGCCTCCGACGAGACCTTGGCGACCGCAGCCGGGAACCCCTGTCCCCGCTCGCCCCGGGCAAAAAGACTGACGGCCTGACGGCTGATCCCGGCGCGCTCGGCGATGTCGGAAGCCGTGACCAGCGCATCGGGCTCGATCCGCTCGATGCGCGCGCCGGCCCGTTCCACATCGGCGACGGCCGAGGCGATCGCGTGGACGAGATTCTTCGCTTCCCGGTCGAAGTCCAGCAGGATCCGGCCGCGCACCACCGACACCGTCGCGTCGTCGCAGCCAGCCTCGTAGAGGCGGTCCTCCAGCGCATCGGATGCATGATCCAGCCCCGACGCCACGATGATGAATCTATGCGCCTTCATCGGCACCTCCCTGACATCAATGCGCGCACCTCGCCGCCGCCCGGCGTATCGCCGCGGCATGATTGGCCGGACTCCGGGGCGTCGACCAGACGGAGATCCGGCACCCGGACCGGTCATGCTGCGGGCAGAGCAGCCGCCCCCAGCAGTGAGCGCTTCGGCCCGCAGCCTTGAACGTCCATCCGAGCGCCTCGAGTTCGGCCACCGCCGCCTCGATGTCCTTGTCCGGATGCCGGGGCCTGCGCATCGCTCTCTCCAATCTGGAGTATTGTTGACATTTGTCAACACTGCTTTGTCAGCAACCAAGGCGCGCATGATGCCTTCCCAACCACCTGACGAAAAGAAGGAGAAGCACCGCTCATGCCCGACCCCACCCCCGGAAAATCGAAAATCCGCGCGGCCCCATCCGCGCCTCTCCCCGGAAACCCGCCGCTTTGCGTCGATCGGCAAAAATGGATTTCTTTGACAAATTCGTTTTTCTGATCTTTTCTGGACCGGCGTCACCTGCAGGCGAACACGCCGCAATCCGGAGGATCATCATGAAGTCAACCGCCCTCGCGGCCACGCTCGGAGCCGTGCTCGTCGCCGGCGCCGCCCAGGCCGACCCGATCAAAGTCGGATTCATCTCGACCTTTTCCGGCCCCGCCGCCTTTTCCGGCGACTATGCCAAGAAGGGCGTCGAGCTCTTCATGAAGGAAAATCCGGACGCCTTCGGCGACCACGAGATCCAGATCATCGAGCGCGACGACACCGGCCCCAATCCGGAAGTCGCCAAGCGCCTCGCCCAGGAGCTGATCGTCCAGGACGACGTCGACGTCATCATGGGCATCCAGTTCTCCAACAACGCCTTCGCCATCCTCGACGTGGCGAACGAGGCGGAAGTCCCGGTCATCATCTTCAACGCCGCGACCTCGTCGATCACCGAGGCCTCGCCCTACGTGGTCCGTGTCAGCCGCACCATGTGGCAGTCGTCCTATCCGCTCGGCGCCTACGCCCACGACAAGCTGGGCCTGACCAAGATCGCGACCTTCTATGCCGACTACGCGCCGGGCAAAGACGCCAGCGCCGCCTTCACCGAGGGCTTCGAGAAGGCCGGCGGCGAGATCGTCGACGCCATTCCGCTGCCGTTCCCGCAGACGCCGGACTTCACACCCTTCCTGCAGCGCATCAAGGCGTCGGGCGCCGACGGCGTGTTCGCCTTCATGCCGTCCGGCCCCTACTCCACCGCCTTCGTGAAGACCTACGTCAATCTCGGCCTCAAGGAGAGCGTCAAGCTCATCGGCCCGGGCGACATCGCGCCGCCGGCCGAGCTCGACAAGATGGGCGAGGGCATCGAGGACGCCATCATCACCTTCCACTATTCCGCGGCGGTGCCGGGCGAGGCGAACGCGAAGTTCCTGAAGGCCTGGAACGCCGCCTACCCGGACACCCCGGTCGATGCCTTCGCCGTGCAGGCCTATGACGGCATGGCGGCGCTCGCCGAGGCGGTGAAGAAGACCAATGGCGACTTCGACGCCGACAGCTTCGTCGACGCTCTCAAGGGCTGGGAACACGACAGCGCTCGCGGCCCGATCACCATCGATCCGGAAACCCGCGACGTTATCGGCAACCAGTACGTCCTCACCATCGTGAAGAACGATGCCGGCAAGCTGGAGGAAAAGCTGGTCGACACGCTCGAGGCGGTGAAGGATCCCTGGAAGGAGATGCACTCCGAGCAGAAGAAGAACTAACCTGGGTGGATTGCCGGCCCGGCGCGCCCTCGGGCGCCACGGGCCGGGTCCGCTGCGGGGCCGGCGCCGTGTGTCCGGTTCCCGTTCCCGGTTCGCGGGCTGGCCCGGCCAGCCCGTCCTCCTCCGGGTGGGGACGGCAGGATCCGGCCAGGCCAACGCAGCCGGCGCCCTCCTGCCCTCCCGATCCGACGCCCCGACCAGCGCCAAGGCCGGTGTAGCCCGCTCATGACGAGCCTGTTCCTCTCCATCGCCTTCGACGGCATCGCCTACGGCATGCTGCTCTTCACCATCACCATCGGCCTGTCGATCACGATGGGGGTGATGAACTTCGTCAATCTCGCCCACGGCGCCTTCGCCATGGGCGGCGGCTACCTGCTTGTGGTGCTCGCCGGGTCCCTCGGCCTCCCCTTCGTCCCGAGCCTCATCCTCATCGCGCTCACCTTCCTGGTGATCGGCGCGGTCTTCGAGCGGGTGCTCGCCCGCCGCTTCTACGGTGCGAGCCCGCTGCTGCAGGTGCTGCTCACCATCGGCATCGTGTTCATCTCCATCGCCGCGGCGACCTATGTCTTCGGACCGCTCAGCGCCGGCATCCGGATCCCGGAGTGGCTGCAGGGCCGGTTCACCGTCGGCACCATGTCCTTCCCCGTCTACCGGACGATGGTCATCGGCTTCGGCATCGCGCTGGCGCTGGTCCTCTGGTTCGTGCTCGACCGCACGCTGATCGGCGCCAAGGTGCGCGCCGCCGTGTCGAACCGCGCCATGGCGGAGGGGGTCGGCATCAACGTGCCGCTGCTCTTTTCCGTCCTGTTCGGCGTCGGCTCGGCGCTGGCGGCCGTCGGCGGGGCCCTCTCCATCGAGATCTTCGGCCTGTCGCCCACCTACGCACTGGATTACCTGGTCCTGGTGCTGCTGGTGGTGATCGTCGGCGGCATGGGGTCGATCCGCGGCGCCTTCGCCGCCTCGCTGCTGATCGGCGTCATCGACAACGCCGGCAAGTTCCTGCTGCCCCATTCGGGCGCGTTCCTGATCTACCTCGTGGCCTTCGCCGTGTTGATCTGGCGCCCGTCGGGCCTGTTCTCGACCGTGGAGCACTGAGCATGGCCGAGCCGAACACCCTGCGCGGCAGGTTCACCCAGGTCGAGGGGCCGCTCTGGCTCCTCGTGCCGATCTATCTTGCCGCCGTCGCCTACTTCTACCTGATGGGCAACCAGCTCCACCTCGGCATGGCCGTGGTGAACATGATCATCCTGGCGCTCTCCATCGACTTCATCCTCGGCTTCGCCGGGATCAACTCGCTGGGCCAGGCCGCGCTGTCGGGTGCCGGGGCCTACATGGCCGGCTTCCTGCCGGTCTATTTCGGCTGGGCGGAGCCGATCACCGGCCTTCTCGTCGCCGGTCTGGTCGGCGCCGTCATGGCCTACGTCAC
Organism: Amorphus coralli DSM 19760; assembly: GCF_000374525.1. Taxonomy (GTDB): domain Bacteria; phylum Pseudomonadota; class Alphaproteobacteria; order Rhizobiales; family Amorphaceae; genus Amorphus; species Amorphus coralli. The sequence goes on from NZ_KB894577.1 coordinate 183,838, forward strand.
CGGCATCATCGCGCTGCGCGGCGGTGAGCTCACCGTGCTCGCCATGACCATTATCGTGGCCGCCATCCTCTACGAGTTCGCCAACTCCTACCAGGACATCACCGGCGGCTTCGACGGCCTGCGCGGCATCGACATCGACCGGGTCTTCGGCCTCTTCAAGTTCGACCTGTGGGGGCGCACCGGCTTCGTCTACTCCGTCTGCGTCCTGTTCGTGGTCCACATCGCGCTCAGGGTCATCGTCAATTCGCCCTTCGGCGTGATGATGCGCGGCCTGCGCGAGAACCCGGTCCGCATGCGGGCGCTGGGCACCCCAGTCTTCCACCGGCTGCTGATCATCTACGCCATCGGCGGCTTCGTCGCGGGCATCGCCGGCGGCCTGCAGACCCAGACCCACGAGTTCGTGTCGATGGAGGTCTTCGCCTTCCACGTCTCCGCCACCGCCCTCACCGTGGTGATCATCGGCGGGCTCGGCCGGCTCTACGGCGCCTTCATCGGCGCGGTCATCTACGTCGTCTTCCAGGACGTCTTCGCCAAGATGGCCCCGCAATACTGGTATTTCTGGCTGGGCCTGCTCCTCGTTCTGGTCGCGCTGTTCGCCCACGGCGGCGTGGTCAGCCTGATCGACAAGGCCGCCGCCCGGATCGGTCTCGCCGGGAGGCGCGCGCGATGAGCACCGCAACCGTGAGCCCCTCCGCCGCCCCGACCGCCGACGGCCAGTCGCCGGTGCTGGCGGTGCGCGATCTCTGCCTCTCCTTCGGCGCCATCCGCGTCGCCCGCGACATCTCCTTCGATCTCGCCCGCGGAGAACGGCTTGCCCTGATCGGCCCCAACGGCGCCGGCAAGACCACCCTCATCAACCTGCTCACCGGCGTGCTCAAGCCCGACAGCGGGTCCGCCACGCTGGGCGGCCGCGACCTGCTCGCCCTCAAGCCTCACCAGCGGGTGCGCGCCGGGCTGGGCCGCACCTACCAGATCACCTCGCTGTTCCGGGCAATGACGGTGTTCGAGAACATCTTCGTCGCCGTTTCGGAGCGCATGGGCGCCTCCACCATGCTGTGGCGTCCGGCCTGGTCGCGCACCGACGTCTGCGCCGAGGTGGAGCGGATCCTGGAGATCGTCTCGCTCTCCGACGTGGCAAGCGAACCCATCTCCGATCTGCCCTACGGCCGACAGCGGCTGGTGGAGCTGGGCCTGGCGCTGGCCCTGGAGCCGAAGGTGCTGCTTCTCGACGAGCCCGCCGCCGGCATTCCTCACCGCGAGGCGGAGGTCGTCCAGCGCACCGTCGACCAGCTGCCCGACGACATCGCCATCATTCTGGTCGAGCACGACATGGACCTCGTCTTCCGCTTCGCCCGCGAGATCCTGGTGCTGGTGGAGGGCGCCGTCCTGCGCCGCGGCACGCCCGACGAGATCGCCGCCGACCCCGAGGTGAAGCGCATCTACCTGGGGACGTCGGAATGAGCGCCGCAGCCCCCGCGCCGGCCGCCGCGTCCGGCGCCACCACCCGGCAGGCCGCCTCGCTGGCGCTGTCCTCCGTCACCGCCGGCTATGGCGAGCTGAAGATCCTCGTCGACCTGTCGCTCCGGGTGGACCCCGGCGAAACCGTCGGCATCATCGGCCGCAACGGCATGGGCAAGACAACGCTGCTGTCCACCATTGCCGGGCGCACCCGCGTCCACGCCGGCACGGTGGAGCTTTCCGGCCGCGACATCACCCGCGACAGCCGCGTCGCCCGCAGCAAGGCCGGGGTCGGGCTTGTGCCGCAGGAGCGCGAGGTGTTCCCGACCCTGACGGTGGAGGAGAACCTCCGGGTAGCCGCCCGCGACGGCGGCTGGACGCTGGATCGTGCTTACACCCTCTTCCCACGTCTCAAGGAGCGCCGGCAGAATCTCGGCGCCCGGCTCTCCGGCGGCGAGCAGCAGATGCTGTCGATCGCCCGCGCCCTGATGTGCGATCCCGCGCTTCTGCTCATGGACGAGCCGTCCGAGGGCCTCGCCCCGGTCATCGTCGACGAGCTCTACGCGGCGCTCACCCGCATCGTGGCGGAGGAAGGCCTGACCCTGCTGCTCGTCGAGCAGAACGTCCACCGCGCCCTGTCCTTCGCCGACCGAGCCATCGGCCTGCGCAACGGCGAGATCGCCTTCGACGGCCCGTCGCGGACCCTGCTGGACGACGAGACCCAGCTCGACCGCATCATGGGCGTGCGGGCCGACTGACCGGAACAGTGCTGCCGCTGGCCATGGCGCCTGCCGCTCTGTAGCCTCTGCCTGCCCGAGAGGTGGTGCGGAGGGGCTCCATGTATGTCAGAGGCGGGATCGGTGGCCGGGACGTCTTCTGGGACTCCTGGAAGGTCGTCTTGATTGCCGGCGTCTGGGCGGCGCTGGTGGTTGCCATCCGTGTGACCGACTGGCTGCCGACGGTCGCCGTGCCCCGAGGCGCGGTCTCCACGATGGGCATCGTCGTGTCCGTCTATCTCGGCTTCAAGAGTTCGTCGGCCTATGCCCGCTGGTGGGAGGCACGGACCATCTGGGGCGCCATCATCAACGACAGTCGGGCCTGGGCGAACGCCGCCCTCTCCTTCGTCGCACCGACAGCCGGCGGCGGCGAGGCCGCCTCCGCGACCCTGATCCGCCGGCACCTCGCCTGGGTCAACGCCGTCGCCCACCAGCTCCGCAGGACCTCCGTCCTCAAGATCTCGCCGGTCCAGCACGTCTTCGATTACCGCCGCGCCGACACCGGCGAGATTTTCACGGCCTCGCCGGACGGCTACCGGCGGCACCTCTCCGAGAACGAGGCCGCCGAGGTCGCCCGCTTCGCCAACCCGGCGGTCCACATCGCCCGCCACCAGGGTGCCCAGGTCAACGCGCTTCTTCAGAGCGGCGCCCTCGACAACAACCGGGCGGTCGCGCTGATGGCGATCCAGGAGCGTCTGATTGCCTCCCAGGGGGCCTGCGAGCGCCTCAAGAACACGCCCTTCCCCCGCCAGATCACCTATTTCGGCCGCATCTTCACCTGGATCTTCATCATCCTGATCCCGCTCGGCTCCCTTGACGCCTTCATCGACGAGGTCGCCCGCCACCTGACGTCCCCAACCGACCAGGACCGCTTCGTCCTTCTCCTGATCCCGTTCACGATCGTCGTCTCGTGGCTGTTCTACATGGTGGAGAAGGTCAGCGAGAGCTGCGAGAACCCGTTCGAGTGGGGCAGCACCGACGTGCCCATCGCTGCCCTGACCCGAACCATCGAGATCGACCTCCTCGAGATGCTGGGCGACGACAGTATCCCCGCGCCGCTGAAGCCCCGTGACGGCGTCCTCTACTGACGCAGCCGATCGCGATCGACTGCCCCCTCCTCACGTTTCCAACCATTCAGCCCCGCCGCGCAGATCTGCGCAGGATCGCGCAGGACTGCGCACCGTTTCGGCTGCGCGATCTGCGCGGCCGACTTGCGAACCCGTCCAAAAAATCGTTTTTCTCTTTGACAATCGAATTTCGAGTGGCATGATCCCGGCAACCAAGGAGAAGGCGCCATGGCGAACGAGTTCGACCCCGACCTTGCCTCCAACCGGATGGTCTTCGAGGTCCGTCGCGACAACTCGGTCTGGCCGCACTTCGCCGACCGGCTGGAAGAGCTGATGGACCAGTACGGCCTGACCGAGCCGGAAAAGCAGGCCTTCCGCGACGTCGACGTGCGGCGCCTCGGCGAGCTGGGTGTCCACCCCTACTTCCTTCCGCAGATCACCCGGCTGTTTCACGGCGCTGCCCGCAACACCAGCACCAGCGCCGCCGCCCAGGCCTATCGGAAGTCGTTCGGCGACCAAATCGTCGAGCACCAGAAGAAGTAGGCCGGCGCTTTCGCCAGGCGGACGGCGCGCGCCCGCGGCCGCCCCGACAACGTTTAGGAGGAGGCAACGATGGCCGAATTCGTCTCGATCATGGGCATGGCCCACGCGCCCGGCGTCACCGGCTGGATCGAGTCCTGCCCGCAGGAGGAGCAGGACGCCATCCAGGCCGGCTACGAGGAGCTGGGCGCCATCATGAAGGCGGCGAAGCCCGACGTCATCGTCGGCGTCGCCAACGACCACCTCCTCAACCTGCCCCTCAAGAGCCCGCCCCACTGGCGCGTCGACGAGGCCGCCGACTGGCACGGCCCGGCCGAATTCTTCAAGGCGTGGCTCAAGCAGCCCGGCTACCACGTGAAGGGCCGCCCGGATGTCGCCGCCAGGATCCACGAGATTGCCAGCGCCGAGGGCCACAAGATCGACAAGGGCTCGGGCCTCCTGTTCGACGACAACTGGTCGGTGCCGCTCTGGTATCTCGGCTACGACGTCCCGATCGTCCCGATCCACATGAACTGCATCAATCCGCCGGTGCCGACGCCAGAGGAATGCGTCGCCTTCGGCCGCACGCTGCGGAAGATCGTCCGCGAGGACCTGCCCACCGATCTCCGCGTGGGACTGATCGCCACCGGCGGCCTGTCGCACGAGCCCGGCGGCCCGCGCTACTTCACCATGGACGACGCCTTCGACCGCTGGTTCCTCGACCTGATGGCGGAAAGCGACGCTGACCGGGTCTGCCGCGAGGCCACGGTCGAGCGGATGAACGCGGCCGGCGGCGGCGGCACCACGGAGCTTCTTGCCTGGATGGTGGCCATGGCAGCGGCCGGCGGCACCCGCGCCCGCCCGACCTTCTACGTTCCGAGCGCCGAAATGCGGTGCGGCATCGGCGCCGCCGTTTGGGAAAGCTTCGCCTGAGGCACCGTCCCAGCGACCAATGCTTCGCAAAGCCCGCGCCGCAGCGCGGGCTTTTTCGCCTTCGGCGCGCCCCTCAGCCTTCCGCGACTTGGATGCCCACCTTTCCCACATGCGACTTGGTCAGGAACGCCTCCTGGGCGGCCCGCAGGTCGCGCAGGGCAAAGGTTTCCGCCACCACGGGGCGGATCTCGCCGCACTCGATGTAGCCGACCAGATCGGTGAAGATGCTGGAGGGCTGGTAGGTCGAGCCGAACAGCGTCAGATCGCGGAGATAGAGGGTGCGCAGGTCCAGCTCGACGATCGGCCCGGCGATGGCGCCCGCCGTGACGTAGCGCCCGCCATTCTTCAAGGCGCCGATCAGATCGTCCCAGCGCGGGCCGCCAACCAGGTCGATGACCACGTCGAAGCTGCGCTCCGGCAGCGCATCGTCGCGGCCGAAGACGGCATCGGCGCCAAGCGCGCGCAGCGTATCGGCCTTGGCCGGGCTGGTCAGCGCGCTCACATGCGCGCCGCGGCGGCGGGCGAGCTGGATCGCTGCGGAGCCCACCCCGCCCGATGCCCCGGTGATCAGCACCTTTTCCGCGCCCAGTCCGACCCGCTGGATCATGCCCTCGGCGGTGGAAAAGGCGCACGGGAAGGAGGCGAGTTCCACGTCGGAAAGCTCCGACCGGATCGCCACCGCGTCGCCGGCCGCCACCTTGGTGAACTCGGCGAAGCCGCCGTCATATTCCGAACCGAGCGTCGCGAGCGGGAGCTCGTCGTCTGACCCGGCCGGCTGCTGGATCGCCCGCACCAGCACCCGCTCGCCGATGCGGGCCTCAGGCACCCCCTTGCCCACCGCGGCGATGGTGCCGCAGCAGTCGGCGCCCTGGATGCGCGGGAAGACGAGCGCCGCGCCGTTCCAGCTGCCGTCTGCGTCGGCCGCGCCGCCGTAGCCTTCGGCCGCGCCCGCCGCCGTGTCGCCCCGCACGCTCTTGGAATACCAGCCGGTGCGGGTGTTCACGTCGGTGTTGTTGATCGCGGCCGCGCCGACCCGGACCAGCACCTCGCCCGGGCCGGGCACCGGCTTCGGCAGGTCCTCGCGCCAGACCAGCCTGTCGAGCCCGCCGTGGCCGGTCAGCACCACGCCCTTCATGGTTTCGGCGTGCGTCATGAGACTTGTCCTCGCAGGTAGAATGAATGCTCTACTTGCACAGGTAGAGGGATCATTCTACATCGTCAACCATGACGGACACGATGACGAAGATCGCCAGCGGGCTGGAGCGGGCGTTCGCGGGCCAGGGCTTTGCCGAACCCAGCGTGGAGGATCTGCGCGATGCAGCCGGCGTCAGCCTGCGCACCCTCTACAAGTACACCCCGTCGCGCGACGACATGGTCCACGCCGCGCTGGAGCACCGCCACCGGCGCTATCTGGAGCGGGTGTTCGACGCCCTTCCGGCCGACCGCATTGCCGCGCTGGACGCGCTGATGGAGCGGGTCGGCGGTTGGATGGAAACGGAGACCTCGCACGGTTGCCTGTTCCATGCCGCCGTCGCCGCAGCTCCCGGTGATGCCCGGCTGCGGGCGCTCCTGGAGCGTCACAAAGGCGAGGTCGCGGCCCGTGCCGCCGCCGCAACCGGCCTGGCCGGCCGGGGGATCGACCTGCTGCTGATCCTGGAAGGCCTCACCCAGACCTGGCCGCTGCACCGCGACGCGGCCGTCGCCAGCGCCAAACGCCTCGGCCGGGCGCTGGTCGAGATCACCTGACACCGTCGGCCGACCGCCGGCCTGGTCCCCTCAGCCCTTCCAATACCCCGTAATCGCCTCGCGCGGCAGGACGTCGCCGAACAGGAAGCCGATGTTGGCGATGGTCGCCTCGTGCAGCGGCGGCGCGTGCGAGGCGACGCAGTCCACCGCCAGCACGCCGTAAAAGCCCCGGCAGACCGCGTCGCGGAAGCTCGTCTCCACGCAGACATTCGTCTGAACGCCGGCGAAGACCAGCGTCTCGATGCCGGACGAGCGCAGGTGCGCCTCCAGCCCCGTGCCGACGAAGGCGGAGTAGCAGTGCTTGTCGAAGACGGCCTCGTCCCCGGCCGGCGCCACGCCATGGAACGCATAGCCCCAGGTGCCCGGCGCGCAGCAGACCGTGTCGGACTTTTCGCGCTGCTTGGCGAGCATGCCGGCGGGCAGTGTTTCGGGCCGGTAGTCGGCCCGTACCCAGATAACGGGGACACCTGCCGCGCGGGCATCATCGACCAATGCGCCGATGGGTTCGGCGACCGCCCGGCAGGGCCCGGCATCGCGGCCGACCACGGTCTCCACGTACCCGCCCTCGGCGCAGAAATCGTTCTGCATGTCGATCACGAGGACGGCGGTGCGCGACGGCGTCAGCCGATCCTCCACGGCCTGCAGGATGTCGGACATGGGCTCGGTCTCCGGGCGGTGGGTCGGTCAGGTCAGGGCGTCTGCGGTCTGGAGGCCAGGCATCAGGGCCAGCGCGTTGTCGCGCTCGATGGCCGCAAGGTCCTCCGCCGACAAATCCAGGTTCTCCAGCCCCGTTACCGTGCCGGCCATGGTGTCCTCGGCGGCAAACGGAAAGTCGCTGGCGAAGAGCACGCGGTCGGTGCCGACCAGCTCCAGGAGCGCGGAGAAGGAGAAGCGGTTGGCCGACAGCGCCACGTCGTAATAGTGGCGCCGGAGCTCGGCGATGACGCCGTCCGGCACGTGTCTGCGATAGTCCGGCCGGCGTTCAAGCCGGGCGATGCGGCCCGCCAGGAACGGCACCGCGCCACCGGCATGGGAGAAGACGAACCGGATGTCGCGGCAGCGGGTGAAGGTGCCGGTGAACAGCAGGTTGGCGATGGCGCGCGTGGTGTCGAACGGAAATTCCAGCGAGGCCGCCGGCAGGCCGACGAGGTTGGCCCCGGACGAGCGAGTCGGATGGACGTGCACCACCGCCTTGCGCCGGTTCAGCTCCTCCATCACCGGCGCCAGCGCCGGGTCGCCCGGATAGGTGGTGCCGTAGCTGGTCAGGATGCAGACGCCGTCGGCCTTCAGCGTGTCGAACGCGTATTCGATCTCCGCGAGGCTGGCGTCCACGAACGGCAGCGGCAGCGTGGCGAAGGAACCGAAGCGGCCGGGATGGTCCTGCTTCATGCGGGCCACGTAGTCGTTGCACGTGCGCGCCATGGCGCCCACGGCGCGCTCGTCGGCGAACGGCAGGCCTGGCGCGGACAACGACAGGACGGAGGTGGCGATGCCGTTGCGGTCCATGGCCTCCAGCGAGACCTGCGGCGACCAGTCCGGGCAGCGGCCTGAGACGATCATCTCCGCCACGGCCGGCGCGCCTACCGCGTCCACATAGGCCGGGGGCAGGATGTGGTGCTGGACGTCGATGCGATGAGCCATGCTGCCCTTGAACCGTTCTTCCGCAAGAAAATCCGAAGGCGGACACGCCCTCCCCGCCCGCCAGGAGCTGGATCTCGCGACGGGCTCTGAACAATTTATTTCAAGAAATCGATATTTGCAAAATTTACCAGATTTCACGCGCGGACAGGCGTCCGCGGGACCCGGAGGCGGCGGCACCTGTCCCCGGGCGTGAGCGGTGGGTTATCCTGCCGAAGCCGGATGTCAGTCGCCGGCGGATGCCGGGAACAGAGAGCGGGCCAGGCTGCGGGCGGAATTCTTGATGTGGACCTTCAGGAGTTCGGAGGCGAGGCCGGCGTTGCGGGCGATCGCGGCGTCGAAGATTGCCTTGTGCTCGGCCAGCAGCGTCTCCTTCGGCACCGCCAGCCGGGCCACCGCCTGGCGGCGATAGCGCTCAGACTGCTCCGACAGCACCAGCACGAAGCGCAGCAGCCAGGGCGAGCCGCAATTCTCGATCAGGGCGAGGTGGAAGGCGCGGTTCTCTCGCTCCCACTCGCCGCTCAGTTCTTCCGGCGCCTTGTCGAGGGTGCCCTCGACCCGCGTCAACCGGTGGAAGGCGGCCACGACGCCGCTTTCCCAATCGAGCGTGGCGCGCTCGATGGACCGCTCCAGAGCCTCCGGCTCAAGGAAAAGCCGCATGTCGGTGATGTCGGTGAACTCGTCCTCGGAGATCGCCGCCACCCAGTAGCCCTTCTGGCCCTTGGCGGTGACCAGCCGGTCGGCAGCCAGGCGCGACAGCGCCTCGCGCAACGGGCTCGACCCGAAGCCGTATTGGGTCCTCAGATGGTCGAGCAGCAACTTCCGGCCCGGTTCGAAGCGGCCGGAGAGGATGTCTTCCCGGATCATCGCATGGGCGGCTTCGGACTGGGTGGCGAAGGCGTCCGCACCGGAGCCGAGATCCGGACGCGGCTTCAGTTTCTGGATCTCGGTCAGCGGTTCCTCCGTCGTCGGCGGCGTCGTTCGATGCGCGCCAGGTATCGGCTCGGACGGCCCGGACGGCGGTCGAGTGCCCTGTCCCGACCGGCCCGGCGCGCGGCGCGAGACCGGACGGCGAAGACGGCTCCGCTCATCCGGATGGGGGACACTCGGGGCATATCTCGACCGACCGGCACGCGTTGAGCCAGCTCTTGCGCCGACCATACTGCAAGAATCGGTATTGCTCCATAATCCCCAGAAATGGCGACGCGGGACCGCAAAGGGGTTTCCTGCAGCCCGACTGGAGAGTATGGGCCTGTTGACGCCCATCAGAAATATCGATTTTGAATGGAAGAGCGATATTCAGGCGGCAAGAGCCACATGCCCGTCCCTGGTCCGCCGAGATCGGGCAGGGTTCCTATCCGCCCATCAGGGAGCCTTCCTATGTCCGCCGACATCCCGGCCGCCGCCGACCCGCTGTTCACCCCCGGCGAACCGATCCTGAAAGACACCATCGCGGAGATGACCTACGGCGCGGTGGAGGCGGCGGCGAAGCGCGGCGCGGTGGCCCTCTGGGCCTTCGGCGTCGTGGAACAGCATGGCCCTCACCTGCCCACAGGCACTGACATCTACATCCCCTCCGCGCGACTGCGGATCGTCCGGAAGCTGCTTGCGCGCGACGGCATCGAGGCGCTGATCGTGCCACCCTTCTACTGGGGCGTGAACCACGTGTCCGCCAGCTTCCCGGCCTCCTTCAAGGTGCGACCGGAGGTGATGATCGAGCTGATGGCCGATGTGATCGCTAGCCTGGGCGGCGACGGCTTCCGCAGGCTCTTCTGCGTTTCCGGACATGGCGACGCGGACCACAACCGGGCCGTCTTCCGCGGTGTCGAAAAGGGCTCCACGCCTGGCCGCATCGAGGCCGCCTTCGTGGCGGACGACGCGCTCTTCGCCCGCATCGGCGTGGATGCGACGAGCCCGCACGCGCTCGCGACCATTCCTCAGCCCAACCCGACGCCACCGCCCCCCTTCGCCGACGTTCATGCCGGCGACTGGGAAACCTCGCTGATGCTCGCCCTCAATCCGGAAGTGGTCCACGCCGACCGGATCGCCGACCTCGCCCCCACCAATCTCTCGGAAGACGACCTGGCGGAATGGCGCAAGGGCCACGATCACGCCCGGCGGGTCACGCCCGACGGCTATCTGGGCGATCCGGCGTCGGCCTCGGCCGAACGGGGCGCGTCGGACATCGTGCGCGACGCCCGCGCCATCGCGGACGCGATCCGGCTGCGCCTGGCGGGCGAGCGCTAGGCCCGCCGGCGCGCTTCTGCCGTTACCGGCGAACCGTGGCCGATCAGCCTTCGAACCGGATGGTGACACGGCGCAAGCAGGCGGGATCGGCAGAGGTGCCGACGCAGATCTCGAAGGCACCCGGCTCCACGACGGGTTCGAGGTCGGAGCCCGGAAAGGCGAAGGCGGCCTCGTCGAGCCGAAAGCGCAGCACGCCCCGATCGCCCGGAGCAAGGCCGATGCGCGCGAAGTCCTTCAGCTCCAGAACCGGCCGTGCCACGCTCGCCACGGGGTCGCGGAGGAACAGGAACACGGTTTCCTCGCCGCCCCGCCCGCCGCGATTGTCCAGCCCCACGGTGACGGTCACCCGGCCGCCACGGCGGACCGTGCCCGGCTCGGCCTCGACGCCCGTGATCACGATCCCGGAGAAGGACAGGCCGTGGCCGAAGGCAAACTGCGGCTCCACCGGGCAGTCGAGATAGGTGCTGGTGTAGGGATCCTTCGGGTTCGCGGGACGGCCCGATGGCCGCTGTCCGGCAAAGATCGGGATCTGGCCGATCGCACGCGGCCAGGTGACCGGCAGCCGGCCGGTGGCATCGGCGCGACCGAAAAGGATATCGGCGATGGCGTGGCCCGCCTGGGTTCCGAGGAACCAGGTGGCCAGCACGCACGACGCGGCCTCGAAGAGCCAGGGCGCCACCAGCGGCCGGCCTGACGACAGGAGCGCCACCGCCGGGCGGCCGGAGGCGAGCACCCGTTCCGCCAGCGCGCGCTGGTCGTCGGGAAGTCCCGGCTCGGCCCGGCTCGCCGCTTCACCCGACATCCGCGCCGTCTCGCCGAGGCACAGAATGACGAACTCGGCCGCGTTGATATCGGTTTCGCCAAGCGCCGCCGCGTCCGCCGCAACGTCGATGCGGCAATCCGGCAACGTGGCCCGCAGGCCCTCCAGGATGGTGACTGCGGCGGCCGGACCGCCGGCCCCGGCCCAGGGGCCGAGCATGTCGGAACGCGCATCGGCCAGCGGCCCGACCAATGCGATGCGCTCATAGGACCGCGCCAGCGGCAGCAACGGACCGTCATTCTTCAGGAGCACGATGGCGCGCCGCGCTGCCTCCCGCGCCCGTTCCCGGCGCGCCGAGGCCACGACTCCGGCCTGGGACGACTGGCGCCGAAAGGGATCGTCGAACAGGCCGAGCCGCTCCTTCAGCACCAGCACGCGCCGCACCGAGGCATCGATCTGCGCCTCGGTGACAAGCCCACGTGCCAGCGCTTCCGGCAGCCCCTGCGCGTAGGCAAGGCTCATCATGTCGATATCGACCCCGGCCGTAAGCGCCAGAGATGCCGCCTCGGCCAGGTCGTCGGCAACGCCGTGGGCGATCAGTTCGGCGATGGCGTTGTAGTCGGAGATCACCACGCCCTCGAAGCCGAGCCGACCGCGCAGCCAGTCGCGCAGAAGCGGCACGTGCGCCGTCATCGGCACACCGGCGACGTCGTTGAAGGCGGGCATGATCGCCGCAGCACCGCTGCGCACCGCCGCCTCGAACGGCGGCAGATAGACCTCACACAGCGTGCGCTCGGACACGTCGACGGATGCATAGTCGCGGCCGGCCGTCGGGGCGCCGTAGGCCGCGAAATGCTTGGCTGTCGCCGCGACGCTGCGCGGATCGGAGAGCGCGTCTCCCTGGAAGCCACGCACCTTAGCCTCCGCCATGCGCACCGTCACCAGCGGGTCCTCACCCGGGCCTTCCGCGATGCGCCCCCAACGCGGGTCGCGACAGACGTCAAGCATCGGGGCGAAGGTCAGGTCGACGCCTTCGGCCGAGGCCTCTTCCGCGGCCGTCCGCGCCGTCGCTTCCCACAGATCGGCATCGAAGGCCGCGGCCTCTCCCAGCGGAATCGGAAAGATGGTGCGGTGGCCGTGGATGACATCGAAGCCGAAAAACAGCGGAATCCCGAGCCGGCTCTCATTGACCGCGATGCGCTGCATGGCGCGGGTCTCGGCTGCCCCCCAGAGGTTCAGCAGGCTGCCGACCCGGCCCTCGCGAAGGAGCGCCACCGGATCGCTGGCCGCCACCGGGCCAGTGGTCGCCTGCCCCGCAGTGACCATGACGAGCTGGCCGATCTTCTCGGCGAGCGTCATATCGGCAATCAACGCATCGATGCGGGTCACGGGGCTTCTCCGGCGACGGGGATGCAACCCTTCCGCCCGGCGGGGCGGGAAGTCAAACGGGCTCGGTCTCCCGATCTGCCCCTCTCCCCGCAAAGCCGGACGGAAAACCGGTTCCCACTTTTCCTGGCTTTGGATCTCCCAGCGCGCGACCGCGCGCCGGCCGGCCAGGCCGCCCTCCCGGAG
>NZ_KB894578.1 GCF_000374525.1 Amorphus coralli DSM 19760
CGGATCCGCTCCACGATGAAGTCCCGGTGCGGCTCCAGGACCGGCTTGCGGTACCCGCCCATCTTGGCGGGCGCCACCGACCCCGTCGCCCGGTAGCGCTGCGACCACTTCACCACAGAGGACACCGAAACCCCGAACCGGACCGCCACAGAGCGGCACGGCTCACCAGCCAGAACCGCTTCGACGACGCGCTCGCGAAGATCGTTGGAAAGAGGTGCTGTCATCAGATGCTGGCCTCCACCCCAGCCTGCATCTTGAATCACAAAACACGCCCAGCAGGAATCCCCGCCGATTCACAAAAACAAGGAAACGCTCTAGCTGCGCGCGATGACAACGATGCCAACGAAGATCAGAAGCGTGCCCATGATCCGTACAAGCGAGATAGGCTCGCTGAGAAGGAACCAACTTGCGAGGCTCGAGAAGACGAGCGTCAACCCGATGGCGATTGGATAGGCAATGGAGAGCTCCATCCGCGACAGAATGCCAAGCCAGAGCAGAAATCCGCAAATATAGAGGGCGGCACCTAGGCCGACAAAGAACAGAGGTCCCCAGTGGAGCGTCCCATTGAGCGCGTCACGGGCCAAGCCGAGATGCGTCTTCAGCAGGACGAGACCGCACACGCTGCCGAGGGTGTAGCCCAGAAACAGGGCGAGATTGATCCGCATTATTTGCCTCTCGCAATGCCTGCTTCGTGAACCCCAACCGGCCACGGGCCGACAGACACCTATCCAAGTAGGCCTGCGCCCGACCGTTTGGGATCTCAGCGCTTGCGCGCAACGACGTACATGATGTCGAACAGATTGACGGTAAAATTCAGATTGAAGAGCCGATAGTCCTTCAGCGCTTCGTAGATATTGCGCTTGTTGCCCTTCAGTGCGGTCAAGAAGTAGAGCACCGAGCGCAGGCGGCGTGAGTTGCCCGGATGAGCGACGTATATGACCTCGAAGCCCTTCGCTTCGAGCAGCTTCTTCATCGTTGGGACTGAGAAGTAGTGCAGATGGGTCGGCGGATGGATCATCCGCCACGATTTGCTCTGCAAGCGCGCGTTCAAGGATCCAATGTCACCTGTCGTCACAGCGACCAGTCCGCCTGTCCGCAGATCGTGTGCAGTCTTCTCCAGAAAGAGGTCGGGTCGCTTCAGGTGCTCGACGGTGTCCCACATCGTAATAACATCAACTTGGCGGCCAAGGTCGGTGTCGAGATAGTTGCCTTCCACGGCATCGACACGCTGATCCTCGATGGCCCGGCGGATCGCGTCCCCGGAGATGTCGATCCCTGACGCCTTTCTTACCTTCGGCGCGATTTCCTGAAGAAAATAGCCGTAGGCGCAGCCGATCTCGAACAGTTCGGCAGAGGCCAGATTCGGCATCAGCTTCTCTAGCACCGAGATCCGGCGGCGGAAATTCAGGGCGAGACTGTCTGCTTCGGCGACGTAGTCGAGATACTCGCTACCGTGGAAGTAGTCCTCGCCATAGAGGCGGCTGAGTTCCTCGTCAGGAATGCTCAGATCCGCAGATATAAACTTGCAGTTCTCGCACTGGAACAGACCGGGGAGCTTCGACGGGCGATAGGCGCCACCGCAAACGATACACGCGTCTACGACGTCCGCGTCCACGACTGCGGACGCGGAGGTCGGTTGAACAGGGGGGGCATCTGACATCGGTCGTTTCCGTTTTAATAGCCGGTATGTGCGGTTCCTGTTCAGACCCGCTGGTCCAGAGATCGGCCTGTCTCGATATGCTGAAGGTTGGGGACTGCGGACGCTATGACGTCCACAATGTCGGCCTTCGTGGTCCGGTCGGCTGCATTCGTTAGGAGCGTCTCGAACTGATCGACGACGGCGCCATTGCGTAGCGCGCTTTTCGCATGCCGCAGCGCCTTGAGGGAGGCGAAGCTGCTGTCGCACTCCGCTTCTCCGCGGCCCAGAAACTCCTCGTAGGGTTTTTCGCCACTTGTATCGAGCGGGGTGAGAAGGAGGGGCCACTTACCTTCTGCGGACAAGTTGGCTACCGCGTCGCGTGCGGCGTCTGGATCGTCGAAGACCACCGCTTCAAAGCCTTTATGCTCAAGCACGCGAAGGGCGACATCTTCAAGCAGGCGAAGCTCGGTTTCCGGATTGAGATCGGGGAAGTAGATTTTCTGATCGTCTCCACAAAGAGCTGCCAACATGCAGATCTCGCCAGCCTCTTGCCGGCTGACGAAATAGCGGCGCGTATCGCGGGGTGCAGCCAGGGGGTGACGAGATTCCAAGCGGACCGGAAAGGCCTGAAGCAAGCTGCCGTTCGAGAAAGCAACGTTTGCGAACCGGGCGGAGGTTGTGACAATTCCCTCGTCCTGCGCGGTATCGAAGAGAACGTCTTCCATCAGGCGCTTGCTCGCGCCCATCAAACTGGTTGGATTGGCGGCCTTGTCTGTAGAGACGGCGAAATATCGAGACACCCCGCCGCGTTCGGCGAGCCAACGCTTGAAGCGAAGTTGGCGCACCACATTGGTATCCAGCATCTGAAGGAGAGAGAACACATCCTTCTCCGAGCGCACGTGCTTGAGCGCTGCGAAATTTAGCACCACGTCAAAAGGATCTTCCTCAAAGAGGAAGCGCTTCATGATCGGGCCGCCAAAGTCGATCGGCAGCGTACGCAAGTCCACCCGGTCGACGGTGTTGGACTGATTGCGAATGGTGCGAACGAGCTCCGCGAGGTAGTTTTCGCTTAGGTCGACCACATGGAGAGCGCGCGGTGCCAACTCGACGAGAAGCTCGGTGGTAATGCTTCCGATCGTGCCGCCGCCGCCGATTACGAGGACCCGCTTGCCAGACACGGCTTCACGCAAGGGCCCGTCGAACGACCGGACATCCTCGGAAAAAATGGAGGTGTCCCGGCCAATGACGGCTGCCGTGAGGGATTCGATCGAACTGGGATGCGCCATCTGGTGGTTCAGCCTGATCTCGAGGGGAGTGCGGGGCTTTGGGGATCCGTGTACTAGCCGGCGCTGTCTGAGGGTGATGGACCGTCGTAGCGCCGGGCCACGATATAGCGGGGGCGGTCTTTCACCTCGTCAAAGATCAACGCGATGTATTCGCCGATGATGCCCAGAAAGAGCATGTTGAGGCCGGTGGCAAAGGACATGAAAGAGAACAGCGAGGCCCAGCCTGGTACCACGCGAGCCCCGAATAAATAAAGCATCGTCAGCACGATGCCAGCGAGGAAGCTAACTCCAGCAAGGACAAGACCGCTGACAACGCAAAGCCGGAGCGGGAACTTGGAGAAAGAGCAGAACCCGTTCAACGCAAAGGAGATCAATCTCGAGACCGAGTAGCTCGACTGCCCCGCGTGCCGCTGGGCTGGTGTGAAAGGTAGATAGGCCACGGTAAAGCCGACCCAGCCGACGAGGCCCCGTAAGAATGCGTTCTGTTCACGAAGTTCGTTGCGAAACACTTCGATAACGGGGCGAGACAGAAGCCTGTAGTCGGCGGCGCCCGGCTGCAGCTTGACGTGGCTGATCCTGCCAAGAAGGCTGTAGAACCAGCGCGAAGTGACGCGTTTCGAGGTTCCGGTTTCGGCGCCGTCCTGTCGAAGCGTCTGCACGATGTCCGCGCCAGCCTCCCACCGCGCCAGCATCTCCGGAATCAGAATCGGAGGATGCTGCATGTCGCTGTCCATCATAATCGCCGCATCCGCGTCACCGCATTCGTCGATGCCAGCGATCAGGGCTGGTTGATGACCGAAACGCCGCGACATTACGAGCGAGGTAACGCGAGAGTCCCCGGCAGTGAGAGCCCGGAGCGCATCTTCCGTCCGGTCGGTTGACGGGTCCATCACGTAGATGAACTGGAAGCGGTAATGCTCCTCAAGCGGCGCGATGGCATCTAGAAGCGCTTGGTGAAAGACACCAATTGTCAATTCCTCCCGGAACACGGGACTGATGATGCAAATGGATTTCATTGAAACTCGGTCTTCCACAATTCGCGAATTCCGTCCTCGAAACTGACACGCGGCCGCCAATGGCCAGTTTCAAGCAGCGCGGATATGTCGGCGACGACATCCATGACTTCGTTCGGCCGGCGTTCGCCGACGGCGCGGTAAGGTTTCGTCGAACCCGCGACGGTCCGGATCGCCTCGACGATGCCCCCTACGGAGATTGACGCTCCACTGCCAACGTTAAAGGTGTTCAGTCCCTTCAGGCTCCGGCCGAGGAGGAGGGCGTCAACCACGTCAGAGACGTGCACGTAGTCTCGTTTCGGAGCAAGGTCCTTGAGGACGATTTCCGGCACATCGGGATCGCCAACCTGGCCCATGATTTCCGGAATGAGAAAATGGCGGTCCTGTCCGGGACCGTAGACGTTGAAGAGCCGGAAGATGGAGACCGACACCCCAAACATCTCCGCGTAGAACCGGCAAGCCTCTTCACCCGCGAATTTCGAGTAGCCGTATGGATTGTTGAGCCTGACCGGAGCGGTCTCCGGAATTGGCAGGGCTTCAGGGGAGCCGTAGATATACGCACTGACATAGACCATCGGAATGCCCCGCTGCCGGCATTGCTCTAGCATTCGCAGCGTTCCGTGGGCGTTTACGAGATGGAAGTCGACCGGATTCTCCCAGGCTGCCGGCACGAAGGTACGGGCCGCCAGATGGTAAAGCACGCTGAAATCGCCGGCCGGTAAATCGTCGGCGAGGAGATCGAAGCCGGACGCACGCGACAATTCCACAACTGATTGACCGGCTTGCCGGAGCGAAGCGACCAGGTGACGGCCGACGAACCCCTTCGCGCCGGTGACCGCGGATCTCCCGGTCTCAGGCCTCGAGCCGTGGGTGGTCCGCGCGCTCAAAGCCCAAGGTCTTCTTTCAGTTTCGGCCAGTCGGCGACGGCCTGATGATAATCGTCGGGGCGGCCGATATCGAGCCAGTAGCCAGAGTGCTCGTCAACGAATACTTTTTCCTCATCTGCGATCAGTCGAAGCATGAGCTGATCAAACCCGAAATACTCGTCCTTCGGAATCCAGTCGAGCGCCCGGCGACTCACAGCATAGACGCCCATGCTGACCAGGAAGCTGGACTTCGGCTTTTCGCGAAAGCCGGTAAGGTTGCCGGCCTCTGACTGCTCGAGAACGCCGTAGTCGATCATCTGCTCTCGTCGGGACGCAGAAATCGTGAAGATAGAGTTTCGCGCCACATGGTCGTCAAAAAATCGACCGAACTCCAGATTGCAGAGAATGTCACCGTTCATGACGATGAAGTTGTCCGGCAGGTCATCGATAAGATGCAGGGGGCCCATCGTTCCGAGGGCCTTCTGTTCGAGAGAATATGTAATATCGATCCCAAGCCGTTCACCATCACCAAAGAACGCTCGTATGAGATTGGCTTGGTAGTTCACGGCGAGCACCACGCGGCCGAAGCCGTTATTCTTCAACTGTCGAAGGATCGCCTCCAGTATGGGAATGTCACCAATGGGCATGAGCGGTTTGGGAAGGACTACCGTGTAGGGTCGGAGACGGGACCCCAGGCCACCCGCCAGCACGACAGCGGTTTTCATTATGCTCTTCCTCTCGAGTTTTCCATCTGGCCTGAGCGTCCAAGCCGGGCTCACCTGCTCAATCAGGTCCTGACGTCCGGGTAGTGTTCACAGTACCACCGGTAGGTCGCTTCCAGGCCGTCTTCGAGCGAATGGCGCGGCTCGAAACCTAGACCTTTCAGTCGCGAAACGTCGTAGCTGCGGTCCAGCTGCCCGTCTGGCTTCTCGGCGTCCCATTGAACGTCGGCAACGGACGAAATCCTCTGCAATCCATCGACGACAGACCGAATGGGCACAGTCTCCCCGGATGCCACGTTAAACGCGCCCGAACCCTTCTCCCCAATCGTGAGAAGAGCCTCGGCAGCATCCACCGCGTACAGGAAGTCGCGTTGGGCACGGCCGCTGCCCCAGACCAAGACAGAGCTGTTTTCGGTGGCGGCCTTGTGGAACTTGGCGACCAGCGACGGGATCACATGACCGTGGGCGGTGTCGAACCGGTCGTGCGGACCGTAGAGATTGGTCATCAGCGCATAGGCATAGTCGAATCCAAACTGGCGCTTGTAGGCTTCCAGCTGAGCCAGCATCACGCGCTTGGCATGCGCGTAGAACATCTCCGAACCGTGCGGCGGCCCATCCCAGATCGCGTCTTCGTGCATGGGAAGCGGAATCCCGCCCGGATAGGCGGCCACTGTGCTCACCGCCACGAACTTCTGGCAGCCGGTGACGCGCGCGGCTTCAATGACGTTTGTGTTGATGCGGATGTTGTCGAGATAAATCTCGGCCGGGAACATCTGGTTGCCCATGATGCCGTGAACCCGAGCAGCCGCGTGATAGACGGCCGTCGGCTTGTACTTCTCGAAGATTTCCAGGGTAGCCTTGGCGTCCCGAAGGTCTCCGTCAGTGCTCGTTAGAGAAACGACATCACCATGCGCGTTCTGAAGCGCACTCTTGAGGGCCGCCCCGAGAACGCCGGAGGATCCCGTCAGAACAATCATCGACTACTCCGTCAGTGGTATGTCGCAGTGCACAGAGTCATCGAGTGCCCGCGAAGGTGGCTTTTGCCCCATACTCGCAAACGCTTTTATCCATGCTTGGGCGTCGTGCAAACCCGTCAGCTTCACCGTTTGAGGCCATTCCGGGCAAGAAAGCGCTGGAATCGGGCGCTAAAAGTCCGCGGTTTCACTTTAGCGGCCTCGTTGAGCTCCGCGCGATGAGGATAGCGGGGATCAATCAGGCAAACTGAAATGAGGCAAACGCTCAGGATGCGCTTGTCGGTTACATTGCCATCTCGCCCAAGCACGACCTCCGCACTGTCGGGCTTAAGGGAGACGACGCAATTCCCGCTGGACTCGATGTCGGCCGGCCCGAACGGTACAACGTAATTGTCAGGGTCGCCAGAAACGTCCAGCGTGGTTGTTTTCGTTCCATTGACGAAGACCGCGACCTTGCGGGATGGCAGGCTGTGCGCGTTTAGGTGCGCCCTCATTCGCAGGATCAGGGCACGCGGCTCGTCTGGGTTGTCGATGCAAAGCCTCAGCTTGCCGGCGGCGGAGCCGAGCCAGATGTGGTCGTCTTCTTGGGCAAGGAAACCTTCGACCAGGGTGTCCAGACCGCTCCCACCATCCCGGGCGGGTCGCACCTTGTTGAGTGAGAGAAGCGGAAATGGCTTTTGACTGACCGCCTGAACCTCCAATTCATGCAGGCGCAAGCTTAGTCGCCGTGGATCTAAAGTACGGCCGTCAGACGCCAGAACTGGCTCGGCGTGATCAGCCCGAAGTGTTACGACCATCGGTCCGGGCACACCGAAGTTCCTGGGCAATCTGAATTGGTAGGTTTGCGGGATATCGGAGAGCTCAAAATAGGCAATCTGCGTGTCGTTGACACTCACGGAGCAATGCTGCCGACGACCATCTTCGTGGGCATCGCGCCCGCTGAGGCGCAGGACAAGGTCGATGTCTGCTGACGTGCCCTGTTGCGGATTGAGCAGTCGAAAGGCCAGCGTGCCGGCGTTGCCGTCGATCCAGACCCCGCCCATTTCCAGGCCAGAAAACCCTTCAACCAGCAGGTCTGAAAGGGTTTTGTCCTTGTCAAAGATGAGCCTCTGGCCAACGAGAAGGCCGGGATAGCTTTCTTCAGGAATAATGATGTTTTGTACAGGCATCCGGCTGACGCCACCGGAGCGCTGGGCGAACTCCGGATTTGTGGCCAGTGCATCGACGATATAGCCCCGCTGGCGAGAAGTGGGAACGCTCGGCGCTGGCAGGGCACGCCGTTTTGGCACAACGCGCACATAGGTCGCCATGCCACTTTGGGCGAGCGGCCCAGATACGGCCGCAGATAGGCGTGCGAGCGTTGCCTCCTCGCCGTCAAGGAGTTGTAAGCAGTCGCCAGGCAGACTTCGCAAGTGGCTCGTGCGGTAAAGAAAGCGACCGCGATCCCTGCTCGACTGGCCGTCACGGAGGGAGGCCGGATCGCCAAAGAACCGGACGCTGTCGACGCTCCGAGACGCGCGTTTCTGGGCGCCCTTGTAGCCGGCCTTCTCAACGATCGCTCCGGACACGGCGAGGTGCGCATCGCTCTCGTTGTCGAGCGCCCTTGCAAGTCCGCCGAGGTGGTCGCAGAACCAGCGCTCGTCGAGCCCCATGAAGGCTACGTAGTCTGTTTGCACGCCAGCCAGTACCCTGGAAACGGTCGGGCCAGACAGGTGCCGGCCAGAGCGGTCGGCAACCTCGTGCGGTGCCGATCGAAGCGGCATGCCGGCTTCGACCCGGACCGACTTGAGTGCGCCGCGTGTCAGTTGCTGGATGTCCGTGGAATGACGATCCGCCATCGGGCTGCTGCAGACGACAACGGCAGAAACGTCAACGCCGCGCTGATCGGCAAGGTCTCCAAGGGCGGTCTCGATTTCACGCAGTGCCTCGCCGCGGCAATCGACGATGACGGTAACGCTCGCCGTACTCAGGCACGCCGTGTAGTGGGCGGAGCGGCGCGCATCGTGACCGATGATGATCTTTGAGAGCGATCGTTCGAGTGAGAAGGCATCGTCCAGGCGCTTCTGGCCTTCGATTGCCCGGGCGCGTGCCTTCGCGGGGTTCGCCCGGATCTCGTCGAGTATCGCCCGTGTTTGGGCGTAGAGCTCGTAATCGTCGCAGTTGTCGTCGATCATGTAGACGACATCGGAGAAGAACGTATCGATGAACTCGTTCGGGTTCGCGATGACAGCCGCCCCGGCGGCGAGCCCCTCGAATAGTCGGTTGCTCATCAGTGCGCTGCTCTGATGGGCCGGCGAGGAGAGGGCGAGACAGATCCCGGCCTTGTTTACGGCTTCCACGACGCTGTGACCGTCGAACGGCAATTCGCCGCGATAGGTTTTGAAGCCGCGCCAGGGTTCGGCCCCCTGAAACATCTTCGGCCCGTAGATATCGATCAACTCTTCATCGTCGAGCCGCACGAGCAGTTCATGGTGACGGCCGCGCTCGTTGTTGATCCGCTCCCAGTTGATGCCAACGTAGAACAGCCGGGAGTCGGACGAGATCGTCGATTCTAGATACGGGCGCGGCGGGCTGTGGAAGAGGACCGGGAAATCATCGGGGGCAGTCTGCCGGGCGCCCCGGAAGAGGTTCCGGGCATGCGCGTCCGCGTCTTCTGACCGGCAAGACAGACAATCGGTATGCGTGAGCATCTGCTCGATCGATTTCTCATACCCGAACACGGTGTAAAATTCGATTGGCTGCCAGAGTGCGTAGTAGGAATAGACGTCGAGGAAGCGCGGCGATTCGAAGTGCAGGCAGATCATGAAGTCGACCGATCTGGCGTCGATCGGCTTTGAAGTATCGAGTTCGATCTCCGTGTTCGCCCAGAGCGGATAACCGTCGTTGTCGACGGCAATCATAGTGGCGCCGACATTGGTCGCGGCGGTCGAAAGTCGCTGGAGAACCTCGTATTCGGCGTTCTTGAGGTCTGGCCAAGTGTGCGGAACGATGAACGTGGCCGGGGCCGTAGAGGGGGCGTCAGCGAGGCGCTGCCGCAGCTCGGCGATGGGATCAATCATGTAGGGGTGGGTCCTGTCCAACGGCACGCTCAGGGGCAAGGCCCCGGGCCGGCGAAGTCGCTCGCTTTCCCCTCCGGCACACCGACTTGCTAGCATATTGGGCTTGCGGCGCAAGGCGTCTTGCGGAAGCGCTGCACGTTGCGCGGAAGGCAGGTTCCCAGCGATTCGCTGTGGTTGTGATCTTGACCCGATTGCTCGGTGGGAACGAGTTGCGCTAGTTTCTCCGACATTGAACAGCCTTGGAGACGAGACATCGCAGATGCATCGTTGTCTGCGAGGTCTGCTGTGCTCCGAACGATCGAGTTTGCGAAAGAAGATGATGGCTGAGAACCCTGCTGCCGGGACGGCGAACGGCATCGACGAAGGCACGAACCCTGCTGGCGAAAAGGGCCAAGGGGGGGCTTGTGCCGAAGGAGGTGGCCTGCCCAGCGAAATTGCTCGGAAATTCCAGGAGCATGAGAATGTCGTCCGTTCTTTAGTGAACGAAACTCGCGGCGAATTGCTCTCATCTATGTCGAAAGAAGTGCATCGTCAGTTCCACGTTAATCAGACTGCCCTTGCTCAGGAGATGCAGCGTCAGCTGGAACTCGTCCATCAGCATTTCGTCACGGAGATGCACCGGCAGTTTGTGCTGCTCGATCAACGGCTGGAGGATCGCTTCACCTTCTCCTCCCAGACCCCGCCGACGGCGGATGAGCAGGCACGGATTCTGGAGTTGGCTGCGCACTTCGCGCCGAAGCGTCTTAGGGGACTGGGCAAGGTTCGGATCGGCGCCGATCACGACGGCGGGTACATTCTCGCGGACAGGCTCGCAGATTCTGGTGGAGAGGCGCTCTCGCTCGGCGTTGCGGATGAGGTCTCGTGGGACGTCGAGATGGCCGAGGCCGGCTATTTGATCCATCAGTATGATCACACGGTCGACGGACCGCCCTCCGAGCATGTGAGCATCCGGTTCGCCAAGACCAAGATTGTCGCGGTCCCGGAAAGCGGTGGAGCTACGATCGCAGAGGCGCTGGCGGCTGTCTCGGTCGACGCGACGGACCTCATCCTCAAGATGGACATTGAGGGCGATGAATGGCAGGTCCTTGAAGGCATCGATGACGTCAGTCTGTCTCGCTTCTCCCAGATCGTCTGCGAGTTCCATGAATTCAGGCAAATCGGCGACGACGCGTGGTTTCAAACGGCGCGGGCTGCGCTCGAAAAACTGTCACGGAGTTTCGACGTCGTGCATGTGCATGCGAACAATTACGGCGCGCTCACGGCGCTCGGAAATGTGCCCTTTCCCGACCTGCTCGAAGTCACCTTCGTCAACAGAGACAGGTTCGAGACGGAGGAGGGGACGGAGTATTTTCCAACCTCTCTCGATAGGCCGAACAGAGGCGACCGGCCCGACATCTTCTTGGGCACGTTTCGGTTTCCGTCCTAGCTCTGCAGCCGTCGCGGGCGCATCAGCTTTGCGGTGCGCGCCGAACGGCCTTTAATCAGTTCGCCGCAGCGGGGCGCGGCTGTGGTCGTTGGCGGCGGCCGTCGCCTTTTCCAGAAGGGCGAGGAAGGTCGCGCGCTCGCTCTTGTCGAGGCCGTCCAGCGTGCGCTGCTGGGCACGGAAAACCGCCGGTGTGACGGTGGCGACTGCCTCGTCTCCGGTCGTGGTCAGGACGAGTTCGCGGGCCCTTCGGTCGCGCGGGCTGACGCGGCGGTCGACAAGCCCCTTCTGGACCAGCCGGTCGACCACGCCGCCGATGGTCACCCTGTCGTAGGCGATCAACCCGGCGAGGGTGGCCTGATCCAGCCGCGGCTGCGAGCGGATGGCGCACAGGGCCGCATACTGGACCGGTGTGAGCGCGTGACCGGTGCCTTCCGTCTCCTCCAGGAACAGCGAGACGGAGGCCTGGTGCAGCCGCCGGATCATGTGGCCGGGCATCGTCCACAGATCGGCCTTCGCCTGCGTCCGGTCCTTGCTGGTTGCGTCTGTCATGCGTTCGTCCGTTGCGGCTATCTCGCGGTTTCCTACACCATCCGCGCGGCCGGCGCAGGCGCGCGGGAACGGCTGCCACGCGAACCGGACGAGCCGGCCCGGCCATGACAAGGTGCAATTGACGAGTATACTTATCATTAGTATGCTTATCAATAACCGTCGCGATAACGGCGGACCGAACAAGGGCTTACGGGAGAGACGGCATGGCTTCGGACACCCCCATTTTGATTGTCGGAGGCGGCATCGGCGGGCTTGCCGCCGCGTGCGGCCTGGCCCGCGTCGGTATGCGCTCGCTGGTTCTGGAGAAGGCGTCCGAGCTTTCCGAGATTGGCGCGGGCATCCAGCTCGGCCCCAACGCCTTCCGCGCCTTCGACCGGCTGGGCGTGGGCAAGGAGGCGCGGCAGCTCGCCGTCTACGTCGACAGCATCCGCTTCATGGACGCGGTGTCGGCGGAGGAGGTGATGAACATCGCGGTCGACGAGGCTTTCGTCTCCCGTTTCGAAGATCCCTATGCCGTGGTCCACCGGGGCGACCTGCACCGGGTCTTCGTGCGCGCCTGCGAGGCGAGCGATCTGATCGAGGTGCGCACCGATGCGCCGGTGGTCGACTACGACCAGGACGGCGACAGCGTGAGCGGCATCCTGGCCGACGGCACGCGCATCGCGGGGCGCGCGCTGATCGGGGCGGACGGGCTTTGGTCGAAGATCCGCAAGCGGGTGATCGGCGACGGGCTGCCGCGTGTTTCCGGCCACACGACCTACCGCTCGGTCATCCCGGTGGAGGACATGCCGGAGGATCTGCGCTGGAACGCCTCGGTGCTGTGGGGTGGCCCGAAGTGTCACATCGTCCACTACCCGCTGCAGGGCGGACAGGCCTTCAACCTCGTGGTGACCTACCACAACGACGCGCCGGAACCCGTCATGGGCCTGCCGGTCGACACCGAGATGGTGCGCCGGGGCTTCGACCACGTGCATCCGAAGCCGCGCCAGGTCATCGAGCGCGGCCGCAACTGGAAGCTTTGGGTCCTGTGCGATCGCGAGCCGGCGGCCAACTGGACGGACGGTCGGGTGACGCTCCTCGGCGATGCCGCGCATCCGATGATGCAGTACATGGCCCAGGGTGCCTGCATGGCGATGGAGGATGCCGTCTGCCTGGCGCAGGAGATGGAGGCGGCGTCCGGCGACGTCGGGCGTGCCTTTCCCGCCTACCAGGCGCGCCGCGTTCCGCGCACCGCGCGCGTGCAGCTCCAGTCGCGCTTCATCGGTGACTACGTGTTTCACCCCGACGGAGCGAGCGCCCAACTGCGCAACATGCTGATGGCCTCGAAGACCCAGGACGAGTGGCTCGACGCCATCGACTGGCTCTACGGTGTCAACGGGCTGAGCCACGGACCGGCCGCGATCGGCGGCGGCTCGAAGACGCTTGCGTAGGCCGTGCGCACCCGTGGATCCGGTCCTCAGCTATCGCAACCGCCTGATGGATATGTCATTACAGCAGAATGCGGGGGAGCCGTTGGCGTCGTGCGGGGTAGGTGGGCTGTATGGCCGGCAGGTTGGCGGGTGTGTTCGGACGTTCCTTTGATGCGCTCTCTGCGCTGACTGTTCGGGCATACGACAGTGTCCGCGCTTATCCCAACTTCACAACGTCGCTTTTGCTGACCCTGGTCTTCTTCTATCCGAGCCTCAGGGCGGGTGGGGGCACTGCGGGCCTGCTGTTTACGGGAGACGTTCTGGGCTACTATTGGCCGACGCTTGCAAAGATGCAGGATCTTTTGTCTGGCTTCCATTTTTGGGCGTTGGATATCAATCTCTTTAATGGAAGTTCGGAATTCTATCTCCCTGCGAATTTTTTTGGAGCGCACCCGCTCTTCGTTCTTTTAGGCCTGCTTTCTGCGCCATTCCCGATCGGATATTTTGATGTTGGATGGTTCCTTGTCTTCGCTGTCGCGCTAGAATCCTTCTTCGCCTGCTATTATCTGCTTATGCTTGCGCAACGGGATTTCGGCCTTAGCTTCGGCACTTCTGTCTTCGCAGCCACCTTCTACGTGTTTGGCTTCAGCACCATCGACGCGCTGGAAACGCCGATGTTCATATTCTGCTTCGCGATGGTGGCCCCTTGCGCATACGCGATGATGCGTTTTCAGGATCGGCCATCTCTATGCCTTCTGCCCTGGGCAGCGCTTCCGGCTCTCGTGATGTTTCTTGGTGGTTACATTCCGCTTGGCTTGGCGAGCGCACTGCTCGCGCTTGCGATCGTTGCAGTTAGGATTTTCCTTTTCTCCCCAACGTGTCTTGCGAGCATTGACCGGGTCAAGCGATTTGCACTTGCGTGCATCCCTGTGGCGTTGGCATCGGTCGTGGTGGCGCCGTTTATGCTCGCTTCGTATCTATATCTGGCTGAAACGCCGAGTCCGACGAGGCCGGACCTCTTCTACAGTGCTCACCAGCTTGGCGACCTGCCGCACATGGCGCTGCGGTTGCTCTCTTCCAGCCTGGAGGTCCCTGGCCACGACTACGTCTTCCCGGTCCATTGGGGGCTGGTCGCGGTTTACATCGCAGTTGTATTCCTGCTCTCGCCGCGCGCGTCGCGCAATCTGACCAGTGATGAATGGCGCCTTCTCAAGCTGTTGCTTGCCGGCTACTTCGCCACGCTTCTTGCAACCTTCGGCTCGTACTCGCCGATCAGCGATGCTGTCTACTATTTCGTGCCCCAGATAGGCGGGATGCATCTCTACCAACGCTTTCTGTTCGCAGCGAATGTCCTGCTTGGCCTGTCTCTCGGGGTGATGCTGCAGGGTATCGTGCGAAGCGAGGCTACTCCGGTGCTGCGTTTCGGGGCGATTGTATCGATTGCCGTGTTCCTGGCAGCTGGGTTCGCTCAAGCACACTTCTCCGCTGCCACTGAAAGCGTCGGACTGGGGCAGGCGCTGGTCTTCGAGCTACTCGTCGTGGTGATCCTTGCGTCGGTGCTCCTTGCGCCGGGTCAGCGGTTTCGGTTCGCAGCGGCAACCGTTTTGGTCCTCCTCGTGCCGCTGAACGCCATGTACGAGCGCTCACGAGGTAATCACGATCGTGCGACGGTCGCAGCACAACAGCCGGCAATGCTCGATCCGCAGACCCAGCAGGCGATTGTAGACTACCTAAAGCAATACAGTGATCGGGATCTGGTCAAGTACGTGGACCTGACACCGCTTTGGGCGGGGTCGCCTGAGGAATTCTGGGACCACCACGAGGAAGCGTTCCCGAAATCGTTTCCTTATCTCGTTCTGAAAGATCTGGACCTCGGCTCGTATGGCGGATTCAGCTTCTATCTGGCGCCGCCAGCCGACTATATGAAGGTCATGCCGGTCCGAGGGCAGTATGAATTGCAGCCGGACTGGGATTACGCTAGGCGCACGGGCGCGGAATTCGTGGTTCTCCGCTCGGACGCGCTGGTGAGTCTCATTGATGCGGGGCTTGTCAGCGACGATGTCGAGCCGTTCCGACTTCCCGACGGTGTCATAATCACACCGCTTGTCGCCATGGATGCCACTCGCGTTCTCTATGAGAACGGCTACTTCCAGGTCAGCAAGGCTGGTGGGGGAGCGACGCTTACCAATCTTGCAAATGGCGCCACGGCCCGTCAGAGCGCAACGATCGGTGGCGCGGACGCGGTAAGGGCCTTGGACGGAGACCGCAACGGCGCGTTCGCCTCAGGTTCTGTGACGCACACCGACGAGGATCCGAACGCCTGGATCGAGATTGACCTGGGTGCTTCCGAGCGGATCGATGAGATTCGCATTTTCAATCGGACCGATTGCTGCGGGGCACGCCTAGATGGTGCCTGGGTGCTGGTTTCGAACGCGCCTTTCGAGCCTTCTGCCACGCCAGAAACGGTGCGTTCCAAGGCATGGCGCCGATTGATCCTGGGCGGTGCGGCTGAGATCCGCTTGCCGACCCGCGGCATCGAAGGGCGATATGTGCGGCTTCAGCTTGGCGGTAGTCGACCCGGCGGGTCGCATTTTCTGCATGTTGCTGAGATCGAGGTCCTTCAGGAGAACGATCCGGGTCCTCTGTCTGCTGGCGATCCCGTGTTGGCGGCGTTCGAAAGCAACGGGGCAAACCATTTCACGCTGGAAACAACGTCCAGCGAGCCGGTGGATGTGAGCTGGCTCCTTTGGAGCGGGCGCGGACTGGAATTCTTTCTGGATGGACAGGTTGCCGAGCCGACCGTGGTCAATGGTATTGCCACTTTGGTCGTGCCGGCCGGGCGTCACAAGGTAGAAGTGGTTTATTCCAACCCGGTGCTGCTTCTGTTCTGGCTAATCTACGCCGCCTACGGGCTTTCCCTCGTCGCCTCTGCTGGTGTTTTGGCCCTCCGACGCTCACTTCAGCCAGATCACCGCAGTTCGCAGACGTCCGCGGCGGGCTGAGCGCCAAAGCCTGCTCAGGCCCGCAAAGGATTCATCCTATGGGTCCGATACTCGGCTGGCTGAACCTCCCGAAAACCGGCAGCGAGGTCTTTGCGCACGAAGAACGCGTTGATGAGCGTCACGTCCATCCCGACCAGAATGTAACCTTTCTCCGCGGCGACCTCACAGGCCGCTGCAAGCGAGGAGCCATAGGATGTCTGGAATTCGAGCGTGTTGACGGGGGCTTCCGAACTGGTCGCTCTTCCAAAGACGGGCTGATCACACTCCAGCCGGTTGTTCACCTCGACCATGACGAGCCTGGGATCGACCACGGTGACAGCCCGCCACATCGCGACATCGGCGCCGTCCACGTCGATCGACATGAGGTCGACTTCGCCCACAAATCCCGCGTCCCGATAAACGTCGTTGATGTTCTCGGTGGTGACTTCAGCAGTGACAATGCTCGGCGAGAAATAACGGGACGGACGGCCATTGCGCTCGGGCGTGTGGTAATGCTTGGTGCTGAGCGCGCGTGCGAAGAAGTGACGGATAGCACCAGCTTTGGCGGGATCGATGTCCACTATCAACCCGTCAAACCCGAAATTTGTGATCAGGTTGATCGTATTGCCTTCCGGTATTCCGATGGTTGAGGCGCTCAAATCGCAGCCGACCTCAATGCACCGCTTGGTCTTCATCCCGATGCGGGACAGGAGATACATCAGGATCCCATCCTCGTTGTTCTGAGAGAAGACGCTGAGTCCGATTTCGTCGAAATCAACCTCATCGGACAAGGCTTTGAGCTGAAGGTAATACTGCTTCACAGAAAGGGGATGCGGAGGGTTGTCGCGAGCCAGGTAGCTGTTCGAGGCCTGCCTGTCGTCGATGATCAGCGCGGCGACGTCTTCGCGCGTTGCGGCAGTCGGCTCGGTGGTGTCGGTCATCTCGGCCCTTTCCTCAGCACCCCTGGTGGGCGCGCGTCTCAAACGGTGCGGGCCTTAATCGCTTGAGGCAGGCCGCGCACGGCTTCATAGGGACCACAACGCTGTCGCGCAATCGGGTTGCTTGGCGGTCCGCTACTTGCTGACGCGCGGTTGTGGCGCGTCGTTAAATTTTCGAGCGTGTCTGCGACGCGTAGAACCGGTCAAGTCACAGGAGCCAGGGTGCCGATCCCGCTATCGGCAGCCATTGAGGTCAGGTGGTCCAGCCTGGATTTGGCGCGATCCCCAACCAGCCGCGGTAACGCCAGACCGGTGGCTTGGGTTCGGGCGCCTCATCAAGCAGGGGCGCCGCAGTCTCCTATTCGTAAGCGCCAGCGGAGTAGGTGAGCTCGTAGCTGTGGCTGTAAAGCTCGAAGACGATGCCGAACGGGTCTTCGACATAGACCATCCGGTAGGGCTTGGACCCTGGGAAATACTCGCGTACCGGCATCCGTTGCCGCCCGCCGGCTTCGACGATGCGCTGCGCCAGACCCTCGACGTCCGGGTCCTGGACCGCGAAGTGGAACGTGCCGTGGCGCCTGTGCTCCAGCTTGTCGTCGGGAGCGTAATTCCCCGGAAACTCGAAGATCTCGATGCCGATGCCGTCGGCGGTCGACAGGTGCGCGATCCTGAGGGAGCCCCATCCGGGGCCGAACACGTCCGTGCACATGACGCCGATGGCGCTGTCGTCCTCGATCGCCTCGGACGGCGCCATCACGACGTAGAAGCCGAGCACCTCGGAGTAGAATTTCACGGCCGCGTCGAGGTCCGGAACGGACAGGCCGATGTGGGAAAAGGTGCGGGGTGGCTGTGTCATCTCATATCTCTGTTGGCATCTCGCTGACGCCGATATGGACTGCGCACATCCTTCTGTGAAATTATCATTCCGGATAATAAGCAGAACAAAGTGTAATCATCAGATGCTCAACGCCACCTGGCTCGAGACCTTCACGACGCTTTGCGAGACCGGGCATTTCACCCGGGCCGCGGAGCGTCTGACCATGTCTCAGCCGGGCGTGAGCCAGCATCTGAGGAAGCTGGAGCAGCAGGTCGGGCAGGGGCTGATCAGCCAGCAGGGCAAGAGTTTCACCCTCACCGCGGCCGGTGAAGCGGTCTTTGAGCTGGGTCTGTCGCGGCGAGCCGAGGAGCAACGCCTGCGCACTGCCATCGAAGCGGATGACCCGAATTCCGGGCCGGTTCACATCGCATGCTCGGGCAGCTTCGCCATGTTGCTCTACCCGGTCCTGTTGCCCTGGATGCGCAACGCGCCTGACCTGAAGGTTCATCTCGAGGCGGCGCCGCAGGCCGAGATCCTGGCAGGGCTGCTGGAAGGGCGTTTCGATCTGGGCGTGCTGGGGGCGGACCCCGACCACGCACGGCTGGAAGCCCAGCACCTGGGACGCGAAGAGCTGTGTCTCGTCCTGCCGGCGGACGTAGCCGACACGCCTGTCTCTTTCGCCGACCTCGAGGCTCGCGGCTTCATCGCGCATCCCGACGGCTACGGCTATGCCGATGATCTGCTGAGATTGAATTTCCCCGACGACTACCCTGGCGCCGACCGGCTGAGCGTGCGCGGGTCGGTCAACCAGATCGGTCAGATCCCCGCCGCCGTGGCCAGGGGCATCGGCTACACGCTGCTTCCCCGAAGCGGCGTGGAAGCGTTCGCAGAGCGAGACAGCCTATCCGTCGTCCCGCTTCCGAAGCGCCGCTGGCACGAGCTGTGGCTTGTCGTGCGCCGCGGGCGTCGCTTGTCGGCGCGGGTATGCTACGCGCGGGAGACGATTGAGACAGCGGCTGGCCAACTCCGCTGAGCGCCAGGTCGTCCGATCAGGGTGCTGAAGACGCTTCCCCGAAGAGATATATTTCTCAATGCCTTGATCGGAGAAGCGTGGCTGGGGCGCCAGGATTCGAACCTGGGATCACGAGACCAAAACCCGTTGCCTTACCGCTTGGCCACGCCCCAATCCGCATCGCGCGGCATCGTCGGGCCGCGTCGAGAGGAAGCGTTCTAGCGTCTCGCCGGGCGCCCTGCAACGCCGGACCGGACTCAGTCCACGGTGGCGGCCTCGCGCCGGGTAAGCGCCCGCTCCAGCGATGGCGCGGCATCCAGAAGCGCGCGCGTATAGGCGTGGGCAGGGCGCGAAAAGACCGCGTTCGTCGCACCGCTTTCCACAATGGAACCGGACTGCATCACATAGACCCGGTCGGTCACGGCGCGGACCACGCTCAGATCGTGGGAGATGAAGAGGAGCGCGAGATTCATCTCCAGCCTCAGGCGCGCGAGCAGGTCGAGCACCTGCGCCTGCAGCGAGACGTCGAGGGCGGAGACGGGCTCGTCGGCGACCACCAGCGCCGGCCGGGTGACGATGGCGCGGGCGATCGCGATGCGCTGGCGCTGGCCGCCGGAAAACTGGTGCGGGTAGCGCGCGGCGTCGGCCTCCGCGAGCCCCACGTGGTCGAGGGCGTCGACGATCCGGCGCCGGCGCTCGTCGGGGGCGCAGGCGCTACCCAGGAGATGCAACGGCTCGCCGACGATGCGGCCGACGGTGTGCCGGGGATCGAAGCTGCCGTAAGGGTCCTGGAAAACGGCCTGGATCTCGGGGCGCACGGAGCGCAGCTCTGAAGCGGTCATCGCGAACAGGTCGCTGCCGCGAAAGCGGACCGTTCCGCCGTCGGGCCTGTCGAGGGCAAGGATCGTGCGGGCGAGCGTCGATTTTCCGGAGCCGGATTCGCCGACGAGACCGGCGCTCTCGCCCGCCCGGACGGAAACGCTGACGGCATCCAGCACCCGCGCCTCGCGGCGGGGTCCGAACAGGCGTGCCCGGGGCAGGGGGTAGGCGCGCGCCACCCGTTCGGCCTCGACCAGCAGCGGCGCATCGGCCTTGGGGGCGGGAACCGGACGCGGGGTGGCGGTGGTCGCCGCGATCAGCCGGCGGGTCTCCGCGCTCTTCGGGGCACGGAAGAGGGCGAGGGGCGCGGCCTCCTCCACGATCCGCCCATCCTTCATCACGGCAATCCGGTCGGCCATGTCGGCGACCACCGCGAGATCGTGGGTGATGAGGACCAGCGCGGCGCCTTCGGCCGCAGCCACGTCGCGCAGGAGGGCGAGGATCTGCGCCTGCACGGTGACGTCCAGTGCCGTGGTCGGCTCGTCGGCGATGAGAAGCTTCGGGTCGGCGGCAATGGCGATGGCGATGACCACGCGCTGGCGCTGGCCGCCCGAGAGCTGGTGCGGGTAGCGATCCGGCCCGACGCCCTGGTCGGCGAGGCCGACGCGCTTCAGAAGGGTTGCCACCCGCGCATCGACGGCGGCGCGCCCGAGCGGCAGGTGCAGGCGGACGGCCTCGGCGATCTGGTCGCCGACGGTGCGCACCGGGTTGAGCGCGGTCATCGGTTCCTGGAAGACGAGCCCGATCTTGCGGCCCCTGATGCCACACATGGCGCGCTCCGACCGGGTCATCAGGTCTTCGCCGTCGAGGCGGATGGACCCGCTGGTACGGGCGCCGGCGGGAAGCAGCCGCATGACGGAGAGCGCGGTCATCGACTTGCCGGAGCCGGATTCGCCGACGATGCCGACGGTTTCGCCCGCGCGGACGGTGAGGCTGACGTCGTCGAGGATCGGCTGCGCGCCGATCGACAGGGACAGCCGGTCGATGTCCAGAAGCGCCATGTCGCTCACCGCGTCCGATCCAGGCGGGGGTCGAGCACGTCACGCAGGCCGTCGCCCAGAAGGTTGAGGCCGAGGACGGAGGCAACGATGGCGAGCCCCGGCACGATGGCGAGCCAGGGCGCGATCGCCATCATGGTCTGGGCGTCGGCCAGCATCTTGCCCCAGCTCGGCATGGGCGGCTGGGTGCCGAGGCCCACGTAGGAGAGGCCGGCCTCCGCGAGGATCGCCAGGGCGAACTGAATGGTGCTCTGCACGATGATCAGGCTGGCGACGTTGGGCAGCACGTGTTCCACGGTGATGCGCGCCCGTGTCTTGCCGGCGACCCGGGCGGCCAGAACGAATTCGCGGCCCCACAGCGCGCGTGCCGCGCCCCGGGTGACCCGAGCGAAGACCGGCACGTTGAAGATGCCGATGGCAATCATGGCGTTGATCGCGCCGGGGCCGAAGATGGCGGTGATCATCACTGCCGTGACCAGCGCCGGAAAGGCGAAGACCAGGTCGCTGCCGCGCATCAGGATGCTGTCGAGCAGGCCGCCCTCGGCCGCGGCCGCCAGCCCAAGCGGCACACCGATCCCGATGCCGATGGCCACGGCCACGACCGCGACCCCGAGCGAATTGCGCGCCCCGACCAACAGCATGGAGAAGATGTCCCGGCCGAAGGCGTCGGTGCCGAGCCAGTGAACCGGGTTGGGCGGCTGCAGCCGGTCGCGGATCACCACCTCGGCAACCGGAAAGGGGGTCCAGACGAAGGAGACGAGGGCGGCGGCGAGCAGCGTCAGCGTGATCGCCGCGCCGATCAGGAAAGAGGGATGGCGCAGCGCCCGCGCGACCATACTGCGGCGGTTCACGCCGTCGATAGCGGTCTCGCTCATCGGCCGGTGTCCCTGAGCCGGGGATCGACGGCGGCATAGGCGAGGTCGACCAGGAAGTTGACGATCACCACCGTTGCCACCAGCAGCACGGTCAGGCTTTGCACCACGATCAGGTCGCGCTGGGCCACGGCCTGGAAGATCAGCCGTCCCAGCCCCGGCAGGTAGAAGACGTTCTCGATGATGATGGTGCCGGCGATCAGGAAGGCGAACTGCAGACCGAGAATGGTCAGCACCGGGATCAGCGCGTTGCGCACGGCGTGGCGCCAGACGGTGGCCAGGAACGGCAGGCCCTTGGCGCGCGCGGTGCGGATATAGTCCTCATGCAGCACGTCGAGCAGGGCGGAGCGCATCACCCGGGCAAGGATCGCCGCCTGCGGCAGCGCCAGCGCGATGGCCGGCAGGATCAACGAGGCCAGGGCAGCAGCGGGCCCTGCATCCCAGCCTGCAAACCCGCCCGCGGGCACCCAGCGCAGCGTCACGGCGAACAGATAGACCAGCAGGATCCCGAACCAGAAGTTCGGCACCGCAACGCCCACCTGGGCAAAACCCATCACGGTGGCGTCCGGCCAGCGATTGTGGGCGGTGGCGGCAAGCGTGCCGAGCGGGATGGCGATGGCGGTGGAGAGCAGGAGCGCCATCAGCGCCAGCGGCAGGCTGACCAGCGCACGGTCGGCGATCAGGCCGGCGACCGGCACTCGGTAGGTGTAGCTGATGCCGAAATCGCCGACGAGCATGCCGCCGATCCAGCCGAGATAACGGGCGAGGGCGGGCCGGTCGAGGCCGAGCTCGGTTCTCAGCGCCGCGATGGTGTCCGGCTGGGCGTTGACGCCCAGCATCAGGCTGGCGGGGTCGCCGGGCAGGATCTCCAGAACCGCGAATACGACGACCGTCGCGACGAGCAGCGTCGCGACGAGGCCGCCCAGCCTGCGGATCAGGAAGACGAGCACGGATCTCCCCGCCTATCGGGTGAGGGCTGCGCTCACGGCGCCCAGTGGACGTCGGTGAGGTCGTTGGCCTGGATCGGCGCGTCGGACCACAATCCCTTCAGCTTCGCGTTCCAGACGCCGGCCTTGGGCAGCTGGAACAGGAAGCCGTTGACCGCGTCCGCCGCAATCATGTCCTGGGCCTGCCGGAACAGGGCATTGCGCGCCTTGGGATCCGCCTCGGACTGCAGTGTGTCGATGATGGCGTCGAACTCCGGGTTGTCGTAGCCGAAATAGTAGTCGTCGCGGGCGTAGATATCGACGTCCAGCGGCTCGGTGTGGGAGACGATGGTCATGTCGAAGTCGTGGCCTTTGAAGACCTGCTCCAGCCACTGCGCCCACTCCACCGGGATGATCTCGACGGTGATGCCGATCTTGGAAAGCTCGGAGGCGATGATCTCGCCGGAGCGGCGGGCGTAGGTCGTCGGCGGCAGCTTCATGGTGGCCTCGAAACCGTCCGGGTAGCCGGCCTCGGCCAGCAGCGTCCTGGCCTTCTCCAGGGCGTACGGGTAGGTGCCGGTCAGGTCCTCGTAGGCCGGGTGGTGCGGCGCGAAGTGCGAGCCGATCGGCGTGCCGTAGCCGAACATGGCGCCGTCGATGATTGCCTGGCGGTCGATGGCATGGCTGATCGCCTGGCGCACTTTCAGGTCGGCGAAGGGCTTCTCCCGGTTGTTGAGCGCCAGGATGGTCTCGCCCTCGCTGGTCCCGACCACCACGGCGAAGCGCGGGTCGGCCTCGAACTGGGGCAGGTTCTCGGTGGCCGGAAAGTTGGGATAGGCGTCGAGGTCGCCGGCAAGCATGGCGGCGAGCGATGCGGCCGGATCGCCGACGAACTTGAAGGTCGCGCCGGTGAGCGCAGCCGGTTCGCCCCAATAAGCCTCGTTGCGCTCCAGCAGGACGCTGTCGCCCTTCACCCAGCGTGAGAACTTGAACGGTCCGGTACCGACGGGGGCGGTGGTGTTGGTGTCGGCACTCTCCGCTGCCACGATCACCGCGTCCCCCCAGCCGAGATCGAAGAGAAAGCTGCCGGCGGGCCGGGAGAGCGTGATCTCGACCGTTTCCGGATCGACGACGGTTACCGCCTCGATCGGCTCGAAGATCCGCTTCTGGGCGTTGGTGGATTCGTCGGCCCTGGCGCGGTCGAAGGAAAACTTCACGTCCTCGGCATCGAAACCGGTGCCGTCATGGAAGGTGACGCCGTCACGGAGCTGAAACGTGTAGGTGAGGCCGTCGTCGGAGATGGACCAGCTCTCCGCCAGGCCCGGTTTCACCGACCCGTCGGCGTCGATGCGGGTCAGCCCCTCGAAGACGTTCTGGTAGACCACCTCGTCGATGGCCGCGGCGGCACCTGCCGTCGGGTCAAGGTGCGGCGGCTCGAGCCGCATGCCGATGGTGGCGGTGGTTTTCTGGGCGAATGCCGGTGCGGTGAGACCGGCTGCCAGCACGAGGCCGGCGGCGAGGGCGTGGACCGTACGACGCATCGCGGCTCTTCCTTCCCTTGTGTGACGAACGGTGGGCAACCGGCAGCGTCCGGTGGTGCCCGGCGGTGGATATTCGCGCCTATGCTCTGCCCGCGGTCAACAACCCATGTGCGGCCATGGCCATCACGCGGGCGGAGTCGACCATGTCGTCGATGCCGACGAACTCGTCCGGCTGGTGGGCAAGATCGAGAATGCCCGGCCCATAGGCGATGCAGTCGTGCAGGTGGCCAATGCGGGCGATGTGCTTCTGGTCGTAGGTACCGGGCGAGATCACGTAGTCCGGCTCCTTGCCAAGCACCGAGCGGATCGCCTCCGCCACGCCCAGGACCACCGGCGCGTCGCGCTCGGTCATGGTCGGCAGCGCCTCGAACAGGTCGCGGATCCGGTAGCGGAAGTCTGGCCGGGAGGTGGCGAGCCGGTCGAGAAGGCCGGTCACCTCGGCCTTCACCGTCTCGATGGGCTCCTCGATCAGGAAGCGCCGGTCGATCACCATGCGGCAGGAATCCGGTACGCAGGCGCTCGGCAGCCCGTCGAAATCCTCCTCCATGCCGCCGTGGATGGAGTTGATGTTGAGGGTGGAGCGACGCGCGCCCTCCGGCGCGATGGGCATTTCGGTGCGCCGCTCCGACAGGGCCGGAAAAAGCTCCGTCTCGAAGGCGTTGAGGACGGCCGCCATGTGGCGCACGCCGCAATCGCCAAGGAACGGCATGGAGCCGTGGGCAATGCGCCCTTGCGTCTCGATCTCGGCCCACCAGACGCCGCGGTGGCCCAGGCAGATCCGGTCCTTGTTGAGGGGTTCGGGAATGATGACGTGGTCGACGCGCGGGCGAGAAAAAAGCCCCTGCGCCGCCAGGTGCGCGACGCCGCCGAAGCCGCCCGACTCCTCGTCTACCGTCCCGGAGATCTCCAGCGTGCCGGGCAGATCGGGAAAGGCCTCGATCAGCGCCTCCATTGCGATCACCGAGGCGGCCAGCCCGCCCTTCATGTCGCAGGTGCCACGCCCGTAGATTCGGCCGTCGCGCACCACCGGCGTGAACGGATCGCTGGTCCAGCCGTGACCCGCGGCCACCACGTCGATGTGCGAGTTGAAATGCACGCAGGGGCCGGGGCGGCTGCCCTGCCGCCGGGCGATCACGTTCATGCGGGGATAGCGGTCGCTGTCGCCAGGCGTATCGGTGCCGCGGATGTAGGCGATCTCGAAACCGCGCCGGCGCAGGCGCTCGCCCAGAAATTTCGCGCAGGGGACATAGGCGTCTCCCGGCGGATTGATGGTCGGGATGGCGACGAGATCGCAGGTCAGCGCGACCAGGTCGTCGCGCTTGTCCGCAATTCGCGAGTGCAGGGCATCGAGCATCGAATCGTCCGCTGCTGCCGGTGGGGGCGATGTCAGGCGGCAGTCTAGTGCAGGGATTCGGCCGCACGGAACCGGTCATGTCGCGGCGGCGCGTTGGCAGCTGTGTCGGCCGCTGTGGTTTTCGCGCCACGGCGGCAACAGAGTTAACGAATTCCTTCGAAAAACACCCCGATCGGGGCCCTCAGCGGCCGTTTGGTTAGGAACTGTTAACCATAACGGCGCGACAAACGGGGCATGGCTCATGTGTTCGACCGTGTACCGGCTGAGCCAATTCCAGCCGGTCGATGAGCCCAACAAGAGACTGCAAGGCGTCTGAGCGCAGATCCAGCGGCGGTGTCCACCGTCTGCAACCGATGAGCTTGGAGTTCGACTATGAAGACCAACATCCTGATGATCGGCGCTGCGGCGACAGTCGCCTGTGCCTCTGCCGCCAGTGCTGCGGATCTGCCCGTCGCTCCCGAGCCGATCGACTATGTGCGGGTGTGCGACGCCTATGGCGCCGGCTTCTATTACATCCCCGGCACGGATACCTGCCTGAACGTCTCCGGCCGCGTCCGCGCGGAGTATCGCGGGTTCAACTACAACCGGAATTTCCGCGAGGCGACGTCCAACCCGAGCCAGGCCCGCGACTTCGATTCCAGCGAGTTCCGGGCCCGCGGTTACATCTACATGGACTCGCGCACCAACACCGAGTTCGGCCTGCTGCGTACCTACACCGAAATTTTCCTGACCGTGGACAACAACGACGACGTCCAGACGTCGATGGACCACGCCTACATCCAGTTCGGCGGGTTCACCTTCGGGCGCGGCCAGTCCTTCTATGATTTCGTGAATTACGCGGCCTACGCCTCGGTCTTCACGCCGCAGCTGTCGGACCAGAAGACCAACCTGGCCGCCTACACCTTCGCGTTCGGCAACGGCTTCTCGTCGTCGGTGTCCATCGAAGACACCTCGGCTCGCCGTTCCGGTATCGGCGGTGCCTACACCACGTCGACCACGTCGGTGGTGGGCGTGGACGCGGCCGGAAACGACATCACCCAGACGACCACCGAAAGCGTTGGCTACGGCGGCACCAAGTATCCCGACCTGGTGGCCAACCTGCGGGTCGATCAGGGCTGGGGCTCCGCGCAGCTGATGGCCGCCGGCCACCAGGTCTGGCCGGGCTACCGCGCCGAAGGAACGGCGGAGAGCAAGGTCGGCTTCGCGGTCGGCGGCGGCGTTCTCTTCAACCTGCCGTTCGGCGTCGGCACCCGGATGAACGTCACCGGCACCTATGCCAACGGCGCCACGTCCTACGCGTCGACCGACACGACCGGCTTCTCCTCCCCGCGCGGCTTTATCGTCGAGGCGACCGATGCCTCGTTCAATTCCGCAACGGGCGACATCGAAACCAACGAGGCCTGGTCGGTCTCGGGCGGTGTTGGCACCCAGATCAGCCCGGAACTCGGCTTCGGCATCCAGGGCGGCTACTTCATGATGTCCGACCAGGTGGACAGCGACAACTCGTTCTCCAACGTCGACGTCCAGGGCGACATCACCTATGCGCCGGGCAACATCTCCGGCCTCGAGATGGGCGTCGGTCTGGAGTACCGCTACGTGAACCCGGGTGAGGAAGCGGCTTCCAGCGGCGACGCCTACGCCGGCTTCTTCCGCGCCGAGCGCACCTTCTAACTGGCGTTGCGGGGGGCGTGTCCTCCCGCGGTCTCCGGCCACCGATCAGGTCGGAGCCGATCCGAAGAACTAGAAAGCCCGCCGGCAACGGCGGGCTTTTTTGGTGTGGCGCGATGGCAACGCGATGCCGGTTCTTGCAGCCTGAGACACGTTCAGCGCACCATGTGCAACCGAAGTGTCATAGGTAAGTCTTAACGACGGAGTGAACGCGCGCTCTGGATCTCGAACAGTCCTTTCGCGCGCAATACGATTCGCTGTCGTCTCACCGGCTGCGGGTCAGAGGTCCGCCCAGCGCCCTGTGGGGCACGCGTTGGAGAAAGACATGCGCAAGACCCATCTCCTTGCCGGCCTGGCTGCCGTCGTCCTCGGCACCGGCGTGGCTGAAGCCGCCGACCTGCCGGTGGCTCCCGAGCCGATTGATTATGTTCGTGTCTGCGACGCCTTCGGCACGGGCTTCTATTACATCCCCGGAACCGACACCTGCATTTCGGTGCGCGGCCGTGTCCGGACGGAGTATCGCTACTTCGACAGCGAGTTCGTCGATCACTGGCGCGACTATGACTCCACCGAGTTTCGCGCCCGCGGCTACATCTACATGGACTCGCGCACCAACACCGAGTTCGGCCTGCTGCGCGCCTACAACGAGTTCCGCCTGACCACGGATGCCCCCGGCGGGACGAGTCTGTCGCTGGAGCACTCCTTCATCCAGTTCGGCGGCTTCACCTTCGGTAAGACGCAGTCCTTCTACGATTTCCTCGAGTACACGACCTTCGCCTTCGCCTGGTATCCCAGCATCTCCGATACCAAGACCCCGGTCGGCGCCTACACGTTCGCCTTTGGCAACGGCGTTTCCAGCACGCTTGCCCTGGAAGCAGCCAATGTGCGCCGCACCGACATCGGCGGCTACACGCCCGGCTATGGCGGCGTGAAATATCCTGATCTCGTTGCCAACGTGCGCATCGACCAGGGTTGGGGTACGGCGCAGGTCATGGGCGCGCTGCATCAGGTCTGGCCGGGCTACAACGCCGCCGGTTCGACGCCAGGCAGCGAACTCGGCTGGGTTGCCGGCGCCGGTGTGAACCTGAAGCTGCCGTTCGCCTCGGGCGCGAGCTTCAATTTCCAGGGCAGCTATTCGCAGGGTGCGGTTGACTACGTGTCCTCGCAGCCGACGAGCCCGAACGGCGACGTCTACGATGCCTATCTCGATGCCTCCGGCGGACTTGAGCTCTCCACCGCCTGGTCGCTTTCGGGCGGTTTCGCGTTCGACCTGACCCAGACGGTCGGCGCGAACATCATGGCCGGTTATCTGGATTACCAGAACGACGCCGACGCGATGAACGACTTCAAGAACTACGACCTGCAGG
Organism: Amorphus coralli DSM 19760; assembly: GCF_000374525.1. Classification (GTDB taxonomy): domain Bacteria; phylum Pseudomonadota; class Alphaproteobacteria; order Rhizobiales; family Amorphaceae; genus Amorphus; species Amorphus coralli. The sequence goes on from NZ_KB894578.1 coordinate 28,297, forward strand.
GCAACATCACCTGGTCGCCGGTGTCGGGTCTCCTGTTCGGCGTCGAGGTCGATTATCGGTACGTGGATACGTCCTCACCGGCCTACGACGACGGCAGCGTCTGGGCGGGGGACTTCCGGGTCCAGCGGACGTTCTGAACGATCCAACCCGATTTCACCGGGATTCGGGTCTGAACAAGGGCAGGGGCGCGCTCCGTCTGCCCTTTTTTCGTCAACAACCCGACCTGGCGGCGCCGATGTCCGCCTTTGGACGCGATTTCCTAGATTAAGTGCCGGTGTGGCATTCGAGCATCAAAACTCGATCGCACTTCTAGTTTCCAATTTTCGCGCTCTATGTTCCTCGACAAGAACGCGAAAATAAACTACCGACGTTATGGAAAATAATTTCAGACCATCGTCTGGAAACGACTGAGTAAGAGTGTCGCGGATACTGCGGCCGATCGTCTCTGCCCACCAGAAATCCTCCCGATAAGGTCTGATGGACCGAGCCGCCAGGGCGCCTCAGGGCATCTGGCGGATGCGGGCGACTTTCGGCCCCGCGTACCGGGGGGTCGATCAACTGGTGAGCGTCCTCAAGGGACGAAGCTTGGAGTTTCTTCGATGATGAAGCGCGTTCTTCTGGGTGTCGTCGGCGGCGTGATCGCCGTGCCGGCCGCCTATGCTGCCGACCTGCCGGTGGCCCCCGAGCCCGTCGACTATGTCCGCGTCTGCGACGCGTTCGGCGCGGGCTTCTACTATATCCCCGGAACCGACACCTGCATTTCGGTGCGTGGTCGTGTCCGCGCGGAGTACCGCTACGGCGAGAGCGAACTGGCGCAGAATTACGGCGCCCACTGGCGCGACATGAACTCGTCGCAGTTCCGCACCCGCGGCTACATCTACATGGACTCGCGCACCAACACCGAGTTCGGCCTGCTGCGCGCCTACAACGAGTTCTGGGTCACCTACGATTCCACCGGCCTGTTCGGCTTCAACGGTGACGGCGGCGGCTCGTCCGTGACGCTGTGGAACTCCTTCATCCAGTTCGGTGGCTTCACCTTCGGCCGCACGCAGTCCTTCTACGACTTCGTCGCTTATCCGACCTGGGCCTCGGTGTTCACGCCGCAGATCTCCGACCAGCGCCAGACGCTGGGCGCCTACACCTTCGCCTTCGGCAACGGCGTCTCCACATCGCTTGCCCTGGAGAGCGCGGATGATCGCCGCAGCGGCATCGACAGCTATGCGCCGGGCTATGGCGGTACGAAGTATCCCGACTTCGTGGCCAACGTCCGCATCGACCAGGGGTGGGGCTCCGCGCAGGTGATGGGTGCGCTGCACCAGGTCTGGCCGGGCTACAACTCGGTCGGCACCACGCCGGAGAGCGAACTCGGCTGGGCCGTCGGCGGTGGCGTGAAGGTCAACATGCCGTTTGCGGCGGGCGTCACGGTCAATCTGCAGGGTGCCTATTCGAAGGGTGCCTTCGCCTACGCGACCTCCAGCGCGACCGGCCCGGGCAACGGCTTCGGCTTCGGCGGCGGCAACGGCGGCTATGACGCCGTGCTCGATTCCTCGGGCGATCTGGAGCTGTCCGAAGCCTGGACGGTGTCGGGCGGTCTCGGCTTCGCCATCAACCCGAACCTGAGCGTTGCGGTGGCCGGCGGCTATCTCGACTACACCAACAGCGCCAATCCGGTTGACGACTTCAAGAACTATGACGCGCAGGGCCAGGTGGTCTGGACGCCGGTCGATGGTCTGATCATGGGGCCGGCCGTCGAGTACCGGTACGTGGACGCCGACGACAGCGCCTACGAGGACGGCAGCATCTGGACCGGTCTCTTCCGCGTCCAGCGCACCTTCTAGGCAGGAGGGCCGAACGGCGACGGCGCTTCGGGCATTGCCCTGGCGCTGCCGCCGGCGGGACCGGGGCCGGTCCCTCCAGCCGGCCCCGCTGATCCCGGACGCAGCTCCTTGCCTGACGCCCCGGACATGGCCGATGCCGGGGCATCAGGCGGGGAGGATCAACCGGCAGGCGACGCCTGACCCGCCTGCCGGTCCCCGAATCCGCGGTCCTTGACCCGCCCGGCGGCGATTGCGTGCAGAATCGCCACACTGCCCAGCCAACGGCCGAGCCGGCTTCGCTTTTCGACGCGATGTTTATTGATTCTTAAGAGAATCTGGTGGTCGGACCGGCCGGATCCAGGGTCCAGGACCCCTGCGGCACCCCGGATTGTGGCGTCTCTGCAACAGCGGATTCCAAATGAACCCCGGAACCGGGTCGGAACGCGTGGTTGCGATTGAACCGGCGAAGCTAATCGATATGGTCACCCTGCAACCGGTCGCTGACCGGAAGCGACCCGAGCGCCGACTAAAGATTCGAACGAATTCGACACCGGCATCGGGTCTGATCAGAGAAGGGCCGATTGAAACCAGCGGCCACAGTCTTTGGGTCAATTTGGTCAGTCTCTTATCTGACAAGCTTGGAGGTCAGGACATGAATATGAAGACTCTTCTCCTCGGTACCGCTGCCGGCGTGCTGGCTGCGACCGGTGCTCAGGCTGCCGATCTTCCGGTCGCCCCGGAGCCGATCGACTACGTCCGCGTCTGCGACGCGTTCGGTGCGGGCTTCTACTACATCCCCGGCACTGACACCTGCCTGTCGGTCCGTGGCCGTGTCCGTGCGGAGTATCGCTACTTCGACACCGACGGTTCCACGCTCCGTGCGGCTGGCACCAACTGGCGCGACTTCAACTCCACCGCCTTCCGCGCCCGTGGCTACATCTACATGGACTCGCGCACCAACACCGAGTTCGGCCTGCTGCGTGCCTACAACGAGTTCTGGATCACCTACGACGCTCCGGGCGGCTCGACCGGCCTGACGCTGTGGAACTCCTTCATCCAGTTCGGCGGCTTCACCTTCGGTCGCACGCAGTCGTTCTACGACTTCGTGGTCTACCCGACCTGGGCCTTCGCCTTCACCCCGCAGGTCTCCGACCAGCGTCAGAACCTCGCTGCCTACACGTTCGCGTTCGGCAACGGCTTCTCCGCTTCGGTGGCTCTCGAAGCTGCTTCCGAGCGTCGTATCGGCATCGCCAACTACGCTCCGGACTACGGCGGAACGAAGTACCCGGATCTGGTCGCCAACCTGCGCATCGATCAGGGTTGGGGTTCGGCTCAGTTGAGCGGTGCTGTTCGCCAGGTGTGGCCGGGCTACAACGCCGCTGGCATGACGCCGAGCAGCGAAGTGGGCTGGGCTCTTAACGGTGGTGTGAAGTTCAACCTGCCGTTCGGCTCGGGCGTCACCGCCAACCTGTCGGGTGCCTACACGAAGGGCGCCGTGGCCTACGCTTCTTCCAACTTCAACAGCTGGGAAGACGTCGGCGACGCCTCTTACAACCCGGTCACGGGTGACCTCGACCTCGCCACGGCTTGGTCGGTGTCGGGTGGCTTCGGCTTCTCCTTCACCCCGACCGTCGGCGCTGCGATCCAGGCCGGTTACCTCGACTACGAGGACGGCGTCACGTCGCTCAACGACTTCAAGAACTACGACGTTCAGGGCAACATCACCTGGACCCCGGTTTCGGGTCTCCTGATGGGTGTCGAAGTCGACTACCGCTACGTGGACCAGGACTCCGCTTCCGCTTACCCGGATGCGAACCTCTGGGCTGGCGCCTTCCGCGTGCAGCGCACCTTCTAATCCAGCAAGATCCTCGGATCTTCTGGAGGGACCCGGCGGGCAACCGCCGGGTCTTTTCTGTTTGGGGACGGCATTCAGGGCCGGCGGACGGGCAATCAAACAGCTCCCGATCTTTCTTCGCGGCTCCCCGAGGGAGCCGTTTTGCGTTCTGGCCACCCGTAAAGCCCGCTGTTTTCGGCCTCTCAGGGCGTCCGGGCAGGGCTGTGCGCCGGCAATCGGCGCAGAACAGCGCGTCAGGGGGCCTTTCCGTTTCTGCCATGCGGCCCGGGCGAGCGAAAACTTGACGGGTGTGTGCGCAGTTGCGGCAAAATGGGCTGCACTCGGAATGGGTCTAGGGTAGGGTCCGGCCAGTTCGGGTTCGGCTTTCAGGGCTGGGGAGAGATCTCATGTTTCGTTGGGTTGCCGCGGCGATCTTCACCATCGTGATTCTCGTTATCGTCGGGGCGGTCGGTGACCGGGCGGCGACCGACACGGAGCTTGCCGCCCGCATCGGCGATCGCCTGGCGAATGAGGGCATTGGTTGGGCGGAAGCCGAGGTGACGGGTCGCGAGGTGCGGCTGGTCGGTGGCGCTGAAACGGATGAGGAGCGGGCCAAGGCCGCGACCATCGTTCGATCCACGCCTGGTGTGCGCTCCGTTGATGACCGCACAGAAACGGTGGCCGCCGCGTCGCCCTACGAGTTCGTCATCGAACGCTCCGAAGACAGCACCGTGGCTCGCGGTGTTCTGCCGAACTCGCGCGACGTCGGCCGCATTCAGGACGAACTGGCTACCACCTTCGTCTCCGGTCTCGATACGAGCGGACTGTCCGCTGCGAGCGGAGCGCCGGTGAACTTCCTTCTCGCCGTGGAGGGGGGGATCAGTGCGGCCGAACTGCTGCAGTCCGGCTCGGTTTCCGTTGACGAGACGGCCGTTCGGATCGAGGGAGTGGCCACGGACCAGGCGGCTTACGACGCGCTGACCGGTGGAGGCACGATTTCAGTGCCGCAGGGCTACACCGTCGTGTCGGACCAGGTGACCGTGCCGGCCGAGACGGCCGACGCCTCGGGCGAGGACGAGGCGGCGCCGGCCTCGCAGTGACGGCCGCATTGACGAGTGTGGGAATAGTTCAGCTAATTCAGAGCTTTGTCGGAGTTCTCTGAGGCGCCTTGGTGCGTCCAGACGGATGCGCCGTCCGTCAATCGCACGCGCGGGGTGGCCAACGGCGTTCGTCGGCGGCGCTCAGGAATTCCGCAATTCTCTGGTGGGTCGGCACGTCCCAGAGGAGCGGTGCGTGGCCCTGGTCGGGAATGACGAGGGTGGTCATCTTCGGGTGGGCTTGCCGCATCGCTTCCAGCGTTGCCGTCGACAGGATATCGGACAGGCCACCCCGCACCACCATCACCGGGGTAGCCTTCATTGCGTAGTAGGCCGGCCAGAGATCGGGCAGGGGCGTTTCGGGGTTGAAAGCCTCGAAGGCGTCCTGGAGCGCCGGGTCGTAGTCGTAAACGGGCTTGCCGTTGTCGTCGCGGAAGACCTGGTGTGCGAAGCGCACCCATTCCTCCGCCACGAGATCGGGAAAGATCTCTTCCTGTCCCTGTCGGAGGGCGTCGACGGCGGCTTCCCATGTATCGGGGCTTTCATCGCCGACATAGCCCGCGATCCGGGCAAGGCCGTTGCGCTCGATGCGTGGGCCGATGTCGTTGAGAACGGCTGCCGTCATGCGTTCCGGCGCGACCAGCGCTATCGCCATCATCACGAGGCCGCCGCGCGAGGTGCCGACAAAGGCAGCGGTGCTTATGCCGGCCGCATCGAGGCCGCGCAGCGTGTCATCGAGTTCCGTCTGCGGCGTGTAGGTCTGCCAGTCGGCGTAGCCGGAGCGGCCGCGGCCGCGGAAGTCCATGGCAATGACGGCCCTGGGTTTTTCAGCCTTTCGGGAGAGATAGCGGGCAAGCAGCGTGAAGTCCCGGCTGTTGCGGGTGAGGCCAGGCAGGCAGACGACCGGCGGTAGCGTTGTGGCCTTCGCCGGCGCGTAGTGGCGCGCGAAGAGAGGTGTGCCGTCGGCGCCGGTCCACGTCAGCTCGGTCCATTCGCCGGTCTCCGGTCCGCCCGTCATCGCCGCGTCTTCCTGTCGTTTTGGTTTGGCCGGATCGGATGCCCGGTCGTGCAGGGGAGGTGATGTCAGATCGCAGCCCGTTGTCAAAGAGGCCGCGCCGGACCTGCTCAGCCCGGCCGTCCCCGGTTGAGGTCCTCCTCGATGGAGAGCCGGCCCGTCCCCAGCTGCTCCCGGTAGACCTGCACATTCTCCATCACCCGCTGCACGTAGTTCCGGGTCTCGCCATAGGGAATCGATTCAACCCAGTCGATGGCATCGACCCGGGGATCCCGCGGATCGCCGAACCGCTCGATCCACTCGTAGGCACGGCTGCGGCCGGCATTGTAGGCGGCGAAGGTGAGGACATAAGAACCGTTGAACTGGTCGATCAGCTCCTTGAGGTGCGCGGCGCCGAGGGTGGCGTTGTAGGACGCGTCCCGGGTCATGCGGCTCTGCTGATAGGAAAGTCCGAGGCTCTTGGCTGTCGCGCGCGCGGTGCCGGGCATGAGCTGCAGCAGGCCCATGGCGCCGGCCGGGCTCACCGCGCCGGTGTTGAAGGTGCTTTCCTGGCGCGCGATCGCGTAAACGATGGCGCGATCGAGGCCAGCCGGCATGCGGGTCGATTTCGGGATGCCGTCGGTCGGGAAGGCGAGGCCGTCCACGTCGAGACCGCGGTTCAACCCCTCCTTGGCGACCAGCAGGGAGATGTGCGGCAGACCCGCCCGCTCCGCCTGTTCCGACAGCAGGGCAATCTGGCCGGGCGAGGAAAGCGTCTCCGACAGGTGATCGAAGAGCGGCCAGGAGCGATGGGCATGGCCGGTCGCGATCAGCCGGTTGATGGCAATCACCTGCTCGTTGCGGCTGAATGTGGCGGTGTCGGTGATGCCGGCGCGGGCCGGCCGGCCGACGCCGGCCGAGCGTTGTCCCATCTTCTCGCGGGCGAGCTGGCCATAGTAGGTCATCCCGTAGCGCCCGGCCTTCTGGTAGTAAGAGCGCGCCTTGCCGCCATTGCCGGCCGCCTCCGCGGCCCGCGCCTGCCAGTAATAGGCACGCGACAGGGTGATCGGGGTGGTGCCCAGCTGTTCGATCCGGTCGAAGTGCTTTGCCGCGCGGCGCGGGTCGTTCAGATAGCGCAGCGCGTACCAGCCGGCATGAAACTCCGCTTCCGCCTCGAAGCGCGGCGATTCCGCCGAGTGGGCGGCCACAAGAGTGTAGGCCGTGCGCGGGTCGCCTTCCTCGATCAGGCCGCGCGACACGATTCGACGCTCCACCCACCATTCGTCGGGATCGATCAGCGAGCGGGCGTCGCGCGGCGATTTCTGCAGGAGCGCGGCCGCGGCCCGGTAGTTCTCCTTGCGCCGGTTGTAAGCGATCTGGGCGAACAGATAGCCGGGCCGGTTGCGGGCGCTTGCGGGCACCGCGTTGAGCAAAGTGCTGGCGTTGCCGGCGCTGCTGGCCACGGCGGCGCGGGCATCGACGTAGGCGCGATCGGCGGAGGAGAGGTAGGGTTTCAGCGCGTTCGCGTCGCTCAACCGGTCGCGGTAGAGCAGCATTTCGGCGCGGCGCATGTGGTCAGCCGACGTCAGAACACCCGAGAACTCGCTCAGGATCTGCTTCTGGTAACCGCTGCTCATGGCCTTGTCGTACCAGACGCCCCTCAGGACATCGGCGGCGCGCTGCGGATCGCCGCTGGCGACAAGGGCGCGGGCGTAGAGAATCGCGCCCGGCGTGGAGATGGGGGGCGATGCCCCGAAGGTGCGCAGCACCTCGTTCGCCGGCGGCTTCTCCCGGTAGAGAGCTTCCTCGGCGCGCGAACGCGTGAGATCGGGGTCGGGCCAGCCGGGCGCCTCGGCGGCGAACTCGGCGATCATCGCGGAGGAGACCTTCGGCGATCCGGAGCGCGTCAGCGCCCAGTCGACGATCTTGCGGTCCAGCGGATCCGACAGCCCGTTCCTGAGTGCGAAGGTCGTCTCGTACTGGTCGCGGCGCAGCGCGTCGAGCGCGTCCTTCAGCGTCCCGGAGCGCTTGCCGTAGGCGGAGAAGGCCTGGCTCGTCGAGGCTGTCGGCGCGGCGACGGCCGCGCTTCCCGGTGCGGGCAGCGCGGGTGCGGCGGCCGGGCTCTGCACGGGCGCGACGGGAGCGGGTGCCGCCGGGGCGCTCGCCAGGGAGGCCCCGCCGGCGGCGGAGCGCAGGGGCCTGGCGCGCGGAACCGGGGCGTCGACCCGCACCACCGGCCGGGCGTTCCCGGACGCCTCAGAACCGGGGGAGGCGGTGTCGTGGCGTGCCGGGTTGGGGGCCGGTATGCCCGCCGTCTGCCAGACCGGAAGCGCCGAGCGGATAGGGGCGATTCCCTTCGGTGCGGCCGCCGATGCCTCGATGCCCGCCGCCGTCGCGGCGATGGCCGCCAGCGAAATGCACCAGTTTCTTGAAAGCTGCATGCTCAACCTGTTCGCCTGCGCCCCGAACTCACCTTAGCAGCGATTGTAGCTTGCGGCCCTGACAACCTGGTGATGCCCGCCGCGCTGCCGACTTGCGGTCCTGCATAGGGGATGAGGGTGAAAATTGCGTATCCCGTCGCGTCCCGGACCGGTCGAAAAGAAGCCGCACAGGCCGCTTGTGGGCTCAAGGACGCACGACTATTCTCCCGGCTCTTTCCGGCCCCTATGTGGCCGGCCCGTCCCATAAGACACCTCAGAGGGTGCTCCCATGTTTCAAGGTTCCATCGTTGCGCTGATCACACCGTTTCGGGACGGAGCGGTGGACGAGAAAGCCTTCCAGGAGCTTGTCGAGTGGCAGATCGCCGAGGGCACGCACGGCCTCGTTCCGGTCGGAACCACCGGTGAATCGCCGACGCTCTCGCATGCCGAGCACAAGCGCGTGGTGGATCTGTGCATCGAGGCATCGGCCGGCCGCGTGCCGGTGATCGCCGGTGCGGGCTCCAACAACACCGCCGAGGCGATCGAGCTCGCCCGCCACGCGGAGGAGGCAGGCGCCAATGCGCTCCTCGTGGTGACGCCCTACTACAACAAGCCGAACCAGGAAGGGCTGTTCCAGCACTTCAAGGCGGTCGACGATGCGGTGGGCCTGCCGATCTTCATCTACAACATCCCTGGTCGGTCGGTGATCGACATGGCGCCGGAGACGATGGCGCGCCTGTTCAAGGAGTGCCGCAACATCGCCGGTGTGAAGGATGCGACGGCGAGCATGACGAAGGTCTCCCTGCAGCGGGAGGCGTGCGGCGAGGATTTCGTCCAGCTGTCCGGCGAGGATGCGACGGCCCTCGGCTTCAACGCCCACGGCGGCACGGGCTGCATTTCGGTCACCGCGAACGTCGCCCCGAAGCTGTGCTCGGCCTTCCAGACGGCCTGCCTGTCCGGCGACTATGCGCGCGCCTTGCGGCTGCAGGACACGCTGATGCCGCTTCATCAGGCGCTGTTCCTTGAACCGAACCCGACCGGGTCCAAATATGCCCTGTCGATCCTCGGCCGGTGCGCCAACGAGCTGCGCCTGCCTTTGGTGCCGGTGTCGGTGGAGACCGCCAACGCGATCGAAAAGGCGATGGCGCACGCAGACCTGCTCTGACGGCGGCGGCCCACGCCCGGGAACCCTTTCGGTTTCCGGGGCTTGAAGTTTCCCGAAGAGGGACAGTGCAATTGTTGCCGGGGGCGCCGACCGCGCCCCCGTATCCGGGAGTGTCTGATCATGAATACGGCGAAGAAGGGACACGACCCGAAGACCCGTCCGGTGGCGGAGAATCGCAAGGCGCGCTTCAACTACGAGATCGGCGACACCTTCGAGGCCGGCATCCAGTTGCACGGCACCGAGGTCAAGTCGCTGCGGCAGGGGCGCAGCAACATCTCCGAGGCTTATGCGGCGGAGTATGGCGGCGAGCTGTACCTCTACAACGCCTACATTCCGGAATATCTGCAGGCGAACCGCTTCAATCACGAGACGCGGCGGCCGCGTAAACTGCTCATGCACAAGCGCGAGATCGCGCGGCTGGCGAGCGCGGTTCAGAAGGACGGCATGACCATCGTGCCGCTCCGGGTCTTTTTCAACGCGCGCGGGATCGCCAAGGTCTATCTCGGTCTGGGCAAGGGCAAGAAGACGCACGACAAGCGCGAGACCCAGAAGGAACGGAGCTGGAACCGCGAGAAGGCCCGGCTGCTACGCGATAAGGGCTGAGCCGACGCGACGGCGTTCGGCAGCGAGGTCCGCCTTCCAGGGAAAGACGGCGCCGGGCCGCCGGCACACATAGGCCGCGACCTCCTGCGCGTGGCCGAGGGCGGCCGACAGCTCATCCTCGCCAATCGTCGCCAACGTCTGCCGCGCAAGCCGATCCAGCTCCCAGAGGCGGGCCAGCATGCCGGTCGTGAAGGCATCGCCGGCGCCCACCGGATCTCTCAGGTCGAGCTTCACCGCGGGGTGCCGAACCCGATGGTCCCCGGCGGCCGCGAGCACGCCCCGTTCGGCCATCGTCACGATGGCGAGCGATACGCCGGCTGCTTGCCAGCGGTCGAGGAACGCCTCCGGCGGGGTGTCCGGTTCCAGGAACGCAAGATCGGCGGCGCTCGCCTTGACGATGGTTGCCACGTTAACCAGCCGGTCGAGCCTTGCGCGATAGGCCTCTCGGTCCGAGACGCTCGGCGGGCGAACGTTAAAGTCCAGCGAGATCGCCACGCCTTCCGAGGCGGCGCGCGCGAACGCCTCGATCGCGGCGCCGCCGGGCTCCAGTGCCAGGATCGCCGAGCCGGTGTGCAGCACCCGCGCCCCCTCCGGCAGGCTGCCGGCGACCGCCGGATCGAAGCTGCTCATGATCGCGCCGGCATCGACGATCTGGAAATGCGGCTCTGGCCCGGAGAGGTCGACGAAGGCGAGCGGGGTGGGGCGGGTCCCACGGACCAGCGCGCCGAGATGCACGCCCGCCGCCTCGAGCTCGCGCGCGAACCAGGTGCCGAACGGATCCGTCGACAGCTCCCAGAAATAGGAGGCGGGAACGCCCAGCCGCCCGAGCCCTAGCGCGACATTGTAAAGCGACCCGCCCAGGACGGGGCGGAACAGGGGGTGCCCATCCGGATCGGTCTCGGGAAGGAAGTCCACCACCGCTTCGCCGCAGGTCACGATCATGAATCCAGAGCCGTCTTCCGTCGAGGTGACTGTCCGCAGCGCCGTTGCGCTGGTCGATGCCGGCAGATTATAGACCCCGGTCATGGCCGCAACCGACACGTCTACCGCGATTGCCCCGCTGATCGAGGCGTTCCACGCCCGCTCGCCCATCCGCGCCTGGTCGCTGATCGTCACCATCTACGGCGACGCGGTGGCACCGCGCGGCGGTGAGCTCTGGCTCGGCACGCTGACGGAACTGCTCGGATCCATCGGCATCGACGATCGGCTGGTCAGGACGGCCATGTCGCGGCTGGCGAGCGAGGGCTGGCTGGAGCGCACCAAGGTCGGGCGGAAGAGCTTCTACCGGCTGTCCGACGGTGGGCGCCGTGCCTTTGCCGATGCGACCCACCGGATCTACTTCGCCGCGCCGCAAGCGTGGAAGGGCAACTGGCGGCTCGCGGTGCTGACCGCGTCCGGCGAGATCCGGACCGCCCAGCGCGAGCTCCTGCGGGAGCGGGGCTTCGGGCAGCTTGCGCCGACGGTCTTCCTGGCGCCGGCCACCGCAAGCGGCGATCTCTTCTCCGGCAACACGGCGGACTATTCCGGCATCGTCTGGCTGGATGCCAGCGGGTCGGCGGCCGATGCCGCGGTGCTGGCCGGCGAGGCGTTCCAGCTCAGCGAGGTGGCCGCCGGCTATCGGCGCTTCCTGGACCGGTTTGCACCGCTCGCCGATGCGCTCGACACGGGCGTGGCGCCGTCGCCGCTCGACTGCCTGGTCGGCCGGATTCTGCTGATTCACGAATACCGCCGGCTGGTGCTCCGCGATCCCCTGCTGCCGGCCCCGCTTCTGCCGGACGACTGGCCCGGTCATGCCGCCCGGGCGCTCGCGGCCCGAATCTACCGCCGGCTGGTGGGTGGGTCGGAAGGCTGGCTCGATGGTCATGGTGAATGCTCCGACGGGCCGATGCCGCCTCCCGACGCGTCCTTTCATGAGCGTTTCCAGGATCTTGGGCGGAAAGCACAGCCCGCCTGACATGGGCGAGGGCGGCTGCGCAACTGGCTGTGTCACACTGCAATATGTGACGAAAATCGACTTGACGAGGGATCTTTCTGTCACATATAATCATTCCAGATAAAACGCGGTATGTGGCCGACGCCTTGATCCGTCGAGGCGGTTCGGTCCGAACGACGAGGGAGGTCTTCGGGATGTACACGCAGGCGCTCAACAATCTCGATATCGACACGACCGGTGACGATGCCGCGCTCGAGGCGCGCTTCCAGGCGCGGGTAGACGACGAGCAGCGCATCGAGCCGAACGACTGGATGCCGGAGGCCTACCGCAAGACGCTGGTGCGTCAGATCGCCCAGCACGCCCATTCCGAGATCGTCGGCATGCTGCCCGAGGGCAACTGGATCACCCGGGCGCCGTCGCTGCGCCGCAAGGCGGCTCTGCTGGCCAAGGTCCAGGACGAGGGCGGCCATGGCCTCTATCTCTACGCTGCCGCCGAGACCCTCGGTAAGAGCCGCGAGGAGATGGTCGAGGAGCTTCTCTCCGGCAAGGCCAAATATTCCTCCATCTTCAATTATCCGACGCTGACCTGGGCCGACATCGGCGCCATCGGCTGGCTGGTCGACGGCGCGGCGATCATGAACCAGATCCCGCTCTGCCGGTGCTCCTACGGGCCTTACTCCCGCGCGATGATCCGCGTCTGCAAGGAGGAGAGCTTCCACCAACGGCAGGGCTACGAGCTGATGCTGTCGCTTGCCAAGGGCACGCCGGAGCAGAAGGAAATGGCGCAGGACGCGCTGAACCGCTGGTGGTGGCCGTCGCTGATGATGTTCGGCCCGCCGGACGGGGAGTCCATCCATTCCGGCAAGTCCATGGCCTGGAAGATCAAGCGCTTCTCCAACGACGATCTGCGCCAGAAATTCATCGATGCCACCGTGCCGCAGGCCCATTTCCTCGGCCTGGAGCTCCCGGATCCGGACCTGAAGTTCAACGAGGAGACCGGCCACTGGGAGGTCGGCGAGATCGACTGGGAAGAGTTCCAGCAGGTCGTGGCCGGCAACGGCCCGTGCAACCGCCAGCGCATCAAGCAGCGCCGGACCGCCCACGAGAACGGCGCCTGGGTTCGCGAGGCCGCGACCGCCTATGCCGACAAGCGTCGCGCTCGCAAGGCCGCCGCGGCGGCAGCCGAAGCGAAGGAAGCGGCCTGATCAGCGCGATCGGGCTTGCCGTCACCGGTTTTCATCCTGAAGTCACGGCCCGCCAGGCGGGCTGACGGGAGATATCATCATGGCTGAAAAGAAGATTCCGCTCTGGGAAGTGTTCATTCGCTCCCGCAACGGCATGTCTCACCGCCACGTCGGCTCCGTTCACGCCGCCGATGCCGAGATGGCGCTGCAGGCGGCCCGTGACGTCTACACGCGGCGCGGCGAGGGCCTGTCGGTCTGGGTGGTGCCGTCCACCGAGATCATCGCCTCCGATCCCGACGACAAGGGCATGCTGTTCGAGCCGACCGGCTCCAAGATCTACCGCCACCCGACCTTCTACGAGATCCCGGAGGAAGTCGGGAACATGTGACGCCCCGGGTCCGGCCGCGAAGAAGCCGGATCGATCGGGACGTTCAGGCGACCGGGAGGAAACGCGCCATGACCACGCTTCACATCGACGATGCCTCGCCGCTCGTCCTCTACACGCTGCGCCTTGCCGACAACGCGCTGGTGCTCGGCCACCGGCTTTCGGAGTGGACCGGCCATGCGCCGATGCTGGAGGAGGACATCGCGCTCGCCAACGTGGCGCTGGACCTGATCGGCCAGTCACGCGCGCTTTACACCTATGCCGGCGAGGCGGAAGGCGAGGGGCGTGACGAGGATGCCTTCGCCTATCTGCGCGATGCCGAGGGCTTCCGCAACGTGCTGCTGGTGGAGCAGCCGAACGGTGATTTTGCCGTCACCATCATGCGGCAGTTCCTCTACTCCGCCTTCATGCTGCCCTTCTGGCGCAAGCTCATGGGCTCCGCCGACGAGAGACTGGCCGCCATCGCTGCCAAGGCGGAAAAGGAAGCGGCCTATCATCTCCGCCACTCCGCCGAATGGGTGATCCGCCTCGGAGACGGGACCGAGGAAAGCCACGAGCGCATCACCGATGCGCTGGCTGACCTCTGGATGTTCACCGGCGAGCTGTTCGAGATGGACGATGCCGACCGCGCCCTGGTCGAGCGCGGCATTGCCGTGGACGTCTCTGCGCTGCGCCCCGAATGGGAGCGCACCGTCGACGAGATCTTCGCCGAGGCAGGCCTCACGCGTCCCGCCGACGTCTGGATGCAGACCGGCGGCCGGGGCGGTCGGCATTCCGAGCATCTCGGTTTCCTGCTCGCCGATCTGCAGTTCCTGCAGCGCGCCTATCCGGGCGCGTCCTGGTAGGGCCGGGAGGTGGTCGATGCAAACCCACGGAAGCGTTCCCGCACACAGTGAGCTGGAGCGGCGCGCCTGGAAGGCGGCGGCGACGGTCACCGATCCGGAAATTCCGGTGCTGACCATTGCCGATCTCGGCGTCCTGCGCGGCGTCCGGGTGGACGATGCCGGCGCCGTGGTGGCCGACATAACGCCGACCTATTCCGGCTGTCCGGCGATGAACATGATCGCCGTCTCGGTCGATGTCGCGCTCAGGAATGCCGGCTTTTCCGACGTGAAGGTCAACACCGTGCTGTCGCCCGCCTGGACGACGGACTGGCTGACCGAAGAGGGGCGCACCAAGCTGAAGGCTTACGGCATTGCGCCGCCGCAGGGCCAGACCGGACGTCACGCGCTCTTCGGCCAGGACGACGTGGAGTGCCCGCACTGCGGCTCGCACGAAACGGAGCGCCTCGCCGAGTTCGGCTCCACCAGTTGCAAGGCGCTGTGGCGCTGCACCGCCTGCGGCGAGCCCTTCGACTACTTCAAGTGCCACTGAACAAGCAAAGCCCGAGACAAGTGGGCACCGGTCTTCCGTCCGGCTTTGCGTAGATCGAGACCCGCGTGCCCAAGCATCGCGGCCCGGGGAGAGAAAAGAACATGTCGCCTCGTTTCCACACGCTGACCGTCAAGGATGTCCGCCGCGAGACCCCGGATGCGGTGTCGATTGCGTTCGACGTGCCGTCCGATCTCCAGGACGCCTACCATTTCGAACCCGGCCAGTATCTGACACTCAGGACCGACATTGCGGGGGAGGAGGTTCGCCGCTCCTACTCGATCTGTTCCGGCGTCGATGACGGCGAGATCCGGGTTGCGGTGAAGAAGGTCGATGGCGGCGTCTTCTCCACCTTCGCCAACGAGGGGCTGTCCTCCGGTGTGCCGCTGGACGTCATGACCCCGATGGGCCGCTTCGTCGTGCCGGTCGAGCCGGAGGCGGAGAAGGTCTACGTGGCGCTTGCCGCCGGATCGGGCATCACGCCCATCATGGCGCAGATCAAGACGATCCTCGCGCGCGAGCCGAGGAGCCGCTTCTTCCTGTTCTACGGCAACCGCACGGCCCAGAGCATCCTGTTCAAGGACGCCATCGAGGACCTGAAGGACCGCTTCCTCAACCGGCTTTCCGTGATCCATGTCCTGTCCGGCGAGAGCCAGGACGTGCCGATCCTCTCCGGCCGGCTGGATCCGGACAAGGTGAAGGCCTTCCTGACCCATGTCATGCCGGCGACCGACGTCGACCATTTCCTGGTCTGCGGCCCGGGCCAGATGATCGAAGGCGCGCGCCAGGTCCTCGCCGACATGCAGGTGCCGGAAGACCGGATCCACGTGGAGCTCTTCACCCCGGCCGGCAGCGAGATCGCGGCCCGCGCGCCGGTGCGCCAGGTGCCGGCAGAGGACACCGCCGATTCGGCCGTCGCGGAGGTGATCCTCGACGGAACCACCACCAGCCTGCCCCTGAAAGACGGTGAAACGATAATTGATGCCGCAATTCGGGCCGGTCTGGATCTCCCATATTCGTGCAAGGGCGGCATGTGCTGCACCTGCCGCGCGAAGGTTCTGGAGGGCGCGGTGACGATGGATCTCAATTATTCTCTAGAGCCTTGGGAGCTTGAGGCGGGCTTCGTGCTCACCTGCCAGTCCCACGCCACGACACTGAAGGTGGTGCTCGACTACGACGCCATGTAGGCGATCGTGGCGCAAAAGCGGCAAGAACGGGGCAGGGCGGCCGGTTCGCCCTCTCCCGGTCCGCCGAAGCCTGTGTTAGGCAGCGCGCCATGGTAAGTCCCCTGCGCGCCGGCGTCGTGGGCGTCGGCTATTTCGGCCGCTTCCACGCTCGCCATTATGCCCTGAACCCCGATGTGACACTTGCGGCCGTTGTCGACGCCGATCCTGCGCGTGCGCAGCCGATCGCCGACGAACACGGCTGCGAGATCCTGTCGGATCCTGCGGATCTCGTTGGCAAGGTCGACCTCGTGTCGATCGCCGTTCCGACGCCACTGCATCACCGCACCGCAAAGCTGCTTCTGTCGGCCGGCATTCACTGCCTGATCGAAAAGCCGATCACCTCGACCCTCGAGGAGGCCGACGAGCTGATCGCGCTGGCCGAGGAGCGCTCCCTGGTGCTCCAGGTGGGGCATATCGAGCGCTTTTCTGCCGTCTACCGGGCGTTGGCCGCGCGCGTGCACAAGCCGCTCTTCATCGAGAGCGTGCGGGCCGGGCCGGTGCGCGAGCGCGCCAACGATGTCGACGTGGTGCTCGACCTGATGATCCACGACATCGACATCGTCGCGGGCCTTGCCGGTGCGCCCATCGAGACGATCGAGGCGGTGGGCACGCCGGTGGTCAATCCGACCTCGGACATCGCCAACGCCCGGCTGACCTTTGCCAACGGCGTCGTCGCCACGGTGACGGCCAACCGGATCGGCGAGAAGGTCGAGCGCGTCACCCGCGTCTTCGAGACCGACCGTTACACGGTCTGTGATTTCGGCCAGTCGGTCATCTACGAGTTCGACCGCACCGGCGATCTGGCGCGCGACGGCCTGGCGGCTGTCAGCACCCAGGCACACGAGATCGAGCGCGAGGACAGCCTCGCCAACGAGATCGCCCATTTCATCGGCTGCGTGTCGACGGGCGAGCGTCCGCTGGTGGACGGTCGCGTTGGCCGGGAGGCGCTGGAGATCGCCCAGGGCGTCATGCAGAGCGTCGAGGACCGTCTCAGGCGGTACGGCACGGCAGGCGTCGAAACGAGAACCTACGAGACCGTCCGGGAAGCTCCCGACAGTCTCTGATGCGGAGAGCCGCGCCCGATCGTGGGCGGGCGGCGTTCCGTGTCGCACTGAACCAGTTGTGTTTCATGGCCTTGCGGGCAGGCGATGGGCTTCCCCGCGGCCAGTTTGAAGGAGGATAGGGTGTTGCGTAGCAGTGAAGCTGTCGCCTCCGCGCCTGCCGAAGTCCGGTCGGTTCCGCTGTTCGACCTGAAGCGTCAGCAGACGCGCTTGCGCTCGGACATCGACCGTCGCATTGCCACCGTGTTGGACCACGGCCAGTTCATTCTCGGCCCCGAGGTCGAGGCGCTGGAGCGTGATCTCGCCGCCTTTGCCGGTGCCCGTCACTGCATCGCGGTGTCGTCCGGCCGAGACGCGCTGATCATGGCGCTGATGGCACTTGGTGCCGGCCCTGGCGACGCGGTGTTCGTGCCCGCCTTCACCTTCTCCGCCACCGCCGGTGTGGTTGCCTCCGTGGGCGCCTCGCCGGTCTTCGTGGACGTCGAGGAGGACACCTTCAACATGAACCCGGCGGCGCTCGACACCGTGGTGAGCCAGGTCGTGGCCGACGGCGTGCTGCGGCCGCTGGCTGTCATGCCCGTCGATCTCTACGGCCGTCCCGCCAACTACCCGGCGATCGCCGAGATCGCGGCGCGCCACAGCATCCAGGTCGTGGCCGATGCGGCGCAGAGCTTCGGCGGCAACCTCGGCGACACTTCGGTCGGTGCCCTGGCGCCGATCTCCTGCACCAGCTTCTACCCGACCAAGCCGCTGGGCGCCTTCGGCGACGGCGGGGCCGTCTTCACCGAGGACGACAAGCTGGCCGAGGCGGTGAGCCAGATCCGCACCCATGGCCGCCAGGGCGACGGCGACGAGGCCCTGCGCCTCGGCATGACCGGCCGGCTCGACACCATCCAGGCCGCCGTGCTGCAGGCCAAGCTGTCCGTCTTCGCCGGCGAGCTTCAGCGCCGCCAGGAGGTCGCCGCCCGCTACAACGCGGCCTTGGCCGGTAAGGTGGCCACCCCGCTCGACGAAGAGGGTATCGGCTCGGCCTGGGCGCTCTACACGATCCGGGTGCCGGACCGCGACGCCCTGCGCGCCACGCTGCAGGCCGATGGCGTGTCCACGGCGCTGTTCTACCGGATCCCGCTCAATCGCCACCCGGCCTTCGCCAAGTACCTCACCGGTCGCGAGGAGTTGCCGGTGTCGGAGCGCCTGTCGGCTGAAGTCCTGAGCCTGCCGATGGGGCCGGACATTACCGACGACGAGGTCGACTACGTGATCGACCGGCTCCTCGCCGCTATCTCCTGACGCGGTCTGGAAGGCAGTGGGGCCGGATCCGCGTCCGGCCTGCGCCTGGGGCTGCTCTCCAATCCGTGTATAGGCACGTGATTGTGTCCGCCCGGTCGCGGGCCTATGTCTAGTCGGCACAGCGCCGCGGCCTGCGGCGCAATCATTGTTCCCGACCAGCGCATGACGAACGCACCGGAGACGCACCTGATGGCTGCCACCCAGACTGCCCCGATCGAGCTCCACTACTGGCCGACGCCGAACGGCTGGAAGATCACCATCATGCTGGAGGAGCTCGGCGTTCCCTATACCGTCAACTTCGTCAACATCGGCGCCGGCGACCAGTTCAAGCCGGAATTCCTGGCGATCTCGCCGAACAACCGGATGCCGGCCATCGTCGATCCGGAAGGCCCTGGCGGCGAGCCGATCTCGGTCTTTGAGTCCGGCGCGATCCTGCAATATCTCGGCCGCAAGTTCGGCAAGTTCTATCCCACCGACGAGCGCAAGCGCGTGGTCGTGGAAGAGTGGCTGATGTGGCAGATGGGCGGCTTCGGCCCGATGCTCGGCCAGAACCACCATTTCTCCAATTACGCCCCGGAGAAGATCCCTTACGCGATTACCCGCTACCAGAACGAGACGCACCGGCTCTACGGCGTGCTCGACAAGCGGCTGGAGGGGCGGGACTTCGTGGCCGACGACTATTCCGTCGCCGACATGGCGATCGTCGGCTGGGCGCGCATGTGGAAGAACCAGTCGATGGACATCGAGGAGTTCCCCAACGTGAAGCGCTGGCTGGAGACGATGATGGCCCGTCCGGCCGTTGCGAAGGGACTCGAGGTTGGCAAGGAGGAGCGCGAGAAGATGAAGCTCGCCACCGACAAGGATGCCCAGTCGGTCCTGTTCGGCCAGCGCGCCCGCTGAGGCCGCTATTCGCCTGCGCAAATCTGCGCACGATTGCGCAAAACTGCGAATGCCGGCGCGCGCGCCGGCATTTTGCGTCGATGGGGGCTCGCAGGCAGTTGCGATGGTCAGATTTGGCGCTCAGGCGTCCACGATAATCCGGTTCTTGCCGCCCACCTTGGCTCGGTACATCGCCGCGTCTGCCGCATTGAGAACGGCATCCATCGTCTCGCCACTGCCGGGAAAACGGGCAAGGCCGATGCTGGCGCCGACGCGCTGCTTTCGCCACGACAAGGCGCCGATCGCCGTCAGGATGTCGGTCAGCGTGGCCTTGATGCGGCCGTGCGGGTCGTCGCCGCGGAACAGGATGACGAACTCGTCGCCGCCGATCCGGGAAACCATGGAATCGGGAGCGGACGGGTTTCCGGTGTCGTCGCGGATCTGCGAGTCGTGCAGCTCGACGCGTCGGGTCAGTACCTCGGCGATGTCGATCAGCGCCTGGTCGCCTGCAGCATGGCCCAGGCGATCGTTCAGTGTCTTGAAGCCATCGATGTCGAGAAAGGCCACCGCCAGCCCGCTGCCAGCCTGGCGCGCGTTGGTGATCTCCGAGGCGAGCGCGGCCTCGAGCGTGCGCCGGTTGGAGAGACCGGTCAGGGGATCCAGGCGCGCCATCTGGGCAAGGTCGGAGCGATGCCGGCGCGCCTCTGCAATGGCAAGAGAGGCGGCTGCCGAGCCGAAGACGCACAGGGCCAGAAGAAGCCCTGAATAGGTAAACGAGTCGGACAGGCCGTCGTCGAGTGCGCTTTCCAGGGTTTCGGCGTCGAGGAAGGTGCCGACGAACCAGCGGTGCGCGGACTCCGCATTGCCCGCGACGGCCCGCGGCGGGATGAAACCCTCGAAATCGCGGGCGCCGATCATGATGTCGCTGACCGGGTCGATGGCGGCAAAGCTGAACAGGCCCTCTTCTGTCAGGAGTTGATCGGAACTGCTTCCCTGCATTTCCGCCCAGGTCAGGGGGAAGAGATTTTCCATCCGGTCTTCGATCTTGTCATCGAACATGAACCCCCATGTTGGCGGGGGGACCTTGGATACCAGCCAGTAGCCGTCTGAGTTCAGCATCATCGGATCGCCGAGCGAAAGATCGGCTGCGGCCTCGACCGCGGTCAGCATCGAGGCGGCCATATAGTTGAGAACGATAAGGCCCTCTCGCTCGCCGTCGGGTCCGAGAAGGGGTGTCGCCAGTCGGATCGTCGGCTTGTAGGGCTGGGTGACGACGCCGTTGTCGACGTTGAGATCGAGCGGGGACACGTAGGTTGCGCCATAGTCCAGTTTGTTCGCCGCCAGCACGTAGGGGCGGCTGGATTGGTCCTGGAGGCGTTCTTGTCCGACGATGATCGGCGAGCCGCCATTGTAGTTGACGCGGATGAACTCCTGCCCGTTGCGATCGAGGATCCTGATCTGGTCGTAGATGCCGCGCGACTTAGAGAAGTTCTGGAATTCGGAGCCCGCGACCCGACGGACGGCGTCGGGTTCAAGGTCGATTCCCAGCAGATACTCGAATTCGTTCTTCAGAAAGAAAAGGTCGGACCTGATGAGGGACAGGCGTTCCTTGACGGCGGCGAGCTGGGCGAACACCACGCCCTGCTCTTCCACCATCGTTTCCGCAAGACGCTGATCCCGATCCTGGGCCTGGATAAAAGCCATACCGCCCAGCACCGCGGAGCCGGACAGCGCAAGCAGCACGACGAACCAGACGAGAAATGTCGAGCGGTAGGCCTGGTCGGCCAGGAAGGTTCTGCGGACGAACCGCCTCAGCCTCGGGGCAGACCGCGATCCGGATCCTGCGTCCACGACCTCGTCTCCGTGCGCATGGTCCTGTGTTGCCCCGTCCGGCCACCGTGAAGACTGCGCCATATCCCTACCGTCGTTGCGTGGCGGGCGGTCAATCGCTCAAGGCTGACCGCAGCAGGCTCGCGCGTCAAATGGAAGATGATTGATTGCACCATTCCTGGGTCCGCGAGGCCACCAACTGCGGCCTGCAGCATGAGTATCATGCAGCCTGTCGTCGCGACGCCCCGAGGAGCCGGAACGAAGCGCCGGGCCCGGTTCGTGCGGCGTCCGGGGGCAGGGGGGCGCGGAGGCCGATGCGCCGCAATGGTGGACGAGCGCCGGCCAAAGCGCCGCAGCCCTTGACCGGCCGGGACTTCGCCGCTACCCAGCCCACAACGGAGACGTGGCCGAGTGGTCGAAGGCGCTCCCCTGCTAAGGGAGTAGGCGTTCCGGGAAGTTCTGCTCGTATATCAAGTAGTTGACTTTGGGTGATCAAGCCCCTTGTGCGGGTTTTGTACGCCGCGCTGGGCTTTCTCGAAGATCTGTATGCGTCTCCTTAGCTTCGATGCCGGTTTGGAAGGCCAGCGGCTTACGTCGGGCAGGTGCCGTGAATTCGACTGGACGTGCATAGAATGAAAGCTGCACGACAAACCATCTGATTGACGCCCCGAGCGCTGAGCCGGGGCTGAAGCGTGGCGCCAATGGCCGCCGCGCCGTTTCTGCTTGCCCCGACGGGCGAGCGAGCCGTCAATCAGAGGTTTCCAGATGACGAATTATTTCGAGAGCCCGTTTCGGGGCGTGACGCTCGACAAGCAAGTCACCAACCCCAACATCGTCGTGGGTCGGTTCAGCTACTATTCCGGCTACTATCACGGGCACAGTTTCGACGACTGCGCGCGCTTCCTGTTGCAGGATGAAGGCGTTGATCGCCTGATCATCGGTAGTTTCTGTTCCATCGGGTCTGGGGCCGCCTTCATCATGGCCGGCAACCAGGGCCACCGTTCCGAATGGATCAGCACCTTCCCCTTCTATTGGATGCCTGAGGAGCCTGCCTTCGCGGGTGCAGAGAACGGTTACCTGCCGGCAGGGGACACGGTCATCGGCAACGATGTTTGGATCGGATCGGAGGCCATCATCATGCCAGGTGTGCGCGTTGGCGATGGCGCCGTAATCGGGACGCGTGCCCTCGTCACCCGGGATGTGGAGCCGTTTGCGATCGTGGGCGGAAACCCGGCCAAGGTGATCCGCAAGCGGTTCGACGAGCGCTCAATCGGGCTGCTGCTCGAAATGCAGTGGTGGGATTGGAGCGATGCTCAATTAAAAGAGGCTATGCCTCTCCTTACGAGCGGCAAGGTCGGTGAGCTGCATGCCTTCTGGGCCGACGGACGTCGGATCGCCTGACCGGCCTGCCATGTAGAGTGCGCAACGCTGGATCAGCCCAGTCCGACGGCTGATCCTGCCCGGACATGACCGTGCGCCCCCATCTCGGCGCTGGCATGACGACTTTGCCCGTCCGCATTGCAGGACATGGCGAGACCGTCACCATTTGCGCAGCCGACATCGGCGACGATGCCGACGGCGCGCGCGACGAAGCATGGTCCGTGACGGCACGGGATCGGACGGGCTTCATGCTGCGCCTGGCGCTGGAGCGCGCCACGGACTTCTGCGGCTATGGCAGCGCCTGCGGCGCCTCACGCCGGGGCATGCTTGCCTGGATGGGCGAGGGGGCGAAGCCGAAAGCGCAGGAAAGCTACGCCGTGCGCGGAGGGGAGAGGGCGAAGAAGGCGGGATAAGGGGCTAAGAGCCAGATGGGTCTGGTTCCTGCCGGGTCGCGTCCGCTCTGGCGAAATGATCCAGCTGGTCCGCATGCGCTTTTCGATAAGCGGAGCGAGTGCAGAGGCGTTCGACGTAGGCGTGGGTGGCCGGATAGGTATCGAGGTCCCGCACCCAGGGCAGGCGGAGAACGTCGGCCATGACCAGATCTGCTACCGTGAACCGTTCCGCGACCAGCCAGTCCTGATTGCCCAGAATTCCTTCGATGTGATCGAGGCGCGAGCGCAGCCACCCCTCGAGCGGGTTCTCGGGCGGTTGGGACAGTCCCACAAACCACCAGGGCAAGCTGACCATCTCGACTGAGTTGAGCGCCGCCACGACCCAGGAGAGCGTGAGGGCTCGATGCGAGGCCTCATGCGGCATCAGGATGTCACTCTTGTCCGCCAGATGCAGAAGACAGGCGCCGCTCTCGAACAGCCGGACATCATTTTCCGTCATGAACGGCACTTGCCCGAAGGGCTGGTGTGCGAGGTGAAAGGAGCTGCGCTGATCAAATGGGACAGAGCGCACCTGGTAGCTCAGCCCCGCCTCCTCGCACGCCCATCGCAGGCGAAAGTCGCGTACGAAGCCTCGTGGTGCATCCGGAACCCAGTCGAAGGTCCAGATGATGATCCCGGATGACGTGGCTTCGGTCATGGCTCAGGCGGACTGCTCGAACACGGGCAAGAAGCTGCCCCACACCATCCGCTTGCCATCAAAGGGCATGCTCAGCTGCTGCCAGCGCGGATCAGTCTGCATGCTCGCGCCACACCTGTCGTGGCTCTCCTTGTCTGCCCAGACGATCCAGGAGAAGCAGACGGTTTCACCGTCCTGAAGATCGACGGCGCGCTTGAAATCGGTGTGCTGCCCATCCGGGACATCGTCGCCCCAGGCCTCCATAATGTGCAGCGCCCCATACTCCCTGAAGAGGGGCCACGCCGTCCGCACGTGCTCCACGTAGGCTTCTTTGTTCTCGTCGGGAACGGGCGTCAGAATGCCGGAAATGTATGTCATGTCGGGTCTCCCGGGTTCGCCAGCCGAATTGCGGTTTGCAATGCCGCTGCATGGTGTTTCTCGATTGGGTGGATGGGTGGGATCAGTCAGCCGCCAGGACTGCTTCCGGTCCATTCTCGATGGCTTCGGCGCTCATCCACATCGGCTCCCAGATGTGGCCGTCGGGGTCCGCGAAGCTGCGTCCGTACATGAACCCGTGGTCCTGAACGGGGCAGGGGTCCGCGGTGCCGCCTGCAGACTGCGCTGCCTGTGTGATGGCGTCCACGGCCTTCCGATCCGGGCGTCCGATGCATAGCAGCACCTGGGCGTCGCGCGACGGATCCACCCGGCGCCGGTCCGTGAATGTGGACCAGAACGCGTGCGTCAAAAGCATGATCGCGATCGTGTCCGACAGCACCATGCACGCCGCCATGTGGTTGGTGAATCTGGCATTCGGAACGAACCCGATCGCTTCGTAGAATGCGACCGAGCGGTCGAGATCCGCCACGGGCAGGTTTATAAAAATGGTTTGGGGCAATCTGCGTCCTCCCGCCTATCTGTTCGCGACGTGGACACCCTACAAATCGTGAGTTACTAAAAGCAACCATGGAATTACAAAATGTAACCAAAAAGCCCTCCGCCGTGCATGGGCGCTGGTATGGCGATGCATGCGGGACCGCATTTGGCTTAGAGCTTTTGGGCGAGCGGTGGTCCTTGCTTGTCGTGCGCGAGCTGATGTTCGGTCCCAGGCGGTTTTCCGACATCCGCGCGCATCTTCCGGGAATCAGCGCCAAGGTTCTGACCGAGCGGCTGGCGAGCCTCGAGGCCAACGGGGTGGTGGTGCGCACGATGGTACCCGAGCCGACGCCGGCCCAACTCTACGGCCTGACGACTTGGGGATATGCTGCGGAGCCGATCATTCAGGAGTTGGGCCGATGGGCGGCCATGTCGCCGTTGCATGATCCCACACTGCCTCTCTCCCCGGTTTCCTTCATGCTCTCCCTGCGCACGATGCTGGATAAGAAGGCTTCGGGCGAGATGGAACTGCTGGTCGTTTTCGCCATTGGCTCCGCCTGTTTCAGCGGTCGGCTTTCGAATGGCGAACTAGCGATCGAACGCGGAGAGATTTCCTCTTCCGATCTTCGCTTCGAGGCGGCGACGGCACCGGCACTTGCCGCCCTATTTTATGGAGATGCACCGCCCGAAACGGTGGGCGTCCAAGTGACGGGCGATGCTGACCGGTCCCAGAGTTTCCTCGCCCTGTTCAGCCTGCCACGCTCGCCGAAGCCGTAGGGCAGGGCTGAGAGAGTGGCCCGCCTTGCCGCTCAGAAGCGGAAGGAGGCTTCCGCGGAGAAGGTGTGGCCGGTGAGGTTGTCGCGGATCTCCGCCTGGTAGGAGGCGCCGAAGGCGAAGCGGTCGGTGGCCATGGCCGTCAGATCGATGCGGCTGAGGAAGGCATCCGACCCGATCTCGGCCCCGTCCGCCTCGAACGACGCGCCGTGCAGGCCGAGCCGGGCCGCCTCGTCGAGGTCGGAGAAGTCGTGCCGCCAGCCGACGCTCGCCACCGGCTCCAGCACCAGCCCGTTGTCCAGGACGAAGCGTTTCGACACGGCCAGCGCCAGCGTCGTCTGGGTCTCCTCGAAGGTCTGTCCCGGAAGCGACAGCGCGAAGGCGCTGCCGGCCTCGTCGACGCTACTCCTGTGGAAACCGCGCCAGCCCAGCGTCGCCGACGGCGTCAGCGTGACGGCGGGCGTGTCGAAGGCACGGATGGCGGTCGCCTCGGCGAAGCCGCCGAAGCCGTGACCGTCGGTCGAGGCGGTGGCGGAGTAGGAGCCGAGGCTGGTGGTGTGGGCGGTGGACAGCTCGCCGTAGGCAAGGCCGCCGCGCAGCGCCAACGCGCACCCTTCGGTGAACGCAAGGTCTTCCCGGGCAGGTTCCTTATGGGTGGCCGCTTGCCGAACCGCGTTGGCATCCGCAAGGGTGGCCACGTCTTCGAACGCATCGGGACGGGCCGCTTCCCGATCGAGAAGCAGAAGTGTCGCGGAGATTGCGCTGGTCATGAGCTATTGAGCCCGCTGTGCTCCAGTTCGGAACCAACGTGGCATGTCGGGATACTCACGGCAGTCCACAAGCCAGGGGCAACCGTTTGACCGATAGAAGCGAAGGCCTTCAACCAGACACCCCGCTGTCTTCGTGAAGACGGGGTGCGCCGAGGGCTGATTGCACGATTGGATTTCGACCCTATCGATCAGCGTTGGGCGGCAGAAGGTCCAGCCCGGCTGGCAAACGGGGAGACGGATTGGGCTTCGCGGGATTGAGCGCGTTCAAGCATTGTGTAGGCTGCAAATGCAGCGGCCGGGCAATCGTGGCACAACCGTCAAGGAGTCACGTCTCTCGCGGCATGGGCGAGGATTGGCTGTCTGGCCCTAGCATGCGCTGCAGATCCTGAAAGCCCGTCGTCGCCATGCGCGAAACCACGTGAGCAGCGCCTGTCGCGACCGAGGCAAGCGGAACGGGCCGGCCGAGCAGAAAGCCCTGTGCTTCGTCGCAGCCTTCGACCTTCAGCACGTCGAATTGTTCCTGCGTTTCGATACCCTCGGCGATGACAGGAATGTTGAGGGCCTTGGCCAAGGCCAGCACTGCGCGGATCATGGCGATCGACTGATCCTCGGAACCGATCTCGGCCACAAAGGACCGGTCGATCTTGATGCGGTCGAAGGCGAATGTCCGAAGAGTTTCCAAGGACGAGTAGCCTGTTCCGAAATCGTCTAGCGCAACGCTGACGCCCATCTCCCGCAACTTCCGGAGCGTGTGCATGGTACGCTCCTTGTCCTTGACGATCGTGGTTTCCGTCAGTTCCAGCTCAAGCCGTTCGGGCGCAAGGCCAGTCTCCTGGAGCACCCGTTTGACGAACTGCGAGAGATCGACCTGGGCGAGCTGGACGGCCGATATATTGACAGCGACCTTGAGCGCCGGATCCCATGTCATTGCGGCTACACACGCGCGCCGGAGGACCCATTCACCGATTTCGACGATGAGACCATCTTCTTCGGCGATTGGAATAAACTCGTCGGGGGGAATGAGCCCGTGCCTCGGGTGCTCCCATCGAAGAAGCGCCTCGTAGCCCCTGATTTCGCCGGTCGTGATCGACGACTGCTTCTGGAAGTGCAGAAACAGCTCTCCCTGAACAAGTGCGTTGCGGAGATCGCCGGCCAGGCTGCGTCGGGCTCGTA
This sequence comes from Amorphus coralli DSM 19760, assembly GCF_000374525.1. Taxonomy (GTDB): domain Bacteria; phylum Pseudomonadota; class Alphaproteobacteria; order Rhizobiales; family Amorphaceae; genus Amorphus; species Amorphus coralli. The sequence goes on from NZ_KB894578.1 coordinate 55,424, forward strand.
CGGCTTCATCCATCCCGGCTTCGTAATAGCAGACGATCTGGGATGGATCGGATTTGGCTCGGTACATAGCCAGATCCGCATTGTTAATGAGGAGCGTCTGGTCGCTGGCGTCGTCCGGGTAGATGGCAACACCGAAACTCGCGCCGGGGGACACCTCGAAGTTGTCGATCTTGATGGTCTTGAAGAGTGCTTGCTCGAGACGCATCAGAAAATCGGGCAGGGATGCCCGGCCGTTCACCCGGCAGATCGCCGTGAACTCGTCACCGCCGGTGCGTGCAACGAACTCACCAATTTCTTGCTTCAGCAGAGCCTGGATGCGCTGGCCAAGCCGACGCAGGACTTCATCGCCAGTCTGATGGCCGCGCAGATCGTTGACGGCCTTGAAGCGGTTCAGGTCAATGGCGATGACCGCCAGCTTGGTACCGCCATCGCGTGCGGCGGCAATCTCGGCCTTGAGCGTTTCGTTGAAGTTTGCACGGTTCGGCAGGCCCGTGAGGACATCGCTCAAGGCCATCTTGCGCAGGCGCTCAAACGATTCGGCCCGCACACTGCGGTCGAGGATGTAGCTGACAAGACCTGCTGCCACGATGACAGCTGCCATGCACGTGGTGACCAGCGCCAAGGTGAGTAAAGCGTCGGGATTCGAAACGCTCGGTTCCACAAGGAGTGGCTGCACCCGAAATGCGGTCATGCCGGTGAAGTGGAGAGACAGGATTGCCAACGCGAGAGCCGCGGCCGACCAGTTGACGGCATCGCGTCGCTTGGAGGTTAGAGCAACGTGCGTGGCAAGCGTGGCGAACAGCACCGCGAGAATGATGGAGGCAACGAGATAGGACATCTCCCAGCTCACGATCCCCTGCACACGGTAGGCGGCCATCCCTGTGTAGTGCATCGCTGCCACTGCAAGGCCGACAAAGGCGCCACCGAGGGCGGGGGCGAAGCGGGAAAATCGCATGCCGCCGACGGCGAAGCCCACGGTGCTGCCGACAACGGCGATCACGAGGGAAAGGATCGTCAGGACAGGGTCAAAGCTGACCGGAACGCCAGACTCGAACCCCAGCATGGCGACGAAGTGGGTACACCAGATCGCTGCGCCTGCCGCCAGGGCAGTGAGAAAATACCAGCCGGCCCTCTGCAAGCCGATAGTCTGCGTCGCTCTGAAGTAGACATGCGCGGCAACCCAGGATCCGGCTGCGCAGATCAATCCAGCCAGTAGGACCAGCCATAGATTATGTTCGTACGCTATGCAGTCGAAGACAGAGATCATTTGTCTCTCGCGCTAACTGGTGCGGCGGCCCCGCGGCGGCTTGAAGATTTTGGCTCTCCAATGCGCATTGCGCCTGTATAGAGCAGAAAGTCTGGTGTGCCTTGCACATCTCGGTGTGCGGAAATGCTGCGACGATACGCAAGGCGGTACCTAACCGTGCCGTGGCTCCGGCTGTTGCCGCTTGGCGGCCCGTTCCGCCCAACTGCTCGAATACAGGAACTCCGACAGCGTCTCCACCGGCATAGGGCGGGCAAGAAGAAATCCCTGGACTTCATCAAAGCCGCATTCCGCCAGTTCCTCCAACTGCTGTTCGGTTTCCACCCCCTCGGCGGTGACGACCATGCCGAATGCATGACCGATGTGAAGAACGGCCCGGGCCACGGACCTTGCGGTTTCGGAACATTCCGACTGGCTGACAAACAGCTTGTCCAGTTTGACGCGGTCGAACGGGAATCCCCGAAGGTTCCCGAGAGAGGAGTATCCGGTGCCAAAATCATCAAGTGACAACCGGATACCACCTGCCTTCAGGCTGTAGAAAAGCTCCCTGCTTTCGACGATCTCGTCGAAGAGGGCATTCTCCGTCAGTTCCAGTTCGAGCCGACTGGGTGGCAGGCCTGTCGTATCCAATGCGTGGGCGACCGCTTCAGAGAAGGCCTCCTGGTTCCTGACCTGGACCGGCGAGACGTTCACGGAAACAGGCAAATCGCAGAGCGGCAGGATCTCGCGGCAGGCGGTCTCCAGGGCCCAGGCACCGATTGCATCGATGAGGCCGCTTTCCTCGGCGGCCGGGATGAATATGGACGGTTGAATCATGCCGCGCACCGGGTGAACCCAGCGGATCAGCGCTTCCACCCCGCTCGGTTTGAGGGAGCGGGGATCGAACTTCGGCTGATAGTGCAGCACGAACTGGTTTTCGACGATCGCTGTTCGGAGGTCTGCCCGCAACAGGGCGCGTTCCAGTACCGCTTCGTTCAGATCCTCCGAAAAGAATCGGTACCCTCCGCGTTTGCCTCGCTTCGCGTTGACAAGGGCAATGTCGGCTTTGCGAAGCAGATCCCCTGCAGAACCCGCGTCTCTGGGGAAGAGCGCAACGCCGGCCGTCGCTCCCAGCCGCACATCGCTGTCGCCATTTACCGGCTGCTCCAGCGTGGACAGCAGCGAGGCGCACCAGGCGTCCGCGTGGGCTTCGTCTTCCACGGGCAACGCGATGGCGAATTCATCGCTGCCAAGTCGGGCAATCATCGCGTCTTTGGGAGCCGTGGCCAGGAGGCGACCGGCCACCTCGGCGAGAGCACGGTCACCAACCTTGTAGCCCCGCGTTTCGTTCAGCGACCTGAAGTCGTCCAGATCAAGACACACCAGCGCAATGGGATTGGCTCCGTAGCACTCTGTCAGGCCGTCCAGATAGGCTTCCAATCTCGATCTGTTCGAGAGCCCGGTGGTCGGATCATGGCGGGACAGACGTTGGACCTCCTGAAGTGCCTCCGTTTCTTCGGTAATGTCTGTGACCGTGCCCCGGTAGCCCGTGATGTCGCCATCATGGTTGCGAACGGGTTTGCCACAGATCCGGCCGACGCGATTCAATCCGGCATTGTCGAGATAGGCGCACAGAATGTCGGCGACACGGCCATCCGTTTTGCGTCCCCACAGGTCAATGATCTTTTGAATGTCGGCTTCAATGAAGTCGCCCAAGGGCTGCCCGAGGATCTCGCTCTTGTCGCGCCCGGTCACCACGCTGAAGCGGTCGGACACGTAAACGATCCGTAGCCGTGCATCGGTTTCCCACATCCAGTCCGATGCGGCTTCGGCAATGTCGCGAAACCGCGCCTGACTTTCGATGAGCTGATGCCGGCTTTCTTCGATCGCACGGGCAGTCCCGCGGATGTGGCGGAAGCCAAAAGCCGTGCAGATCGCCAGGAGAAGCGAACTCGTCGCGAGCCATGGCAGCGTGTTCTCCAGAAGCGCTCGGCCCGGGCGGGGAGGCGTCCAGGCGAAGGCCGCGTTCTCCGAGAACTGACTGGGAAGTTCCAGCTGGACAGCGGGTTCACCAGATTTCGTGGCTCTAAGGTCAGAAAGACCATGGGCCGAAGCGATCTGCCGGAGCTCGGCTCGGTCAAGCCGGTCAACGAAAATCAAGACCGATGCCGGTCCCGGTGCGGGCGTGACGTGGGAATCTTCCGCCGTCGAGAAAGCGGCCGCAGCAACAAGTAGGTGGGCGTCCGAACCGGCAATATACGTGGAAACGGGAACTGTTGCGTTGAACGGTGCAGACCGAGCCTGCCGAATGAGTGCCTGGCCCGCGCCTTGGAGAACGTCCAGATGGGACGTTTGCGACAACTGTCCCGCTATGACCGAGTAGGTGGTTTTGTCCTGCGGATCCACGACGAGAAGCGCATCGACGTGGTAGTCAGGATGCAGGCTCGCACCCAGATTGCCGCGGGCATAGGCCCAATCGACATCGGTCGTAAGGCTCAGATGTTCGTAGGCCGATCCCCAGGCAGCGTTGTCGACAAGAATGCGTTCCAGCAAGATGCGGCGCGTCGTCAGCGCCGTTTCCATCGCGGACGCCGTCTGCCTGGCGGCTTGCTCGTTCAACGCGGTTGCAATCTGGACGAGGGCGGCGAAAGCGACCGCGATGGTAACGCCTAGAAGGCCCGCAGCCGCCAGGGCCAGACGACCGCCCGCTTTGGCCATCGGCGACCCCGATTGAAGAGGGATGTTCACTGCGCTTCTTCTGTCTGGAGCGGTTCAAATGTAGATTGCCACGCCGTCGGGTGTATGCGCCAGCAATTCTAGAGATGCTGAAGCGCTGGGAGAACCCTTCGGACTGGGGGGCGTGTTCGAGGTCAGACTTACCGATACAGACTTGCATCAGGCTGGTGTCAGATTGGACGATGTCCGCGACGGGTCAACGTGGTTCTCCGGTCAGACGAGCGCGCGCCAGGTGCGTTAGCTGGTCATCAGCGCTGGAACGTTAGGAGAACGCGCTGTCCGAGATTCGTATGAGAATGAAGCCATTCTGATGCCTTGTTCTGCGATTGTTCGCATTTCAGCGCATGTGAGTGAACCGTGGATCAAAGCGCTGGATCTGCCCAGAAACCCTTGACCAGCCGGGACTTCGCCGCTACCCAGCCCACAACGGAGACGTGGCCGAGTGGTCGAAGGCGCTCCCCTGCTAAGGGAGTAGGCGGCGAAACCGTCTCGAGGGTTCGAATCCCTCCGTCTCCGCCATATCCAGTTCCCAGTTGATTGTTATATTGCGCTCTCCGTCGCGTTTTTCAGCGATTCCCTACGTTATTCCCTGCGGTTTTGCGTGTGTAGTGGCCGCTGGTGATTGAGCGGATGCGCCGAAATAGCGCGAATACGTACCGCGCATCTCATTGACTGGGTTGCTCCGTCTGTTTGTGGCGGGGAACTTCTTCACATGGCGCGCACGCTCAGCGGAAATTTAACTCTCTGGCTTCGATCGGCTGCGTCGTCGTGTTCTGGCGCGGCAAGCGCGACGGCTGGCAGGGTGACGTCGGCCTCTACGCCGGCCGCGCGAAGAACGGCGACATCCTCGTGATTGGCGGCTACCAGGGCGATGCTGTCAGCATCCGGCCGTACGCGACGAGTTAGTTGCTTGGCTGTCGGTGGCCGAGCGATGTCGCGCTGCCGCCGGATGTCGAACCGCTGGCGAAGTCGGGTGTCGTGCAGGGGACGAGCATCGCCGTCGCCAGCGGCGGTGCGATCGTTGCGAAAAACCTTCTCACTGGTCACTGAGCTCGAACGCGCGGATCGGCACATCCAAGCGGGGACCATCTCCGGCATGGCCATCGGTGTCCTGATCGTCGCCGTCGGCGGATTTGCGCTTTGGCGGCCGATCAAGGCGGCTCGTCAGCTGAGCGGGGATGCTTCGTGATGGGCTGGCTCCTCGCTCTGCCGTGGGTGCGGCGGCTCGGAATGTATGCCGCTGCCGTCGGTGCCTACCTCGCGCCACACGCTGGTCGGCGCTCGTCGGCTGGCTGGGAGGACCACGGCGTCATGCGGGCGCAGGGAAGCGCGTGTCGGCTGCACCGCTGACCTGCGGCAATGTGCCCGCCTGAAGTCGCTGGGATGCTCGCCGCCGCGATCTGGAGGCGCGCCGCAGAAGGCGCCGGATCGGGCGCAAGCAGATGACCTCCCTTTTTCGAGGGCTGGAGCGTCAATGGCGGAATTGCCAGAGCTGAATAAGGCAGCTGCAATTTTCGGGGCTCACGGCTTGAAGCATGCGATCCAGAGGGCTCGCACGTTTACGCCTCAACCCCTCCGCATCAGGATCATTTTCTCCTGCGCCAGGTCGCGCATCGTGTAGGGGATGCCGCCTGTGCCGTAGCCGGACTCGCGGCGTCCAGCGAACGGCATCCAGTCAGTTCGGAACGCCGTCGGATCGTTGATCATCACGGCCGAGGCGTCGAGGCGATCGGCCGCCCTCATCGCAACCTTGATATCCTGCGCGAATATGCTGGCCTGGAAGGCGGTGGGCAGCGCGTTCGCGCGCGCGATGGCCTCGTCGAGATTCTGGTATCGGTACACCGCGACCACCGGGCCGAAGATCTCGTGCGTGGATATCTTCGCATCCGCCGTGGGGTTGAGCAGCACGGCGGGTTGCAGCGTCGTCTCGGACAGGCGTCTGCCCCCCGTGGCAAGGGTCGCTCCGCCCGTAACCGCCTCCTCGACCCACGCCGCGACCCGGTCCGCCTCGCGCGGCAGGATGAGGGGACCGACCTCGGTTTCGTTCAGCACGGGGTCGGCCGTCCGCAGCGTCTCGACGCGGGCGATGAGTTTCTCGGCAAATTCGTTTGCGATGTCCTCGTGAACGAAGATGCGCTGCGTCGACACGCACACCTGTCCTGCGTGGTAGTAGCCGCCCTTCACGATCGGCTCGATGGCCGTCGCGAGATCTGCGCTGCGGTCGACGATGGCAGGGGCTGCGCCGCCATGCTCGAGCGCCGCCCGAGTACCGGGGGCGAGCTTCGCGCGCAGCGACCAGCCGACCCGGGCCGAGCCGATGAAGCTCAGGAAGGCGACGCGCCCGTCGGTGGCGAGCCTCTCGGCGAGGTCGTTCCCCTCGGGGACAAAGCTCTGACACCAGGGCTCGGGAAGGCCAGCCTCATGGACGAGCGCCACGAACTCGAGGCAGGAAAGTGGCGTCGTGGCCGCCGGCTTCACAACTACGGGACAGCCGACGGCGATCGCCGGCGCCACCTGATGGACGATGAGGTTCAGTGGATGGTTGAAGGCGGAGATCGCCGCGACGATCCCAATTGGCTCGCGCGTGGAGAACGCCCAGCGGTGTTCCGATGCGACCGAGAGGCCCATCGGGATCTCCCGGCCGGCGAAGTTGCGCAGCTCGTCTGCGGCGTTATGGACACCGTCAATGGCGCGGGTCGTCTCGACGATGGCGTCGGGCAGCGGCTTGCCACCTTCGCGCGCAATCTGGAGCGCGAGATGGTCGCGCCGGTCTTCCATCAGCGTGGCCAGTCTGCGCAGGACCGCGATGCGCTGGTGCGGCTTCAGCCAGCCGTCGCGGTCCCGGAACACCCGTTCGGCGGCCACGAGCTTGCGCTCCAGCTCCGCCGCATCGTCGGTATTGATCGCCGTGATCGGAACACGGTCGAAGGCCTGCACCACCTCAAGCATTCTCGGTCGCCTCGCTTCTCGAACACGGTCCGGGACTTGGCTGCTCGGGCTCAGTCACGCGCAATCCACGTCCGGCGTGCGGTTGCGCAGCTCGTCCACCAGCACGCGCGTGTTCTCGGAATAGTCAATCGGCAACTCGACCAGATGGACGCCGCCACCCTGGAACGCGGATTCGAGGGTCGGCACCAGATCTTCGGCGGCGGTCACGCGCGAGCCCATTGCTCCGTAGGCCTCGGCGTAGCGCAGAAAATCCGGGTTGTTGAACTGCATGCCGTAATCCGGGAAGCCCTCAACCGCCTGCTTCCAGCGGATCATGCCGTAGGCGCTGTCGTTGAGAACGAGCACGACGAGGTTCAGCCCAAGCCGCACCGCCGTTTCCATCTCCTGCGAGTTCATCATAAACCCGCCATCGCCGCAGACCGCCATGACGCGGCGGTTCGGGTAGAGGATTGCCGCCATCATCGCCGAAGGCAGGCCGGCCCCCATGGTGGCGAGGGCATTGTCGAGCAGGAGCGTATTCGCGACATGGGTGCGGTAGTTGCGCGCAAACCAGATCTTGTACATGCCGTTGTCGAGGCACACGATCCCGTCATCCGGCATCACCGCGCGGACGCCGTGCACGAGGCGCTGGGGCGTCACCGGGAAGCGATCCTCGTCGGCCCGGTCGTTGATCCGGGTGAGGATCCGCTGGCGCAGCTCGAACATCCCCCGATCCACCGCGAGCCGTCCGGCAAGCCGCGCGCCGAGCGCTTCGACGGAGGCCGCGATGTCGCCGATCACCTCGAAGTCCGGGTGGTAGACCTGTTCGACCGTGGCTGACTGGTAGCCGACGTGAACGACCTTGGGCCCGCCGGCACTTCTCATCAGGAACGGCGGCTTCTCGACCGTGTCGTGGCCGATTGCGATGATGAGATCGGCGCGCTCGACGGCCTCGTGCACATAGTCGCCTTCGGAGAGCGCCGCAGTGCCCATATAGAGGTTGGAACCGCCGTGGACGGCGCCCTTGCCCATCTGCGTGTTGAAGAAGGGCAGCCCGGCTTGCGCCACGAACGCCGAGAGCGGCTCGACCAGCGAGGGCCGGTTTCCCGCGGCGCCGATCATCACGAGCGGCCGCCTGGCCGCAAGAATGTGTTCGACCGCACGGTCGAGCGCGGCGGCGGGCGGGACAGGACGCTCGAGCGGATGAACCGGAATTGTGGCGATGTTCTCCGTCGCTGCGCCGGCTACGTCCTCGGGGAGCTCCAAATGAACCGGCCCCGGCCGCTCCTCCATCGCGACGCGGAAGGCGTCCCTGACAACAGAGGGGATGGCCGACGGGCTGATGATCTGGCGCGTCATCTTGGTCAGTGGCTTCATCGAAGCCACGATGTCGACGATCTGGAAGCGAGCTTGTTTGGCGCTCATCACGGCCTTCTGGCCCGTGATGAGGATCATTGGCATCGCACCGAGATGCGCATAGGCGGCCCCGGTCGAAAAGTTCAGGGCGCCGGGGCCGAGCGTCGCGAGGCAGACGCCGGGCCGCCCCGTGAGCCGCCCATAGGTCGCCGCCATGAAGGCGGCCGCCTGCTCGTGACGCGTCAGGACAAGTTCGATCGTTGAGGACCGCAGCGACTCGAGAAGATCAAGATTCTCCTCGCCGGGGACGCCGAAGATGCGCGTGACGCCCTCGTTCTCCAGCGCAGCAACGAATAGGTCGGACCCGTTGGGCATGATTTCGATCCTTGCGTTGATGAAGTTTGTCGATACCTGCGGTGAACATCAATGGCCTGATGCCAAGGATGGACGACTGACATGGCGATCGCCGTCCATCGCGCAACGCGCTTCAGCCGAGGTGCCGGCGTGACCAAGCTGCGCATCTCGCCGGAGGCCGCCTTCTCGGTGAACGACTGGACGGCATTCGTCATCTTCATCGCGGTGATCGGCGGTGTCGGCCGCATCGAGGGGCCCATCATCGGCACCCTCATCTTCTTCGTGCTGCGCGAGACGCTGGCGGACTATGGTGCCGTCTACCTGATCGCGCTTGGCGTCATCGCCATCCTGATCATGCTGTTCGCGCGACGCGGCGTCTGGGGATATCTCGCCGACCGGTTCGGCCTGGAAATATTCCCGCTCCGACGCCGCGTCGAACGCACCGGACAACCCTGAGACCCGAGGAAACGACATGGCCCGCAAGAAGACCATCATCACCTGCGCCATCACCGGCGCGATCCACACGCCCACCATGTCCGACGCGCTGCCCTATACGCCCGAGGACATCGCCCGGCAGGCCATCGATGCGGCGGAAGCCGGCGCCGCGATCCTGCATCTGCACGCCCGCAAGCCGGACAACGGCGCCGTCTCCACCAGCATCGAGGATTTCGAGCGCTTCCTGCCGGTGATCAAGCAGTCGACCGACGCAGTGATCAACATCTCCACCGGCGGCAGCCTGCAGATGACCATCGAGGACCGGATCGCGCCGGCCAACCGGTTCTCGCCGGAGATGTGCTCGCTGAACATGGGCTCGATCAACTTCTCCTTCCATCCGCTGGCCAAGCGCTACGACGAGTGGAAGTTCGACTGGGAGAAGGACTACGTCGCCAACTCCGACACCTACATCTTCCGCAACACCTTCCGCGACATCGCCCAGGTGGCGAACACGCTGGGCCCGCAGGGCATCAAGTTCGAGCACGAGTGCTACGATGTCGGCCACCTCTACAATCTGAAGTTCGGCATGGACACGGGCCTGTTCCAGGCACCGATCTTCCTGCAGTTCGTGCTCGGCATCCTGGGCGGCATCGGCGCGGAGGTGGACAATCTGGTGTTCATGAAGCGCACCGCGGACCGGCTGTTCGGCGACAATTACCAGTGGTCGGTGCTGGGCGCGGGCGCGGCGCAGATGCCGCTGGCAACGACGGCTGCGCAACTCGGCGGCAACGTGCGCGTCGGGCTGGAGGATTCGCTGTTCGTCGGGCGCGGACAGCTGGCCGCCTCCAACGCCGAGCAGGTCACCAAGATCCGCCGGATCCTGGAGGACCTCGGCCACGAGATCGCCACCCCGGACGAGGCCCGCGAGATGCTGGCGCTCAAGGGGGGCGACCGGGTGAACTTCTAGGCGGGCGCAGGCCCGGCGCAGAACAAGCGGCGACAAACGCACCCCAACAGGGGGAAACGAGACACGGTCGGGTGCACCAACTGCCGGCGGGCGTCCCCGTCGCCCGGCAGCGCACCCTGCGCCTCAGCCCACCACGTTGATGGGATCGCCTGCGGCAAAGGCCTCGATCATTGCCGTTACCTGGTCGGCGACGGCCTGGACCGCCTCGCTGCTGGCCCAGGCCACGTGCGGCGTGAGGATGACATCGTCGCGCACCGCCAACCGCCGCATGACTTGATCGGGCCCCGGCGGTTCGGTTGTGGCGACGTCGAAGCCGGCGCCGGAGATCAGGCCCCCCTCCAGCGCCCGCTCCAGTGCCGCCTCGTCGACCAGGCCGCCGCGGGCCGTGTTGATCAGCAACGGCCGGCGCTTCATCAGCGCGAACTCGCGATCGGAGATCATGTGCCGGGTGGCCGGCATCAGCGGGCAGTGGAGGGTGATGACGTCGGCTGTCCGCATCACCTCGTCGAAGGGGGTGTAGAGCGGTCCCATCCCCTCGACGCCCTTGTAGGCGGAGAACAGGATCTCCATTCCGAAGGCCTCGCCAATGCGGCCGACGGCCCGGCCGAGCGAGCCGTCGCCAATGATGCCGAGGCGCGAGCCGGCGAGGTCGGCGATCGGATAGTCGAAATAGCAGAACTGGTCGGCAGCCTCCCATCGCCCGTCGATTACGGACTGCCGGTAGGGAACCAGGCTGCGGCGCAGGGCCAGCATCAGCGAGAAGGTGTGCTCCGGAACCGTGGTGGTGGCGTATTCGCGCACGTTGCAGACCGTCACACCAGCCACTTTGCAGGCCGCGATGTCGACCTTGTCGGTGCCGGTGGCGGCCACCACGATGAGCTTCAGGCGGTTCGCCGCCGCAAGCTCCTCCGCTCCGATGGCCACCTTGTTGAGGACCACAATGTCGGCGTCGACAATCCGGCTGGCGACGTCTTCCGGCGCCGTCCGGTCGTGCTCGACAAGCGTGTGCGGCACTTCGGGCGGCCGCAGGCGGGTCTCCGGCCGCAGCGTGTCGCGATCGAGGACGACGATGGACAGGGTCATGCCTGCACCGTGGCCTGGAGCGGCGGCGCACCGACCTGCCGGGCGATCGCGTCGAGATCCGCCAGGACGTTCGGGGGCAGGGCGATCCCTTCCGCCTGCATGGCCGCCGTGCGCTGCATCTCGATCTCGCCCGGCATCAGGATGGCGTCGTGACCTTCCGCAAGGGCGCTCTTTTTCAGCATGCCGACGAGCTCGCCCACGCGTTCGCCGTGGCGGTCACCGGCCGCACCCCGGGTCGCATCGATGACGATGAAGACGTGGGCGTTGTCCTGGGTCAGCTCCCAGTCGGAGTAGAGGTTGCCCATGTCGCCGGCGAAGCGGCCGCCGGCGAGTACGCCTGCCATGACCTCGACCATGATCGCCAACGCGGAACCCTTGGCGCCGGCCATCGGCAGCACCACACCCTTTTCCGCGGCGCCCGCGTCGGTGGTGGGGCGGCCATCCTTGTCGAGCGCCCAACCCTCCGGAATGGCGTCGCCGCGCTTGGCGGCCTCGACGATCTTGCCGCGCGCCACAAGGGCTGTCGCCATGTCGAGGAGCACGGGAGCGTCGCCCGCCGCCGGCGTGCCGAACGCGATCGGGTTCGTGCCGATCACCGGCTCGCGGCCGCCGAAGACCGCCATGGAGGGCGGTGCGTTGGTCATGGCAAAGGCGATGCAGCCCGCCTCGATGGCGCGCTCCACGTAGTAGGACCCGGCGCCGTTGTGATTGGAGTGACCGACGGATGCGATGGAGATCCCCGTTTCCTTCGCCGCGTCGATGGCCGCGTCGATGGCCTGCAGCGATACGACGGGACCCGGCCCGTTGTCGCCGTCCACCACGAGGAAGCCCGGTGCCGTTCGGGTGATCTTCACGCTCGGGTGGGCGTTCACCACCCCGGCCTTGATCCGCTGCGAGTAGATCGGGATGCGGGTCACGCCGTGCGAGGCATGGCCGCGCAGATCGGCATGAATAAGCACGTCGGTGACGATCTCCGCATCCTCGTCCGCCAGGCCGGCGGCCATGAAGACGCGGTTGGAGAAGCTGCGAACCGTGTCGATCGGGAAAAGCTCGGTCATTCCTGCGGCTCCGCACCGTTCATGAGGTCGTAGAAGAGGCCGAGGGCGGCGCTGTCCTTCTTGGCGAAGCCGGCGTTGCAGGCCGCGGTCATCAGCTGATGGGCGAGCGTGGTCGCCGGCTGGGCGCGGTGCTCCGTGGCGCCAATCGTCGCTGCGATGCCCAGATCCTTGCGCATCAGTTCGGCGCGGAAGCCGCCATCCAGAGCCTTGTCGATGTAGCGCTTGGCGTGCATCTCCAGCACTCCGGAGCGGGCGGCGCCCGTGGACAGCACCTCGCGCATCACGTCCGGGTCGACGCCGCCGCTGCGCGCCATCGCAACGGCTTCGCAGGCACCCATCAGGTTCACCGCAACCATCAGCTGGTTGCAGGCCTTGATGGTCTGGCCGGCGCCGAACGGGCCGACGTGGTGGATGTTCTTGCCCATCGCCTCCAGGACGGGGCGGGCGCGTTCGATGTCGGCTTCCTCGCCGCCGACCATGATCGTCAGCGTGCCGTCGGTCGCGCCCTTGGCGCCGCCGGACACGGGCGCATCGATCATCCGGGCACCGGCTGCGCCAATGCGAGCCGCGGCCTCGCGCGCCTCCGAAGGCGCGATGGTCGAGCAATCGATGAGAAGTCCGTCGGCCCAGTCGGCGGCCGCCAGGCCGGAATCGCCTTCCACGACACCCTGCAGGGCAGGGGAATCCGGCACGCACGTCACAACGATCCGGGCGGCGGCGGCAACCTCCCGCGGCGTGGCGACCACGGTCGCACCCTCGGCGCGGAACGCCTCCGCCTTCTCCGGCGACGTCGTCGTGACGACCAGCGGCAGGCCGGCCTTCAGGATATTGCGCGCCATCCCGGCGCCCATCACGCCGAGGCCGATGAAGCCGATCGGGTCAGCCATTCTCTTGCTCCTTGTCCGGTCGGGCCGCGGCACGGCCCTTCAGGTCGCGCCAGAAGGCCAGCGCGAACGCGGCGGCGACGATCGCCGCCAGGGTGAGGGTCACGGGGTTGGTGAAGAACGGCTCGAACGAGCCCTCCGAGCGCGTCAGCGCCTGGCGCAGGGCCTCCTCGAATGGCCGCGTGATGATGAAGGTGATCAGAAGGGGCGCCACCGGCACGCCGGTCCGGTTGAAGACGAAGCCCATGATGCCGGCGCCGAACATCACCCAGACGTCGATGATGTTGTTTCGGGCCACGTAGGCGCCAGCGATGCAGATCAGCGCCACCGACGGCATCAGGTAGATCTTCGGGATCCGCAGCGTCATCGCCAGCGGCCGGATCGCCATGAAGCCGAGCACGGCCATCAGCATGGTGGCGAACAGCAGCGCCAGGTAGATCGTGTAGACCACCTGCGGGTTGGTGATGAAGATCAGCGGGCCGGGCGTGACGCCCTGCAGAACCAGGGCGCCAAGCAGGATCGCGGTGACCGCGTCGCCGGGAATGCCGAGCGCCAGTGTCGGGATGAAGGTCGCTCCGACCACGGCATTGTTCGCGCTTTCCGAAGCGGCCACGCCGCGCACGTCGCCTTTGCCGAACTGGCTCTTGTCGCGGGCGGCGCGCTTGGCGTCGCCGTAGGCCAGGAAGGAGGCGATGGTGGCACCGATGCCCGGCAGGATGCCGATGGACGAGCCGATGGCGGAGGCCCGCACGACCGGAAATGCGATCAGCTTCAGGTCCTTGCCGGTGATGCGGTTGCGTGCCCGGTCCTCGCCGTCAAGGTTGAACTTGCCCACCGCCTGGCGGAAGCCCCGGGTCGCTTCCTCGAGGATCTCGGCAAGTGCGAAAAGCCCCACCAGCAGCGGCACGTACGTCAGCCCGTCCATGAGCGAGGTTTGGCCGAAGGTGAAGCGCGGCGTGCCCAGCATCGGGTCGGAACCGATGGTGGCGAGCACCATGCCGACCGCTGCCGACAGGAGGCCCTTGGCGAGGGAAGCACCGGAGAGGATGCCGATGACGAAGAAGGTGAAGAGCAGCAGCGAGGCGATTTCCACCGGTCCGAAGCTCAGTGCGAAGCTGGCCAGTTCCGGCGCCACCATCACCAGCAGGATCACCGAGAACGTCGCCCCGAACAGCGAGCCGATGAGCGAGATCCGGAGTGCCTTGGTGGCCAGCCCCTGCTGGGCCATGGGAAAGCCGTCGAAGATGGTGGCGGCGGAGGCGGGCGTCCCGGGCGCGTTGAGCAGGATGGCGGAGACCGAACCGCCGAAGATGCCGGAGCCGTAGAGGCCGATCAGCAGCACAAGCGCCTGGTCGGTCGGCATGAAAATGGTCAGCGGGACGGCAAGCGCCACCGCGATGTTGACGGACAGGCCCGGAATTGCGCCGATGACCAGGCCGACGGCCACGGACAGGAGCAGCGTGAGGAAGACCGCGGGCTCGGTGAACCCGCCGAGGGCAAGGGTGAAGGGATCCATGTCGGCTCGCGGACGTCCCGGCTCAGAAGAAGGGAGCCTGGGGAAGCGGTATGAGGAACACCTTGCGCAGCACCTGATCGATGAGGATCGGAAGCGCGAGGACGAGGATCAGCGCGATCCACCAGCGCGTGGCGCGGTAGACGAGGAACACGGCGACGAGGAAGCCGGTGGCCGCCGGCAGGAAGCCGATACGCGGCATCAGGATGGCAGTGACGGCGACCAGGAGCGCGAACACGGCCCCACCGAACAGGCCCTCGCCGAACGAGGCTGCGGGGACCGTGCGGCGGCCCTGGGCGAGGACGGCGATCGAGAAGATCGCCACCATCGCCCCGGCGAAGGTTGGCAGGGCCGTTGGCCCCACCGTGTAGAAGTCGCCTGTGCCGAGCGCCGTCTGCGCGCGCCCGACCTCCGGAACGAGAATGCCGAGATAGACGGCGGCTCCGGCCAGGAGAACGAGCGCGAGGACGCGATCGGCTGCCATCACTGGTTGGCGGCCTTGTCCGCGTCGGCGGCGCCGTCGGCGTTCAGGGCGCCGGCAATGGAGTCGGACATGTCACCCATGGCCTTCTCGAAGTCCGGGCCTGACAGATAGCCGGGGGTGATCTTGGCGCGGCTCGCGAGACGGTCGAACGTCTCGGAATCCATGGCCTTCTTGAAGCGCTCGCGGAGATATTCGGTGGCCGCGTCCGGCGTTCCGGCCGGAGCGACAAGCCCCTTCATGTTCTCCAGATTCACGTCGTAGCCGAGCTCGGTGAGCGTGGGCACGTCCGGGATTTGCTCGGCGCGGTCGGAGGTGGTCGCCACGGCGTTGACCGTTCCGGCCGCCACCTGCGCGGCGGCATCGCCCGGCGTGATGATGGTCATGTCGACATGGCCGCCGAGAAGCGCGGCGAGCGCCGGGGCGCCACCCTGGTAGGGGATGTGCTTCAGGTCGATGTCGGCCTCGTCGGCGAACACCAGGAAGGCGGAGTGCAGGATGCCGCCCGGACCCGACGAGCCGTAGGCGAGCTCGCCCGGGTTCTCCTTGGCGCGCTCGACGATCGCCTCGACGGAATCGAGACCGCTGCCGGCCTTTGTGACGATGACCATGTGCTCGCGGTTGACGCGGAGTACGCCCTTGAACTGGTCGAGCGAGTAGTTGGTCTCGCGGTGGTTCGGAACCGAAGTCGATTCGGAGCCACCGGCGACGAGCAGCGTGTGGCCGTCGGGCTCGGCGTTCGCCACCAGCTCGGCGGCCAGCGTTCCCGACGCACCCGGCCGGTTCACCACCACCAGCGGCACGTCGAAGTGCTCCTGGGCCGCCGACGCGATGAGACGCGCGGTCTGGTCGGTGCCGCCACCCGGCGCGAAGCCGACGACGATCTGGATGGGGCGTTCCGGCTTCCACTCCCCGTCCTGGGCGTTTGCCGGGGCCAGCGCGATGGCCGTCATGGCCGCGCCGGCAAGGCCGGCCTTGATGAGATTGCGAATGGTCATGTCGTCTCCCTAGGTGAGTGATGGTCTGCTTATTGTTGTCGGGACGCGATGGCTATCAGATGCCGTCGCATCCCCTTTCGCGAAGAAGCTTGTCCACCCAGGCACGGTCCCAGCCGTCTCCGGCAATGGCCGCCTGGATCTTCGCTTCGTTCTCCACCTGCTTCTGGGCAAGCGGCAGAATGTCGGGGGCCGCCTCGCGCGGAATGGCGAGGACGCCGTCCTGGTCGCCGATGATGATGTCGCCGGATGCGACGACCATGCCGTCGAGCGAAATCGGCAGGCCGACCTCGCCGGGACCGTCCTTGTAGGGGCCGCGGTGGCTGACGCCGGCGGCGAAGACCGGGAAGGTGTCGGCGCCGAGGACATCCATGTCGCGCGTGGCCCCGTTGATGACGAAGCCGACGACGCCGCGGCTGCGGGCATGGGTGATGATCAGTTCGCCGATCAGGGCGTTGGTGAGATCGCCGCCGGCGTCCACCACGATCACGTCGCCCGGGCGGGCCTCGTCGGCCGCCTTGTGGATCATCAGGTTGTCGCCCGGCCGCGTCTTCACGGTGAGGGCGGTGCCGGCCAGGCGACCCTTGCCGTCGCGGAACTGGTGCATCGGACGGACGGCGGGACCTGCCGCCGTCATGCGACCCATGTTGTCGCTGATGATGGCCGTCGGAATGTCGGCGAATGCCTTGACGAGTGACCCGTCGGCGCGCTCGTGACCACGTACGACGCGGAAGCCAATACCCACGCTCAGTCCTCCCTATGGGTTTCCTTTTGCGCAGAGCTTGTCCGGCCGTTACGATGCGGTCAAATAGCGTTTTGGCACTGTATTGATAACGGTTCGGCATCAATCATGATCGAGACACGATTGCTGCGCTCCTTCACCGTGGTTGCGGAGGAATTGCATTTCGGCCGAGCCGCGCGTCGGCTGTCCATTGCCCAGCCTGCGCTTACCCGCCAGGTCCAGCAGTTGGAGGAGCGGCTCAGCGTGGCGCTGTTCGTGCGCTCCGCGCGCCGTGTGGCGCTGACGGCAGCCGGCCGTATCTTCCTGCAGCGTGCCCGTGCCATTCTCAATCAGATCGAGGAGGCGGGAGCGGAGGCGCGGCGTGTCGAGGCGGGGCAGGAGGGCATCGTCCGTGTCGGCTTCATTCATTCGTCGACCTACGGCATCGCCCCGACGATCATCCGCCGCTTTCGCAGCCGCTTTCCCTCGGTGCTTCTCGACCTGCACGAGATGCCCATCGACGCCCAGGTGGCGGCGCTCATCGACGGAACCATCGATGTCGGCATTCTGCGGACGCCGCTGGCCGATCCGCGCCTGACCAGCCGGGTACTGGCCAGCGAATGCTTCGTCATCGCATTGCCGGACACCCATCCGCTGGCCGACCGGGCCAGCGTACCGCTCGCGGCTGTGGCATCGGAGACCTTCATCTTCTTCACCCAGGAGCGCAGCCCGCTCCTCTACGAGACCATCAATGCCATGTGCCGGGAGGCGGGGTTCGCCCCGCGGGTGGAGCAGCACGCGACGCAGATCCACACCATGCTCGGCCTCGTGGCCGCCGGCCTCGGCATCGCCATCGTGCCGGACGTGGCGCGCAAGCTGATGCTGCCCAATGTGACCTTCTGCGAGATCGCGGACGACGCCCGGACGGTGGATGTCGCGCTCGGCTGGCGGATCACCGACGACAATCCGGCGGTTTCCGCCTTCGTCGCGATCACGACCGGGACCGGTGGAGAGGCGTGACACGGGGGCATTGGGTCGCGGGGCGGGGCGATGGCAAAACGGCGCGCGCGCACTAGACTTAGCGACCGAACGAGACCACGGACGATCACCGGGTTGCCGGTGCGGTCGATCTCATTGCGAACCAGTGGATAGAAACGGCGCGTGTCAGCGACCAGCCAGCGACAAAGGGCGAAGGAGCGGATCATCGCGCCGGTTGCCCGTGACCTCAGGATCGCGGGGGCGCTTTCGGTATTCGCCGGCGCGCTCTGGCCTGTCCAGGCGGCGGCCATCGCCTGGGCGGTCGCGGGCTGGACGCAAGGGTTGCCGCCCATGGAGCGTGCCTGGCCTGCGGCAGTGGTGTTCGTTGCCTGCGGCGTCGTCCGCGCCGCGATCGAGCACCACTCCGGCGGCATCCTTTTCCGCGCCGCCGACCGCACCATTGCCCGCGAGCGGGCGGCCCTGATCCAGCGCGAGGCCCGGGCGTCGGCCGCGGAGGGCTCCGCCTCGGTCGCCTCGCTCGTGGTGCAGAAGCTGCCGCTGCTCGGGCCTTGGATCACGCGGTATCACGTCGCGATGATGCGGGTCTCGATCCTGCCGCTGCTGCTCGTTGCGCTGGCCTTCTGGATCTCCTGGGTGGCGGGCCTCGTGCTGCTGGTAGCCGGGCCCCTGATCCCCGTCTTCATGGCGCTGGTCGGCATGGCCGCCGAGGATGCCTCGCGCCGGCAGATGGACGAGATCGGGTCCATGAACGACATGCTCATGGACCGGCTGTCGGCCATGCTCGACATCCGCCTACTCGGCGCCGCGGACCGGGCCGCCGAGGACTTCTCGGAGCGGGCCGAAACGCTCCGCGAGCGGACCATGGAGGTCCTGCGCATCGCCTTCCTGTCCTCCACGGTGCTGGAGCTCTTCTCCGCGATCGGCGTGGCGATGGTTGCCGTTTTCGTCGGGTTCATGCTGCTCGGCGCGGTGGGCTACGGCTTCTGGGGCACGCCGCTGACGCTGGGCGAGGGTTTGTTCCTGCTCCTGATCGCGCCGGATTTCTTCCAGCCCATGCGCGATCTCGCCGCCGCCTGGCACGATCGGGCGGCGGGCTATGCGGTGGTCGCTGACCTCGACGCCCTCGATGCCGAGGAGCGGATCCCGTTCGTCGGGGAGGGGCGCGCCATTGCGCCCCTGCCGGGGCCGCTGTCGCTGGAGTTAAAGGGCGCGGTTGCCGTTCTGCGCGGGGTGGACGTGGCACTGCCCGACCTTGCCCTGAAGGCCGGCGAAACCCTGGCTCTGACCGGCCCGAGCGGGGTCGGCAAGAGCACTGCGCTTGCCGCGATCGCCGGTCTGGCGCCGCTGCGCTCCGGCCGCATCAGTGTTTGCGGCGCCACCCTCGATGCAGCAACCGCCGATGCCTGGCGTGCCCGCCTCGCGTTGGTGCCGCAGCGACCGCACTTTCCCGACCTGAGCCTCGGCGAGTGGCTCGACGTGCGCGGCACCGGTGCGGATCCGTGGCACGCGCTGCGTCTTGCCGACGCCGAGGGGATCGTCGAGCGTTTGCCGGAAGGCCTGGCCACGCGTCTCGGCGAGACCGGAGGTGGCGTGTCCGGCGGCGAAGCGCGCCGGCTGATGATCGCCCGCGCCGTCATGGCCGGTGGCGACCTCGTCCTGGCCGACGAGCCCACCGCCGATCTCGATTCCGAAACGGCGGAGCGCATCATCGCGGCGCTGAAGCGTCTCAACGCGGAGGGACGGGCCGTCATCGTGGCCACGCACGACCCGGTGCTTGCTGCCGTCATGGACCGTCAGCTGGAGATCGCGCCGTGAAGCCCGTTCTGCGCATCGTTCGGCTGCTTCTCTCTGCCGCGCCCTGGGCGATGGCGCGTGGCGCCGCACTCTCGGTGGTCGTGCTTCTCATGGGCGCGGCGCTCCTCGCCCTGTCAGGCTGGTTCATCACCGCGACCGGGCTGGCGGGCCTCGCCGGCATCGGCATCGCCTTCGACGTCTTTCGTCCCTCCGCCGGTGTCCGCTTTCTGGCGCTCGGCCGGACCGCCGCCCGCTATGGCGAGCGCCTGCTGACCCACGATGCGACCCTGCGCGCGCTGGCGGCCCTGCGGGTCACGCTGCTCAGGCGTCACACCGGCGCCGATGCCCGGGCGCTGATGGGGCTGCGTAGCGAGAGTGCGCTCACCCGGATCGTCTCCGACGTCGATGCGCTGGACGGGCTGATCCTGCGTCTGGTGCTGCCGGTCGGTGCGGCCATCGCCACGCATCTCATCGTCTTCGCAGCGCTCGGCTGGATCGTCGGCTGGCCGGTGGCGCTGGTGGTGCTTGCGGGCACCGTCCCGGTCTCCGTGCTTATCCTTTGGCGGCTGGCGCTGCGCGGCATCGTGCCGTCGGCCCGGATCGAAGAGGAGGGGCAGAGCCTGCGCCGGGGCGTTATCGACACCATCCGCGACCGGGACGCCCTGATCCTCTCCGGTGCCCTGCCGCGCCGCGAGGAGGGGCTGCTTGATATCGATGCCTCGGTGCGGGCCGCCACCGCAGCACTCGACCGGGCCGAACGGTCCTCCGGCTTCCTCCTGTCCAGCCTCATCGCCGTCGTCGCTGCGGCGGCCTTCCTGGCCGGCGGGTCGCTGCTTGCTGCAGGGCAGGTGGATGCGGCGGTCGCCGTCATCGGCCTGTTCGTATCACTTGCGCTGGCCGAGGCCGTGCTGCCGTTGCGGCGCGGATTCGCCGAGCTGGGCCGAATGGTCGGCGCGGCCCGGCGCATCGAGCCCGACAATGTTGCGCCGACCCGGCAGCCGGGCACTGGGCGCGGAGAAGGGCAGGCTGTGCTGACAGTGGTGCGGCCCGACTTCCGTCTTTCGCTTTCCGCGGGTGAAGCCGTGGCGCTGACCGGACCGTCCGGGGCCGGCAAGACGACGCTGCTGATGCAGATCGCGGGGCTCGCCGACGCCACGGATATCCGGGTGAAGGGACTGCCCCCTCGCGACTGGGACGATCCGGCACTCCGCGACGTCGTCACGGCGCTGCCGCAGCGCAGCGCCCTTCTTGCGGGCACCATCTGGGACAATCTCGCGCTGGCCGGCGAGACCGATCCCTCGGCCATGTGGGCGGCACTGGAGGCCGTGGCGCTGGCCGATGCCATCGAGGCGCGCGGCGGCCTGGAAATGCGACTTGGCGAGGGCGGTGCGGGACTTTCCGGCGGGCAGTTCCGGCGTCTGGCGCTCGCCCGCGCCGTGTTGCGCCGGCCAGAGCTCCTGCTTCTCGACGAGCCGGGCGAGGGGCTCGATGCGGACACCGCCAAGCGTGTCCTCGACAACGTGCGGGCCGCGCTTCCACAAGCCGCGATCCTGGCGGTCATGCATCGCGGCTTCGATCATGCGGTCTTCGACCGCACCGTGCGCCTCGGGCGCCCGGAGCAGATCTCCTGAGCCCTCAAATTTCGGCGCAATGTGCCGTCCCGGCTGCGACCTTCCGTCCCTACTGTTGATCCTCTTCAAGGCGCGCTCTGCCGCACCCGGTTTCGGTGACGATGTCACCAAGGCGCAGTCGGTGGCCGGCGTATGGCAGCCACGGCGTTCGGTGCGACCTCGCCAGACACCCGTGGTCGCTGCGCCGGGTTTGAGGAGATGTTGGAATGGAGCTCGATATCGTCGAGCTGTCTCGCCTCCAGTTCGCGATGACAGCGATGTATCACTTCCTCTTCGTGCCGCTGACGCTGGGCCTGTCAGTCCTCGTCGCGATCATGGAGACCGTTTACGTCATGACCGGCCGTCCGATCTGGCGGCAGATGACCAAGTTCTGGGGTGCGCTCTTCGGCATCAACTTCGTGCTGGGCGTTGCTACCGGGATCACCATGGAATTCCAGTTCGGCATGAACTGGAGCTACTACAGCCACTACGTCGGCGACATCTTCGGCGCGCCGCTGGCGATCGAGGGCCTGATGGCCTTCTTCCTCGAGGCGACATTCGTCGGGCTGTTCTTCTTTGGCTGGGACAAGCTCTCCCGCCGCGCCCACCTGACCGTCACCTGGCTGGTCGCCATCGGCTCGAACTTCTCCGCGCTGTGGATCCTGATCGCCAACGGCTGGATGCAGAACCCGGTTGGCGCAGCCTTCAATCCCGACACCATGCGCATGGAGATGACGTCCTTTTTCGACGTGCTGTTCAACGAGGTGGCCCAGGCCAAGTTCGTGCACACCGTGTCCGCCGGCTACGTGACGGCCGCAGTCTTCGTGCTCGGCGTGTCGGCCTGGTACCTGCTGAATGACCGCCACACGCGCCTGGCCCGCCGCTCCATCACGGTGGCCGCCTCGTTCGGCCTGGCCGCGACGCTCTCCGTTGTCGTGCTGGGCGACGAGTCGGGCTACTCGGCGAGCCATACCCAGAAGATGAAGCTCGCCGCCATCGAGGGCATGTGGGAGACCCATTCGGCCCCGGCGCCGTTCACGGCGATCGGTTTTCCCGACAAGGAAGCTCGCGAGACCCACTATGCCATCGAGATCCCGCTGGTCATGGGGCTGATCGGCACGCGATCGCTCACCGAGGAAATTCCGGGCATCAACGACCTCGTGGATGAGGCAAGACGGCGGATCGAGAGCGGCATCGTCGCCTACGACGCGCTGATGACCATCCGCGAGAACCGCGACGCCACACCGGCGGCCGTCCGCGAGACCTTCGAGGCCAACTCGAACAATCTCGGCTTCGCCTTCCTGCTGCTGCGCTACATGGACGACCCGCGCGAGGCCACGGCCGAGGATATCGCCCGAGCCGCCGATGATACGATTCCTGGCGTGGCACCACTCTTCTGGGCCTTCCGGATCATGGTCGGTCTCGGCTTCGCCTTCATCGCGGTGATGGCCTACTTCTTCTGGCGCTCATCCTTCTGCCAGCAGAGCTATCCGCGCTGGGCGCTGCGGCTCGCCGTCCTAATCATTCCCGCTCCGTGGATCGCGGCCGAGCTCGGCTGGTTCGTGGCGGAGTTCGGCCGCCAGCCGTGGACGGTGGACGGTGTCTTGCCGACCGCGCTGTCGGTCAGCCACCTGAGCGTCCAGGACCTGATGCTGACGCTTGCCGGGTTCGTCACCTTCTACACGGTCCTCTTCATCATCGAGATGGGGCTGATGCTGAAATATATCCGCAAGGGTCCGTTCCAGGACGTGGAAGAAACCGAAGCCTGGGAGGCCCGGCACGAACACCGCCTGCGCACCCATGACGGCCAGGGGCCGTTCGCCGATCCGGAGTACGCGTCATGATCCTCTTCGAGTATGTCGACTACGGCCTTCTGCGCGTCATCTGGTGGGTGCTGCTCGGCGTCCTGCTCATCGGCTTCGCTCTCACCGACGGCTTCGACATGGGGGTGGGGGCGCTCTTGCCCTTCGTCGGCAGGACCGACGTGGAGCGGCGCGTGGTCATCAACACGGTCGGCCCGGTCTGGGAGGGCAACCAGGTCTGGTTCATCCTCGGAGGTGGCGCGATCTTCGCCGCCTGGCCGCCGCTCTACGCGGTGAGCTTCTCCGGCTTCTATCTGGCGATGTTCGCGGTGCTCGCCGCGCTCATCCTGCGGCCGGTCGCCTTCAAATACCGTTCCAAGCGCGAGGACGGGGCATGGCGCAGCGGCTGGGACTGGGCCCTTTTCGTCGGCGGTGCCGTCCCGGCGCTGATCTTCGGCGTCGCTGTCGGAAACGTGCTGCAGGGCGTGCCGTTCGAACTCACGCCGGATCTCTTCTCGCGCTACGAGGGCAGCTACTACGGAAAATTCTTCGGGCTTCTGAACCCGTTCGCGCTGCTGACCGGTGTCGTCTCGCTGGCCATGCTGCTCACCCACGGTGCCGCGTGGCTGTCGCTGAAGGCCGAAGGCCCAGTGGCCGAGCGGGCCAGAAGAATTGGCAGCGTGACCGGGTTCGTCACCATCGCGGGCTACGCTCTCGCCGGTGTCTGGCTGGCCTTTGGTATCCAGGGCTACGCCATCGTTGGCGAGGTCGTGACCGACGGGCCGTCCAACCCGCTCTACACGGAGGTGGAACGCACCGCGTCGTGGCTAGCCGCCTACTCGGAGCGTCCGTGGATTGCGATCGCGCCGATCCTCGGCTTCCTCGGCATGGCGCTCGCGGTACGCGGGCTCAGGGCGGGGCGCGAGGTGTCGACGCTGCTCTGGTCGAAGCTCGGCATCTTCGGCGCGATCTCCTCGGTCGGGCTGACGATGTTCCCGTTCATTCTGCCGTCCTCGATCAATGCGCGTTCGTCTCTCACGGTCTGGGACAGCTCGTCGTCCCATCTGACGCTGTTCATCATGCTGGTGGTCACGGTGATCTTCATGCCGCTGATCCTCGCCTACACGGCGTGGGTCTACAAAGTCCTGTGGGGCAAGGTCACCGAGGCCAGCGTCACCGGCGACACCCATAACGTCTACTGAGAACGGAGCACGCGGGATGTGGTACTTCGCCTGGCTTCTCGGCCTGCCGCTTGCGGCGATCTTCGCCGTCATGAACGCCATGTGGCTCGAACTCCAGCGCGACCGGGTGCTGGCGGACGAGCACGAGGAACGTGCACCGGCGGTCAGCCGGTAAGCGACGCAAAACAAGGGCCAGCACCGTGTGCCGGCCTTTTTTCGTTGAGGCCAGGGGCGCCAGGAAAGTTTCCGCTTCCTACGGTGACCAAGTCACCAAGCAACGTCTGCGTGTCGCGGTAGAAAATCCCGAACCGGCGGACCGGCGCGACGTCCGCTCCCAGGACGCCGGCTTCATCCCTGCAAGGAAACAGGAGATGTCGTCATGACGTGGGATTGGAAAATTGGAGGCGTTCTCCTCGGCGCGGTCTTCTTCGCGGCCGTCCTCCTGGTGAAACCCATCGGGGTCAGTACCCAGTTCGTCATCCTGGACGGGATCGTTGCCGATCTGGTCGCTCCGGACTTCATCAGCCAGGGCAACGACGGCTACACCTCGACCAACGCCTACATGGCCAAGTCCGGCGGAGCATATGCCCGGAACGCCGCGAACCCGCTGAACTACAGCTTCGTCTTCGTTCTGGCGATGGCCGGCGGCGCCTTTCTGTCGGCTCTGCTGAAGGGTGGGATCGGGCGTGACGAGCGGCGGTTGCCA
Source organism: Amorphus coralli DSM 19760 (assembly GCF_000374525.1). Lineage (GTDB taxonomy): Bacteria > Pseudomonadota > Alphaproteobacteria > Rhizobiales > Amorphaceae > Amorphus > Amorphus coralli. Next base: position 80,270 of record NZ_KB894578.1, read on the forward strand.
GCCGTCTGGACGAGCAATTTCGGCGACACGCCCTGGAAGCGCTACGCGGTGGCCTTTCTCGGCGGCTTCGTCGTGCTCTACGGGGCGCGGCTCGCCGGCGGCTGCACCTCCGGGCACATGATGAGCGGCATGATGCAGACGTCGCTCTCTGGCTACATCTTCGCTGCCGGTGCCTTTCTGACCGCCATCCCCACCGCGCTTCTCATGTACCGGGAGGGCTGAGCCATGAGCCTCGGTCTCGCAATCGTCATCGGTGCCGCCTTCGGCTTCGTCCTCGACCGTGTCGGCGCCACCAACCCCAATGTCATCGTCGGCATGCTGTCGCTCCGGCGGCTTGCCCTGATGAAGACCATCCTGCTGGCCATCGGCACGGGTTCGATCCTGATGTTCGGCGGCCAGATGCTCGGCCTCGTCGAGGTCGGCCACATGTCGGTGAAGGCGGCCTATGCCGGTGTGTTCATCGGTGGCCTCATGCTGGGCCTTGGCTGGGCCGCGGCCGGCTACTGCCCCGGCACCGGCGTCGCCGCGGCCGCCACGGGCCGCCGGGATGCGCTGTTCTTCATCGCCGGCGGTCTGCTCGGCGCGGCAGCCTACATGGCCACCTATCCGACCTGGAAGGCCTCCGGCCTGCTCGACAGCGTCGCCGGCGGCAAGGTCACGCTCGGCCAGGTTCCGGGTGCAGCCTATGAAGGCATCCTGCCCGTGGCTGGCGATCTGCTCGGTATCGCCCTCGGCCTGGTGTTCGTCGTGATCGCCTTCGTGCTGCCGTCGCAGGTCGTGAGCGGCGGCACCCACGCCTTGCCTGCCGAATAACCAGGGAGCGGCAAGTCCGGTCAGGCCATGGGCCGCCAGGCGGCCTGGCCGACCGGACGCCCGCATCCCAAAACGAGGGAGGAAACCATGAACCGCAGGGAGTTCCTGTCGCTGAGTGCGCTTGGTGGCGCCGCCTCGCTGGCGCTGGTCGCGGAGCCGGGTCCGGCCGCGGCCACGGCGGTGCCGACCAGCGCGTCCATCGTCATCGTCGGGGCGGGGGCCGCCGGAACGGCACTCGCCAACCGTCTCGCGCGCCGTCTCGACGGGGCGAAGATCACCATTATCGATCCGCGCCGCGAGCACCTCTACCAGCCGGGGCTGACCCTCGTGGCCACCGGGCTCAAACCTGCCTCCTACGTGGTGTCGGATACCGCGCGCTGGCTGCCGGACGGCGTCACCTGGCTGCCCGAACGGGTGGCGGCCGTGGACGCTGAGGCGAAGACAGTCTCCACCCAGGGTGGCCAGACACTATCCTACGACTGGCTTGTGCTGGCTCCGGGCCTTGTTCTCGACAACGAGGCCATCGAGGGCTTCAGCCTCGATCTGGTCGGGCAGAACGGCATCGGCGCGCTCTACGCCGGCCCGGAGTATGCCGCGAGGACCTGGTCGGCTGCCTCGGCGTTCACCCGGGAGGGCGGTGTCGGCATCTTCACACGGCCGGCGACCGAGATGAAATGCGCCGGCGCCCCGCTCAAGCATACCTTCCTTGTCGATGACATCGCGCGCCGTGCGGGCAACGCCGGCAAGGTGGAGATGATCTACGCCGCCCCTCAGGAGGCCCTGTTCAGCGTCCCGATCGTCTCCGAGAAGGTGCGAATGCTTCTGGAGGATCGGCGCATCGGCACGCAGATGCAGCGAACGCTGACGGCCATCGATCCGGGCGCCCGCCGGGCGACCTTCGCCACCGGGAACGGGACCGAAGAGATCGATTACGACTACATTCACGTCATCCAGCCGCAGCGCGCACCGGACTTCGTGCGTCAGTCGGGCCTGTCCTGGGCAGACAAGTGGGTCGACCAGGGCTGGGTCGAGGTGGACCGGCAGACGCTGCGCCACCTGCGCTACCCGGACGTCTTCGCCCTGGGCGACGTCGCCGGGGTGCCGAAGGGCAAGACCGCGGCGAGCGTCAAGTGGCAGGTGCCGGTGGTCGAGGATCATCTCGTCGCTGCAATTGCAGGCGGTGAGGGAACCGCAACCTATGACGGCTACACGTCCTGCCCGATGATCACGCGGATCGGCCGGGCGATGCTGGTGGAGTTCGACTACAACAACGATTTGGTTCCGTCCTTCCCCGGTGTCATCGCACCGCTGGAGGAACTCTGGATCAGCTGGCTGATGAAGGAGGTGGCCCTGAAGGCCACCTACAACGCCATGCTGCGCGGCCGGGCTTAGGGGAGGGCACGCCATGAAGGATCTGACAGTCTCCACCCTGATTGCCGTGTTCGAAGAGATCTTCGGTCGTGGCGTCTTCTGGACGATGGTCACCGTCGCCGCGCTGGTGACGCTTGCCTACGTCTATGTGCTCGTCCGCGATCGCTCCGTCAGCTGGCGCAAGTTTCTGCTGGCGCAGCTCTCCATGCCGGTGGGCGCGGTGGCCGCCGTCTGGTTCGTGATGGTCATGACCCATTCGCAACTCTCCGATATCGGCGGGCCGATCGACGTGATCGTCTTGCTCGCCGTAGCCGTACTCGGAGCGGTGGGGATGGCCATTCTGGTCTACACGCTGGAGTCACTTCTTGGCTCGACGCGGACGGAGAGACGTCTCGATCCCTAGCTCCGGCCTGGAGGCCGGTCGACACTTACCCTGAAAGGAGGCTTTCCATGTCCAACGAGAAGATCGTCGAGTTCCTGCAGCAGGCCGTGAAGATGGAGCTCACGGCCGCGCACCAGTACCAGCTGCACGCCCATACTCTCGACGACTGGGGCCTGACCATCATGGCCGACAAGATGCGGGAAGAGATGGTGGAAGAGACGGGTCATTCAGACCTCTTCATCGACCGTCTGCTGTTCCTGAAGGCCGAGCCCGAGCTGGGCTTCTACAAGACGCCGAAGAAGGCGGAAAACCTGCAGGCTATGTTCCGCGCCGATCTCGCAGACGAGGAGGAGGCGATCGAGGTCTACACGCAGGCGGCACGCCACGCCGCCGATATCGGCGACATCGGTACGCGAACGCTGTTCGAGAAGATCGTCCTCGACGAGGAGGGCCACAAGGAGTGGCTGGAACTGCAGCTCGACCTGATCGAGCGCCTCGGCGAGAAGACTTACAGCGCCAAGCTCGTCTCGTTTGATCGCAAAGAGGACGAGGAAGACTGAGTTCGGTCTGCCGGGCGGCCATAAGCGGCTGCCCGGCCGTTCCGGTGCCGCCATTGGCGCACGACGTTGATGTCGAGCGCGAACATGGCTAACCAAGTCTTTGAGTTGAATGCGATTTGGCCGCGCGCTTGAGGTTTGGCATGAGCGGTTATTGAGCGCGCGGCGGAGGGCGCAGGGTAGCTGCCATTCCTGTCTCACCTCGCTTGTTCCTTTGCCGGCGCATGGTATTTGGTTAGCTGGCTATTCAGCCGGTGCTTTTGGCTGCGGAGAGCTTCATGACCCACACCGATGCTCTCGATGATCCGGTTTCGTCGACGCGACTGGAGCATTTCCCAATCAGCTTCTTCGGGATGAGCATGGGGCTCTTCGGTCTCGCGCTGGCCCTGCATGCCGCCGGCCTTGTTGCCGCATCGCACGTCGCCGGCTGGATCGCCTTCGCCGTCTTCGTCACGCTGTCGGGCCTCTATGTGGCCAAGCTGGTTCGGTATCCGTCGCGGGTGCGGGAGGAATGGGCCCATCCGGTCCGGCTCGCCTTCTTCCCGGCCATTTCCATCTCGCTGCTTCTGTTCGCGACCTTCCTGCACCATTCGGCGCCCGGGCTGGCGAACGTGGTCTGGATCGTCGCCGCCGTCTCTCAGGCGGCGCTCACCCTCATCGTCGTGACGGCGTGGATCTCGCATCGTGCCTTCGGGCCTGGCCATCTCTCGCCCGCCTGGTTCATTCCGGCGGTCGGCAACGTCATCGCACCCCTCGCCGGGGTGGAGCTGGGGCACCCGGAGGTCAGCTGGTATTTCTTCTCCGTCGGGCTCGTCTTTTGGCTCGTCCTGCTGACCCTGGTCTTCAATCGCCTGATCTTTCACGATCCTCTGCCGGAGCGGCTGCGCCCGACGCTGGTGATCCTCATCGCGCCGCCGGCCGTCGCGTTCCTTGCCTGGCTGCAGCTTTCCGGTGGAGAGGTGGGCGTGGTCGGGCGGCTCCTGATCAATATCGGCTACTTCTTCACCGCCCTGGTTGCCATCCAGGTGCCGGCGCTCCTGCGGCTTCCGTTCGCGTTGTCCTTCTGGGCCTTGTCGTTCCCGCTGGCGGCCATCACCTCGGCGAGCTTCCGCTTCGCCGCGCTGGAGAACGCACCCGTCCACTGGTTCGTGGGGATGGGCCTCCTGGTGCTGATTCTGCTCACCATCGCGGCGCTGGTCGTCAGAACGGTCCGGGCGGCGCTCGCAGGCGAGATCTGTCAGCCGGAGTAGGGGCGCCAGCGCGGAGCCCGATGGCTTCGGAAACCGGCTAGACTTGTCGCTTGTAACGAGAAGGGACGCGGCATTCACGCCGATGTACCGCGGAGGAATGGAATGCAGCCCAAATCGAACCTAGCCGATGGCTCCTGGATCGACCATTTCACCGGGTTGAGCCGACTTCCGGAGGACATCCGCGCTGAGCTCGTCAGAGGCAGCCAGGTCGTCTACGTGCCGGCCGGCACGCAGATCTTCGAGCCGGGCCAGTCGGCCGACCGGCTGCTGCTGCTCCTCGACGGCACGGTGCGCGTGCAGCAGCGCTCTGAAACCGGTCGCGAGGTATTTCTCTACCGGGTCCACGCCGGTGAGAGTTGCGTGCTGACCACCGCGTCGATGCTTGCCTTCGAGGATTATTCGGCCGACGGCATCGCGGAGACCGACGTGACCGCCGTTGCCATTCCGCGCGCCACCTTCGACGAGCTGGTCGGCCGCTCAAAGGTCTTCCGGGAGTTTGTTTTCGCGGCCTATTCGCGCCGCATCACCGACCTGTTCACCCTGATCGACGACATCGTCTTCCAGCGCATGGACGTGCGGCTGGCAGCGCGGCTCATGGAGCTTGCCGACGAGAACGGTGTCGTCCACGCCACCCATGCCTTCCTGGGCACGGAGCTTGGCACGGCGCGGGAGGTCATCTCGCGGACTCTGTCCGAATTCCAGCGCCGTGGCTGGGTGCAGCAGTCGCGCGGCGAAGTCCGCATCCTGCGCCAGGCGGGCCTGGAAGAGCACGCGCGGGCTGCCGGCGAACGCTGAGGCGCTGCCGCGACGACGGCCGGCCTGTTCAACGCGTGACGGGACCTGCACGGCCAGCGCCGTAAGGACGAGCCGACTGGGAGCCGCGGCCGGGCTGCGCCGCCCGATCCGGTTCTCACTTGCGCTTTGTGACGAAGTCACCGAGGGATTGGCCTCGGGTGTGCGATGGAGGGGCAACCAAAGGTCCCTGATGGAGCACCCGATGACCAAGAACATGGGTTGGCTTGACCGCGCGGTGCGCCTGGTCGTCGCCGCCGTCCTCGTCCTCGCCGCCTTTTCCGGTGGGTTCGCCGCCACTGGCGCCGTTCATTGGCTGGCGCTCGCCGTCGCCGCGATCATGGTCCTGACGGCGCTCGTCGGGTCCTGTCCGCTTTACGGGCTGGTCGGCATCCGCACCTGTCGGAGCCGCTGACCATGGAAACCGCGTTCACTCCGCTCGCATCGCTGCTTGGCGGCATCCTCATCGGCTTCGCCTCCGTCGCCCTGATGGCCCTCGACGGCCGCATCATGGGTGCCACCGGCATCCTGTCCGGCGCGGTCTTCGATCGGCGCCCGGGCGACACCGGGTGGCGCGTTGCGCTGCTCCTCGGGATGGTCAGCGGCCCGCTCGTCGTACTTGCCGCCACTGGCAGCCTGCCGGCCGTCGAGGTGCCTGTCACCACCGCTGCGCTGGTGGTCGGCGGCCTCATCGTCGGCGTTGGCGTCACTCTTGGTTCCGGCTGCACGTCCGGCCACGGCGTCTGCGGGATGGCGCGGCTGTCGCTGCGCTCCATCGTCGCCACGCTCACCTTCATGGTGGCGACCTTCATCACCGTCTTCGTTGTGCGCCACGTGGTGGGAGGCTGAGAGATGCGGCTTGTCCTGATCTATCTCGTTGGCCTCGTCTTCGGCGTCGGCATCTCGATCTCGGGCATGGCGAACCCGGCCAAGGTCCTGAATTTCTTCGACATTGCCGGCACCTGGGATCCGTCCCTGATCTTTGTCATGGGCGGCGCCGTCGTCGTGGCGTTCATTGGCTACCGGGTCGTGTTTCGGCGTGCCGCGCCCGTCTTCGCCGCCGACTTCTCGCTGCCGAGCGCCCGGTCCGTCGATCTGCGCCTGGTCGGCGGCTCCGCCGTGTTCGGCATCGGCTGGGGCATCGCGGGTTTCTGCCCGGGCGGCGCGCTGCCCGCGCTCGGCACCGGCAACCCGGCGGCCTTCATCTTCGTCGCGGCGCTGCTGGCGGGGATGGGCCTCGCCCGCATCCTGGCGCGTGCAACCGCCGTGCGCCAACGCACGGCCTGAAACCCAAGGAGGAAATCATGAGCGGTTTTCAGATCGACACGTCGGTTCGGCCCGAGGTGAAGGGCTTCTTCGATCCGGCCACCAACACCATCAGCTACGTGGTCAAGGATCCGGGCTCCAACGCCTGCGCCATCGTCGATTCCGTCATGGACATCGACTACGCCGCTGGCCGCATCACCTACGACCACGCCGACGAGATCATCGACTGGGTGACCTCCCATGATCTCAATGTCGAGTGGCTGATCGAAACCCATGTCCACGCGGACCACCTGTCGGCGGCCCCCTACATCCAGGACCGGCTCGGCGGCAAGATCGGGATCGGTCGCAACATCACGGTGGTTCAGGACACCTTCGGCAAGGTGTTCAACGAGGGCACCGAGTTCCAGCGCGATGGCTCGCAGTTCGACCGGCTGTTCGACGACGGCGACACCTACAGCGTCGGCGGCATGACATGCCTTGCCATCCACACGCCCGGCCACACCCCGGCCTGCATGACGCACGTGATGGGAGACGCCGCCTTCGTGGGCGACACGCTGTTCATGCCGGACGGCGGATCCGCCCGGGCCGACTTTCCCGGCGGCGATGCCGGCGTGCTCTACGATTCCATCCAGAAGGTGCTCAGCCTGCCGGACGAGACGCGGCTGTTCATGTGCCACGACTACGGGCCGAACGGGCGCGACATCCAGTGGGAGACCACCGTCGGCGAGGAGAAGGCCCACAACATCCACGTCGGTGGCGGCAAGACGAAGGAAGAATTCGTCAGGTTCCGCACCGAGCGCGACGCCCAGCTCGCCATGCCGAAACTGATCATCCCGTCGCTGCAGGTGAACATGCGAGGCGGCGAGCTGCCGCCGGCCGACGAAGATGGCAAGCGCTTCCTCAAGGTGCCTCTGAACGGGCTCTGAGCCCATGTCGGGGCGGGCGGTCGACCAGCGTCGGGCCGCCCGCGCCGCAACAAACCGAGAAGACCAGCCTTCCAGGAGGATTCCATGGATATCCGGACCATCGATGACACGCTCTCCGTCGGCCCGCAGATCGGAGTAGCCGACCTCGCCGAGATCCGGCGGCAGGGCTACCGGTCCGTCATCTGCAACCGTCCCGATGCGGAAAGCGCCGACCAGCCCGGCCACGCCGAGATCCAGACCATGGCGGAGGACGTGGGGCTGGAGTTCCGCTACCTGCCGGTTACGGCCGGCAAGGTGACAGACGCGGACGCCGATGCCTTCGCCGCGGCGCTGCGCGACCTGCCAGGACCTGTCTTTGCCTATTGCCGCACCGGCACGCGGTCGGCGACGCTCTGGTCCCTAGCCCAGGCGGAAAGTCGCCCGCTGCCGGAGATCCTCGGCAAGACCAAGGCCGCCGGCTACGACATGAACGGCGTCGCTCGCCGCATCACGAATGCTGGTCGCACTCCGACCAACATGGGGGATGTCCATCATCAGGTGGTCGTCATCGGTGGCGGCGCCGGGGGTATCTCGGTGGCTGCCAGTCTCAAAGCGCGCATGCCGGGCCTCGACGTGGCCATCATCGATCCGGCCGACATCCACTATTATCAGCCGGGCTGGACCATGGTCGGCGGCGGCATCTTCGAGGCCAGCGACACCGCCAAGACCATGGGCAGCCTGATCCCGCGCGGCGTGCACTGGATCAAGGCGGCCGTCGCGGCTTTCGAACCGGAGAACGACGCGGTCGTGCTCGATGGCTGCCGGGTGGTGAAATATGACCGGCTGGTCGTATGCCCCGGGCTCAAGCTCGACTGGGGCGCCGTCGAGGGGCTGGAAGAGACGCTCGGCCGCAACGGCGTCACCTCCAACTACCGCTACGACCTGGCGCCCTACACCTGGAAGCTGGTCTCCGAGATGAGCCGGGGCAGGGCGCTGTTCACCCAGCCGCCGATGCCGATCAAATGTGCCGGAGCGCCTCAGAAGGCGCTCTATCTGTCGGGCGACGCCTGGCGCCGCCGTGGCGTGCTGAAGGACATCGACATTCAGTTCATGAACGCCGGCGGCGTGCTCTTCGGCGTCAAGGACTATGTCCCGGCGCTGATGGAATATGTGAAGAAATACGATGCCACGCTGAACTTCTTCCATAATCTCGTGGCCATCGACGGGTCGGCGAAGACGGCCACCTTCAAGGTGGCCGAACCTGAGAAGGAGCCGCGCGAGGTCGCCGTCGAGTTCGACATAATCCACGTCTGCCCGCCGCAGACCGCGCCGGACTTCATCCGCGTGTCGCCGCTGGCCGATACGGCCGGCTGGGTCGACGTCGACCAGGCAACGCTGCGTCACAAGCGCTTCGACAATATCTGGTCGCTCGGCGACGTCATGAACGCGCCCAACGCCAAGACCGCAGCGGCAGCGCGCAAGCAGGCGCCGACGGTTGCGGAAAACATCGTCGCCGACATCGGCGGCCATTCGCCGGTGGCCCAGTATGACGGCTACGGCTCGTGCCCGCTGACCGTGGAGCGCGGCAAGATCGTGCTCGCCGAGTTCGGCTACGGCGGTGCTCTCAAGCCATCCTTTCCGTCTTGGCTGATCGACGGCACGAAGCCGACCCGGGCCGCATGGCTCCTGAAGGAGCGCATCCTCCCGCCGGTTTACTGGAAGGCGATGCTCCGGGGCCGCGAATGGATGGCGAAGCCCGAGAAGGTCACGGCGCGGTCCACCGACTGATCGCGGGCGGGGCCGGCTCCGACGCGCTGGCCCCGGACCGCGTGCTTGCGAACGGGCTGTCCCGGCTGCGCCATCGTTCTGATGCCGGAGCCGGCCAGCCGGCGGAGCCGCATTGCGCGCGGCGCCCGTCTCATTTGAAGGCAGATCCATGCAGCGCCTTGCCCGCTTCGTCCCGGTTCTCGACTGGGGCCGCCGCTACGACCGCAACGCCCTGTCCAATGACCTGATTGCGGCGCTGATCGTGACGATCATGCTGATCCCGCAATCGCTTGCCTATGCGCTTTTGGCCGGCCTGCCGCCGGAAGCGGGCATCTACGCCTCCATCGTGCCGATCCTGCTCTACTCGATCTTCGGGACCAGTCGCGCGCTCGCCGTCGGTCCGGTGGCCGTCGTCTCGCTGATGACCGCAATGGCGATCGGCCAGGTGGCGGAGCAGGGGACGGCGGGCTACGCGGTGGCGGCGCTGACGCTGGCTCTCCTGTCGGGCGGCTTTCTGCTGCTCCTCGGCATCTTCCGGCTGGGCATCCTCGCCAATTTCCTCAGCCATCCGGTAATCGCCGGGTTCATCACCGCGTCCGGCATCCTCATCGCCACCAGCCAGCTTGGCCACATCCTCGGGATCAGGGCCGGCGGCTTTACCCTGGTCGAGATGGTTGAGGCGCTCGTGGTCCAGCTGGGCTCGATCAACCCGGTCACGCTGGTCATCGGCGTGCTGGCCACCGGCTTTCTCTTCTGGGTGCGCAAAGGGCTGAAGCCGCTGCTGCGGCGGATCGGCGTCGGTCCCCGCCTTGCCGACATCGCCACCAAGGCCGGTCCCGTCGCGGCGGTGGTGGTCACCACACTCGCCGCCTGGGGGCTCGGCCTGGCGGACCGTGGCGTCGCCATCGTCGGCGAGGTGCCCCAGAGCCTGCCACCCTTCACCATGCCCGGCCTGACGATGGATCTGATTTCCGAGCTGGTGCTGCCCGCGGTGCTCATCTCCATCATCGGATTCATGGAAAGCGTCTCCGTCGCCCAGACACTGGCCGCCAAGAAACGCCAGCGCATCAATCCCGACCAGGAGCTCATCGGCCTCGGCGCCGCCAATCTCGGCGCGGCCTTCACAGGCGGCTACCCGGTGACGGGCGGCTTCGCCCGCTCCGTGGTCAACTTCGATGCCGGCGCCGAGACGCCGGCCGCCGGCGCCTACACCGCCGTGGGGCTGGCGGTTGCCTCCTTGGCGCTTACGCCACTGGTCTACTTTCTGCCCAAGGCGACGCTCGCCGCCACCATCATCGTGGCCGTTCTGAGCCTCGTCGATTTCTCCATCCTGAAGAAGACGTGGCGCTACTCGCGAGCCGATTTCGCTGCCGTTGCCGCCACCATCGTGCTGACGCTCGGGGCCGGCGTCGAGGTGGGCGTCGCCGCCGGCGTGCTGCTCTCCGTCGCGCTGCATCTCTCCAAGACGGCGCGCCCCCACGTCGCCGAAGTGGGGCTTGTGCCGGGCACCCAGCACTTCCGCAACATCAAGCGCTACACCGTCGAGACCGATCCGAAGGTGCTGACATTGCGCGTCGATGAAAGCCTCTATTTCGTCAACGTTCGCTTCCTGGAGGACCTCGTCCAGGACCGGGTGACCGAGGGGAGCGGCATTCGCGACGTCATCTTGATGTTCTCTGCGGTCAACGAGGTGGATTTCTCCGCCGTTGAGACGCTCGAGGCGGTCAACCACAGGCTCAAGGACCTCGGGGTGGGGTTGCATCTCAGCGAGGTAAAGGGACCGGTCATGGATCGGTTGAAGACCGCGCATTTCCTGCAGGACCTGAATGGCCGGGTGTTTCTGTCCCAGTACGATGCTTGGACGGCCCTGACCGGTCCGTCGCCCTTCAAGGCCGCGGGATAGTCGCATCCGAAAAGGTGTGGCCCCCAGAACGCAAGACGGCCGAGCAGCATCGCCGCCCGGCCGTCGCCTTATCGTTTGATCCGCGGGGACCGCTTCCCCTCAGAGCGGGCTCCGCGACAATCACCTCGTGCTTGACGGACTAGCGCAGCTCGTTGGCGAGCATGCAGAGATCCTGCAGCGACCGCGGATTGCGGTTCGGGTTCTCCAGCACGGAGGCGCACTGGGCCATCAGAGCTTCTTTCCGATCCGGCGCCATGGCCGCGAGCCGATTGCCGAGCGTCGCGGTGGTGAGGGTGCCCGTGCTCGCCGCGCGCGACACCGTTGCCGACGTGTCCGGCACATCCGTTGGGGCGGTGTTGGTGGAAAAGCTCGTGTTGCCGCCACCGAAGAGGCCGGACAGGAAGCCGCCACCTTGGCCGCCACCCTGGCCGCCACCAGCGCCCGCGACGCCTTCGCCGCCGGAGCCGCCACCTGGCGTGCCGCCGCCGGTTCCTGGGCTCCCTCCGCCGGCGCCGCCAACAGAAGCGGACGCCGAAGCGCCCGAACCGCCGACCGAGGCCCCCACACCGGCACCGGTTCCGCCCGAACCACCCACCGAGGCAGTGCCCGTCGCTCCGATACCCGACGACCCGCCGACCGACGCTCCGGCGCCCGCATTCACGCCCGAGCCCACCGAGGCGCCGACCCCGGCGTTCACGCCCTGGCTGCCACCAACACTGGCTCCAAGGCCGGCTGTCGCAGCGTTGGAGCCACCGACTGTCGCGTCTGTTCCGGCGTTGACTCCGTTGGTGCCACCGACCGACGCGGCAGCACCAACTCCGAGACCGGACGATGACGTGCTGCCGAGCCCGGCACCGGCATTGACGCCGTTGGATCCGCCCACGCTGGCTCCCAGGCCGACGCCGCGGTTGCTGACGCCCAGTCCGACACCGACGCCGGCCGCCCCGACACCGACAGCCTCATTGTTTGCGCCGATGCCCTGAGCCGCCGCGGGAAGACTTGTGAAGGCGAAGCAAGAAAGCGCCGAAACCGCGGCGAGTGAGGCGAGTGTGGTCCCATTCTTGATCTTCCACATGATCTCCTCCTTAGGTTCATGCGAGTCGAGAAGCCCACCACTTCCGACTATCCGAGATCATCTGGCGCAATGACTTTATCAGTCAAATGGAATTAGAATAATTATTTGGTATTATGCTTGTATTGCGCATCAAACAACTTTGTTTGATGCAAAACGGCTTCGCCTGATGAGATCAGGCGAAGCCGGAACCGGAGCGTCGTGGCAGGCTGATGGATGTCTGGAGCGGGCTGGCCGCTCAGGCCATCGCGTTGCGCGGATCGGGACCGTAGTCATTCGGCCCCTCGTCTCCGCGCTGAACATGGAAGATCAGGATCACGATCATTCCGATGAGCGGCACGAGCAGGATGAGGTACCACCAGGCGGTTCGACCGACATCGTGCAGGCGTCGGAAACCGGCAGCGAGGGAGGGCAGCAGATGGACAAGGCTAACGAGGCTCGAGACCGGATCGTAATAGGAGCCATCGGTCCACCCGAATCCGAGCATCCCATCGATGAGGCCGGCGATGATCAGAAGGATGATGTAGGCGAGGATGTACAGCCAGTAGTCCTTGCGCGCGATACGACCGCTGAAGGTCACGTAGTTGCGCATTACCCCGAGATAGCTGTCGATCATCTGCCTCTTCCCCCGCTCGCCACGCCCCCCGCAGATCCGCAGACAGTCTAGCATGACCGGCGGCGGTGGAAAGATCGACGATTGCAGGGTGTTGGACAAGGCGGGTGTGTCAGGCGCAACTCGGACATGCTTCGCGGCGAGACCGCAACACGGGAGAAGCACATGACAGCGCTGTTTTCATTCTGGCCGGTCTGGGCCGTCTTCGCGGCGCTCACCGCGATCTTCGCCAAGATCGGCGTCCAATCCGTCGGCTCGGACTTTGCCACCTTCCTTCGGACCCTGGTCATCGTCCCCGCGCTGGCGCTGCTTCTGACCGTCACCGGCGGCTGGCAGAGCCTGCAGTCGGTCGCGCCGCGCTCGGCCGTCTTCCTCGTCCTGTCCGGGCTCGCGACGGGCGCGTCGTGGCTGTGTTATTTCCGCGCGTTGAAGCTCGGGGACGCGGCGCGCGTCGCTCCCGTCGACAAGCTGTCGGTGGTCATGGTGGCTGTGTTTGGCGTTGCCTTCCTCGGCGAGCGACTGTCGACCATCAACTGGATCGGTGTCTGTCTCATCGCCGCCGGGGCCATTCTCGTCGCTTACAGGCCTCTCTGAACGGTTCTAAGCGTGGTCACATCGCTTTCAGGGCTGCGCCTCCGAATTCGGTAATGGTCGCGCATCGCTTTTCATCGAACTGAACGAACTGCTTGCGCTCCAGTCCGCTAAGCACGTTGGCGACGATGTTCCGGTCCATGTCCTGAAGGTCGCTGGCGATCGTTTCTGCGGCGAGATACTCGCCGTGGTCGGTGTGCAGGCGCGCCATCGCGTCGAGCACTGCGAATTCCTGTTGGGAAAGCCTCATCGGACGAACTCCTGTCCACTCGGCATCGGGCCCCGGCCGGTTTTTGGGCTTGGCTCATGCTGTGCGGGAAACGGTCGCGCGGGGCCCCGCGTTCCGTCCGGTCGCGGGAACATTGAGTCGTGGAATGCCGTTTCCTGCTTTGATTCCGCCGGCGAGCGGAAGCGGATCCGAACAGGGAGCGATCAGATGGCCGATGTCAGCCGTTTGCCGGAACAGCGCGTACGCGAGAAGGCTTACCAGATCTGGGTAGAGGAAGGGCGGCCGGAAGGCCGAGAGCTCGATCACTGGGAGCGTGCGAGCGAGCTCGTCGCAATCGAGCAGGACAATGATGCGACCCTCGTGCCACGCGAAACGGGCGTGGGTGACGATGTGGAGCCGCCCGAGGCTCTGGAAAATCTCGGCGAATTCCCGGAACTGGTCGACCAGGGAACGGGCGAGACCGCGCCCTCGCGTGATCGGGCCGAGGCCACAGCAACGGACAAGCCAGCAAAGCCCGCCCGCAAGCGCTGACGGAAGCCCGGGCCCGCTCTTCGGGCCCGGCTGACCGTCTCTCCTGGTAACCGGTCAGGCGTAACGGCGGGTGGCGAGAAGTCGAATGACCTCGTCGGCGAGTTCGTCCGGCGAGCGATTGCCCGCGTCCAGCCGCAGTTCCGGATTGTCCGGCGCTTCGTACGGACTGTCGATGCCGGTGAAGTTGGCGATCTGACCGGCGCGGGCCTTCCGGTACAGCCCCTTTGGATCGCGAGCCTCCGCTACAGCCAGCGGGGTGTCCACGTGTACTTCAAGGAATTCGCCATCCTCAACGAGGTCACGGGCCAGCTGCCGTTCCTCCCTGAACGGCGAGATGAACGACACCAGCACGATCAATCCGGCATCGACGAAGAGCTTGGCCGTCTCCGCCACGCGCCGGATGTTCTCCACCCGGTCGGCCTCGGTGAAACCCAGGTCGCGATTGAGCCCGTGCCGGACATTGTCGCCGTCCAGCAGGTAGGTGTGCCGGCCGGCCGCCGCGAGCTTCTTTTCCACCAGGTTGGCGATCGTCGATTTGCCGGCCCCCGACAGGCCCGTGAACCAGATGACGGCGGGCTTCTGACCTTTCAACGCGGCCCGCGCAGCCTTGTCGATATCCAGGGCCTGAAGATGGATATTGGCCGCCCGGCGCAGCGCAAACCGGATCATCCCCGCGCCCACCGTCTGGTTTGTCAGCCGGTCGACCAGGATGAACGCACCCGTTTCCGGATTGTCCGCGTAGGCGTCGAACGCGATGGGTTCCGACAGCGAGAGATTGACGGTGCCGACCTCGTTGAGCGTCAGCGTCTTCGCCGCCAGGTGCTCGAACGTGTCGACGTCGATGCGGTGTTTCAGCTCGGTGATCGAAGCCGTCACCGTCTTCGTGCCGCACTTGAAGAGATACGGGCGGCCGGGCATCAGGTCGTGCCCGTCCTGCATCCAGATCAGATCGGCGGCGAATTGGTCCGCGACTTCCGGGCGCTCGCCGGCCCTGGCAAGGATATCGCCCCGCGACACGTCGATCTCGTCTTCGAGTGTCAGCGTCACCGCCTGTCCGGCATGGGCCGCGGGGAGGGTGCCATCATGCGTGACGATTGCCTTGACCCTCGAGGTCTGTCCGGAGCCTGCAACGACGACCTCGTCGCCCGGCCGGATGGTCCCGGAGGCCACCGTGCCGGAGAAGCCGCGAAAGTCCAGGTTCGGCCGGTTTACCCACTGCACCGCCATCCGGAAGGGCTTCGCCTCCCGCTCGTCGGCGATTTCGACGCTTTCGAGATGCTCCTTGAGCGTCGGGCCGGAATACCAGCGCATGGCCGCGGACCGGGACATGACGTTGTCGCCATGGCGCGCCGAAATCGGGATCGGCTGCAGCGTTTCGAAGCCGAGGCCTTCGGCAAAGGCGCGGTAGTCGGCAACGATCCGGAAGAAAGCCGCGTCAGAATGGCCGACGAGGTCCATCTTGTTCACCGCCAGCACTACGTGGCGGATACCCAGAAGTGACGCGATGAAGGAGTGACGGCGGGTCTGCGGCAGGATGCCGTGGCGCGCGTCGACCAGGATTACCGCCAGGTCGGCGGTGGAGGCGCCGGTTGCCATGTTGCGGGTGTACTGAACATGGCCCGGCGTGTCGGCGACAATGAAGCTGCGCGCCTCGGTGGCGAAGAACCGGTAGGCGACATCAATGGTGATGCCCTGTTCGCGCTCTGCCTCCAATCCATCCACCAGCAGTGCGAAGTCGATGTCGTCGCCGGCCGTGCCGTGCTTGCGGCTGTCGCGGGCGAGTGCCGCAAGCTGATCCTCCAGGATCAGCTTCGAATCGTAAAGCAGCCGACCGATCAGGGTGGATTTGCCGTCGTCCACCGAGCCGCACGTCAGGAAGCGCAGCAGGCTCTTGGAGGCATGGTTCTCAAGCGTGTCGGCGGCGATGGCCGCGTCGAGAGCAGTGCTGGTCATCAGAAATAGCCCTCGCGCTTCTTCTTTTCCATCGAGGCCGTCTCGTCGCTGTCGATCAGCCGACCGGACCGCTCGGAGGTGCGGGCGATCAGCATTTCACCGACGATTGCTTCGAGCGTCGTGGCCTCGCTTTCGATGGCGCCGGTAAGCGGATAGCAGCCAAGGGTGCGGAAACGGACCAGCCGCTGCTCGGGCGTCTCGCCGGGCGCCAGCGGCAGCCGCTCGTCGTCGACCATCACCAGCGTGCCGTCGCGCTCCACGACGGGGCGGCGAGCGGCAAAGTAGAGCGGGACGATCGGGATGTTTTCCGCCCGGATGTACTGCCAGATATCCAGTTCGGTCCAGTTGGAGAGCGGAAACACCCGGATCGATTCTCCCTTGCGGATCCGCGTGTTGTAGAGATTCCAGAGTTCCGGCCGCTGGTTCTTGGGGTCCCAGCCGTGGCTTTCGTTGCGAAACGAGAAGACGCGCTCCTTGGCCCGGCTCTTCTCCTCGTCGCGACGCGCGCCGCCGAAGGCGGCATCGAAACCGTGCGCCGACAGCGCCTGCTTAAGCGCCTCGGTCTTCATCACATGGGTGTAGTGCGAAGCGCCGTGGTCGAACGGATTGATGCCCTCCGCCAGCCCGTCCGGGTTGGTGTGCACGATGAGATCCAGCCCGAGCCGTTTGGCCGTTGCGTCCCGGAAGGCGACCATCTCGCGGAACTTCCAGGTCGTATCGACGTGCAGCAGTGGGAAGGGCGGCTTCGACGGATAGAACGCCTTCATCGCCAGGTGCAGCATCACCGAGGAGTCCTTGCCGATCGAATAGAGCATGACCGGGTTGGCGAACTCCGCAGCCACCTCGCGCATGATGCGAATGGCATCGGCTTCGAGCTTCTGGAGGTGGGAAAGGCGCTGAAACGACATCGGTGTGGCTCGTGGCTCGACGGAACGACGCGACGGGTGCGTCGGTCGGGGCACAGTAGGAGCGGGCGTCAGTCCTCTCAAGAAACGCGCTGCTCACGGTTGGCCGCGCAGCGGGAATGAAATCCCGTTCCGCTTTGGCTCTGCAGAAAGCCGCCGCGGGAACGTTTCTCCCGCGATCGGTGTTGGAGATGCTGTCCAGCCGATCGGAACCTTCGATGAAATCGCAGATCGAAACCACCGACCTTGTGCCGCCTCCACCCGAGGAGTTCGCCCGGGCCGCAGAGCTCGTCTACATGAGCGACGATGTCCCCGGGATCACCCGGCGCCGTTCCGGTCGTGGCTTTTCCTATCGTGATGCCGAGGGTGTGCTTGTGCGCGACCGCGTTACCCTCGCGCGCATCCGTGGCCTCGCCGTTCCGCCGGCCTACGTGGATGTCTGGATCTGTCCCCTCGACACCGGCCACATCCAGGCCACCGGGCGCGATGCCCGCGGGCGCAAGCAGTATCGCTACCATCCGCGCTGGGTCGAGGTGCGCGACAAGGCCAAATATGACGGCCTCGTGGCCTTTGGCTCAGCCCTACCGGCCATGCGGGAGCGGGTGGATGCCGACATGCGCCGACGCACTCTCGACCGCAACAAGGTGCTCGCCTCCATCGTCTGGCTCCTGGAGCACACGTTCGTGCGCATCGGCAACACGGCCTACGCCCGCGAAAACCGCAGCTATGGGCTGACCACGCTGCGCAGGCGCCACCTGAAGGAAAAGTCCTCCGCGCTGCGGCTGAAATTTACCGGCAAGTCCGGCAAGGCCTGGAGCCTGAGGCTCACCGACCGGCGGATCCGCCGTGTGGTCAAGGCTTGCCACGAATTGTCCGGCCAGCACCTGTTCCAGTATCTGGACGACGGCGAGCCGAGGCCCGTCGCCTCCCAGGACGTCAACGCCTACATCCGTGAGATTTCCGGCGCCGAGTTCACCTCCAAGCACTTTCGGACCTGGGCCGGCACAGTATTGGCCGCCACGCGGCTCGCTGGTGAGGAGCCGCCGACCAGCAAGACCGATGCGGCGCGCAAGATCAATGCCGCTCTCGACGAGGTCTCGCGCACCCTCGGCAACACCCGCGCCGTTTGCCGGCGATGCTACGTCCATCCGCTGGTTTTCGAGCGGTTCGTCGACGCGAGCCTCGCAGCCAGGCTTGCAGCGACAGGTACCGTTGATGCCGACAGCGGCCTGGAAGAGGACGAGCAGCGCGTTCTCGCCTGGCTGCGGGACGAGCGCGCAGGCTAGCGGCGAGACCCGAGATGCTGGAACAATCCGTGCCGCATGCGGTTCTGCCGCTCAGAGCGCTAATCTCCAGGGAGCCCGCCATGAGCGATCGAAAGCCCGCCCAGACACAGGACCGCCAGCCGGGTCTCGAGGACAAGATGCGCCCCGAACCCGATACCGCCCCGCGCCATCCGGGCGCCGGCAGACTGGACGGTAAGGTTGCGCTGATCACCGGCGGAGACAGCGGCATCGGCAAGGCCGTAGCGATCGCCTTCGCCCGTGAAGGAGCCGATGTCGCCATTGCCTATCTCGATGAGCACCAGGATGCCGAGGCGACCGTGCAGGCGGTTCTGGACGAGGGGCGCCGCTGCATTGCCTATGCCGGCGATGTCGGTCAGGTGGAGCATTGTCACGAGGTGGTGGGACGGGTGATGGAGGCCTTCGGCCGTCTCGACATTCTGGTGAACAATGCCGGCGAGCAGCACGAGGTCGAAGACCTGGCGGAGCTGTCTCCGGAGCAGCTGGAACGGACCTTTCGCACCAACGTCTATTCGTTCTTCTTCATGACGAAGGCGGCGCTGCCGCATCTCGGGCGGGGAAGTGCCATCATCAATTCCACGTCGGTGACCGCCTACAAGGGCCACGAGACGCTGATCGACTACTCGGCCACCAAGGGCGCGATCGTGGCCTTCACCCGAACCATGTCGAACGTGCTTGTCGAACGCGGCATCCGCGTAAACGCCGTCGCGCCGGGACCCATATGGACGCCGCTGATCCCCGCCTCCTTCGATGCGGACCATGTCGCGCATCATGGCGAAAGTTCCCCGATGGGGCGCGTCGGTCAGCCGAACGAGGTTGCGCCCAGCTATGTTTTCCTGGCCTCCGACGACGCGTCCTACATGTCGGGACAGGTTCTCCATCCCAACGGCGGCATGGTCGTGGGATCCTGATCCACCCGACGATATGGCCGATCCGGGCGCGTTCTGCGTGGCGAATTGGGGCGAGAAAAAGAGGATTTCGCGATTTGTATGAAATCGGGACCGACGGCCCGGCCGGTGTGGAACGCGCGGCCGTGTGTGACGTTGGCCGGGCATCCCGACAGCATAAGGAGGGACGTCATGAAGATTTCTGAGATCATGAACCAGAGTTGCTCGGTGGCGAGCACCAATGAGACCATTGAAACCGTCGCCCGCCGTATGGTGGACGAAGACCTCGGCTTCTTGCCGGTGAGCCAGCAGGACAAGTTGGTCGGATCTATCACCGATCGCGACATCGTCTCGCGGGTCGTGGCTGAAGGCCGGGGGCTCAGCTGCACTGTGGCCGACATCATGACCCAGGACGTGAAATACTGCTTCGAAGAGGACGACGTTGAACAGGTGATGGCCAATATGGCGAACAACGGCGTGCGGCGCATGCCCGTGGTCAACAGCGAAAAGCGTCTTGTCGGTGTGGTTAGCGTTATGGACGCGGCCAGCGCAGGTCGCGATCAGGCGGCAAGCCATGCTCTCGGCGCGCTCGGCGCGGAAAAGCCGAGCCAGGCTGCCTGACCCTCACACCGGACAGTGGCTCAAGTCACAATTCGCCTCCAGAGAGCCGACCGCCGACGGCGGCCGGCTTTTCTCGTATTCGGTTCAGTCCACATATCCGGAATTCAGCCGGGTGAGCTGGGTGGGGCTCAGGCGGGTCTGAAGACCACGCCGCTCGACGGGCGCGTGGGTATCGTCGTGAGGTCAATGTCGAGCGCTTGTGACGGAGCGTGCCATCCGGCGGCGGCAATTGCCTCCGACGCATCCTTAATCAGTTCGAGCGTCACACGTTCACCGGGACAGCGGTGTCCGGTTTCGACATAGCCGCCGCCTTGTGGCACGAAGCAGTACGGGTCGTCGCTCCAGACCCGGAACCGGTCGGGATCGAAGCGCTCCGGCTCTGTCCACAATTCCGGGTCGTGGTTGGTGCCGTAGAGATCGAACAACACCCAACTTCCCTTTGGGATGACATGGCCCTGCCAGGCCAGATCGTGCCGGGCCCTTCCACCTATCGCGGGGAAGAACGGATAGAGGCGCCTGACCTCCTGGGCGAACGCTTCGCATCCCGCCGTGTCTCCGGCAGTGAGCCGCTCGCGCATGCCCTTGTTCGTGACCAGCGCGTGTGCGGCGAACACGATGAAACGTTCCACGGCAACGATGGGCCGCACCACGTTCAATAGCTCCACGGCCGCTTCGTCCAGGGTGAGGGGAGCGCCATCGACATCGTGGTGTCGCGCGATTAGGGCGAGGGGACTGCCGGGGGGAGCGTTCGTTGCACCTGCGCGCTCTGCGGTGACAGTGTCCGCAGCCCACGCTTCCGCGCGGCGCCGTTTCCTGCGTGCCTGCCAGTGGCGCGGGCCGACACTTCCGGCATTCTCGATCATCGCGGACAACTGTTCGGTGAGCGACGCGGTATCGTAGCGCTCCTTCGGAATGCCGGCGAAGTCGCAGGCGGTTTCCGTGAGGAGCGGCTGGATCGCCTCGGCGAGCACGATCTGCTCACGGTTAGACCAGTCGGCCATATGCAGTCGCCATCGCGCAGCGAAGGCGGACCGGAGCCTCTCGATCTGCTCAGGCTGCATCATCTTCAGAAACATCGCCTTGCGCAGCCGGTGGGCCCCGCCGTCCAGTGTCTGGACACTGCCCTTGTCCTGCAGAAGGCGCACGGCCGTGCTCGGCATGGCGCCGTTGCGAGTGAAGGCATCGCGCTCGTAAAAAACGCGGGCCGCTTCCGCACCGCCCATGAAAAGCGCGTCGCGGAGCATGATGCGGCTGCGAAAGAGGTCGCTGCCGAGGGCCTGTCGTCGCCGCAGAATCATCGGATAGCCCTCCTTGAGGAGGGCCCCCGACAGGTCAAACTCTTGGGCGTGCGGGATCGGTGTCATGATCGCAGACGCGGCCGGGCGGACCGGCCGCGCTCTCTATCGAGACCGGAGAGCCTACGTACTTGCGCCGATCACGGCACAGGCGATGCGGCTGCCGGCATCGCCGGAAGGCTGGCTCTGGTAGTCATCCTGACCATCGTGGATCACGATCGCACGGCCCTCGATGGCGGTTTCGCCCGCGCCGAGGGTCACGGCCGTGTTCAGCACCTGGGTGCGCAGCGTGCCGTCGGCCTCGACGTGCTGGTTCGGCATGTCGCCCGCGTGCGGGCCGTCCCCGGCCAGGAAGCCGTGCGCGGCGCCGGTGGGATTGAAATGGCCGCCGGCGGACTTGAAGCCGCTGGCCGGATCGCATTCGCCGGTCTCGTGGATGTGGAAGGCGACCCAGCTGTCGGCGGGAAGGCCGGAGATCTCTGCGTCGATCAGGACGCCGCCGCCTGACACGGGGCTCAGGTGTGCCGTTCCGATATCGGTGCCGTCGACGCCCACGAACGATGCTGTGATCGTCTCCTTGGGGGCGTCATTCTGCGCCAAGGCGGGGGCAGCGAGAGCGAGCCCGGCGAGGGTTGCGAGCACTTTCGCTTTCATCATCACACTCCTTTATGCCCCCCGCCACGCAACCGCTTTTTGAGGCCTTTGTTCCGCATCTGTCGTGAAAGAAGAGCTCGACCCCATTGCTGCAAGGCGCAGCAACGTCGGGCGTCGTCAGGCGAATGGTGTCAGCCTGACGGAAGCGCTGTCGACGTCGGCCTTCCGGAATCTTGGGAACTTGTTCCGGGAAATCGTCGGGCGCATGCGGAAGAAGCGGGTGCGGCGCAATTCTGCAGTTATTTGGCGAATTTATATTTCGTATAGGGGTATGAAAACAGATTTATGGGCAACTTAACAAATGATATTTCAGTAATTACTAATTGTTTTCTGAATTTCCGGCAAAGAAGGCGGAACTTTTGCTTCCGGGCGGCATTAACGGTTGTGTGATCATGCCAGGGAGGAGCGTATGACCGGTTTCCAATCGAGTTCCCCAGCTCCGGAAGCGGTTGTCGCGTTCTCCGTAGATCCAGCGACAGTGCATCTGGATCGTGACATCGTCGAGCTAATCCCGGCGCTCCGCATGTTCGCGCGGACCTTCTGCAAGAATGATTTCGATGCTGACGATCTGGTGCAGGAGACGCTGTCGAAAGCGATTGCCAACATCGCCAAATTTCAGCCCGGTACGAACCTCAAGGCGTGGATGTTCACCATCATGCGCAACGCCTTTTATACCTCGGCCAAGCTTCGCAAACGCGAGCAGCCGGGCTCGGAGGAGTGTGTGTCCGACAACCGCTGGGTGGGCCAGACCCAGGACTGGGCCGTGCAGGGCGGTGAGGTGCGCGCGTCGCTCGATGCGCTTCCACGGGACCAGCGCGAGATCTTGGTCCTGATCGGGATCTTGGGGGTTTCCTACGAGGAGGCAGCGGACATGACCGGGTGCGCGATCGGAACGGTCAAGAGTCGGCTGAACCGCGCCCGGCGCCGGATGCTCGCGCTGTTGGAGACAGAGACGGTGTCGGAACTCTTCGAAACGTCGGTGCACTGAACCGCCTTTCCGTCCACCCGCCCGGCAGGCGGACCGGAGAAGGCACCCGTCCGGGATATCGAGAGCGCGGCCTTGGTCGCGCTTTTTTGATTCTGGGGGCATGGGCGTCACAGCGAACTTGTGGACGCGGAGGAGTTATCATCGATAATTCCAGCTCAAATCAATTCGTGAGAAGGCTGGAGTCCGCTGGTAAGCGCCATTTGTTGCAGTGCATCACTTGTCGAGTTTCCAGATTATCGATTATTCATTGACTCGCCTGTGGGAGCTCTGCGAAGGTTTGACGAAACCAGAACAGCTTCTCAGGAAACGGACCCGAGACGTGCAGCTAGACGAGCACAAAGCCTACTATCGCGAGATGATCGGCCTGGTGCCGCCCAAGGTGGCCAAGCGGCTGGAGTTTCACGCCGCGGTCGATCCGGAGGGGCTCGAGGAGATCGAGGCCATTCGCAAGAGCTTCCTGGAATCGAAGCATCTCGATGCGAAGACCGTTCAGCTCCTTGCCTACGTCATCCTGCTGACCCAGACCTCTGCCGCCGCCGAGTTCCACGCCCGGGCCGCCATCAAGGCCGGTGCGACGCGGGAAGAGCTGTTCGACGCGTCGAAGGTTGCATTCCTGTTCCGCGGCCTTTCGGCCATCAATCACGCGGGCGAGGTGCTGGAAAAGATCTACGGCCCGCAAGAAGCCGACAAGGCCTGAGACCCGCACCGCGGGCTCGTTCAACGACAACGGAGGACACCATGCTCAAGCGTTCGTTCATTCTCGCGGCTGCGGTCGCGCTTACTGCCGGCGCGGCCCAGGCCGCCGATTATCCCGAGAAGGGTCTCACTTTCGTCGTGCCGTTCCCGCCCGGCGGTGCCAGCAACTTCATCGGCCGCGCGGTCGCTACCGAGATGGAAGCCGATCTCGGCCAGGACATCACGGTGATCAACAAGGCCGGTGCGGCTGGAACCGTCGGTGGCGCCGAGATCGCGCGCGCCGAGCCGGACGGCTACACGATCGGCATCCTCACCTCCACGCCGCTCCTGATGAAGCCGCACACGGCGGAGCTGCCTTACGACCTCTCCAGCTTCGACATCGTCTGCCGCGCCTTCGACAATCCGCTGATCCTGACGGTCAACGCCAAGTCCGAGATCGAGACGTTCGAGGACCTCGTCGCCAAGGCCAAGGAGCGGCAGGGCGCGGTGAAGTACTACACCGAGGGTCCGGGCTCGCTGCAGGACATCGCCATGAGCGATCTGGAGCAGAAGGTCGGCTACAAGGCCATCGGCGTGCCGATGAAGGGTCACCAGGCTGCCGTGCAGAACCTTCTCTCCGGCGTCATCGACGTCGCTCCGCTCACTGCCGAGGCGGTGCTGGGCAACCCGGATCTCCTGCGTCCCATCGCCATCATGTCCCAGGAGCGTGTCGAGCAGCCTGATGTGCCGACCATCAAGGAACTCGGCTACGACGACGTGACCTACTCGCTCACCGGGGCCATCGTCGCGCCGAAGGGCCTCGACAGCGCGGTCTACGACCGGCTCGTCGCCTCCTGCGCCGCGGCTCAGAAGTCGGCCGGCTTCACCGAGACGATGACCAAGTTCTCCATGCCGAAGGTGTCGGAGACGGGCGAGGCGTCGGCCAAGTCGATTGCCAAGCAGTACGAGGCGATCGGCTCCTACATCGACCAGAACGGTCTCGGCGCGAAGTAGGGCGGGCATTCGGACCGGATTTATGTCCAAGGGCCTCAAGACCCTGCTGGCTGGCGCAGCGCTCCTCCTCGTCTGGGGAGCGCTCGCTGCCTATACCGCGCAGATGTCGCTGCCGTCTCTCGGCGGCGGCATCGCCTATGACCCGCTGTTCGTTCCTCAGCTCCTGATCGGTGCCGGCATTGTCCTGGCCATCATCCTGATGGTGCAGGGCATCCGGCCGCTGCTCGCCGGCATCCGCATTGCCGACGAGGAGCCGCAGAAAACCGGCCGTATCCTGTTCGTCATCGT
The DNA here is from genome assembly GCF_000374525.1 of Amorphus coralli DSM 19760. GTDB lineage: Bacteria > Pseudomonadota > Alphaproteobacteria > Rhizobiales > Amorphaceae > Amorphus > Amorphus coralli. Next base: position 104,896 of record NZ_KB894578.1, read on the forward strand.
GGCTGTCGGTCTCTACTTTGCCGCCATGCCCGTGCTCGGTTTTCCGCTCTCCAGCGCCGTCTTCCTGCTCGTCTTCGCCTTCGCCCTCGGCTACCGAAAGCCGGTGGGACTGGTGGCGACGGCGATCCTCGGTCCGCTGGTGATCTGGTACGTGTTCACCGCCGGACTGGAAGCCCCGCTTCCGGCCTGGCCGTCCTTCTAGCGGCCCCCGGTCCGGCCTCGCGGCCGGCCTCCTGGCCCGCTCCTTTCGGATCGTCCGATGGAATTCCTCGTCTCCGCCGCGGACATGATCTTCACCCTTCCGGCGGTGCTCGCCATCGTCGGCGGCACGCTGCTGGGCGTTGCGATCGGTGTGCTTCCCGGGCTCGGACCCGCCGTTGGCGTGTCTCTGGCGCTGCCGCTCACGCTTGGGCTCGACCAGGTGCCGGCAATCGCCATGCTGCTCGGCATCTATGCCGGATCGATCTATGGCGGCTCCGTCACGGCCATCCTGATCAACACGCCGGGGACGCCGGCGTCGGCGGCGAGCTGCCTCGACGGCTATCCGATGACCCTGAGGGGCGAGGCGGGAAGGGCGCTCGGCATCGCCGCTGTCGCCTCCGTCTTCGGCGGCCTCTTCTCCGTCGCGATCCTGGCAATGTTCGCGCCGCGGCTCGCCGCCTGGGCGCTGAATTTCGGTCCGGCCGAAATGCTGGCCCTGGCCGTCTTCGCGCTCACCTGCATCGCCGCCGTCTCACAGGGCTCGATGATCAAGGGGCTGATGGGTGGCGTCATCGGCCTGTTCATTTCCGTCATCGGCCAGGACACCTTCACCGGCCAGGTGCGCTACGATTTCGGTATCTTCGAACTCTCCGCCGGCCTGTCGCTGGTCCCTGTCCTGGTCGGCCTGTTCGCGCTGTCGGAAGTCTTCACCCGGCTCGGTGGCGGCTACGGCGCCATCACGACGGCCACCGCCGCCGGCTTCAAGATGCCATCCTTCGGCGAGTTCCGGAGGCTCACGCCCACCTTCCTCAAGGGCGGGGTGATCGGCACGATTCTCGGCATCCTGCCTGGTATCGGCCCGACGGCGGCGTCCTTCGTCAGCTACGCCGAGGCGCGGCGCGCCTCCAAGCAGCCGGAGACCTTCGGCAAGGGCAGCCCGCAGGGCCTGTCGGCCAGCGAAAGCGCCAACAACGCCGTCACCGGCGCCGCCCTGGTGCCGACGCTGGCGCTGGGCGTGCCGGGCGACCCGATCACCGCCATCCTGCTGGGCGCGCTGGTCATCAAGGACATCGTGCCGGGGCCGCGCCTGTTCCTGCAGCACGCGGACACCGTCGCGGCCCTCTACATCGTCTTGATCGTCATCAATCTGCTGATCCTGCCGATCGCCGCCGGCTTTTCCGGTGTCTGGCGGCGCATCCTGGCGCTGCCCGAGGCGCTGCTGATGGCCATGGTGGTGGTGCTGGTCACCGTCGGCATCTACACCCTCAACAACTCCGTCCTCGACCTGGTCACCACCTTCGTCGCCGGCGTCGTCGGCTATCTGCTGCGGCGCGCCGGCTTCCCGCTCGCCCCGATCATCATCGGTTTCGTTCTGGGCGGCATGGTGGAGGAAAATCTCCGCATGGGAATGATCGTCTTCGAGGGCGACTGGACGGAGTTCTTCACCCACCCGATCTCCGCCGTTCTCTTTGCCCTGTCGGTGATCCTGCTTGCCCGTCCGCTCTATTCCGGGCTCGGGCAGCGCCTTCTATCCGCCCGCAAGGCCAGCCGAGGCTGAACTCATGCGTCCGTGCCTTCCCCCCGATCCCGCTCCCCATCCACCCGCCATCCCGGCCCCCGCCGGCACCTGCGACACCCATTGCCACGTGATCGGGCCGGCGAGCCGCTACCCGTTTTCCGAGCCGCGCAGCTACACCCCGCCGGACGGGCCCGTAGAGGCCTATCTCGCCGTGCGCGAGACGCTCGGTATCGCCCGCTCGGTGATCGTTCAGCCCGGGGCCCACGGCTTCGACAACACCGTCACCACCGATGCCATTGCCACCATCGGCAACAGTGCCCGCGGCATCGCCGTCGTGCCGCCGGACATTTCCGACGAGGCCCTGCGCGATCTCGACGCGAAGGGCATCCGCGGCCTGCGCCTCTCCACGTTGCTCTCCGGCGGTGTCGGGACCGAGAACATCGCCCGCATGGCGGAGAAGGTCGCACCGCTCGGGTGGCATATCCTGCTGCATCTCAAGTCGGCCGACGAACTGCCCGACCTGGTGCCGATGATCCGCGATCTGCCCGTCGACGTGGTGCTGGACCACATGGCGCGGGTGACAGGTCCCGAGGGCGTCGACAGCGCCCCCTTCCGCGCGCTTCTCGACCTCCTGACGCAGACCGAAACCTGCTGGACCAAGGTCTGCAGCTGGTACCGGTTGAGCGGTAAGTGCGCCCCGTTCGACGACATGCGTCCCATGGCCGAAGCCGTCCTCGCGGCCCGGCCGGACCGGGTGCTGTGGGGGACGAACTGGCCGCATCCGCTTCTCTTCGGCGGCCCGGTGCCGAACGACGGCGACTTGATGGACCAGATCATGGCGTGGGCCGGCAGCGATGCCGTCCGCCAGGCAGTCCTTGTCGACAATCCGGCGCGTCTTTACGGGTTCTGACGCGCGCAGCGTCAGCCCCGTTCTCTGGTCCGCTCACACCAATTCGCTACGCTCATGGCTGCGCGGGCGCGGCCTCCGGCCGGCGGACGGTCGTCCGCTGGTGGGTGCCATCCGGCAAGGCCGCTCCCCGCCGCTCCACGACATCCCTGGCCGGGTGGGGGTTGCAAGACCGGTTCTAGTCCTCTGGCAGCCGGCCGGAGCGCTTGGCGGTGGCGTAGACCCGCTCGATATGACGCTCGAGCAACAGGGCGGCCATCGGCGCGTCGCGGTCGAGTGTCGCCTCGAGGATCCGCGCGTGGTCCTTCTGGATTTCCGGGTTGATGCGCCTTCCGTCGGAATAAAGCCGGCGATAGCGGTCGGCCTGGTCGAACAGGATGCCCTGGAAGCGGATCAGCCACTCCGAGCCGGAGCCGGAGATCAGCGCGGCGTGGAAGCGCCGGTGCTGGGTCTCCCAGGCGACGAAGGCGCCGTCGTCGCCGCGCGCGCGGCCTTCGTCGAGCGTCTCCAGCCGGTCATAGGTGTCGCGCAGCGAGGCCCGGAAATCGTCGTCGCCGCGCTCGATGGAGAGCGTCAGGCCCTGGGCCTCGATCAGCTTACGCTGGTCGGTGATGTCGCGCAGCCGGGCGAGCGACAGTGGCGGCACGCGAAAGCCGCGATTGTCTTCACCGATGACGAAGCCGTCGGCGGAGAGCCGCGCCAGCGCCTCGCGCAGCGGCGTCGGTCCGATCCCGTAGCGTTTCTGCAGGAACTGGATGGTGATGCGCTGGCCGGGCGTGAGCGCGTTGGCCAGCACGTCCTGGCGCAGCCGCCGATAGGCCTCCGCGGTCCGCGTCGCCGGCGCGCGGGACGTGAGGTCGTCTTCTGGGTCGCGGTCGGGCGCCGGGTCGGCCAAGGCAACAAGGTCCTGCAGGGGGTGCGCCGTCCGGGAATTCCGGGCAGCCTGCCGCAATGGCCACTGGCGGGCCGAAGGCGGCGGATCGATGCAAATCTAGACCATTTGTCGAGCGTGGGAAATTGTGGCGGACCGGATCCCGCTCCTGCCGGCGCGGGGGGGGGTGAGGGCAGGCCTCCCCTCGGGCACGGCTACAGGCTCCGCTGATCCGGCCGCCTTGTCCGCGGGGGGGCGTGGATCGGCGCGGACGCCGACAAACCGGGTTCGCGTCTGGCCGGGCTCACCTGACTGGCGTGGATGGGCGAGTAACCGCACAGTCACCAGTGACGAGCCGGGCCGCCACCGGCCACGAGCCGGGCCGACACCGGCAGGATGACTTTTTCGCGTTTCCCCTCTGGCCCGCGCCCGCACCATGCCGCTATATCGGACACGGGTCCTCGTAGCTCAGCAGGATAGAGCATCAGATTCCTAATCTGAGGGTCGCAGGTTCGAATCCTGCCGGGGACACCACTCTTCCAGCGTTTCCGAAGAACATCGCCGATCGACCGCGGATCCCGGCCGGACGGCCCCGTCTATCGCCGACCGGTTGCCTTTGCGGCGAGATCGCAGGTGTAGCGCGCAACTTCGGTTGGCAGCGGCGCGCAAGTTTGGTTGGCAGCAACTATCCAGGTTACGAGGGCCGTCTCGAAGCGCGTTCAAACGCCGCGCCGAAGGGTCAGGCCGACCGAGCTACGCGGCCAGGATTGAGATGACGCACAACACCGGGTTCTGATTTTTGACCTGCGATCGAGAAGGTAAGTTCGAGCTGCTCCGTGTCCTTCGATTTAGGTGCCGACTTATTGCGACGATCCTTATGGAAGGTTGAACCCTGGAGCTGGGGCGAATGCGGAAGGTCTGGTCGCTCGTTCTCAAACCACCCCTGAATGGATACGATCTGGAGCCGTTGCTTCCGGCCTTGCCCAGTTTCGGCATACCCCATGGATAACGCTTCAATCTCCATCTGTTTTGTCGGCCGATCGACGCAAATGAAGAGACCCATGTCCGCTCCTTCTCGTTCGAGCACCCGCGCAAACTCACGAACGGCGGCAACGCCGACTGTCTTCCCGCTCTTCACAGACATGAGCAGGCGACCGTGGCGGGAATGCCCCGGACCCAGAGGAAAGTAGAGTTCTCCATCGATGCCTTGGTCCGCGCCGCGCTTGATTTCCCGCACCGCATGGGGATTGAACAGGTAGTTGGCCCACCATTGAAACTGATATCGATCGCTTTTGGCCAGCGCCACGGCTTCCCGGTAGCTCGATGGAATGCCGTTCAGATCGTACTTCGCAGTACCCTTAAACGCGCGTTCGACGCGCTCCTCGATCACGCGAACAGCGTGATAAGCGACGTCGATACCAATCCAGCGGCGGCCGAGCTTCTGGGCAGCCTCGATCGTGGTCCCGCACCCACAAAACGGATCCAGAACCACCGCACCCTTGGGTGTCGAAGCTGACAGAATGCGCTCCAGAAGAACAATGGGCTTCTGCGTCGGATACCCCACCCGTTCTTTCGCGCTTTGATTGATGCGGTCGATATCAGTCCAGACGTCGCCGATCGTAACCATGCGGCGTTCGGGTTCAAACGGAGCCGCATCCAACCGACGCGGCCAACCTCCGTTCTTGGGCCAGTGGATCAGTCCTGCCGCATCGAGCTCCTCCATGCGTGCTACAGATTGGCCCCAATGTCGGCCGATGGCAGTTGGGTTGAATCCCCGCCACTCTCGACCGCTTTCGCCATCTTTTGTGACGCCCGGGCCGGTGAGCTCGTAGGTCTGGTACTTATGCCCGTCAGCCTTCTTAATCAGAGTGTGGGGGATTTTCTGGAGATCTCCGGGAACAAGTTGCGGTTCGAAGAACCGGCCTTTGCCAGCCTTATAGACGAGCAAGGTGTCGTGAAGCCGGGGCCACTTGCCCTTGGTGCTTCTGGAATTGGTCCGTTTCCAGATGATCTCAGCGTCGAAATTCGTTGGCCCGAAAATGCCGTCGAGAACGATCTTTAAGTAATGGGACGCTGTCGGGTCGCAGTGTAGATAAAGCGTTCCATCGTCCTTCAGAACTCGACGCAGTTCGTGCAGGCGCACGGCCATCATTACCAGGTAGGCCATCATGTCAGATCGCCCAAGCGCCTGCATCAGAGCGTTTATAATCGCGGCCGTGCCGCCACCGATCCGCATGATCAGGTCATCAAGTGCTTCTTCCGCTTCCGTGCCCCACCACCAGGTGTCTCGGAAGGCCTCCGCCTGCGCCGATGGTTTGTGCTCATCGGGTGTTGAGAAGAGAACGTTGTAGTTCACCTCTGAGTTAAACGGCGGATCGAGATAGATAAGATCCACCGACGCCGTCGGGATATGCCGTCGCAGAACCTCCAGGTTGTTTCCAAACCAAAGCTGATTTTGCATCGATCTCTCCAGCCACCTAAGCGGGATGTTCACCACCTCAGGTGAAGGTCCCCTTAACGGCGGCGGGCCGGTTGCTGGTTACCGCCTGGTCCTCGCAGCAGGTCGTGCCCGCCTTATCCAGCCTCTCGCACCCCAGCCGATGGTACGCCTCGACGAGCTCGCACCCAACGAACTCACGGCCGGACCGGAGAGCCGCCACTCCCGTCGTCGCCGAGCCCGCGAACGGGTCCAGGACGGGCCCGGCGGGGCAGACCTTGAGCAGCTCCTCCATCAGCGGCAGCGGCTTGCCGGTGGTGTGCAGCTTCTTGCCGCCCGCAGAGACGCCGAACGTGAAGACGCCCGGCCTGGGCGGCCCCTTGCGGTCGTGCCACTTCCCCTTCGAGCCCCAGATCACATACTCCGCCTGATGGCGGAACTTCCCCATCTGGGGTCGGCCGGCGAGCGTCTTGTCCCAGACGACGACGCCGCGCCAGGTGAAGCCGGCCGCCTGCAGAGCGCTGGTGAGAACCGGCAGCTGTCGCCAGTCGCTGAAGAGCAGTGCCGGCGCCGACGGCTGCAGAGTCCGATAGGCCTCGGAAAGCCAGAGCGCCGTCCACCGCAGGTAGGAATACTGGTCGCGGGTCTCGCCGGCGAACTCCGGATAGAGCCAGGGCTCGTTGAGGTACTTGTTGTTGGCGCTGTCGGCCGTCCTGGCGCCGGCATGGACGCCGCCGGAGCAATACGGCGGGTCCGTCACGAGCGAACCAAAGCGCTCGTTCGGCTGCTCGGCGAGCCAGGTCAGGGCGTCGGCTTGGTGAAGTTCCCAGCGCATCGTGCGTCTCCCTCGGGATGGACGCTCATGGCGCTCGGATGGGGCTCATTGGCCTCGATCGGTGCCGGAAGGTAGCTCCGGCCGCGTGAGATCGCCAGTCCTATTGGCAGGCTCGATCCTCGTGACGGTGCGGCAGCGGCGGCACTTGATCTCGACGGTGGCGCCTGGCTCTCCGTCGACGCGGTAGAGCAGCGCGGTGCAACGGCCGCAGCGGACGTCCTTCAATGGTTCCTCAAGAGATATCCCCCACGCTCCCGGCCGGGAGGGTGGCGTTATCTCACCTATGCGTCATGCGGGGTCGCTTCCGGCAAGTTGAGGCCCCGCAGCCGGATTTCCGGCCCCTCCCACCCCTACACTGCCAACACCTCTTGCTTTGAAGTGCTCACTTGAGCCTGACCGCTACGCCGGCCAGCCCGCGTCGAGGTCGATCAGGTCCAGGGCCACCTCGTCGGCCGCAGAGGCGACCGCATCCTTGAGGGACCAGGAGACGGCGAGAACGGAGGCCCGCCAGGCCGCCATAGCGAGAAGCGCATCCGCGACTGTCGCGGCAGAAGCCGTAAAGTTGGTGTTGGAGGCGTCGCGGAGCGTCACCAGGTCACCGCCGTCGCCGACCGCAATCTTGGCGTCGACCAGGCCCTTGAGCCCCAGCCAGTTGATCGCGTCCTTCTCGTTGCGATTGTCCAGTGTGCGGACCCCGGCCGAACCGCCGAAGTCGTGCACGAAGCCTGCCGTGAGGATTGCATCCCGGCGAACGTCGATCTCGGCCGATGCGACGGTCCGGCGGGTCGCCAGGTCGAGCGCAGGCAGCGGCTGCCCGATCTCGACAAGGGTGCCGTTCGGCAGTGTCACGATCGAAACGCCCTCCCCATAGGCGCTTGAAGCGACGGTCTGTTCGTCGGTGTGAGTGGCGAGGACGAGGCCCCCGCGGCAATAGGCTTTCATGGCGGGAGCCCTCTATTGGCGAATGTAGGAGTTTTCGTTGCCGACGGTGTTGACCGCAGGCGAGGAGGCCCCGACGTTGCCGCCGCCTGCATCGATGCTCGAGCCGCGGTTGGCGAGATAGAAGGTCGTGCCGCTCGCCGTGCAGTTGTTGATCTCCAGGTGGGAATTTCCGTTGGAGTAGTAGCCAACCGATGGGGCTCCGATCGAAGTGGAGCCGATGGCGGTCAGCCGACTCTGGCCGGTCGCGACAAAGCTGCCCTGGGTGTTGTTGCGCGATGAGGAGGCGGCCCCCGCGGTGATACCCGCATTGGCGTCCGCGTGAACACCGTACTGGGCGCAACCACCGGCGTAGACGCTGCCGCCCGTACAGTAGACCGCGCACATCTGCGCCGCGGTGACGCCGTCGAGCGAGGCGTTGAAGCCGGCGATGTAGCCCGAAGCGCAAGTGAGATGCGCGCCACTGATGCAGATCAGGCCATGCTCGCCTCCCGCGCCGACCACGTTTTTCACGCTCGATTGAGCGGACTGGAAAGCGAAGTTCTTCACCCCGAAGCCAAGGGAGACGACGGCCTCCACGGCCGAGAAGCCGCCGGTCATGACGAGGCCGTCGACCGGCGAACCGTCGCCGAGGAACGCAATGTTCTTGAAGGTCCCCAGATTGCCAACCACCGAGGCGCGTGCACCATTCTCGCAATAGACCCTTGTGGCGAAGACGCTTTCTGCCAACGCCTTGTTCGCCGCAAGATCGGTTGCCCGGTTGCCGGCGCCGCCACCGTTGGCGGCCCATGCCGATTGCGCGGGAAAGGCCGCGAGCAGATCGGCGGCGATCAGGTGAATGCGAGACCCGTCGGGATGGCTGAAGATGGCGGTCTCGGCGGCGCCGTCGAGACCGAAGTCTTCGGCCGCCACCAGGAAGGTGAGCGAATAGCCGGGCGCGATCCGGTAGCGCGTGGCCCATTCGAACGCATCCTGGAAGGTTGCAAAGTCCCCTGTGCTGCCGATCGTCTTGACGACATGGGTGTCGATCACCCGGGAGGCTTTCAGTGCCAGCCAGAGCAGGTCCCAATTGTCGATGTCCCCCTCGAGGCCGGCTTCCTCGATCACCTTCATCAGGTTTTCCTGGACGGCGTTGAGCCAGGGGGCGGTCACCTCCGTACCGGACACTCCGTCGACAAGGCTCTGCGAGCGGAAGCCCCGCCTGCCGCCGCCGATATCAACCCAATCGGCTCCGTTGACGCGGTCCATGGTCAGGCCTCCTCGAGCACGTAGGAAAACACCACGCGGGTGTGGGAATGGGCGATGCGGCGGAGCTCGCACTCGATGGCGGAGATGACGATCCAGCCGAGTGGGTCGCCGGCTCTGCCGGCGCCGGCCCGAAACAGGAACTCGCCGATCGGAGCGAGCTTCACGCGCCAGACGAACTGCTCGCCGTCCGCGATGAGCGGTTGTCCTGCCCTCAGGACGCCGGCCTTCGACGGCCAGAACTCGTCGATCTGGATGGTCACGCCAAGCCGGGCCGCGACGGAGATCAGATAGGGAAGCGACTGGCCGCCGGTCGCTGTCCATCGCTGATGGGCAATCCGCTGGCGTTCGCCCAGCGAGGGCGGGCCAACATCCCGCCCGCACGGGTCCGGGCCGAGCACCCGCTCGAAGTCGGGAAGCAGCGCGACGGCCGCCCGGGGGTCGACCTCGTCCATCAGGGCTTCGGCGCTCGCCTCGGCATCGGCGATTGGGGCGGCGATCCCTTCCAGGAGCGCGTCAAGCACTCCACCACGCTTGCCGAGGGCAAAGCCGATCGGCAGCTTGCCGATCAGGCTCGACAGGATCTGGGCGACGCTGCGGCTCATGGGGCGGCCTCGAAGATGGGCTCGCCCGGCACCGGGTATTCGGTGCGGTCCAGGGTGAACGGAGCGGCCGGCTCGAGGAGGTCGTGGGCGTATTCGCCGGAGGCGGCCGAGATCGCCTCGGAGATCCGCGACGGTTCGATCAGCGCCTCGATCGGCCCGACGTTCACGTCGTCGTCCTCGTCGCCGATCGTGGCGACGAAGCGTTCCCAGGCGTCCGTGACTGCGGCGCGGGTCTCCGTGGTGTCCGGCCGCAACCGGACCCGGAGCGTCAGCTCCGTGACCTCGCCAGGCACCACGATCGCGTTCGCCGTCACCGGCCGCACGCCTTCGGCCTTGCCGAAGCGGCCGATGTGGATCTGCATGGCCTCGAGCTCGCCGACGGTGGGCGCGCGGCCGAAGGTGCCGTCCTTCATCACCGCGACCACGCCCACGGAGCCGCGGCCGATCCACTCCGGCACGACGTGGACGGCGCGCACATCGAAGGCACTTGCCAGCCAGGTCGGATAGTCGAAAGCCGCGCCACCATGCGGGCGCTGGCGGATGTGGGCCATCACCGCCTGGGCCAGTTCGGCCGGCGTCGCCTCGGCCGCTCCGCCGGCGATGCCATCGCCGGCGACGGTGATGCGCGAGATCCCCGCAAAGGGCGTCACGGTCGCCAGCCGAATGCCCGCCTCCAGGTTGCCGGCCGGCCCGGCTGCCGCGGCCGCCACGGCAACCGTCGCGGTGCCTGCCACGCCGATCGTTCCGGCTTCCGTCGTGACGTAGAGCGTGCCATCTGAGCCCGAGAGCTCAAGGTTGGAGGGAAGCGGCGTCCCAGCCGTCCCCTCGATGTCGACGCTGCCGACGGCCGTCGTCGCCGGCCGGGGCTCAATGCCCCAGATCCCGGAGTGCCGATAGACGAACTCATCCTCGGCCGTGTCGACGAAGTACTGTCGGCCCCACCAGGCGACGTGATCGTGGACCTCCCGGATTTCGAGCGAGACGGCGCGGCCGACGGCAGCCAGCATTCCCCGTGCGGAGCGCACCGCTCGCGACAGCGCCACCGGATCGACCAACGGCCGGATACGGGTGATCGCGACCTCGAGGCCGCCGGCGATGCGCTCCGCGATCTGGGTCGCACTCCGGACCGGCCAGGCCATCAGCTGATCGCCTTCGTGCCGGAGACGGTCGCGTCAGCGACGAGCACGCGCCAGCCGAGTGTCTGGGGATGGATCCAGCTCACCTCGATGTCGGCCGGCTGGCCGGTATCGCGCTCCGCCCAGGCGAGGCATTCGCTAAGCCAGTGCTCGAACAGAAGCCGGGTGGTCTCGGTCTCCTTCGCCCGGTCCAGAAGCCACAGGCGGGAGCCGACGCGCTCGCCGGCCTGGTCCAGGGCGTCGCCGGCCCAGCCGCGGCGTTCGTTGAAGCCGGAGGGTGTGAGGAACTCGGTGCGGCCCTGGGGCAGCTCGTCGTCAGGCTCGGCGCGTCGATCCAGCCCGACCGAGAGCAGCACGGCCGTGATCGACGTGTCGTCGATCAGCAGATCGCCATCGTCCCCGAGTGCGAGATCGCAGCGTCGGGTCTCCCGGTCGTAGACGAGGGCGAGGTCGAAGAACATTGCGCGACGCTATCGCGCGCGCGATCCTCGGATCAGACCGCCACGGCGGGCGAAGTTAAGAGGTGGGAAATGGGAGAAATTCAGGAGTTCCTCCACCGCCTGATCGTGGAGATCAACCAAGCACTGGAACCCACGTTGTCATGGGCCGCCGTCAAATCATTCTTTGAAGGCTCGTCGTCAGTTTGGGCGGCGGTCGCTGCGGCGATTGCCCTAGCCAGCACGCTGCTGAATTGGTGGTCAAGTCGGGAAGCCCTTAATCAGGCTCGGCAACACTTCATCGAGGATGCTCAACAATCCAGGCTGCTCTTCCTTGAAGAAAAGCGTCGCCATAGGGAAGAAAGGTCGTCTGCAGTCACCTTCGAACGTGCCAGGTGGGGCATGCGAAACCGGGAGGCCAAGAAGGTTGGGGACCTCGAGCCGGAACAGTGGAGCGAGCACTTCACAAATTTCCATACCCAGCTCTGGATCTGGCGCGAAGCGGCGGCAGACGGGCTTCCAACCCATCCCGACTTCAGAGCATGGGACTTACTCGATTGCTCACATGCTGCGGATATTCGCGACCACGGGGCAGCTGCCGCATTTCCCGAGCCATTGCGGACAACAATCCTGAATGCCGCCATGACCTTTGACGGTTGGGTCGAACAACAGAAGGCGCGAGGAGAACCATTCACCAGTGACGACGTGCCACTATTTTGTTTCCCTATTCACACTCCCACTTCACCGCCCCCGAAATGAGCGCTGCGCCGCAGGCGGCGTGATCGCCGTGCCGGGCAATCGGCGCGCCCTCGCACGTCCACCTCGAGGAGCCTTCGACGATCGGTTGAGGGCCGTGTAAAGGGCATTCGAGGATGTCCCCAACGCGGGCGATCGGCTCGCCCTCGCAGTCCCAGGCGGCCGCGCCCGACGAGACCACGCCGCCATGGTCGGAGCCGTCACCCAGGCGAACGATCAGCGGCATTATTCCAGCTTCCCCGAGCCGGCCTTCAGCGACAGCGCATCACCTTCCACTGAGACACCGGCCGGCGACGTGACGGTGACGCTCGCGCCCGTCTTGATGTCGAGGTCGCCGCCGGCGGTCAGCACGAGCTTATCCCCGTGCTTGTTGTAGAGCCCGACCTCGCCCTCCTGGAGACCGCCCATACGGTTGGAGGGATTGGCGATCGGCAGCACGATCAGGTCGCCTTCGTCGCCGCCGATCGTGAGCACGATGCCGAGCGCCCCGTCCGGCGGCACGTGAGCGGCGAATCCGTACGGCATGATCACCTCGACCTCGTCGCGCCAGACGCCGGCGGCAACCTCGACCGAGCAGGTCTGCATCTCACCGTCGTCGCGGACGCTGCGGATCGTGCAGCGCCGCATCATCCCCCGCAACTTGCCGGCGGTGTCCTGATCCATGGTGATCTCCTCAGAGTTCGTAGGCGGTGGTGTCTAGCGCTTTTGGAGCCGGCTTCGCCTTGGCGGTGCTGCGGCTCTTCTGGTTGGTCCGCCGGCGATCGACGGGGCGCTCGTCGAAGGCCTCCGGCGACGAGAGAGCCATCTCGGTCAGCTCGCCCTGCTCGTCGTAGCGGTAGACGGTGCGCGCGATCAGAAGGTCACGCTCGATGCCCTGGTAGGCGTCGGAGACGAAGGCGAGCTGGTTGATCCTCCAGAGCTTGCCGTTGGCCCGGAATCCGTGCACCCAGGTCACGAGCTCCTCCGCCTCGGCGCGGGCCGTCCGCATCCGCCAGTCGGCTTCGTCGGCCGCCGCCTGGGCGTCGGCTTGTGTCTTGGCGAGGTGGACGATCGGCCGGTAGCGGGTGATCTCGGGATCCTCGGCCGAACCCTTCACGGCCGTGCCGAACCGCTCGCGTTCCGTGGCGCTGCCGTCTCCGGCAGTGCGGTCCCCGATCGAAAGCGGCTCGGCCGTCACATCGAGAGGCGCGGGCCGCCCCGAGCGACGTCCGCCGGCTCGCTCCGCCTGGGCGTGCACCACCGTGACAGAGTAGCGGGCCTCGTGGCTGTACTCGGCCAGGCTGCCCTTCATGTTGCCGGGGAGCGTCAGGTCGGCCGGCGCCCGCGTGGCGCCCGTGCGGGTGATCACGACGCCACCTGTGCCGTCCGACGTCATCAGGGCGTGCCGCTGGCGCGCGCCCTTCTCGATCGCCGCGAGCCCCGTCTCGGCCAGCTCCAGCGGATAGCGGTCGAAGGGCCGGCCGGTGTCGATCTCGCAGCGGACCGAGAGACCGAAGGGCGCGCAGATCCGCTTGGCGGCATCCTCCAGCTTCACCTGGCGGAACTCGCCGGGCCCGGACGGCGCCGCCGCGCAGTCGACCAGGTCGCCCGCCTTGTCGCGCCCGGAGATCGTCACCTCGGCGCGGACCTCGTCGATGACCGGGCGCGCCCGCTCGATCCAGCCGGTCAGCACCGGCTCGTCGTCGATATAGAGCCGAGCTCCCGGCCCGGGCCGCAGCCGGACAATCGGTGGCGGCGAGGCCCAGTCAAAGGTGGCGATCGAGCGGGTCGCGTCGCGCGCGACCACGGTGAAGGAGCCGGAGAAATCCCTCAGGTCGCGAACAATCTCGACGGAGACGAAGCTGTCGAAGGATCCGGCGCCGTCGATCTCCAGGCGCACGCGCCGGGTCGGCTCGGTGGCCGGGACAAGCTCGCGCGAGATCACGGCCATCAGCGCGCCGCCTCGATCCGCCCGGCCGGCAGTGCGGCGGGATGGCGCGGCCGGTTGCGGGCCACGATGTCTGCATAGCCGGCCTCGATCGCCGCCGGCGTGTCGCCGAAGAGATGCGCGGCCACCTGGAAAGCGTCGGCCGGTCGGGACGTGGAGAGCGCCACCACCTGCGGCAGCCGGCCGATCACCTCGTTGAGGTCGGCGATCGCCGCCGTCCGGAAGGTCTCGAGCTCGAGTCTGGCGTCAGTCACGACGCCTGCGAAAATGGTCTCGACCAGAAGGTCGGCAGCGGCAGAGGTCCGGTTCGTCTCGGTGGCGATCGCCGCACGGGCGGTGCGCGCCTCTTCGCGGGTAGCGAACTCCGCCTGGGCAAGCATCGGTCCGGCTTCGGCGATCGCGGCCGCGGCGGAGCCCAGGAGCATGGCCCGGTCGGACGCGGACGGCGCATCGCCGGCGGCCGTGGTCAGGCGGCTCGCCAGCCCCAGCGTGAACTCCAGCCCTTGCCTCGGCGTCAGTCCCTCGTCGGCGGGCAGCGCGGAATAGGCCGGCGCCACCACCGGCGCGGCGGTGAGGGCCGGAACGGAGGACCGCAGCGCCGCCGTCGTCGCCGCGACCAGGTCGGCCACCGCCGCCGGGGTCGCCGGGCTGGCGGATCCGGCGGCCGCCAGGATCGCGCGGGTACCGGAGCCCCGGCGCACGTCGGGCCAGGCCTCCGCCGTCTCTCCGACAGTCGTTGCGAACACGCGTCCCGTTCGGGTCGAGGCTTTGGCGCTGGCGCGGCTGATGGTGAGGCGGTCGACACTCTCGATCAGGAGCAGCGCGGCCGACGTGAGAAGCGCCGCCGTGGCGGCGACGGCTGCCGCCGTGGAGAGGCGCGAGGGCTGGGCCCCGTCCGGCATCCGCTTGAAGTAGGCGAAGAAGCGGGCGACCCGCAGCTCGCGCGCCGAGAAGGTGATCTCGGGCGGCCGATCGACGATCACCCGCATCCAGCCGAGCCAGGGATGGTAGAGCGTGCCGGGCCCGGCCTGCTGGAAAGCGGCACGGAGCGCCACCGCGCGGGCGATGTAGTCGTCGCCGACGATGACGCCCTCCACCGAGACCACCTCGGGCAGTGCCCCGAGATCGTCGTATTCGGCATCGTCCCGGCCGGGGAACAGGTGCTCGGCGACGCGCCGGCCGAACTCCGTGCGGGTGTCCGGCACGTCGAAGGCGACGCCCCGATACTGTCCGGGGATCAGGCCAGGCAGGAGGTCGGCGACGGAATCGAGGATCATGCGCGGCTCACGGCGCGGCCGCGATCGGGGGCGAATGCGACCTGGCGGTTGGAGGATGCCGCCTCGGTGACCCGGCCGGGCCCGTCGACGGCGATACGGATCGTACCCGAGACGTCGGTCTTGGCGGCCGGAACGGCGGCGAACTTGCGGCCGGTTTCGAGTGAGGAGCGACGGCGCAGGCGGCGCCCCTCGACACCGCCGGGCGACGGTTCGGCTGGGGTGTTCTCGTTGGCGGGAGCGCCCCAACCGGCACCACCACCGCCTCCGCCGGCTCCACCGAAAAGGTCGATGCTACCGATCGCGCCCCTGATCTTTCCCGGGATGTCGCGAACCCAGTCGAGGAGAGCGACGAACTGCTGCTTCATTCCAGCGAGCAGGCTGTTGATGGCGTCGATGCCCGCCTGCATCAGGTCGATGTTGCCGAACTCGGCCTTGATGTTCTCGATCGTGGGTCCGAGCAGCGTCGACCAGAAGCCCACGTGGAAGTCGAAGAGCTTCCGCATCACCGACTCTATCAGTTCGCCGCCGCCCTTGATGGCATTGCCGACCGCGTCAAGGAGCGCCCCGCCAATGCCGCCGGCCTCGCCGGACAGGGCAGCGCCGATCACATCTGTCGCGGCCTTGAAGCCGTTCACGAGCATGCTTGCCAGGCTCTGGCCCAATGCGCCGGCATCGATCTTGTCGATCTGGTCGGAGAGCCAGGCGAGCATGTCGCCGGCGGCGTTGATGCCCTCGATCCGCAGCCGCCACCCGGCGATGATGCCGTCGGCGATCGCCTTTCCGGCGTCCGTGGCGGTGGCGCTCCAGTCAATGTCGTCGAACCAGGCGCGCAGGTTCGGGAGGGTCAGGTCCTCCATCGCCGGCATGCGCGCCCAGGCCCGCGATGCCCGCTCGCTCGCCCAGTCCCAGGCGCGGCCGATGCGGTCGCGGATCATCGGCTCGTAGCGGGCCGCGAGCGCGCGACCCTGCCGGAGGATCTCCTGACCGCCTTCGACGAAGGCCCGCTTGGTGCGATCCCAGGCGCGCTGGATCCGGGGACCGTACTTGTCCCAGTTCTTGGCCATGTGGATCGCGCCGGCGGTGATGAGCCCGATGATCAGGCCGAGCGGCCCGAGCGCGATGGCCACGATGGAGCCGAGCGCGGCGAAGCCCGCTCCGACGATCGGCAACGCCAGGCCCAGAGCGCCCAGGGCGCCCGCGAGAAGGATGCCGCCGCCGGCGGCAACCAGCGCCTTGCTGATCCACCCCCCGGTCGCCTCGTCCGTGGCGCGCATCCACCTGAGGCCGGCCTCGAGCTGGTCGTTGATGCCGGGCAGCCATTCGCCGAACGCGGATCCGACATCGCGCACGGCCTGCACGCCGATCTCCCGGAAGCGAACCAGCTGGACGTTGAGCCCCCGCATCTTGGTGTCGAAGTCGGCGTCGATCGTCGCGCCGGTCGCGGCCGCGACCTCCGCCTTGATCCGCTGGTACTCGTCGATGTTCGCCATCATCGGGATGAGGAAGTCGAGGACCTGCTGATCCTGGAACAGCTCGCCCAGCTTGCCGGCCGCCCCGATGGCCTCCAGCTGCTCGCGGACGAACTCGAGCGCCTCGCCACCTTCAAGGCCGCGCTTCTGGGCGATCGCCATGTACTTGCCGATGGCATCCCCGGAGACGCCGGTGAGCGTCCCGATCTTCTGGAGCATCGCCTCGATCGGATTGATGCCCTTCGCGGCCGCGTCCTGCATCACTGCCTGGATGTCGACGCCCATCTCCTGGAACTTCTTCTGGGTCACCGGCGCCAGTGCTTTCGACAGGAAGTTCTGCAGGTTCGTCGCCGCCTGGGCGGGATCGCTCGTTCCCATCCGGGCCACCTGCAGCATCGCCGCCAGCTGGTCGGACGCCTCCCGGCCGACGATGCCGAACTTCTTCATCTGGCCGGTCAGCTGCGGGAAGTAGCGCGCCATGTCCTTCAGCTCGAAGGCGCCTTCCTTGCCGCCGACGACGAGGCCCGCGAGCGCGCCTTCCAGTTCGGTCTCGGGCACGTCGAGGATGTTGAGGAGCGACGTGGCGACGGCCGCCATGTCGGAGAACTCGGTGCTCGCCGCGGTGGCGGCCTTGCCGATCGTCCCGAGATTGCGGTCGATGACGCCTTCGTTGACGCCGGCGGCGATCATCTGGCCAGCGCCGGCCGCGATCGTGTCCGACGTCTGGCCGACGGTGAGCGCGAGATCCTCGTACTGGCGCCTGGTCTCCCGTGCGAAATCGAAGGCCGCGTCGCCGACCAGGTTCGCCGTGCCGGCTATGTCCAGGAGTTGCTGCTCGAAGGCGGCCGCCTGCTGGATCGGACCGAGGAAGGAGATCGCGGCTATCGCCGTGCCGATAAAGCCGATCTGGCGGCCGACGTTCACCAGCGAGCGCAGGTTGCCCTGCAGCCGGCGCATCGGGCCGGACATGCGGTCACGCAGCCGGACCAGGACGTCGAGAGCCATCGAGCGGTTCGCCATGTCACTCCACGTCCCTCATCAGCTCGCGGCCGGCCATGAGCGCGTTCCACCAGAACGTCAGGTCGGAGACGGTGAAGGCCTCCAGCTCAGCCGGCGAGAAGCCCGTGGCCTCGGCCAGGACGCCTAGCTGCGCTTGCCAGTCGTCCGGCCACTCGCGAAAAAATTGTTCATCACCTGACCGCCGGCGGCGATGTCGGCGGCGTCCATTTCGTCGAAGAGCTTGTTCATCACCGCCTGGTTCTCGCGGGTGCTGCGGGCGAAGGCGACCACCGCCTGCATGTCGTCGCTTGCCGCCGCGATGGCCCGCTGATCGGCGCCGGTCAGGCGATGGAAGACCAGCTTGTCGAAGCGTTGCTCTCTGATCTGGTTGTTCTTCTTCCGCCGCACGGTGCGGGGATAGAGCAACGGCAGCGTCACCGAGCCGTCGGAGTTGCGCACGGCGCGCTTCGGCAGGCGGTCGGCCGGGTCGAGCTCAGCGTCCTCGTCGACCACGTCCTCGTCGGTCTCTGCGAGCGCCACCCGCGCGTCCTCGTCGATCGGCGCCTCGGCGTCCTCGTCGACCACGTCTTCGTCCAGGGCCAGCGTGCGGGCGGGCGTCTTGTTCATCATGGCAGCCTCACGTCAAACGGGTTTCGAAACGACCTTAAGAGGTCCTGGGTGGGACCAGGAAAAGTGGGAACCGGTTTTCCGCTCGGGTCCCTCCCTCAGGCTACGAGAGGATTTCCTCAGGGGCTGAGGCCGCCCAGGTCAGCTCGAACTGTCCGTCTTCGCCGCCTGTGATCTCGGGGCGTTCCGTCAGGAAGGCGTCGCCCATGACGAACGTCTGGCCGGTATCGCAGACCACCTGCAGCTCGCCTTCGTTCGGATCCCAGAGCGAGCCCCAGCGCTGGCCGCGCTCGAAGTTGGAGGTCGCCTTGACCTCCGAGCCCATGAACTCCTGGGCCCGTCCGACCTTGCGGCCGTACGTGACCACCGTGTTCTGGATGCCGCCGATGGTGATCTTGGCGCCCTTCTTCACGGGGATCTGCCGACCCCGCCAGACGATGTCGATGATGCCGAGCGTCTGCATATCTCAAGCTCCCTGTCGTGACTGCGGCACGCGCGCCGGCCGGTCAGGCCGTCCCTAAACCTCGAACTCAAGGCTGCCGGCGAGCACCATGAGGTTGCCGGCCACCTTCACGTGCTGCCGGCTTTCCAGCCGGTTGGCGTCGTCTTCGGAGATCACGAACTGGCTCTTCTTGATCGTGCGGTCCGCGTCCTGGATCCACACCTTCTTGGCGTAGAGCCGGCAGCGGGCGGCCCAGCTCGCGTGCATGCGACGCGGCGTCACCACCGAGTTGTCGTCCCCGTCGTCGTCGCTGTCACCGGAGCGTTCGGTGATCGCGGCCGTCTCCTCGTCGATCACGAGCTTGGCGCGCGGATACTGGAGCGAGACATAGGCCGCCCAGTCGTAGCGGATCCGGCTCATGGTCGCCGGGACCATGATGTCCAGCCAGGCGCGATCGGCGACGCCCAGGTTCGACTGCTTGTAGGTCGTGACCATGCGCGACACGACGGTGGTGCCGTCCGAGAGATGGTCGAAGGTCGAGATGCCCTTGCGCAGGAGAAGATCCTGCTCGGTCTCGGTGAACTGGTCGACCCCGTCGGGCCCGTCGAAGCCGGTCATCGCCAGCGATTTCAGCTGGCGTGCCGGATCGTTCGTCAGGTGGAAGGTCGCGAGACCCATGGCGACGGCCGACAGCACCCACGAGCTGGACTTCGGACGGCTCAGCCCGAGGCAGGTGAGGAACGGCGAGTTGGTCAGCGCGCCCCAGGTCCCGAGCTGGCCATACGTTCCGCGCTTGCCGACGAAGCCGTGCGCGTCGAGCTTCGACATCGCCTGGTAGCGCCGCGCCAGGTCCTCGGCGAACGCCGCCATGTTGGTGGCGTCGTTCCACGGGTGCCCGATCTGGGTGAACCAGTCGTTCTCGATGATGTCGAGCGCGTCTTCCAGATCCGGGTTGCCGGCGCCGTTGGCCATGTCGACGATCGTGATCGTCAGACCGGAGGGGAGCGGCTGGTCGGTCGTGTCGACGCGAAGGTCGATGTCGTTGCCGACCTCGCCGCCGTGCCTGGCGGTCACGGTCACGACGGCCGCAGCCGCCGCGGCCGTCACGGTCAGCGACGTCTCGGCGTTGATCGCCGCGGCAAGCTTGGTGGCCATGTCGGCGACCGCGTCGCCCGAGGCGGCGGTGAAGCGGATCGGCTTTCCGGCGATCATGAACCGGAGGACGGTGGAGACCGCGACCGCGCCGGCGAAGGTGAGCGTGCCCGTTGCCTTGACCGCGCCGCCGGCGTCGGCGAGCGCCTGGACCATGAGCGGGCTGGTCCTGTTGATCGCCCGGAACGCGGCCACCTGCTCGGCGCCGATCGAGCCCTCGCCGAAGAGAGCGATCGCCTCGTCGGGATGCACGACCTCGACCAGCTGGCCGGGGGCGAGCGTGCCGGTGTCGAGCTTCTGGCCGATGAGGTGCGCCTTCACCGGATAGGGCAGAAGCCCCGTGCGCGAATAGTTCGGCTTGACCTCGAGAAAGGTGCCGGGCTCGAGCCAGTCGAAGGGGATCTCATCGAAGGTGAACATCTAGCTCTCCGTCTTCTCGCGCCGCCGGGCGCCGCCGGCCTTCGGTGTGGTCTCTTCCGGTACCGGTTCGGGATCCGGCTGGGCGGGTTCAGCCTGGTCCGTCTTCGGGGCGACCAGGTCTCCGTCCTTCACCCGCCGGCGCACGTAGCGGCTCGGCGCGGCCGCGAACGGGATCGGGCGGCCCTTGTCGTCCGTAGGCCAGGGCGATCCGTCTTCCAGCGGCACCGTGCGGCCTTCGGCCGGAACGAGGGTCTTCTCAGACATCGGTCACGATCTCCTGGGTGATCTCCGGCACCTCTGCGAGGTCCGCGTTGTCTTCGTTCAGCCAGGTCACGCCCAGGCCGGCGAAGTCGGCGGCGGTCACCAGCTTGAGAGCGCGGGCGCTGGCCGAGTACGCGACCTCGAAGTCGACCTGGTTGACGACGGTGGCGTCGTCGCCCCAACCCTCGGCGTAGACGGCTTCCACGCTGGTGACGCGGGTCGCGCCGATCCCTTCGAGGGATGCGCCCTGCAGGAGCACCACGGCCACGTCGGTCATGGCGTCGAGACCGATCTCGTGGGCGTCGCCGGAGAAGCGCGTGCGGAAGTCCCGGCTTGCCTTGACCACGATGATCAGCCGCCAGCGCATGGCGGCCTGGATCTCCCGGCCGGAATTCGGGTCGGGCCGGATGCCCATGAAGGCGAGCCCGAGGAACGGCGGCTGATGCAGCACCCGTTCGAACTCCTTCACCGTCAGGACCGAAGGTATCCGCTCCAGCGAAAAGGTCTTCTCCGGAAAGGCGAGCCGCAGCCGGGCGGTCAGCACCGGTTCGACGGTTCGGATCGGGGCGGTGGAAAGGTCCATCACCAGCCCCTGAGGTTATCGTCGGAGAAGGGACCGCAGCGGTCTGAGGTGCGCGCGCCGCCGGCGCCGCCGGACGTCGCACCCGAGGCCGGCGCGTCGATCGTCACGGAGCCGTTCGCGAGCCCCTCGAGCCACCCGATGACTTCCTTGCGGGCCAGGCGCATCTGCTCGGTCGGCTCGGTGCGCTCGCCCTGGGCAAGGTCGTAGCGGGCGAGAACGCAGTTGGCCCGGACCAGGCTCTCCGGCGGCGTGGCGACAGGGACCTGGTAGCGCTTGCGCAGATAGTCGTCGATCAGCGCCGAACCGTCCGCCAGGGCGACCTCGATCTTCGCCGCGTCGACCTCCTCGGCCGTGCGATCGTCGGGCTTGGAAAGCCGGATCATCTCCAGCTCTCCGAAGCGGTCGATCATGTTGGCGACGGTGGCGTACACTTCGTTCGGTCCCTGTCGTGCCTACGGCACTCCACGCCTCTTGATGATGCGAGGCGTCTCTCGAAAAGCTTCGGCCGGCGGGCTGAGCCCCTACGTTCTCGACATCCCCAAAGGGTGCTGGGGGCCTTGCGAGCCGTACCAGACCGGCCTCTCTGGGCATTCTGGTTGCGGAGGCCGGACTTGCACCGACGTCCTCCTGGTTATGAGCCAGGCGAGCTGCTTCTGCTCCACTCCGCAGAAAGCTGTCAGGCCCCCGAGTTGGCGGCCGTATCGGTCTCCCCGTCGTTCTGGGAGGCGCCCTCGGGCGACGCGGTCTCTCCGGCCTCGGCCGGCGTCGCGTCGGCGGCGTTCACGGCGGCGGCCATCGCCGCGTCGATCTCGTCGGCCGTTGGCTTGAACCCGAGCTTGCGCTCCAGGACGGCGACCTTCGGGCGGCCGCCCTGAGTGAACTCGTCTTCCTTCAGGGTGCCGACCGCGGCCCGGACGGCTTCGCTCCGGGGGACGCTGCCGCCCGGCTCCGCCGCGCCGTCTCCGGACTCGATCACCTCGAAGGCGGGATCGGCACGGATCGTGTCGAGCTCGTCGGCCGTCCAGCGGCCGGACGGATAGGTCTTCTTGGCGGGATGCTCGACGCCGCAGCGGCGCATGCCCGGCGAGCGGCAGAGGATCTGAACGGTCATGGTGCGTCTCCCGATGGGCTTGCCGGAGCCGCTCTCGCAGCGGCTCTGGAAAGCCCCGCCCGGTCGGCCCGGGCGGGGAAGTTGGGGAGGAAGCGGATCAGGCCAGGTGCGGGATGACGCGCACCTCGGCGGTCTTCGCCCAGATGTTGGTGTCGCCGCCGTTGATCAGCGCGGCCTCGACCACCTGCCGGGCCTTGGTCTCCAGGCTCGGCGGAACGAGCAGTTTGGTCGGGCGGATGTTGATCACCTGGCCATTGCGCCGGCGGATGGTGCCCATGGCCGCACGCGCCGCGGCGTAGTTCTCCGAGGTGAGTTCGGCCTTCGACATGTAGGCGAGCTGCCAGAGGCCGAAGCCGGCGTTGCAGCGGCCGTCCACGCCCCACACGAACTTGCCGCGGTAGAAGACGTTCTCGTCCGTCTCCTTGTCCATCGGCACCAGCTGGAAGAGCTTGCGCGACTGGAACACCATCGGCTTGAGCACCTGGGTGTCGTCGATCAGGTACCAGGCGGGGTTCGCTCCGGCCTGGTAGTTGGAGACCGACGTCACGTCGCCGTTCTCGTCGAAGCCCGGATGATCCGTGTCGAAGAAGTACTGGCCGTCGTAGCACTTCGTGGTGGCCCCGGCCTTGAGCAGCGGGAACACCAGCTCGTCCGGGAACGCCGCCGCCGTCTGGCCAAGGTGCGCGGAGACCGGGGTGAAGAGCCCGATCTGATCGTCCTCGATCTGCGACCGCTTGATGGCGACGGTGCCTTCGAACTCGCGGTTGCGGATGATGTAGTTCTGGGCGGAGAGATCGTGGATGACACGATCGCCGATCCACTCGCGGATCCCCGGCATGTCGTCCATGCGCGGGTATTCGTTCATGGCGGTGACCGAGTTCACGGTCATCGCCACGGTTCCGTAGAACGTCTCGGTCGATTCCAGCCGCTGATTGAAGGCAGTGGAAAGGCCGGTGTAGATGCTGCGCAGCGTGGCCGCGTTGATGTCCATGGGGACCCCCTAGAACTCGACCCAGACGCCGTCGGCGTCCACGCCGTGGATCTTCCCGGCGGCAAGCTCGCCGCCGGCATTGGTGAGCTGCAGCGTCTGGTCGTCCGCCGCGTAGACCGTCTTGCCGATGTCGTCGGCGCCGGCGGCCGTGACGGGGAAGAGACGCACGCCGCGGACGGCACGGACGAGCTGGTCGCCGGTCGCGCCGTCGCGGTTGTCGACCTGCTCCTCGGCGAGCCCGACGATCGCCACGGCGTCCTCGTCGTCCGGCAGGACGGACTCCAGGGTCGCCGTCACGGCGACGATGGTCCGGCCGAAGTGGCGAACCCCGGCGGTGACCGGGTAGCCGTACGCGTCGCCCGATCGCGCCGGGCGCTCCAAATCCTTGGTCGCGGCCATCAGAGCGCGCTCCTCTCAAGCTTCTTCGAGGTCTCCGCGTATGCCTTGGGATCCAGCCCCATCATCGCGCAGACGGAGGTGTCCTCGGGGGAGAGGCCGGCCTCGTCGCCGTCGCCCGAGGGCTTGAACCCGTGAAGCGAGCCGGTCCGCAGCGACGGCATCACCTTGAGCTCCGCCTCGACCTCGGCCGGGTTCTTCATGTGCCGGGCGATCATGTGATCGCGCAGCGCCGGAACCAGGCGACCGCCCTCGATGGCGACGTCGATCGCCGCTTCGGCCTCTTTCCTGGCCGTCGTGGTCATCACCTGGGTGAGCTGGGTGTTGAGGCTCTTCACCTGCTTGCGCAGATCCTCCGCCTCGTCGTCGCCCTTGTCCGCGACCTTCGACTGGAGCGAGGTCACCAGCTCGTCGGCGGTGGCGCCCTCTTCGGCTTCGGCCACCTCGACCAGGCGGCCCATGAGGGCGGTGTGGGCGGTCGAGGCGGCATGCGCCGTCTTGACCGCCTCGAGGACCGCCGCATCGTCGGCGTCCTCGGGAAGGCCCAGGGCCTTCCGAAGCTCTTTGTCCATCTCGCTGTCCTTGCTGTGGTGGAGTGCCTTCAGCTGCGTCAGGTTCGGGCTGTTGGTGAGCGCGACACTGAGGAGCTGGCCGACGGCGTGCGGCTTGCCCTTCGAATGCAGGAAGACGGGGCTCAGGAACCCATAGCTTTTCTCCTCGACGAGCTTGCGCCCTTCCGCGGTCCACTCGACCCGGCCCCAGATCCCGTCCGCTCGTGCCTGCAGCTCGACGACCCAGCCGCGCGCCGGCGAGGCGCCGCCCTTGGCACCGACCAGCTCGATGGAGTGGTTCTCGTCGATCGGGAGCTTGCGGCCGTCCGCCATGGAGGCGGCGATCAGCGCCTCGACGTCCTTGACCACGAAGGGGCCACGGCCGTCAGCACCGTTGAACGTTCCGGCCGGCACCAGGTGGAGCCAGTCGGACGCCTCATTCGGCAAGGGGCGTGCGATCGAGTTGAGGGCCTTGTCCATGCCGCCGACCTTGGCGCGGCGGCAGCCGGCATATCAGTCCGCCAAGGCGGGCGAACGAACGGCGCGGATCGGAGCGGGATGAGGAAAAGTGGGAACCGGTTTTCCGCCCGCATCCCGCTCGTCTTCCAACGAGCCCAGCGGCCGAGCTATCTGCTGCGCGGCAGGTGCCGCTCCAGGAAGCCGTACACGGTTTCGGCGATCATCGCCTCGTCCTCGTCGTCGATCCCGAGGAACGGCCGCGCCGGGATCGTAACCGACTTCGCGAGGACCACGCCAGAGGCGAGCCGGAACACCAGGTGGGAAGCCGTCTTCGGCTTGATGGTGGCCCCTTCCTGGTGGACGCCCGCGTAGACGACGTTGGTTCCGACGCGCACCTCGTCCCGTCCCGGACGCGAATTGATCGAATCCCTCAGACGCCCGCTTTCCGTCAGGATCCGACGGTTCTTCTTGATCGCCCTGTAGTCGGGATTGAGCGGCGCCCACTTCTCGCCACCGGGTGCCGTCTGGGTGACGAAGCGACGATGCGTCGAGCCAACCACGCCGGTGCCGATCGCCGCCATGAGCGGCATGGTGTTGTCCATGACACCGACGAGGCGGGTGAAGGCCCGCTGGACACCGGCGTCCAGGACTTCGGCCGTGATGGAGATCGAGGCTCCGGCCATCTCGCTTGCTCCCTTGTCGGCCGGGGCCTACATTGAGGGCGCGCGCCGAGCCATATTCCGATCGCCATCGTCGGGGTTTACTTCGGGCCCCGCGGCGCGCACCCCACCCCCGATCAGTTCCCGAGCCTCTTCCAGGACCGGATCCGCGTGACCTGGTCGGCGCGTGCGCGGTGAACCGTGGTGACCAGGAACTCGCCGAGGCGGGTCCTCTTGAACCCCACCACGTGATCGCGGCCGTCGATCGACGTGAGACCCGACAGGCGTCCGCGCGGTCCTTCGAAGAGGTCGCCGGCTTCGAGCACCCGTTGCGCCGCATCGACATAGTCAAGGGCGGTGATCTCGCGCCGGCCGGCGTGCGAACGGATCGTCTCCACGGAAAGCCGCGCCCTCGCGCCATCCGCGAGCTCGAGAGCTTCGGCCGCCGCCGGCGGCACCTCTGCGATCGGCACCGTCGTGCCGACCGGGAGGTCGCCGGCAAGCGCGCGCCGCGAGAAGGTCGCGACCTGGTCGGCCGAGGCGATCGGCTCGAAGGGCCGGCCGCCCGACAGCCACGTCCGGCCGGGATTGTGCTCGAAGCCCGGATCCACGCCGTCTGGCACCTGGCGCGGCACTCCCCCGATGAGCTCCTCGTGCGGATCGATGTCCGGGGACTTGTCGGGGCCGGCCTTGCCCTGGCGGCGAAGAGCGCCCTCGCTCACCGGCGTGGTGAAGCAGCCGCACTTCCAGCCGTTCGGCGGATAGTTGGTGAGCCAGAAGCTGTCGTTGGCGCGAAGGACCAGCCCGTCCCAGGCGAGGTGCTGCTCGCGGGGATGCAGCGCGCCGGAATGGTTGTACTGCCAGAACGGAAAAGCCTGGAGCGTCTCCGGCAGGGTCTGCTGGGCGTAGCGTCCGGCCGAGTAGGCGGTCCGCAGGTTGGTGTCGAAGATGACCCGCGTGCGCCAATTGCGCCCACCGTTGTAGTCCCACCCGTGCTTGGCGACGATCTCGTCGAACGACTTGCGGAAGTCCGCGATCGTCGTGCCTTGCTCGAGCGCCTTGTCGATCTCCGCCCGAAAGTCGGCGACGATCGCGTCGGTCGCCGCGCCCGCCACCATGAACGAGTGCGAGTGAGCGGCCGCGTAAACGTCCGTCCAGGTCTGCGTCGGAACGCTCGTTTTCTGCCGGAAGAAGCTGATCGCCTCGTCGAACGGCAGGTCGAGCGCGGAGGCGGTGGTCGGCATGGCTCAAACTTCGCCGTTAAAGGGGTGTTAAACGGGGCAGAATGCGTCCGCCGGAAAAATCGCGCCCCTCGGTGCACGGGACGGTGCTCGCGCGTCCTGGGGCTTCTGTGTGCCTCGCGTCATTCGCGGCCCTGCAGATCGTCGATGAGCGATGCACGCCCGGTGATCTCGGCCAGGGCCATGCCGCGCGCAAGGGCGTCGGCAAGCGCGTCGGCCGACAGGTTCATCCGGGCCAGCCGGCGGGCCGCATCCGCCATGTCGGTGGCCTCCTCGAGCACGGCGCGGATCTCGCCGGCGAGGCCGGCCATCACGCCGGCGGTCTCCTCCTCGAGGCGCCGGGTCATCCGATCCACGAGCGCGTCCTGGTCCTCCCGGGCCATGCGTGAGGCGAGCAGCCGACGCGCCGCGTTGGTGGACGGCTTCGTCTCCGGCTCGTCGCCGGGATCCCCCGGAGGGATGGAGACCGCCCGCCGGCCGCCGACCAGCTCGTCGCCTTCCTTCGGTTCCGGGATGCCGAGCCGGCCGCGCATGTAGGAAAGCGGCGCCGTCACGCCGTGCTTCGCAACCTTGTCGAACGCGGTGGCAAACTGCTCCAGCGGCACCTCGTCGGGCCGGCCGATCCGCACCTTCGGATAGCGGTCCTGCGGCCCGAAATTGAAGGCGACCAGGTTGGGCACAATCTGCGAATTGACCGTGGCCGACACGATCGCCGCGTCGGAGCGCTCGATGTCCTCCTGGACGAGCCGGTGCTCCTGGCTCACCGCGTGGCCGCCGGAGATCGCGTCCGTCGTGGTGGTCTGGCCTAGCACCGCCTTGGAGACCTGGCGGTCCATCCAGTCGGCGCGCTTCTCGTAGAGCTCGCTCGACGACGTCTTGGCGTCGACCTCCTCGAATTCGATCACCATCGAGGCCGGGATGATCGCGGCACAGTCGCCGGCGATGTTGGAGACGGCACGCCAGAGGACGTCCTTCTCCTCTTCGGACGCGTTCGGCCCGAACTTGCCGATGCGGATCGGCATGCCGAAGTTCTGGGTGAAGATCGCCCAGTCCTTGAGCGTGAAGGATTTGTACATCCACGCCCAGGACGCCACCCGCGCCAGGCCGGAGCGCACCGTCAGGCCGGACTTCGACCGGTGGCGATGGACCGCAAAGAGGTGCGGCTGAAGCGGCTCGCCGGCGACGCCCTCCCGAAGGAGCACGGTCTCGCCGTCGTCGCGGTCGAACATGAACCAGCGCTGCGGCCGGTAGATCAGCTCGCGCGGGCAGAGGTGACCCATGTGATAGCGCCAGTCGATCTCCATGACGGAGAAGCCCTTGCCGATCGCGTCGAGCATGTCGAAGAGCGCGGCCGCCAGGATCTCGTCATTGATCCAGGACTGGACCAGCTCGGCGTGCTTCTTGTGCTCGGCATCGTCGGAGGCTGGTGTCACCGTCATCGGCAGCTGCGCGACCGAGCGCTTGCGGGTGGAGAGGACACCCAGATAGTGGAGGTCGCGCTCCTCGATGTCCTCGGCGAGCTCGAAATAGGCCAGCGGATCGCCTTCGGCCGCGGCCTTGTGGATCCGCGCCAGACGCCGCGGAGTAAGCCCCTCGGCAGGATGGCCCGAGATCACCGGCCGCACGCCGCCGAGCGTCGGTCCGGCGACCGGCTTGCCCAGCTCGCGCTTCTTGATGGGCTGGCCGTACTGGTCGAGCAGCTGCGCCATTACCAAAGCCCTCCGCGAAGGGCGGGATCGATCGTCCGCTCCTGGCGCTCGCCGCGCCCACTGGCGCGACGGTAGGAGCCGGCGCGCGCCGCCTCATAGCCGTATTCGAAATGCTCCTGCCGGGACGCGAACCAGCCGAGCATGCCGGCGATCGCGTTGTCGCCGTGGCGGTCCTGGCCATCCTGGCCCTTATGCCGCTGGCCCTCCGGCACCCGGATCACGCCGTTGACGTATTGCAGCGACTGGTGATCGCGGATGTCGTCCTCGTCGGCCGCAACCGTCACGGTCTGGTCGGCGAACGCCTCGATGTAGGCGGGGCCGTGCTCCTGGTACCACTGCGTGGTCAGCTTCACCTCGAAGATGCACTCGCCGTATTTGAGCGCCGCACTCTCTGCATGGGAGGCGCCGTTACCCGTGGCATCGAATGCTCCGGCGAGGAAGCGGGGTAGCCGGTCGATGATGTAGAACGTCGTGTCCCGCTGCTGGTCGAAGGTGATGTTGCGCATCTCCAGGACCAGCCGGAGCCGGCGCACCAGGTCGGTGCCCATCTCGAAGACGCGAGCGGACGACACGTCGCCGGATCGCGCGAAGTCCTGGGAATAGACGTGACCACGGCGCGGATCGAGCGCGTCGAGCACCGGGCGGAGCTCCCGTTCGCAGAAGTCGCGCTGGACCGACTCTCGAATGT
Source organism: Amorphus coralli DSM 19760 (assembly GCF_000374525.1). Lineage (GTDB taxonomy): Bacteria > Pseudomonadota > Alphaproteobacteria > Rhizobiales > Amorphaceae > Amorphus > Amorphus coralli. The sequence goes on from NZ_KB894578.1 coordinate 133,746, forward strand.
CCTTCGAAAGCGCTTTGAAATCGTCGCCGAGCTGCCATCGAACGACCTTCACCGATCGGTCGGCAACGCGCTCGATCTGCACACGGGTCAGGGCCGCGCCCTCGGCATCGGAGGGGATCGCGTCGAGCTCCTGGCGCATCGCCGATTGACGGGTGCCGTAGGCGCCACGGATGTCGTCCAGCCATTCGGCCTTGCCTTCGGGTGAGACCGGCCAGCCGCGGACCAGGCAGACGCGCTCGTAGAGCCCGTTGTCGACGGCCGTCTGAAACGGAATGTGGTGGACCTTGAACTTGTTCTTGCCGGCCCGCGCCTCGACGATCAGCTCGTTGAACGGGTTCAGCATCCCGTTGTGGGTCGAGATCACGCGGACCTTGCCTCCCCAGATCAGGAGGGCGTTGACGGCGTCGATGACCTGGCGGACGTCACGGTGATAGGCGGCCTCGTCGATGACGACGGTCCCCTGCAGACCGCGGATGTTGGCCGGATTGGAGGACAGCGCCTCGACACGGAAGCCGGAGGCGAACCGCACCCGATAGGCCGAGATGAACTTGGTGGACCCGTCCGGTTGCTCGTCCTCGAACAGGAACTCTTCGACCTCCGCCAGGTCGCCGGCAACTACCTTGGCGAAGTGGGCAACGTAGCCGATGAACTCGCGTCCCTTGTCCTTCGTGTCGCCGATGTAAAAGACGTTGTCGCCGCCGGCCTTCCTAGAGGCGGCCGCGACCAGCGTATCGTCGAGCGCTTCGGCATAGGTGATCCCGGTACGCCGTCCTTTCTCCGCGATCTTCAGCGTCGATCGGTCTTCCAACCACTCCCGCTGGTGCCTCATCAATATCCCGTCGGCGAACGGATCCTGGTCGTCGGGGATCTCCGCACCGCGGGGAAGCGCCGCTGGCAGCTCATCCGGGTCGCGCGACAGCACAGGCGCGAGGGTTGCGGTCTCCTGGCTCATGTCGCCACGCCCAGGAACTCGCGGCGCAATTGCGCGATTCGGTCGGCGGAGAGACCGGCCGCCTTGCCGGCGTCCTCGACGGCCTTGCTGGCTTTGGCCGCGAACTCAGCCTCGATCTTGCGCCGCCGATCGGTGGAGATCTTCTGGGCGGAGACTGTCGCGTGGAATGCGCGAGCCAGTTCCATCGCTTGCTTCGGTGTCTTGGTGCCGGACTGATCGTCGACCAGTTCGACGATGAGCGTCTTGATGAACTCACCGAGGATCACGGTGTTCTCGTCGACGTCTTCGGCGGTGAACTGGGAGGCAAGGCCGTCGAACATGGCCCGCGCCTCAGACATGCGCCGCTGGGCGGCCGCTAGGCGCATGGCCTTGCGGTTGAAGGCGCTCTTGGAGATCCCTTCCAGACCCTTCGCCTCGAGCCGGTCGTTGAGCTCGAAGCGGATGTCCTCCTGGGTACGCTTGCGCGCGGCAAGCTCCTGGCACGCCCAGACGATGTCGTCTTCGGCCTCTTCCGGCAGGAGATCGATGGACGACAGGCGCCCGCGGCCAGCCATGTCAGGCCTCCGTCGCGGACGGCCGCTTCACGCCCTCGAGCACGGCGCGGCGCTCGACATGATCGACGCCCTGGCGGGTGATCTCGGCAATCACGATGGTGGTTGCAGGGGTGAGCCGGACGGCACCGACATCCGCCAGGAAGCGAAGCTCCTGATGGACCCACTCGCGTGTCCGGGAGATGCCGAACATTTCGTCGAGCGTCGACTGGATCATCGAGCTGGCGAGCTTCCCGTTCGACTGCTCGTTGAGCAGCCGGAGTATGATGAGGCGGGCTTCCTCCCGCATGATCCGATCCAACGTCATCCCCGACTCCGCCGGTCCTTCGCCTCTTCGAGCAGGAACTCCTGCAGTCGCTCCGAAATCGCGGCCACCGGCTTCAATCGCTCCGACAGAACCTGGAGCTCGCCCCGCACCTCGGAGAGCGCCACCTCCGTCCGCTTGGCGCTATGCGCATCCGGAAGGTGCTTCAGGTCTCCCTCTATCGTCGTCAGGCGGGCGGCAATCGCCTGACGCGAATCCGAGCCATCCTGGACATGTTGGGCAAGGCGCTCCTTCACCCCCTTCACATCGTCGCGCAACTCGTCGAGTTCGTCTTTCCGCGCACCCGCCCGATAGACGCTCACGGTCCAGAGGAAGTTGAGACCAATCAGGATGATCGGCGCCCACAGGCGGAGTTCTTCGATCACGACCTCACTCGCACTTACTACGTCACGAACGGACGAATGCGGGCGGCAAAGTTGTCGGGTTCGTCAGGGTCAAACACCCAATCGGTGAGCCGCGCCTCCACCATGGATTTGAGCCGGTCGGTGCCGATCCCGAAGTGCTTCAGCGCGTCGGGCACGCTGCTGAGCGCATAGTCGGCCGCGATCTCGATCGCCTCCGATTTCACCGCGATCGGGATGCCGCCCTTCGCGCGATCGTCGAGCCGGCCGACGGCATAGGTTGCGGCCTTCCGAAGCGCCTGGTCGATCGCGGCTCGGTGGTCAGCATCGATCTTCAGACCAGTGCTCTTGGAGATCCGCGCCAGAGCGAGCGAGGCAAGCCCGCCGAGGAGCGTGATCAGGACCGGAGCGACGACCTCGATCGCGGCCGAGGCAACCGGCCCAAGATCGACCACGCCGTCGGTCGCCGCCTGGGCGGTAACAGCCGCCCCGATCGAGACAACGACGGCACCGGCCGCGCCGATCAGGGTAAGGGCGGCGAGCGCCGCGATGCGAACGGACCTCATGGGTCTCTCCTTCAGCCGAGTTCGGTGACGTAGCCGGAATGGACCCAGCCTTCCTGGGGCACCCCGTCGAGGATGGCGGCAACCAGGTGCCAGCGGGCTTCCGGGAAGCCGTCCGCATAGACGCCGGAGCGGATCACGCGGCAGCGGGTGCCGAGCGGCAGGGTGCCGATGACGTTGTCGTTCCTGGAGGGCCAGCGGCGCAGGTTGAGACCAGTCACCGTCTCGACGTAGAGGCCGCCGTCGTCGTCCGCGTCGATCGGCTCCGGGTCGGCACGTCCGAAGACGCGCGAGCGGATCCTCTCCAGCGGGAAGAGCGGGTTGGTGTCGACCTTGCGCCCCGGCGAAATCGTCCAGTGCGTGGTGAGCCGCTGGGGGGTCTCGATCTTCGGGTACTTGCCGACGATCGCGATCGCCATCCCGAGCGCCGCCTCGATCTGCTCCTCTGTGTACGGCATCCACCAGCCGGAGCCGTGCTCCGGCGTGGAGACGTATTCGAGGTCGTAGTCGGCGACTGAGAAGGTCTCGCCCCACCAGGCGCGAGCAAAGTCGGCGCCCGGCCGGCCTTCCATCTTGCCCGGGTTGACGATCTCGATGCCGGGACCGAGCGAATTGACGCCCGAAACGCCCTGGAAGACCGATCGGCCGGCGTGCCAGCACTTCGCGTTGAACGGGGCGAGCTGGGTGATGGCGCCGTCCCGCTCGATCACGGCCTGGGCGGACGCCTTCGCCGCCGGGTTCACCAGCCAGGAGACCGAGTTGCCTTTTTCCAGGCGGCCGGCCGTGTCGTGGAAGGTCAGCACCGAGGGGTCGATCGTGCCGGACGACTTGTTCGGGGTCGGCCGGTAGTCGACTGGGATGCCGTCCCGATAGAGACGGTGGTTCTTGATGGAGAAGGACATCCGGCGCTCCTGAAACAAGCCAGGCAAGCGGGCGCATCCCGCGTTGCGTTGGTTGGTTCAGGTCCGAAGCTAGTCGCCCCGGCGCCGCATTAATCGTCCGCCTTGGCGGGCGAAATCACGAGCGGGGTAAGGAAAAGTGGGAACCGGTTTTCCGCCCGTATCCCGCTCCCTCGAACGACCTATCGGAAGAGATCGATCTGGCGGGGATCCGTCTCACGGCGCTTCGGCCGGCGAGGATGGCCGGCCCGGCGGAAGAGCTTGTCCACGGCGCTCTCTGTGATGCCGAGCCTGCGCGCAATGTCGGCGTTCGATGCGCCGTGAGCGCGATAGTGTCGGGCGCGCAGCTCCCGCGCAAGCGGAACACGGATATAGCTGCCCTCATAGGTGTGGTGAAGCTTCTCGGAGGCCTCGGGCCCGATGGCGGCATCGATATCGGCCAGGCGTTCGCGGCTCGGGACGTAGACCCGCAACCCGCCGAAGGCCTCCACCAGGGCAATGAAGTTCTCATGGCCGATCAGCTCGAGGAGATCGTCCGACAAGGTCTCGCTCATGGCGTCCCCTCGTCGGTTTCCTGAAGCCTGCGGGCATTCGTTGCCGGCACGGTACGCCCAAGCGTCGTCACCACCACGGCGCGGCCTGGCTCCACCGCGCGGATCACGAGCTTGATGTGCTCCACCTGCACGGCGATCGCGCCCAGCTCCGCGGCGCGCAGGGCTGGCCCGGCCAGGTGCGATCGGATCGCCTCCACGTCGATGCCGTGCTCGCGCTCCAGGTAGCGCAGCACGGCATGGTCGGAGACGGTGAGCTCGGTCGCGCGGCGCTTCATTCCGCCGCCTCGGATGCGTCATTGAAATGATCGGCCTCAAGGCCCCAGACATCGTGGCCGGGCCACGCTTCACGAGCGAAGAGCTCGAGTCCGAAGACCTCCGGGCAGAGACGGTCGACCACCTCCCGCATTTCCATCGGCTTGCGCGAGTGTTCCCGCCGCAGCGCCTCGATCGAAGTCGGAAAGTCTTCGTCGACCTCGGTCTCGATCAGATTGCGTTCCGACTTGGACCGAAGCTTCGGCTCGCCGATCGTGCCCAGAAGAAACGGTTCCGTCGCCGACCGCAGGACATAGCCCGTGCCAAACGCTGCCTTCCCGCTGCGGTACCTCTTGGTCCAGGCGCCGCCCGTCTTGTAGGTGAAGCCCCATGCGCTCATCGTCGCCAAGGCCTGTTCCAGGTGAGCCCAGGTCGACCACATGACCAGGAGGCAGTCTCGGCTGGCCAGGTGACCGACCGGCAGGGCCTGGATGTCGGCAAGCGCCATCGTCTCGTAATGGCTCTCTGGCGATTTTCCGTAGCCCGCCTCCGACCTCAGCACATAGTGCCAGGGCGGATCAGCCAGGATCAGGCCGTAGGACAGGGGCCGCAGGGGCTCGAAGGGCCACGTAGACATCACGCAGCTCCTGCTTGTTCGGGCCGACAGACGCGGCTAGGTTGCAGGCCAGCAGGGCGCGAGAGGATCAGGCTATGCGGAAATTGGCGATAGCTGGAGCATTCGTCGCTGCGGCAATCACGACGGCTGAGGCGCAGAGCGAAGGTGCGCTGGTAGACATCATTGAGGCCGTAACGACCGCCACTTTTGTGGCCCCAGGGGAGCTGCTGAGGACGCGACCACAAAAGGTCTCGGTCACAGCGTGCGAGATCCGCGCGGCAAGCCTGACCGGCGCAAACTGTGAAATAGTCCGAGGCGGCAACGATGCCGGCACCGTAAGGCTTCTTTTTGGTCACCCCGATGGCGCCGGTGGATGGGTTGACGAACTGCCGCCCGAACAGCAGCAGGCGATCGTCTCCAAGTGCAGTGATTGGGAACCCACTGGTTGTTGGGCTCAATTGACTGGATACCCCCTCCGGACCATTGAGGCGGTTGACGCCAAGAGGCTTACCTACCTGTTCTATTTGACGGACTATGAATTCGTCGACTCGCCGGAAGACTGATCCCAAAGGGCACATCACGCCGCTCTCCGCTTCGCGGCCCGCCCGCGGAGCACCCGCCCGAAGGCGTTCATCACCACGATCCATTCCGCGTCGGTCGGCTTCGCCTCGCCAGGCGTTCGTCCGAGGACCGCGAGCACGTCGCCCCAGAAGTGCGCGGGGTCGCGCTTCGGGTGGAGCTTCAGCCACTGCGCGGCGGCGATCTGGAAGCCGTGCCGCCGGGCATAGTCCGGCGTCGTCTCGCCGACCTTCCAGTTGACGCCCTCGCGGGCGCACCACGACTTCAGCGCCTCGACGACGGCCGCGCCCTGGGCGGCGTCTCGAAGCCACTCGGCCCGCTCCAGGCCCGTCTGGCGCGTGATGAAGGCGAGGAGCGCGCTGTCGCGCCGGTCGGCGACCGCACCGAGATTGTAGAGCGCGATCCAGAGGGCCTGCGCCTTGCGTCCGTAGGGACCCGGAAGGCCCTTTCCAGACGGCTTCGAAGCGGGCTTGAAGCCCATTCGGGAGAGCTCGTCGACAACGGCCTTGCACTCGGCGACCGACAGCCCCTTGGCGGACCGTTTGCCGATCGCCCGCTGCAGGGCGTCGCGGTACGTGTCCTCGTCGAGACCGAGCTCGCGCCTGGCAACATGGATCATGCGGATGGAGGTCACCGGGAAGCCTCCGTTTCGATCAGGATCGCGCCTTCGTGAAGGGCCTTCCGGACCGTGGGGTCGAGGTGGTAGCCGCGGCCCCAAAGGGTGCGGATCTCGATGCCAAACGGCAGGAGCTTCCGGCGCATCTTGTAGACGAAGACGTCGATAACCTTGTCGTCCGGCTGATCGTCGGGCCGGTGCGCATACAGCGCTGCGACGATCGCTGGCTTGCTGGCGAGCTCGCGGGTGACAAGCACGCCCGCGACCTTCGCTTCCGCCGGCGTCAGGCCCCATTCAACCGGCGGCAGCCAGGCTTCACCGAACAGGATCTGCTCCAGCTCGGCGATGCGCTCGCGAAGCAGGTCGTTCTCCGCATTGACCACCTCAAGACGCTGCACGTGATCCACGTCTCCGTCTCCGTGTCTTGCGGCCGATCGCTACGGCCAGGCCGCGCCACTGCGGTAGCTTGTGCTGCGCGGCGAAAGCCTTTCCCTCTCGGCTCAGGTGATGGAAGCTCGCCCGAAGGGTGGTCGTGATGTCTTCCGGCTCGTATTCACCGCTGAACTCGTCTGCGAAGAGCAGGCTTTCTACGGCCAGCATGGCGGCCTGGGAGATCGGCGCGAGCTTGGCGTTGGCGCAGACCTCCAGGACCTTGCGCAGGCCGATCCGGTACCGCCGGTTCATGATGCCGTGCATGGTCTTGACGGCGACGGTCTCACCCGCCGCGAACGATGTGCTGGCGGCCGGGTTCTTGAGCACCCGGACGCCGACCTGATCGCAGACCATCGAAATGGTGACCGCGTCCTCGTCGCCCGCCTCGATCAGCGCATAGTGCAGCTGGGTCGGGGTCGCCGTGATCCGGTCGCGGTTGTGCTTGACGAAGGCGATCGCCCGGTCGGCCATTTCGGTGGCGGCGACCACCATGACAGGGATCTGCTCGATCTCAGGATGAGTGGCCGCGGCGATCGCCGTGTGCTGTCCGTCGACTACGTGCAGCTCGTCATTGACCTGGACCACGACCGGCGGCTTGAAGGCGCGCCAATCCCAGCCCTCGACGATCTTGCGGATGAGACGCAGCGACCGCTCCGACAGGTTACGCTGGTAGCGCTCGTCGATCACAAGCGTCTCCGGCCGCACCTCAATCATCGTTGGAGGCGTGGTGTCGGGCACGCACGGCTGAGCATCGGGGAGCCGGAGGGCACGGACATTCCGGAGGGTCGAGGCGGCGTCCATCACACCAGCCCCTTCTCAACGGCGAGGAGCTCAAGCAGCCAGATCCGGACCGTGCCGTCCTCTGCCGCCGGCGAATGCTCCACGTGCGAGAGCGAAAGCTCGACGTTGCCGGCCCGGCCCTCGACCAGGATGGAGCGCTCACGAGTGGCGATGAGCGAGACGCGGACCTCGATCTCGCGATCGACGGGGGCCCGGCGGAACGAGGAAGCGATCATCGTGCCGCCTCCTGTTCTGCCTGCGCGATCTTTCGGCGCGCGGCACGGAGCCAGCTCTTCCTGGCGTCGTCGTAGCTCATCGTGCTGGTGCCGGTGATCCCGGCGAGCCGCATCACGTGCGCGCCGGAGCTGAAAATGAGGCGCGCGCCGTGCAGCTCGACCAGGACCTCTGCCTTGGCCCCTTCGACTACGGGGATCCACCCGCGAAGCGAGGCAATCTTGTCGGTCCCCATCTCCGCCTTCCCTCAGGCCGACGCGAGGTCGATCGGCACGGCCTCCCAGCGGCCGCGGGGATCGTCGCGCACGTAGAACCGGACATAGGTGGAGGAGCCGACGATGCGGATCGACTCCGTCAGCGCCTCCATGGCGCGCTTCCAGCGCTCGTCCTCGATGTCGAGCCGGCGCAGCTGGAATAGAGCGGACCGGTTGATCCGCCCCTCCTTGTCGACCTGGAAGGCGTGGTTCACGAGCGCGCGAAGCTCATCGCTTGCGCCGTCGGCCCACTTGTCGATGCACTCGTCGACAAGCTCCTTCGCCGCTTGCAGCTCGGGTCCGAAGGTCAGTTGGTCCTGGACCTGGACGATCACCTTCATGGTGCCGTCGTAGCTGGTGAGGGTGACGTTGCCTTTCGCGCCACCGCGGGAAGCCCCGTACTTCTCCGAGATCAGCTCCTGGAAGCTGGCGATGTCGTCGAAGCAGTGGCCCCGGAAGCGCCGGAGCTCGTCGCGCAATACAACGGCAAAGCCCATCATCTTGCGGACCGTCTGGTCCTGCAGCTTGTCCTGCGGTCGCACGTTGGCGAGCGGTACCAGGGCGCCCTTGGCATCCGGCATGTAGGAGCGGCCGTCGAGGTTGATCGTGCCGTCACTGACGGGCGGCAGCGCAGTGTCGTGTTCAGCGTCCATCGGAGGACTCCTCGGTTGCGTGATCGGTTTCGAAGGTGCGCAGGTGCGCGATCAGCGCGCGGTAAGCCGCCTTCTGGTCGGCGCGCGCAGTGGCCTGTTCGTCGGGAGTGGTCGACGTGGCGAGCCGGCGCGTGGCGGCGACTAGCCAGTTGCCGGCTTCGATCAGGCCGGTGACCTGTCCCTCGGTCCGATCGGCCAGGTGGGCGCGGGCCAGACGCATGATCTCGACGCTCGACACGGCCGTCGGACCCTTCGCGACGATGCGCAAGGCGGTCTCGTCCAGGCTGGGATCATCAATGCCCAGGATCGAGAGCCGAGCGAAGCACTGCTCCGCCGCAAGCGCGGCGTGGCGCAGCGTCTCCACCGTCGTCCGGAAGTCTGGCTCGGCTTCAATGCGCCGGTCCACCTTCTGGACGCCATGCCTGACCGTCGTTTCATCCTTTCCCAGCAGCCGCCCGATGCTGGTTGAGGGAAGATCGGTCAGCTTCATCGCGAGCCACATCGAGACGTGACGCGCTTCCGAGGTGAGCGTCGGGCGGCGCGATGACAGGACCTCGGTTTCGGAGACGCCGTAGTGCTCGCAGACCACCTTGATGATGGTGCGGACCTGGACCCGCTGGTGGGGGATGAGCGCGTTCATGCGGCGCCTCCCGGTTCCGTCGGCCGACGCGTACTCCGCTGACCGCGCGGGACCAGGCGGACCACCTTGCCGGCCTGCTCAAGCGCCGGGTCGACGGCCGGAGTTTCGTCCGTCTCTGCCGCCAGCGTGGCCGGATCGACGTCCTGGAAGGGGACGGCCTCAGTCTCCAGCTTGCGAGCTTCGCGGACGGCGCGCTCCAGAAAGCGGCTCATCTGGGCGGCGCCCGGTGGCAGGATCTCGATCTCGCCCTGCCGGGCCGACTCCCAGAGCTCCCGAAAGATCTGCAGTTCGTCACTCAGCATTGCGGCCTCCCTTGAGGTGCGAATGGACGCAACCCGACCGGCAGGCCCGGTAGAGCTTCAGGCTGGTGGAGTTGGCGACCCCGCGCGGCTTGCGCTGCTCGCTCTCGCAGCGGTTGCGGGCGATCTCGCCGAGGACTGGGCATTCGACCGTCGCCCCCATGAGCGCGCCGTTGGCGATCCGCTCGACGCGGGAGAGGTCTCCGCCGTACGTCGCGGAGATGACCTGGCTGATCGTCGAGGCGGAGTAGTCGAGCCGCATGGCGGTTTGCTTGAGGCTGGTTCGGTTCGCCTCTTCGGCGATCGCGAGCACCCAGGCAGGAGGCTCGCCCCAGGCCTCGCTGGCGCGAACGAGGAAGTCGGGCCGCTCGATCATGGCCGGTCCTCCTCGGCGACGGTCTCGCCCATGATCGCGTTGCGGTTAGGATCCCAGACGAGCTTGGTGCGCATGATCCGCGGGGCCTCGGGGCCGGTGTTCATGGTCCGCTTCAGCGCATACCGACGCGGCACCCCCGGTTTGCCGGGGTCAATCACACGCAGGTAGCCGGCAGCATCGAGGCGCTGCAGATAGGCCTTCGCGGAGTTGGCCGAGACACTCACGTCTTCGGTCGTCGCTGCGACCATGAGCTCGCGATAATCGACCGCCTTCAGGGCGCGGATCGCTGCCCACATCTGAGCGACACCGAGACCGCCGCTCGTCGGCTGTCCGTCCCGGCGCAGGATCGGCGTCTTCGCGGGTCGGGCGGTGAGCCGGTGCACATGGAGCCCGCCGCGTATGCCCGCCTTCTCGGCAAGGCCTGCTTTGACGAGGCGGCGGATGAAGTCTTCCACCGAGGATTGCCAGGCATCGCGGGAGCGGTCGAAGACATCGTTCACCGACCATGGGCCGGCCTTGTCGAGCTCCCGGATCACACGCCAGAAATGCGTGTGCCCGGTCTTCAGCGGCTCCCCCTCGACGGTCAGCTTCAGGCGCATGAGGACTGACATCACGCCCTCCCGCGCCGCGGGGTCGTGGAGGTGTACCAGCCGCCGGACCGGCTCTCGAACTCGGCCAGGTCGAGGTTGGTTTTGCCCTGATTGTTGGCGACTTCGGCAATCCGCGAGAGGTTGACGACGATGCGCCGTGCCCGCCCTTCAGAGTGGGCGCGGACGGCGCCGATCAGATCCTCGGAAAGCTCGATGCCGTCGCAGAACATGCGGGCCAGCTCCCGCGTGTCTTCCTCGTCGCAGGGCTGGGCGAACTCCCAGCGTAGCACGCGGTTATGGATCCGCTCCCACTTGGCGAGCTTCTGGGGCAGCTGCTCCTCACCGATCAGGATCGTCGGCACGCCGGAGGCGTCGTGCAGCTCGCGGACGATCTCGATGTGGTTCTTGTCAACGAGCTTGTCGGCCTCGTCGATCAGGAGGGGCCGGTTCGGATCGTCCTCAAGCGCCATAGCCGCTTGCTCGACCAGGTCGGAAATCGTGCCCTTCGGCTCCTGGCCGAGTTCGTTGAGGAGACGGGTCAGGAAGGTCTTCTTCGTCCAGCTCTCGCCGACCTCGATCCGGATCGCGCCCGTCTTGTTCTGGGTGTAGACTGAAGCATAGGTCTTCCCCATCCCGGACCAGCCGGAGAAAACCCCGATCCCCGGCAGATGGTGCGGACGCTGGATGAGCGTCGTCGCCAGGAAGTGCAACGAGGAGACGTTGTTCAGGACCGCCAGTGTTTGCTTGACCGGAGGTGTCATCATCTGCATGTTCAGCTCTCCAAAATGAAACCTCAGGGCGCTTCGGCGCCCTTTTTCTTTGGTTGCTAGCCCGCAGTTCCGATCCTGCGGTCTGCCTCGGTGATGCCGAGCGACCGGTACTCGTCGCCGCGCTGGTAGACCGCGAGCCACTTCCGGTCCTCGTCGGAGATCGGTGTTCCTGCCTCCATCTGCGCCTCAAGCGCCCTGGCCTTGGCGAACCGTTCGCGCCTCTCGCGCATGGTGTCGCCGCCGCGCCCGGTGGGCAGCCGGAGCACCCGCGCCGGGCCGGTCGCGTCCTCTCGCTTCAACTGCTCGCGACGCTCTTTCACCTTCGGGTCGACCGGAGCCTCGGTCCGGCCGGCCGCTGCCGCGGCCTCGATTGCTGGGGTCGTGTGCGGCTCGGAGGCTTGCGGGAAGGCGATGAGATCGGCGGTGCCGCGACCCTGGAACTGGCTTTCCACGATGGTCCGGGGCGTGATCGCCAGCGTCTCGCGGCGGACGTCCTTCAGCCGGCCCTCGTGATAGGCCTTGCGCTCCGCCGTGATGCGGGCGTGCATCGCGGCCGGATCGATCCCGGCCAGTTCCGGCGCGATCGCCTCGCCGAGCCAGGTCTCTCCCGTCTCGTCGAACACGATGAGGCGGCCGAGGTCGGCGGGATCATGCCGGCAGAACACGCGCGTGCCGGGCATGGCGGCCGAGGTCCAGTAGTGCTCGCCGCCGACGCGGATGCCCTTCTTGGTCACGGTCCGGTAGCCGTCGGAGCCGGCGATCGGCGCGAGTAGGAGCGCGAGGGCTGCTTCGTTCTGGATGCGCCGGACGGGGCCGGTGTAGGCGGCGGCCACCTCAAAGGGCGTTCGGCGCTTCAGGCCTTCATGCGGGGCATGGGCGTAGATCTCGCGGGTCCAGCGGTCGGCATAGTCCTGCAGTTCCGCTGGCGTCAGATCGACGTCAAAAAGGTGCTTGTCATCGAGCCCGAGGCGCTTGGAAAAGGCCTTTCGGTTCTCGATCACCTTCCGGTCGGCAACCGAGTGGCCGATGAAGCCAGGTAGCGTACGGACCAGGTCGCGCTGGAAGGTTCCGATCGCGCGCTCGACGGTGCCCTTCTGCTGGGGCTGGTAGGGGTCGCAAGCCTCGTGCTCGATGCCGAGCGTATCGATGAGGCGCCGGGTCGAGTGGGCGACGAAGTCGGAGCCGTTGTCCGACTTGATCCGCTCCGGCACGCCCCATTCGACGAGGCATTTGCGCAGGAGGAGGCCGACCGCGGCCGCCTTCGGCGTGTCGGAGACCAGCACCACCATGCGGCGCGAGTAGATGTCGATCGCCACGTAGACCGAGTGGCGGCCGGCCGTGGTCATCAGGTCGGCCGGCGAGGCGTCGATCTCCCAGCATTCATTCAGGCGGGCCGCGCGGGTCGTTCCCGAGGCGCTGGGCCGCATCGTCGACTTGTAGCGGTCCGGATCCGTCAGGAGCAGGAGATCGGCCTTGTAGGTCTCTTTCCACGCCGAGATCGTTGCCTGAAAGGTCCGCAGCGGCGGCAACGCGACGGTGCGGGCGCCCGAGCGGCTCTCGACGGTGACGGTGTCGCCGACCTGGGCACGGATGAAGGCGCGCAGGTGCTTCGCGGTCAGCAGCGGGTTCTTGGCGATAGCCGCCAGGATGAGGGTCCGCACCTGGCCGCCGTTGGCGCGGTCGAGCACGCCGGTTCCCTTGCGGCTGCCGCGCGGATCGACGGCAGGCCCACCGGCCTTCAGGTCTGAGCGCCAGCGCGCGAGCGTCCGGGCGCTGACAGTCTCTGCCTCTTCGCGGATCCAGTCCGACACCTCGACCGCCCCGGAATTGTAAAGGTCGGCGAAGAGATGGTCGGCGGCCGCGGTGCCGAGATCCGTCGACCGGGCGTACCGGTCGGCGACATTGAGAAGCGCTTGCCGCGCGTCCAGCGTCTTGCGGCCGTGGGAAAGTGGATCGTCCCGCTCGGGCGAGACAGGAACGAGGTCGGCGGGGTTCACGCTGAGCGCCGAGCCGGCATAAGCGAGACGGGCGGCGAGCGGCAGACAGTCGATGTGGTACTCGGTGATGGTGCCGCCGCGATCGCGCCGGCTGCGGACCTGGGCGTGATGCCGGTCCCAGCCTTCCCGGTCGATCATCATGCCTACGCCTCGTTTCGTCGCCGGCAGGCCCGGCAGCGAACCGGCTGCGGCGAGGTCGGCGATCTCCTGCGGGGTGAGCCAGACCTTCATCGGCGCGACCCCTTCCAGCGCGCTTCGAGCGCGGCTTCCCGATCCTCGATCTCGCGGCGACGCTCGCGGATGAAGTGCAACTCGATCAGGTCGCGGTATTGGGCCGGCACGACCACGTAGCCGAACTCCTCTGCAAGCCAGCCCAGGAGGTCGACGCTTCCCGTTGCGTGGATGAGAGCGATGAAGCGGTCGAGCGGGATCCGGTGTCCCTCCTTCGCCTCGCTCGTGTAGGCGTCGATCGTTGAGACGGAGACCGGACGACCGAGTTGGAGCGACATGTCTTTGGCGATCGCGGGACGGTTCTTCCCGCTTTCGCGGATCGCCCTGGCAAGCGCCTTGGCGATCTTCGCGTCGAGGCTCGCGGCACGGATCTCGTCCTCGAAGCCGACCGCCACCTTTGGCGGCTGCCACTCCAGGAGGTCGAGCGTCCGTGTGTCGCCGCGAGCGCGTGCCATCAGATCAGGCCCTCCTCGCGCAGGGCCGTGATGAGCGTTGCTTGATGCTGGCGGACGAAGTCGCGCCGGCCTTGTCTGTCGAGCCGTGTGAAGCCGGTTAGAGCCCGCTTCAACGCCAGCTCATCGGCCTTTGGAGCGCGGCGCCCTTCGGCAAGCATCAGCGCGTCGGCGACGGTGTCGGCGCCGGCCGGATCGGACAGAAGCAGATCCAGGACCTTCTTCTGCATCGCGGCGTCGAGGGTGGACAACGTCTGCAGGCTTGCCTGATGGTCGGCGAGCCAGGTGCCCGGCAGGCGGTTGCGGCTGTCGGTGGAAAGGCCATTCCAGATGGCGACGGCCATCCGCAAGGAGCGGTCGGAGAGGCCTACTTTGTCGGCGATCTCCGATCGAATGGCAAAAATTGCCACTTGATTTTCGTCTTTGCGCTTAGTGGCTTGGCTCTTGCGATCGCCGCCGTGCCGGATTTCCGGGTGGAGTTCTTCATAGACGGCGATCAGCTCGGCGAGGTTCGCGGCCCGATCGAGCTTGTTCAGCTCGTTGCGGGCCACGTTCTCCAGGATCTCCTGGAGCCGGCGCTCCTGATCCTTGATCCAGCCGGCCTGGGTGACCCGGGCGTCGATCGTGTCCCAGCCGAGCGCCTTCACTGCGTCGAGACGATGGGCGCCCGCCAAAAGCGAATATCGGCCGCTGTTCTCGTGAACAACGGAGATCGGATGGAGAACACCCTGTTCGTTGATGAGAACAGAAAGAGCCTCGACCCATGCCGGATCGGTCTGCCGGAGCCGCGCGCCGACGTCGATCGACGCGACCGGGATCTGCTCGTAGGTGGCGCGGGGGCCCCTCATCGCCGGCCTCCCGAGCGATGATCACGGGTAGCCCCGCCGCCCCACCACTTTCGCAGGTGGCACGCTTGCCTCACACTCGTCGTGCCAACAACCGAACGTGAGGGAGAGCGATGGCAATTGGAATTAATGAAGGCATTGGTGTCTTCAATGGCATGGTCTCCGCCGCGAAGGCGGTCAGGGATGGCGTCCGGAAGATTTCCGGAGACATCGACCAGGAGATGCGGAACGCTCTCAATACCCAGATTGGCGACCTGATCGACGCGATGCAGGACATGCGGGAGCGTTACACGGCGATGTTCAACCGCCTCTGCGAAATTGAAGAAGAAAACCGCCAGCTTCGAGATTTCCAGATCGATGTCGAGAACTACGTCCTTGATGAAATCGGACCGCAGTCGTTTGCGTACTCGCGCAAGACGGATAGTCTGGCGAATGAGGCAAAGCCCCACCTTTGCGCTCATTGCTTCGATCGCAAGGTGAAGTCGATACTTCAGTTTGAATGCCACAAGGCGCAGACGGATGTTCTGAAGTGCAACGCTTGCGGCAGCACGGTTCACAAGACAGCGAATCGCGAAAGCTACGCCTACACGCCAGCTCCCCTCCGTCGCGCCCTCGACTGACCAACACTTCTTCTGCACATCGGCCAACTTCATCGAACCGCGACCTCGATCACGGCCTGCGCCGCCGGTGCCAGCGCGAGGGCGATCGCCAGCGCGAGTCCCGACCCGACGATCAGCGTGGCGAACGGTGAGGCCGCGCGCCGCGGGGTGAGATTGTCAGTCGACTTCCGGATGGCAGACAGGTTCAGCCTCATGCGGCCCGCCTCTTGTCTGTGGCCGCGGCGGCTTTCGGACTCGCCGAACCGGCCTTGGTGGGGGTAGGCTCCCCTTGCGACGATGACGGATAGCGATCGGGCCACAGGGTCGCCGGGGAGATGCCGAGAAAATCGGCGATCGCCTGCTCTCCGGCCCGGTGGCCACGGCTGAGCGCCATGCAGCACGCGGACGCTTCGAGATCTGCGGCCTTGGCGAGCTTTCGCAAGCTCGTCCCGCGCCGGTGGATCTCGGCAACGATCGCGTGCCGGTCCATGGGCGTTTCAGTTTCCGTCATCCTCGTCTCCGGAGCGCCGGCCTGGCAGGGCCGGCTTTTTCGGGGGAGCAAATCAGCATGATGACGATGTTGCATCAAAGTGCGCAAACGAGCAAGGCAGAAGTGTTCAATATCGGCGGTAGCAATGACTTCTGTGCAGACCCGCCTTCAATCCTGAGGCGGTTCACTCGATGAGCGGCGCTGAAGACCCATATCAGCTGGGCCTCTCAGCGCGCCTTCGCCGATGTGTGGAGTTGGTGGGAAGCGGAAACGAGCTGGCCCGAAGGGCTGGCCTCTCAAGGGGAGTGCTAGAGCGTTATCTGACCGGCAGGAATGAAGTTAAGGCACAGCGCTTGGTCACTATTGCGCAAGCGGCCGGTGTATCCGTCGAATGGTTGGCCACTGGCGATGGAGCCATGATTTCCGAGGAAACCCAGCCGGCTCCCGCCCTGGGTTCAACGGTCGATCCCGCCTGGATGAAGGTGGTTTCGAAGACGGTTCGCGCAGTACATGAGGCCGAAGGAGTGTCGCTCCCGGTCGAGGCGCTGATCGAGGAAACCGCTGCCGCGCACAACGAGCTTCTCGCCCGGGCTGAGGATCCGCTGGATCGCGATGAGCTCGAATCGCTCCTGCCCTGGCTGGAGGCCCGGCTTCGCAAGCGTCTAAAAGCGGCACGCACGGAGCCAGGCACCGGTAAACGCTCGGCTTGATGTTGATCCACTCCGCAACCTGATGCTGCAGAGGAGGCCGCACAACCTGCAAGATGCAGTGGGAGGTTGTGGTTAATCCTGCGGCTGACGGCCGCTTCAACCAGGTGCTCGCGAGTTCCCACTTTCGATTTTTCTAATATACGGATTGCGCCCCGCTTTTCCCTGTTTCTTCAATGATTTAGCTAAAGTGGGAACCGCCCGCCGCCATATGTGCGCCAGTTCCCACTTTCTTCAGGCTGGATTGTTTGATTTCAACGACTTAGCGCGGCGCTCGATTTGCGCGCCCGGCCGTCCTGAATGGCCTGCGCAAGTTTGGTTGGCACTCTTGACCACCTGGACGGTCAATGCCCGCCGCACCCTGATCCCGGTTATGCCATTGAGATCGCGTCGGTTTTCGCGTGATCCCGCCTAATCCCGGAAGATCCCGCCTAACCCCCGCCTATGCCAACCGAAGTTGCGCGTTACAGCAGGGACGGGCTGTTGCGCGCCGCCGTCCTCGGCCCCTCAGAGGGCCGGCGCGTTCCAGAACTCGTTCAGGAAGGCGAGGGCGCCTTTGGCGTCACCGCGATTGAAGGTTTCGACGAAGTCCGGCTCACCGAGACGCGCGAAGCTCGGATAGGCCTCAAGGGCCTTCGCGGTGACGCCGCGGAAGGCCATCGACCAGTCGGCGAAGGTCCGCGTTTCGAGCGGGCCCTGCTCGATCACCACCTTCGTGTGATGCCGGCCATCGGCGAAGATCCGCTTGCGCAGCGTGTCCACGTCCGCCTTCTCGCCCTCCAGCAGCTGCATGAAGCTGCCGCTGTTGCCGTCACGCCCGGCCACGAACAGCAGCGCGCCCGTAATGCCGTGGGCCGGGTTGTAGGCCCGGCTCTCCGCGAGAATGGCCGCCAGAGCCTCCTCGTCGAGCGCGCGTTCTGCTTGGCTGACATAGACCAGGTAGGTGAGTGACATGGACAAAGGCCTCTCGCGTGTCCGGTGCGGTCGCTCCTAACGGTTATGGCCACAGTGTCTGAGCTGTCAATTCGCCCTTATTTCATATCATGAAATTGAATTTTATTATTTCCAGATTGCTTGACTGTTCTCCGACGATTGCGCGACCTTCAACACAACAAGGAAGCGCCATATGGATCACAAAACTGACATCGTCGGAGGGACGGCTGGGCATTCCCTGATCAGCGCAGGCTCGCTCAAGCCGGTCGGCATTGACGGCGAGCGGAACGTGCGAACGATCCAGTCGGTGGAACGGGCGCTCACGCTCATCGAGATCATGGCCGCGGCCAACGAGCCGCTCGCCCTCAACGAGATCGCGGCCCGCGCCCAGCTCAACGTTTCCACCTGCCACCATCTGATGGCCACCCTGGTGGCGCGCGGCTACGCGCTGCACGCCGGGCGCAACCGCGGATACATGCTGTCTTCGCGGCTGAACGAACTCGTGGAGATGAGCGCCCGCGAAATCGACTTCGCCGATTTTGTCCGGCCGAAGCTCGAGGCCCTCGCCGAGCAGCTGGCGGAAAGCGTGCAGATGGCCGTTCTGCGCGGCTCCAACCTGATCACCCAGATCAGGGCCGGCCGGGGCAAGGGCGTTCACGAGGCGGACGAGTTCAAGAAGATGACCGCGCTGCATGCGACGGCAACCGGCAAGGCGATCCTGGCCTGGCTGCCGGAAGCGGAAATGGTGCGCGTGATCTCCGAGAACGGCATGCCGGCCTACACCGAGCGGACCATCACGTCGCTGTCCGGGCTGATCGAGGAGCTGCGGCATGTGCGCCGCAACGGCTTCTCCATCGACGATCAGGAGCTGGAGGCCGACGTCGTGTGCTGCGGGGCGGCCCTGCGCGACGAGAAGGGCGCGGTCATCGCCTCCATCTCGGCGACGTTCGCGGCCCACAAGAACACCGAAGCCTATCGCTCCCACGTCATCCGGCACGTCGTCCAGTGCGCGCGTGCCCTGTCGGGACAGCTGAAGGTCGGCCGCTCCTGAGGCCCAGCCGGCCGAGGATGCGGTTTCAGAACACGTCGAAGAACGAAAGTGGAGGAAACACCATGGCGATGAGTGCAGCAGTCAAGACGAATGCCGACTACCCGGTGCCGGAGACGATGAAGGCCTGGGTCCTGAAGGATCCGGGTGAGCTCGAACTGGTCGACAAGCCGGTTCCGGAGCCGAAGAAGGCCGAAGTCCTGGTGCGCATCGACGCGGTCGCCATCTGCGCGACGGATCTGGAAATCATCTATCACGGGCTGCCGGCGATCATCGAGGGCGGCGAGCCGTTCAACAAGAACTTCACCCCCGGCCACGAGTACATGGGCACCGTCGTTGCCCTCGGCCCGGGTGTCGACGAATACGAGATCGGCGAGCGCGTCACCGTCGAGATCCATGCCGGTTGCGGCCAGTGCAAGCGCTGCCGCGAAGGCATGTACACGGCCTGCCACAACTACGGAAAGAATTACGGCGACGTCGACAAGGGTCACCGCGCCAACGGCTTCACCACCGACGGCGGCTTCTGCGAATACCAGGTCAACAACATCAACACCCTGGTGCACGTGGACGATTCCATGTCCGACGAGGAGGCGACGCTGGTCGTCACCGCGGGCACGGCGATGTACGGCCTCACCGAGGTCGGCGGGCTGGTCGCCGGCGAGAGCGTCGTCGTGACCGGCCCGGGCCCGATCGGCCTGCTCGGTGTCGCGGTGGCCAAGGCGCTCGGCGCGCAGCCTGTCATTCTCACCGGCACGCGTGACAACCGGCTGGAGATCGGCCGCAAGCTCGGCGCCGATCACGTCATCAACGTGCGCAACGAGAACGCCGTCGAAAAGGTGCACGAGCTGACCGGCGGCAAGGGCGCCGACTACGTGGTGGAATGTTCGGGCGCGCCGAACTCGCTCAACGAGGCGGCCCAGATGCTCAACCGGGGCGGCAAGATCTGCCTGGCGGCTTTCCCGTCCACATCGCCGGAAGTGGATGTCGCGTACCTGGTGCGCAACAACATCTACCTCTACGGCATCCGCGGCGAGGGCAAGACGGCGACGCACCGGGCCGAGGCCTTCATGCGTCAGAAGCGGTTCGACGCCTCGCTGATCCACACCCACACCTTCGACATGTCCGATCTGATCGAGGCGATCCGCTACGCCAAGGATCGGGTCGACGATGCGATCAAGGTTGTGGTCCGCAACGAGCATGCGGTCGCGCGGCGCGAAGCCGCCGAATAGGCAACGCGCCGCACACTGCTGGGCGTCAGCCGCTCGAAGAGATCCGCGGCAGGGTGTGTCCCTGCCGCGGGAGAGCGGAGCGCCTGCCTGTCGGGCGAGCAAGAGCACGATCATGCTGACCTGTGATACCTACCTCATGCCGACCAGGCTCGGCGAAGCCCTGCATGCCTGGTCCGAGGCGCCGGCGGGAAGCCGGCTTGTCGCCGGGGCGACCGACATTCTGCCCTACGCCCGGGAAGGGCGCGGCGGCGACGTCCATCTGCCGACGATGATCGACCTCAGCCGCGTGGCGGAGCTTCAGGGCTACGAGGTGCGTGGCAACCGGGTGCGGCTCGGCGCCAACGTCGTCTACCAGCAGTTCCTGGAGGACCCGACGCTCGTCCGGCTCCTCCCCAACATGCCGAGCTGCGCGGTGTGGTTCGCAGACGATCAGATCCGCCAGCAGGCGACGCTGGTCGGCAACCTGGTGAACGCCTCGCCGGCCGGCGACGGCCTGCCGCCGGTCCTCACCCTCAACGGCGAAATCGAGCTCGCCCGTCTGGAAAGTGGCCAGATCGCCACCCGGACCATGCCGGTCGCCGATTTCATCACCGGCCCCGGCCGGACCGAACTCCGCGACGGAGAGATCGCGACCGCCGTCACCGTGGACGCCATGGAAGGCTATGGCGGATCGTTCCAGAAGGTCGGCATGCGCCGGTCCCTGGTGATCTCGGCGGTGTGCTGCGCGGCGCTGGTGAAGACGGATCCCTCGGGCCGGATCTTCGAGGACGTCCGGCTGGCGCTTGGGGGCATCGGCCCGCGGCCCATCCGTCTCTACGACATCGAGGACATGCTCCGCGGCCAGGAGATGACGCGGGAGCTGGTCGCCCGGGCGAGCCTGCTTCCCGCCGACCGCGTCGCATCCCGCAGCCGCGTCGCCTACCGGCGCGCGGTGGTCAGCGGCTTCATCGAGGCCGCCATCGAGGATGCTCTGGTGGCGCTGGGAGCCCCCAAACCGACCCCCGAACAGAGGGAGGCACTCCATGCCTGAGTTCGATATCGACTTCACCGTGAATGGCCGTCCGGTCAGCCGGCGGATCGACCCGAGCCTGCGGCTGCTCGACCTCCTGCGGGAGGGCCTGGCGCTGACCGGTGCCAAGGAAGGCTGCGGCGCGGGCGAGTGCGGAACCTGTTCCGTCTTCATCGACGGCAAGCTGGTGAAGTCCTGCCTGATGCCCGCGGCGAAGGCGCAGGGCGCTTCCATCGAGACCGTCGAGGGGCTGGCCAGGCCCGGCGAACTGACGCCCGTGCAGAAGGCGTTTCACCGAACGGGCGCCAGCCAGTGCGGCTACTGCATTCCCGGCATGGTGATGGCGGCGACGTCGGCGCTGCGCGAGAACCCGGACGCCGGTCTTGAGGAACTCAAGGAGCGCATGGGCGGCAACATCTGCCGCTGCACCGGCTACACCAAGATCATCGAGGCGGTCGAGATCGCCCGCGACGTGGTCGCCGGCAAGCTGCCGCAGACGGCGCTCGATCCGGAAGGCGTCGGCGCGAGCTGGATCGGCCACAACACGGCCCGTCTCGATGCGCCCTCCAAGGTCTCCGGCCGCCTGGCCTATGCCGGCGACATGGTGATGCCCGGCATGCTGCACATGCAGGTGCTGCGCTCGCCGCACGCCCATGCCCGCATCGTGCGCATCGACACGTCCGAGGCTGAAGCCCTTCCGGGGGTTGCCTGCGTGGTCACCGCCGACGACGTGCCGGGCGAGGACGGCTTCGGCGTGTTCGTGCACGACCAGCCGGTGATGGCGCGCGGCAAGGTCCGCCATGTGGGCGAGGCCGTCGCGGCCGTTGCGGCCGAGAGCGTGCGGATTGCGCGTGAGGCGCTGAAGCTGATCCGCGTCGAGTACGAGGAGCTTCCGGGCCTCTACGATCCCGAGGATGCTCTGAAGCCCGGCGCGCCGGTCATCCACGATTACTGCCCCGACAACGTCGTCAAGCACATCCCGGTGCGCAAGGGCGACATCGAGGCCGGGTTCGCGGCGGCGGACGTCATTATCGAGGACGAGTTCGCCACCCAGCAGGTCGAACACGCCTACCTGGAGCCGGAGGCCGGCCTCGCCTACGTCGACCACGACGACGTGGTGACGGTCATCTCGCCGAGCCAGAACATCACCCACCACCGCCACATGCTGGCCGACATCCTGGCCCGGCCGATCAACAAGGTCCGGTTCATCATGTCGCCGGTGGGCGGCGGCTTCGGCGGCAAGGAAGACATGATCTACCAGGGCATGCTCGCCCTGGCCGCGTTGAAGACGCACCGGCCGATCCGTCTCATTTTCACCCGCGAGGAGAGCATCGCCTGCTCGGCCAAGCGCCATCCCTCGCGCACCCGTTACCGGATGGGGCTGACGAACGACGGGCGGATCACCGCCATCGAGTTCTCTCTGCTCGCCGATGGCGGCGCCTACGGCATGTCGTCGGAGGGTGTGATGCGCAAGGCCGCGATCCTCAGCTGCGGCCCCTACGAGGTCGACAACCTGAAGGTCGACACCAAGGTCGTGTACACCAACAACACGCCGTCCGGCGCTTTCCGCACGTTCGGCGGAATGCAGGCCCAGTTCGCCACGGAGAGCATGATGGACATCGCGGCCGAGCGGCTCGGCCTCGATCCCTTCGAGATCCGCCGGCGCAACATGATGCGGGCCGGCTCGCTGACCCACACCCAGCAGAAGCTCAATTCGGCCGCCATCGACCGGGTGCTCGATGCCGCCGAGGCCTCGAGCGGCTGGGAGCCGGGGGCTCCGACGGTACGCGGCAGCACGCGCGGCGACCTGGCCGGCCCGGGCACCCGGCAGCCCTGCACGCTCGGCGCGCGGTTCGCGACGGCCGGAGCGGATATCGAGACAGTGAAGGTGGCGTCATGAAACGCAAACTGCGCGGACGCGGTGTCGCGGCGAGCTGGTACGGCATCGCCCGCACGGCAACCATCGACCGGGCTGGCGCCTGGGCGGAGCTCGACGACGGCGGCACCGGCAAGGTCGTCACCGGCGTGACCGAGATCGGCGAGGGCATCCTCACGCTGCTCTGCCAGGTCGCGGCCGAGGAGTTCGGCATCAAGCCGGAGCAGGTGACGATCGGCGACAACGACACGGCCCGTTCGCCCGAGGCCGCCCATGCCGGTGCCACCCGCCAGACCTACATGATCGGCAATTCCGTGGCGCTTGCCTGTCGCGAGGCCCGCGGCCGCCTGTTCGACGAGCTGGCCGATCACTGGGACGTGCCGGTTGAGGACCTGCGGGCCTTCGACGGCTTCGCCTGGGCGGAAAACACCAACAAGCGCATGTCGATGGCGGAGGCCGTGGCGCTCTGCAAGCAGCGTGGCGTGGTCCCGGTCGGGTCGGGCAGCTTCACCGCCCACGGCACCGGGCTCGACCCGGTGGACGGTCACGGCAGCCCCTGGCAGGCCTACGTGTTCGGTACCCAGGTCGCCGAGGTCGAGGTCGATACCGTCACCGGCGAAGTCCAGGTAATGGGCATCTGGGCGGCGCACGATGTGGGGCGGGCGATCAACCCGCGCGGCGTCGCGGGGCAGATCGAGGGTGGCGTCGTCCAGGGGCTCGGGCAGGCGCTGATGGAGGACTACCAGACCAGCGAAGGCCACCCGGTCACGCACGGCTTCGCCAAGTACATCCTGCCCACCGCGCTCGATATCCCGGAGATCAACACCACCATCGTCGAGGATCCCGATCCGCTGAGCCCGCTCGGCGCGAAGGGCATCGGCGAGCCGGCCCTGGTGCCCACCGCTCCGGCGATCATGAACGCCATCTACGACGCCGTCGGCGTGCGGATCCGCTCGCTGCCGGCCACCCCGGAGAAGGTTCTTGCGGCGCTCGCGGAGAAGCGTGCGCACGACATGAACTGACCGGGACACGCAACCTGCCAAGTCCGGCGGAAGACCGGGCGGGCCAAAAGACTTTTTCAGCAAAGGAAGAGGGAGGAACTCATGTTTAAGAAACTGCCGACACTGGCCGGAGCATTGCTTGGCGCCGCCGTCTTTACTGCCGCGCCGGCGCAGGCCGAATATCCCGACAAGCCGATCGAAATGACGGTGCTCTTCGGGGGAACAGCCAACACCATTGCGCAGCTGCTTTCGCAGCTGATGACCGAGGAGCTCGGAGATCCCGTGGTCCCGGTGAGCCGTCCCGGCGGCGGTGGCGCAGTCGGGTATGCCTTCGTGCAGGGCACCCGGCCGGACGGCTACAACATCGTCTGGAACTCCAACTCCATCAACACCTCGCACCACACCGGCAAGATCCCGTTCGACTACTCGGCGTTCGAGCCGATCGCCCGGGTGTCGGTCGAGACGCCGGCGCTGGCCGTCTCCAACGACAAAGGCTGGAGCTCGCTCGGCGAGATGGCCGAGGACGTCAAGGGAATGGACGGCAAGCTCAAGGTCGGGATCTCCGGCAAGGGCTCGTTCACGCACCTCACCTCCGCCGCGCTGTTCGACAAGATGGGGATCTCCGACAAGGTGACCTACATCCCGTACGGCAAGGGCAAGGCGCCGGTGGAACTCCTGGGCGGACGCATCGACGCTGCGATCCAGTGGCCGGGCCAGTTCAAGTCCTACGCTGATTCCGGGAAGCTCAACGTTCTCGCCGTTACCGGCACCGAGCGCGTGGACATCCTTCCGGACGTTCCGACCGCGGCCGAACAGGGCGTCGACGTCGACATCACCATGTGGCGTGGGCTGGCAGCGCCGAAAGGCACGCCGAAGGACGTCATCGTGACGCTCGATACGGCGGTGAAGAAGGCTACCGAGACCGAGCAGTTCAAGGATGCGTCCACGAAGCTCGGCTTCTCGCCGGCCTATCTTGGCTCTGAAGCCTTCGGCGAGCAGATCGCCAAGGACGACGCCTTCTACGGTCAGCTTCTGCAATCCCTTGGCATGGCCAACTGACGCGCCCGCCGGGAACCGGTTGGTTGCAATGAACTACAGCCGGCGCGGTTTCGCGCCGGCTGCCGGGTGGCGCTGCGCCACAGGGCTTGCAGAGGGAGGTCGAACCGATGATCCGCAATCAGAAGGACATCCTGTCCGGGGTGATCCTGCTCAGTCTCGCGATCTTTTGGTGCGCGTACGTGGTGCAGAGCATCCCGGCGGGCACCGGTGGCGCCGATGTCGGACCCCGTGCCTTTCCGCTTCTGCTCGGTACTCTGCTCGGCATCCTTGCCCTCGGATTTCTTGTCTCCCGCCTTTTCGAGCGTCGCCGTCTGCGGGCGGAGACCGAAGCGCCCAATGAGCTTGCCGCCCCCCGGGAGTGGCCGGCGCTGGCAATGATCTTCTTCCTGCTCCTGGCCTACGGCTGGGCCATGCAGAAAACCGGCTTCGTTCTGGCGACGGCTGCGGTGGTGGCGCTGACGATGATTCTGATCCTGCGCGACCGGTCGCCCGTTCGGATAACCGCGATGACGTTCGGTCTGACCTTCGGCTGCTGGCTGATCTTCGGCCAGATCCTGGACATTCCCCTCGCAACGGGCACCTGGATTTCGGTGGGCTGAACCATGGATCTCTTTTACCAAGCCGCCGTCGCATCGCTCACGCCCGCCGCCATCGGCGCTGTCGGGCTCGGGACGCTGATCGGCCTCATCTTCGGCTCGATTCCGGGCCTGACCTTCACGGTCGCGCTGGCGCTCGCGCTCCCCATCACATTCGGCATGGATACCGTGCCAGCCATCGGCATTCTTCTCGGCACCTATATCGGCGGAATGACCGGAGGGTCCGTATCGGCCATCCTGCTTGGCATTCCCGGTACCCCGTCATCTGCCGCAACGGTGCTCGACGGCTACCCCATGACGCGGCAGGGCCGTGCTTCCATCGCTCTGGGAACCGCGGTCATCGTCTCCTCCATCGGAGGTTTGTTCTCGCTGCTGGTGATGATTGTTTCGGTCAATCTGGTCAGCAAGATCGCCATCCAGTTCGGACCTGCCGAAATCTTCGCTCTGGTCCTGTTCGGCATGTCGACGATCTGCGGGCTCGCTGGCGGCAGCATGCTCAAGGGCCTCATCGCCGGTGTACTCGGCCTAATGATCATGACCGTCGGGATCGACGCCATCGACGGCGTGAATCGGATGACCTTCGGCACCATCAACATGATGCAGGGCGTCAACCTGCTCGTGGCCATGATCGGCCTGTTCGCGGTACCGTACATCATCGAGACCTTTGCCCGGCACGGGCGCGGCGAGACGGAAACCAACGACACCCAGTCGCTGCGGGTCGAGCTTCCGTCCTTCGGCCTGCTCGGGCGCAACTCCTGGCTGATCGCGCGTTGCTCGGCGATTGGCACCGTGATCGGCGCGATCCCGGGAGCGGGCGGCCCGATCGCCGCCTTCCTGGCCTATGACAACGCGCGCCGGTTCTCCAAGAAGCCCGAGCGGTTCGGCCGCGGAGCCATCGAGGGCGTCATCGCGCCTGAGACCGCCAACAACGCGGTGACCGGCGGAACGCTCATCCCGCTTTTGTCGCTGGGCATTCCTGGCGATCCTGCCACTGCGATCGTACTGGCTGGGCTCATGGTCCATGGCATCACGCCAGGACCGGCGCTGTTTATGCAGTCGGAGGTCCAAGTCTACGGCATCTACATCGCCGTGGCGCTCGCCTATGTCTTTATCCTGGTGCTTCAGCTCGGCGGCATCCGCCTCTTCGTCCACGTCTTGAGGATCCCCCCGCAGCTCCTGTCGGTCGTGATTCTCGTGCTGTGCGTCGTCGGTGCCTACTCGATCCGCAACAGTGTCTTCGACATCTACACGATGGCGGTGATCGGTGTGCTCGCCTACGCGCTGATGCGGGTCGGGATCCCCACCACGCCGATCATTCTCGGCATGGTCCTGGGGCCGACGCTGGAAAACGAGTTCCGGACGGCCATGGCGCTGTCCGATGGCAATTGGGACATCTTCTACACATCCCCCGTCGCGCTGCTCTTCTTCGGACTTGCCGCGCTGATCGTGGGACTTCAGACGCTGAGCGGCCTCCGGCTGCGCAAGCCCAGATCTTTTGCGGAGACGTCAAATGCTTGAAAGCCCGAGCAGTTCAATCGCCCCTGAGATCGGCATGCGTGCCCGGGCACGGCGTTGGGTCGAAGCCGGCGCCGATGGCCTGATCGACGACGGTCCGCTCCTGGAGGTCACGCTCTCCGAGGCGCTCGTCCTGGGCCTTCTCAAGCAGGGCGTGCGCACCTTCTTCGCCATCTTCGGCCACGGCTCCACAGACCTCGGCGAGGTGCTGCGCATCTACACCGAGGCCGGCGCGACCACGGTCGTCAATTGCCGCAACGAGGTGGAGATGGCGCATGCGGCGACGGCCCATGCCTGGGTCTATGGCGAGACGCCGGCCGTCGTGACATCCATCGGACCGGGGGCGCTTCAGGCCATGGCCGGCTCGCTGGCGGCAGCCTCCAACGGGGTCGGCGTCTATCACATCTACGGCGACGAGACGACGTGGGGTGAAGGCTACAACATGCAGCAGGTGCCGAAGGCCCAGCAGGAGATCTTCGGCCGGATGACCGCCCTGATGGGGCAGTCCTACGTGCTGCACACGGCCGAGGCGCTGCGCGAGTGCATGCGGCGCGGCACGGCCTGCGTCCATCATCCCTATCGGGCCGGCCCGTTCTTCATCATGGCGCCCATCAACACCCAGCCGAAGCCGACGCTGGTCAACGTGGAGACGCTTCCGGGCCGCCTCGACGCGCCGATGGTGGTGTGTGCCGACGACCGTCGCTACCGGCGCGCCGCCGACCTGCTGGGTGGGCACAAGCGCATCGTCATCAAGGCGGGCGGTGGCGCCCGGGCACATGCCGATGCCGTGCGTCGGCTGGCCGAGCACATCGGTGCCCCGGTCGTCCTGTCGCCGGGGTCGACGGGGGTGCTGCCCGACGCCCATCCCCTCAACATGCATGTCGGCGGCTCGAAGGGCTCCATCAGCGGCAACTTCGCGATGGAGGAGGCGGACCTCGCCATCTTCATCGGTTCGCGCGGCGTCTGCCAGGCCGACTGTTCGGGCACCGGCTGGCCCGGCGTGGAGGCGGTGATCAACATCAACGGCGATCTCGACGACGCCAGCCATTACGCCCGCACCGAGATGCTGCTCGGTGACATCACCGGGGTCATCGACCGGCTGCTCGCCGTCGCACCGAAGGGCGACACGGCGGCGTTCCAGGCCGAGTGCGCGGCAAAGAAGGCGGAGTGGCAGTCCTTCAAGGCCCATCGCTACGCGCAGCCGCCCGTCGAGGATCCGGTCTGGCGCCGCCCGGTGCTCACCCAGCCCGCCGCGATCAACGCGGTGGCGGAGTACGCGAAGCAGATCGGTGCGGTGAAATTCTTCGATGCCGGCGACGTGCAGGCGAACGGCTTCCAGATCGTGGAGGACGACGCCCCGTACCAGACCTTCACGGAAACCGGTGCCTCCTACATGGGCTTTGCGGTCTCCGCTCTCGTCGGCAACGCCGGCACGACCGCTCCGAAATATGGTGTCGCCTTTACCGGCGACGGCTCCTTCATGATGAACCCGCAGGTCCTGATCGATGCGGTCGAGCACGGCGTTCGGGGCATGATCGTCCTGTTCGACAACCGGCGCATGGCCGCGATCACCGGCCTGCAGCTGGCCCAGTACGGACACGGCTTCCGCACCAACGACAGCGTGCCGGTCGACTATGTGGCGATGGCGGGCTCGGTGGAGGGCGTGAAGGCCGTTCACGGCGGGTATTCCGTCGAGGAGCTGAAGGCGGCGCTGGCTGCCGCACACGATCACCCGGGCCTCAGCCTCGTGCACGTCCCCGTCTACGGCAACCACGACGATTTCGCCGGGATGGGGGCCTACGGAAGCTGGAACGTCGGCAATTGGGTCGAGGACGTCCAGAACGACTGGCTGCGGCAGAGCATCTGAGAGGGACGAGCATGTATCACGACCTCAATCTCTACATCGCGGGCGCCTGGCGCGGCGCCTCGGACGGCGCCACGCGGCCCGTCACCGATCCGTCCACCGAGGAAGCCCTGGGCACCATCGCGGTCGCCACGGAAGGGGACATCGACCTGGCCCTCGAGGCGGCTCGCGAGGGCTTTGCCGAGTGGCGGCAGGTCGGGCCCTGGGACCGGGGCGCCAGGCTGCGTCGCGCGGCCGAACTGATCCGCGAGCGTACCGATGCCATCGCCACGCTGATGAGCCTGGAGACCGGCAAGCCGCTTGCCGAGGCCAAGGGCGAGACCGGCGCGGCGGCGGACCAGTTCGAATGGTACGCCGAGGAAACCAAGCGCATCTACGGCCAGACCATCGAGGGCCGGACGCCGCAGAGCCGCATGGCCGTGATCTACCAGCCGGTCGGCGTCGTTGCCGCCTTCTCGGCCTGGAACTTCCCGGCGCTGCTGCCCGCGCGCAAGATCGCCGCCGCGCTGGGCGCGGGCTGCTCGATCATCGTCAAGCCGGCCGGCGAGGCGCCGGCATCCTGTGCGGCGCTGGTCGAGGCGTGCCACGACGCCGGCATTCCGGCCGGGGCGGTCAACTATCTGACCGGCAACTCCTCGATGATCGCCGAGCGGCTGATCCGCTCGCCCATCGTGCGCAAGGTAACGGTCACCGGCTCCGTTCCGGTCGGCAAGGAGATTCTGCGCCTGGCTGCCGAGGGCGTGAAGAAGGTGTCGATGGAGCTCGGCGGCCATGGCCCCGTGCTCGTCTTCGACGACGTCGATGCCGCCGCCGTGGCCGAGACCTGTGCGCTGACCAAGTTCCGCAACTGCGGCCAGGTCTGCATTTCCCCCAGCCGCTTCTACGTCCACGAGAGCAAGTACGAGGCCTTCGCCGCCCGCTTCGCCGAGGTGGCCAAGTCGCTGAAGCTCGGAAGCGGCCTCGACGAGGGCGTCCAGATGGGGCCGATGGCCAACCGCCGCGGCGTTGCCACGGTCGAGGCGATGGTGGCAGACGCGCTCGGTCGGGGGGCGGATCTGCTGGCCGGCGGCGGCCGCCCGGCATCCATCAACAGCGGTTACTTCTTCGAGCCGACGGTGCTCGGCCGGGTGCCCGACGATGCCCAGGTGATGGTCGAAGAGCCGTTCGGACCGATCGCGCCGATCGCCACCTTCACCGACTACGACGACGTGATCGCCCGCGCCAACGCGCTGCCCTTCGGCCTCGCGGGCTATGTCTTCAGCGACTCCATGACCACCGCGACGCGCGCCTACGAGGATCTCGAGGTCGGCATGGTCGGCGTCAACGAGATGCTGCTGGCAACCGCCGAGGCGCCCTTTGGCGGTGTGAAGGAAAGCGGCATGGGCCGGGAAGGCGGCTCGCTTGGGATCAAGGATTACCTTGATCCGAAATATGTAAAGATGAAAATCGGAACGATGCGTTGACGATGAGTGAAGATGATCCCAAGGGCTTCGAGCGCGGGCTGACCAACTACGGCGACAAGGATTTTTCCGTCTATCTTCGCAGGTCCTTCGCGTCCTCGATGGGCTACTCGCGCGAAGTGCTGAAGAAGCCGATTGTCGGCATCGCCAACTCCTTCTCCGGCTTCAACAACTGCCACCGCCACTTCCCCGAGCTGGTGGAGCACGTCAAGCGCGGCGTGCTCCTGGGCGGCGGCCTGCCGATCGAGTTCCCGACCATCTCGCTTGGCGAGGTGTTCCTGTCACCGACGTCGCTGAAGTTCCGCAACCTCATGTCGATGGACACGGAGGAGATGATCCGTGCCCAGCCGATGGACGCGGTGGTGCTGATGGGCGGCTGCGACAAGACGGTACCGGCCCAGCTGATGGGAGCGGCCTCGGCCGACCTGCCGGCCGTGCAGCTCGTGGCCGGGCCGATGATGACATCGCGCTACGGCGAGGAGCGCCTCGGGGCGTGCACCGACTGCCGCCGCTTCTGGGGCAAGTACCGCGCCGGCGAGGTCTCGGACGACCAGATCAACGACATCGAGGGGCGGCTGGCGACGACCTCGGGCACCTGCGCTGTCATGGGGACGGCCTCGACCATGGCGTGTATCGCGGAGACGCTCGGCATGGCGCTTCCGGGAACCGCCGCGATCCCCGCCGTCCACGCCGACCGGCTGCGCTCGGCGGAGGCGAGCGGCTTCGCGGCAGCCCGGATGATCGATAATCCGATTCGGCCAAGCGAGGTGATTACCCAGAAGTCCGTCGAAAACGCCATCCGCGTCCTGTTGGCGCTCGGCGGGTCGACGAACGCGATCATCCACCTCACGGCGGTTGCCGGCCGCCTCGGCATTACGGTCTCGCTCGAGCGCCTCAACCAGCTGTCCGACGAGACACCGGTTCTGGTGAACCTGAAGCCGGTCGGGTCGCATTATATGGAGGACTTCTTCTTCGCCGGCGGCATGGGGGCCGTCCTGCGCGAGCTGAAGCCGCTGCTCCATCTCGACACCGTTTCCGTCACCGGCGAGACGCTCGGCGACCGGCTGGAGCAGGATCCGGGCTATGTCGACCGGCGCGTCATCGCATCCGCCGACGAGCCGCTGGAGCCGCAGGGCGGCCTGGTCGCGCTCTTCGGCAATCTCGCGCCGCGCGGGGCGATCCTCAAGCGCTCGGCGGCCGATTCGACGCTGTTTGAGAAAGAGGGCAGGGCGGTCGTCTTCACCTCGCTGGAAGACCTGGCTGCCCGGGTCGACGATCCCGATCTCGACATTCGTCCCGACGACATCATGGTGCTGCAGAATTCAGGACCGAAATCGGCCTCGGGCATGCCGGAGTCCGGCTACCTGCCGATCCCGAAGAAGCTGTCCTCCAAGGGCGTCAAGGACATGATCCGGATCTCCGATGCCCGCATGTCCGGCACCGCCTTCGGGACCATCGTGCTGCACGTGGCACCGGAGGCCGCGGTGGGTGGACCGCTCGCCCTCGTGCGGACCGGAGACCGCATCCGCCTCTCGGTCAGTGACAAGCGCATCGAGCTTCTTGTCGATGATGCGGAGCTTGCCCGGCGACGTTCGGACTGGACACCGGACATCGTTCCGGCGGAAAAGCGACGCGGATATGACCGCCTATACGCGAGCGAAGTGTTACAAGCGGACGAGGGGTGCGACTTCTCCTTCCTCCAGCCTGTGGCTGGTGCCGCCGAGACAGATCGCTCCGCATCGGAAAAAGAGGGACGCCTGCGTTGAAAATAGGAACACCGAGGGAAAGTGTCTCGGGCGAGGCTCGGGTGGCGATGACGCCTGCCAGTGCCGCCCAGATCCAGAAGCTTGGCCATCAGTGTGTGGTCGAGGCCGGCGCCGGTCTCGCGGCCGGCTTCACCGATGACGCCTATCGCAACGCCGGCGTCGAGGTCGTGGAGGGGGCCGCGGCGCTCTGGGAGGCCAGCGACGTTGTCGCCAAGGTCCGCCCGCCGAGCGACGAGGAGGCCGACCGGCTGAATTCCGGGCAGACCCTCATCAGCCTCTTCTACCCGGCCCAGTCGCCGGAGCTGTTGGAGCGGTGCCGGTCCAGGGGCGCGACGGTCGTGGCGATGGACATGGTTCCGCGCATCAGCCGCGCCCAGAAGATGGACGTGCTGTCCTCGATGGCCAACATCGCCGGCTACCGGGCGGTGATCGAGGCGGGCAACCATTTCGGCCGCTTCTTCACCGGACAGGTGACGGCGGCCGGCAAGGTGCCGCCGGCCAAGGTCCTGGTCGTCGGCGCCGGCGTGGCCGGTCTCGCCGCGATCGGCACCTCCACCAGCCTCGGCGCCATCACCTACGCCTTCGACGTGCGTCCGGAGGTGGCCGAGCAGATCGAATCGATGGGCGCGGAATTCGTCTATCTCGATTTCGAGGAGACGCAGGACGGGTCGTCCACAGGTGGTTATGCCGCGCCGTCCAGCCCGGAGTTCCGCGAGAAGCAGTTGGAGAAGTTCCGCGAGCTCGCGCCGGAGATGGACATCGTCATCACCACGGCGCTCATTCCGGGGCGTGACGCGCCGGTCCTGTGGACCGCCGACATGGTCGCCGCAATGAAGCCCGGCTCCGTGGTCGTCGACCTCGCCGCGGAACGCGGCGGCAACTGCGAACTGACCCGGGCGGACGAGGTGGTGGTTTCCGACAACGGTGTCACCGTCGTCGGCTACACCGACTTCCCGAGCCGCATGGCGGCGCAGAGCTCGACGCTGTTCTCCACCAACGTCAGGCACATGTTGTCCGATCTGACGCCGGCCAAGGACGGCGTCATCGTCCACGACATGGAGGACGACGTGATCCGCGGCGCGACGGTCACGCGCGAGGGCGAGATCACCTATCCGCCGCCACCGCCGAAAGTGCAGGCCATCGCGGCCCAGCCGAAGCGGGACAAGCCGAAGGAACTGACGCCGGAGGAGAAGCGCGCCGCCGAGGTTGCCGCCTTCAAGGAGGCGACCAAGCGCCAGGTCACGATGCTGGCCATCGGAGCTGCGGTCCTGCTTTTCGTCGGCGCGTTCGCGCCCGCCAGCTTCATGTCCCACTTCATCGTCTTCGCGCTCTCGTGCTTCGTGGGCTTCCAGGTGATCTGGAATGTCAGCCACGCGCTGCACACGCCGCTCATGGCGGTGACCAACGCGATTTCGGGCATCGTCATCCTTGGCGCGCTTCTTCAGTTCGGCTCGACGAACTGGCTCGTGGCGGGCCTTGCGATCATCTCGATCCTGATTGCGACGATCAACATCGTCGGCGGCTTCCTGGTCACGCGCCGGATGCTCGCCATGTTCCAGAAGTCCTGAGGAGGTCGGATCCATGCCTGTCGGACTCGTATCCGCCTCCTACATCGCCGCCGCCGTGCTGTTCATTCTCTCGCTCGGTGGTCTCTCCAATCAGGAAAGTGCCAAGCGCGCCGTCTGGTACGGCATCGTCGGCATGGCGCTTGCCGTCGTCGCGACCGTGCTTGGGCCGGACAGCGGCAACCGGCTGATCTGGCTGTTGATCATTGCGATGATCGTCGGCGCGGTCATCGGCCGCTATGTCGCGGCCCGGGTGCAGATGACGGAGATGCCGCAGCTCGTCGCCGCGCTTCACTCCTTCGTCGGCCTCGCCGCGGTCTTCATCGGGCTCAATGCCGAGCTTGAGCTGGGCGCGGTCCAGTCCATGACCGCAGAAGCCCGCGAGAGCCTCGTCGGGTTCGCCGCGGTCCTGGCCCACAAGACGCCGGTCGAGGTGTCGATCCTCAAGGTCGAGGTGTTCCTCGGCATCTTCATCGGCGCGATCACCTTCACCGGGTCCGTGGTTGCCTTCGGCAAGCTCGCCGGCAAGGTGGACGGCAAGCCGAAGAAGCTGCCCGGCGGCCACATGCTCAACCTGGCGGCGGTCATCGTGTGCCTGCTGCTGGGTCTGGCCTATGTCGGCGGCGCCGGGATCTGGACGATGGTCGTCACCGCGATCATCGCCGGCTTCATCGGGTGGCACCTGATCATGGGCATCGGCGGCGCCGACATGCCGGTCGTCGTCTCGATGCTCAACTCCTATTCGGGCTGGGCTGCGGCGGCCATCGGCTTCACCCTCGGCAACGATCTGCTGATCGTGACGGGTGCGCTGGTCGGCTCGTCGGGTGCGATCCTGAGCTACATCATGTGCCGGGCGATGAACCGGAAGTTCGTCAGCGTCATTCTCGGCGGCTTCGGTGGCACCACCGGTCCGGCGATGGAAGTCGAGGGCGAACAGGTCGCCATCGATGCCGACGGCGTTGCCGCGGCCCTTCAGGATGCCGACAGCGTGATCATCGTGCCGGGCTACGGCATGGCGGTCGCCCAGGCGCAGACGTCGGTGAGCGAGCTGGTGAAGAAGCTGCGGGCTCAGGGCAAGGAGGTGCGGTTCGCCATCCACCCGGTGGCCGGGCGTCTTCCTGGCCACATGAACGTGCTGCTCGCGGAAGCCCGGGTGCCCTACGACATCGTCCTGGAGATGGATGAGATCAACGACGACTTCCCGAACACGGATGTCGCGATCGTCATCGGCTCCAACGACATCGTCAATCCGGCGGCCCAGGAGGATCCGAACTCTCCCATCGCCGGCATGCCGGTCCTGGAAGTCTGGAAGGCCAAGACCGTCTTCGTGTCGAAGCGCGGTCAGGGCACCGGCTACTCGGGCATCGAGAACCCGCTGTTCTTCAAGGAGAATACGCGGATGTTCTACGGCGACGCGAAGAAGTCGCTCGATGAGCTGCTGCCGAAGCTGGGGTAGGGCGTCCCGGCATGACTTGACGCGGATGCGCGGCTCGAAGGGGCCGCGCATCTTGCGTTTCCGGCGGCTCCGACAGCCCGATGGCAAGCCTTGCGACAGCCTCGGGTGCGACAATCTCCGCGGAGGGACGTGCCGGCGGTAGGGCGCCTGTCGAAACTGCGCCCGAGCGGGCGGTTTTCGGTTTTGGCGGCCGGGCTGGTTCAGGTGTGCTATGTCCCGCCATCGGGGGAGGTCTTTGCCATGTCGTTTCACGGTTCCGCCTGTTGGCTCCGCACGTACCCATCCGGGTGCCTGTCCATGCCGCTCGGGGGACGGAAACGCAGCTTAGGGATCGCAGAAGCGTCGCCTGGGCTCATCCGCCAGGCCGCCGCTGCCTTGCTGTCCATGCCCGCGCCCGTAAGGGACGCCGTGGCTGATGCTTGATTATTTCATTCCGCTTCTGCGCAACCTGACCCTGATCACGGCGGTGGCGGTGATCTACACGATCGTGCCGAAGCGCCAGACGCTGGTGCCGGACAACGTCGTCGTCGGCCTGGTCTGCGGGTTTGGCGCCTGCCTCGCCATGCTGGACCCGGTGATGCTTCCCTCCGGCGCGTTCATCGATACCCGTTCCACCATGCTGCTCCTGTCGGGGCTGTTCGGCGGGCCAGTCGGCGCCCTGGTCGCCACGCTTCCCGCCGCAGCCCTGCGCGTCTATCTGGGCGGCTTCGGCATGGTGCCCGGGACGGCCGGCATCCTCCTCGCGGGAGCCATAGGCACCGCCGTCTTCTACGGTGTCCGCCGCGACGGGCGGCCGGTCGCGTTGACCCACCTCGTCATTCTGATCGCAGTCTCGCCGCTGACCTTCGTCGCCATCTTCGTGTTGCCATTGGACGTGGCGATGGGGGCGATCGAGCGTCTGTTCCTCACCACAACGATATTGCGCATGGTCGGTATCGGCATCCTCGGCATTCTGCTGATCCACGAGCGCCGCCGGCTTGCGGCGGAGGACCGGATCCGTCAGCTGGCCGGTGTCGATGAACTGAGTGGCCTCGCCAACCGTCGGTCCTTTTACCGGGCGCTCGAAAGGGCCATCGAGCGGCGCAAGGTTCAGCCCTTCGATTTCTCCGTGGTGCTCATCGATCTCGACCACTTCAAGTCGGTCAACGATCGCTTCGGCCACCACGTTGGCGACGAGGTCATCCGGGCACTGGCGCGGATCCTGAAGGACAACACCCGCGGGGACGACGTCGCCGCCCGCATCGGCGGCGAGGAGTTCGCCGTGCTGCTGTCGGGCGCCAACAGGGATGCGGCGCAGCTCGTCTGCGAGCGCATCCGGGTTGGCATTGCCGAGAGCGTCGTCATGTCCGGCAATCAGAAGGTCCCGTTCACCGCGAGCCTGGGCATCGCGACGAGCTCCTCCTTCAGCCGATCGGCGACGGCGATGATGTCGGCGGCCGACACCGCCCTTTATCTCGCCAAGCAGAATGGCCGCGACCGGGTGGTGACGGAAGCCTTCCCCTGAGGTCTGGCGCTTCGCCATCGTCGGGGCGTCGGCCGGATGCTGTGCGTTGGTTTCGATGGCGGCGCATTCCAGGCCGCCGATGGTCGATGGCTCATGGCCTGCTCGACTGCGTTGCGGCGCCGGTCTGCCGGCAGAAGCTTTCAAGCGGCCGCGGCTCTCCGATGAAATAGCCCTGGGCGCGGTCGATGCCCAGCTCGCGCACCATCTCCCGGATGCGTGCGTCTTCCACCCATTCCGCGACCGTCTCGATCCCGAGCACCTTGGCGATGCTGACGATCGCCCGGACGATCTGCAGATCGGCTGGATCGTCCGCGATGTGCTGGATGAAACTTCCGTCGATCTTCAGCTCGTTCACCCGGAAGTGCTTCAGGTAGCTGAACGAGCTCAGCCCGACCCCGAAGTCGTCGAGTGAGATCCGGCAGCCGTGAGCCTGGGCGGAGTTGGCGAACTCCGTGGCCGCGACCAGATTGTTGACCAGCGCGGTCTCGGTGATCTCGAACCAGATGCGCTCCGGCGCGATCCCTGAGCGGTCGAGCTGCTCGCGCACGAACGGCCACATCAGCGGATCGTCGAGGGAATTGGCCGACAGGTTGATGGAGATCGTCAGATCCGGCCGGCGGCGCAACGCCTCGGCATGGGTCTGCAGCACCTCCGTCACCACCCATCGGTCGATGCCGTTCATCAGCCCGTAGCGTTCGGCGGCGGGAATGAACTGGCCGGGTGCCATCAGCCTGCCGGTCTCGTCGTGCATCCGCACGAGGATCTCGACATGGGTGGTGGCGTCCGCCGGGTCTTCGTTCAGATCGACGATCGGCTGCCCGTGCAGGATCAGCCGTCTTGCCTCGATCGCCGCCCTGAGGTTGGCGGCCACCGTGAGCTCAGCGTGATAGCGCTCGGCCTCGCTTGCCCCCGGCCGATAGACAGCGATCTGGCCGCGTCCGTTCGCCTTGGCGGCGTAACAGGCGACGTCGGCCTCCTTCATCACCTCGATCGGGTCCCGGCGAACCCCGTTGATTTCCGTCAGTCCGACGCTCGCGCCGATATCGTAGAGGCGGCCCTCCCACTGGAAGGGGAAGCTGCGGATCGTCGAGACGATGCGCTCGGCGACCTCGTGCGCCGCGTCCAGCGATGTCTCCGGCATCAAGAGGGCGAACTCGTCGCCGCCGATGCGCGCGATGGTGTCCTGGCTGCGCACGGCGGTGCGCAGCAGCCGCGCGATCTCGCCGAGCAGAGCGTCGCCGGCGGCATGGCCGGCGGTGTCGTTGACGATCTTGAATCGGTCGAGGTCGATGAAGCAGAGCGCGTGGCGGTGAGTGGTGGCGTGCGCCTGGCCGCACAGGGTCGACAGGTTGCGTTCGAAGGACAGCCGGTTCGGCAGCCCGGTCAGGCTGTCGTGCAGAGCGGCATGGGCCAACTCGCGCTGCAGGGCTCGGGTCCGGGTCACGTCCTGGAACACCAGCACCGCTCCGATGATCTCCCCGGAAGGCGCGCGCACGGGGGCAGCGGAATCCTGGATGTGGATGCGGTCTCCGGTGCGGGTGACGAGAACGGCCCCGTCCTGGAGGTAGAAGGGCTCGAGATTGGTGAGACAGGCCTCCACCGGGCTCGCGATCGGCGCGTCGGTTTCGTCGTCGAAGATCCGGAAGACGTCTGCCAGGTCGACGCCGAGCGCGTCCTTCAGCGGCCACTCCGACAGCCGCTCGGCCACCGGGTTCATGAACGTGACCTTCATGTCGGCATCGGTGGTGATCACCGCATCGCCGATGGAGTGAAGCGTGATCCGCAGCCGCTCCTTCTCCTCGAAGAGTTCCTCCGTCAGGAGCCGTTGGTCGGAGGTGTCCCACTGGGTCCCGATCACCCGGTTGCGCCGTCCGTCGTCGCCTTCCACCACCTGGGCGAGCGCGCGGATGTAGCGGACTTCGCCATCGCCGCGGCGGATGCGGAAGTCGAGCTCGACGCGACCGGTCTCCTCGATCCCCTTCCGGAAGGAGGCGATTACCTCGGGGAGGTCCTCGGGGTGCACGAAGGTGCGCCAGTGCGGCCGGGTGTTGTCGAAGTCGTCGGGGCCGATCTGGTAAAGCGCATACATGCGCTCGTCCCAGACGAGCCGGTCGGTGTCGAGATCCAGCTCCCAGATACCGACCTCGCCGGCCTGGACGGCCAGGTCGATGCGCTCCTTGGCGACGCGCAGTTCCTCCTCGCGGGCCCGGCGGCGGGTGATGTCGGTATGGGTGCCGATGATGACGACCGGCTGCCCGTAGGCGTCATGTTCGGCGACCCGGCCCCGGTCGAGCACCCAGATCCAGTGGCCGGCCTTGTGGCGGAAGCGGACTTC
This sequence comes from Amorphus coralli DSM 19760, assembly GCF_000374525.1. Lineage (GTDB taxonomy): Bacteria > Pseudomonadota > Alphaproteobacteria > Rhizobiales > Amorphaceae > Amorphus > Amorphus coralli. The sequence goes on from NZ_KB894578.1 coordinate 172,559, forward strand.
CACCTCCGACAGCTCCGCCTCGCCGGTGAGCATCGCCCGGTCGGCGGCGACCAGGGTCTCCCTGTCGTGGGGATGGACCAGCTCCAGGAAATCGTCGGGCCCGTCGGCCACGTCGCCGGGTTGGTAGCCGAGCATCGTGTACCAGTCGGGCGAGCGGTAGACCGTGCCGGTCCTGAGGTCGAGCTCCCACACGGCCTGGCCGGCGCTGTGCAGGGCGAAGCGCCAGCGATTCTCCGCCTCCGCGATCGCCTCCTCGGCCAGCTTGCGGGTGTTGATGTCTTCCACCTGGGTGACAAACTGGAGCGCCTCGTGGGTGTCCTCGTCACGGATCAGCGAGATCGCCAGAAGGCACCAGATGGCCTTGCCGTCCTTGCGCACGTAGCGCTTCTCGAACGTCGCGCTCGTCGCCTTGTGGTCCAGCAGCGCCTTCACGTCCTCCGCACCGCGCGCGCGGTCCGCGTGAAGCGTGATGTCGCGAAAGTTCATGCCGACAAGCGCGTCGGCATCGTGCTGAAGCATTCTTCCGAGGGCCTGGTTCACCTCGCGGAACGTGCCGTCGAGATCGACGATGGCCATGCCGATCGCCGAATCGTTCATCGCCCGCCGGAAGAGCGTGGCGTTGGCGCGGGCGGAGTGCTCGGCGTGGATGAAGGCCTCCCGCTGCAGGGCGAACAGGAAGGGCGGCAGCATCACCAGCGCCATCGAGGCGTAGTTGGTCAGGGCCGCTTCGAGATCGGGTGCGGGGCCGGGACGAGTGATGGCGTGCACGACGTAGGTGGCCACCGTCACGACGATGACGGCCGAGGTGCGGCAGGCCCCGAGCCGTCCTGCGGCCAGCACGATGGGCAGCGCCATCAGCACGGACGGGAAGGGCGTGAGGCGCAGCGCGATCAGCGTGGTCGCGATGGCCAGCGCGATGGTGCCGAGGAATTCCGGCCGGGCGCAGTCGCGGAACCGGGTGGGCTGACCGACGAGCGCCGTCCGGAAGGTCAGCACCATCGGCAGGACCGCGACGGCGCCGATCATGGACGCGAACCACCACGACACTGCGATTCGGAGCCCGGCATCGAGGCCGAGCAGTGCGCCAGCGGTCGAGGCGGCCAGCGCACCGGCCACCGGAGCGGCCACGCCGATAATCAGCAGCGCCTTCAGGAAGCGGCCGATGCCGGGCATCCCGTCATAGACGAGACCCAGCAGCCGGAGGAGCGCGATCGCCACCGCGATCTCGATTCCGTTGGCCACCGCGAAGGCTGCTGCCGCGGTCGAGTTGCCGCCGGTGACCAGGTCAGCGGCGGCGACGGCCAGCATGACCGCGGCCAACCGGCTGGCCATGGCATCGTAGGCCCAGCGAAAGAGAAGGCCGGCGGCGAGCGCGTTGGTGAGCCAAAGCGTGGCCACCTGGTCCGGCAGGCGGATGAACACGATACTGACGACGCTGAGCGCAAAGCAGCCCGCCGCCAGGCCGAGGGTGCGCGCCAAGCGTGGACCAGGTCCGGTGCCGTGCGGTTTCGCGTCGACCAAGGCTGCGCTCCAGCGCCTGCAATTCGGCAGTCTCGTTGCGGGGCGTCGTTCTCCCGCGCAGGGCGCCTGCGGGACCGCAACCGTACGAGTATCAGAATTGTAGACCGTTATCGCGCAAGGAAAAGCACTGCCGGCAGGCCGCCCCGCATTGGATCGGCGCGGCCCGGAGAGTGCGGCAGCCCCCTTGTGGACGAAGCGTTTTCCCGCCACACGCTGGATGAGGCTGGTGCCGCGCATCATGTCCGGCCGATTCGGGGCTGGCCGCAGCCCGGCCATGAGACGGCGCCACCGTTCGGGGGAAACCCATGAAGACCTGGATCTATCTCGTGCTGGCGATCGCCGCCGAGGTCATCGCCACGACCGCGCTCGCCAAGTCGGAAAGCTTCACCCGGCTCGCCCCCAGCGCCGTCGCCGTGGTCGGCTACGCGGCCGCCTTCTGGTTCCTGTCGCTGCCGCTCCGCACCATGCCGACCGGCATCGTCTACGCCATCTGGTCGGGGCTCGGCATCGTGCTGATCGCGCTGGTCGCCTGGGTCTGGTCGAAGCAGACCCTGGACTTCGCCGCGGTCGTCGGTCTCGGCCTGATCCTGTCCGGCGTCGTGGTGGTCAACGTCTTCTCCGACACTGTCAAGCACTGAGCCACGGGTGATCCGGTCTGGCTTCCGGATGACCTCCATTTGATATATGATGCATCATAATCGGCGACCCCGCTGGGGCCGCCGCATCGCCGCGCACCGGACGGGACAAGCCCCGCCGGGACCGTGCGCCGTCATCCCGCAGAAGGCATCCGCCGATGACCATGCATCCGAACTCCCCCGAAGGCCGTGACGTCGCCTACCATCTTCACAGCTACACAAACGCCCGGGCCCACCAGGAGGCCGGCCCGCTGGTGATCGGCAAGGGCGATGGCGTGTTCGTCGAGGACATCCACGGCAAGCGCTACATCGAGGCCATGTCGGGCCTGTGGAGCGTCGGGCTCGGCTTTTCGGAAAAGCGTCTCGTGGACGCGGCCGTGCGCCAGATGAGCGAGCTGCCCTTCTATCACACCTTCTCGCACCGCTCGCACGGGCCGGTCATCGACCTGGCCGAAAAGCTGATCGGCCTCGCCCCGGTGCCGATGTCGAAGGTCTACTTCACCAACTCCGGATCGGAGGCCAACGACACCGCACTGAAGCTCATCTGGTACCGCTCCAACGCGCTCGGCCAGCCGGAGCGCAAGAAGGTGATCTCGCGCCAGCGCGCCTATCACGGCGTGACCATCGCCGCCGCGAGCCTCACCGGCCTGCCCAACAACCATCGCTCCTTCGACCTTCCCATCGCCAACGTGCTGCACACCGGCAGCCCGCATTTCTGGCGCAGCCACCGGCCGGGCGAGAGCGAGGAGGACTTCGCCACCCGGCTTGCGACCGAGCTGGAGGAGCTGATCGTCGCGGAGGGGCCGGAAACCATCGCGGCCTTCTTCGCCGAGCCGCTGATGGGGGCGGGCGGCGTCATCGTGCCGCCGGCCACCTACTGGGAGAAGATCCAGGCGGTCCTGAAGAAGCACGACATCCTGCTGGTCGCCGACGAGGTGATCTGCGGCTTCGGGCGCACCGGCAACTTGTTCGGCACGGAGACGTTCGGGCTCGACCCGGACATCATGGTGATGTCGAAGCAGCTGTCGTCGTCCTACCTGCCCATCTCCGCCCTGATGGTGAACGAGCGCGTCTTCGAACCGATCGCAGACGAAAGCAACCGGATCGGCGTCCTTGGCCATGGCTATACCGCCGCCGGGCACCCTGTGGCGGCGGCCGTGGCGCTGGAAAACCTCACCATCATCGAGGAGCGCGATCTCGTCGCCCACGCCCGCGAGATGGGCGCGTACATGCATGCCTCGCTTGAGCCGCTGAAGGATCATCCGCTGGTCGGTGAGGTCCGCGGCCGCGGCCTGATCGGCGCGGTGGAACTGGTCGCCGACAAATCGCTGGAGATCCCGGCCGATCCGACCGGCAAGCTGGGCGCGGCCATGAACGCCATGCTCATCGAGAAGGGTGTGATCTCGCGCCCCATGTACGACGCCATGGCGCTCTGCCCGCCGCTCATCGTCAGGAAGCCGGAGATCGACCAGATCGTCTCCGCCTTCTCGGAATGCCTCGACGAGCTGCACGCCTCCGGCGTGGCAGCCTGATCGCAGGCGTGGGGCGGCCCGGAATGGCAATGGCGGAAACCGCCCCCCGCCTTGCGGCGCTCGACCGCGACACGCTGGGCGATTCCGCCTACCAGACGCTCTCCGATGCCCTCATCAAGGGGCGCTTCCAGCCTGACGACCGGCTGCGCATCCGCGATCTGGCGGCCGAACTCGGTACCAGTGTCACGCCGGTGCGTGACGCGGTGCTGCGGCTGGTGCAGGACCGGGCGCTGGTCATGCGCTCGCCGCGCGACATCCGGGTGCCGATCCTGTCGTCCGCCGACTACCTGGAGATCCGCACCATCCGGCTGAACCTGGAGGGGCTGGCCGCGGAAAAGGCGGCCGATGCCGTGACCTCTGCGCATATTGCCGAATTGGAGCGGATCACCGCGGAGAAGGAGCGCGCGCTGCTCGCGGGCGACGGCGCGTACGCCACCGAGCTCAACCAGGTCTTCCATTTCGCGCTCACCGACATTGCCGGGATGCCGGTGCTGAAATCCGTTCTGCAGCGCCTCTGGCTGCAGATGGGGCCGCTGATCGCCGAGATGTACCGCACCAGCGGGCTGGAGGTGGTGGAACACCACCACATCCTGATCCAGGCGCTGATCGACCGGGACGGCCAGGCCGCCGCCGCGGCGATCCGCTCCGACATCCTGGAACGCGGCGCACCGATCCTGGAGCGCATCCGGCGCGCCGAGCGCGAGGCCGCCGCCGGGGCGGGCTGACGCGACGGCCGGCGCTCGCGGTGTCCAGTGTTTGCCGCTAGGGTCGACTTTGCCGCCCATTCCAGGATGCCCCGATGATCCGCACCGCATCGAGCCCATCTCCCGACCTGCGTCTTGTTCGCGCCGCCGGGCTCGTTGAGTTTCCCGTACATCACATGCGGGGCGGCACCTCGACCGGCCTTGTCCTGTGGGAGCGCCTGGTCCCGGACGACCCGGCGCTGCGCGAGGAACTCATCCGCCACCTGATGGGCGTGCCGCTTGAAGGCCATCTGCCCGGCAATCGCCAGATCACCGGCCTGGGGCGGGGCATTGCAACGTCCAACAAGGTCTTTCTCGCCGAAATGGAGGAGGCCGACGGCGCCCCGCGCATCGTCAGCACGCTCGCCCAGCTCGCCGGCGAGACCGCGGCGATCGATTGGAGCGTCAACTGCGGAAACATGTCGTCCGCGCTGCAGCTCTGGGCGCTGGATGCGGGCTTCTTTGACCCCGCAAAGGCCGGTCCGTCCGACATCGAGATCCGCAACACCAACACCGGCGTTCTGACCACCTCGCGCATGGTCCGCGAGGAGGACGGTCGCTTCGCGGTGGCCGAGATCCCCGGCGTGGCGGGTGCGTTTCCCGGCGTCGATCTCTTCCTGCGCGATCCGGTCGGTGCCAAGACCGGCCGGCTGCTGCCCACCGGCTCCGCGATCGAGGAGATCGACGGCCACGCGGTCTCGTGTGTCGACGTGGCCGTGCCGATGGTGATTGCCGACGCGGCCGGTTTCGGCAAGACGGCCCGCGAGCCGGTGGCTGAACTTGCGGCCGACGCGGCCTTCATGGAGGCCTTTCGCGCGGTGTGGATCGAGGCGGGGCTGCGCATGGGCCTGCAGCGCCACGATGGCAGTTCAATGACCCGGGACGAGATCGCCCGCAGCGAGACAGTGCCGAAAGCCTGCATCGTCGGCCCGCCCTCCGGCGATGGCAACATAACCGTGCGCTACTTCACGCCCCAGACCGGTCACCCCTCCATGGCGGTGTCCGGGGGCTGCTGCCTGGCCGCCGCGGCGATGGTGCCGGGCTCGGTGGCGAACCGTGTGGCGGTGGGCGTGACGGCGGCCCGTCCCGAGTTCTCCGAGCACGCGATCGGCATCGAAAATCCCGCCGGGGCTCTGGAGGCAACCGTTGTCGCGCGGGAGGAGGCCGGCAGCCTCGTCGTCACCAGTGCCGCCTACCGGCGCAGCACGCAGATCCTGGTGCGGGGCAGGGTGCCGCTCTACCGGGCGTCGCCGGCCCTTGTCGAGGCGCTGGCCGCCTCTTTCTAGAGGAGCGTTTCCTTGTTTTTTTGAATCGGCGGGGATTCCTGCTGGGCGTGTTTTGTGATTCAAGATGCAGGCTGGAGTGGAGGCCAGCATCTGATGACAGCACCTCTTTCCAACGATCTTCGCGAGCGCGTCGTCGAAGCGGTTCTGGCTGGTGAGCCGTGCCGCTCTGTGGCGGTCCGGTTCGGGGTTTCGGTGTCCTCTGTGGTGAAGTGGTCGCAGCGCTACCGGGCGACGGGGTCGGTGGCGCCCGCCAAGATGGGCGGGTACCGCAAGCCGGTCCTGGAGCCGCACCGGGACTTCATCGTGGAGCGGATCCGCCAGACGCCGCACGTGACGCTGCACGGGCTGAAGGACGAGTTGGCGGCCCGCGGCGTGAAGGTGTCGCACAACACGGTGTGGCAGTTCCTGCGGCGGGAGGGCCTGCGCTTAAAAAAAACGGTTCTGGCGCTTGAGCAGGCCCGCGCCGACGTCGCCGGCAGGCGGCGCCGATGGCGCTCTCGTCAACACACGCTCGATCCCGCGCGGCTC
>NZ_KB894579.1 GCF_000374525.1 Amorphus coralli DSM 19760
CGCCGTCAGCGACGTCTTGCCGTGGTCAACGTGGCCAATCGTGCCAATGTTCACGTGCGGCTTGTTGCGCGAAAACTTTTCCTTCGCCATCGGCGTACTCCGTTCGGTCTAAATCTGTTTCAACCGGATCTTAGAATTCGGTGCGGGATCAGGCGTACTTCGCCTGGACCTCGTCAGCGACGTTCTGCGGAACCTGTTCGTAGTGGTCGAACTGCATCGTGTACTGAGCCCGACCCTGGGTCATCGACCGCAGGTTCGACACGTACCCGAACATGTTGGCCAGCGGGACGAAGGCGTTGACCACGGTCGCAATGCCGCGCGCCTCGGTGCCCTGGATCTGACCGCGACGGGAGTTCAGGTCACCCATGACGGTGCCGGCGAACTCCTCGGGGGTCACGACCTCGACCTTCATGATCGGCTCGAGCAGCTTCGGGCCGGCCTTCTGGATGCCCTCGCGGAAACCGGCGCGGGACGCGATCTCGAACGCCAACACGCTGGAGTCCACATCATGGAACGCGCCGTCGATGAGCTCGGCCTTGATGTCGACCATCGGGAAGCCGGCGATCGGACCGGAGGTCATCACGCTCTGGATGCCCTTCTGGACACCCGGGATGTACTCCTTCGGGACCGAGCCACCCACGATCTTCGATTCGAAGGAGAAGCCGGCGCCGGTCTCGTTCGGCTCGATCGTCAGCTTGACGCGGGCGAACTGGCCGGTACCACCGGTCTGCTTCTTGTGGGTGTAGTCGATCTCGGTCGGCTTCGTGATGGTCTCGCGATAAGCCACCTGCGGAGCGCCGATGTTCGCCTCGACCTTGAACTCCCGCTTCATGCGGTCGACCAGGATGTCGAGGTGAAGCTCGCCCATGCCGGCGATGATCGTCTGGCCGGATTCCTCGTCGGTCTTGACGCGGAAGGACGGGTCCTCCGCAGCCAGGCGGTTCAGGGCGAGGCCCATCTTCTCCTGGTCCGACTTGGTCTTCGGCTCGATAGCGATCTCGATCACCGGATCCGGGAACTCCATGCGCTCCAGGATCACGGGAGCGTTCGCGTCGCACAACGTGTCACCGGTGGTGGTCTCCTTGAGACCGGCCAGAGCCACGATGTCGCCGGCGTAGGCTTCCTTGATCTCTTCACGCGAGTTGGAGTGCATCTGCAGCATCCGGCCGACGCGCTCGCGCTTCTCCTTCACCGTGTTCATCACGCTGCCGCCCTGCTCGAGCTTGCCCGAGTAGATACGGCAGAAGGTGAGCGAGCCGACGAACGGATCGTTCATCACCTTGAAGGCGAGCATGGCCAGCGGACCATCGTCCGAAGAGCGACGCTTCACGTCTTCGCCGGTCTTCACGTCGATGCCACGAATGGACTCCACGTCGATCGGGCTCGGCAGATAGTCGACAACGGCGTCGAGCAGGGGCTGCACGCCCTTGTTCTTGAAGGCAGAGCCGCAGAAGATCGGAACGAACGTGTTGTCGATGGTGCCCTTGCGGATGATGCCCTTGACCGTTTCCAGGTCGGGCTCGTTGCCCTCGAGATAGGCTTCCATTGCGTCGTCGTCGGCTTCGACGGCGGTCTCGATAAGCTTCTCGCGATATTCCTTCGCCTGATCCAGAAGATCGGCCGGAATGTCCTGGTAGTTGAACTTCGCACCGAGACTCTCGTCTTCCCAGACGATTGCCTGCATGCGCAGCAGGTCGATGACGCCGGCGAACTCGTTCTCGGCACCGATGGGCAGCTGCATGACGAGCGGCTTCGTGCCGAGGCGCTCCTCGATCATCGTCAGGCAGCGGAAGTAGTCCGCGCCCAGCTTGTCCATTTTGTTGACGAAGATCATGCGCGGGACGGAGTACTTGTCCGCCTGACGCCACACGGTCTCGGTCTGCGGCTCAACGCCGGCGTTGGCGTCGAGCAGCGCGATGGCACCGTCGAGCACCCGCAGCGAGCGCTCCACCTCGATGGTGAAGTCCACGTGGCCGGGCGTGTCGATGATGTTCAGGCGCTTGTCCTGCCAGTAAGCGGTCGTCGCGGCCGACGTGATCGTGATGCCGCGCTCCTGCTCCTGCTCCATCCAGTCCATGGTGGCGGCGCCGTCATGGACTTCGCCGATCTTGTGGCTGCGACCGGTGTAATAGAGAATCCGCTCGGTCGTCGTCGTCTTTCCGGCATCGATGTGGGCCATGATGCCGAAATTACGATAGTCTTCCATCTTGTGGGTGCGAGACATGGCGCGCGCCTTCCTGACTTCGACCGATTACCAGCGATAGTGCGAGAACGCGCGATTGGCCTCGGCCATCTTGTGCGTGTCTTCGCGCTTCTTGACTGCAGTGCCACGGTTGTTCGCGGCATCGAGCAGCTCGCCCGACAGCCGATCCACCATGGTTTTGTCGTTGCGCTTGCGCGCAGCGGTGATCAGCCAGCGGATCGCCAGCGCCTGACGGCGCTCCGGGCGAACCTCGACCGGCACCTGGTAGGTGGCACCACCGACGCGACGCGACCGCACTTCAACCTGCGGCATCACGTTGGTCAGCGCCTCGTGAAAAACCCCAACCGGATCCTGCCGGGTCTTGCCCTCAATGACCTCGAGAGCGCCGTAGACGATCCGTTCGGCGGCAGACTTCTTGCCGTCGTACATCACCGAGTTCATGAACTTGGTGAGGACGACGTCGCCGTACTTCGGGTCCGGCATGATCTCGCGCTTTTCGGCGCTGTGACGACGTGACATGTTTCAGCTTCTCTCCGAAACCTGCGCTCGCCCCGACTGCTCGTGCCGCCGGGACAGATTCATTACTTCGGCCGCTTGGCGCCGTACTTCGAACGACGCTGCTTGCGATCCTTGACGCCCTGCGTATCGAGCACGCCACGCAGGATGTGATAACGCACGCCCGGAAGGTCCTTCACGCGCCCGCCGCGGATCATCACCACGGAGTGCTCCTGGAGGTTATGCCCCTCACCCGGGATGTAGCCGATGACCTCGTACTGGTTGGTCAGGCGAACCTTCGCGACCTTACGCAGAGCCGAGTTCGGCTTCTTCGGCGTGGTCGTGTAGACGCGCGTGCAAACGCCGCGCTTCTGAGGGCACGCCTCCATCGCCGGCACCTTGTTGCGCTTCGTCGGCGCCTTGCGCGGCTTGCGGATCAACTGGTTGATGGTCGGCATACTTATCCGTTCCGTTCTGCCCGAACCCGTAAACTCTCGTCCACGTCCGGCCATGACAACAAAAACGCCAGGCCCGCACCCCAAAGAGGCACGGACGGCGCACATCCAGAGGATCACCCACCCGAAAGTGCGTGATCATGGTTCAGAGCTCGTGTCGCTCATGGACCCGACAGCGTTTAAGTCGTTGTTCTCGCGTCGACCGCAAGAAGGAAATGACTTACCGCCTGCCGTGGAAGTGGGCGGAACCTAGTCACTCCGCGGGATCGCGTCAACCCTTGCGCGGGGATAATCGGCGGTTTTTCGCGAAAGGCAGCCCTTCGGGTCCCCCAGACGGCCTCTCAGTTGGGGAAATCTGTCCGGCCAGGGTTGTTTCACCCCCACCGGACCATCTTTGCCCGGGGTCCGGCAAGATCGGACCCTCGGGAAACCCCGCGCGGACACCCGGATATAATGCGCCGAATCTCACTTGAGCGAGGACGGAGCGCAATAGGTATCGTGGATGTTGCAGCCCTTCGCGCCGTCGACGGCGCATTCCTTCATCGCCTCGTCCTGCGATCCCGCTCGCGTGTTGCTGCCGCCAAGGCCGAGCGACTTCTCGTCCGCCGAGCGGGCAAGCGAGATGCACATCTGGGAACCCGAGATCATGACCTGGCAGTCACTTGCGCCCTTCTCGCACTCGGAGATCGCCTTGGACTTCGCATCGGCCTCGCTGGTTGCTGCCGCGAAGCCGACCGAGCCGTTGTGCTTGCTGTAGGCGGCGGCGATGAAGGTATCGTCGTCGGCCATGGCCGCGGTCGGCAGGCCGGTGGTCGCCACGGCGAGCGCCACGGCGGCGAAGTACGGGACCAAGCGTGTCTTCATGATCTTCCCCTCCTGAAGGACCGGTCCGCGCGCCGGGAGAGGCGCGGTGGACTGATGACATTATGCAGGAACTTCGTCAGGCGGAAGAACCTCCACCAGTCGCTTCGGCATGAAAAAGGGCCGCGGTGGATGCCACCGCGGCCCTCGTATCTCAGACGTCGTGCGAGGGCTTACTCGCCCGCAGTCGAGGCCTGCTGCTCGATCAGCCCCGTGTCGAACTTCGCCTGCTCCTTGCGGCGCTCCTCCAGGATCAGCTCGTCGCGACGGGTCGCGATCTCGCGGATCCGGGTCATTGTTCCGCCCGTGCCGGCTGGGATCAGGCGGCCCACGATGACGTTTTCCTTGAGGCCTTCCAGCATGTCGGCCTTGCCGTTGACCGCCGCCTCGGTGAGGACGCGGGTGGTCTCCTGGAACGAGGCCGCCGAGATGAAGGACCGCGTCTGCAGGCTCGCCTTGGTGATGCCGAGCAGCACAGGATTGGCGGTCGCGGGCTTGCGGCCCTCTTCCTTCGCCAGGTCGTTGATCACGTCCAGTTCGACCCGGTCGATCTGCTCGCCGTTGAGCAGCTCCGTCTCGCCGGCGTCGTCCACCTCGACCTTCTGCAGCATCTGGCGAACGATCACCTCGATATGCTTGTCGTTGATGGTCACGCCCTGCAGCCGGTAGACCTCCTGGATCTCGTTGACGAGGTAGGCAGCAAGCGCCTCGACGCCGTTGATCGCGAGGATGTCGTGCGGCGCCGGGTTACCGTCGAGGACGTAGTCGCCCTTCTCGATGAGGTCGCCATCCTGCAGGTGGATGTGCTTGCCCTTCGGGATCAGGTACTCGACCGGCTCCTGGCTCTCGTCCTCAGGCTCGATGATGATCCGGCGCTTGTTCTTGTAGTCCTTGCCGAACCGCACGGTGCCCGTGGTTTCCGCGATGACCGCGTGGTCCTTCGGACGCCGTGCCTCGAACAGCTCCGCCACCCGCGGCAGACCGCCGGTGATGTCACGGGTCTTGGCGCTCTCCAGCGGAATACGCGCAAGCACGTCACCGGCGGAGACCTTCGCCCCCTTGTCGACCGAGAGAATGGTCTCGACCGAGAGCAGGTAGCGGGCCTCGCCACCACGCTGCAGCTTCACCACTTCGCCGTTGGCATCCTTGATCACGATCGCCGGCTTCAGGTCGGTGCCCCGGGTGTGCGACCGCCAGTCGATCACCGAACGCTTGGTGATGCCGGTCGCCTCGTCGGTCGATTCCGACACAGAGACGCCTTCCACCAGATCCTCGAAGTCGACGGTGCCATCGACCTCGGTGAGGATCGGACGGGTGTAGGGGTCCCATTCCGCGATCCGCTGGCCACGCTTGATCTCGTCGCCCTCGTCCACATGCAGCCGCGAGCCATAGATGATCTTGTGGGTGACCCGCTCGGATCCGTCCTTGTCGACAATCGCGACCTGCATGTTGCGGCCCATGGCCGTCAGCTTGCCTTCCGAATCGCGCACGACGTTGCGGTTGCGGATGGCGATCGTGCCGTCGAAGGTCGATTCCAGGAACGAGGAGTCCACCACCTGGGCCGTGCCGCCGATGTGGAACGTCCGCATCGTCAGCTGGGTGCCCGGCTCGCCGATCGACTGCGCGGCGATGACGCCGACAGCTTCGCCGAGATTGACCGGCGTACCGCGTGCCAGATCGCGTCCGTAGCAGCTGCCGCAGACGCCCGCCTTGGTCTCGCAGGTCAGCACCGACCGGATCTTCACCGACTGAATGCCGGCCGCCTCGATCGCCTCGACGTCCTTCTCCGAGATTAGCTCGCCCGCCGGCACCAGCATCTCGCCGGTGGACGGGTCGGTGATGTCCTCGCCGGCCGTACGGCCGAGGATGCGCATGCCGAGCGTCGCGACCACCTGTCCTGCGTCCACGATGGCTTCCATCGTGATGCCGCGGGTGGAACCGCAATCGTGCTCCGTGACGATGGAGTCCTGGGCCACGTCGACCAGACGACGGGTCAGGTAACCCGAGTTCGCGGTCTTCAGCGCGGTGTCGGCCAGGCCCTTACGAGCGCCATGGGTGGAGTTGAAGTACTCCAGAACCGACAGGCCTTCCTTGAAGTTCGAGATGATCGGCGTCTCGATGATCTCGCCCGACGGCTTGGCCATCAGGCCGCGCATGCCGGCAAGCTGCTTCATCTGCGCCGGCGAACCACGGGCACCGGAGTGGCTCATCATGTAGATCGAGTTGATCTGCTTCTGCCGCCCGGTTTCCTCGTCGCGATGAACCGCCTGAATGCGCTTCATCATCTCGTCGGCGACCTTGTCGGTGCACTTGGCCCAGGCATCGACGACCTTGTTGTACTTCTCACCCTGGGTGATCAGGCCGTCGTTGTATTGCTGCTCGTATTCCTTCACGAGCTCCTGGGTCTCTTCGACCAGGCCGTGCTTGGTGTCCGGGATGACCATGTCGTCCTTGCCGAACGAGATGCCCGCCTTGAACGCGTTGGTGAAGCCGAGCGCCATGATCCGGTCGCAGAAGATGACCGTCTCCTTCTGACCGCAAGCGCGGTAGACGGTGTCGATCATCCGCGAGATGTCCTTCTTCGTCATCAGACGATTGCAGGTCTCGAACGGAACCGCGGGGTGCTTCGGCAGCAGGTCGCCGATCATCATCCGGCCGGGCGTGGTCTCATGGATCTGCGAGACTTCGTTGCCCTCTTCGTCGATCGTCCGGAAGCGGCTGCGGATCTTGGTGTGCACCGTGATGGACTTGGTCTCGAGCGCGTGCTGCAGCTCGGCCATGTCGCCGAACACCATGCCCTCGCCCGGCTCGCCTTCCGCCATCAGCGACAGGTAGTAGAGGCCAAGAACGATGTCCTGCGACGGCACGATGATCGGCTGACCGTTGGCCGGGTGCAGGATGTTGTTCGTCGACATCATCAGGACGCGCGCTTCCAGCTGCGCCTCGAGCGACAGCGGAACGTGCACGGCCATCTGGTCGCCGTCGAAGTCGGCGTTGAACGCCGCGCAGACCAGCGGATGCAGCTGGATCGCCTTGCCTTCGATGAGGACCGGCTCGAACGCCTGGATGCCGAGACGGTGCAGCGTCGGTGCCCGGTTCAGCATGACCGGGTGCTCGCGGATCACCTCGTCCAGGATATCCCAGACCTCCGGCTTCTCCTTCTCGACGAGCTTCTTCGCCTGCTTCACGGTGGACGAGTAGCCCTTGGCGTCGAGGCGCGAGTAGATGAACGGCTTGAACAGCTCAAGCGCCATCTTCTTCGGCAGACCGCACTGGTGGAGCTTGAGCTCTGGACCCACCACGATCACCGAACGGCCGGAATAGTCGACGCGCTTGCCGAGCAGGTTCTGGCGGAACCGGCCCTGCTTGCCCTTGAGCATGTCGCTGAGCGACTTCAGCGGGCGCTTGTTGGCGCCGGTGATGACACGTCCACGGCGGCCGTTGTCGAACAGTGCATCCACCGCTTCCTGAAGCATGCGCTTCTCGTTGCGGATGATGATGTCCGGCGCGCGCAGCTCGATCAGCCGCTTCAGCCGGTTGTTCCGGTTGATGACGCGGCGGTAGAGATCGTTCAGGTCCGAGGTCGCGAACCGGCCACCATCCAGCGGGACGAGCGGACGCAGGTCCGGCGGGATCACCGGGATGTGGGTGAGAATCATCCACTCCGGCTTGTTGCCGGACTCGATGAAGGCCTCGACGATCTTCAGACGCTTGGCGAGCTTCTTCGGCTTCAGCTCGGAAGTCGATTCCGCGATCTCCTGCCGCAGCCGGTCACGCTCGCGCTCCAGGTCGAGCTTCATCAGCATGTCGCGGATGGCTTCCGCACCGATCATCGCCGTGAAGGCATCTTCACCATACTCGTCCTGGGCGCGCAGATACTCTTCCTCGGAGAGGAGCTGCAGCGGCTTCAGCGGCGTCAGACCCGGCTCGAGCACGACATAGTTCTCGAAGTACTGGATGCGCTCCAGGTCCTTCAGGGTCATGTCGAGGAGCAGGCCGATGCGCGAGGGCAGCGACTTCAGGAACCAGATGTGCGCGACCGGAGCAGCCAGCTCGATGTGACCCATGCGCTCGCGACGGACGCGCTGCAGGGTGACCTCGACGCCGCACTTCTCGCAGATGACGCCCTTGTACTTCATGCGCTTGTACTTGCCGCACAAGCACTCATAGTCCTTCACGGGGCCGAAGATGCGCGCGCAGAACAGGCCGTCGCGCTCGGGCTTGAAGGTCCGGTAGTTGATCGTCTCGGGCTTTTTGATCTCACCAAACGACCAGGAGAGAATCTTCTCCGGGCTGGCGATCGAGATGCGAATCCGATCGAAATCCTGAGTCTGCGCCTGCGTGTTGAACAGGTTCATGACTTCTTGATTCATAAGCTCTCTCCTTCGCCGCGAAGGGCTCAGAGCGGCTCCGGCGGGGAGGGCCGCGTGCCCCGCCCGAAACCGCTGAAATTCCGTTTGCCGCAGAAGCCGGCGCCGCCGTCCGGCCCGCTCCTGCATCCGGCCTCGGAGCGCCCACCCCGAAGCCGTCCGTCCGCGGTCGGTCCCGTCACCCGCCAGCCCCGCGGCTCCGGCGGATCGTCATCGCGCCGCGCCGGCAGGCCTCGAGGCCCGCCGGCGCGGATGTCCTTATTCGGCGGCGTCCGCCGCATCGCTCTCGCTGGGAGCGGTCAGCCGCTTCTCGCCGTCGACCAGTTCGACGTTGAGGCCCAGCGACCGCATTTCCTTCACGAGCACGTTGAAGCTCTCCGGGATGCCAGCCTCGAAGGTGTCGTCGCCGCGGACGATCGCTTCGTAGACCTTGGTGCGGCCGGCCACGTCGTCCGACTTCACCGTGAGCATCTCCTGCAGCGTGTAGGCAGCGCCGTACGCCTCCAGAGCCCAGACCTCCATCTCGCCGAAGCGCTGTCCGCCGAACTGGGCCTTGCCGCCAAGCGGCTGCTGGGTGACCAGCGAGTACGGGCCGATCGAGCGGGCGTGGATCTTGTCGTCCACCAGATGGTGCAGCTTGAGCATATAGATGTAGCCCACCGTCACCTGACGGTCGAACTGCTCACCCGTCCGCCCGTCATAGAGCGTCGACTGACCGGACGCGTCGAGACCGGCCTGCTGCAGCATCTCCACGATGTCCGGCTCGCGGGCACCGTCGAAGACCGGCGTGGCGATCGGGACACCCGTGGACAGCTGGCGACCGAGCTTCAGCACCGAGTCGTCGTCATACTCGGCGATCGGCTCGTTGGTGCCGCCGTCGTAGATCTCCAGCAGCGTGCTCTTTAGCTCGTTGGCGTTTCCGGCCTTCTGCGCCTCGCGAACGAGGTTGCCGATGCGCCGTCCGAGGCCCGCGCAGGCCCAGCCCAGATGCGTCTCCAGGATCTGGCCCACGTTCATGCGGCTCGGCACGCCCAGCGGGTTCAGCACGATGTCGACATGGGTCCCGTCCTCGAGGAACGGCATGTCTTCCACCGGTACGATCTTCGACACGACACCCTTGTTGCCGTGACGGCCGGCCATCTTGTCGCCCGGCTGGATCTTGCGCTTCACCGCCACGAAGACCTTGACCATCTTCATGACGCCCGGCGGGAGCTCGTCGCCCCGCTGCAGCTTCTCGACCTTGTCGATGAAGCGGCCTTCGAGGCGCTTGCGGCTCTCTTCGTACTGCGTCTGAAGAGCCTCGATCTCCGTCATGATGGCATCGTCGCCGACGGCGAACTGCCACCACTGGCTCCGCGGATACTCACCGAGCGCCTCGGCGGTGATCTCGTCGCCCTTGCGGAAACCCTTCGGGCCGGCCGTTGCCGTCTTGCCGGCCAGCACCTCGGTGAGGCGGCCGTAGACGTTGCGGTCGAGGATCGCCTGCTCGTCGTCGCGGTCCTTGGCGAGGCGCTCGATCTCCTCGCGCTCGATCGCCATGGCACGCTCGTCCTTCTCGACGCCGTGCCGGTTGAACACGCGCACCTCGACGACAGTGCCCTGGACGCCCGGCGGAACGCGCAGCGACGTGTCACGCACATCGGAGGCCTTTTCGCCGAAGATGGCGCGCAGCAGCTTCTCTTCCGGCGTCATCGGGCTTTCGCCCTTCGGCGTGATCTTACCGACGAGGATGTCGCCCGCATTCACTTCCGCGCCGATATAGGTGATGCCGGCTTCGTCGAGATTCTTCAGCGCCTCTTCCGAGACGTTCGGAATGTCGCGCGTGATCTCCTCCGGGCCGAGCTTCGTGTCACGCGCCATCACCTCGAATTCCTCGATGTGAATGGAGGTGAACACGTCGTCCGACACGATCCGCTCGGAGAGCAGGATGGAGTCCTCGAAGTTGTAGCCGTTCCACGGCATGAACGCGACGAGCACGTTGCGGCCGAGCGCCAGGTCACCCAGGTCGGTGGACGGACCGTCGGCGATGATGTCGCCCTTGGCCACCACGTCGCCCACGCGCACAAGCGGACGCTGGTTGACGCAGGTGTTCTGGTTGGAGCGCTGGAACTTCATCAGCCGGTAGATGTCGACGCCCGACTTCGTCGGATCGAGATCCTCGATCGCGCGAACGACGATACGTGTCGCATCCACCTGGTCGATGACGCCGGCGCGGCGTGCGGAGATGGCGGCTCCGGAATCCCGGGCGACCACGGCCTCCATGCCGGTGCCGACGAACGGCGCCTCGGCGCGCACCAGCGGCACGGCCTGACGCTGCATGTTCGAGCCCATCAGCGCGCGGTTCGCGTCATCGTTCTCCAGGAACGGAATGAGCGCGGCCGCCACCGAGACGAGCTGCTTCGGCGACACGTCCATGTAGTCGACGCGGTCCGGGGAGACCATCATCACTTCGCCGGCATGGCGACAGATCGTCAGCTCTTCCTCGAACCTGCCGTCATCGGTGAGCGGCGCATTCGCCTGGGCGACGTGGTGCTTCGCCTCTTCCATGGCCGAGAGGTAGACGACCTCGTCGGAGACCTTGCCCTCGTGGACCTTGCGGTACGGCGCCTCGATGAAGCCGTACTTGTTCACCCGCGCGAACGTGGCGAGCGAGTTGATCAGGCCGATATTCGGGCCCTCCGGCGTCTCGATCGGACAGATCCGGCCGTAGTGGGTCGGATGCACGTCGCGCACCTCGAAGCCCGCCCGCTCGCGGGTCAGGCCGCCCGGGCCAAGCGCGGAAAGGCGGCGCTTGTGGGTGACCTCCGACAGCGGGTTGGTCTGGTCCATGAACTGCGACAGCTGCGAGGAGCCGAAGAACTCGCGGACCGCGGCCGCCGCCGGCTTCGCGTTGATCAGGTCCTGCGGCATGACGGTGTCGATCTCGACCGACGACATGCGCTCCTTGATCGCCCGCTCCATGCGCAGCAGACCGACGCGGTACTGGTTCTCCATCAGCTCGCCGACCGAACGGACCCGGCGGTTGCCGAGGTTGTCGATGTCGTCGATGTCGCCGCGGCCGTCGCGCAGGTCAAGCAGCGTGCGGATGACCTCCAGGATGTCCTCGCGGCGCAGCACGCGCACCGTGTCCGGGCACTCCAGGTCCAGGCGCATGTTCATCTTCACTCGGCCGACGGCCGAGAGATCGTAGCGCTCCGGATCGAAGAACAGCGACTGGAACATCGCTTCGGCCGTCTCGATCGTCGGCGGCTCGCCCGGGCGCATCACCCGGTAGATGTCGAACAGCGCCTCCTCGCGCGACATGTTCTTGTCGGCGGCGAGCGTGTTGCGGATGTAGGCACCGGTGGTGACATGATCGATGTCGAGCAGTGGCACCTCGGTGAAGCCGGCCTCGATAAGGCCCTCGATCATCTTCGCGCCGATCTCGTCACCGGCCTCGGCGTAGATTTCGCCGGTGGACGGATTGACGAGATCCTCGGCCAGGTAGTGGCCGTAGAGCTGATCGTCGGTCACCTTCAGGGCGCTGACGCCCTTCTCGGCCAGCTGGCGGGCGGTGCGGGCGGTGAGCTTGCGGCCCTCCTCCAGAACCACTTCGCCGGAATCCGCATCGACCAGATCGGCGTTGGCCTTCATGCCCCGCATGCGCTGGGCGTCGAACGGCATCCGCCAGTCCTCGCCGTCACGGGTGTAGACGACCTGCTTGTAGAAGGTGTTGAGGATCTCCTCGCCGGTCAGTCCGAGGGCGAGCATCAGCGACGTCACCGGGATCTTGCGGCGGCGGTCGATGCGGGCGTGCACGATGTCCTTCGCGTCGAACTCGATGTCGAGCCACGAGCCGCGATAAGGAATGATGCGCGCCGCGAACAGCAGCTTGCCCGAGGAGTGGGTCTTGCCCTTGTCGTGATCGAAGAAGACGCCCGGCGACCGGTGCATCTGCGAAACGATCACGCGCTCGGTCCCGTTGACGATGAAGGTGCCGTTGTCCGTCATGAGCGGCATGTCGCCCATGTAGACATCCTGCTCCTTGATGTCCTTGACCGACTTGGCGCCCGTGTCCTCGTCCACGTCGAACACGATCAGCCGCAGCTTGACCTTGAGCGGCGCGGCGAACGTCATGCCGCGCTGGCGGCATTCGTCCACATCATATTTCGGCGGCTCGAACTCGTAGTCGACGAACTCGAGGAGCGCACCTCCAGAGAAATCTGAAATCGGGAAAACCGACTTGAAGACGGCCTGCAAACCCTCGGTCGGGCGCTCGCCGTCGGCGTTTTCCATCATAAGGAACTGGTCGTAGGATGCCTTCTGAACCTCGATGAGATTCGGCATATCCACCACTTCGCGGATCGAACCGAAGAATTTCCTGACCCGCTTGCGACCGTTGAACGCCTGCGTCATTGTCGCTCCTCGTATCGCTGCCGACGCTGTCGCCGGCCCCGGCGGCACCACGTCATGAGGCCGGCACCAGCCGGACAGCCTGCCCGACGCTGACCGGGACAGGCACCTCGTTTCCGTATCAGACCCGGCACTCGACGGCCGGATCCCTCAAAACCTGCAGTCAAACCCACCGTCCGGGCCCTCCCTCGGAGGACGTCGGAAAGCCGTGCGCGAAGCACGTTCGATCCCGGACCGGGCGGCGCATCTTGGCCACCCGGTCCGGGATCGCAGTCGTTCGCTCGTCCGGCAGGGCCCGAGGGCACCCGCCGGATAACCAGTCCAGGTCTTACTTAAGTTCGACCTTGGCGCCGGCGTCCTCGAGCTTCTTCTTGATCTCCTCGGCCTCTTCCTTGGAAGCGCCTTCCTTGACAGGCTTCGGCGCGCCCTCGACGAGATCCTTGGCCTCCTTGAGGCCCAGGCCGGTGATCGTGCGGACTTCCTTGATGACGTTGATCTTCTTGTCGCCGGCGTCGGCGAGGATCACGTCGAACTCGGTCTGCTCCTCGGCAGCCGCGGCTTCGCCGCCGCCAGCACCGCCGGCAGCCGCCACCGCGACCGGAGCCGCGGCCGAGACGCCCCACTTCTCTTCGAGAAGCTTCGACAGCTCGGCGGCCTCCATGACGGTCAGGGAGGACAGTTCTTCAACAAGCTTTTCCATATCGGCCATAGTTCAAAGTTCCTTCCGGTTCGAACCGCTGATGGTATCTTTCGAGATCTCGGCAGCCACTCAGGCAGCCTCGTCCTTCTTGGCGTACGCGCCGAAGACGCGGGCGAGCTGCCCGGCCGGTGCGTTGACGACCTGAGCGATACGGGTGCCAGGGGTCTGAATCATGCCCACCAGCTTTGCCCGCAGCTCGTCCAGCGACGGCATGGTGGCCAAGGCCTTCACACCGTCCGCATCGAGGTTCGTCGAGCCCAGAGCGCCACCCAGGAGAACGAGCTTCTCGTTCTTCTTGGCGAATTCCACCGCTGCCTTCGGCGCCGCGACGGGATCGTCGGAATAGACGATCACGGTCGGCCCCTCGAACAGTTCGGTGATGTGCTCGAGCTCAGTGCCACGAAGAGCAAGCTTCGCAAGACGGTTCTTGGCGACCTTGACCGCCCCACCCGCCTGACGGACCTGCGCACGCAGGGACGTCATCTGCGACACCGAGAGGCCCGAATAATGCGCCACGACCACAACGCCGGTGTTCGCGAACACCTCGTTGAGCGACGCGACGAACTCGTGCTTCTCCGCTCTTTCCACTTGCCATCTCCGGTTGGCGACCAGCCGTTGCCGGCCGCCGGTTGCCTTCGCCGAACGAAACGCTCGAAGGAGACAGGACCGGAACGCCCGGGTGCCCATTCGAGCGTCGCGCACGACACTCAGGGTTTCCTGTCCCCTCGTCCGCGGATCCCGCGGGCAAAGGCGCAACGGTTCGATCCAAGCCGGTCCGCGAGGACCGGAAATCCTTGGCTCGTTCCCGTCTGTGCAGGCCCATCTGGCTTAAGCCGGCGAACCGGCACCTGCAGTCTCGGACAGGGTTTCGGTGTAGGCCCGCATGCGCGCCGTCACCGAAGTCGCCCGGCCGGTGTCCCGGCCGGGAAGCTCTTCAGTCGCCTCAGGCCTGCAGGACCGAGGACGGATCGACGCGAACGCCAGGACCCATGGTCGAGGACAGCGCCATCTTCTTGATGTAGGAGCCCTTGGCACCGGCCGGCTTGGCCTTGACCACGGCATCCGCGAAGGCGCGGATATTGGCAGCAAGAGCGGTCTCGTCGAACGAGGCCTTGCCGATGCCGCCGTGCACGATGCCGGCCTTCTCCACGCGAAACTCCACGGCGCCGCCCTTGGCGTCGTTGACCGCGGTGGCGACGTCCTGCGTCACCGTGCCGACCTTCGGGTTCGGCATCAGGCCGCGCGGGCCCAGCACCTTACCGAGACGGCCGACGAGCGGCATCATGTCCGGGGTCGCAATGCAGCGGTCGAAATCGATCGAGCCGGACTGGATCTGCTCGACCAGCTCTTCCGCTCCGACGATGTCCGCGCCGGCGGCCTTCGCCTCGTCGGCCTTGTCGCCCCGGGCGAACACCGCAACGCGCACCGACTTGCCGGTGCCGTTCGGCAGCACGCAAACACCACGGACCATCTGGTCCGCATGGCGCGGGTCGACGCCGAGATTGATCACGAACTCGACGGTCTCGTCGAACTTTGCCGTCGCCCGCTCCTTGACGAGCTTCAGCGCGTCCTCGAGAGCGTAGAGGTTGGTCGGCTCGATGCCCTCGCGGGCAGAACGCGTACGCTTTCCGATCTTTGTCATCGTGATCAGCCCTTCACCTCGAGACCCATCGAACGGGCGGAGCCCTCGACCATCTTCATGGCCGCATCGACGTCGAGCGCGTTCAGGTCCTTCATCTTCGCTTCCGCGATCTCGCGGACCTGATCGCGGGTCACCGAGCCGGCGTTGGAGCGCCCCGGGGTCTTGGATCCCGAACCGATCTTCGCGGCCTTCTTCAGAAAGTGCGACACCGGCGGCGACTTCACGTCGAACGTGAAGGACTTGTCGGTGTAGTAGGTGATCACCGTCGGGCACGGAGCAGCCTTTTCCAGCTCCTGCGTACGCGCGTTGAACTCCTTGCAGAACATCATGATGTTCAGGCCGCGCTGACCCAGCGCCGGGCCGATCGGCGGAGACGGCGTCGCCGACCCCGCGGGGACCTGCAGCTTGATGTAGCCTTCGATCTTCTTCGCCATTCAATCCTTCTCCGAAACGCGATGGCCGGGCAACACCCGATGTGCCTCTGGCCCCTCCGGTCGGGTGGTGCGGCGTCCGGCACCGGCGGCGAAACCGGGCCCTTGCCTCCCACCCACTCTCACAAGACGCGCGACCTGACGGCCGCGGCGCCTCAAAGCTTCTCGACCTGGCCGTACTCGAGTTCGACCGGGGTCGGCCGGCCGAAGATCGACACCGCGACCTTCAGGCGGGCACGCTCGTCGTCGACTTCCTCGACCAGTCCGTTGAACGACGCGAAAGGCCCGTCGGACACGCGCACCTGCTCGCCGATCTCGAACGTGATCGACGGCTTCGGCCGTTCCACGCCTTCCGACACCTGATGAAGAATACGCTCAGCCTCGGCATCCGAGATCGGCACGGGCTTCAGGTCCGCACCGAGAAAGCCGGTCACCTTAGGCGTATTCTTGATCAGATGGTAGACTTGGTCCGTCAGCTCGCACTTCACGAGGACGTAACCGGGGAAGAACTTCCGCTCGGCGTCAACGCGGCGGCCGCGGCGAACCTCCACCACCTTCTCGGTGGGGACGAGGACTTCTTCAAATTGCTCGTCCAGCCCGGTTGCCTGCGCCTTTTCACGGATCGCTTCGGCAACCTTCTTCTCGAAATTCGAATAGGCGTGGACGATGTACCAGCGCTTCGCCATCGTTCACCAATCCAGTCTTGCGGGGCCGGCGAGAGTGGACCGGCACCGCCCCAAAGGGCTCAGCGCCCGACGCCCAAAATGAAACCAATGCCCCAGCTCAGGAGCTGGTCCACGACGAGAAAGAACACGGACGCGAACGCGACCATGATGAACACCATGATGGTGGTGATCACGGTCTCGCGACGAGTCGGCCATGTTACCTTTCCGACCTCCGAGCGGACCTGCTGGAGGAACTGCATTGGATTGGTTTTCGCCATGAATCGGGCCTTGACAAGAACATTAAGGCGCGCTGGCTCAGCCGCGCGCCTTCCCGTCGCTGACTATTTAGCGTGCAGATCCACGGAACACAAGAGGGGTTAGCCCCAAGTCCGCATCTTCCGGCGAACGAGGAGGCCAACCGACGCCAGGCGCCGATCCATCCGGGACGGCCATCATATCAGACCTTCCCGGGAAATGGCAGGGGCGGAGGGGCTCGAACCCCCGGCCTGCGGTTTTGGAGACCGCCGCTCTACCAACTGAGCTACACCCCTAGACTCTCAACTCCGCGGATGCGTTCCACCCCGCTTGCGCGGGCCGGCACGCGCCAGCGACCGGCAATTCCCACAATTCAGGGCGGAGCGCAAGACCCTCGCCGCGCGCGTCCACGCCTGTGCCGGCCTTCGCTCAACGATCCTGCGGCGCGGGCGCCAGGTTCGAGTTGGGTTCGCGGCGATATTTCCACAGGATCCCGCCGGCGCGGCCGACCAGCCAGCCGGCCAGTGCGCCGGTGACGGCCAGGTGCGCGGCGATCCAGCCGGATTCGGCCATCTGCTCCGGCGCCACCGCCTGCTTGTAGCCGAAATAATACTTGATCGCGAAAATGAGAAGGAGCGCCCCGAGATAGCTCCAGCTGCCCGGGATCTCGACGAGACCGTGTGTCCGATCGGCGCGGATCCGCATCGTGTGGACCATCACCAGGCCGATCGCGATTCCCGCGGCCAGCCCACCGATCCAGATCCCGACCCGGGCGGCGTCGCCGTCCCCCAGGCGCCACACCGCCTCCAGCTCGAGGACAAGGATCACCGCCGGCAGGATGAACGTCTTGCCCAGCGGCATGACCCGGGTGCGCGAGCGGCGCCAGCCGACGAAAATGAGATAGCAGAGCACCAGCCAGACCCACCAGGGCGTGCCTGCGAGCGTGTCCAAGAAAGTCTCCATGGGTCCCTCCTCCCTCCATGGTCCCTCTTCCAACGAAAAGGGCGCCGGACCACTCCCGCGGTCCGGCGCCCGAAACCCGATCCGAGCCGCGGCTGACCGCGGTCCGATCCTAGTCGAGGATTGCTGCGACGACGCCTGCACCGACGGTGCGGCCGCCTTCGCGGATGGCAAAGCGGAGCTTCTCTTCCATCGCGATCGGAACGATCAGCTCGACATTGATCTCCACGTTGTCGCCCGGCATCACCAT
>NZ_KB894581.1 GCF_000374525.1 Amorphus coralli DSM 19760
AAAGCCGCCGTGGCCGGCAGCGCCGCCGTCAGTGACGTGTATATAGATCCCAGCCCCCAAAACTGTCAACGCCAACAGTCAGAAAAAATACACACGGATCGCGAGAAAGAGTCGTGTTTGCCGGTCACGCGCACCTTTGGGTCGGCGTTATCCAATTGGTTTAATTGGGTTTTCCGGCGAGACAAACGCGCTTGAAAATTGGGGCCGATCAGCCGGCTCCGGAGCGGCACCCCCGCGTACGGCCACAACCGGCCCGTGCGCACAGGCACACGGACGCTTCCCAAGATTGGCCCGCCGCCGGCATGGCCGCTTGCCACGCATGGATATGGGAAGGCGGAAAGAGCGGAAGACGGCGGGGCGGGCCGATTCCCGTCATGCTCGGGCCCCGGAACGCTTCGCTTTCTCGGAAACCGAGCCGCAGCGCGGTCCGGCACAGCCGCACGTGCCCGTTAGCGGAGTAATCTGGCCCTGCCGTTAGCCAGACCGAGGCCCGGCGGGCGAACGGATCGCGAGGATCGGGCAGGCCTTCCACCGCCCGGGCGGCAAAGGCTCGGCACCGCGGTCTCGGCCGGCGCACCGTATGTCGGGGACAAAGGGGACCGCTTCAGCTCTGCCCCTCACTCACCGAACGGTGAGGCATCGCGTCTGCGTGACAGTGCCCCAAGCCCAGACGGGTCAGACATCAGGAATCCCAACTGCCAGGAGGCGTTTCAACGCCTTGTTCGAGCGGATCTCGATGGTTGCGCCACGTGTCTCCCGCAGAACCCGACGGTCGGCATCCCCGAATGCCCGATCATATCGGACCGTCCACCAGAGCAAGTCGGATCGAAGCCCATCCCGGCGGACAATTCGGGCGACCCGCAGCCATGTCGGCGGGGCGAGACGGATAACGACGTCGGCCCGGCCCGCGCGGTCCTCGTAGGTCCGCATGTTGCCCCCTCGATGATCCAGACACCGAGATTGGCCAGGCGACGGACCCGTGCATCGATGTCG
Organism: Amorphus coralli DSM 19760; assembly: GCF_000374525.1. Taxonomy (GTDB): domain Bacteria; phylum Pseudomonadota; class Alphaproteobacteria; order Rhizobiales; family Amorphaceae; genus Amorphus; species Amorphus coralli. The sequence goes on from NZ_KB894581.1 coordinate 994, forward strand.
TCAGGGGCGCGCAACCTGCCACCCGGATCCCAGACCGCGTCGTCAACGGAATAGACCGGAAGACCGTACCGTTCACCGAGATGCCGGGCCAACCAGGACTTATCCGTCCCCGGGCCACCGACAACCATGATCCGTCTCACCAGCATGCGCCGCCTTCAACTCACGCCCGTTACCGGCGCCGCGAACTCTGGCGGCCAGTGAAACACGATGGGGGTCCACGACCGTAAACCAACCGCGACGCCCTGGCTTGATGGAGGCATTTGGGCTCAACTAGCAAAACACGACATCGAGACGCCGTTCAGCACGTGGTTCCGGAGCACCGTTCATTGCCGAGAATGGGGATAGGAAGTGCCGTTCGATCGAGCTGCTGGCAGGCGATGGGTCCAGGACTGTCGTCATCCGGAGCCGATGCAGGGCCGATCCGCTCACCAAATGGCTGCGGCTCCGTCACCACTGTCCGGCGGCTCCGCCTCTCGATCGACTCGATCAGCCCCGGCGGCCAGGGCGACGCGGGACTCCTGTCTGCATCGGACGGGACACCGGGAGCCCCGAGCCCGCGGGTCGTGGGCGAACCGGGCCTGGCCGGGCCAAGGGACTCAGGTCAACATGGCGCGCTCTCGCTGACCGGTGGTTCACCGACACACGTTCTCATGCCTTGGGCCAACGAGTTTATCCCCGTGCGGGCTTTTGGCCTGCCGGGGTTTTTCGTTGTGCTTTGGTTTTTTGGGGGAGTGAGTTG